>JAXLXZ010000009.1:0-170326 GCA_046327735.1 Gemmatimonadales bacterium | reverse complement strand
GCTCGAGGCAGTGCCCCAGCTCCGCCTGCGGCTGGGTGCAGAGACTCCCGACCGCGAGGAGCATCTCGTGCGCCTCGAGGTCGGCCGCGCGCTCCCGCTCGACCCGCTTCCGTTCGGTGATGTCGGTATAGGCACCCAGCACGCCGCGCACCCGCCCCGCGTCGTCCTTGAGCGGCGTGGTGTTGGCGAGCAGGGTGACCCGGCGGCCGTCGGGATATTCGATGTCGTGCTCGAACCCGAGCAGCGGGTTGCCGGTGCGCCCGGTGTGCTGCACCGGGAACTCGTGGTGGGCCAGCTCCCGCCCGTCGCGGTACACCCGCGTGCCCTGGGGAATATCGGAGTCCTTCGCCGGCAGCGAGGCATTCGCTCCCAGCGGCAGCCCCATCATGGCGTAGAATGCCGGGTTCCCGGTGATCCGGCGGCAGGCGGCGTCCGCGGTCAGGATGCCGCCGGGGAAGATGTCCTTGAGCGCCTGGAAGGCCACCGCCTGCTCGCGGAGTTCCTCGATCAGGAACTCGGCGTCGGCCGGGTCACCCGCCTCCGCCCCGTCGGCAGGCGAGGCCCCTTGAGCCGAGTGGCTCCGGATGAAGAGCAGCAGGCCGCTGGGGACGGGGCAGGCATCGAGGTCGCAGGGATGGCCGGGGACGGGCCACGGCAGCTGGGCGTGCAGCAGCGTTCCGTCCATCGCCCGCCGGAAGAAGCTCTCGACCGGGGTGCCGGCGGCGGTGGGTGCGAGGTCCCAGAGCGGCTGCTGCAGGATGGCGGAGCGGGGACGCTGGAGCAGCCGCTCGGCGCTGGCGCTGCAGGCCGCGACCTTCCAGTCGTGATCGATGCGGATGTACGCGGTGAGCTGTGCCGGACTCACGATCCCTCTCCTCGCTCGGTCCCGACGGCCGGGCACCGGTCTGGAGTGTAACCCGCCGGAGGGGTGGCGGCCCTCTCTCCCGGGGGGTAGCCGGACCCCGGTTGCCGCCCCGGCCAACCCCGCGCACCTTTGCTCATCCAGTCCCGACGGCGCCACTCCCACTCCCCCGGTCCCGTGCTCTCACGCCGCCAGCTCCTGGCCGTCTCGGCCGCCGTTCCCTGGCTCCGGATCCCCGGCTTGCCGGGCCTCACCGGTACCCCGCAGGCACTCCCCGGGGCCGATCCCGTCGCCCATGCCTTTCCCCTCCGGCAGGTGCGACTCGGTGCCGGCCCCTGGCGCGACCAGCTGGAGCTCAACAAGCGCTTTCTCCTGGGCCTCGACCCCGACCGGCTCCTCGTCTCCTTCCGCCGCACCGCCGGCATCCCCACCAGCGCGGCGCCCTACGGCGGGTGGGAAGCCCCGGACAACGAGCTGCGCGGACACTTCGTCGGCCACTATCTCTCCGCCTGCGCCCTCCTCGCCTCCCGCACCGGCGAGGAGGTCTTCGCCCGCCGGGGGAGTACCGTGGTGGCCGGCCTTGCCGCCTGCCAGCGGGCGCACGGCGACGGCTACCTGAGTGCCTTTCCGCGGGAGTTCTTCGAGCGGCTCCGCACCACCCGCCGGGTCTGGGCGCCGTTCTACACCCTGCACAAGATCATGGCCGGTCTCCTCGACCTGCACACGCTGGCCGGCGACCAGGCGGCGCTCGCCGTGGTCACCGGGATGGCGGAGTGGACCGCGCGTTACATGGCGGCGCTCGGCGGCGAGGAGCAGCAGAAGATGCTCAACGTGGAGCACGGCGGGATGGTGGCGACGCTGTATGACCTGGCGGCGGTCACGGGGAAGGGCAGTTACCGCGATCTGGGCGACCAGTTCCGTCACCGGCGCATCGTCGATCCGCTCACCGCGGGCCGCGACGAGCTCAATGGCGTGCACGGCAATACCACGATCCCCAAGGTGCTGGGCGAGTGCTGCCGCTACGACGCCACCGGCGACGCGAGCTCGCGGCAGGCGGCGGAGTATTTCTGGGAGACCGTCGCGCTGCACCGGTCGTATGCCACCGGGGGGACCACGACCGGGGAAGGGTGGGTCGGCGGGCGGGACCAGCTGGCCGCGACCCTCAACCAGGAGACCCAGGAGACCTGCGTCAGCTACAACATGCTGAAGCTCTCCCGCCACCTCTTCACCTGGTCGGGCGAGCCGCGCTACGCCGACTTCTACGAGCGGGCCTGGTGGAACGGCATCATGGGGACGCAGCACCCCGCCGACGGGGAGAAGCTCTACTACACGCCGCTCGCCTCCGGCTACTGGAAGCTCTTCGGCACGCCGGAGCATGGCTTCTGGTGCTGTCACGGCACCGGGGTGGAGAACTTCGCCAAGGCGGGCGACAGCATCTTCTTCCACGATGCCGCGGGGCTGTGGGTGAATCTCTATCTCAACGCCGAGCTGCACTGGGCCGAGCGCGGCCTCACCGTGCGGCAGGAGACCCGGTTTCCCGAGAGCGATCGGGTCGTGCTCACGCTGCACGCCGCGAAGCCGGTGAAGCTGGCGCTCCGGCTCCGGATTCCGCATTGGGCCGGTAATGGCATCGCGGTCACGATCAACGGCCGGCCCCACAATGGACCCCACGAACCCGGCAGCTACGCCACCATCGACCGGACCTGGGCCGCGGGAGACCGGGTCGAGCTCCGCCTGCCGCTCACCCTCCGCGTCGAGCCGATGCCCGATGATCCCACGCTCGTCGCGCTGATGTACGGGCCGCTGGTGCTGGCCGGCCGGATGGGGACCGCCGGGATCACCCCGGCCAACCGCCGAGCGGGACCCACCGCGCCGTACACCGTGCCGGAGTTCAAGGACCCCGATCTTCCCCCGGCGCCGGTGCTCCGCGGCAGCGCCGCCGATCTCGCGCGCTGGCTCGAGCCGGTGCCTCGCAAGCCGCTCGAGTTCCGCACCCGGGGGCAGGAGGTCGACTACACCCTGGTACCACTCGCCCGCCTCTTCGACGAACGCTACGCGGTCTACTGGACCCTGCGCTCCGCCTGAGTCGCTCACCCACTTCCTGACCGGAGTCCCCGTGTCCGACGGGACCATCACGCCGTTGCTGTCGACCAGCGAGGTCTACCTCCCCCCGCGCGGCAACGAGTATATGAAGTTCAGCTTCGGCTTTCCCGAGCCGAGCGTCGAGTTCGGTGGGTACCGGTTCGGGTTCCTGGTCTTCAGCGACGAAAACACCTACGGCCTCCGGCTCGAGGACCTGGCGGTGGTGCCGAAGGAGAACGGGATCGAGCTCCGCGCCACCCGCTTCGTCTGGGCCGGCGGCCAGGAGACCGCGCCCGGCTTTCTCTCCGCCACCTTCCGCCGGGTCGAGAACCGGATCGAGTGGACCATCGTCGCGATGATGGATCGGCCGGTGAAGACCGTGACGACGGTGATCCGGGGCATTCCCCGCGGCAAGGTCTCGCTCGGCGGGGGAGCACCGCAGGACCGGAAGGACGACGAACTGCTGGCCGGGTACCCGTTCGGGGCAGGGGACCTCCACGGCCCCGGCGCGGCTGAGGCGATGGGGACGCCGTTCGCCGCGGTGGAGACCGGCGCCGGCAAGGTGATCGCGATCTCTCCCCTCGACCGGCAGGTGCGCCCCAAGCGCTTCTACTTCCAGCCCGGCGACGAGGGCTACCGGGTCGAGGCGATCTACGAGCACGACGGGTGGCGCAACGACCACCGGGTCGAGGTGCCGGCCTGGCGGCTGGTCGAGGCGGCGAACTTCGAAGACGCCATCGCGCCGCACATCACCCACCTCGAGCAGGTCTTTCAGCTCACGCCGTGGGAGAAGCGCACCGACCTCCCCCCGTGGGCCCGCGACATCCAGCTGGTCACCACGCTCCACGGGATGCACTACACCGGCTACATGTTCAACGACTTCGCCGCGATGGCGGAGATTCTCCGCTGGATGGCGACCCGCATCGAGGGCCGGCGGGTGCTGGTGTTCATCCCCGCGTGGGACGGCCGCTACTACTTCGACTATCCCACCTACCGGGTCAGTGAGCGGATGGGGGGCGAGCGGGGATTCACCGCGCTCGTCGAGGAGGGGCACCGGCTCGGGTTCCATGTCATGCCGATGTTCGGGCTCAACGCCGCCAACCGGAAGCTCCCGGTCTGGCAGGAGATCGCGGGCGGGGCGGTGAGCAAGATCGATGGCGACGTCTACAACCTGAACTGGGTCGACTGGAACAACGACCGGCATCAGGACGGGTGGCTCACCTACATGAACGTGGCGGAGGAGAGCTGGCGGAACCACCTGCTCGGGCGGATCGAGGAGACGATCACCCGTTTCAAGGTGGACGGGTACTTTCTCGATATCGCCGGGGGGCACGTCAACGCCCGCAACGGCGACATGCACCTCGGCACGAAGCGGCTGGTCGAGGAACTCCGCCGCCGGCACCCGGAGGTCCTCTGCGTCGGGGAGTTTCCCTACGATGCGCTCCACGGCTTCATCCCGATGTTCCACGTGGGGCTGGGGGCGCGGTTCCGGACATACTCCCGCAACTTCAGTCACCTGAGCGCGCCGGCGCCGGGGCGGGGGTCGAGCGGGGTGCACGAATCGGGGTTCGGGCGCTTCGACCCCAAGACCCTCTCCCTCTATCCCGGCACCATCCCCACCCTCCAGGTGGTCGACGACACCTTCCGGGAGCACCGCGACGTGATGGCGGCGATCATCGAGGCGGCGAAGCAGCGGGAGAGCTTCTAGACCTTCGTGATAGGCTGTTGCCGCTTCTTCAGGTTGCCTGAAACCCGGGCTCCTCCGCTGGCGTCTTGTTGACATCCTACAGGAGCCGCCGTAGTCTCTTGTAGCCATTCAACAGGAACAGCTATGCCCCCGGCCACGCCCGATCTCCTCCAGGGCACCCTGGACCTGCTCATCCTCAAGACCCTGAGCCTCGAGCCGATGCACGGCTGGGGGATCAGCCAGCGCATCCGCCAGTCCAGCCGGGGCATCCTCGACGTCAACCAGGGGTCGCTCTATCCCGCCCTCCGCCGCCTCGAAGGCAAGGGATGGGTGAGCGGCGAGTGGCGCGCCTCCGAGACCAACCGCCGGGCCCGCTACTACAAGCTCACCGCCGCCGGAAAGAAGGCGCTGGGACTCGAGTCGGATGGCTGGAAGCAGTACGTCCAGGCGGTGGGCTGGGTGCTGGAAGTGAGCTAGTGGATTGAGCAAGAGCAGGGATTCCTCGCCGCTCCGCGGCTCGGAATGACAGACGGACGGCGCCGATCGACCGGTTCTGTCATCCCGAGCGCAGCGAGGGATCCCTGATCTTCCTGCAGACAATGCTGGGACTCGCATTCGCGCAACGCCAAGGTGCCCCATGTCGCTCTTTCGCCGCCTGAAGTCCCTCTTCTCCCACGCCCGCATCGACCGCGACACCGCCGACGAGATCGCCCATCATCTCGCCATGGAAACCCGGCAGAACCGCGAACTCGGCATGGACACCACCGACGCCGAACGAAAGGCCCGGCTCGACTTCGGCAGCGTCGAGGGGATCCGCGAGGCGGAGCGGGATACCCGCGGTACCCGCTGGTTCTTCGATTTCACCGGCGACGTGCGCTACGCCCTCCGCTCCCTCCGGAGAAGCCCCGTCCTCACCGGTGCCGCGGTCCTCACCCTCGCTCTCGGTATCGGCGCCAACACCGCCATCTTCTCCGCCGTCAACGCGGTCATTCTCCGCCCGCTCCCCTTCAAGGACCCCGAGCGCCTCTACATGCTCTGGGAGCAGAACCCGGAGAAGGGGTGGTACAAGAACGTCGTGGCCCCCGCCAACATGATGGACTGGCAGGAACGGGTCGCGGCCTTTGCCGACGTCGCGGCCTGGGCCGACTGGGAGAACTCCGTCACCCTCCAGGGCGAGGGTCGCCCGGTGCGGCTCACCAGCGGCTACGTCACCGGGAACATTTTCAGCGTGCTGGGTGTCGATCCACTCCGCGGTCGCAGCTTCACCCCGGACGAGACCTGGCGGACCGGCCGGCGCGTCGCGCTCGTCAGTGAACGTCTCTGGCGCGACCAGTTCGGCGCCGACCCAGGCCTGGTTGGCCGGAGCATCACCCTCGACGACGTCCCGACCCAGGTCGTCGGCGTCATGCCAGGCCGAATGGGCTCCTTCCCGCGCGAAGGCGTCGATATCTGGACGCCCACCGATTTCGAGCGCGACGCCCGGTCCAAGGTCTCCTTTCGCCGGGCTCACTGGCTCCGGGCGGCGGCCCGGCTCAAGCCCGGCGTCA
This sequence comes from Gemmatimonadales bacterium, assembly GCA_046327735.1. GTDB lineage: Bacteria > Gemmatimonadota > Gemmatimonadetes > Gemmatimonadales > GWC2-71-9 > JADJOM01. The sequence continues at coordinate 164,148 of JAXLXZ010000009.1, read as the reverse complement.
CCGCCGCCGAGGCCGATGCCCAGCTCCAGGCGGTGGTGCGTCAGCTGCAGCAGGAGTATCCCGCCACCAACCGGGTGATGGGGGCGGGTATGACGCCGCTCCACGAATTCCTGATCGGCAACACCCGCGGGCCGCTGCTGGTGCTGCTCGCCTCGGTCGGCGTGCTGCTCCTCATCGCCTGCAGCAACGTCGGCAACCTGCTCCTGGTCCGCGCGGCGGGGATGGAGCGGGAAGTGGCGCTCCGGCTGGCCCTCGGGGCGGGGAAGAGCCGGATCATTCGCCAGGCGCTGACCGAGAGCATGGTGCTCTCCATCCTCGGGGCGGTGGTCGGACTCGCGGTGGGGTGGGGGCTGATCCGGGTGCTGCTCCTGCTCCAGCCGGCGAATCTTCTCCCGCTCGGCAGCGTGACGCTCAACCGGTCGGTGCTGCTCTACATCCTGGGGATCACGGTGGTGGCAGCGGCGCTGTTCGGCGCGGCGCCGGCGCTGTGGGGTTCACGGCGCGCGCCGGCCGATGCGCTCAAGGAGGGCGGCAAGGGTGGCAGCGGCGGCCAGAGGGTCCGGCGCTGGAACGATCTCCTGGTGATCGGGGAGGTCGGGCTCGCGCTGCTCCTCACCATCGGCGCCTGCCTGGTGCTGCGGAGCTACTGGCGTCTGAGCGCGGTCGATCCCGGCTTCCACGGAGACGGAGTGCTCTCCGCCCTGGTCGTACTCCCGAATGCCCGCTACGACAGCAACGAAAAGATCTACACCTTCTTCGACGGGCTGGTCCGGGAAGCGGGTGCCCTGCCCGGGGTCACTGGCGTGGCCGGCACCACCAGTGAGCCGCTGACCGGGGTGCGATGGACCAGCGACTTTACTGCCGACGGATGGGCGCCAGACCAGGTCGGGTTCGAGGTGGGGCACAAGGAGGTCACGCCGGGTTACTACCGGATGCTCAACGTCCCGATCGTGCGCGGCCGGGCCTTTACCGAGAGCGACCGGACCGGGGCCGCGAAGGTCGTCATCATCAACCAGACGCTCGCCACGAAGTACTTCGCCCGCGAGGATCCGATCGGGAAGCGGATCACCTTCGACAAGGTCCCGGATTCCACTTCGGTCTGGCGGACCATCGTCGGGGTCCAGGCCGACGAGCGGCAGACCCTCGACCAGCCACCGATGCCCGAGTTCGTGGCGCCGGCGGCGCAGGACGGTGGCGGTGGTCTCTACCTCCTCCTCAAGACCGGCGGCGATCCCGGCGCCCTCACCGCCCAGGTCCGCGACCTCCTCGCCCGGCTCGATCCCTCGCTGGCGCTGGTCCGAGCCCGCACCCTCGCCGAGCTGCGCGATCGTGCGCTCGCCCGGCAGCGCTTCATGCTCACGCTGCTCGGCGCCTTCTCGGTGACGGGGATGCTGCTGGCGGTGATCGGGGTCTACGGCGTGATGGCCCAGCTGGCGCGTGGGCGGGTGCGGGAGATGGGGATCCGGATCGCGCTCGGCGCCCAGGCGGGCGAGGTCCAGTGGCTGGTGGTGCGCCACGGACTCCGGCTGGTTGCCATCGGCCTGGCGGCCGGCCTCCTCGGCGCCACGCTGCTGAGCCGGACGATGACGGCGGTGCTCTTCCAGATCGAGCCGCTCGACCCGGTGACCTTCGTGGCCGTGCCGCTGCTGCTGACGCTGAGCGGCCTCGTGGCCTGCTGGCTCCCGGCGTTCCGGGTCAGCCGCGCGAGTCCAGCGCTGGCGTTGCGGGCGGATTAGACGGGGTAAGTGGGCAAAGCGGCAAGACGGCAAGGCGGCAAAGTGGCAAAGCGGCAAGGGCGCGCCCGGGGCAGGACTTGTCATCCCGAGCGAAGCGAGGGATCTAGCCGGCAGAGCAAGTTGCGGGAGTCCGACAACGAGCACTGCACAGTAGATCCCTCGCTCCGCTCGGGATGACACCTTGCCGCCCGGCCGCCCTGCCTGCTGTTGCGGCTAGCCCACTCTTCACTCCGCCCGGATCGCCACCAGCGGATCCATCCGCACCGCGCGACGCGCCGGAATCCAGCACGCCAGCAGGACCATCAGGCACAACAGCAGCGGTACCGCCACCAGCGTCCCCGGGTCGCTGGCACTCACCTCGAACAGCAGCGCCCGGAGGAACCGCCCGAGCGCCAGCGCCAGTCCCAGGCCGATCACCGCGCCCCACGTCGCCAGCCGGGCCCCCTGGCTCAGCACCAGCCCGCGAATGGTGCCCGGCGTCGCACCGAGCGCCAGCCGCACCCCGAGCTCCCGCTGGCGCTGCGCCACCACGTAGGCCATCACGCCGTACACCCCGATCATCGAGAGCAGCAGCGCCACGCCGGCAAAACAGCCGATCAGGGTCGCGCTGGTCCGCGACGAAGCGGTCGCCCCGCGGAGCAGCTCCCCGATCGGCTGGACGTCGCCGACCGGAATGAGTGGATCGGTTTCCCGGAGCGCGACCTTGAATGCCTCGAGCGCCGCGCGCGGGTCGTTCGCCGGTTCGAGCGCCACCGCGAAGCCGCGGCTCCGGAACTGCGCAAACGGCACGAACAGCTCCGGCTTGTACGGCTGGTTGGGGCCGTCGTGCCGCCCCGATCCCACCACCCCCACGATGGTGAGCTGCGGCGCATCATCGGACCCGCCCAGCCGGAGCACCCGGCCCACCGGGCTTTTCTCACCCCAGAGCCGACGCGCCGCCTCCTGGTTCACCAGCCCGACCCGGGGCGCCCCCTCGCGGTCCTCCGGCGTGAGGTCCCGCCCGGCCACCAGCCGGTACTGCATGAGCGCGCGATACCCCGGCGTCACCTTGCGGTACCAGACCGAGCCCGGCTGGCCGGCCGGCTGCGGCTCGCCCACGGCAATCGCGGTCACGTCCTGGTCGCCGGGGTTGAGCGGCGGGATGTCGGTGACTTCCGCGCCTTTCACCGCCGGGTTGGCCCGCACGCGATCGAGCAGGCCGTTCACCGTGACCGTCAGGGTGCTGTCGGGATAGCGGGTCCGGGGAAAACCCACCGACACCAGGGTGACGCCATCGCCCCGGTAGCCCAGCTCCACCCGCTGCATCCGCTCGAAGCTCCGGATCAGGAGCCCGGCGCCGATGAGGAGCGCCGCGGCGAGTGCCACCTCCGCGATCACGAGGGCATGCAGCGCCCGGTGGGTATGCCGGCCGCCTTCGCGTCCGCCGGCACGGATCGTCGACATCAGTGAGCCAGCCACCGTCTGGAGCGCGGGGGCCACGCCGAAGAGCACCCCGGCGAGTACCGTGATGACGCCGGTGAAGACCACCGCCCGCAGGTCGAACGAAATCCCCTGGATCGCGCTGATCTCCGGGGGCACGATGGTCCCGAGCAGCCGCGCGCCGGCCCCGCCGACGGCGAGCCCGAGCGCGCCGCCCAGCAGTGCGAGGAGGCTGCTCTCCACCACCAGCTGGCGCACCAGCCGGCCCCGGCCCGCGCCGAGCGCGGCCCGCACCGCGAGTTCGCGGGCGCGCCCTTCACCCCGCACCAGCAGGAGGCTCGCGAGGTTCACGCAGGCAATGAGCAGCACGAACCCGATGGCGCCGCTCAGCGCCAGGAGCGGCTTCCGGGTGGCGCCGGTGAGCTGTTCGGCGAGGGGGATGAGCCAGGGCTTCACCCCCTTGTTGGTCTCCGGAAAGCGCTCCGCGATGCTCCCCGCGATGCCGCCGAGATCGCTCTGCGCCTGCGCGATCGACAGGCCAGGCTTGAGACGCCCGATGGCCCGGACCGTGATGCACCCGCGCCCGCAGGGATCGGGGCTGGGGCGGCGACGGGCGCGGAAGATCTCGGGCTGGGCGCCCTGGACCGGTGCGCGGAAGTCCCGCGGCATCACCCCGACCACGGTCCACGGCTCGCCGCTGAGCTGGAGCGTGCGCCCCAGGATCCGGGGATCGCCGCCGAACTGACGCTGCCAGAGTCCATGGCTCAGCACCACCGCCCGCTCGGAGCCGGGGTCGTCATCGGGCGTGGTGAGGGTGCGCCCCAACGCCGGCGCGACGCCGAGGAGGGAGAAATAGTCGCCACCCACCGCGAGTCCGCCGAGCGCCACCGGGTCGCCCTCGCCGGTCAGGTCCGGGCCCCATCCGTCGTAGGCGGCCATGCCGCTGAAGCTCCGGTTCTGCGCCCGCCAGTCCGTGAAATCGGGCGGGGTGAGCCACTCCGGCTCGGCCCGGCCGTTCTGGGCGCTGTAGTCGGTCCAGAGCTGGACCAGCTGCCCCGGCTCGGGGTAGGGCAGCGGCCGGAGCAGCACCGAGCGCACCACCCCGAAGATCGCGCTGTTGGCGCCGATACCGAGCGCCAGCGTCAGCAGGGCCACGAGGGTGAACCCGGGGGTGCGCCGGAGCCCGCGCCACGCCACCTGCAGGTCCTGCCGCAGCTCCGACCACCACTCCCGGCTCTGGCGCTCTTCGAGGGTCTGCTGCCGGAGTCCGCGCAGCTCGGCCTCGACCGCGGCGCGATCGCCGAAGGCCGCCAGCGCCGCACGCCGGGCCTCCTCCGGCGGCAGGCCCTGCCGCTCGAAGTCGCGGGTGCTCTGCTCCAGGTGATGCTCCAGCTCCAGCCGGACATCCTCGCCCGGGGTGGGGTGGTGGCGCCCGATGTGAAAGATGCGGCGGAACATGGGGGACCTCAGGGCCGCTCGGCGGCGAGAGAGAGGGTCATGACCCGGGAGAACTCGCTCCAGCGCGCCAGCTCCTGCTTGAGATGGCGGCGGCCGGCGGGGGTGAGCCGGTAGAACTTGGCCTTGCGGCCGGTCTCGCTCACGCCCCACTCCTCCTCCAGCAGCCCCTGCCGCTCCAGCCGGTGCAGGGCGGGGTAGAGCGCGCCTTCCTGCACCACGATCACCTCGCTGGTGGTCTGCTTGAGCCACTGGCCGATGGCGTAGCCATGCCGCGGTCCCCAGCTGACGGCCTTGAGGAGGAGGAGGTCGAGGGAGCCGGTGAAGAGATCGGAGCCAGCCATGGATGTCCGGACGTGGAAGGTGGCCGTATACCTAGCCCAGCAAGGGGTAGTACGGCAAGGGGTGGGGGAAGGTTCCAGTGCCTGGGTTGGCATCCAACAGCAACCGCCACCACGAAGACACGAAGAGCACGAAGGAGACACGAAGAACCGCCGGCCGATCTTCGTGCCCTTCGTGGCTTCGTGTTCTTCGTGATTGGCTGTTGCTGTTTTGAATGTCCGAATCCGGCTAGCCGTCTCCGTCCCCGCGGCTAGACTTCAGGCACAGTCGCCAGAGGCCGCCCCGTGCTCGATCCCGAACTTACCCCCGAAGTCTGCCGCCGCGCGGTCGAGGCGCGCGACGCCCGGTTCGACGGCCTCTTCTTCGTCGGAATCACCAGCACCCGGATCTACTGCCGCCCGGTCTGCCCCGCGAAGGTCTCCTACCCCGACCGGCGCCGCTTCTTTGGCACTGCCGCCGCCGCGGAGCACGCCGGCTTCCGGCCCTGCCTCCGCTGCCGTCCCGAGCTTGCCCCCGGCCGCTCCCGGGTCGACGCCGTGTCCCGCCTGGCCCAGGTGGCGGCCCACCGGGTGGCCGGCGGCGCCCTCAACGGCCGGAACGTCGCCGCCCTGGCCCGGGAACTGGGGGTGAGCGAACGCCACCTCCGCCGCGCCTTCGAACGCGAGCTCGGCGTCTCCCCCCTCGAGCTGGCCCAGACCCATCGCCTGCTCCTGGCCAAGCAGCTCCTCGCCGACACCCGGCTCCCGGTCACCCGCGTCGCCTTTGCGAGCGGCTTCCAGAGTCTCCGGCGGTTCAATACCGTCTTCCGGGAGCAGTACCGGATGGCGCCGAGCAAGCTCCGCCGGCGGGAGGCACAGGCGGCGGCCCCGGCCGACGACCTCGTGGTGCTCACGCTGGGATATCGCGAACCGTTCAACTGGGCTGCGCTTCGTTCCACCCTCGCCGGGCGGACACTGCCCGGGATCGACGAGGTGACCGACACCGGCTACCGGCGCACCATCGCCGTGGGCGCGGCCCGGGGTGCCATCCAGGCGGACGACGCCGGCGACGGCCAGCTTCGGGTGGCGCTCACCCCGGGGCTGGTCCCGGTGCTGATGCCGGTCCTGGCGCGGCTCCGGCAGCTCTTCGATCTCGACGCGGTGCCCTCGGTCATCGAGGCGCGCCTGGCGGAGGGCGGGCTCCGCGATGCTATCCGGGCGAACCCCGGGCTCCGGCTGGCCGGCTCGGTCGATGGGTTCGAGACCGCGCTCCAGGTGATCCTGGCGGAGTCGGCCGGCCGAGTGGTCGAAGCCCTGGGCGAGCCGGTCGCGACGCCCTGGCCCAGCCTCAACCGGGTGGCGCCCTTTGCCGGGCGGATCTTCGAGGTCGGTGCCAGGCGGCTCGAGGCCCTCGGCGTCCCGCGGCTGCGCGCGGGAATGCTGGTCGCGGTGGCGCGGCTGATTGTGGGTGAGGAGCTGCGGCTGGAGCAGGGAAGTGAAGTCTCGGAAACCTGGCGCGTCCTGGTGGAGCGCGCCGACGTGCCTGAGGAGTGGGCCACCGAGATCGTCCAGCGGGCCCTCGGCTGGCCCGACGCCTTTCACGATGCCGGGTCGGGCAGCGCGGTGGCGGAGGCGTGGCGGCCCTGGCGGGCGTACGCGGCGCTCTATCTCGGGAAGATCAGGGATCCCTCGCTGCGCTCGGGATGACAGAACTGGTTGCCTGCGCCGCCCCACGTCTGTCATCCCGAGGAGCGCCGTCCCAGGTCTGTCATCCCGAGGAGCGTAAGCGACGAGGGATCTACTTTCCCGGCCACGTGGCCGTTCGAAGTAGATCCCTCGCTTCGCTCGGGATGACAGCGAATCTTCGCCTAGCCCACTAGCCCACTAGCCCACTCAGACCGTCGCTCTCGTCCGATCCACCGTCCCCCGCTCGGTCAGCGCACTCTGGGCCGCCGCCAGCCGCGCGATCGGCACCCGGAACGGCGAGCAGCTCACGTAGTTCATCCCCAGGCTGTCGCAGAACGCCACCGAGCGGGGCTCGCCACCGTGCTCGCCACAGATGCCCAGCTTGAGGTCGGCGCGGGTCTTCCGGCCGAGGCCGCAGGCCATCTCGATCAGCTTGCCCACGCCCTGCTGGTCCAGCACCTGGAAGGGGTCGTCCTCGACGATGCCGTGCTCGAGGTAGTACGGCAGGAACCGGCCGGCGTCATCGCGGGAGAGGCCCCACGTCGTCTGGGTCAGGTCGTTGGTCCCGAAGGAGAAGAACTGCGCCTCCCGGGCGATCTCGTCGGCGGTCAGCGCCGCGCGGGGCAGCTCGATCATCGTGCCGAGGAGGTACGGCACCGTGATCTGCTTCTCGCGGAACACTTCCTCGGCGACCTGGCGCACCACCAGCGCCTGCTTCCGGAACTCCACGACATTGGCGGTGAGCGGGATCATCACCTCCGGCTGCACCCGTCCCTTGCGGAGCGCCACCGCGCACGCCGCCTCGAAGATCGCGCGGGCCTGCATCGCGGTGATCTCGGGGTAGGTGATGCCCAGCCGGCAGCCGCGGAGCCCGAGCATCGGGTTGGTTTCCTGCAGGCCGTTCACGATCCGCTGCACGTCCTCCGCCGGCTTTCCCAGCGAGCGGGCCAGCGCCTCGACTTCGGCGTGATCGTGCGGCAGGAACTCGTGCAGCGGCGGGTCGAGGAGCCGGATGGTGACCGGGTACCCCTCCATCGCGCGGAAGATCGCCTCGAAGTCGCCCCGCTGCATCGGGAGCAGCTTGGCCAGCGCCTTCTTCCGCCCCTCGGGATCCTGCGCCAGGATCATCTCCCGCATGGCGATGAGCCGGTCGCCCTCGAAGAACATGTGCTCGGTGCGGCAGAGCCCGATCCCCTCGGCGCCGAAGTCACGGCCCCGGTGGGCGTCGGCCGGCGTGTCGGCGTTCACCCGCACCCGGATGTGGCGGAGCTTGTCGGCCCACTCCATCAGCCGGTTGAAGTTCCCTGACAGCTCGGCGGTCTTGAGCTCCGCCTTGCCGAGGTAGACCCTGCCGGTGCCGCCGTCGATGGTGATCCACTCCCCCTGCTTGATCGAGCGGCCGTTTACCCCGAAGCAGTGCTGCTCCTCGTTCACGTCGAGCTGCTGGGCGCTCGCCACGCAGGGCTTGCCCAGGCCGCGCGCCACCACCGCCGCGTGGCTGGTCATGCCGCCCCGGGCCGTGAGGATGCCGCGCGCCGCCACCATCCCGTGGAAGTCCTCGGGGCTGGTCTCCCGCCGCACCAGGATCACGTGCTCGCCCTTGCGGGAGAGCTGCTCCGCCAGGTCGGCGTCGAACACCGCCGCGCCGCTCGCCGCGCCCGGCGAGGCGGGCAGGCCGGTCGTCAGCAGGTCGACCTTGGAGTCCTGGTCGATGGTCGGGTGGAGCAGCTGGTTCAGGTCGTTGGGGGGAATCCGCGCGACCGCTTCCTCTTCGCTGATCGCTCCCTCGTCCACCATCTCGCAGGCGATCCGCACCGCCGCGTGGCCCGACCGCTGGCCCCGGCGGGTCTGGAGCATGTAGAGCTTGCCGCGCTCGATGGTGAACTCCATGTCCTGCACGTCGCGGAAGTGCCGCTCCAGCACCTTGCTGATCCGCTCCAGCTCCGAGTAGGCCGCCGGCATCTGCTCCTTGAGCTGGGAGATCGGGTGCACGTTCCGGCTCCCGCTCACCACGTCCTCGCCCTGCGCGTTCAGCAGGTACTCGCCGTAGAGCTTCGCCTCGCCGGTGGAGGGGTCGCGGGTGAACGCGACGCCGGTCCCCGAGTCCTCGCCCAGGTTGCCGAAGACCATGGTCACCACGTTGACCGCGGTGCCCATCGAGTCGGGGATGTCGTGCAGCTTCCGGTAGTCGATCGCGCGGCGGGTGTGCCAGCTCTCGAACACCGCGGCGATGGCGCCCCACAGCTGCTCCATCGGGTCATCCGGGAAGGGCTTCCCGGTTTCCTTGAGCACGTGGGCCTTGAAGTCCGCCACCAGCGCCTTCATCTGGTCGGCGGGAAGGTCGATGTCCCGCTGCACCTTCGCCTGGTGCTTGCGGGCCTCGAGCAGCGCCTCGAACGGCGCCTTGGGCAGGTCGAACACCACCGACGAGTACATCGCCACGAAGCGGCGATAGGAGTCGTAGGCGAAGGAGGCGTTGCCGCTCTCCGTCTTGAGGCCTTCGACCGTGACGTCGTTGAGCCCGAGGTTGAGGATCGTCTCCATCATGCCCGGCATCGAGACCGCGGCCCCCGAGCGCACCGAGACCAGCAGCGGACGCTCCTTGCCGCCGAAGTGCCGGTTGGTGGCCGCCTCCAGCCGCTGGAGGCTGGTCTCGACCTGGGCCCGGAGCCAGGGCGGGAACTGCCGGGTCTCGAGGTAGGTGATGCAGAGCGAGGCCGCGATGGTGAAGCCGGGCGGCACCGGGATCCCGAGATTGGTCATCTCGGCCAGGCCGGCACCCTTGCCGCCCAGGATGTCCTTCATGGTGGCCGTGCCGTCGGCGCGGCCCTGCCCGAAGAAGAAGACGACTGGCTGCGAGTAGGGGGAGCTCATGCGGTCGCGATGATGGGGGCGGCGTGACGTGAGATGAGGAGGTCGTCCGACACCTCGGTCGGATATTGTCCCGAGAAGCAGGCGTGGCAGAAGCGGTTCTGGCTCCCGGCCGCCGTCAGCATGCCGTCGAGACTGAGATAGCCCAGCGAATCGACGCCGAGATACTCCCGGATTTCGTCGATCGAGTGGTTCGCCCCGATCAGTTCTTCCCGGGTCGGGGTGTCGATCCCGTAGTGACAGGGCCCCGTGATGGGGGGGGAGCCGAGTCGCAGGTGCACTTCCCTGGCGCCGGCGGCGCGGATCATCTGCACCAGCCCCTTGCTGGTGGTGCCGCGGACCAGCGAGTCGTCGACCATCACCACCGACTTGCCGTCGATGACGCCGCGCACCGGGTTGAACTTGATCTTCACCTTGGCGACCCGGAGCGCCTGGGTCGGGTTGATGAAGGTCCGGCCCACGTAGTGGTTGCGGATGAGCCCGTACTCGAGCTTCACCCCGCTCACGTCGGCAAAGCCCAGCGCCATGGCGTTAGAGCTGTCCGGCACCGAGAAGACGACCTGCGCGCCGTCGGCGGGATGCTCCCGCGCCAGCTGCCGGCCTAGCTCCCGGCGCACCCGGTCCACCGACTCACCGAAGATCCGGCTGTCCGGCCGGGCGAAGTAGACCAGCTCGAAGACGCAGCGGCTCACCGGCCGGGGCTTGAGCCGCGGCAGCTCGGTGATCTGGCCCTCCTCGATCCGGAGGAACTGACCCGGGGTGAGTTCACACATCATCTGCGCGCCCACCAGGTCGAGGGCGCAGGTCTCGCTGGCCACGACCACCCCTCCCGCGATCCGGCCCAGCACCATCGGGCGGAAGCCGCGCGAGTCCACCACCGCGTAGATCGTCCGGCCCACCGAGAGCAGCAGGGTGAAGGCGCCCTCGCACTGCTCCAGCGCCTCGCGGATCTGGTCCTCCGGCGTCTCCTTCCTGCTCCGGGCAATCAGGTGGAGCAGCACCTCGGTGTCGGTCGTCGTCTGGAACAGCGCCCCTTCGTCCACCAGCTGCTTCCGCAGCTGCGGGGCGTTGGTCAGGTTGCCGTTGTGGGCGATGGTGAGGGGGCCGCTCTTGTAGTCGTTGAGGAGCGGCTGGGCGTTGGCCAGCACCGAGCTGCCGGCGGTGGAGTAGCGGGTGTGGCCCACCGCGACGTCGCCCAGGAGCTTGGAGAGCGAGCTCTCGGTGAAGTTCTCCGAGACCAGCCCCATCCCCCGGTGCGCCCGGGCCTGGCCATGCTCGTCCACCGCGACGATCCCGGTGCTCTCCTGCCCCCGGTGCTGCAGGGCATAGAGGCCGAGATAGGTCAGTCGCGCCGCGTCAGGAACGCCGGAAACGCCGAAGACACCGCACATCGAGTTGCTCCAATCCTCGTTGAAGACGGACCCTGCCGTCCGACTACCAGTTCTGTCATCCCGAGCGAAGAGAGGGATCCCTGCTTTTTCTCCAGAGAATCAGGGATTCCTCGGGCCTGCCGGCCCTCGGAATGACAGAATCCTCGCCGTGCCCCTACCTGTCCTCGGCCACATGCGCCATCCGTCTCGGAATGGCGTTGTAGTAGGTGTCGCGCAGCCGGGTCACCGGCCAGCGGTACGTCGCCGCGCCGCGGGTGATCGTCACGTCGCCCTTCTCCGGCCCGACCGTCCCGAGCACCGTCGCCGGAACGCCGATCTCCTTCGCCAGCGCCAGCAGTGCCGCTTCCTGCGCCGGCGCCAGGCTCACGACGGCCCGCGCACCATCTTCCGCGAAGAGCGCCCGCACGTCGTCAGAATCCGAGCCCACTAGCCCACTAGCCCACTGGCCCACTGATCCCGCATCGACACTCACCCCAAAGCCGGTGAGGGCGTACGGCCCGCCGATCGCCGCCTCCGCGACGGCCACCGCCAGCCCGCCGGTGGAACAGTCGTGGGCCGAGTGGAGCAGCTTCCGCTTCGCCGCCTCGACCAGGAGCCGCTGGAGCTTGAGCTCCTCGTCCAGCACCACCGCCGGCTGCTCCCCGCCCACGTAGTCGCGGACGTAGGTCCAGTAGGCCGAGCCGCCCATCTTCCCGCGGGTCGCGCCGAGGAGGACGATCCTGTCGCCCGTCGCCCGGAAGTGGCTCGCTACCCGGAAATCTAGATTCTCCAGCAAGCCCACCATCCCCACGGTGGGGGTCGGGTCGATCGCGCCGGTCGGGCTCTGGTTATAGAAGGAGACGTTGCCGCCGGTGACCGGAGTATTGAACGCGATGCACGCATCCGAGATGCCTCGGCAGGCCTCCCGGAACTGGAAGAAGACGCCGGGCCGCTCGGGATTCCCGAAGTTGAGGCAGTCGGTGATGCCGAGTGGCACCGCGCCGGTGCAGGCGATGTTGCGCGCCGCCTCCGCGACCGTCGCCTTGCCCCCCTCGTACGGGTCGAGTGCCACCAGGCGGCTGTTGCAGTCGACGGTCACCGCCATCCCGAAGCCGGTCTCGTACACCTTGAAGACACCGGCGTCGCCGCCCGGGGTGATGAGCGAGTTGGCCTGCACGGTGGAGTCGTACTGCTCGTAGACCCACCGCTTGCTGGCAATGCTCGGCTCGTCGAGGAGCAGCGGCAACGCACCCTGAATATCCACCTTAGCACTGACCGCCGGACCGCCTGACCGCCTCGCGACGGCCTCGGAATCTTCACGGGCATCCGGGTTGTACACCGGCGCCTCGTCGACCAGCGGCTTGCCGGGGATCTCCGCCACGGTCACGCCGTTGTGGACGATCCGGTAGAGTCCGTCGTCGGTCACCCTGCCCACCACCGCGGCATCCAGCTCCCACTTGGTGCACACCGCCACGATCTGGTCGACCATGTGCGGCTCGGCCACCACCAGCATCCGCTCCTGCGACTCCGACAGCATGATCTCGTACGGCGTCATCCCCGCTTCCCGCACCGGGACCTGGTCGGTGATCACCTCGACGCCGACCCCACCGCGCGCCGCCATCTCCGCCGACGAGGAGGTCAGGCCGGCCGCGCCCATGTCCTGGATCGCGACGATGATCTTCGACTCGATCAGCTCGAGCGTGGCCTCGAGGAGGAGCTTTTCGGTGAAGGGGTCGCCCACCTGCACCTGCGGACGCCGCGCCTCGCTCTTCTCCGAGAGATCCTCGGACGCGAAGCTGGCGCCATGGATGCCGTCCCGCCCGGTCTTGGCGCCGACCGAGATCAGCACGTTGCCCACGCCGTGGGCCGCCGCCAGCATCAGGTCGGACTCGCGCAGGAGCCCGACACACATCGCATTGACCAGCGGGTTGCCGCTGTAGCCCGGCGCGAAGTCCACCTCGCCGGCCAGCGTCGGGATGCCGACGCAGTTGCCGTAGTCACCCACGCCCTTCACCACGCCGGCAAAGAGGTAGCGGTTGCGCGGGGTGTCGAGCGGGCCGAAGCGGAGCGAGTTGAGCACCGCCACCGGCCGGGCGCCCATGGTGAAGACGTCGCGCAGGATGCCGCCCACCCCGGTGGCCGCGCCCTGGTACGGCTCGACCGCCGAGGGGTGGTTGTGCGACTCGATCTTGAAGGCGACGGCCCACCCCTGCGGCAGCCGCAGCACGCCGGCGTTCTCGCCCGGGCCCTGGACCACCTGCGGCCCCTGGGTCGGGAACTTCTTGAGGATCGGCTTGGAGTGCTTGTAGGAGCAGTGCTCCGACCAGAGCGCGCTGAAGATCCCCAGCTCGGTGAGGGTCGGCTCGCGGCCGAGGATCCCGCGGATCCGCTCGTGCTCGCCGGGGGTGAGGTTGTGCTCCTTCACCACCTCGGGCGTCACCGGACGCTCGCCGGGGAAGGGGGAGGCCTTGGTGCGCGGCGCGGAGGCTGTGCCTGTCTTGGTCAACGTCGTTCGGTCCCGATTAGATGTGGTACGACCAATTCTGTCATCCCGAGCGAACCCAGGGATCCACGACCAACTCTGTCATCCCGAGCGCAGCGAGGGATCCCTGCTTTTTCTTCAGGAAGATCAGGGATTCCTCGCCGCTTCGCGGCTCGGAATGACAGAATTCCCCGAGGCGTCACTACCAGTTCTGTCATCCCTGCTTCTCCCGCAGACCTTCTCTAGCCCTTCCTGCGCAAGCTCCCCATGAAATCGCCCAGCGTCCGGGTCAGGAACCCGCGATCGGTCGCGTGCAGCACCGCCTCGATCTCGCCGCCGTCGAACCAGACCCCCTGGCAGTCAGGGCAGCGGTCCACCTGGATCCGGTGGAACTCCTCGGTCTTGAGGTGCCCGCCGCACTTGGGGCAGCGCAGGTAGTGCGACTTCCGCTCGGCGCTGTCGTTGAGCTTGGCCTGTTCGGCCCGCTTCCGCTCGATCCGCTCGGATTCGAGCTTGGCGAAGTACTCCTCTTCGTTCCGGCTGGGCTTGTTCTCGGTGGACATGGTCTCGTATGTGTGAAGTGAGGCTAGTGTACGGTCGGTTCCGGCTTCCGGTCCTTCGGCGACGACGCGACGCCGTCGTACGCCCGGTGGCTGTCCCGCACCACCGCGTCCACGACCTGGCCGTTCTCGAAGAACACCACGTCGTAGGTCCCGCAGCTCTTGAGGCAGTCGTTCTTGAAGTACATGTAGAGCATGGAGCCGGCCTTCCGCGCCGTGAGGTAATCGCCCCACGCCGCCACCACCTCCGCCTGGGTCATCCCCGGCTTGATGGTCTTCACCTCCTGCGCCTGGGCCGTGCCGACCCGGGCCACCGCCAACGCCAGCAGGCAGACCATCGTCACCACTAGCCGCCTAGCCGCCTTGCCGCCTAGCCGCCTCATCGCACCACCCCTTTCATCGGAGCCCAGCTGAGCAGCGAACTGAAGAACCCCGTCCCATCGGTATTCCCCAGCGCCGGATCCGACGCCCGGTCCGGATGCGGCATCAGCCCCACCACGTTCCCGGCGTCGTTGGTGATCCCGGCGATGTCGTTCACCGACCCATTGATCTCGCCCCCCTTGAGCGGCGAGCCGTCGAGGTCGACGTAGCGCACCACCACCCGGCCCTCGCCCTCGAGCTTCCGGAGCGTCGCCTCGTCGGCGGCAAAGCGGCCCTCGCCATGTGCCACCGGCATGCGGAGGATGTCGCCTTTGTTGTACCTGTTGGTGAAGGCGGTGTCGGTCTGCTCGACCCGGAGCGCCACCGGCCGGGCCACGAACGAGAGCCGCGCGTTCCGCATCAGCGCGCCGGGGAGCATCCCCGCCTCGCAGAGGATCTGGAAGCCGTTGCAGATCCCCAGCACCGGCCCGCCGGCCTGGGCGAACTTCTGCACCGCCTGCATGATCGGCGAGAACCGCGCGATCGCCCCGCTCCGCAGGTAGTCGCCGTAGCTGAACCCGCCGGGGAGCATCACCGCGTCGGCCCCCTTGAGGTCGGTGTCGCGGTGCCAGACCAGGTACGCCTCGGTCCCGACCCGCGCCGCGCTGTGGAGCGTGTCGAAGTCGCAGTTGCTGCCGGGGAACCGGATGACCGCTACGCGCAGCATCTCACGCCTCCACGTCCACCAGGTAGTCCTCGGTCACCGGATTGGCGAGCAGCTTGTCGCACATCGCGCGGGCGCTCTTCTTCGCGTCCTCCGGCGACCGGGCGTCGATCGAGAGCTCGATCGCCCGGCCGATGCGCACATTGGCCGCTTCCTTGAAGCCGAGCGCGGTGAGGGCGTGCTCCACCGCCTGGCCCTGGGGGTCGAGAAGCCCCGCGCGGGGCACGATGCGGACGTGAACCTTGTATGCCATGCCTGACCCTGTGGTTAGCGACCTGTCATCCCGAGGGGCGAGCCCCTCACCCTGTCATCCCGAGGGGCGAAGCCCCGAGGGATCTACTCTCCTTGCCACGACCTCAGCCACTTGTAACGCCACCTGGATTCCTCGGTCGCTGCGCTCCCTCGGAATGACAGGTCTTCGTGGCGACGTCTACCAATTCTGTCATCCCGAGCGAAGCGAGGGACCCCTGCTTTTCTGGAGAGAGATCAGGGATCCCTCGTCGCTACGCTCCTCGGGATGACCGCTGCGCGCTCACTCCTCCCCACTCCGCCGCATCCCCGTCATCCGCGGCGTCGTCCGCCGCATCTCCTCCAGCCCTTCCTGTTCCTGTTCCTCGCCCACCACCGCGAGCGGCGCGTCGTTCCGGTCGAGGAAGCCGAGCACCGCGTGCCGCAGCAGCCCGAACGTCAGGTAGACGATGCCGAGCGGAAAGAGGAAGTAACTCGGAAACGCGAGGGCGCAGACCAGGATGGTGACATGAAGCAGCAGCCCCATGATCCCCTTGAAGGTCCGGAACCCGATCGCCGGGAAGCGGGGGTACTTCACCGTGCTGACCATCAGGAGCGAGAGCAGCACGATCAGGATCGTGAGCCCCTCCCGCTGGAAATTCAGGTAGGCCAGCGAGTCGCGGTACCAGTCCGTCTGGCTGAACGGGTAGTAGACCGCCAGCGTCATCCCCGCTGAAGGGGAGGGCATCCCGGTGAACCACCCCGGCTTCCCGGTGCCGTGCTGCACGTTGTAGCGCGCCAGCCGGAGCGCCACGGCCACCACGTACATGTAGCAGACCAGCCAGCCGAACTTCCCCGCGCTCTGGAACTCGAGGAAGAACATGATCATCGCCGGCGCCACGCCGAAGCTGATCACGTCCACCAGGCTGTCGAGCTCGGCCCCGAACTTGGTGCCGGTGCCCGAGAGCCGCGCCACCCGTCCGTCCAGCATGTCCAGCACCCCGGCGAACATGATGAACCACGCGGACTGCATGAAGCTGCCGCGGTAGGCCATCACGATCGCCCAGATCCCGAAGAACAGGTTGCCCAGCGTAAAGGCGCTCGGGATGACGACTACCACCCGGCGCATGTCGGGCGGCCGGAGCCGCCGCGGAGGCATCAGTCCCATTGGGCCACCACCGTCGCGCCCGCCTGGGTCTTGTCGCCCGTGTGCACGAGCACCTTGGCCGAGAGCGGGACAAAGAGGTCGACCCGCGAGCCGAAGCGGATCAATCCCATCCGGTCCGCCTGCGCGACGCGGGTGCCGGTCTGGTGATCGGTGACGATCCGGCGCGCCACCAGCCCGGCAATCTGGCGCACCGTGATCTTCCCGCGACTCGTCAGCATCCCGATCGTGCTCTGCTCGTTCTCGAGCGCCGCCTTCTCGGTGCCGGCGTGCCCGAACCGCCCCTCGTTGTAGTGCCGGTACTCCACCGTGCCGCTCGCCGGATAGCGGTTCACGTGCACGTTGAAGACGTTCATGAAGATGCTCACGCGCTGCGTGCGCTCCTGCATGTACGCCGGCTCATCCATCGTCGTGATGCTCACCACCACCCCGTCCGCCGGCGCAATGAGCACGTTGTCGCCCCGTGGGCCCGTGCGGATCGGGTCGCGGAAGAACGCCACCACCCAGATCGCGATCGGCAGCCAGAGCAGGATGGCCCAGAGCGGCCCGAACGCCGCCAGCGCCGCCGCGATCAGCCACGCGATGGCGATGAACGGCTTTCCCTCCGGCGCAATCCGGATCACGCATCCTCCTTGAGCGGCATCCCGGTGATGAGCCGGTAGGCCTCGAGATAGCGGGCGCTGGTCGCCTCGATCACCTCGGCGGTGAGCGTCGGCGGCGGCGCCTCGCCGTTCCACTTCCCGGCTTTCTTGAGCCCCGCCAGCCAGTCGCGGAGCGGCTGCTTGTCGAACGAGGGCTGGCTCTTCCCCGGCTGGTACTTGTCGGCCGGCCAGAAGCGGGAGCTGTCCGGCGTCAGGACCTCGTCGATCAGCCGGAGCGTCCCCGCCGCGTCGATCCCGAACTCGAACTTGGTGTCGGCGATGATGATCCCCTGCCGCGCCGCGTGATCCCGTCCCGCCATGTAGATGGCGAAGGTGGCATCCCGGAGCCGGGCCGCCTGGTCGGCGCCCAGCGCCGCCGCCACCGCATCGTACGTGACGTTGATGTCGTGGCCGGTTTCCGCCTTGGTCGCGGGCGAGAAGATCGGCGGGTCGAGCCGGGCGCTCTCGGTGAGCCCCCGGGGCAGGGGCTCACCGGCCAGCGTGCCGCTCTCCTGGTATTCCTTCCACGCCGACCCCGCGATGTACCCTCGCACCACGCACTCGAACGCGATCGGCTCGGTGCGCCGCACCAGCATCGCCCGGCCGGCGAGCTGGCTCCGGAACTCCGCCGCCTGGGGCACGCCGTGGTCCTTGAGCCAGGCCACGACCTCGTCAGTCTTCGCGGTGACGTAGTGGCTGGGCATGACCTGGGCGAGCCGCTCGAACCAGAACGCCGAGATCTGCGTCAGCACCGCGCCCTTCCGCGGAATCGCTTCCTTCATGACGATGTCGAAGGCGCTGACGCGATCGCTCGCCACCAGGAGGAGGTGCTCCGGCCCGGCCTCGTAGACCTCGCGCACCTTGCCCTTACGGAGCAGGGGCAGGGGAAGTCGACTTTCCGTCAGGACGTTCATGGGTTTCGAGTTCCGAGTTCCGAGTTCCGAGTTCCGAGTCCTGGGCCTGACGCCCAATGCCGGCAACCAGTTCTGTCATCCCGAGCGAAGCGAGGGATCCCTGCTTTTTCTTCAGAAGATCAGGGATTCCTCGGTCGCTGCGCTCCCTCGGAATGACAGACCTTTTCTTCAGACCACGATCTCTCCCGCCCCGACTTCGGCGGCTAACGGCAGCGCCCTCGCCATCAGCGGCGCAAGATACTCATCCAGGAACTCGGCCACCTGCTCCTTCGACCGGCCGGTGTAGCGCACCGGATCGAGTTCCGCCTGCAGCGTCCCGGTAGGCACCTTGGCGAAGGTCCGGTCGGCCGCGAGCCGCTCCAGGAGGTTGTTCGGCTCCCCCCGGCTCACGGCCTCCGCGGTGGCCAGCGAATTCTGCCGGATCACCTCGTGCAGCGCCTGCCGGTCCCCGCCCGATTCCACCCCCAGCATCAGCCACCGCTCGGTGGCCATGAACGGCATCTGCGCCGCGACATGCTTCTCGATGACCGGCTCCCGCACCTCGAGCCCCCCGGCGATGTTGCTCGCCAGGAGCAGGATCGCGTCGGTCGCGAGGAACGCCTCCGGCAGCGTCAGCCGCCGGTTGGCCGAGTCGTCGAGGGTCCGCTCCAGCCACTGGGTGGCCGCGGTCTGCGAACCGTTGGCCTGCAGGCTCATCACGAACCGGCCCAGTCCGCAGATCCGCTCCGCCCGCATCGGGTTCCGCTTGTAGGCCATCGCACTCGAGCCGATCTGGTTCTTCTCGAACGGCTCCAGCAGTTCCCCCTCGTGCTGCAGCAGCCGGAGATCGGTCGCCATCTTGGAGGCCGACTGGGCGATCCCCGACAGGGTATCGAGCACGACGCTGTCGCCCTTCCGGCTGTAGGTCTGGCCCGTCACCGGGTAGACCCGCGGCAGCCCCAGCTTCTGCGCGATCTTCCGCTCCAGCTCCCGCACCTTGGCGTGGTCGCCCTTGAAGAGTTCGAGGAAGCTGGCCTGCGTCCCGGTCGTCCCCTTGCAGCCCCGGAGCCGGATCGTCTCCAGCCGGTGCACCAGCTCCTCGACATCGAGCGCCAGGTCCTGCATCCAGAGCGTCGCCCGCTTGCCCACGGTGGTGAGCTGGGCCGGCTGGAAGTGGGTGTAGGCGAGGCAGGGAAGGCCGGCGTAGCGCCGGGCGAACTGCTCGAAGCTCGCCAGCGTATTGAGCACCCGCCCCAGCACGATCCGGAGCGCCTCCCGGATCACCAGCACGTCGGCGTTGTCGGTCACGAAGGCGCTGGTGGCGCCCAGGTGGATGATCGGCTTCGCCGCCGCCGCCTGGTCGCCGAAGTGGTGCACGTGGGCCATCACGTCGTGGCGGAACTCCTTCTCGTACTTCGCCGCCTGGGCCAGGTCGGCGTCGTCGAGATGGGCCCGCATCGCCGCCAGCGCCGCGTCGGGGATGTCGAGCCCCAGCTCCTTCTCGCTCTCCGCCAGCGCCAGCCAGACCCGCCGCCAGAGGCCGATGCGATAGGCCTCGCCCCAGAGCCGCTGCATCGCGGGGGAGCTGTAGCGGGTGCCCAGCGGCGAACGGTAGCGATCGGCGTCGGTCATCGGAGTTCCAGGTCGGTATACACGATCTGCCCGGCGCGCTCGAGGTACACCCGGAGCACCTGCCGGCTCCGCAGGTTCTCGATCACGTCGCGCACGTCATCCGCCGTGGTGATCCGCCGGCGGTTCATCCCCACGATCACGTCGCCCTGCGCCAGCCCGGTCGCCTGCGAAAGCGCCCGCGACACCGAGAAGATCAGCGCCCCCTGGTCCGACTGGACGTTCCGCTCCGCCCGCACCTGGGGCGTCAGCGTCACCAGCTCCAGGTCCTTGAGGACCGTCACCTTCATCGCCGAGGTGGTGGGGAGGTCGCCGCTCTTGAGTACCACGGTGCGTTCCCGGTCGTCCCGGCGCACCGTCAGCTTCACGGGATCGCCCACCTGCAGGTCCAGCTTCACCGCTTCCCAGTCGAGGTAGTTCCGGAGCGCCCGGTCGTTGGCCCGGGTGAGCACATCGCCCCGCTTGAGCCCGCTCACGTCCCCCGGCCCCTGCGGGATCACGTTGGAGATCAGCGCCCCCCCCGACGACTTCCACTCCGCCAGGTTCTCCGGCCCCGCCACCTCGATCCCGGTCCAGGCCCGTCGCACCGCGCCATGCTGGAGCAGCTCCTCCGCCACCCGGAGCGCCCGCTCGATCGGGATGGCGAAGCCCAGGCCCACCGACCCGCCGCTCTGGGAGAGGATCGAGGAGTTCACCCCGATCACCTCGCCCAGCGCGTTGGCCAGCGGCCCGCCCGAGTTCCCCTGGTTGATCGCCGCGTCGGTCTGGATCATGTCGAGGTAGAGCCCCGACTGGTCCCGCCCCGGGAGGATGTTGCGGTGGAGCGCGCTCACCACGCCCGCCGTCACCGTCGGTTCGGCGTTCCCCAGCAGGTAGGCGAAGGGATTGCCGAGGGCGACGACCCACTCCCCGATCATCAGGTCGCTGCTCTTCCCGGTCGAGACCACCGGGAGGCTCTTCCGCTCGATCCGCACCACCGCGATGTCGGTGACCGCGTCCTCGCCCACCAGGCTGCCCGGCACGTCGGTGCCGTCGGGCAGCGTGACGATGATCCGCTCCGCCCCGTTCACCACGTGCTGGTTGGTGAGGATGATCCCGTCGCTCTTGATGATGAAGCCGGTGCCGAAGCTCCGCTGCTCGCTGGGCGACTGGGGAACGAAGAAGAAGTCGAAGGGGGTCTGGGGCGCGGCCTGCCGCCGGCTGGTCACCGCGATGGAGACGACGGTGGGGGAGACCCGCTGCGAGGCCTCGACGATGGCGGTGCGCCGGGAGGCGGAGATCGCGTCGTCGGTGCGCTGGGGGCGCTGCGCCGCGAGCGACTCGACCAGCTCGGGCCGGGCCGGCTCGCCGCTGCAGGCCGCGAGGAGCCCCATCGCGAGCACCGGGATCCGGAGCGCTCTCACGGCGTCACGCTCGCCGCGGCCGCCTCGGCGCCCGCGTAGCACTCGGCGGGATACGCGGCGGCGATGAAATAGAGTCCCTGCGGCGGGGCCGGGGGACTCGTGGCCTGGTTGTCGGTCGCGTTGAGCAGTACGGCCATGTCCTCGAGCGGGCGGCGGCCCAGACCGATGTCCACCATCGTGCCTACCAGGAAGCGGACCATGTGATGCAGAAAGCGATCGGCGGCGACGTGATACGAGTAACCCCGGCCCTCCGGCCGGACCTCCCACTCCGACAGTCGCACGGTGCAGCGATAGTGCTCCTCCGGTTTCCGGACCGCGAAGGCCTCGAAGCGATGCGGGCCCGCTACCAGCCGGGCCGCGCGCGCGAGGAGGTCGTGGTCCAGCGGGCGTCCCAGCGCCCACTCGGTCCGCCGTCGAAACGGCGAATCGGCACCATCGTCGGTCCCTACGTCGTACCGGTACCGGCGCCCGGTGGCACTCTTCCGGGCATGGAACCCCGGCGCCATCGGCGCGAGCGAGGCCACCCAGCAGTCGCGCGGCAGGAGCGCATTCAGCGCCCGGCGGAGCGGCTCCGCCTCCCACTTCGCGGGGACCGTGAAGCTCACGCCCAGTCCCAGGGCATGGACCCCCGCATCGGTCCGGCCCGCCCCATGGGCCACGATCCGGTGCCCGCAGAGCCGCTCCAGCACCGCCTCGACCTCGGCCTGCACCGTGCGTCCATCCGGCTGGCGCTGCCAGCCGGTGAAATCGCTGCCATCGTAATGCAGGAGGGCCAGATAGGTCCGGCTCATGAGACCGGGAATATAGTCGGGGTGGAGCCCGCGACAGGGTCTGTCATTCCGAGGGGCAAAGCCCCGAGGAATCCCTGCTTTTCCTGTAGAAAGACCAGGGATCCCTCGCTGCGCTCGGGATGACAGACCTGGTTGCCTCGGCTGGACCAATTCTGTCATTCCGAGGGTGCTGTGCGGCCGAGAATGTCTGTCATTCCGAGGGGCGAAGCCCCGAGGAATCCCTGCTTTTCCACAAGAAGACCGGCAGCCCACGAAACGTTTCTATTCTAAACATCGTCGGGCGGGTATCTTACCTATCCGACCTATGAAATCGCTCCTTATTCTCGCCCTCGCCGCCGCTCCACTGGCCGCTCAGGCTCCCCGAACCCTGGTCGACTTCTCCCAGCTCAGCCCCGACGACCACAAGGTGGCCGGCTTCGTGCTTCCCCAGCCGGAATTCCTCACCATCGAGGCGCTCGGTGCCCTCGCCGATGGCCGGCGGGACGCCTGGCGGGCCGATGCCTGGATCCTGGAGACCGGCAGCCGGACGGTGGTCTGGTCGCTCCGCGGCTCGAAGACCTCCAGCACCAGCAAGGGCCTGGTCCGCTACGCCGGGCCGATCCGCCTCCCCGCCGGCATCTATGAAGCGCACTTCGCTTCGGCTGCGGAGGGCACCTCGCTGGAAAAGGACCGGGCGGTCGACCAGTTCGTCTTCCGCATCACCGGCAACGGCCGGCCGGCGCGCGCCCGCGAGCTCAAGGACGGGGTCAACGCGGTGACCGATCTCGCCATTGTGCGCTTCGATCCCGACAGCGGGCTGGCCCGGACCGGCTTCGAGCTTTCGAAACCCACCGCGGTCGAGGTCATCGCCATCGGGTCGCTCAACCAGAACAGCCGCTACGACTACGGCTGGATCCAGAAGGCGGAGAGCCGACAGGTCGTCTGGCGCATGACCTTCGACAGCACCACGTCCGCTGGCGGCTCCAGCTGGAACCGGGTGGCGCGCGACACCCTCACGCTTCCCGCCGGACGCTATGTCGCGACCTGGGTGGCGAACCGGAACCACGGACCAGACGGCCGCACACGTCTCCCGGCGTACGATCCCTCGCTTCGCGGACTGACCCTGCGGGTGGCCGATGAGCCGACCCGGCGCACCATCCGGCGCTTCTCCTGGGTGCCGGTGCCCGACAGCCAGGCGATCGCCGCGATCCAGAACCCGGGCGACGACGAGCACCGCACCCAGCCGTTCGGGCTGCGGCGCGCCGTCGAGGTCCGCATCTACGCGGTGGGCGAATGCAGTGACGACACCGGCGACCCCGATGACGGCGCCTGGCTCCTGGAACTCGGCACCGGCCGGCACGTGTGGGACATGAAGTGCGAACTCACCCAGCCGGCTGGCGGTTCGCAGAAGAACCGGGTGGTGGACACGCTGCTGTCGCTGGCGCCGGGGAACTACGCCCTGGCCTGGAAGAGCGACGGCTCGCATTCGGCCAAGGGCGGGTGGAACTCGGCCGCACCGTGGGAGCCGAAGTACTGGGGCGTGACCCTCTTCCCGGCGAGCGGCGTGCTTCACCCCGGCCTGGTCGGCCCGGTGGCGCGCGACACCACCGGTGTCCTGGCCGAGATCGCCCGGGTACGTAACAGCCAGCATGTGCGGCGCTACTTCTCCCTCGACATTGCGACGCCGGTGCAGATCCGGGCGGAGGGGGAAGCGAGCGGTGGAGAGATGGCCGACTACGGCTGGATCGAGACCGGCAAGGGGCTCAAGGTGTGGGTGATGACCGCCGGCAGTACCCGGCATGCCGGCGGGTCGGAGAAGAACCGCGTCGCCGACACCACCCTGACCCTCCAGCCGGGCCGCTACGTCCTGCACTATCAGACCGACGACTCGCACGCGTACGGGGCCTGGAACTCGCGGCCGCCGGATGAGCCGGAGGCGTGGGGGATCGTGGTGCGGAAGACGCAGTAGCATTCCTGGTTCCTCGTTCCTCGTGTCTCGAGCAGGCGAAGGTGCTCAGACGCGAAGTGGTAGCAGGTTCCATGACCACGAGGAACGCGGAACGAGGAACGAGGAACGGAATCAGTTAGCTTTCCCTTCCAATGAATCCCCTCCAGCACGCGCTCCGCCGCCTTGCCGACGGGGCCGCCCTCACCAGCGACGAGACCGCCGCCGCCTTTGGCGTGATCATGCGGGGCGAAGCCACGCCCGCCCTGATCGGGGCGCTACTCCTCGCCTTGCGTGCCCGGGGGGAAACGCCGGAAGAGGTCGCCGGCGCGGCGCGGGCGCTGCGCGAGGCGATGGTGACCGTGGCGACCGGGGAAGGGGCGCCCCTGGTCGACACCTGCGGCACCGGGGGCGGGGCGGTCAACACGTTCAATGTTTCGACCGCCGCGGCCTTCGTGACCGCCGGCGCCGGTGCCCGCGTCGCCAAGCACGGCAACCGCAGCCACACCTCCAAGTGCGGCTCCGCCGATGTGCTCGAGGCGCTGGGCATCGACATCATGCTCGCCCCGGACGTGGCCGCGAAGCATCTCGACGACAACGGGATGGTCTTCTTCTTCGCGCCGAACTATCACCCGGCCATGCGGCACGTCGGCCCCACCCGGAAAGAGCTCGGCGTCCCCACCATCATGAACCTGGTCGGACCGCTGGCGAATCCCGCGGGCGTGAAGCGCCAGGTCGTCGGCGTCGCCGACCTCCCCCGTGCCCGGCTCCTCGCGGACGCGCTGCTGCACCTCGGCGTCGACCATGCGATGGTGGTGCACGGCGAGATCGGGATGGACGAGATCAGCCCCGCCGGCAAGACCGAGGTGTGGGAGGTGCGGGACGGGATGACCAGCTGCTGGATCCTCGATCCCGACGACTACGACCTCGCGTGGCCCGCGACGGACGAGCTCGCGGGGGGCGAACCGGCCGAGAATGCCCGCCGGATCGAGCGGGTGCTGGCGGGGGAACGGGACGAGGGGGCACGCCGGGCCGTGCTGCTCAACTCGGCGGCCGCGATCTACGTGGCGGGATTGGCGGAGAGTTACGCCGACGGCGTCGCGGTGGCGCGCGAGGCGCTCGGGTCGGGCAGGGCCGGCGAGGTCCTGAGCCGGATGCGCCGCCGTTGAGTCTCAAGCTCCGGGTCGGTCTCTTCCTCTTCGGACTCGCGCTGGCCGCCCTGGTCATCCACCAGGTCGGGCTGGCGACCCTCGCCCAGCATCTCGCCACCGCCGGGTGGCTGCTCCTTCCCATCGTGCTGGTCTGGGCGGTGGTCTACCTCTTCAACGCCTTCGGGTGGTGGACCCTCCTCGGCACCGAGCCGACCCGGCCGCCGTTCCTCCGCACCTGGTTCATCAGCGTCACCAGCTTCGCGCTCAACTATGTCACCCCGGCTGCGGGTTTTGGCGGCGAGGCCTTCCGGGTTGCGGCCATCGCCCCATGGCTCGGGGCCCGGCGCGCCGTGGGGTCGGCGGTGCAATACCGCCTGCTGTTCGCCCTGGCGCACATGATCTTCGTGCTCCTCGCGATCATCCCCGCCCTCGTCCTGCTTCCCGGCACCCCGATCGCCTATGCGCTCATCGGCGTCAGCCTCCTCATTGCCGGGGTGGTGGGGTGGTTCCTCGTGCGCCGGCACCAGGAAGGGATGCTCGAGGCCGGGCTCGACCTGCTCCTGGCGATCCCGGGCATCAGGCGCCTGGCGCGTGGTCTCGAGTCGAGGCGGGAGCACCTGCGGGCGCTCGACACCCAGATCAAGACGGTCTACCACGAGCATCCGGCGGCGTTCCGGCGGGCGCTGCTGATCGAGCTGCTGGGGCGATCGTTCTCGGCGGTCGAGCTGATGGTGATCTTCTGGGGACTCGGCCTGGGGCCGCTGCCCCTGACCGCCGTCGTCGCCTGCGCCCTCAGCACCACGGTCTCGAACCTCTTCTTCTTCGTTCCGTTCGAACTCGGGGCCCGGGAAGGGGGACTCTTCCTGGTCTTCCAGCTGCTGGGGCTGGCACCGGAACACGGGGTCTTCGCCGCCCTGGTGATGCGGCTCCGGGAACTGAGCTGGATTCTCCTCGGCCTGGCCTTCCTGTGGATGAGTGGGGGGAAGATCCGGGCGGAGCCGGGCGACCAGGCCGGGGCTGCCTGAAACCCGCGATACAACAACAAAGAGCGAATCACGAAGGTCACGAAGATCACGAAGAGCACGAAGAAAGGGCCGATCCTCCTTCGTGCTCTTCGTGGCTTCGTGTTCTTCGTGAATTGTTGCTTCTGGGCGAGCCCCGAAGTGTTGCAGGGATAGGAAAACACAGAAGGGAACCCTGTACGATTGCATCAGGATTCCCTTCTGAAAATCGGAAAGAGCGCGTCAGTACTTCCGGATCACTCCCACGACCACGCCCTGGATCAGCACGTCGCGCTCCTGGAAGCGCATCGGCTGCATGGTGGCGTTGGCCGGCTGCAGGCGGACCCAGCCCCCCGCTTCGCGGTAGAACCGCTTCACGGTGGCCTCGGCGCCGTTCACCAGCGCGATGACCATCTCGCCATTCTCCGCGGCCTGCTTCCCATGCACTACCACGAAGTCGCCGTCCATGATGTGATCCTCGATCATGGACTCGCCCTGGACCTTGAGGGCGTAGTTGGGACCGCGGCGGGGCAGGAGGGTGTCGGGCACCGCGAGGGTCTCGCCGCTCATGATCGACTCGATCGGCGTACCGGCCGCGACCTTGCCGAGCAGGGGAATCTCGGTGGCACCCGCCTGGCCCTTCGGGGGCAGGACCTCGATGGCCCGGCTCTCGTTGTGGGTGCGGTGGATGTAGCCCTTGCGCTCCAGGTTGGTCAGGTGCTCATGCACCGTGGCCAGGGACTGGAACGAGAAGTGTTCCGCGATCTCCTCGAAGCTTGGCGCATACCCCCTGTCCCGAATATGCTCCTGCAGGTACTTGAGGATCTCACTCTGGCGCTTGGTGAGCGGCATCGTCTCTCCCGGTTGTAACCGAATGGACTCCGAACAAGTTACCCGAATAGTGACCGAAGAGCAAGATGCCCACCACACTTGAGCGCATCCTCGCGACAACCGCGGCCACTTTACCCCCGCTACAGTCCCGAAGAAGCGAATTCGAGGCCAAAGCCCTCGGCACCCCTTCGCCTGCCGGATTTCTTTCCCGGTGGGACCGAAAATCGGTCGCTTTGGTGGCCGAGGTGAAGCGGCGGAGCCCCTCCGCCGGGTCCATCAGCGAGGGGCTCGACCCCGCCGGTCACGCATCCCGCTATGCCCTGGCGGGGGCTACGGCGGTATCGGTGCTGACGGACGGTCCGTTTTTCGGGGGGTCGCTCGAGGATCTGGCGGAGGTGAACCGGGCGGTCGGAATCCCGACGCTGCGGAAGGATTTCATCCTCGACGAGGTGCAGATCGCCGAAGCCCGTATCGCCGGCGCCTCGGCAGTGTTGCTCATAGTCCGCGCCCTGGCGCCGCAGCGCCTCCGTGAGCTCCTCGCGTCGGCGCGGCATTTCGGGCTCGATGCCCTGGTGGAGGCGCATGATGCCCGGGAACTCGATGTCGCGCTGGAATCCGGGGCGACGATCGTGGGCATCAACAGCAGGAACCTCGACGACTTCCGCATCGACATCGACGCCGCCTGGGCCCTGATCGCGCGAATGCCGAAGGATGTGGTCGCCATCGCGGAAAGCGGGATGGCCTCCAAGGTTGACGTGGAGAAGGCCGCCGCGGCGGGGGCGGATGGGGTCCTGATCGGCACCGCCCTGAGTTCCGCCCCGGACCCATCCACCCTGATCAGGGAGATTGTCTCGGTGCAACGGGTTGGGCGTGCCCACTAGCCCACCAGCCCACTAGCCCACTAGCCAACTGGCTCCATGCTCCCCGCCAAGATCTGCGGTCTCACCCGGCCGGCCGACGCCGAAGCCGCACTCCGCTTCGGCGCCAGTTACCTCGGGATGATCTTCGCCGGCGGGCCCCGGCAGGTCACCCCCGCGCAGGGCCGGGCCCTGGTCCAGGCCGCCGGGGGCCAAGTTCCTGTCTTTGGGGTCTTTAGCTCCCAGTCCCTTGGGGAGATATTAGAAGTACGCGATGTCACCGGACTGACCGGCGCCCAGCTCCATCACGAGCCGGCGCCGGAGCTGGTCGAGGCGCTTCTCCGGGAGGGTCTCAGGGTGCTGGTCGTGGCCCGGCTCGCGTCGGCCGACGATCTCCCGCGATTCGATCCCTTCCGTGCCCTCGGCGCGCCGATCCTGGTCGAGCCGAAGGTCGCGGGAAAACTCGGCGGCACCGGGACCGCGCTGTCCCATGACCTCGCGCAGCAGGCCCGCGCGCACCTGACGGGTCACACGATGTTCCTTGCCGGTGGTCTCACCCCCGATTCGGTGGCCGACGCGGTCCGCGCGGTGCGCCCCGATGCGGTAGACGTATCCTCCGGGGTCGAACAGATTCCGGGGATCAAGGACCACGACCGGCTCGCACGCTTTCTGGAGGTTCTGCGGTGGCTGTGACCCTCCCCCGCGAGCGGTCCGTCGGCGGGCGCTTCGGCGCCTACGGCGGCCGCTACGTTCCCGAGACGCTCATCGCGGCGCTCGATGAACTCGCGGCGCTCTACGACGCGGCCCGCACCGATGCCGCCTTCTGGGCCGAGTTCGACCTCCTGCTCAAGGAGTTCGTCGGGCGGCCCTCGCTGCTCTCGCCGGCGCCGCGCTTCTCCGAGCTGGCCGGCGCCACCGTGCTGCTCAAGCGCGAAGACCTGAACCACACCGGCGCCCACAAGATCAACAACACCATCGGCCAGGCGCTGCTCGCCCGGCGGATGGGGAAGAGGCGGATCATCGCCGAGACCGGGGCGGGGCAGCATGGTGTGGCCACCGCCACGGTGTGCGCCCGCTTCGGGATGGAGTGCATCGTCTACATGGGCGCCGAGGACGTGGAGCGGCAGGCGCTCAACGTCTACCGGATGAAGCTGCTGGGCGCGACCGTGGTGCCGGTGCACTCCGGCACCCGCACACTCAAGGACGCCACCAACGAGGCGCTCCGCGACTGGGTCACCAACGTTCCCACCACCCACTACATCATCGGTTCCGTCGTGGGTCCGGATCCCTTTCCCCGCATGGTCCGCGACTTCCAGTCGGTGATCGGGCGGGAGGCGCGGCAGCAGGTGCTCGACCGGGTGGGGCGGCTGCCGAAGACGGTCGTCGCCTGCGTCGGCGGCGGCTCCAACGCGATCGGGATGTTCGCCGGGTTCATCGATGACGCCGCGGTCGAGCTGGTGGGGGTCGAGGCGGCGGGGGAGGGGATTGCGACCGGGCATCACAGCGCCACGCTCACCGCCGGTTCGCCCGGCGTGCTGCACGGCTGCCTGAGCTACCTGCTCCAGGACAGCGACGGCCAGGTGATGCCGGCGCACTCGGTCTCCGCCGGCCTCGACTATCCCGGTGTGGGGCCGGAGCACAGCTGGCTGCGCGACACCGGCCGGGTGACCTACGAGTCGGTCACCGACACGGAGGCACTCGACGCCTTCCAGCTCTTCTGCCGCCTCGAGGGGATCATCCCCGCACTCGAAACCGCGCATGCCATCGCCTGGATCCGGCGCAATGCCGGCCGCTGGGCGCCGTCCGATCCGGTCCTCCTCTGCCTGAGCGGCCGGGGCGACAAGGACGTGGCCCACGTCGCGAAGCTCCTGGGGACCCCCGCGTGACTTCTGGGATCCCCGCGCCGGTGGATCTGCCGACCAAGGAGGTCGAGGAACTGCTGCGGACCATCGTCAAGGGTCTGCGCGCGTTCCAGATGTA
Organism: Gemmatimonadales bacterium; assembly: GCA_046327735.1. Classification (GTDB taxonomy): domain Bacteria; phylum Gemmatimonadota; class Gemmatimonadetes; order Gemmatimonadales; family GWC2-71-9; genus JADJOM01. Next base: position 134,671 of record JAXLXZ010000009.1, on the reverse strand, counting down.
CCTCCCCAACAACCCGGTCTACCAGCGCGCGGCTCAGTCGGTCCGCCAGGCCTTCGTGCCCATCTGGGCCACGGGGATGACGTCGATCGCCCTCCAGATCGTCGAGACCGATATCCACTGGGAAGAGCAGACGGTCTACCACCAGCCCAACAAGAACGAGAGCTTCGCCTGGAGCCTGTTCAAGGACGGGATGCGGGTGCTGACCTTCTTCCCGGGCGTCGAGGAGGAGGAGATCAACAAGTTCCTCGACGTGGTGCAGAAGGCGCGCAACCTCTCCGCCGAGGCGGGCGACGACCTGCTGACGCTGCTCTGGGAGCAGGACTTCTCCCTGATCCAGTACCACTTTACCGAGTTCGTGCCCGACTCCGGGGTCCCCTCGCTCTCGGGCGAGGGCGCCTACAGCCAGGCGGCGGCCGACCCGAACCAGCAGGCGGAGGAGAACCGCGGCAAGGTGGCGGAAGAGGCGCCGCCCCGAAAAGCCGGCGTGGTGGACGTCGAGGAGTTCGACTCGACCCTGTACTGGCTGGAAGAGGCGGAGATCCGTTCCATCGCGGACGACATCGAGCGGGAGTACAAGCAGGACCTCCGGCAGAATGTCATCAACATCGTGTTCGACATCTTCGAGCAGCGGAACGAGGACGGGGCCCGCGGTGAGGTGCTGGGGACGCTGGAGAGCTACCTCCCCCACGTGCTCAACGCCGGCGACTTCAAGACCGTCGCCCAGATCCTGCGCGAGACCCGCCTGCTGGTGAAGCGCCAGGATCTCCTCAGTCCCAACCAGCACGACCGCCTCGATGGGCTCACCGGCCGGCTCAGCGATCCCAACGTCCTCCAGCAGATCCTCACCTCGGTGACCGAGGCCCAGGTCCCGCCGAGCGCCGAGCACCTGGGTGAGCTCTTCCGCGAGCTCCGGCCCGCCGCGCTGGAGACCACGCTGGTCTGGCTCCCCAAGGTGCCGCTCAACGCCCCGATCCACGGCCTGCTCGCCTCCGCCGCCGACCGGCTGGCGGAGACCAGTCCGCAGGAGGTGCTGCGGCTCCTCCGGCTGCCCCAGTCGGAGGCGCTCCCCGCGGTGATCGCGCTCTGCGGCCGCCTCAAGGTGCAGGGCGCGGTGACGGGGCTGGTCGAGATCCTCGGCCACGAGCTGCCGGCGGTGCGCACTGCCGCGGTGCAGGCGCTCGACGCCATCGGCACGGCGGCGGCGCTCTCGGGGCTGGAGCGCGCGGTCGACGACAGCGACCGCGAGGTCCGCATCGCCGCGGTGCAGGCGCTCGGGAAGCGGGGGTACAAGGCGGTGCTCAAGCGGATCGAGCCGGTGATCCAGGGGAAGGCGTCGCGCGAGATCGACCTGACCGAGCGGATGCGCTTCTTCGAGGCCTACGCCATGATCTCGGGGGCCACCGCGCTCGAGACCCTCACCGCCCTCATCGCGCCGGGGAGCCTCTTCCGCCGGGCCGAGTCGGCCGAGGTGCGGGCCTGCGCCGCCCTGGCGCTGGGACGGCTCAAGAGTCCCGATGCGCGGGACGTGCTCCAGAAGCACCGGGACGACAAGGACCTCATCGTGCGGAACGCCGTCAGCAAGGCGCTCCGGGAGATCGGCCAGTGACCCAGGGCGACGCGCACCACGAGGAGCGGTCGACCGCCGATGCGTTCATGCGCACCGCGGGCCGGGCCTTCCTGCTCGCGATGTACGCGGCGTTCCGGAGCCTCAAGCTCTACCCGATCGAGAACGCCACCGCCCAGAAGGCGCTGGACGACCTCCAGAGCGCGGCGCTGGCGATCCTCCAGCCGCACAACGAAATCGAGCTGCGCCTCTCGGGCGACTTCATCTTCGTGAACGGCACCCGGCTCCGGCTGGAGCTCGACAACTACGCCAGCTTCTCCAACCTGCTCCAGGTGCTGGCCGCGGCCGGCGTGGGCGAGGTGCGGGTCGCGACCGGCGTCGAGCGGCGCGAGTGGCAGATCCTCCTCGGCGTGCTGCTCGGCGTCTCGGCCAAGGCGGGGGAGGGCGACCCGCACGAGCGGCTGGTCGACCTGCGGGAGAAGCTGGCGGTCGCCAATGTCACCCACCTCGACGTGGACGCGCCGCTCGAGTCGGCCGAGAAGGTGGCGGAGGCGGAGCGGGCCCGGGAACAGGCCAAGCGGACCTATTCGCATGGCGTGGCGGTCACCAAGGACCTGATCAACAGCGTCCGCATGGGCCGCACCACCTCGGTGGCCAAGGTGAAGCGGGCGGTGCAGGCGATCGTCGACCAGGTGCTCAACAACGAGACCTCGCTGGTCGGCCTGACCACGATCCGCGACTACGACGAGTACACCTTCACCCACTCGGTGAACGTCTGCATCCTCGCCGTCGCCATCGGGAAGAAGCTCTCCCTCACCCGGCTGCAGCTGTATGACCTCGGGCTCGCGGCGCTGCTCCACGACGTGGGCAAGGCGCGGATCCCGGTGGACGTGCTCAACAAGACCACCGGCCTCTCCGAGGACGAGTGGCGGATGATGCAGACCCACCCGTGGCAGGGGGTGCTGACCCTGTTCACGATGCGGGGATATGGTGAGATTCCCTATCGCCAGATCGTGGTCTCCCAGGAACACCACATGAAGGTGGACCTCACCGGGTATCCCAAGGCGATCCGCTCGCGCCAGATGGGGATCTTCTCCCGGATCGTGGCCGTGGCCGACGGCTATGACGCGGCGACCACCCGGCGCAGCTACCAGACTGTGCCGATCCAGCCGGACCAGGTGCTCCGCGAGATGTGGGAGAACCCCCGGCGGGGTTACGACAAGACCCTGGTGAAGGCGCTCATCAACCTGATCGGCATCTACCCGGTGGGCACCTGCGTCATCCTCGACACCTTCGAGGTGGCCATCGTCTCCGCCGCCAACCCGGACCAGAATTTCCTGAATCGCCCGATCGTGCGGATCTGTCTCGACGTGAATGGCGCCCTGGTGGCCCCGCCCGGCCGCGAGGAGAATCTCGCCGCGCCCGACGGGCAGGGGGGCTTCCTGCGCTCGATCGTCAAGGTGACCAACCCCGACCGGTACGGCCTCGTTGTCGGCGACTACTTCGTCTGAGTCCCGCCTGGCCCGGGCCTGGGCCGACCTGAAGCAGCGCGGGCGGACCGCGCTGATTCCGTATTTCACGGCCGGTCACCCCAGCCGGGCGGCGAGCCTCGAGGCGCTCCGCCGGGCGGCGGAGCACGCCGACATCCTCGAGGTGGGCGTCTCGTTCAGCGATCCCCTCGCCGACGGCCCCACCATCCAGCGCTCCACCTTCGAGGCGCTGCAGCAGGGGATGACCCTCCCGCGCACCCTCGAGCTCATCGCCGAGGCGCGGCTCGAGAAACCGGTGGTGGTCTTCAGCTACCTCAACCCGATCCTCCACTACGGGCTCGACCGGTTTCTCCGGGACGCGGGCGAGGTGGGCGCGTCCGGGCTCCTGCTCACCGACCTGCCCGCCGGGAGCGATCCCGCGGTGGAGCAGGCGGTGCGGGAGAGTTCGCTCGACCTGATCCGGCTGGTGGCGCCGACCTGCACCGGGGCGCGGCTCAACGCCGTGGTCCGCGACGCGCAGGGCTTCCTCTACCTCGTGGCGCGGCTCGGGGTCACCGGCGCCAGTGCCGCGCTCGCCACGGGGCTCGAGGAGTACATCGCCCGGGTGCGTGCGGCGAGCCCGCTCCCGCTCGCGGTGGGCTTCGGGATCAGCACGCCGGCGCAGGCCCGCACCGTCGCCGGCCTGGCCGACGGCGTGGTGGTGGGGAGCGCGCTGGTCGACAAACTGGGGAAGGACGGGCCGGTGGCCGCGGGGCAGTTCCTCGCGGAGCTGCGCGCCGCCCTCGATGCGGCCGGGAGGTCGGCGTGATCTTCCAGACCCGCCGGCTCCTGCACGTCTACTCCCGGAGCCTGGCCTGGGGCGGGATGCTGCTCGGGCTCACGGCCCTGGGCCTGGACCGGCGCTGGCTGGCGCATCCCTGGCTCACGCTTGCGCTGGTGGCGCTGGTGGCCCTGCTCCGGAAGGGCCAGATCCCGCTCTCGAAGTTTTCCTACCTCTCGCAGATCGGCATCGTCGCCCTGGTCGGGTGCATCGCCCTGGGGCCCGGGACGGTGGTGTTCGCGATGTGGTTCGGGGTCTTCCTCACCGACGTCTTCTGGCTCCGGAAGCTACTCGCGGCGGGGTGGATCAACGCCGGCCGCGAAGTCATCGGCTTCCTCGCGGCCTACGGCGCCTACGCGGTGGTCTATGTCCGCACCGAGCCCAGCGGGCTGACGCTGGAGCTGCTCCCCGCCGCGCTGACCCTGGCGGGCCTCTACTTCTTCTTCACCCGCTCGCTCTTCTACTTCACGCTCCTGGTCCGCAACAAGCTGGAGAGCCATGAGCGGCTGATGATCCTCCGCTACGAAGTGCTCTCCTACATGACCACCCTCATCGGGGCGGCCATCTCGGCGAGCGCGATCGCGGGGCTGCCCCCCGAGGCGTGGCTGGCGGTGCTCGCGATCGTCGGCGTCCTCGGGGCGCTGACCAAGCGGCTGCTGGAGGAGGCGATCGGCGCGGAGGAGCTCAACAAGATCCACGCCCGCGAGCGGATCATCACCAGCAACGTGTCCCTCAAGGATGCCTTCGTGCAGCTGGAGGAGATGGCCAACCGGGTGCTCGACTGGAGCGACTTCCGGATCTACCGGCTCAAGGGCACCGTCGCCACGATGGTCTATCGCGGGAATCTCGGCTGGCCCAACCGGGGGGAGCCGCCTTTCGACTCGGCGACGCTCCGCACCCTTGCGGGCACCAGCGGCGAGACCGTGGTCATCGCCGATGCCCGCAACGACGAGCGGGTCCTGGCCCCGACCCCCGACGCCCTCAGCATGCTGGTGCTGCCGCTCCGCTTCGGGAGCGAGATCATCGGCACCCTCGAGCTGGATCACCACAAGCCGCACATCTACGGCAAGAAGGAAGTCACCGCCGCGGCCACCTTTGCCGGCCAGCTGGCGACGGCGATCCACATCGCCGACCTCCGGCGCCCGCTGGTCGAGACCGTCGAGCAGGTGACGGCCCAGGTGCGGCTCCTGGCCCAGACCTCGGAGCAGCTGCGGGCCGCGGCCGGCTCGGTGACCCACACTGCCAACGCCATCCGGAGCGGCGCCGCGGAGCAGGAGCAGCTGATTGCCGCGGGGCGGGAGAGCACCGCCGGCCTCGCCGGGCAGGCCCGCGAGGTGGCGGCCGATGGCGCGGCGGCGGCGACGGCGTCGAGTACCGCGGCAGAGGTGGCGTCCCGGAACCGTGAGCTGATCAAGGACGCGATCGAGCGGCTGGTCCAGCTGCAGCGCTTCGTCGCCACCAGCTCCGAGCAGGTGAGCGAGCTCTACCAGGTCTCCAACCGGCTCATCGGGTTCATCAGCACCATCCGGGAAATCGCCGACCTGACCAACCTGATCTCGCTCAACGCCGCGATCGAGGCGGCCCGGGCGGGCCACCAGGGACGGGGGTTCGCGGTGGTGGCGGAGGAGGTGCGGCAGCTCGCGGCCCAGAGCGGCGCCGCCTCGCGCGAAGCGGGGGGCCTGGTTGCCGCGATCCTCGGGCAGGTGGCCCAGATCAGCGAAGAGATGGAGCGGGGCACCGAGACCGTGCGGGGCGTGGAGCAGCTCTCCGCCGACGCGGCCCGGGCGCTGGAGGGCATCGTGACCGGCACCCTCGATGCCGGAGCCCATGCGCGGCGGATCGCGGAGACGGCGGCCCGGCAGGAGGAGTCGGCGCTCCGGCTCTCGGAGCAGATGGTCCAGGTCGCGGCGGTCTCCACCCGCACGGTGGAAGACGCCAACACCACCGCCCGCCGCGCGGCGGAAGCGGCCCGAAGCCACGGCGAGCTGGAGCGGGTGGTGCGCGAGCTCAGCGGCATCGCCGACCGGCTCGAGACCATCGCCAAGCACTTCTCCCACGACCTATGAACCCCCGCGAGCGGGTGTACGTCGCCCTCGGCACCAACCTCGGCGACCGCGAGGGGTACCTCGCCAAGGCGCGCGCCGCGCTGGGGAAGCTCCCCCTCACCACCCTGATCGGGGTCTCCAGGATCGAGGAGACCGCGCCGGTGGGGCCGCCGGGCCAGGGGAAGTACCTCAACCAGATGGCGGTGCTGGAGACCTCGCTCGATCCGGGGCGGTTTCTCAAGCTGCTCCAGAAGATCGAGGACGAGAACGGTCGGGTTCGGGGGGAGAAGTGGGGGCCCAGGACGCTCGACCTCGATATCGTTCGCTTCGGCACGCGGCGGCTGCGGGACTCCGATCTCAAGGTGCCGCACCCGGAGCTGCCCAATCGCGACTGGTGGGGGCGGGAGATCGAAGAGCTGGACACGAAGTACCCGGTGAAGAGCAGTGATGCTGACGATGAATGACTCTCTGTCATTCCGAGCCGCATCGCGGCGAGGAATCCCTGCTTTGCTGACGGAAGATCAGGGATCCCTCGCTGCGCTCGGGATGACAGAATTGAACGAGGAACGACATGCCTGAAGCGGAAAAGCCGCTCACCATCCCCGACCTGCGTGAGAAGAAGCGGAACGGCGAGAAGATCGCCGTGCTCACCTGCTACGACGCGCTCTTCGCCCGGCTGCTCGATGGGGTGGTGGATGTCCTCCTGGTCGGCGACTCGGTGAACCAGGTGCTCGCCGGGAAGGGGAGCACGCTGAGCGCGACCCTCGACCAGATGATCTACCACGGCGCCTCGGTGATGCGCGGGGTGCAGCGGTCGCTGGTGTTCATCGACCTCCCGTTCCTCACCTACCAGGTGTCGGTGGAGGACGCGCTCCGCAACGCCGGCCGGGTGATGCAGCAGACCGGGGCCCACGGCGTGAAGCTGGAGGGCGGGGAGCACATGGCGGAGACGGTGCGCGCGCTCACCCGCGTCGGCATCCCGGTCATGGGCCACATCGGCCTGACCCCCCAGGCGATTCACCAGCTGGGCGGCGCCAAGGTGCAGGGGCGGGACAAGGCGACCGCGGAGAAGCTCAAGTCGGATGCCAAGTACCTCGAGGACGCGGGCGCGTCGTCGGTGGTGCTCGAGCTTGTGCCGGCCGCGCTGGCGGAGGCGGTGAGCAAGTCGGTGAGCATTCCCACCATCGGCATCGGGGCGGGGCCGGGATGCGACGGGCAGGTACTGGTGCTGCACGACATGCTCGGACTCAACGAGGGATTCAATCCCAAGTTCCTGAAGACCTATGCCGACCTCGCGGCGACGGTGCGGGTGGCGGCGGGCGCCTTTGCGACGGATGTGCGGACGGGCAAGTACCCCACGAAAGAACACAGCTTCGAATAGCCTTGGCCCCGGCTCGAGATCTGTTTTTCAACACAGGGGCGCAGAAGGATCAGGATTTGGGGATTTTGATGGATAACCGCGGATTCAAACTGTTCATGGGCACTTACCAGAGAGTACAGGGAACGACATCCCCCAATCCATGAACATCCTGAAATCCTGTTGCCTCTGCGGCCCTCCGCGCCTCTGCGCCTCCGCGGTAATCAGTTCGGAAGACCCAGCGAATCATGCATGAGATCTCGACAATCCCGGAACTGCGCGCCTGGCTGGCCGAGGCTCGGCTCACCGGGCAACGGGTCGCGCTGGTACCCACGATGGGGGCGCTGCACGAGGGACATCTCTCCCTGATCGACGCCGCCAAGGCGCGGGCCGAGGCGGTGGTCCTCTCGGTGTTCGTCAACCCGCTCCAGTTCGGGCCGCAGGAGGATTTCACCCGCTACCCGCGGAACCTCGCGGCCGACGCGGCGCTCGCCGCCAGCCGCGGCGCCGACGTCCTCTTTGCGCCGACCGTCGAGGCGATGTACGCCCCCGAATCGGAGATCCGCGTCACCCCCGGTCCCACCGCCGCGCGGCTCGAGGGCGCCGTCCGCCCCGGCCACTTCGAGGGGGTGCTCACGGTGGTCACCAAGCTGTTCCACCTGGTGGAGCCTGACGTCGCGGTCTTCGGCCAGAAGGACATCCAGCAGGCGACCCTCATCCGCCAGCTGGTGCGCGACCTCGACTTCCCGATCGACCTCGTGATCGCGGCCACGGTACGCGAGCCGGACGGACTCGCCCTCTCCAGCCGCAACGCATACCTCACCGCCGAGCAGCGGGCCCAGGGGCTCGGCCTCTCCGCCGCACTCCGCGCCGCGGACCGCGCCTGGCAGGGCGGGGCCTCCGACGCCGCGGCCCTGGTCCGGATCATGGAAACCGAGTGTGCCCGTTTCCCCGGGCTCGTACCGGACTACATTGCAGCGGTCGATCCGATCCGCCTCCTGCCGGTGAGCCGGGCCGAGCCCGGCACGATCCTCACCCTGGCCGGCCGGGTCGGCACCACCCGTCTGCTCGACAATCACATTCTCGGGCGAGTCTTCGCATGAGTCCCGCGCGCGACCCCCGTACCACCCCGCACTCGGGGCTCCGGCCTACGCTTCCCACCTGGGCGGTCGTCGGCCCGGAGCGGCTGGAGCACATCGTGCGGGTCGCGGAACTAGTCGCGCAGTGGGCCGAGGCGATGGGCGTCGGCGACAACGAGCGGAACCGCTGGCTGCGCGCGGTGTGGCTGCACGATGCCCTCCGCGATGCCCCGGCCGAGGAGCTCGAGAAGTGGGCCCCCTCGGCGCCGGGTACCTCGGAATTCAAGCACGGGCCGGCCAGCGCCGCCCGGGCCAAGGCCGAGGGGGAGACCGACCGCGGGGTGCTCGACGCGGTCCGCTACCACAGCATGGGGCTCGTCGAGTGGGACATGGTGGGCCGGGCGCTCTACTGTGCCGACTACCTCGAGCCGGGCCGCGCCTATCACGGCCCCGAGCTCGCCGGGTTGAGCGCGCGGTTCCCCACCGACTCCCGCAACGTCATGCGCGATGTTGCCCGCCTCCGGATCAGCCACGCGGTGCGCCGCGGCTGGTCGCTTCCCGATCCGACGGTCCGCTTTTGGAACTCACTGGTCCTGCCCGCCGCTGGCTGATCGCCGGCGGCCTCGTCGCCGCCCTCCTGGTTCTGGTCCTGATTGGCAAGGCCTTCCGCCGTGACCGGGTGGAGGGCCACGCCTTCGACATCCCGGCCAGCGAGGGACGGATCGTCGCGGAGGTGCTGAACGGGAGCGGCAGGACCGGGCTCGCGCGGCTCGGCACCCGCCGGCTCCGCCGGATGGGGATCGACGTGGTCTACTTCGGGAACCCGGACACCAGCGTGAAGATCACCGACACGACGCGGATCTATGCCCGCCGGGGGAACCAGAAGCGGGCTGAGCTGGTGCGGGATGCGCTGGGTGTGGGCACCGTGGCGGCGAAGGGCGACACCCTGCGGCGGGTGGACGTGACGGTGATCCTGGGGAAGGATTTTGTGCCCGACGAGGATGGTCGCCCCTGAGGGAGTGCTGGCAGAGGCAACAACAGGATTTCAGGGTCAGGATTTCAGGATGTTGATGGATTGGGGGATTGCTTCGTTGTTCCCCTGAGTTCCCTCCGAAACGCAACGCGTATTCCGCTGTTGTCCATCAACATCCCCAAATCCTGTTTCCCTCTTACGAATTACAGGACCAAGCCCAGCACCAGGTCCATGACGTTCGTCCCTGTCATCCCGGTCTCGAATAGGGCCTGACCCGCGGCCAGCGACGCGTTGCTCTCATGGTTGGCCAGGTCCTTGCCCGGATCCCGTCCCGCTGCCCGGATTGCCGCCCAGGTCCCGGCATCGGCAAAGCCCCCCGCCGCGTCGGTCGGACCATCCCGCCCATCGGTCCCCGCCGCGAGGAGATAGACCGCTCGCCCGTCGGGTCTCGTGCCCCGTTCCAGCACCCCGCCGGCAGCGAGGGCCAGCTCCTGGGAACGCCCCCCCAGGCCCGGGTTCGTGCCCAGGGTTACGGTGGTCTCGCCCCCCCAAACAGCTATTGCATGATTATTCGTCCCTATGACTTGCGTGGCCGACAATTGTGTGCCATCATATCCAAGCAGGGCCGACGCCAGACGGCGGCCTGCCTCACTGGCTTCGCCGGCCATGGCGCTGTCCACGAGGTGGGCTTCCATTCCGAGGACCTGCGCCCGGGCGCACACCGCTTCCAGCGCGAGCCGGTTGCTCGCAATCAGATGGACGTCGGTCGTGCGGAAGGCTGGATCACCCGGTTTCGGAGTCTCGGCCAGCGTCCCCCGTTGCACTGCTTCGAGGTGGTCACGCAGGGGGGCCGGGACTCTCATCCACAAGCCGGCGGTCTCGAGCAGTGCTCGCACCTCCGCCGCGCTGGACGCATCCGGCACGCAGGGTCCTGACCCGATGGAACCCAGATCGTCGCCGATGACGTCGGAGATTGTGAAATTTTTCACGTGCGCCGGGGCCAGGGCCGCTGCCAGCCGTCCGCCCGCCCAGCGCGCGTAGCGTTTGCGGATCCGATTCATCGCGGTAATATCGAGACCGGATCCCAGTAACAGTCGGTAGAGTTCACTCAGGTCGGTCGGCGCGACGCCGGGAATGGGCGCTCCGATCAGGCTGGTCGTTCCCCCGGAGAGCAGCACCCAGACATCGTCGCCGGGGCGCACCTGCGCCACCGCGCGGCCCAGCGCGTCGGCGGCGGCCAGGGAGTTGGCGCCAGGCTGGGGATGATCGCCGACGCTCACCGCCAGGGCGGCGTGAGGCGAGGGCGACGGCTCGGGAACCACCAGCAGGCCTCCCGCGGGTGCCTGCCCGATCGAGGTGAGGTACTCCACCGCCGCGGCGGCCATCGGCCCGGCCGCCTTGCCCAGAGCAAGGATGTGCACCGGCCGGCTCGAGGGCGCCGCGTGACGCTGCAGGGCACGACTGAGGGCCGGACCCGGTGCCGCCGCCGTGACGGCGGCCCAGTAGAGGTCCGTGAGCAGGGCTCGGGGAGTTGGAACCCCGGCAGCAGCAGTCATTGCAGTACCGGTAGAGGTTGGCGGCTGACGCGGTATGAACATACAGCCCGCCGCAAGCATTCGCGCGGGAGCCCGGAGCTCCCGCAGTGTGTCTCTCCAGCTGAGGATGGTGCCATGCCCGGCCGCAACTTCCTGTTCGTCCCCGGACCGACCAACTCCCCCGACCGCATTCTCCGCGCGATGCACGTGCCGCAGGAGGATCACCGGTCGTCGAGCTTCCCCGAACTCACCGCGCCGATCTTCCGCGACCTCCGCAAGGTCTTCAAGACCGAGAGCGGCACGCCCTTCGTCTTCCCCGGCACCGGCACCGGCGGGTGGGAATCGGCGCTGGTCAACACCCTCTCCCCGGGCGACAAGGTTCTCTCCTTCCGCTACGGGCAGTTCAGCCATCTCTGGATCGACATGATGACGCGCCTCGGTCTCGACGTGACCGCGGTCGATGTCGAATGGGGCGAGGGGGCGCCGGCGGAACTGATCCAGGAACACCTGGGCAAGGACACCGCCCACGCCTACAAGGCCGTGTGCATCGTCCACAACGAGACCGCCACCGGCGTCACCAGCGACATCGGCGCGGTGCGCAAGGCGATCGACGCCGCGAAGCACCCGGCGCTCCTCTTCGTCGACAGCGTCTCGGGGCTCGCCAGCATCGACTTCCGGATGGACGAATGGAAGGTCGACATCGCGGTGACCGGCTCGCAGAAGGGCTTCATGCTCCCCGCGGGGATGGGCATCGTCTGCGTGAGCAAGCGGGCGCTGGAGGCGGGCAAGACCGCGAAGCTGCCCCGCTGCTACTGGAGCTACGAGGACATGGTGAAGGCCAACGGCACCGGCTACTTCCCCTACACCCCCTCGATCCCGATGCTCTACGGGCTGCGCGAGGCGCTGGCCATGCTGCTCGAGGAAGGGCTCGAGAACGTCTACGCCCGGCATCACCGGCTGGCCGAAGGGTGCCGGCGCGCCGTGAGTGCCTGGGGGCTCACCCTCTGCGCGAAGGCGCCGAAGTGGTACTCCGACACCGTCAGCGCGATCATGGTCCCCGCCGGCTTCAACGGCGCCGACGTGATCGACGTCGCCTACCGGCGCTACAACTTTGCCCTGGGCGCGGGACTCAATAAGGTGGCGGGCAAGCTCTTCCGCATCGGCCACCTCGCCGACCTCAACGAGATCACCCTCCTGGCCGGCCTGGCCGGTACCGAAATGGCGATGCGCGACGTGGGCATCAAGGTCGAGCTCGGCAAGGGCGTCGCCGCGGCCCAGCAGTACTGGCTCGAGACCCAGAAGCCGCTCCCGGCGAAGAACGCCGCGGGCCCGGCCGAAGCCGCGGTCGCCAAGAAGCCGGCGGGGGTCGCGTGAGCCATACCCGCTACGAGCCGGCTCGCCCGCGCCTCCAGCGCAGCGAGCTGGCCGTCCCGGGCTCCAATCCGGCGATGTTCGAGAAGGCGCTCACCAGCGCCGCCGACTACGTCTTCCTCGACCTCGAGGACGCGGTCGCGCCCGCCGACAAGGAGCAGGCCCGGATCAACGTGATCCAGGCCCTCAAGCAGTACGACTGGCGCGGTCACGGAAAGACGATCTGCGTCCGGGTGAACGGCATCGACACCCACTACTACTACCGCGACATGGTGGACGTGGTGGAACAGGCGGGGCAGTTCCTCGACGTGGTCCTGGTCCCGAAGGTCGGCGTGCCGGGCGACGTCTACCTGACCGACGCCCTGCTGACCCAGATCGAGATGGCCAAGGGTTTCAGCCACCGGATCGGCATCGACGTCCTGATCGAGACCGCCCTCGGCATGGCCAACGTCGAGGCCATCGCCCAGAGCTCGAAGCGGCTCGAGGCGATGCACTTCGGCGTGGCCGACTACGCCGCCAGCATGCGGGCGCGCACGGTGGTGATCGGCGGGCTCAACCCCGACTATCCGGGCGACCAGTGGCACGCGTCGCTCACCCGCATGATCGTCGCCTGCCGCGCCTACGGGCTCCGGCCCATCGACGGTCCCTTCGGCGACTTCAAGGATCCCGAGGGGTACAACCTCGCGGCGAAGCGGGGCGCGGCGCTCGGCATCGAGGGGAAGTGGGCGATCCATCCCTCCCAGATCGAGCTCGCCAACGCGGTGTTCTCGCCCCCCGAGGCCGAGGTCAAGCGGGCGACCCGGATTCTCGAGGCGCTGGAGCAGGCGGCGAAGGAAGGGAAGGGCGCCGCCCAGCTCGACGGCAGGATGATCGACGCGGCCAGCGCCCGGATGGCGAACGTGGTCGTAGAGATGGCCGCCGCGATTGCGAAGAAGAAGTGACCTGACACGGTGTCATCCCGAGGGCACGGAGTGCCCGAGGGATCTTGCCGGCCCTGAGTAGATCCCTCGCTGCGCTCGGGATGACAGCCCCCGGGCGCGCGCGACGACGGACCTTCTGGAGATCACATGGACATCCACGAATATCAGGCCAAGGAGCTGCTCGCCAACTTCGGCGTCGCGGTGCCGCGCGGCGGGGTCGCGTACAGCGCCGAGCAGGCGGTCTATCGCGCCGCGGAGATCGGCGGGGCCCGCTGGGCGGTGAAGGCGCAGATCCACTCCGGTGCCCGCGGCAAGGCCGGCGGCATCAAGCTCTGCACCACCGAGGACGAGGTGCGCCGCGCCGCGACCGAACTCCTCGGCAAGCGGCTGGTGACCCACCAGACCGGGCCCGAGGGCAAGGTCGTGCACCGGCTCTATGTCGAGGCCGCCGTGCCGATCGAGCGGGAGCTCTACATCGGCTTCGTGCTCGACCGGAAGACCGAGCGCATCATGCTCGTGGCCCACCCGCATGGCGGCATGGAGATCGAGGAGATCGCCCAGCGCGAGCCCGAGACCATCCTCCGCCAGGTGGTGGAGCCCGCGGTCGGGATGCAGTCGTTCCAGGCCCGCGAAGTCGCGTTCGGCCTCGGCCTCCCCGGCCCGCTGGTGAACCGGGCGGTGACCATCCTGATGGGATGCTATCGCGCGTTCCGCGACCTCGACGCGACCATGGTCGAGATCAACCCGCTGGTGGTCACCAAGGACAGCCAGCTCCTGGCGCTCGACGCCAAGATGGCCTTCGACGACAACGCCCTCTACCGCCGGCCGACCGTGGCCGAGCTCCGCGACCACGCCGAGGAGGATCCCCGCGAGGCGCAGGCGGGGGAGCACGGGCTCAACTACGTGGCGCTCGACGGCGAGATCGGCTGCATCATCAACGGCGCCGGCCTCGCGATGGCCACGATGGACATGATCAAGCACGCCGGCGGGAACCCCGCCAACTTCCTCGACGTGGGCGGCGGCGCCTCCCCCGAGCGGGTGGCGATGGCGTTCAAGCTGGTGCTGCAGGACAAGAAGGTGGGCGCGATGCTGGTGAACATCTTCGCCGGCATCAACCGCTGCGACTGGGTGGCCAAGGGAGTGGTGCAGGCGGTGAAGGACGTCGGCGTGAACGTGCCGCTGGTGGTGCGGCTCGCCGGCACCAACGTCGAGGAAGGCCGCAAGATCCTGGATGAGTCGGGACTCAACCTGATCCAGGCCGACAGCCTGGCCGATGCCGCGACCAAGGTCGTGGCGGCGTGGAAGAAGGGGAAGGGGAACTGACCCATGGCGATCCTCATCAACGAACTCACCCGGGTCCTGGTCCAGGGCTTCACCGGCGACAAGGCCACCTTCCACGCCCAGAAGATGGTGGAGTACGGCACCAAGGTCGTGGGTGGCGTGACGCCGGGCAAAGGCGGGCAGACCCACATGGGGCTGCCGGTCTTCAACACGGTGAAGGACGCGGTGGAGGGGGTCTACCCCGACGCCAGCATCATCTTCGTGCCGGCCGCCTTCTGCGCCGACGCGATCATGGAAGCCGCCGATGCCGGGATCAAGCTGGTCTGCTGCATCACCGACGGGATCCCGGCGCAGGACATGATGGTGGTGAAGCGCTACCTGCGGCGGTATCCGAAGGAGCGGCGCACCACCCTCGTCGGCCCCAACTGCGCGGGCATGATCTCCCCCGGCAAGTGCATGCTCGGCATCATGCCGGGTCACATCTACAAGCAGGGCAGCGTCGGCCTGGTCACCCGCTCGGGCACCCTGGGTTACGAGGCCGCCTCGCAGATGAAGGACCTGGGCATTGGCGTCTCCAGCAGCATCGGTATCGGGGGCGACCCGGTGAACGGGTCGAGCTTCCTCGACATCCTCAGCCTCTTCGAGCAGGACCCCGAGACCGAAGCGGTCATGATGATCGGCGAGATCGGCGGGCCGCAGGAGGCCGAGGCGGCGATGTGGGTCAAGGAGAACATGACCAAGCCGGTGATCGGCTACGTCGCCGGCCTGACCGCGCCGAAGGGGCGCCGGATGGGCCACGCCGGCGCCATCATCAGCGCCTTCGGGGACACCGCCGCGGAGAAGGCCGAGATCATGCGGTCGCTGGGGCTCCACGTAGCGCCGAGCCCGGCGGAGCTGGGCAAAGCGGTGGCGGAGGCGCTCGCCAACAAGCCGCCGAAGAAGCGGCTGGTGACCCGGTGAGCGCCAGGCCTCGGGTCGTCATCACCCGGAAGATCCCGGCGGCCTGCGAGGCGGAGGCGGCGAAGCGGTTCGACGCGGTCATCAACCGCGACGACGTGGCGCTGACCGCGGCGCAGCTGCAGGACGCGCTCAGGACCGCCGACGGGCTCCTCCCCACCGTGACCGACAAGATCACGGCGGAGGTGCTGGCGGCGGAGCCGCTCCGTACGAAGATCATCGCGAATTTCGGGGTCGGCTTCAACAACATCGACGTCAACGCCGCGAAGGCCCGTGGCCTGACCGTCACCAACACCCCCGACGTCCTGACCGACGATACCGCCGACATCGCGATGACGCTGCTGCTCATGGCGGCGCGGCGCGGCGCCGAGGGCGACCGGCACGTCCGGGAGAAGGCCTGGACCGGGTGGCGCCCGACCCACATGCTCGGCGCCAAGGTCAGCGGCAAGGTGCTCGGCCTGATCGGCTTCGGGCGGATCGCGCGGGCGGTCGCGAAG
The DNA here is from genome assembly GCA_046327735.1 of Gemmatimonadales bacterium. GTDB lineage: Bacteria > Gemmatimonadota > Gemmatimonadetes > Gemmatimonadales > GWC2-71-9 > JADJOM01. Next base: position 118,782 of record JAXLXZ010000009.1, on the reverse strand, counting down.
CGGGCCCATCACGGGTTTGGAATGAAGGTGATCTTCCACGATCCCTTCCCGCCCAAGCCGGAGGAGGCGAAGGCCCTCGGTGCCGAGCCCCGCAACTCGATCGACGAGGTGCTGGGCGAGGCCGATTTCGTGTCGCTCCACTGCCCGGCCACGCCCGAGACCCGGCACCTGATCAACAGCGCCCGGCTCCGCCAGATGCAGAAGCACGCCATCCTGATCAACACCGCGCGGGGTGACGTGGTGAACGAGGCGGAGCTGGTGCAGGAGCTCAAGGCCGGCACGATCGCGGCGGCGGGGCTCGACGTATTCGAGAAGGAGCCCGCGGTCACTCCCGAGCTCCTCACCATGGAGAACGTCACCCTCCTGCCGCACCTCGGCAGCGCCACGCTGGAAACCCGGGTGGCGATGGGGATGCGCGCGATCGAGAACCTCACCCTCTTCTTCGCCGGCCAGCCGGTGCGCGACCGGGTCGTGTGACCGGCGAGACCGCGAGCCCGTTCCCCGAGGCGCTCCCCGAGTCGACCGACCCGGTCGCGGCGGAGGCGGCCCACTACGCCACCGAGGTGGCGGAGCTGCTCTTCGGCCACCTGGTGGAGGTGGTGAAGGCGCGCCAGCCGGGGATCGAGACCGTGCTCCACGGCGGCTCGCTCGATCTCGGCAATGCCGAACGGCTCGAGGCGGGACTGCGGGCGCAGGGGATCTGGTTCCAGCTGCTCTCGATCGCGGAGCAGAACGCCGGGATGCGCCGGCGCCGGCACACCGAGACGGAGCGGGGGCCGGAGGGGGTGCGGGGCACGCTGATCCAGGTGCTGCACGACGTGGTCGGCGAGAAGATGGCCGGCGCGGAACAGGTGCGCGAGCTGCTCGGGCACCTCCGCATCCGGCCGACGATCACGGCCCATCCTACCGAGGCCAAGCGGGTCACCGTGCTCGAGAAGCACCGCCGGGTCTATCGCCGGCTGGTGGACCTCGAGTCGCCCCGCTGGACGCCGCGGGAACGGGCCCACATCCACGAGCAGCTCCGGAACGACATCGAGCTGCTCTGGATGACCGGCGAACTCCGGCTGGAGAAGCCGACGGTGCCGCAGGAGGTGTACTGGGGCATCCACTTCTTCAACGAGACGCTCTTCGAGGCGACCTCCGAGACGCTGGAGAAGCTCGACCGGGTCCTGAGCCAGATCTGGCCCACCGAGCGGTTCCTCATTCCGCCGTTCCTCCAGTTCGGCTCCTGGATCGGCGGCGACCGCGACGGCAACCCGTTCGTCACCAACGCCGTCACCCGCCGCACCCTGCACGAGAACCGGCTCGCCAGCCTCTATCGCTATCGCCAGCGGCTCACCGAGCTGCTGCGGACCCTGAGCATCACCGAGCGGGCGATCGACCCCGGCTCCCAGTTCCGCCAGGGGCTGGAGCGGGCGCTCTCGCTGGTACCGGACGGCCAGGGCATCGTGGCGCGGAACCCGGGCGAAGTCTTCCGGCACTATCTCGCGGCGATGATGGCCCGGCTCAACGGGGCCATCGCCCACGCGGAGAAGGGGAAGACCGCGCCGGTGGAGGAGGGGTACGCCACCGCCGACGACCTGATCGGCGACCTGCGCAATGTGGAGTTCGGCCTGGCGCACGGCGGGAGCAAGAGCATCGCCGCCAACCTGGTGCGGCCGGTGCGGCGCGAGGCGGAGGCGTTCCGGTTCAGCACCGTGCGGCTCGACCTGCGGGAGAACTCGACCCGGCTGGGGCAGGCGCTGGGCGCCCTCTGGCGGGTGACGACCGGCAACGAGGGGGAGCCGCCCCCGTTCCACTCCGAGGCCTGGAAGAACTGGCTCCTCGCCGAGCTCGCCCGGCCGCGCCGGGGCGACCGGCCCCTCGACGTCTTCCCGCCCGACGTGCAGGAGACGATGGGGATGTTCCGCCTGGTCAGGGAAATGCGGGCGGAGCTGGACCGCGAGGCCTTCGGCAGCTTCGTGCTGAGCATGACGCGCGAGGTGGCCGACGTCCTCGGCGCCTACCTGCTGGCCAAGGAGGCGGGCCTCTTTGCCGACGAGGCGGGGCTGGAGAGCTGCACGCTTCCCATCGTGCCGCTGTTCGAGACCATCGACGACCTGCATCGTGCCCCGGCCATCATGCGCGAGCTCCTCGGCACGCCGGTGGTGCGCCGCTCAGTGCGGGCGCTGGGCGGGACCCAGGAAGTGATGATCGGCTACTCCGACAGCAACAAGGACGGCGGCTTCCTCTCGAGCAACTGGGAGCTCTCCAAGGCGCAGACCCGGCTCACCCGGGTGGGCGAGGAGTGCGGCACGCCGATCTCGTTCTTCCACGGCCGCGGCGGCAGCGTGAGCCGGGGCGGCGCGCCGCTCGGCCGTGCGATCGCGGCCCAGCCGGCGGGGTCGGTGGGCGGGCGGATGCGGCTGACGGAGCAGGGCGAAGTGGTCTCGTTCAAGTACGCCAACCGCGGCACGGCCCAGTACCAGCTGGAGCTGCTGACCGCCGGCGTCATCGAGCACACCCTCCGCTCGAAGCAGGAAGCGGCCCTGGTGGCGACCAGCGAGTTCGATGAAGCCATGGAGGCGCTCTCCGGCGCCGCCCAGGCCGCCTACCGGCGCTTCGTCGAGAAGCCGAACCTGATCAGCTACTTCGCCGCCGCGAGCCCGCTGGAAGAACTCACGCTGCTCAACATCGGCTCGCGGCCCGCCCGACGGACCGGCGCCCGGACGCTGGCCGACCTCCGCGCGATTCCGTGGGTCTTCGCCTGGTCGCAGAACCGCCACTTCATCACCGGGTGGTACGGTGTGGGCAGCGGGCTGCTCACGTTCCTCCAGGTACGGGGAGAGCGGGGTGCCAAGCTGATCCAGCGGATGTACAACGACTCGCGGCTCTTCCGGTTGGTGATCGACGAGGTGGACAAGACGCTGTGCTACGTCGACCTCGACATCGCCCGGATGTACGCCGAGCTGGTGCCCGACACCGAGCTCCGGAACGAGGTGTTCGGCATGGTCGAGGAGGAGTACGCCCGCACCGTCGAAGCGATCCTCAAGGTCACCGGCTCGAAGGAGCCGGCCGAGCGCTTCCCCCGGTTCCGCCGCCGGCTCTACCGCCGCATGCCGACGATCAACCAGGTGAGCCGGCAGCAGGTGGAACTGCTGCGCCGCTTCCGGGCGTCGGCGGGGGAGCAGGAGCGGCAGGAGTACCTGGCGTCGCTGCTCCTGTCGATCAACTGCATTTCGAGCGGGTTCGGGGCGACGGGGTAGGCGGCGAGGCGGCTAGGCGGCTAGTGTTTCCATGTGGTGCAGACCGGCCAGCCAAATCAAGGACTCACTAGCCGCCTATCCGCCTAGCCGCCTCGCCGATGCGCCTCCTCCACCTCTCCGACCCCCATCTCCGCCGCCCCGGCGACCCCCTCGCCGGGCGGGTCGAGACCCTCCCGTTCTTCGAGCGTGCGATCGCGCAGGTCGAGCGGATGGCCCCCCGGCCCGACCTCGTCCTCCTCACCGGTGACATCGTCGACTGCATGCTGCCGGAGGAGTACGCGCTGGCGCGGGCGGTGCTCGAGCGGCTGACCATCCCTGCGCTGGTGCTGCCGGGCAATCACGATCATCGCGGGCACCTGCGCGCGGCCCTCGGCCGGTACCTGGGGGAGGTGCGCTCGCCCGAGTGCCTCGCCTACGTGGACGACCGGTTCCCGCTCCGCATCGTCGCGCTCGATTCGGTGATCCCGATGCAGGGGGAGGGGAGGCTTGGGGCGGAGCAGCTGGCCTGGCTGGAGGGCACGCTCGCGTCCGGGGCGGCGCGGCCCACCATCGTGGCGCTGCATCATCCGCCCTTCGACGTGGGGATCGGGTTCATGGACCAGCTCGGCCTGGAAGATCGCGATGACCTTCTCGCGATCCTCGCCCGCCACCGGCAGGTGGTGGGAGTGCTCGCCGGGCACGTGCACCAGACGATTGTTCGACTCCTGGGTCATGCGGTGGGGATGATCGCGCCCAGCACCGCCCACCAGATTCCGCTCGAACTGGTGCCGGACGGACCCGAGGTCTTCGTGATGGAGCCGCCGGGGTTCCTGCTGCACGAGTGGGATGGCACGGCGCTCCGAAGTCACCACGGGTACATCGGTGAGTACGGTCCCAAGTACTTGTTCGGGAGCGGTGATCCGGTGGCGTGACGCGAGGCGGGGTGTGCCGACGGTCGAACTGCCACCACGAAGACACGAAGAGCACGAAGACCGCACGAAGAACAGCCGATCAGCCTCTTCGGGTCTTGCTTCGTGATCTTCGTGGCTTCGTGTTCTTCGTGATTAGCTGCTGCGGTTATGCGGGCTTTGCGGCGCGGCGCTTTCGCTCGGTCTCGACCCGCAGCTGCCCGCAGGCGGCCGCGATGTCGAGCCCGCGGCTCCGCCGCACCACGGCCTCCACGCCGCGAGCGCGGAGCCGGTCGGCAAAGTCGCGGATGGCGAGCGGGGCAGTCGGTGTGAGCCCGGGCGCGCCCCCCGGGTGGAGCGGGAGGATGTTCACCAGCGCGCTCATCCGGCGGGCCAGCGCCACCAGCGCGTCGGCGTCCTTGTCCGTGTCGTTCTTCCCCGCGATCAGGACGTACTCGAAGGTGATCCGCTTCTTGAAGGCCGCGGCCGCCTTGAGCACGTCGTCGAGATGGTACTTCTTCTCGATCGGCATCAGCTCGATGCGCCGGGCGCTGGTGGGGGCGTGGAGCGAGATGGCCAGGCGGAACTGCTCCGGCCGCGCGGCGAGCGCCTCCATGCCGGGGATGATGCCCACGGTGCTGACGGTGATGTGGCGGGCCCCGATGCCGAAGCCGTTGGGGTGATTCAGCACGGTGAGGGCGACGTCGACCGCGGGCCAGTTGAGCAGCGGCTCGCCCATCCCCATGAAGACGATGTTGCTGGGCTTGTCCTCCGGGTCGGCGAGGACCAGCTCCCGGACCTGGCCCGCGATCTCGAAGGGGGTCAGGTTCCGCCGGAAGCCCATCCGGCCGGTGGCGCAGAAGACGCAGCCCAGGGCGCACCCCGCCTGGGACGAGATGCAGAGGGTGCGGCGGGTCCCCGAGGGGATCAGTACCGACTCGATCAGCTCACCGTCATGGAGCCGCCAGAGGTACTTCCGGGTGCCGTCGGCCGACTGCTGCACCGTCTCGCGGGTGAGCCGCTCCAGCGGGAAGGCCTGGTCGAGCTCGGTCCGAAGGGCGGCGGGAAGGTCGGTCGCCTCCTGCCAGCTGCCGATCGGCCGCTCCCAGAGGCGGGGCAGGAGCTGCCGCGCGCGGTAGGCCGGGAGCTGCTTTTCCGTCGCCCAGGCATTGAGGGCTGCCGCGGCGGCGTCGGGCGTGAGGTCGAGGATGGCGGTACTCATCGGAGGGAAGAATAACAGTGAAGGTCTGTCATCCCGAGGGAGCGCAGCGACCGAGGGATCCCTGCTTTTCCCTGCGAAGCTACCTCGGGCCACCCCCGTAACTCAAACTGTCACAAACACTTCCCCTCTCCCACTCAGCAAATTACCATTCCCCGAACTGTGCCAGATTCCGGACTCCTCCTCACCGAACTGCTCACCCCCGATCGCATCCGGGTGCCGATTCGCGCCAGCGACAAGCCGGGCGTGCTGCGCGAGCTGACCCATCTCCTCGCCGAACGGGCCCAGGTCGATCCCGCACCGCTCCTCTCCGCGGTCCTCGAGCGCGAAGCCGTGCTGTCCACCGGCATCGGCCATGGGATCGCCATTCCGCACGCCAAGGTCGCCGCGGTGAGCGACCTCTCGCTGGTCTGCGGCAGCCACCCGGGTGGGGTCGATTTCGAGGCCCTCGACGGTGCGCCGGTGCGATTGTTCTTTCTGCTGATCGGGCCGGAGAGCGCGGCCGGCCAGCACGTGAAGGCGCTGTCCCGCATCGCCCGGCTGGTGCGCCGCGAGTCGGTGCGCGAGGCCCTCATGCGGGCGGCGACGCCGGCAGAGTTCAACCAGTTGCTTGTCGAGGCCGAAGAACGATGACCGTCGCAACCGCGATGCGCAGTCACCGCTGTGGCAGTCTCCGCCGGGAGCATGTGGGCCAGTCCGTCCGGCTGGGCGGGTGGGTCCACCGGGTGCGCGACCTGGGCGGCGTCATCTTCATCGATCTCCGTGACCGCGACGGGCTGGTCCAGCTCTCCTTCGATCCCAAGACCACGCCCAGGGACGTGATCGCGCTCGCCGGCACGCTCGGCGCCGAGACGGTCGTGCTGGTGGAGGGGAAGGTGGAGCTGCGTCCCGAGTCGGCCCGTGACGCGGCCCTCGCCTCCCGCGAGGTCGAGGTGAAGGTCTCGGCGCTCACGGTGGTGGGCCCGGCCGCGACGCCGGTGATCCCGGTGGCCCGGAAGGAAGGGGAGGATCTTCCCGCCGAGGAGCTCCGGCTCAAGCACCGGATCCTCGACCTCCGCCGGCCGGAACTCCAGGCCAACCTGGTCATGCGCCACCAGCTGCTGCAGCGGGCGCGGAAGACCCTGGCCGAGCTCGAGTTTCTCGAGATCGAGACGCCGATCCTCACCAAGCCGACGCCCGAAGGGGCGCGCGACTACCTGGTGCCGAGCCGGGTGCATCCCGGCGAGTTCTACGCCCTCCCGCAGTCGCCGCAGATCTACAAGCAGCTGCTGATGGTGGCGGGCTATGATCGCTACTTCCAGATCGCCCGCTGCTTCCGGGACGAGGACCTCCGCGCCGACCGGCAGCCGGAGTTCACCCAGATCGACATCGAATCCTCCTTCGTGCGGCAGGAGGATGTGCAGGGGTACATCGAGGCGGTGCTGGTGGCGCTCTGGGACGAGGCGGGGGAGAAGATCTCGGCCCCGTTCCGGCGGATGGGCTACCGTGAGGCGATGGAGAAGTACGGCATCGACAAGCCCGACCTCCGCTACGGTTTCGAGATCCAGGACCTCACCAAGGCGGTGAAAGCCGACGCGGCCGAGTTCGTCACCACCGCGATTGCCGGTGGCGGGCGCCTGCGGGGCATCGTCGCGGCGGGCGCCGGCGCGGCGAGCCGGAAGGAAATCGACGTCATGGCCGCCGCCGCCAAGAGCGCCAGGGCGGGCGGGCTCATCTGGGCCAAGCGCACCGCCGCGGGCTGGGAAGGGCAGGGCGTAAAGGCCTTTGGCGCCGAGGGGCTCGCGGGCGTCACGGCCAGCGAAGGGGACCTGCTGCTGGCGGTGGTCGGCAAGGACGAAGTGACCAGCCCGGCGCTCCACGCGGTGCGCATGGAGCTGGTGCGCCGCCCCGGTGTCACGCCCAGCACCAAGCACGCCTTCTGCTGGATCGTGGATTTCCCGCTGTTCGAGCAGGACAGCTCGAGTGGCGAGTGGGTCTTCGTGCACCATCCGTTCACCTCGCCGCACCCGGAGGACACCGGGCGGCTGGAGAGCGATCCCTGGCACTGCCGGGCGGTGCACTACGACGCGGTCTACAACGGCAACGAGCTCGGCTCGGGCTCGATCCGCATCACCGACCCGGCGGTGCAGCAGACCATCTTCCGGCTGCTGGGGATTTCGCCGGAGGAGATCCGCCGCCGGTTCGGCTTCCTGCTCGACGGCCTCGCCGCCGGCGCGCCGCCCCATGGCGGCTTCGCGCTGGGCTTCGACCGGATCGCGATGCTGCTGGCTGGCGCCACCTCGCTCCGGGACGTGATCGCGTTCCCGAAGACCACCGCGGCACGGGCGCTGTTCGAAGGCGCGCCGACCCAGGTGAGTGCGAAGGACCTCGAGGCGCTGCACGTGAAGGTGGTGGAGTAGGACGAAATTCTGTCATTCCGAGGGCGCGCAAACGCCCGAGGAATCCCTGATCTTCTTCAGAAAAAGCAGGGATCCCTCGCTGCGCTCGGGATGACGGAATTCCGGAACGATCACACGGAGCTCGAATGTCCGACGACATCACGCACCGTCTCTCGACCGAGGGCGCAGACCCCCTGCTGCTCACCGGCGTCAACGATGCGAACTTGATTGAACTGCAGCGCGCCACCGGCGTCCGCGCGACGCTCCGGGGCGACACCCTCCTCCTCGGCGGCAGCCTCGAGCAGGTCGAGCGCGCCAACCCGGTGGTGCAGGGGATGCTGGAGCTTGCCCGGATGGGCGAGTCGGTGACGCCCGAGGATGTGGCCCGGCTGGTGGCCGCCGGTCCCGCGGCCGAATCGATGGGCTCGATGGACCAGAAGATCATCCTGCCCGGGCTCCGGCGGGTGATCGCGCCCAAGACCCAGGGGCAGCGGGAGTATCTCGAGGCGGTCTCGACCCACGATATCGTCGTGGGCATCGGCCCCGCGGGCACCGGCAAGACCTACCTCGCCGTCGCCAAGGCGGTCGAGGCGCTGGCCCGGAAGCGGGTCAAGCGGATCGTGCTGGCCCGGCCCGCGGTCGAGGCGGGCGAGTCGCTCGGTTTCCTCCCCGGCGACCTTCAAGCGAAGGTCGATCCCTACCTGCGGCCGCTGTACGATGCGCTCGAAGACATGATGCCGCACGACCGGGTGCAGAAGGCGCTGGAGCAGCGGGTCATCGAGATCGCGCCGCTCGCCTACATGCGCGGCCGCACCCTCGCCGATGCGTTCATCATCCTCGACGAGGCGCAGAACGCGACCGGCGCCCAGATGAAGATGTTCCTGACCCGCCTGGGCGTGAACAGCAAGGTCGTGGTCACCGGCGACAAGACCCAGATCGACCTCCCCAAGCGGGAAGACTCGGGGCTGGTGCAGGTCGAGCGCATCCTCCCCGGCATCGACGGCGTGTCCTTCTGCTACCTCGACGAGGCGGACGTGGTGCGGCACCGGCTGGTGCGGGAGATCATCAAGGCGTATGCGGAGGACCAGCACGGCTAGAGGCGGGAAAGCGGCAGAGCGGCAAGGCGGCCAGCGGAGGAAAAGTTCCGCTGCCGCCTCGCCCGCTTTAGGACGTGCCCTGGTCGCACGCCTCGTCGACGGCGTGCTCCGCCGGGAACGACGGAGAGCGCAGATCGCGGTCACCTTCCTGACCCCAGCGCGGATGCGAACGCTCAATCGCGACTGGAAGGGACATGACACCGCGACCGACGTCATCTCCTTCGCGCTGCCGGCGCCTGATGGATCGCTGCTGGGCGACGTCTACATCTGCCCGGCGGTGGCCACGCGTTCGGCCCGGGAGCTGGGGATCTCTCCCAGGGAAGAGTTGACCCGGCTGGTGGTGCATGGCACCCTCCACGTGCTCGGCTATGATCATCCCGAGGGACCCGGCCGCACCCGTTCGGCCATGTGGAAGCGGCAGGAGCGCTACGTAAAGGCACTCGCGTGATCCAGACGCTCCACCACCTCATCACTCCGCTCGCGACCCTGCTGTTCGCGCTCTGGGCCGCGTGGCTGTCGCTGGCCGGCGAGGCCGACGCCGAGGTGCCGCGCATTCTCTCGGATCAGCGCCACCTGGACGCCGAGGCGCTGCCCCCGGCGCGGGCGCTCTACGTGGGGCACCTCGCCGCGCTGGTGCTGGCCGGTGCCTCCGCGGGGCTGGCCGAGGGGTGGTGGGTCTTCGGGCCGATCGGCGCGCTGGGGCGCCTCATTCTTGGCGTGCTGATGGTCTGGCTGGTGGCGAGCATTCTCCCCCGCATCGTGGCGGCGCTCGCCCCCGACCTTCCGCCGCTGGTCCGTCCCGGCGCGCTCCGCTCCCTCCGTCCCATCGGGTTCCTGCTCCGCCTGATCGCCTGGGCCGACGCCCGGGTCCGTCCCCCCGTGCCGCCGATGAACCGCGAGAGCGGCCCGGTCCGCCGCGACATGCTGCTCGGCCTTTTCTCCCTCGCCGACATGACGGTGGCGGAGGTGATGACCCCGCGGATCGACATGGTCGCGGTGGACAACTCCGCCACCCCCGAAGAGGTCGTGGCGACGCTCAACGCCTCGGAGCATGCCCGGGTCCCGGTCTTCGATGGGCATCCCGACGCGGTGGTGGGGATCCTGTATGCCAAGGACATGATGGCGAGCTTCCCCCGGGGCCACGCGCCCGAGGACTGGCATGCGCTCATCCGGCCCGCCGCCTTCGTGCCCGAGGGGAAGACGCTCGACCGGCAGCTGCGTGATTTCCAGCGCGGCCCTGGACACCTCGCGGTGGTGGTCGACGAGTTCGGCGGAACCGCCGGGCTCATCACTCTCGAGGACATTCTCGAGGAGGTGGTGGGCGAGATCCAGGACGAGCACGACGTGGACGAGGCCAAGCCGATCATCGAGGAGGGGGAGAACCTCTCGGTCGAAGGCGGCGTGCCGCTCTCCGAACTCGAGTCGCTGCTGGGGCACAACTTCCGCCGGGAGGACGTGACCACGGTGGGCGGCCTCGTGCTCGACGCCTTCGGCCGGGTGCCGCGCAGCGGCGAGAAGATCGAGGTCGACGGCATCACGCTCCTCGCCGAGCAGGTGGCGCGGCGCCGGATCCGCCGGGTACGGGTGACCCGTCCCCAGCCGGTCGAGGCGCCGGCGGAGGAGGGCGCATGATCTGGACGATCTTCTCGGTCGGGCTCCTGCTGGCGATCTTCGGCGCGGTCGCGGGCACGGCGCTGGTCTCGCTCTCGCGGCTGGAGCTGACCCGGGCGGTGGCGGCCCAGCTCAAGGGCGCGACCGGCAGCATCACCTGGCTGGCCGAGATGGAGCAGTACCTGAGCGTCACCGCCATCCTCACGGCGCTCGGCGTCATCATCATCGGCGCCGCGATTCCGGCGCTCCTCACCGGCTTCACCCTCGCCGCCGTCGCCCTCCTGCTCATCCTGGTGGCGGTGCCGTCGGTGATTCTCGCCGGCTACCTGATCCCCCGCTGGCTCGCCCGGCCCCGGGCCGAGGCGCTCCGGAACCTGGTGGTGCCGCTGCTCCGCCCGGTGTCGCGCGGGGTAGGCCTGCTGCTGCCGGCCCGGCCGGTCCCGGGCGCCGGGGAACTGCGCGCGGTCTGGCGCGAAGGCGCCGCCGCCGGGCTCGCCGCCGACGACGAGCTGATCATGGTGGGCGGGGTGATGACCTTCACCGAGCGGCCGGTGCGGGAGGTGATGACGCCCCGCACCAACCTCGTGGCTGTGTCCGAGGACGATTCGCTCGACGACATCGCCGAGGTGTTTGCCCAGAGCGGCTACAGCCGGCTCCCGGTGTATCGCGGCACGCTCGACGAGATCGTCGGGATGCTCCACGCCTTCGACCTCTTCAAGCTCAAGCCCGGCGACCGGCTCCCGGTGCGGCCGGTGGCGCAGGCGCCGGCGAGCCGCACCTGCGGCGACCTGCTCCTCGACATGCAGCGGGAGCGGCGCCACCTCGCCGTGGTGCTGGACGAGTTCGGCGGGACCCTGGGCATCGTGACGCTCGAGGACCTGCTGGAGGAGCTGGTGGGCGAGATCTTCGACGAGTATGACAGCGTGGCGCGGCCGGAGAGCGCCGGCCCGCTGGTGTTCGATGCCGACGGCGGCACCCCGATCAGCGCCATCGAGGAGCGCTTCGAGGTGGCCCTGCCCAGCGCCCGCACCAGCACCGCGAGCGGGCTCCTCACCGAGCTCGCGGGGCGGATTCCCCAGCCGGGGGAGCGGTTCCTGGTGCGCGGGCTCGAGTTCGATGTGCTCCAGGCCGGGCCCACCCGGGTGGAGCGCGTGATCATCCGGCGCGGCCCCCCCGCGCCGGTGGTGCTGGCCCCCACGCCGGAGAGCGGGACCCGCCGATGATTCGTCCTGTCGCCATCGTCAAGTCGATGCTGGACCTGCTGCAGCGGGGCAACCTGCGCGGCTTTCTCGCCCTCGCCGAGAAGGCCGAGCCCGCCGACCTCGGCGACGTGCTCTCCAACCTCGACGAGGACGAGCGCATCGAGGTCGTGAAGGCGCTGCCGCCCCGGCTCTCGTCGGCGGCGCTGGTCGAGATGGGGGACGACACCCAGGTCGAGGAGACGCTGGAGCAGCTGGCGGAGGAGGCGCCCGAGACCGCCGGCGAGATCGTCGACGAACTCCCCGACGACATGGCCGCCGACCTGGTCGGCGCGCTCGACCCGGAAGACCAGGAGAAGATCCTGGCCGAGGTCGAGGACCGGGCCGACATCGAGGAGCTGCTCCAGTACGACCCCGAGACTGCCGGCGGCCTCATGACCGCCCAGGTGGTCACGGTGCGGGCCACCGATTCCGCCGGCGACGCGATCGAGTCGCTGCGGCGGCAGGCGGAAGAGATCGAGGACTTCAGCCAGGTGTACGTCATCGACGAGCAGGACCACCTGCTGGGCGTGCTCCCGATCAAGCGGCTCGTCACCACGCCGGCGCACCGGCTGGTGCAGGACTTCATGGAGGACACCGAGGTCCGGGTGGCGCCGGAGACCGACCAGGAGGAAGTGGCCCGGGTCATCGGGCGCTACAACGTCCCGGCGGTGCCGGTGGTGGACCAGGGCGGGAAGCTGCTGGGGCAGGTGACCTTCGACGACGTGATCGACGTCGTCGAGGCGGAGCAGACCGAGGACCTCCTCAAGTTCGGCGGTACCTCCGCCGACGAAGAGCTCGCAGCGCCATGGCACGGCGCGGTGCGGAGCCGGCTCCCCTGGCTGCTGATCAACCTCGTCACCGCCTTCGCCGCGGGGGGCGTCGCCAGCTACTTCAGCGGCAAGGTCGCGGCGGTGCAGGCGCTGATCTTCTGGATGCCCGTCATCGCCGGGATGGGGGGCAACGGCGGGACCCAGGCACTGGCCGTCACGGTGCGACGGGTGGCGCTGGGCCTGGTGCCGGTGGGGAAGGCGATGCCGATCATCGGCAAGGAGATGCTGGCCGGGCTCACCAACGGGGCGGTGAACGGGATCGCCGCGGCCCTCGTGGCGACGGTGCTGGGCCACGGGCACAACCTCGGGCTGGTCGTCTTCCTGGCGATGACCGGCAACCTCTTCGTGGCGGGGTTCGCGGGGGCCTTCATTCCGCTGCTGCTCAACCGGATGGGGATCGATCCGGCGATCGCGTCCTCGATCTTCGTGACCACATTCACCGACGTCTGCGGGTACTCCCTCCTCTTCGGCTTGGCGGGTCTCCTCCTGGGGGTGTAGGTCGGCTCCGTGGGAAATTTTCGGGCATGCGGCTTGCTCCTAGGGTCATGCCCCCGCAGCAAGCCAATGTGGCCCGGAGCCCCCAGCATGGCGACAACCAAGGTCGGCACCGCTTCCCGGGAATCGTCCATCGATTTCGCCCGTGGCGCGGCCATGCTTTGTGTCTTTTTTGCCCATTTTTCCGAAGAACCGTGGGTTCCCACCTCCAACGGTGTCCTGCTTTGGCTACACCGGATGGGGATGATCGCGAGCCCCACGTTTGTCCTGGTGTCAGGTTTGACGCTCGCTTTTGTCCTGGGGCGTACCAGGGCTGAGGCGTTGCCGCACCGGAAGTTGCTCGTACTCGACAGGGCGCTGTTCATGCTTGTGGTGGTGCACGCCATCCTGGTGTGCTCCGACGTCCTGCTCGCTCCCCGCAACCGCGATTTCCGGCAGTTTTTCATCACCGATCTCGTCGCCCTGAACCTGATGCTGGGCGTCATCCTGCTTCCGCCCACCAGCAACCTGATCCGGCTCACGCTCGGCGCCTGCTTCTACGTGTTGGGCTGGGCGATCCACCTGCACTGGCATCCCGTGACGGCGCAGCTCGCGCTGGCCCAGGAGATCCTGACCGGCCCCTCGACCAGCCACGCCCTCGAGTTCGGGTTCCCGGTGCTGCAGTGGGCCGGGGTGTTCCTCCTCGGCACTGTGCTGGGCGAAGGCTTCCTCGCGGCGCGGACCAAGGTGGCGCGGGAAGGGTGGGCTGTTCGCCTGATCGTGCGCGGGGTGGCATGCTCCGTCCTGGCGCTGGGCCTCAAGGCGCTGGCGCTCACGCCGTGGCCCCAGCAGTTCATCGCCACGCACCCCGGTACCGCCGAGGCGTTCAGCCTCTTCGGCAAGCTGCCGCCCAGCCCGCTCTACCTGCTCTTCTTCGGCGGACTCGGCGCCTGCATCATCGGGCTCTCGACGCTGATCTCCCTCTACGGCGCCATTCCCCGGGCGGTGGAGTGGGTCACGGTGCTGGGACGCAACTCGCTCTGCGCCTTCCTCCTCCAGTCGGTGGTGTTCCGTGACGCGGTCGCGCGGCTGCGCCTGGCGAACGACCCCTGGACCTGGCCGTTCATCTTCGCCGCGGCGACGTTCGTGATCTGGATGGGTGCCCACGCGTGGGACCGGATGGCGGGGAACCGCTGGCTGACGCTGGGGATCGGGCGCGGCTGGGGGGAGGGGGTGGAGGGGAGAGCGAGGGGGTAGGCGGACAGGCGGCAAAGCGGCAAAGCGGCAAGGCGGCGAGGCGGCGACACCCCGCTGGTTTGAGGCCGGCTTGATAGTGGTGTCTTATGCTGGTTCATGCCCACCTACGAACGATTTCTCGCCTGGCAGCACTCCCACCAGCTTGTCCTCCTCACATACAAGGTTACGCGCAACTGGCCGAGTCACGAGACGTTCGGCCTCGTGGCTCAGGTTCGGCGTGCGGCAGTCTCGGTGGCGGCAAACATCGCCGAGGGTGCGGCCAAGAAGGGGTCGAGGGAATTCTGCAGGTTCCTGGACATGGCCAACGGCTCGCTCGCCGAGACCGAGTACCTGATCCGGCTCGCAAGAGACCTGGCATACTTGAGCGAGGAGGAATGGTCGGCCCTCGAGGCCCGACGTGCCGAGGCGGGCAGGTGCCTCTGGGCGTTGTACGCATCCGTGCGCGCACACGCTCGAAGCACCTGACCGCCTTGCCGCTTTGCCGCCTTGCCGCCTTGCCGCCTTGCCGCTTTTCCTACCACCCCAGCGTCAGATCCACCCTCGTATAGACGAACCGCCCGTTATACCCGAACGGTGACGCCGCGGCCCAGGGGAACACCCCGAAGTTGTTGTTGAAGTCCTTCGCCGTGTCGCCCGCGCCGTCCACCACCCGGGTGCTCTTGGGCTGGTCGGGGTAGACGTCGAAGATGTTGCGCGCGCCGACCGAGACCTTGATCTGGTTGAAGTTGTAGCCCGCCTCGAGGTCGAACAGCGTCTTGGCGCCATAGTTCTCGCGGCACAGGTCGCAGAAGCCGGGCTCCGCCGAGGAGAACTTCCCGTAGTAGTTGGCTCGCGCGAGGGTGTGGAACCGGCCGCGGTCGTAAGTCGTGGTCAGGGTACCGCGCCAGTCGGGGCGCTCATCGGTGATGGCGATGTAGGTGACCGAGTCGATCAGCCCCGGCTCGCTCGAGTTGGCCAGGATCGCCGGCAGCGCGTCGACGTGGGTGATCTTGTTCTTGGTGTAGTTGACGCCCAGGTCGAAGCTGAGTGTTCCGCTCTGGCCGGCGGGCACCCGCAGGTTGGCGCCGAGGTCGATGCCCTGGGTCTTGGTGTCGAGCCCGTTGGTGAAGTACTGGAGCCCGCCGATCCCGCCGTAGCCATTGGCCGCGAGGATGGCGAGGGTGGTATCGTCGTCGAAGGTCGCGCCCAGCAGGATCCGGTCGTTGATCTTGATGTGGAAGAGGTCGATCGTGAACGTCAGGTTGTCCCGCGGCGACACCGCCAGCCCGCCGCTCAGGTTGACCGACTTCTCTTCCTTGAGGGGCTTGGCGCCGAAGAGCTTCGAGGCGGGGTTATTGGTGGGGAAGTTGCCCACCTCCACCAGCTGGCCCGCGATGTAGCTCGTGGTCACGTGACTGAAGTAGTTCTGGGCCAGGCCCGGCGCGCGGAAGCCGGTGCTCGCCGCGCCGCGGATCACCACCCGGCGGCTGGGCTGGTAACGCAGCGCCAGCTTGCCCGAGACGTTGGAGCCGAAGTCGCTGTAGTTCTCGAACCGGCCCGCGACGTTGGCCAGCACCTGCTTCGAGAGGTTGGTCTCGAGATCGGCGTAGGCGCCGTAGTTGGTGCGGCTGTGGTCGCTCGCATCGGTCGGCGAGAAGCCGCCGAAGACCGAGGAACCGCCCGGCGCGGGGCCGGCCGAATCCTGGTCGAGGTGGTTGCCGTTGATCCAGGACGCCTTCTCGCCCGCCTCGATCTTGAACTGTTCCCGTCGCACCGTCGCACCCACCGCGATGTTGAGCGGGCCGGGGAGGCCGACTTCCACCGACCGCGCGATGTTGAGCGCACCCAGCGCCTCGCGCTTGAGCAGCCGTCCCGCGAAGAACTTGGTCTGGTTGGGAATGCCCGGGTCATCCGAGTTCCCCAGGACTCCGTCAGGGCCCGGGGCGCACGCCGTCACGAGGCAGGGGCCCAGCGAGGCGTTGAGGGTGTGCTCCAGGTTGTAGTCGAAGCGGTTCACTCCGTACGACCCGCCGAAGTCGATCGACCACCCGCCGGCGCCGGTGCGGATGCCGCCGGTCATCGAGAAGTCCTCGTCGGTCGGCTTGAACTGCGGCAGGAAGCCCTGCGGGTAGATCTCCTGCCAGTTGCGGTTGCCGTCGAAGTAGCGATAGTAGCCGTTGCCGGTGCCGATGCGGTGGCTGTAGCCGCTGAAGGCGTACACTTCCGACGAGCCCGAGGCGTTGAGCGGCATCCGGAAGTTGGCGAACGTCATCGCGTCCTTTTCCAGGCCGTCACCCCAGTGATGGTCGGGGTTCTTGAAGCTGTTCCGCTTGACCACCACCTGGCCGTTCTTGGGATTGATCGAGTCGGCATTGCCGGCCGCGTCGACCAGGTAGGGATCGGCCCAGGCCCGGTTGGTCGGGTCGCGCTGCTGGAACTCGCCGAACAGCGCCAGCGACCCCCGGCCCAGCGCGATGCCCACGCCGCCGTTCAGGTCGACGGTGGTGCCGTCGTTCCTGTAGCCCTTCCCGGTGATGTACTGGCCGGTGTTGGTGCTCAGGAACGGGGCGAACTTCCCCTCCTTGAGCACCACGTTCACCACGCCCGCGATCGCGTCGGAGCCGTACTGGGCCGCGGCGCCGTCGCGCAGCACCTCGATGCGCTCCACCGCGCCGCCGGGAATCGCGTTCATGTCGACACCGGTCGAGCCGGCGCCCATGCCGTAGGCGAAGGTGTTGATCACCGCCATCTGGTGCCGCCGCCACCCGTTCACCAGCACCAGGGTGTGGTCGGGGGAGAGGCCCCGGAGGGTGAACGGCCGCATGATGTCGTTCGCGTCGGTCACGCTCTGGCGGGGAAAGTTCACCGAGGGGGAGAGGCTCTGGAGGATCTGGCTGGTCTCGGTGGTGCCCTGCTGCTGGATCTGCTCGGCGGTGTACACGTCGACCGGGACCGCCAGTTCCTCGGCGGCGGTGTGCTTGCCGCGGGAGCCGACCACCACGTCGATCGGGGCGAGGTCGACCGGGGAGCGTTCCAGGGTCAGATCGCGGGTCTGGTCGCCTGACACCTCGAGGGTGACGCTCGCCGGGACAAAGCCGATCGCCCGGATCCGGATCACCTGGCTGCCGGCGGGGACGCCGCGCAGGGTGTAGCGGCCGGCCT
Source organism: Gemmatimonadales bacterium (assembly GCA_046327735.1). Taxonomy (GTDB): domain Bacteria; phylum Gemmatimonadota; class Gemmatimonadetes; order Gemmatimonadales; family GWC2-71-9; genus JADJOM01. Next base: position 101,402 of record JAXLXZ010000009.1, on the reverse strand, counting down.
GGGTGGTGGTGGCCCGGACGCTGGTCTTGTCGACCGTCACCACCGCGCCCGCGATGGCGGCGCCGGTGCTGTCGGTGACCTTGCCCGTGACGGTGCCGGACTGGGCGTGGACCGGGCGGGCTGTGAGCACGAGGAGCGCGAGGACGGCGCCGGAAACGACAACGCGGACGACGGATCGAAGCATGCCGATCCCTCCGGGGAGGTGTGGGTAGAGCGGGACTGGATGAACCGTGGTGGGAATGCGCCTGTGCGAGGTTACGACACCCCGGCGGCGGCGTCAAGACGGGGTGGGCCGAGTCGGGGGGAGGGCCGGAAAAGAAACCGCCCGCCGGGACAGGCCCGACGGGACGGTTGGAGAACGCGGAGCGGGGGTAGGGTTGCCGTGGTGCTCCGCGGGGAGTTGCGCCGGCGGATCAGCCCTGGTGGGCGATCACGTGGGCCCGCACCTTCTTGTACGCCGACGCCGGAATCACCTTCTTCGACACCAGGTCGCTCTTGGCCTTGTAGGGCCGGTTCTTGATGATCGCGTCGGCGTAGGTCTCGCCGATGCCCGGAAGTGCCACCAGCTGCTCACGGGTCGCGGTGTTGAGGTCGAGCAGTTCCGCGGCCTTCTTCGCGGGCGCGGCGGCCTTCTCGGCCGGCTTGGCCGCGGTCTTCGCGGTAGCGGTGGCCGGCGCCGGGGCCGGCTTGGCGGCCGGCTGCTGCTTGTTCGCCGGCGCGGGGGTCGTGGGAGCGGCGCTCTGGGCCGAAGCCGACGAGGCGGCGAGGGCAGCGAACGCGAGCGCGGCAAGAGCAGTCCTGCGAATCATGGCTTCCTCCGTTGGGGTCGGTCGTGTGATCACCCGTCAGCACGACGTCGCGGACCTGAAGGGCAATCGGTGTGCCGCTGGGAACGCGGGAAATTGGGCGGGTTTACCGGCGGCGGCGAGTCGGGAGGGAGACAGAGTGGCGCGGGGAGGGACAGGATGGCGGGTCGGTTTGTCCGGACCGTTCCGCGTTCCGCGTTCCTCGTTCCTCGAAACGGCCCGGCTCGACACCGTGCCGTCGAGTGATCACCGTCACCAGCGAGGAACGAGGAACCAGGAACGAGGAACGTCTATCGCGCGCCGGGCTTCCACCCCCAGCGCTGGATCATCCGGGTCAGGGTCCGCCGCGAGATCCCCAGGATCCGGGACGACTCTTCCCGGTTTCCGTTCATGGCAGCGAGCACCCGGAACACGTGCCGCCGGTCGAGTTCGTCGAGGCTCACCAGCTCGGTCGCCGGTTCCTCCGCGATCGCCGCACCCGGCAGCGCCGAGGCGGCCGCGGCGTGCCGCACCGACGCGGCGCGGACGCTCTCCGGGAGATGCTCCGGCCCGATCACGTCGATCTCCGCCAGCACCAGCGCCCGCTCCAGCACGTTCTCCAGTTCCCGCACGTTCCCGGGCCAGTCGTGCGCCAGCAGGAGCGCCTGGGCCGCCGGGTCCATCGCCACCGGGCCGCGGTTGTGCCGGATCGCCAGCGTGGTCAGGAAGTGGTCGATCAGGAGCGGGATATCCTGCCGGCGCTCACGCAGCGGCGGCAGGTTCACCGTCACCACGTTGAGCCGGTAGTAGAGATCCTCCCGGAACTTCCGCTCCTGGACCAGGGTCGGGAGATCCCGGTGGGTCGCCGCGATCACCCGAACGTCCACCTTGATCGGCTGCTCCGCGCCTACCGGCACGATCTCCTGTTCCTGCAGGACCCGGAGCAGTCGTGCCTGCAGCCCCGGCGAGATGTCGCCGATTTCGTCGAGGAAAACCGTCCCGTGGTCGGCCTCGCGGAAGAGGCCCGGCCGGTTGCTCACCGCCCCGGTGAACGCGCCCCGCACATGGCCGAACAGTTCGCTCTCCAGCAGTCCCTCGGCCAGGGCGGAGCAGTTCACCGCCACCATCCGCTTCTCGCCCCGCTCGGAAAAGCGGTGGATGGTGCGGGCGACCAGTTCCTTGCCGGTGCCGGTCTCCCCGGTGATGAGCACCGTCGCCTGGCTCGGCGCCACCCGCGCCACCTGCTTCATCACCTTGATGATTGCCGGGCTGTGGCCCACCAGCCCGCCGGTCGGCGACGGGGTCGTGGTGGCAAGCGGCAGCGGCACCGCGCCGGACTGCCGGTCGGCCACCAGCTGCCGGCGCTCGAGGGCCCGGGAGAGGGTCTGTCGCAACTCGGCGAGGTCGTAGGGCTTGCTGATGAAGTCGTAGGCCCCCGCCCGGATCGCCTCCGCCGCGCCGGTGGCATCGCCGAAGGCGGTGAGGACCAGGACCAGCGCCTCGCCGTCCCGCTTGCGCAGCTCGGCCAGGAGGTCGAGGCCGCTCGCTTCCGGCATCCGGAGGTCGGTCAGCACCGCGTCGAAGGGGCCCTCCTCGTCGACCAGGGTCAGCGCCTCGCGGGCGGAGAGGGCGCGGGTGACCTGGTAGGCCTCGCGCGACAGCACCTCCGCCAGCAGCCGGCAGGCTTCCTCGTCGTCATCCACCAGCAGGAGCCGCGGCGCCGCGATCAGCGTGGATTTGGCGGTCATGATTCCTCATAGAGTGGCAGCGTCAGCTGCCAGCAGGTTCCCCGGCTGGCGGGCACCAGTGACAACTCCCCGCCCAGCGTACGCGCGAGCCGGCGGCTCACGGCGAGTCCCAGGCCCGAGCCGTGCGCCTTGGAGGTGACGAAGGGCTGGAACAGCTGGCTCCGGACCTCTTCGGAGAGACCCGGCCCATTGTCGGCCACCTGGATGAACGCCCCCTCGGCGGTCCGGCCGGTGGTCACCAGGATTTCGCCCCCGGCCGGGAGTGCCTCGATGGCGTTCTTGAGCAGGTTGAGCAGCACCTGCTCGACCAGGTCGGCATCTCCCCGCGCGGCGACCGGCGCCCCTTCAGGTGAAGACACCTGAAGCGGCTTTACCCCCGCAGTCTCCAGCGAGGGTTCCATGAACCTCAGCATACGGCGGGCCAGTCCGTCGAGGTCGATCCGGTCGCCCGCCGAGGCCGGCCAGCCGCCGTGGTCGAGCCGGCCGCGGACGATCTTGGTCACCCGGTCCACCTGGGCGAGGAGCAGCTCGACCCGCTCCTGGGCGTCGCGGTCGCCGTTCACCCGAAGATCCTCCCGGAGGAGCTGGAGGTGGCCGTTCATGGTATTGAGCGGGGTCCCGATCTCGTGGGCAAAGGCGGAGGCGATCTCCTCGGCCTGGGCCAGCCGGTCGTAGTTCCGGGCGCGGTCCTCGAGGCGGAGCAGGGCGGCCCGCGCCTCGCTCTCCTGCTGCCGCTCGACCAGCGCCTGGCGGAGCTGGTTGTACTTGTGGGCCACGACCCGGAACTCGGGAGGACCCACTTCGGGCGCCTCCGGTGACCCCTCCGCGCCGCCGTGGGCACCGGCCATCGCGCCGCTGAGCGAGCCGAGGGGCCGGCCCACCCAGCGGGCGCTCAGGAGCGCCACGCCGATGGCGAGCAGGAGGGCCGCCGTCAGGGCCAGCAGGAGCGCCCGCCGCCGCTCGGTATGGGCCCACTCGGTGAGCCGGCCGGTGGAGACCCGGATGTGGAGCACGCCGTACGGCAGCCGGCCGCCCAGCGGCACCGCGACCTCCTGGGAGGGCGGCGTCGCCTCGTCCCGGAACCAGGAGATCGGCCGGCCCTCGACGAAGGCCTCGCTGTCGAACGAGGTCGGTGCCACGTCGACGGTGCTGTCGCTCGCGGCGATCGGGACCAGCGCGCCGTTGTCGACCAGGAAGACGATCGCGGTCGTCTCGGTGATGTGCCGCCGGGACCACCCTTCCAGGCCGACCAGCAGGGCGGAGGGTTCCCCGGTCGGCGCGATCCGGCTCAGGTCCTCGGCCAGCGTGGTGGCGAGGTCGACCGACTCCGACTCGAGATCATCGAGCCGGGCGCGCTCGGAAAGCCGGAGACCGAGCTCGGTCGAACCGGTGACCAGGAGCAGTGCCAGCACCGCGGTGAGCAGTGCCATCCGGCGGGAGAGGGTGAGTTTCATCGGGCCCGGGTATTTTAGTCGGGTGAACGCCTGTCAATTCATATGCCAGCGGTTCCGCAGGCCCGGATGAGCGCCCTCGAACGATTCCTCTCCGACAATGGTCTCGTCGCCCTCTTCCTGGTGGCCACGGTGGAGGGAGACCTGAGCCTGGTCCTGGCGGGCGTCCTCGTCCACCTCGGGATCCTGCCGCTCGCCGGAGTCATCGCGGCCGGTGCGGCGGGTAACCTGGTCGGCGACCTCGCCTGGTTCGGCATCGGCCGGAAATTCCGACGGCACATCCGGGAGAACCGGTTCTACCGCTCGGTGGGCCCCGGGATCGAACGGCTCGCCGACCGGCTGGGCTCCTGGCAGCTGCTGGCGGCGCGGGTGGTGTATGGGACCCGCAATGCCAGCATGGTCTTCTGGGGACAGCATGGACTCTCCCTGGGCCGCTTCATTACCTACGATGCCCTGGGCTGTGTGCTCGCTGCCACCGGCTTTGCCCTGATCGGATCGCTGCTGGGACACGGCACGGCGGCCCTCACCGGAGAGGTGAAGGCCTTCGAGCGGTACCTGCTGGTGGGGATGATCGTTGGGGTGCTGCTCGTGGCCGGCATTGCCCGGCTGGTTCGCCGGCGGCTCGACCGGTGACCATCAATAGCGATAGCGCTCCAGCTGCTGGAGGCCATCCGCATCGGTGGTCGTGACGAAGACGTGGGCCCGTCCGACGGCCAGCGGCGTGCGTCCCTTCGGGAGCTGCACCTGCTCGCGGAGGAGGCCGGCCTGGTCGAAGCGGTCCAGCACGATGGTCTCGTCTGCCCCGGTGGTGCGCTGGACCCAGGTATCGCCCGCCGGTGAGATCCAGACGCCGCCAGGTGAGAAATAGGGAAGCGATTCTGCGAAGGCGCTGCCGCCGGTCAGACGGGCCACTTCCGCGTCGGTCTGCAGCTCAGCGGGGGTGAGACCCATCCCACCGCCTGGCCCGCGCCCGCTCATCGGGCTCGTGGCAAGAAAGCGCCGCACCATCCACTCGCGGTCGGCAGCCCGCACCGCCCGGGTGGGGTAGGCCTGCGATCGGCCCCGAACGACGCGCTTGTCCGGCCCCCGGATCTCCACCGAATAGTCCCCCGAGCGAATCAGCACCACCCGGCCATCGGGAGCCACCGCCCATCCGTCTTCCGGCGCAAACATGACCATGGGGATGCCCATGCGCTGCCCCGAGGATTGCCGCGGTGTATAGCTGCGCACCCGCGCCACCGGCTCGATACGCCCGCCTTTCCGGTTCCATCGTGCCACGACGATCGAGTCTCCCGGTGCGGCGTTGACCGCCCACCCGGGGATCTCGAAGTAGAGCCAGCCCGCGCGGTCGGCGGCGGTTGGTGATACCGGGTACCCCGCGTCATCCGGACCGCGGAACGAGCCGAGAAAGGTGAGGTCGGGGCCGATCAGGAGCAGGCGATCGTTGCCCAGGTCCCGGAGGAGGGTGGTGTCGCCCAGCGGGATGAGCCGGGACGGCAGGCGATACTCGGCCGGGCCGCTCCCACTCCTCCCCACCTGGGCCGAGGTCCCGCGAGCCCAGTCGAGGACCAGCAGCTTCTGCTCCAGCCAGTCGACCACCAGGAGCCGGCCATCCGGCAGCTCGCGCACGGAGCGCGGCAGGGAGAACTGGCCTGGAAAGGGAGCTCCATCCGCCGTCAGGATCCGGGGCGTGCGGGCCTGCTGCGCGGGCAGCATCGCCGGCAGGGTGGCGAGCAGGAGGGCCAGCCGGGTCTTCGATACGGGCACCACGTACTCCGGGAACGGGTTCCAGCAGGATGTCTGTCCCTCGGGGATGGTCGCCGCGGCGCCGACCCGCCCATTTCAAGTTGCCTAGCCCGTTCTCCCATGCGAAGTTACAGCCATGAATGGAGCCGACCTCCTGGCCGATCTCCGGGCCCATCGCGCCCCCGCGATCGCCCGTGCCATCTCGATCGTCGAGAACGGCCGGCCAGGCTTTGAAGATCTCCTGTCGTCGCTCCATCCCCACCTTGGCCACGCTCGCCGCATCGGGATCACCGGCCCGCCTGGCGCCGGCAAGTCCACCATCACCGAACAACTGGTGCAGGCGTATCGCCGGGCGGGGCACACCGTCGCGGTCGTCGCCGTGGACCCGACCAGTCCCTTTACCGGCGGGGCGCTGCTGGGCGACCGGATCCGGATGGAATCGGTGGCGCTCGATCCGGGCGTCTTCATCCGCTCGATGGCGACGCGGGGTTCGCTCGGCGGGCTCGCGACCACGACGCGGGAAGTCTGCGACGTGCTCGACGCCGCCGGCTTCGATCGAATCCTGATCGAGACCGTCGGCGTCGGGCAGTCGGAACTCGACGTGGCCCGGAGCGCCGACAGCACGGTCCTGGTGCTGGTCCCCGAGTCGGGCGATGGGATCCAGACCCTCAAGTCGGGGATCATGGAGATCGGCGACATCTTCGTGGTGAACAAGGCCGACCGTCCCGGCGCCGACCGGCTGCGACAGGAAATCGAGGTCACGCTGGGGATTCGCGCCGGGAACGCCTTCCGGCACGTGAAGGCGCATCACGGTCCCCGGACCGGTGCACCCACGCCAGCCGCTGATCCTCACGCGAGCGTCGGGTGGAGTCACCCGGTGCTCGCCACGGTCGCCATGAAGGGGGAAGGCATCGCCGAGCTGGTGGCGGCGCTGGATGGGCACCAGGCGGAGCTGGAGCGCACCGGTGAGCTGGGTGAGCGCCGGCGGCAGCGGCTGTTCGAGCGGACCCGCGAGGTGGTGGACCGCTCGACCCGGCAGTGGCTGTGGCAGGAGACCGGGGCGGAGCAGCTGATCCGCGACCGGCTGGACGAGCTGGCGCTGGGCCGGGTCAGTCCCTATGAGGTGGCATCTGACGTCCTGGAAGCCCTCAAGCAGGGGTCACGCGTATGACGATGTGGGAACCGGAGTCCTCGATGCGCGATCTGCAGACGCGGGTGCACCAGCAGGAGCGGGAACTCGAGCAGCTCCGGGCCGAGCTGGTGGCCTGGCGGGAGCGCTTCGGCGCGCATCCGCTGCGGAGCGACGTCGACTTCACCAGCGTGTCGGGGCGGGCCCCCGATCCGCTGTACACCGCGCTGGATGTGCCGCTGGAACGGGCCACCCGCGAGGCGCTTCCCGGCGAGTACCCCTACACCCGGGGCATTCACCCGACGATGTACCGGGGGAAGCTCTGGACCATGCGCCAGTTCGCCGGCTTCGGCACGGCGAAGGACACCAACGAGCGCTACAAGTTCCTGCTGGCGCGGGGACAGACCGGGCTCTCGGTGGCGTTCGACTTCCCCACGCTGATGGGCTACGACTCCGACCATCCCCGCAGTGAAGGGGAGGTGGGGAAGTGCGGCGTGGCGATCTCGAGCCTCGAGGACATGTCCGACCTCTTCGCCGGGATTCCGCTCGACCAGGTCAGCACCTCGATGACCATCAACGGGCCCGCCGCGATGCTGTTCTGTTTCTACGTCGCCGCGGCGGAGCGGCAGGGCGTGGACATCGCGAAGCTCCAGGGCACCATCCAGAACGACATGCTGAAGGAGTACATGGCCCAGCATGCCTGGATCTTCCCGGTGGAGCCGGCCCTCAAGGTGATTGTCGACCTCTTCGAGTGGGCTTCGGCCCACACCCCGAAGTGGAACACCATCTCCATCAGCGGTTATCACATCCGGGAGGCGGGGGCGACGGCGGCGCAGGAGCTGGCGTTCACCCTGGCCAACGGGTTCTCCTACGTGGAGCACGGGATCGTCCGCGGCCTCGATGTCGACAGCTTCGCGCCCCGGCTCTCGTTCTTCTGGGACGTGCACAACGACTTCTTCGAGGAGATCGCCAAGCTGCGCGCCGCCCGGCGGATCTGGGCCCGCACCATGCGCGAGAAGTACGGGGCCCGGAACCCGCGGAGCTGGCAGATGCGATTCCACTGCCAGACCGCCGGGGTGACCCTCACCGCCCAGCAGCCGCACAACAACATCGTCCGGGTGGCGTACCAGGGGCTGGCCGCGGTGCTGGGCGGGACCCAGTCGCTCCACACCAACGCGCTGGACGAGACCCTGGCGCTCCCCACCGAGGAGTCGGTGCGCATCGCGCTCCGCACCCAGCAGATCCTGGCCTATGAGACCGGGGTGCCCAACGTCGCCGACCCGCTGGGCGGGTCGTACTACGTCGAGGCGCTCACCGACGGGATGGAGCGCGAGGCCGCCGGCCTCTTCGCCGAGATCGAGGCCCAGGGCGGGGTGGTCAAGGCGATCGAGGGCGGGTGGTTCCAGCGGCAGATCGCCCAGTCGGCGATGCGCTTCCAGGTGGAGGTGGAGCAGGACCGCCGCCTGGTCGTCGGCGTGAATGAGTTCGTGGAGGAGGAGGAACCGCCGGTCGACATCCTCAAGGTGAGCGACGAGGCGGAGCAGCAGCAGCGCCAGCGGATGGCGGCGATGCGCGGGCGGCGCGACAACGCGCTGCTCGAGGCCCGCCTCGCCGAGCTCCGCCGCGCCGCAATGGAAGACCGCAACATCATCCCCGCGATGCTCGACTGCGCCCGCGCCTACGGCACGCTCCACGAGATTCGCGAGGTGCTGGAGCGGGTGTACGGAACGTACCGGGAACCGGTCTTCTTCTAGAACCTCGTGATCATCATGGCAAACCCCGACATTCAGAAGCTGCTCGCGAAGCTCACCAAGCTCCGCACCAACGAGCACCGCATCGTCACCTGCTACCTCAAGGTGGAGCCGCGCGACCGGGCGCGGGGCAAGTACCTCATCAAGCTCAAGAACCGGATCCGGGAGGTGGAGTCGGCGCTCGACGAGCTCGAGCTCCCGCGGGGCACCCGCGAGGCGGTGAGCGCCGACCTCAAGCGGATCCACGACCAGCTGCGCGAGCCCAAGCGGCTCCCTGCGAGCCAGGGGGTGGCGGTCTTCGCCTGCGGGCCGCTCAAGCTCTTCGAGATGGTAGGCCTGCCGATCGTGCACCGCTCCCGCCTCGCGGTCGACCGCTCCGCCCTGGTGCGGGAGCTGACCGCGGTCGAGGACGAGATCGGCACGCTGCTCACCGTCGTGGTCGACCGCACCGCCGCCCGGATCTTCGAGGTCACCGCCTTCGGCGCCACCGAGCTGGAGGACATCCGGGCCGACGCCACCCGTGGGGGCCGCTTCCACAGCGACCGGAGCGACGCTCCCGGCAAGGGCGAGCACACCTGGAACAACCGGATCCGCGAGGAGAAGCAGCGCCACTTCGCCACCGTGGCCCAGCGGCTCTTCGAGCTGCACCAGCGCCGCCCGGTGCACGGCGTGGTGCTCGCCGGGCCGGGGCGGGAGGCGGGGGCCATCACCGCCTTCCTTCATCCCTACCTCGCCGAGCGGCTGATGGGGGTGGTCAGCCTGAATCCCAAGGAGGCCCGTGCCCCGATCGTCTACGAGGCCACCCTCCAGGCGCGGAGCGAGTACGAGCGGGAAGCGGAGCGCCACGTGGCCCACGGCCTCGAGGACGCGGTCGGGTCGGGCTGGGCGGTGAACGGCGTCGCCGACACCCTCAAGGCGCTGAGCCGAGGCCAGGTGCGCACCCTGCTCGTCGACGGCGAGCACCAGCAGCCAGGGGTGCGCTCCTCGGCCGGGCACCTCGGCGCCAGCGAGAAGGACCTGCGGGGCGAGGATGACATCGTGCCGGTGCTCGACGTGATCGACGACGCGATCGAAGAGGCCCTCCGCCAGCGGCTCGAGGTCGAGGTGCTGTACGACGAGAAGGCGCGGGGCGCGGTGGACGGCCTCGCCGGGCTGCTCCGCTTCCGGTGAGTCTCAAGGCGGTCCTCTTCGACGCCGGGAATACCCTCGTCGCCCTCGACTACCCGCGCCTCGCCGCGCGGGTGGCCGCCGCGACCGGCGTCCCCCTGACCGGCCCGCAGCTGTTCGCCCTCGCCGGCGAGGCGGCGCTCGTCATGGAACGCCAGGACGGCACCGACCGGGAGCGCGCCTCGCGCTATCTCGAGACCCTCTTCCGGCTGGCGGGTGTTCCCGCGGAGCAGGGGGAGACCGTCCGGGCCACGCTCTACGGCCTGCACCGCGAGCAGCACCTCTGGAGCGGGGTCGAGGACACCACGGCGCCCGCGCTCGACCGTCTCCGGGAGGCGGGCTACCGCCTGGCGGTGATCAGCAACAGCGATGGCCGTGCCGAAGAGGCGCTGGCGGCCGCCGATCTCCTCTCCCGCTTCGAGTTCGTCATCGATTCGCAGCTGGTCGGGGTGGAGAAGCCCGATCCCCGCATCTTCACCGTCGCGCTCGAGCGGCTCGGCATCGCGCCCTCGGACGCGTTGTATGTCGGGGACCTCTACGAGATCGATGTGGTCGGCGCCCGGCGCGCCGGCCTCGACGTGATCCTGCTCGATCCGCTCGGCAAGCATGCCGGGCGGGATGTGCGTACCGCGCCCAACGTGAGCGCCGTGGCCGACCTGCTCCTCGCCGAGCCGGTCGCCGCCCGGCCCGACTGATCCCCCGTCCGCACCCGGAACCCATGGCTGCCACTCTCGACAAGAAGTCTCCCGCGTACCCGATCCGGGTCCTCGTCGCCAAGCCCGGCCTCGACGGTCACGATCGCGGCGCCAAGGTGGTGGCCGCGGCCCTCCGCGACGCGGGCATGGAGGTGATCTACACCGGGCTGCACCAGACGCCGGAGATGATCGCCACCGCCGCCATCCAGGAGGACGTGGACGTGGTGGGGCTCTCGATCCTCTCCGGCGCCCACATGACCCTCTTCCCCCGGGTGCGGAAGCTGCTCGACGCCGCCGGCCGCACCGACATTCTTCTCACCGGCGGGGGCATCATCCCGCGCGAGGACATGGAGGAGCTCGAGCGCCAGGGGACCGGCAAGCTCTTCGGCCCGGGCACGCCGACCACCGACCTGATCAGCTACATCCAGCAGTGGGCCGCCGGGCGGGGACGCTGAGCGTGGCCACCACGAATGCGCCGAAGCCGGGCCGGCTTCGGACCCTCACCACCGAGTACCTCGAGCTCGCGGCGAAGCTCCGCGACGGTGGCGGCTCCAAGCGGGTCGCCAAGATGCACGAGAAGGGGCAGCTCTCTCCCCGTGAGCGGGTGCAGGCGCTGCTCGACCCCGGCTCCCCCTGGCTCGAGCTTGGCCTGCTGGTGGCCTACGACCAGTATGAGGGCCAGGCGCCCGGCGCCGGCGTGATCACCGGGCTCGGCGTGGTCGAGGGCCGCGAGTGCGTGGTGGTGGCCAATGACGCCACGGTGAAGGCCGGTTCCTGGTGGCCCGAGACGATCCGCAAGATTCTCCGGGCCCAGGAAGTGGCGATGCGCCAGCGGATCCCGATCATCTACCTGGTCGATTCCGCCGGCGTGAACCTCCCCTACCAGGGCGGGGTGTTCCCCGGCCAGTACGGCGCCGCCCGGATCTTCTACTACAACTCGCTCATGCGGCGCTACCTCAACGTGCCGCAGGTGAGCGCGGTGATGGGGAGCTGCATCGCGGGCGGCGCGTACCTGCCCGCGCTCTCCGACGTGATCTTCATGGTCGAGGGCACCAGCTTCATGGGCCTTGGCGGGCCCAACCTGGTGAAGGGCGCCACCGGCCAGACGGTCGATGCCGAGTCGCTGGGCGGCGCGAAGATGCACACCGCCCTGTCGGCGGTGGCGCACTACCGCGCCAGCAACGACCGCGAGTGCATCACCATGATCCGCGGGTACATCGCCCGGCTGCCGCATGTGCCGGGGGTGCAGCACCGGATCAGCGCGGCGGAGCCGCCGAAGCGCCCCGTCACCGACCTCTACGACGTCCTGCCGGTCGACCACCGGATGTCGTACGACGTGCACGCGCTGCTCTCCTGCATCCTCGATGGCGGCCAGCTCGACGAATTCCAGCCGGATATTGCGAAGGAGCTGCTCTGCGGCCACGCGCGGATCGAGGGGCACCCGGTGGCGGTGCTCGCGAACGCGCGCCAGGTGATCAAGGGCAAGGCCGGCCAGATGCCCCGGCTCGGCGGGATCATCTACACCGAGAGCGCCGAGAAGGCGGCCTACTTCATCGAGAACGCCAGCCGGGAACGGCTGCCGCTCCTCTTCGTGCAGGACGTGAGCGGGTTCATGGTGGGGCCCGACGCGGAGCAGAGCGGGATCATCCGGGCGGGGGCGCGCTTCGTCGAGGCGATGTCGACGGCGACGGTGCCCAAGCTGGTGCTGACGGTGAACCACGCCTCCGGCGCCGGCTACTATGCGATGGCGGGGCAGGGGTTCGATCCCGACTTCGTGCTGAGCTGGCCCACCGGCCGGATGGCGGTCATGGAAGGGGAATCGGCGGTGGAGGCGGTCCATGGCGTCGAGCTGGCCAAGGCTCGGGCCGAGAAGCGCGAGCCCGCGAAGGAAGTGAAGGCCGCCGCCGATGCGATGCGGGTCGACTATGAGCACCAGCTGGATGCGAAGTACGCCGCTGCCCGCGGCTTCGTCGACGCGATCATCACGGCGGAGGAGACCCGGGACACCCTGGCGTTCCTGCTCCGGGCGACCAGCAACTTCGCCGGGCCGCACATCGGACCGTTCGTGTTGCCAGCCATCTGAAGCAGGATTACAGGATTTGAACAGCGGATTGCAGGATTTCACGGAGAACAACTCAGCCAGGATCAATGTGAGTCGAGACGACGTCGCTCAATCCATCAAATCCTTCAATCCTGTTAAGCCGTTTCAGGCTTTGCTTGCAGTTGTCTCGATCGTACTCGCTGGCTGCAGCGGAACGCCCGCGCCCAAGGCTGCGCCTGCCCCGGTGCCGGCACCAGCGGCCACGCCGGCTCCCGCTGACGCCACCGGTCCCGGCCAGCGTATCCTCCCGCCGGCGGAGGCGTACGCCCGCGGCTGGATGCCGCTCAAGGCTACCGGGGTCGACCGCTTTCTCCAGCTCCATCCCGACTGGGATGGCCGTGGTGTCCTGATCGGCATTCTCGACAGCGGGCTCGATCCCACCATTTCGGGGCTCGGCCTCACCACCACCGGGCAGAAGAAGGTGCTGGATCTCCGCGACTTCTCCGGAGAAGGAGCGGTCGCCCTCACCCGCGTCTCCGCCGATGGCGACAAGCTGGTCGTGGCCGGCCGGAGCCTCGCCGGTGCCAGCCGGGTCCGCGCCATCGCGATGAAGGGCGAGATGTGGGGCGGAGCGATCGCCGAGATTCCGCTGGGCGAGATGCCCGCCAACGATCTCAACGGCAACCAGCGGGACACCGACACGCTGGCCGTGGTCGTCGCGAAGGCGAGCGACGGCTGGGTCCTCTTCGCCGACACCGACGGCGACGGCTCCCTCGCGAACGAGAAGCCGGTCCACGACTATCTCGTCGCCAAGGATCTCTTCGGCTGGCACCAGCCGGGGAAGTCCGCGCCGGTCGGGGTGGCCGCCAACTTCAGCGACGACAAGGGCGAGCCGCGGCTGGATCTCTACTTCGACGGGAGCTCGCACGGCTCGCACGTCGGCGGGATCGCCGCGGCCCACGACATCTACGGCGTGAAGGGCTTCAACGGCGTGGCGCCCGGGGCGCTGCTGCTCGGGCTCAAGATCGCCAACAATGCGCAGGGCGGGATCTCGACCACCGGCAGCATGCTGGCGGCGGTCGACTACGCCATCCGCTTTGCCGCCGAGAAGCGCCTCCCCCTCGTGCTCAACATGAGCTTCGGGGTGGGGAACGAGGCCGAGGGGAACGCGCGCGTCGACCAGGCGATCGACTCGATCCTGGCCGCCCATCCCGACGTCGTCTTCGCGATCAGCGCCGGCAACGACGGCCCCGGGCTCTCGACCATGGGCTTTCCCGGTTCCTCCTTCCGTGCCCTGACCATCGGCGCAACCTTCCCCAGTGTCTTTCTCGGCGCCAGCGGGAAGGGCGGTGACCCGATCGCCTACTTCAGCTCCCGTGGCGGCGAGCTGGCCAAGCCGGACATCGTGACGCCCGGCATGGCCTACTCCACGGTCCCCAACTGGAGCATCGGCAACGAGCAGAAGGGCGGCACCAGCATGGCCTCGCCCCACGCCGCCGGGCTGGCCGCGCTCCTCGTCTCGGCGCTGGTTGCGGAGCACCGCCCGGTCGAGGCGCGGCAGATCCGCCAGGCGCTGATGGTGACCGCGCGCCCGGTCGGGACCGAGACCTACCTGGATGATGGCACCGGCCTCGCCGACGTCGAGGCCGCCTGGCGCTGGCTGGCGGGGAACCGCACCGTTCCCGACGTGGCGGTGCGTGCGGTCGGCAACGGCAGGACGGCGGCGTGGCGCGGCCACGGGCTCTCGGCCCCGGGCGACACGCTCCAGGCGTTCGAGGTGACGCTGCCTTCGGGCGCGGCGGCGGCGCAGTTCCAGCTGCGGAGCAGCGCGCCGTGGCTCCGCACGGCCGCAAGCGCCTCGCTCAAGGGCGGCGCCAACAGCGTCACGGTGAGTTACCAGGCGAGTGCGCTCGCCCGGCCCGGCGTGTACACCGGCGTCGTGACTGGCTGGTCCGCCGACTCGACGCTTGGCCCCATCTTCCGGCTGGTCAACACCGTCGTGGTTCCCCAGGTCGGCAGTGAGTTCAGCGCCGACCTCGGCACCGTTCCCGCCGGCGAAGAGCGCCGGGTGGTCTTCGAGGCCCGGGCGGGCCGGCCTTTCTATGTGACTTACGCCGCGGGCCGGCCGGGCGAGCAGCTGCTGGCCTACCTCCATGAGCCGGGCGGCCAGCCGTATCGGGAGGAGAACGGGTTCGGGGTCGGCTCCGGCGAGCAGGCCGGGGCGATCTCGGTGGATGCCCGCGACGTGGTGCCGGGCTACTACGAAGCGGTCGCCGTGGCGCCACCGCTCGACGATGCCACCGCGACGATCGGGGTGACCCAGAGTCCCTGGCAGATCGAGGGGGGGCGCACCCGCGACGGCCTCACCATCGACCTCACCAACCTGACCAGTGGGTCGCTCGAGACCCAGCCGTTCGTGGTCCTGGTCGGTGCCGAGCGGTCGGTGCGCCTGGTGGAAAAGGGATCGGCGCCGGAGCGGATCCGCTTCGCGGTGCCGGACTGGGCGGTGCACGCCGTCGTCGACGTGAGCATGGACCGGGAGCAGTGGCCCCGCTTCACCGATTTCGGGCTCACCCTCTTCGATCCCAGCGGCCGCCAGCTCGGCCACTCCCCGCTCAACTATGCCTTCGGGCGCCTGCACGTCGACTTTCCCGCCGGCGACAGCGCCCTCAAGTCCGCCGAGGTGGGGCTCTTCCCCGGCCTGGCCAGCCCCACCGGCGACCAGCGCTGGACGGCACTCGTCTCCATCCGGCTCTATGCCGATTCCGCCCACGTGAGCCAGATTCCCGGGCCGAACACGACGGTGGCCGCCGGGAAGAAGGCGACGGCGAGCATTCCCTGGCATGACCCGGGCCTGCCGATGGGCGACGCGTTCTTTCCCCTCGGCATCATCGTGGTTCCTGACGGCGACCGGGCGTGGACCCGGGAAACCGGCTTCCCTCTTCCTGTGACCCCGATCAGTCAATGACAGCGCGTACCGTGCGGGTGGCAGCCGGCCAGGGCTTCTGGGGCGACTGGCTCGAGGCGCCGGTGCGCCAGGTGCAGGGTGGTCCGATCGACTACCTGATGATGGACTACCTGGCCGAAGTGACGATGTCGATCATGCAGAAGCAGAAGTCGCGCGACCCGAAGTTCGGCTATGCCCGCGACTTCGTGCCGCTGATGGAGCGCATCCTTCCCGACATCGCGGCCAAGGGCATTCGGGTCACCAGCAACGCCGGCGGGGTGAATCCTCGCGCCTGCGCCGAGGCGGTGCGCGAAGTGGCGCGGAAACTCGGACTCTCGGGCAAGGTCCGGATCGCGCTGGTCACCGGCGACGATATCCTCCCGCGCCTCGATGAGCTGCTGGCGAAAGGTCACGAGCTCCGCGACATGGACACCGGCCGTCCCCTCTCGGCCATCCGCGACAAGGTGCTCTCCGCCAACGCCTATCTCGGCATGGCGCCGATCGTCGAGGCGCTCAAGGGCGGGGCCCACGTCGTCATCACCGGACGGGTGACCGACACCGGCCTCACTCTTGGCCCGCTCTTCCACGAATTCGGCTGGGCCACCGACGACTGGGACAAGGTCGCGGCCGGTACCGTGGCGGGGCACATCATCGAGTGCGGGGCGCAGTCCTCGGGCGGCAACCTCCTCCGCGACTGGCGCAAGGTGAAGGGGATGGCCAACCCCGGCTTCCCGATCGTGGAGGCCAGCGCCGACGGGAGCTTCGTCGTCACCAAGCACCCGAACACCGGTGGGGTCGTGAGCGTCCCCTCGGTCACCGAGCAGCTGGTCTACGAGATGGGCGATCCGCACACCTACATCACCCCGGACGGCATCGCCGACTTCACCTCGATCCAGCTCAAGCAGGCGGGGAAGGACCGGGTGCGGGTGAGCGGCATTCACGGGCGGGAGCGCACCGGGATGCTCAAGGTCTCGATCGCCTACTTCTACGGCTACAAGGCGGTGGGGACCCTGGTCTACTCCTGGCCCGAGGCCTACGACAAGGCGAAGGCGGCCGACCGGATCCTGCGCGAGCGGCTCAAGGATCTGGGGCTCGAGTTCGAGCAGATCCTCACCGAGTTCGTCGGCGTGGACGCGACCCACGGGGCCCTCTCCGGGCCGCCCAGTCCCGAGACCGCCGAGGTGCAGCTCCGGATCGGGGTGCGCTCGAAGGACAAGGCGGCGGTGGAGCGGTTCACCCGCGAAATCGCCCCGCTGGTGCTGACCGGCCCGCCCAGTGTGACCGGCTTTGCCGGCGGACGGCCCGAGGTACAGGAAGTGGTGGCCTACTGGCCCGCGCTCATCGACCGCAACGAGATCGAACCGCACGTGCGGGTGGAGATCCTGGAGCCATGAAGACTCTGAAGGCGGCAAAGCGGCAGGGTGGCAAGGCGGCGGGGGCAACGAAGCTGGTACAGTTGCGCTACCTCGCCCACGCGCGCTCGGGCGACAAGGGCGACACCGCCAACGTCGGCCTGATCGCGCTCGAGCCGGAGTACTACCCCCTGCTGGTAAAGGAAGTCACCCGGGCCCGGGTGGCGCGGCACTTCAAGGGGATGGTGAGCGGGGTGGACCGCTTCGAGCTCCCCAATCTCAAGGCGCTGAACTTTCTGCTGCACGGCGCCCTCGACGGCGGCGGGACGATCTCGCTCAAGACCGATGCGCAGGGGAAGGTGTACTCCACCGCGCTGCTCCGGATGGAGATCCCGGTGCCAGCGGCCCTCGCCAGGAAAGTGCAGCGCGCATGACCTTCCTGGGCACCGCATGCCACGAGGAACGAGGAACGAGGAACGAGGAACGGCTGTTCCTCGCGGAACGAGGAACGAGGAACGAGGAACGCTCATGCTGAGCTCCCTCGCCGGTGGCGTGCTTCGTCTCACCCTCAACCGCCCCGAAAAGCGGAACGCCCTCGACAGCTCGACCATCGCGGCGCTCACCGACGCGCTGGCCCAGGCCGAGCTCGACAGCGCCGTGCGCGTCGTGGCGATCAGCGGGGCGGGGAAGGACTTCTGCGCCGGCGCCGACCTCGACGAGCTCCTCGCCTCCGCCAACCAGCCCCCGGAAGAGAACGAGAAGGCCGCCGCGCGCCTGGGCGCGGTCTTCAGCGCCATCCGCCGCCTCCCCAAGCCGGTAGTCGCCGTGGTGCACGGCCGCGCGCTGGCCGGTGGCGCGGGGCTGGTGACCGGCTGTGACCTCGCCATTGCCGCGCAGAGCGCCCAGTTCGGCTACCCCGAGGTGCAGCGCGGCTTCGTGCCGGCCATGGTGATGACGATGCTGCGCCGGGTGGTGGGCGAGAAGCGCGGGTTCGACCTGGTCGCCACCGGCCGCCTCGTCGGCGCCCCGGAGGCGCTCGAGCTCGGGCTGGTTTCCCAGGTCGTGCCGGATGCGGGGCTCGAGACCTCCGCCAACGCCCTTCTCGCTCAGCTTGCCGGGAGCTCCGCCTCGGCGATGTCGCTGATCAAGCGGCTCTACTACGAACTCGACGGGCGCGGCTTCGATGAGGGGATCGCGCTCGGGGCCCGGGTCAACGCCATTGCGCGGGCCCATCCCGATTTCCGGACCGCGATCGCCTCGTTCCTGAAGAAATGAACCGCGCCCGGATCTTCTCGGTGGTGCTGGGATTCGTCCTGGCGGTGCTGGGCATCGCCCGTGATGACCGGCGCCTGATCAACGCGGCGATCATCGTGCTGGCGATCGGGCTCGCCATCCGCCTGTGGGGCCGGCACCAGGCGCGCCAGGCGCCTCCCTCCGACCCCGGCAGCAACCCGCGCTGATTTGCGCCGGCCCGGGTTTTCCGGTGCCGCTCCTCCGATGGGCCCGCCGCTATCCTCGGCGGCATGTCGCTCCTCCCCGCCCGCCTCGACGAAGCCCGCCGGCTCCTGCACGGCAATTACGGCTACCGCGACTTCCGCCCGCTCCAGCGCCGGGTGGTGCAGTCGGTGCTGGCTGGGCGAGATACGCTCGCCGTCCTGCCGACCGGTGGCGGCAAGTCGATCTGCTTCCAGGTACCGGCCCTGGTGCTCGGCGGCCTCACCATCGTCATCTCGCCCCTCGTCGCCCTGATGCAGGACCAGGTGAATGCCCTCAAGAACCGGGGCATCGCCGCCGACTGCGTCAACAGCCTCATGCCGGCGGAGGCCCAGCAGGCGGTCCGTGCCCGGGTGGCCGACCAGAGTCTCCGGCTCCTCTACCTCTCCCCCGAGCGCGCCGATCGCACCATCCGCGAGCTCGCCGGGATGGGTATCCGCCCGCGGCTCCTCGCCGTCGACGAGGCGCACTGCATCAGCGAATGGGGCCATGACTTCCGGCCCAGCTACCGTCTCCTCGCGCGGTTTCGCGAGGCGCTCGGCGGCCCCCCAACGGTGGCCCTCACCGGCAGCGCGACCCCGGCCGTGCGCGAGGATATCATCGCCTCGCTGGCCCTGCGCAACCCCGATCTCCACCTCGGCTCCTTCGACCGCCCCAACCTGAACTTCAGCGTCACCCGCCTGCACGCCCGGCGGGAGCGGACCGCGCTCCTCTTCGCCCGGCTCGACCGGAAGCCCGGGCTCACCATCGTGTACGTCTCCACCCGCAATGCCGCCGATGCCCTTGCTCAGCGGCTCCGATTCGCCGGGCTCCGGGCCATGGCCTATCACGCCGGCCTCCCGCGGGACCGGCGCACCGAGGTCCTGGAGCAGTTCCTGGCCGAGGATCTCGACGTGGTCACCGCCACGTCGGCGTTCGGGATGGGGATCGACGCGCCCCGCGTCCGCCTGGTGGTGCACTGGGGCATGCCTCCCACTCCAGAGGCATACTACCAGGAGGCGGGGCGGGCGGGGCGCGATGGCCAGCCGGCCGAGTGTCTCCTGCTCAACCACCGCGCCGATGCCCGGATTCACTACCGCCAGCTCGATGTGACCTTCCCGCCCCGGAAGGTGCTGGAGGAGATCTGGGCCCATCCCGGGGACCGGCGGCGTCATCCCGCCGCGATCCTCGCCTCGGCCGACCGGCTGGCGCGGGAGCTCGGGGCCGGGCGCGGGGCGGTGGACTGGAGCCGGATCGAGCGGCGGAAGGAGGCGGCGGCCACCCGGCTCCGGGTGATGGAGCGCTACGCCGGCACCGGGGAGTGCCGGCGCCGGGTCCTGCTCCGCTACTTCGGGGAAGAACCGGGGCCGTGCGCCGGCTGTGATGCCTGCGCCGATCCGCGGCCCTTCCGCCGGCTGCGCGTCGCGTTCGATCGCCTGGGAGCGGCGCGCGGGTGACTGTCGGTGCGCCATTCCCGAATCCGCATCTCCTCCAGACCAATGGAGGTAGTGCGTGGCGCCAGTCTACAACCGGGAGCAGCGAGCCGCCTCACTCGGGGTGGTCTCCGTGGGAATCGCCCTCGGGCTGGGTGGCGCGTGGCGGCTCCCGGCGCTGCTCGATCGCTATGGCGCCGCCGGCTTCCTCCTGGCCTACGCGGCCCTGCTGCTGACGCTCGGCCTCCCGATGCTGATGGCCGAGCAGATGATCGGCCGGCGGGGGCGGGTGACTCCCGCCGACTGCTACGGCCGGGTGGCCCGGGCGGAGGCCCGCACCTGCCACTGGCGCTGGATCGCGCTGACCGGCGGCCTCGCGAGTGTCCTGCTCGTCGCCGTGAGTTCGGAGCATGGCGCGGCGGCGGCGCTGCACCTGCTGCACCAGAAGCCGTCCCACGGGCTCATGCTCTCCGCCCAGCTGGTCCTGTTCGCGGTGGCGGGCCTCGTGGCGGCGGGCACGGCGGAGTGGCGGGCCCGGGCCCAGACCATCACCCTCATCGCGGCGGCGGTACTGCTCGGCCTGGTGCTGGTCTCGGTGGGACTCAACCCGGCCGATGGCCTGGCGGCCACGTCCTGGCGCGGCGTGGAGGTCGCGCGGCTCGGCTGGCGTGGCCTGGCCGATGCCACCCGTCTCGTCCTGCTCACGCTCGGGCTCAGCCTCGGGACCGTGCTGGGGCATGGCGCGTCGATCCCGTCGGGCAGCTCGATCCTGCGCGCCTCCGGTGTGCACCTGGCCCTCACCGGGGGCACCATGGTGCTGACGCTGCTGGTCGTGGAGATGACCCTGCTTCCCTACCAGATTCCGCCGCTCGACGGGATGCCGCTCGTGCTGGGGCAGGTTCCCGCCGTGCTCGCGGGCACCCAGGGACAGCTCGCCTGGTACGGGTTCATTCTCTGCGCCGTGCTGCTCGCGGCCCTCGGCGCCCTCGAGTCGGTCACCGATCTCCTGTACGGGCGATACGAGCTCAGCCGTTCCCAGGCGGCGTTCCTCGCCTCGGGCGGGTCGCTCCTCCTCGGCGGGATCGGCGTGCTGGCGGGGTATTCGAGTGGAGTGATGGCTCTGTTCCGCACGCTCGCCGGTGATGTGCTGATGCCGGGCGCGGTGCTTGGGCTGGCGCTGTTCGCGGGATGGGCCATCTCCCGCCGTGCGACCCGGGCCGAGCTCGGGCTCCGGCGGCCGGAGGTGTTCCTGGCGTGGCGGGTGGCGGTACGCTACCTGGCGCCGGTGGCGCTGGCCGCGGTGATCTGTCAGTGCGTCATCCGGATGTTCGGGGGCTGATCAGCGACACTTCAGAAGGGCCTTCGTCCAGCTCCACGCCCCGAATTCCACGCGAATCGACGCCGCTGCTACTTCGGCAGCCCCGACCGGAGCGACACCGGCAGCTGGCTCCGAGCCTCCCCCAGCAGGAACAGGTCGTACGCCGCGGAGGCGTGAATCCACGCCAGTCCGTTCACCCCCGCCGTCGTCGCCTCGCGATAGAAGCCCAGCGCGATGTCCCGGTCTCCCCGGATCGTCGCCAGCCGCGCCTTGAGCATCGTCGCGGCCCCGATTTCGTGCGGCAGCGTCGTACCCACCAGCGTGTCCGCCAGGCGCAGGCGCGCCGCCCCGACCGCCGCGAGTACCCGGTAGTCCAGCCGCTCCGGGAACTCCTTCCGCAGTCCCACCGACACCTGGTGTGATCGCCGCCAGTCCCCGAGATCGTAGAGCGCGCTCGCGAGCCAGTACCGGTGGGAGCGGTCCTTGGGGGTGATCGCGAGCTGCTGGTCGAGCCAGGCCACCGCCCGCGTCAGGTAGGGCCACCCGGTCTGGCCGTACCCGTGCGCCTGCAGCTCCTCGCCGGCCACGGTGTAGGCGGCCCCCTCGGACCAGTAGGTGTTCGGGGCCAGGGTGGCGCCCTCGGCGAGAAGCCGGTTCACCCCGGCGGTGTCGCCCGCCGCGGCCAGCGCCCGCACTTCGAGCACCAGGCCGATCCGCCGGTCCGGGAAGCGCCGTCGCAGCTCGCGGGCGGCGCGGAGCTCCGCCTCGTGCTTTCCAACCAGGTGGTACGCGTGGGTCAGGTCGTACCAGTACGGCGCCCATCCGCGCATCTCCCCCTTGTCGGGGTCGAGCCCCTCGAGCGCGGTGAGCGCTTCGTCCGGCCGGTCGCAGTTGAGCGCCACGTCGGCCAGGTTGTACACCGCCTGGGAGTTGGGGGCGACCGACGCGGCCCGTCGCAGCGCCGCCAGCTCCGCCTGCCCATTCCCCGAGAGCCGCGACTCCATCGCCTCGAGGCGGAGCCGCTGGTACTCGTTCAGCTCCGACTCGCGCTTGCGGATCTCCTTGAGCAGCGAATCCATGACCCGCGTCTGCCCGGTGTTCCAGCTCGTGGTCGCGGCCGAGAGCAGCGCGGACGTGAACTGGGAGTCGGCGGCGAAGGCCCGGACGAACTCCGGGAAGGCCTGGTCGTACTCCTGGTCCCGGCTCAGCGTGAGCCCGTGCTCGAACGCCTGGTACGCCTCGAAGGTCGGCGGCCGCCGGGTGAGGCCGGTGACCTTGCTGAGCCCGGTGTTCTGGCTCACCGCGACCATCCCCATCACCCGCTGCCGGAGTTCGGAGATGGCGTTCTCCGGTGACTGGATCGGCACGGTGACCGGCGGCAGCGTCGTCAGGACCCGGCCACCCTGGGCGTCGGTTACCTCGGCGTGGAACCGGAGCGAGTCGCCCACCTTGTAGTACGCACCGGTGATGACCGTGCCGGCGCCCGTCTCGCTGCGGAGCACGGCGACCGGGTCCACCGGCCGCGCCGCTCCCCGCTCGGCGTCGATCAGTTCCGAGGCCTTGAGGGAGGAGGTCCAGGGAACCACGCCCAGCGCGCCGAGGCCGTGCAGGCCCTCCGTGATCCAGTCGCCGGCCAGGCGTCCCCAGGTGTCGAGGGCCGGGTCACCGGTCTCGTTGCTGAAGGCGCTCACCGCGATCGGCCCGTGCAGGGTCTCGTCCTCGGCCCGGTTGGCCCGCCAGGTGAGCCCGCCGGCCACCCCGATCACGAGCAGAATCCCCGCCACCAGCGACACGGTGCGCCAGAGGCCCGGCGCCTCGCGCGCGGGCAGCGCCGGTACCGCGGCGGAGAGCCGGCCCTCGAGGGCCCGGGTCAGGCGGTCCGCGTCGCTCGGCCGGTCCTCGGCCGCCGGGGAGAGGCACTCGGCGATCAGCCGCGCCAGCACCGGCGGCACGTCGGCACGCCGCTCGATGATGTCACCCGCCGCGATCGGCAGCACCTGATTGTCAGGCAGCCTGCCGAGCAGGCACTCGTATGCTACCACGCCCCAGGTGTAGAGGTCGGCCCGGTGGTCGAGGTGCGGATCGCCGACCCGCTGCTCCGGCGCCATGTACGCCGGCGTCCCGATCGCCGCGCCCGCCTCGGTGTGCGGATCCTCTCCCGGCTCCGGCTGGAGCAGTTTCGCGATCCCGAAGTCGAGCAGGTAGGCGTGGTCGCCGACGAGGAAGATGTTCCCCGGCTTGAGGTCGCGATGCACCACCCCGGCCTGGTGGGCGTGACGGAGCGCGTCGGCGACGTCGCGGAGGATGCTGCCCGCCATCGCGATCGGCAGCGGACCCATCCGCTTGATCCGTTCCCGGAGGGTTTCCCCCTCGAGGTACGGCATGACGTAGTAGAGGTGGCGTCCCGATTCGCCCGAGTCGATCAGGCCGACGATGTGGGGATGGGCGAGCTGCGCCAGCAGCCGTGCCTCGCGGTAGAACCGCTCCCGCCCGAAGAACCTGGCGATGTCCGGCTTGAGGATCTTGAGGACGACGGTGCGGCCGTGCTTCCGCTCGTGGGCCAGGAAGACCCGCGCCATGCCCCCTTCGCCCAGTTCCCGTTCCAGCTCGTAGCGTTCGGCCAGCTCACCCGCGAGTGCGGGGAGGTCATCGGGGATGGGTGCGAGGAATTCGTGGTCGAGGATCCCGGCCTGCCCGCTGTCGGCCTCGAGCATCCGCTCGAGTTCCTGGCGCAGCTCCGGGTCGCCAGCGCAGCGCTGGTCGAGCCACGCCGCGCGCTTGCTGGAAGGGACGTCGCGGGCCTGGTCGAACAGCTCCATCAACCGGGTCCAACGGCCGTCCTGGGTCATGAGGCGGGGTACACTTCCTTGTGAAGCCAGGCGCGCGCACGGGCCCAGTCGCGATTCACGGTCCGCTCGCTGATCTGCAGCAGCTCCGCGATTTCCTTGTCGGTGAGCCCGCCGAAGAAGCGGTACTCCACCAGGGCGCGGAGCCGGGGGTCCTGCTGTTCCAGACGTTCCAGCGCCGCGTCGAGTGCCAGCATCTCTTCAGGCGGCAAACCGGTCTCGGCACCGACATCCTCGAGGGTCGTGGCGATCATCCCGCCCCCCCGTTTCCCGGCCAGCCGGCGGCGGGCGTGGTCCACCAGGATCTGGCGCATCGCGCGGGCCGCGACTCCGAGGAAATGCGCCCGGTCCTGCCACGGACCGGAGGCGTTCCCCAGCTTGATGTAGGCCTCGTGGACCAGCTCGGTGGGCCGGAGCGTGTGATCGGGCCGCTCCCGCCGGAGGGCCCGGCGCGCGACCTGGCGGAGTTCCTCGTAGACCAGCGGGAAGAGGCGCTCGCGCGCCTCGGGGTCGCCGGCGCGCAGTCGCTGCAGCAGCTGGGTGACGTCGTGTGCGGCGGGTCCGGGTGCGGGCATGGAAGGAAGGTGGCGGGACGGCACGCCGGACGGAAGATCGGCCCGGAGGGTCAGCCCCGCGGTGCCGGGTCGGCCAGCAGCCCGGCCACCAGCTGGAGCAGCTCGGCGCTCCGGAAGGGCTTGTCGAGGAAACGCACCCCGGGCTCGTTCAGGAGCTGGCGCACCATGTCGGTATCGGCGGTGTAGCCCGACATGTAGAGCACCGGCAGGCTGGGATAGCGCTCCCGGAGGCGGGTCGCGAGGGCCGAGCCGTCCATGTTGCCGAGGATAAGGTCGGTGATCAGCAGATCGAGCCGGGACTGCCCCGACAGCGCCACCAGCGCCTCCTCGGCGCTGGCAAAGCTCGACACCGTGAACCCCTCGTCTTCGAGGAGCGCGGTGGTCAGGGAGCGCACCGAAACGTTGTCATCCACCACCGCCGCCACCAGCCCGCTCGGCGTCAGCGTCGGCGCGGCGATCGGCGCCGGGGCCTCGACCACCGCCTCCTCGGTGAGCCGCAGGTAGATCCGGAAGCTGGTGCCCCGGCCGGGCATGCTGTCGACCGTGATCACCCCGCCGGCCTGCCGCACGATCCCGTGCACCGTTGCCAGCCCGAGCCCCGTGCCCATCCCGCCCTTGGTGGTGAAGAACGGCTCGAAGATCCGCTGGCGGGTGGCCTCGTCCATGCCCGTACCGCTGTCGCTCACCGCCAGCAGGGCGTAGCGCTCCGCTGCCAGGTCGGGATGCTGGGCCAGCAGCGCGTTGGAGGGCTCGACCGTCCTGGTCTCGACCAGGAGTCGCCCGCCATCCGGCATCGCGTCGCGCGCGTTGATGCAGAGATTGAGCAGCACCTGCTCGATATGATGGGGATCGGCGAGCACCCGGGTGTCCGGTGCGAGCCGGGTCTCCAGGTCCACCTGCTCGCCGATGAGCCGCCCGAGCATCGGCTCCATCGCCTCGACCACCGCGGCCAGGTCGACCGCCCTGGGCGTGACCGCCTGCGGCCGGCTGAAGGTCAGCAGCTGGTGGGTGAGCGCCGCGGCCCGTTCCGCCGCCACGGTGGCCTGGTCGAGGTCGGCGCGGTACTCGCTTCCCGCCGGGAGGCCTTCGCGCGCCCGCTCGGCGAACCCGAGGATCGCGGTGAGCAGGTTGTTGAAGTCGTGGGCCACCGCGCCCGCCAGCCGTCCCACGGCCTCGAGCTTCTGTGACTGCCGGAGTTCCTCCTGGAGGATGCGCTGGTCCCGTACGTCGACATAGGCCGCCACCAGGCCGGTGATCTCGCCGCTCGGGCTCCGCAGCGGCGCCGTGGAGATCGCCACGTCGATGTCGGTGCCGTCCTTCCGCCGCCGCACCGATTCGCGGTTGGAGAAGGCCAGCCCGCCGATGACCGAGTCGCGGAACCTGTAGTGCTCCTGCAGCCGCTCCGGGGCCACGTTGGGCGCCGGCTTGCCCAGCACCTCGTCCGCGGTCCAGCCGAAGAGCCGCTCCGCTCCCGGGCTCCAGAACGTCACCGTGCTCTCGCGATCGATGGTCACCAGGGCCAGCGGCACCGCGGCGACGATGGCGCGCAACTGGGCATCCTGCGCCGCCAGCGTGGCCGAGACCCCGGCCAGCTCGGTGGTGAGCCGCTCGCCGGTGTGGCGCAGCTCCTCCTGCCGTTGCCGCTCCGCGGTGATCTCCCGGCTGATGAGCCATCCCGCGCCCACCGCCAGCGCGAGCGACCCGACGCCCGAGAGGAGCAGGCCGAAGAGCGCCACCCGGCGCTGCTCGCTCGCCTGCTCGGCCGCCAGCAGGAGTTCCCGCCGGGCCACGGCGTCCACCAGCGCCACCACCGTCCGGATGTGGTCCATCAGCAGCCGGCCCCGGCCCTCCGCGACTGCGGCGCGTGCCGCGTCGAAGTCCCGGGTGCGCCGCAGCTCGATGATATGGTCGTTCTCCGCCAGCTTGGCCCGCGTCAGTCCCTCGAGGCTGTCGGCCAGCGCCGGGCCGTGCACCGTGATGGACACCAGCGGGCGCAGCGCCTGCAGGCGGGGCAGCACCTGGGCCCGCGCCCCGGCGTAGTAGCTCAGGAACGCCGGATCGCCCGTCAGGGTATAGCCCCGCTGGCCGCTCTCCAGGTCCTGCAGCAGCGAGAACACCTCCCGGAGCTCGCCCACCGACGACTGATCCGCCACCACCTCGGTGGCGTTCGCGAGAAACGCCGCGCTCGAGCGCCAGGCCAGGTAGATCGGCCCGGCCGAGAGCAGCAGGACGCCCGCGAGGGTCAGCCCGACTTTGGTCCGGAGAGTGATGGCCATGGGGAATTGGGAAGGGGCGGTCTGGCGCCGCCGGATACCCGCTGTCTGGCTATCTTAAGGCGCTCGGCCGGTGCCAAGCAAGCGTTCTCGAGAAACTGGTCCCTTCACCCGTTCCGTCAGGCTCATGGATTCCTCGCTCTATTTCACCGAGCAGCACCATCAGGTTCGCGAGATGGTTCGCGAGTTCGGCCGCCAGGACGTCGCGCCCGTCGCGCGCGAACTCGACCGGACCTCGATGTTCCCGTGGGACAACATCCGCAAGATGGGCGAGCTCGGCCTGCTCGGTGTGCCGTGGCCGGAGGAGCTGGGCGGCGCCGGGATGGACCAGCTCTCCTACTACATCACCATCCATGAGCTGGCCAAGATCGACGCGAGCCACGCCCTCACCATCAGCGCGCATACCAACCTCGGCACCTCGCCGATCGTCGACTTCGGCACCCCGGCGCAGAAGGCGCGGTACGTGCCGCTGCTCGCCTCGGGGAAGGTGCTCGGCGGCTTCGGGCTGACCGAGCCGGGCGCGGGGAGCGATGCCGGCGGTACCGCCACCACCGCGGTCGACAAGGGCGATCACTACGTCCTCAACGGCGCCAAGGTCTTCATCACCCACGCCGGCGTGGGCGAGATCTTCGTCGTCACAGCCCGGACCGAGGCAGGGAAGGGGAGCAAGGGCATCACCAGCTTCATCCTGACCAAGGAAAGCTGTGACCTCGCGGCCTGCGCCGCCGCGGGGGTCGGCCACGAGCCGAGTCTCCCCGCCATCAAGGGATTCCGGGCCGGCAAGAAGGAAGACAAGATGGGCTGGCGCGCCAGCGACACCCGGGAACTGGTCTTCGAGGATGCCATCGTCCCGAAGGAGAACCTGCTCGGTACCCCTGGCCAGGGCTTCATCAACTTCCTCAAGACGCTCGATGCCGGCCGCATCGGGATCGCGGCCCTCTCCCTCGGCATCGCCGAAGGGGCCTACGAGGAAGCGCTCCGTTACGCTGGCGTACGGAAGCAGTTCGGCAAGGCCATCGGGAGCTTCCAGGGCGTGCACTTCCAGCTGGCCGACATGGCGCTGGAAATCGAGGCGGGGACCCACCTCCTGTACCACGCCGCCTGGCTCAAGCAGAACGGCAAGCCGTTCAAGAAGGAAGCGGCGATGGCCAAGCTCTTCTGTTCCGAGCTGGCGATGCGGGTGACCACCAAGGCGGTCCAGATCTTCGGCGGCTATGGCTACACCACCGAGTATCCGGTGGAGCGGATGATGCGCGACGCCAAGGTCTGCGAGATCGGGGAAGGGACGTCGGAGATCCAGCGGATTGTGATTGCGCGGCACATCCTGGGGGACATTGTGTCTTAAGGCGGCAACGCGGCAAGGCGGCAAAGCGGGCAGGGCGGGCTCTCTGCGGACGGGCTCGCCCTTTCTGCCGCCCGCCCGCTTTGCCGCTTTGCCGCCTCCTATTGCCTAACCCGTAGTAATTCCTATCTTTAGCCCATGCTATCGAGTTGGCTGGGCTCCCGGATCTCACCGGCGGCAGCGGTCCTCCTTCTGGGAGGGCGGCTCCGGGGTGCTCGGCTGCGTCTGGCGGGGCGGCGGCGTCAGGTTGTCGTCCCGCATGTAGTTCAGGAACTTCGCCTCCCGGCTGACCCTGTGAGGGTCGAGCCTCCCCGGTCGGCCGGGCGGCAACCAGCAGCACCTGTATGTCTCCCCTTGCCCGTCGCGGCCAGTCCGGTCGCGGGGCGTACCCGTCGGAATCTGCGGTCCGGAGCCACAGGCCGGCCCCGCACTCCGCCCGGGATCCAGACTCTCAAGACCAGGCCGCCGGCTCCATCCCGCCCAAGAGCGGGAGCGGTCAGGGCGTGCCCGGTCGAGGTTCACCCGCGTGAAGCGCGAGATACTCATCAACGGGAGCCAGCGGGAAACCCGCGTGGCCATTCTCGAGGACGACCGGCTGGTCGAACTCCTGGTCGATCGTCCGGATCATCGCCGCATCGTCGGCGACATCTATCTCGGCCGGGTCGAGGCAGTCCTTCCGGGGATCCAGGCCGCCTTCGTTGATATCGGGCTCGAAAAATCTGCCTTCCTCCACGCCTCCGACCTCCTCGAACCCGAGGAAGACGAGGAGCCGACCGGGGAGGAGGGGGATGAGGCATTCGAGGAAGCCGAGGCCGAGGAGGCCGAGAACGGCCGCGGGAAGGGCAAGGGCCGTGGCGGCAATGGGGGTGGGGAGCCGCGCCAGCGGGAGGTGAAGTCGCGCCGGGCCCTCCCCGACGTGTCCGACCTGCTCAAGAAGGGCCAGACGCTCCTGGTGCAGGTCACCAAGGAGCCGATCAGCACCAAGGGATGCCGCGTCACCGCCCAGATTTCCCTCCCCGGGCGGTTCCTGGTCTACATGCCCTTTGCCTCGAAGGTCGGCGTCAGCCGCAAGATCGAGAGCAAGGAGCTTCGCTCGAAGCTGCGGGAGATGGTGGGCAGCATGCTTCCCAAGGACGAAGGGGGCATGATCGTCCGCACCGTCGCCGAGGGCGTGACCGAGGAGCACTTCCGCCACGAGGTGGAGTCGCTCCTCAATCTCTGGCGGAAGATCAACCGCAAGAAGAACTTCGTGCGCGCCCCGTCGCTGGTGCAGCGGGAGACCTCGCTGACCCGCGGGATCATCCGCGACCTCTTCAGCGCCAAGGTCGACGCCCTGCACGTCGACTCGAAGGAGCTGTTCAACGAGATCGAGGGCTACCTCAAGCAGGTGGACCCCGAGCTCCTCGGCCGCGCCAACCTGTACGCCGACGCGGTCCCCCTCTTCGACAAGTTCGACATCGAGAACGAGATCCGGGACCTGTTCAAGGCCCGGTGTGACCTGCCCACGGGCGGGTACATCATCATCCAGCCCACCGAGGCGCTGGTCTCGATCGACGTGAACACCGGGCGCTACACCGGCAAGAAGGACCCCGAGAAGACGATCCTCAAGACCAACCTCGAGGCGGCGCGGGAGGTGGCGCGCCAGATCCGCCTGCGCGACATCGGCGGGATCATCGTCTGCGACTTCATCGACATGGAGACCCGCGCCAATCGCGACCGGGTGCTCCAGGAGCTGCGCACCCACCTGGGCCGCGACCGCGCCCGGACCAAGGCGTTTGCGGTCTCCGAGCTGGGGCTGATCGAGATGACCCGCCAGCGGGTCCGCCCCTCGCTCTGGCACTCGATGACCACCGAGTGCCCCGCCTGCAGCGGCACCGGCCGGGTCTTCACCCCGGAGGTCGTGGCGCGCCGGCTGGAGCGCTCGCTCAAGCGGGCAGGGCGGGAGCGCCGGGAGCGGCAGCTCTCGGTCCGGCTCCACCCCGAGGTGGCGCTCTACCTTCTCGAGGAAGAGCCGCGGCTTATTCCCAACCTGGGCAAGGCCACCGGGCTGGAGCTGGAGCTCCGGGACGACCCCATGATGCGGCTGGACGAGTTCCGGCTGATGAGCCGGCCCGGGGGGCGGGACGTGACCGAGCTGTACGCGGTCGCCTGAGCCCGGCACCCTTGCCAGAAACCCGCCCCTCCGCTAGACTTACGGGCTCTTGAAGTCCGGCATTTTCGACCACGGGCCTGATCATGTACGCGATTTTCCGCACCGCGGGTAAGCAGTTCCGCGCTGAAAAGGGCACTACGCTCCAGATTCCGCTGATCGATGACGCGGAGCCCGGCAGCAAGCTCACCTTCGACGAGGTCCTGCTCGCGTCCGACGGCACCAGCATCACCGCCGGCACGCCGCTCGTGAAGGGCGCCAAGGTCACCGCCGAGGTTGTCGGGCTGGCCAAGGGCGTCAAGATCTACATCATGAAGTTCAAGCGGCGGAAGAACTACCGCCGGAAGACCGGGCACCGGGCGAAGTACACCGAGGTCCGCATTACCGACGTCAAGGTCGGCTGAGGATACCATGGCTCATAAAAAGGGCGTCGGCTCCAGCCGCAACGGCCGCGATTCCAATCCGCAGTTCCTGGGCGTGAAGCGCTACGGCGGCGAGCAGGTCATCGCCGGCAGCATCATCGTGCGCCAGCGGGGCACTAAGGTTCACCCCGGCAAGAACGTCGGGCTCGGCACCGATCACACCATCTTCGCGAAGATCGATGGCGTGGTGAAGTTCGAGCACAAGGACAAGAAGCGGATGAAGGTGTCTGTCTATCCTTCGGCAACGGTGGCCGAGTAAAGAGGCCGTCAGCCGTTAGCTGTTAGCCTGTTCGTTGGGTTGCCGCCCTCCTTGCCACTCGCAAGGGGGGCTGTTTTGCATGGTACCAGCTAACGGCTAACGGCTAACGGCTAACGGCCCGTTCACCTTGAAACACAGCCGGCCGCCACACCGTTAGATTGCCCCAGCACTTAACTCAGAGGGCAGCCATGGCTGGCATCTTCGACAAGATCAATACCGAGCTGGACGCCTTCGGGAAGCGCGCCCGCGAAGCGCTGGACGAAGGGCGGCTCCAGATCGAGCGGTTCCGGCTGGCGCGGGAGCGGGACGAGGCGGCGAAGAAGCTCGGATATCTCTTTCATCGCCGGGAGCGGGGCACCACCGTCGATCCGCTGGAGATCGATGCCTGGATGGTTCGGGTCGACAATTTCGACGCCTCCATCGCCAAGATCGACCGGGAGCTGTCGGCGGCCAAGGGGGAAGTCGTATCGGTGAGTGAGACGCCGGCGCCCGCGGGGTCCGAAACGGGCGAAGCTACGGTGCAGGAGAGCCGTTAGCCATTAGCCATTAGCTCGTACCATGTAGAGCGGCCCTCCTTGCCATTTGGCAGGGAGGGCCGCTTCGCATTGTACGGCTAACGGCTAACGGCTAACGGCTAACGGCTAACGGCTAACGGCTAACGGCTTCAGTACGCCGGCGGCAACGTCCGATACCGGTCCAGCAGCTCCGTCTGTCGGCTGGTGTGCGGCATCTCGGTCCCGCCGATGAACACATGCTCTGCCTCGCTGGCGTAGTCGAGCGGGTCCCCCGACCAGACCACCACGTCCGCCACCTTGCCCGCCTCCAGCGATCCGTAGCGATCGTCCACGCCCAGCGCCCGGGCGGGACGCAGCGTGATCGCCGCGAGGGCGTTGTCCCACGACATCCCGAACCGCACCGCGAAGCCCGCCGACCAGCGGAGGTTGCGCGGGCCGCCGGTCTCTCCCTCGACCACGATCACCGGCACGCCGGCCTTGTCCATCAGGGCGGCGGCGTCGAACCGGGCACCCAGGCCATCGAACGTCGGGATGTTGTTGATCGGGTTGATGATCACGGGCACCTTCGCCTCGGCGAGGGCCGGCGCGACTTTCCATCCGTCGATCCCCCCGGCGATCACCAGCCGGAGCTTGAACTCCTTCGCCAGTCGGAGGGCGCTCATGATGTCGCTCTCGCGGTTGGCGTAGGCCATCACCGGCTCCTCGCCCCGGAGGGCGGGACCCAGCGCCTCGAGCTCGGCGGCCGGCGCCGAGAGCTGCTGCATGGCGTTCTTCCGGAACTCGGCCTTGCGCCGCTCATACTCCTGGGCGTCGAGGAAGAGTTGGCGCAGCCGCTGGAGCACCCCGGCCCGGCTGCCGCCGCCGGCGCCCTTGCTGTTTTCCGACAGGTCGATGACGAGGGCGGCGGGCGACTTTCGCACCAGCGCCTCGACGCGCGTCCCATTCAGGCCGATCAGCGCCGCCTGGCCCTGGATCAGCCCGCTGGTCGGGATGGTGACCGCGGTGGTGACCCCTTCGAGCCGCGCGACCGGGATGATCGGTGTGGCCGGATCGATCCCTTCCGCCACCGCGAACGAGGCGTTGATGTCGCCGGCGTGGCTCGATTCGTTGGTGTTGTCCACCGAGCCGACGTCGCTGAGCCCCAGGGTGCTCCGGGCGTGGAAGAGCCCCGGGGTCACGATCTTCCCGGTGCCGTCGATCCGGGTGGCGTCATTGGGAATCGTGACGCTGGTCCCCACCGCGGCAATCTTCCCGTTCTGGATCACCACGGTGGCATGCTCGAGCTTCGGGCCCGACACCGGATAGACCGTGGCGTTGGTGATGGCGGTGGTCTGGGCGGCAAGGGCGGTCAGGCGGTCGGGCGGACAGGCGGTCAGTACGACCGCCGCAGCCAGAATGCCCACGACGCCACCTGCCTCGCGCACCGCACCCACCCACCGCCTGATCGCCTGACCGCCTGACCGCTGTCTCATCGTCCCGTCCCCGGCGCCGTGATGCCGAGATTGAAGTCCGTGGCCGGCTGGTGCTTCGGGTCGTTCCGGTCGTACACCAGCCACCCCTCGTTGTAGACCTGCTCCGCCTTGCTGTAGATCGAGAAGGGATCGCCCGACCAGAGCACCACGTCCGCCGCCTTGCCAGGCTCCAGGGTCCCGGTGATCGAATCGATGCCGAGGGCCCACGCCGGGTTGGCGGTGATCCAGCGGATGGCCTGCTCCCGGGTCACCTTGATCCCGGCGTGCAGCCCGGCGTACATCGCCTTGGCCGCGTCCTCGTTGAGCTTCTGGATGCCGACGGCGTCATCGGAGTGGATGATGGCCCGGGCGCCCGCCTGCTGGATCAGCGCCGCGTTCTGGGGCACCGCGTCGTACGACTCCATCTTGAAGCAGCACCAGTCGCTCCACACCGAGGCCGCCACGCCTTCCTTCGCCAGCAGGTCGGCGATCTTGTAGCCCTCCACCACGTGGTGGAAGCTCCGGATCTTGAAGCCGAACTCGTGCGAGAGGTCGATCATCTGGGCCATCTCGTCGGCCCGGTAACAGTGGTTCTGCACCAGGATCTTCCCGCGGAGCACGTCGGCCAGCGTCTCGAGCTCGAGGTCGCGATCCGGCGCCGGCCCCTTCCGGTCCTTGAGCCAGGCATCCCACTTCGCCCGGTACTGCTCCGCGCGGATGAATGCCGCCCGGTAGCCCGCCATGTTGCCCATCCGGGTCGACGGCCCCCGGTTCTGGTAGACCCGCTTCGGGTTCTCGCCGCAGGCCATCTTCATCCCGTACGGGGCGCCGGGGAACTTCATCCCCTGCACGGTGCGCGAGGGCACCACCCGGAGCGTCGCCGAGCGGCCGCCGATCAGGTTGGCCGATCCCGGGAGCGCCTGGAGCACGGTGACGCCGCCGGCGATCGCCAGCGGGATCTGCGGGTCCTGGGGCCAGAAGCTGTGTTCCGCCCAGACGTTCGCCGTCACCGGGTTGGTGGCTTCGTTGCCGTCGCTCTCGGCGAAGGTGCCGGGCGCCGAGTAGACCCCGATGTGACTGTGGGTGTCGATCAGCCCCGGGGTCACATACTTGCCGGTGCCATCGACCACGATCACGTCGCTCGGCGCCGTCACGGCGGTCCCCACCGCGACGATCTTCCCGTCCTTGAAGAGAATCGAGGCGCCGCGCAGCTCGGGACCGGCGGCGGTCATGATCGTGGCGTTCTTGATCAGGACCGCGGGCCAGGCGTGGCGCTGGTAGGTGGAGGGGTACTGCGCCCGGCTCCAGCTGGCCGCGATGTCGGCGGCCGGGGTCCTGGAGCTGTCGGCGGCCCTGGCGCTTGCCGCCGGCGCGGCGCCGGTAATCGGCTGGGCGTGCTGGGCGGTGCACGCCGGCAGCGCGGCAAGCAGGAGAAGGGACCAGCGCTGAGATCGCATGCGGCAACGTCCTCGCTGTAGGGTAGAACGGTCCTACTTCTTGTTGAGCGCCAGGAACTCCACCGGCGAGCCGACCAGGCTCACCCGCACCAGCCGGTGGGGCGCCTGGGTCGTGACATAGAACGACACGGCCTGGCTCCCGCCTTCGAGGTCGGCGCGGTACGCCTCGAAGGTCCCCGCCGGGGTCGTGACCGACTCGATATTCGCGACGGTGAGCCGGACATTGCGCACCTTCTTGTCGCCGGAGCCGAACACCGGGATCGTCCAGCGGGTGTTGAGGGCCCAGGGGAGGGTCGGGAGCAGCGCCACCAGGGCGTTGTCATCCACGATGCCGGGCGCCACCGTCGTGTCGATCGCGAAGGTGGCCGGCTTGCCGAGCGAATCGAGCACCGCCGCGCGGCCCTTCACCCGGCCGGCGGCGTAGGCCAGCTGGATCTTGGTGTCCTGCCCGCGGACCTTCCCGGTCTGCTCCAGCTGCCGCATCCGCCCCGCGGTATCGAACACCACCCGGGTCTGCTGGTTGAGCTGCGGCCCCAGGGTCGTCACCTCGGTGTACACCACCGTGTCGGCTCCGCGCGCGATGGTGGCGACCTGCACCCCCACCGGCTGGCCCTGCGCCATGATCACGAGCGAGTCGGTGCGCGGCACCAGGTCGCGCACCGCGAAGGCGAGCGCGCCCGCCTCGGGGGTGATGTCCTTCTCGGTCAGCGGCCGGCCGTTGGGCGCGAACATCCGCACAGTCCCGAGTCCCTTGAGGATGGGATACAGGCGGGCCGCGTCGCCGGCGACGACGATGGTCAGCCTGGCGGGATCGAGCACCCGCCGGGCCACGCCCCGCACGCTCGCGGCCGAGACCTTCTCGATCCGGGTGCGGTAGCTGTTGAGGTAGCTCACCGGCACGCCGAAGGCCCGGGCCTGCGCCACCGCGGCGGCGACCTGCGACATCGTCTGGAGCCGGAGGGGGAACTCGCCCGAGATGCCCTCCTTCGCGAGGTCCAGTTCGCGCGCCGGCACCAGCTCGTTCCGGAGCCTGGCGAACTGGTCGAGGATCTCCCGCACACTGCTGTCCGCCACCTGCACCGGCACTTCGGCGCTGGCCTGGAAGAGGCCGAGGCCCGCGGTGCGCTGGAAGGCGGAGCCGTTCGACAGGCTCCAGCCATGCAGCAGGTTGAGGGTCCGGTTGAGCCGGGAGCCGGACCCTTCGCCCATGATCCGGTTGAGCACCGCCGCGCTGTAGTACGCGGTGTCGGTACCGCTGAAGGTGGTGTTCCCGATCGCGATAGCCGCGACCTGCGAGCCCCCCTGGTGGACCAGGAAGATCGCCGGCGGCATCGGTGCGGGCGGGGCCGCCACCAGCGGGGCGGGGCGGAGACCCTTCCACCCGCCCAGGGACCTGGTGGCGAGCCGCTGCGCCTCGGCGAGGGTGATGTTCCCCGCGATCACCAGCACCGAGCCGGCGGGCCGCATGCGCGCCACCCGGAAGGCGTCGAGATCGGCGCGGGTGATGCGGGCCACGCTGCCCGCGGTGGCGCGCCTCGCGTAGGGATGCTGCCGGTAGGCGCCCGCCAGGAACACCCGGCCCGCGAGGGCGGCGCCGTCGCCCGGCTCGGTGGTGAGCGCCGCGAGCATCACCTCCTGGGCGCTCCGGAGCTCGGCGGTGTCGAGCACCGGGCGGAGCAGCATGTCGCCCAGCAGGTCGAGCACCGTCGGCGCCTGGGCGGAGAGCACGTCGGCCTGGATGCTCAGCACATCGGGGTCGCTCACCGCCCCGAGGCTTCCGCCCACCGCCTCGATGGCCGCGGCGAACCCGGCCGCATCGTGTGAGCCCGCCCCGCGGGTGAGGAGCCGCGCGAGCAGGTCGGAGAGTCCTTCCTTGTCCTTCGGGTCGAACGCCGAGCCGGCCGGCGTCATGAGCATGATGGACAGCACCGGCTGCCGGGGCTGCTCGATGACCATCAGCTTGAGCCCGTTGGGCAGGAGCGCTTCCTTCGGCGCGGCGAGCGTCCACGGCGTCACCGGCGCGGGGGCCGGAGGCTCGGTGGGGTACTGGGCCGCCAGCGGCCCGGCCGCGAGGCCGAGTGCCAGCGCGAGGGTCAGGGTACGCCGGCTCATGACGCACCTCCCGCCGCGATCACGAGCGTCAGTCCGTTCTTCGGGGCGAAGAGCGCGGCCGCCACCCGGCGCACATCCGCGAGGGTCACCGCCATGACCTGCGCCACCTCGGTATTCACCGCCTCCGCCTTCCCGTGATAGTACGCCGCATGCTGAAGCGCCTCGGCGATATCCTCGGGGCGCTCCCGCCGCGAGACCGCGGTCGCCAGGTACACGGTGCGCGCCCGGTCGAGGTCGGCCTGGGTGATGCCGGTCCCCGAGGCCCACACCGCCTCGGCCGCGAGCAGCGTCGCCAGCGAATCGGCGCTCACCCCCGGCCCCGCGATACCGAAGAGGCCGAAGGCGCCCGGGCCCTGCCGGGTCCCCAGCACGCCCGCCTGCACGCCGGTCGCGGCCCCGAGTTCGCCCGCGAGGTGCGTGAGCAGGCGGGCCTGCGATCCCTGGCCCAGGATGACGCCGAGCAGCTCCAGCGCCGGGGCATCGGGATGGTCATGTCCCGGCACCCGGTAGAAGATCCCGGCGGCGGGACGGGAGCCCGCGGGCCCGGTCACACTGCGGCGGGCGTTGCCGCTCGCGGGCGTGCCGGCGCAGGCCGGGACCGCCGGCGTCGCGGCCTTCGCGATCGGCCCGAACCAGTCGGTGATGACCTTGCGGGTCGTCACCGGGTCGAAGTCGCCGGTCACCACCAGCCGGGCGGCGTTCGGACGGTAGTGCTGGTTCAGGAAATCGGCTGCGTCCTTCGTGCTGATCCCGCTCAGGGTGTTGAGCCGGCCCAGCGGGACGTGGGTGTAGCCGGGACAGGAGGCCGAGTCGTAGAGGGCGGCCACCGTCTCGATGACCTGCGGCGTATAGGGCTCGTTGAGCCGGTCGCCCAGCTCCTGCAGTGCGCTCAGGCGGGCGTCACGCACGGTCGTGTCGTTGATCACCACGCCCCGCATCCGGTCGGCCTCGAGCCAGAGCGCCTGGTTGAGGCGGTTGGATGGGACCGACTGGTAGAAGCGGGAGACATCCTCCTCGACCGAGGCGTCGCCCCGGCCACCGCCCTGCTGGATCACCGCGGCATGCGCCCCCGCGGGCACGTTGGCGCTGCCCGCGAAGAAGAGCTGGCCGAAGAGCCGGGCAAGCCCCGCCTTGGCGGGCGCCTCGTCCCGCGAGCCGGCGAAGTACCAGACGTCGACCGCGGCGACCTGGGTGCTGTGGTCGGGCGCGAGCAGCACGTCGAGGCCGTTGGGCAGCGTGAAATGCTCGGCCGTGATCGGGCCGGCCTGCTGGGCATCCAGCCGGGCGACCAGCAGCGGAACCGATGTGAGCAGGGCGGAGACGAGCAGCCGGCGGGACTGACGCCGTACGGAGGACACGGGCACGATCTGACCTTGTGCGAGAGAGAAGGGACCGGAAGGTACCGTGCGGAGGAGGACCGCGCGAGGCGCTAGCCGCGAGCCCGGAGGATCCGGTCGGGATAGTTGCCGCAGATGCCGTCGACCCCCAGACGCTGGAGCCGGTGAATTTCCTCGTCGTCGTTCGCCGTCCAGGCGACGACCTTGCCGCCGACTCCATGCACCAGGTCGACCAGCGGCGCGTCGATCAGGTGGGTCTCCATCCAGAGGGTGTCGGCACCGGCGCTCCGGAGCACCGGGAGCGTATCGAGGAGGTACGAAGCGAGCAACACGCCGCGCCGGAGCCCCGGCCGCCGCTCACCCAGGCGTTCCACAATGCGATGGTCGAAGCCGTGCACCGCGTAGCGATTGGGGGTGGGACCGGTATCGAGCACGGCCAGCAGGGTCGCGTCGAACTCGGGGGGCAGCGTCTTCACCTCGACCCATACGGCGAGCCCGGCACAGAGTGCCAGGGCCTCGGCCAGGGTCGGAATCGGTTCGCCATTGGGGAGCCGGTGCGCCGCGAAGGCGCTTCGGGGGAGCGCCCCGATGCGCCCGACCCCTTTCACCTCGGGGTCGTGATGCACCAGCAGCTGCCCGTCGGCGGTGGCGTGGATGTCGAGCTCGACCCCATCTGCCCCGAGCTCGACCGCACGGCGGAAGGCCGCGGGGGAATTCTCGTAGGCGTGGCCGGAGGCGCCTCGATGGGCGATGACGAGGAACGAACCCATCAATCCAGCCGTTCGACGATCATCGCGATGCCTTGTCCCACCCCAATGCACATGCTCGCCAGCCCGTAGCGTCCCCCGGTCCGCCGGAGCGCGTGCACCAGGGTTGTTAGGATCCGCGCACCGCTCGCGCCCAGCGGGTGCCCCAGCGCGATGGCGCCACCGTAGATGTTCACCTTCGACGGATCCAGGCCGAGGTCGCGCACACAGGCGATCGACTGCGCCGCGAAGGCCTCGTTGAGTTCGATCAGGTCCAGATCCCGCACGCCGAGCCCGACGCGGGCCAGCGCCTTCCGGGTGGCGGGGATCGGGCCGAGTCCCATTACCGACGGGTCGACGCCGGCCACGGCGCTGGTGACGATGCGCGCCAGCGGCCTGGCGCCGAGCGCGGTTGCCGCGGCGCGGCTCATCACCGCGAGGGCGGCGGAGCCGTCGTTGATTCCGCTCGAGCTACCCGCCGTCACCGTTCCCTCCTTGAGGAACGCGGGCTTCATCTTCGCGAGGGCCTCGACGGTGACGCCGGCGCGGGGGTGCTCATCGACCGCGAAGGTGGTCTGGCCCCCCTTGCCGTCGGGCACGGTGACGCTCACCAGCTCATCGGCAAACACCTTCGCCTCGAGCGCCGCCTGCGCCCGCCGCTGGCTCTCGACCGAGAACTCGTCCTGCTCCCGCCGGGTGATACCGTACTGCGCGGCGACCTTCTCCGCCGTTTCACCGAGCGAGATGGTCCAGTCCTTCTTCATCGCCGGGTTCACGAAACGCCATCCGACCGTGGTGTCGGCCATGGGCGGCGGGGTCCGGTTCCAGGCGCTGCCGCTCTTGAGCAGCACGTACGGCGCCCGGGTCATGCTCTCGACCCCGCCGGCAATGAAGACCTCGCCCTCACCCGCCTTGATCGCCTGGCTCGCGCTCGCGACCGCCTGGAGCCCCGAGCCGCAGAGCCGGTTCACGGTCTGGCCGGGCACCTCCACCGGCAGGCCGGCGAGCAGGGCCGCCATCCGCGCGACGTTGCGGTTGTCTTCCCCCGCCTGGTTGGAGCAGCCGAAGATGACGTCCTCGACCCGGTCGGCGGGCAGGGAGGAGCGCTCGATGAGGCCCCGGATGGCGCCGGCGGCGAGGTCGTCCGGCCGGATGTCGGCCAGGGCCCCGGCGGCCCGGGCAATGGGGGTGCGGACGGCGGCGGTAATGACGACTTCGGTCACGGGGACAGGTCTTTGGTGTTGGGGGACAGGAAGATAGCCCGCGTCTACGGGGGCTGCTTGCAAAGCCTGCCGGATGCGGTCATCCTCCACTGGGCAGCCAACTTAACAACCTCCGGTCCCCCTCGTCTCCCTCCTGTCCATGACCGGAACGGCAGACACCCCACCTTCCGCTCCGGCGGATGCTGAGCTGGTTCGCGCCTTCCGGGGCGGGGACGAGCGGGCTGCGGCAACCCTGATGCACCGCCATGCCCCGGCCGTCGCGCGGTTCCTGAACGGGGCGGGGGCGCTGGACGGTGATCTGGACGATCTGGTCCAGGAGACGTTCATTCGGGCATTCCGGGCGCTCGACGGGTGGCGGGGGGACGCGGCGTTCCGGAGCTGGCTGATGTCGATCGCCAGCAACCTGCGAAAGGACCAGTATCGCAAGCAGCGGGGCCGCACGATGGTCGGGCTGGACGACAGCGACCTCCCGGCCCAGGACGACCCGGCGGCGACGCTGGTCGCGACCGAAGCGGAGCGGCGGCTCCAGGAGGGGCTGGGCACGCTGCCGCGGTTGCAGCGGGAGGTGTTCCTCCTGCGGGCCCAGCAGGGGATGGACTACGAGGAGATTGCGCGGGTGCTCGACACCACGGCCGGCTCGGCCCGGGTGCACTACCACCACGCGGTGAAACGCCTGAAGGAGCTGGTGGCATGAGCGACGAGATCTGCGGGACGGTACAGGACAAGCTGCCGCTGGTGGCGCACGGCCGCGCGGCGTGGACCGCCGGGGAGGCGGCCCACCTCGCGTCCTGCGCCGACTGCGCGGCCGAGCGGGAGGTGGTGGAGCGTGCCACCCGCCTCGGCGCCGGGGCGGCGGCGCGGCTTGATACCGCGAAGCTCGCGGCCGGCGTGCTGGGCGAGATCGGGCGGCGCCGGCGGCAGGACCGCTGGCGCCGCAGTGCCGGGATGATCGGGCTCGCCGCGGCCGCGGTGCTGGTGGTGGCGGTCGCGCTCCGGACACCACAGCGTCCGCAGCTGGCGCAGCGCCCCGATTCGGTCGCGCCGGTCACCGTGGCCGCCGGCGTGCTGACGCTGCCGCTGGCCGAGCTCGATTCGCTCGATGTGGGGCAGCTGCAGGCGGTGCTCGACGGACTGGACTCGCCGGTCGGCGAGGCGACGCCGGGGGAGGCGCCGTCGTTCGGCGACCTGGACGATTCACAACTCGAGCGCGTGCTGCGCTCGCTGGAGGGATGACCATGCGACGGACCTCACTTCTCCTGCTCGGCCTGGCCCTGGTCGGCGCGGTGCCGCTGGTGGCCCAGGACGCGGAGGATGACACCCGCGCGGGGCAGCTCCGCCAGCAGATCGAGGATCGCTTCGCCGCGCGCGTCCAGGAAGAACTCGGGCTCACCGACCAGCAGACCGTCCGGCTTCGCGAGACCGCCGGCAGCTACTTCGCCAAGCGGCGGGCGCTCGAGGCGGAGGAGCGCCGGCTCAAGCAGGCGCTCGCCGCCGAGCTCCGGCCCGGTGTCGCCGCCAACAAGGAGACGGTCGCGCGGCTCACCGACCAGCTGCTCGACAACAAGGTGCGCTATACCGAGACCTATCGTTCCGAGGTCAAGGACATGTCGGCCTTCCTCGACCCGGTGCAGCGGGCCCAGTTCCTGATCCTGCGGGAGCGGCTGCTGGAGAAGGTGCGCCAGGCGCAGGAGGATCGTCCCTTGCTCCGGCGCCAGCTGCGGCGGCAGCAGCCGTAGACGGCGGCGGCATACCCCCGGGGGGCGGGTCCCATTAGCTTTCCATCCGTCTTCAGCAGGCGCTGACAAATGCGTTTCGTCGGACGGATGCTCGCCACGCTGGCACTGACCAGTGCCGCGTCCCTCGGTGCGCAGTCGCCAGCGGTGGTCTACCGCCTGGACGTGCAGGGCACCATCGAAAACGGGCTCGCCCCCTACATCGCCCGCGGCGTCCGGGAGGCCAATACCCGGGGCGCCGCGGCCATCTACCTCGACATCGATACCCCGGGCGGCCGGATCGACGCGGCGGAGCGGATTGCCGACGCGATCCGGGGCTCCAAGATCCCGGTCTACGCCTTCGTGAATCCCCGCGCCTACAGCGCCGGGGCCCTCATCTCGCTCGCCACCAACGGCATCTACATGCGGGACGGCGCGGTGCTGGGCGCCGCCACCCCGGTCGATGGCGAAGGCACCAAGCTCCCCGAGAAATACGTCAGCGCCATGCGGGCCGAGTTCCGCGCCCTGGCGGAGGAACGCGGCCTCGATACCCGCATCGCCGAGGCGATGGTGGATGAGAATCTTGGCGTGCCGGGGCTCGCGGAACCGGGCAAGCTCCTCACCCTGAGCACCAGCGAGGCGCTCAAGGTCGGCTACGCCAAGGCCCGGGTGAACACCGAGGCGGAGCTGCTCGCGGCGGTGAACCTTCCCGGCGCGAAGGTCGAGGCGATCCACGCCAACTGGGCCGAGGACGTGGTCCGCTTCCTGGCGAACCCGGTCGTCTCCTCGATGCTGCTCTCCCTCGGGATCCTGGCCCTGGTCGCCGAAATCAAGGCGGGCACCCACGGTCTCGGCCTGGTGGTCGGCCTCGGGTCACTCGGCCTCTTCTTCGGATCGAGCCTCCTTCTCGGACTGGCGGGCATGGAAGAAGTCATCCTGCTGGGCCTCGGATTCCTGGCGGTGGCCATCGAGGTGTTTCTCCTCCCCGGCTTCGGCATCGCCGGCATCCTGGGCGCCTTCCTGATCGGGGCCGCCGTGGTCCTGGCGATGCTGGGGAATTTCCCCACCAGCACCGACGTGCTCCAGGCGGTGGCGGTGCTGGGGGCGAGCGTGGTCATGACCATCGCGGTGGCCTTCGCCTGGTTCCGCCACCTGCCCAACAGCCGGCGCTTCAAGGGGCTGATCCACCAGGAAGCCGCCACCAGCGCCGAGGGGTACGTCTCGGCCACGCCGCGGGGCGACCTGATCGGCAAAGCCGGCGTCGCCGCCACCGACCTGCGGCCCGCCGGGGTCGCGGTGGTCGAGGGCGAGCGCATCGATGTGGTGTCGGAAGGCGACTATATCGCGAGCGGGGCGGCGGTGGTGGTGGTGCGGGCCGAAGCCTACCGCCACGTGGTTCGCCCGCAGTCCAAGGCCTAGCAGCGCGCACTCTTCTCCTGGAGACCAACGACCGTGAACGATTTTGCCCAGCTGGGCCCCGGCCTGCTCATCGCCCTGATCTTCATCGGCTTCATCTTCCTGGCGGTCTTCTTCCGCTTCGTGCCGGTGGGCCTCTGGATCAACGCGATCGCCTCGGGGGTGCACGTCGGGTTCGGCACCCTCTTCGGGATGCGGCTCCGGAAGGTGAATCCCGGCGCGATCGTGGGGTCGCTCATCAACGCCCACAAGGCGGGGCTCACCCTCGCGACCAACGACCTCGAGGCGCACTACCTCGCGGGCGGCAGTGTCGAGCGGGTCATCCGCGCGCTGATCTCGGCCGACAAGGCCGGCATCCCGCTGACCTTCAAGCAGGCGGCCGCGATCGACCTGGCCGGCCGTGACGTCTTCGAGGCGGTGCAGGTGAGCGTGAACCCGAAGGTCATCACCACGCCCAAGGTCGCGGCGATGGCCAAGAACGGCATCCAGCTGCTGGCGATCGCGCGCGTCACCGTACGGGCGAACATCAACCGGCTGGTGGGCGGCGCCGGCGAGGAGACGATCCTGGCGCGGGTCGGCGAGGGCATCGTGAGCGCCATCGGCTCGGCCGAGACCCACAAGCTGGTGCTGGAGAATCCCGACATGATCTCCAAGACGGTGCTGGCGAAGGGGCTCGATGCCGGCACCGCGTTCGAGATCCTCTCCATCGACATCGCCGACGTCGACGTGGGCAAGAACATCGGCGCCGAGCTCCAGACTGACCAGGCCGAGGCCGACAAGCGGATCGC
Organism: Gemmatimonadales bacterium; assembly: GCA_046327735.1. Lineage (GTDB taxonomy): Bacteria > Gemmatimonadota > Gemmatimonadetes > Gemmatimonadales > GWC2-71-9 > JADJOM01. Next base: position 57,743 of record JAXLXZ010000009.1, on the reverse strand, counting down.
CCAGGCCAAGGCGGAGGAGCGGCGCGCCCTCGCCGTCGCGATGGAACAGGAGTTCAAGGCCGAGGCCCAGAAGCAGCGGGCCCAGGTGATTGCCGCCGAGGCCCAGGTGCCGCTCGCGATCGCCGATGCGTTCAAGCAGGGCAACCTCGGCGTCATGGATTTCCAGCGCTACAAGAATCTCCAGGCCGACACCGGGATGCGGCAGGCGATCGCCGGCCAGTCGGACACCTCGTCGTCGCAGCAGTCGTGATGCTCGACGGGGTCCGGGAGGCTGCCAGCTTCGAGGGGCTCATCGCCCTCGCCGTCTTCTACTGGATCATCAGCATGGTCTCGAAGGCGGGGAAGAAGGGCACCGGCGTGGCACCGCCGGTGCCGCCGCGCGACGCGGGCACCACCACGGCCACGCAGGAGGAGGGGTTCTCGCTCGAGGCGGTCCTGCGGGAGATCGAGCGGGTGAAGCGCGACGCCGAGACCCGGAGCGCGCCCCCCGTACCGAAGCAGGTCCCGCCACCGAAGCAGGTCCCGCCGCCGAAGCAGTCGGCCTGGGCCAAGGCCAAGGCCGCACGCAAGGCGGCGCCGCCGCTCCGGTCCGACCGCCTCAAGGATGTGCAGGATGAGCGTGGCCCGCTGGGCCGCCAGAGCAGCGTGCGGCTCCCCTCGGCCGAGAGTGATGAGGCCTCGCGCTTTCCGGAAGCGGTGGATCTGGATCAGGAGGCGGAGGAAGTCGTGCAGCGGCGGCTCCGTGAGGTCGAGGCCCGGAACCGGGCCCTCACGGACGAGGATCACCAGCGCTTCGATACGGAGATCCGGAGGGCCGGCGAGGAACAGGCGGGGCGGAGCCGCTTCACCGCGCAGCAGCTCCGCGACGCCTTCGTCTGGCGCGAGATACTCGGCCCGCCGAAGGCGCTGGAGTAGGGGTTACTTCTTCTTCCGGGGCCGGGGCTTCTTCCCGGCCTTCTTGCCGAAGGTCTTCTTGTAGAGCGCCATCGCCGTCGTGATCGCCTCCCGCGCCTCGTTCGCTCCCTCGAAGCCGCGGGTGCGGGTCGTCACCCCCTCGAGATCCTTGTAGACCTGGAAGAAGTGCTCGATCTCCTTGAGCGTGTGCTTGGGGATGTCGTCGAGTTCGTGGATGTCCTCGGCGAAGGGATCGCCCACCGGCACGGCCAGCACCTTCTCGTCACCCTTCCCCCGGTCGATCAGGTGGAAGAGGCCAATCGGGCGGCACTCGACCAGGCATCCCGGGAAGACCGGGATGGTCATCAGCACCAGGACGTCGAGCGGATCGCCGTCGTCGCCCAGGGTCTGGGGCAGGAAGCCGTAGTCGCCCGGATAGTGCACCGCGCTGTGGAGCACGCGGTCGAGGCGGAAGATGCCGAGTTCCTTGTCGAGCTCGAACTTGTTCCGCTCGTTGGTGGGGATCTCGATGATGGCGTTGACCACCTGGGGTGGCTCGCGGCCGGTCGGGATGTCGTGCCAGGGATGAAGCCCGGAGGCATGGTGGCGGGTCGGCATGCCCGGAACTTAGTCGAACAGGTCCCCGGCGGGAGCGTCCCCGTCGGCGAGAAAGGCCGCGGTGAGCCCGCCCAGTGTCTGGCGGAAGGCGGAGGGTGTCAGCCCGGCAAAGCAGCCGAAGTCGCGGGTGAAGTGGGCGTGGTCGGCGAATCCGCTCGCATGGGCGATCCAGGCGAGCGTGCGCTCCGGCCGGTGGCGGAGGTGGCCCAGGGCGCGCTGAAAGCGCCCGAGCCGGATCAGCTCGCGGGGGGCGAGCCCGGTCCACGCCGTGCACTGACGTTCGACCTGGCGACAGGACACGTTCCCGAGGCGGGAGGCGTGGGTGACCGAGCGGACCGTGCCCAGCGCGAGGGCCCGGACCGATGCGGGCGGGGGTGGACACGCCGAACCGAAGCCGTGGACAACGAGCGCCCGCTCGAGCGCCGCGCACCGGGCGCCGAGCTCCGGGATCTCGAGCAGCTGGCCGGCGAGTGCGGGGCCAAGGGCCGGCTGCAACGTCGGTGCGGCGACCGATTGGCCGGCAAGCTCCATCGGGGGGGCATCGAAGAGCCGCCAGAGGCCCCAGGGATGGAACCGGATCCCCACGAGGTCCGACCGGCCGGTGGGACGGAGGCGGACCGGGGCGAGCAGTTGACCCAGGAGGAGGGCGGGCGCCTGCCGCTCGATACCGGCCGGGTGCTCGCGCTCGAACGGGTCGGCCAGGTTGAGCACCAGTTCAGGACACCCGTCGGGAAACACCGGCTCGAACTCCGCCGGGCTCGCCGGCGCCCGCAGCGCCCACAGGCACTTCACCCGGTGCGCGAGCGCACCGCGCGGGATGTGCTCGTGGTATTCGAGGGGGGAGGTCGCATTCATGCAAGCGATCCGGCTTCCGGGTGCATACGGTTGTCCGACCCTCTCAAGGATCGACAACGTGGAGACGCTTCTGCTCCTCCTGCAGCTTCTCGGCAGCGGCCCGGCGGCAGCCGCGACGCCAGGCGAACCGGAACCGCTGGCGTGGATGGCCGGATGCTGGCAGTTCACCCGTGGCGCCACGGTGGTCGACGAACAGTGGCTCCGGCCTCGCGGCGGGACCCTGCTTGGCACGGCGCGCACGACGCGCGATGGGAAGCTGGTGGACTACGAGTTCGTGGTGCTCCGGGTTGCGGACGCCGGCGTGACCTACGAGGCGCACCCCGCCGGACAGGCGCCGGCGACGTTCACCGCCGGCCGGATCGAGGACGGGGCCGTCACCTTCGAGAATCCCAGTCACGATTTTCCCCAGCGCGTCGGCTACCGGCGGGCGGGGCGGGACTCGTTGCTGGCATGGATCGACGGCCGCGCGGGTGGGAGTACGCGGCGCATCGACTTTCCCTACGTGCGGGTCTCCTGCGACCCGGAGTGACTTGGCTTGCATTCCGTCACTCGGGCGACGATACTCACCGCCCAGGCCCGAGTGGCGGAATGGCAGACGCAGCGGACTCAAAATCCGCCGGGGGCAACCCCGTGTGGGTTCGACTCCCACCTCGGGCACTCTTCAGTCCGCGCGGTCGACCACCGCCTCCAGGTCGCGGGCCAGTTCCCGCTGTTCCTCCCGCAGTGTCTCCAGCGCCACCGATCGCCGCTCCCGCCATACCGAGGCCCGCTCCGCGGCGCGGGTCATTTCGCGCGCCTCCTCCAGCCGAAGCGTGAGGAAGGCGAGCGCGGTGCCGGCCGGAACGGCCAGCCAGCCCCACATCGCCCCCGCGGTGCGGCCCACCAGCACCGCCGTCAGCACGATCCAGAGACTGAAAAACACGATCCCGATCGCCGCCTTGAACGTCGCCAGCGTGTCCTGGTCGGGCGCGAGCCGGCTGGCGACCGCGCCCGTGAGCCGGTACGGCACCCAGGTCCACACCCGGCCGATGAGCCAGATGAGGGCGGCGAGCGGCGCGCGCCACCCGCGCCAGTAGCGGGGCAGGCGGGCGGGCGTGGTGCCGGTGAGCTGGCTGGGGGTGAGGTCGAGCCGGCGGAGGGCTCGCGCATGCACCCGTACCCGCTGCCGCAACGTAGGAAGCACTGGATCGTCGGCGGCATCCATACGGGTGAGGATCTGGCTGCCGCGGGCGATCCACGACGGCGGCGTGGATCCTTCCGGCGACTGCGCGGCGAGCACCGCGGCGGCGTGCTCCACCAGCGACTGGTCCGCCCAGGTGCCGAGGTTGCGCGTCACCCCGGCCAGGTCGTCGCCGATCCGCCGGGTGAGTTCCAGCGCCGTGTCCCGTGACTCCGCGCCGGCGCCGGCGAGGTCATCCCATGTCACCGGACTCCCCACCACGATGCCCGCCTCGGACCGGAAGGTGGGCGCGTCACGGTAGATCACGCCGATGGGAATGATGGGGAAGGCGCCCCCGAGGTGGGTCGCGGTCGCAAGCGCGAGGCGCGCGGCCCCGGTTTTCATCGGGGCCAGTCCGGGACTGTGATGACTGATCCCCTCGGGGAACATGGCCACCGCGCTCCCCGCGGCCAGGGCCTCCGCGGCGGCCCGGAACGCCTCGGCGTTCTTGTCCATCAGCGCCGGGTCGTCCTGCCGGCGATACACGGGAATGCAGCCGACCGCGCGGAAGAGCCAGCCGAGGAGGGGGTGAAAGACGAGGGTGCTCTTGGAGAGCCAGCGGAGCGGCCGCCGCGCCGCGACCGTGACCACCAGCGGATCGATCAGCCCGCTCGGGTGGTTGGCGACGAGGAGCACCGGCCCGGCGGGCGGCACCGCGCCGTCGATGGCGGTGACGCGGTGCATGCTGTGCACGATCCAGCCGCTGAGCCGGGGCAGGGCGGAGTTGAGCCACATGGCTGGAAGGTACACGGGCCGTCGCGTCATGAACGATGCGAGGGACCTCCGTTCAGAGCCCGGAAGTCCCTCGATGCCGCCCTGCCGCTTTTCCGCCTTGCCGCCTTGTTATCCCTCCCGGTGCCCCCGGTCCGCGACCGCGTACAATCCCTGCTGGTCCCGTGCCTTCCGGAGCAGGTCGAGGGCTTCGCCCAGCTGCGGATCGCCGCTGAAGGAGCGGATGAAGCTGGTCGAATCGGTGTCGGTGAAGAGGCCGATGCGGGACTCGAGCAGCCGGTCCAGCAGGCCGGACCCGCGCTCCGCCAGGGAATCGTCGATGGTGAGTCCCGCTTCGCGCAGGCGGCGCACTGCCTCGCGCCGCCACTCCGGCCGCACGGTGAAGCCGGGGGTCACCGCCGGCTCCAGCTCTTCGCCGTAGCGCTCGAGGATCTGTGAGGCATCGCTCCCCTTGGCGCTGAGCTGGCGCGCCAGGGCCAGCTCCGCCGCCGGGGTCACCGGTGCGGCCACCTCGATGTCGGGCGTGATCCCGCCGCCGCCCAGCACCGCGCGCCCCGCCATCGAGCGGAAGACCGGCCGGTTGGCCCGGGGAATCGAGTCGGCCGCGGTCTTCTGGATCAGCCGGCCGCTGGGGGTGTACCAGTGGCCGGTGGTGAGGCGCAGCACCCAGCCGTTGTCGAGCCGGTAGACGCTCTGCACCAGCCCCTTCCCGAACGACGTGGTGCCCACCAGGAGCGCCCGGTCGTAATCCTGCAGTGCCCCCGCGACGATCTCCGAGGCCGAGGCCGAGTTGCTGTCGACCAGTACCGCCATCGGGAGCGTCGGCGCCAGCACCGGGCCGTTGCGGGCCTGGAGAGTGTCGGCGTAGCGGCGGTACTGCACCCGGACCACCGGTTTGCCCGCGCCGACGAAGAGGCCGGCGAGTTCCGCCGCCTGCTGGAGGTCGCCGCCGGGGTTCCCGCGCAGGTCGAGGACCAGCTTCTGGGCCCCGGCCCGGCGCAGGTCGGACAGCGCCGCCGCCACGTCGCCAGCCGACTGATCGCTGAAGCGGGTGAGCGGGAGGTAGCCGACGGAGCCGGGGAGCATCGCCACGAAGGGCACCGACGGTGCGTGGATGACCGAGCGGGTGAAGGTCCGGGTGTAGCGCTCCCGGTTATGGGCCCGCTCGAAGCTGACCGCCACCGCGGTGCCCGGGGTGCCGGTGAGCGACTGCGACGCGCGAGGCACGTCCCACTCCGCCGTGCTGGTGTCGTTCACCGCGAGGATCCGGTCGCCCGGAGCCACGCCGGCCGCCGCCGCGGGGCCGCCCGGAATCACCCGGAACACGGCGAGGCCGCCGCGGGCCCGGGTGATCCGGAGGCCGAGTCCGCCGTAGGCGTTGCCGAGCTGGTTGCGGCTGAACTTGGCGTACTCGTCGCGCGGCTGGAGCGCGGCGTAGCGGTCATCGAGGTTGCTCACGAGACCGCGGGCCGCCAGTTCGTAGACCCGGTCGTCGGCGAGCGAGTCGACCGCGTCCCGGGAGACAATGCCGTAGACGGCCTTGAACAGCCGCTCGCCATCGCTCACACTGACGCGGCCGGCGACAAATGCGACCAGGGCCACGGGGGCAAGCGCGAGCACGAAGCGGCCGGTTCGCCTGGACATCGGACCTCCGAATGACGGATGGGGACAGAGACTCCCGGAAATCTCCCTTACGAGGCAGGTTTGCGAAAGATGCAGGTGCAAACTCGGCCAGGGATGTCTAAGCTTGTGTCATGGCGTTCCTCGACACTTCGCATCAGCGCGCCTCCTTTCTGATCCTGCTGCTGGGGCTCGGGTTGCTGGTCGCCCTGGCGCCGTACGTGAGCGGCCTGGTCGGGGGCCTGGTGCTCTACGTGATCTTCGCGCCGGTGCACGGCGCGCTGACCCGCCGGATCCCCGCCCGCCTCGCCGCCGGCCTCGTGGTCCTCCTCGCCCTCGTCGTCCTGGTGGTGCCGACGGTCTCGTTCGCGGGCCTGGTCGCCAACCAGGCCCAGAGCATCGCGTCCGGCGTCATCCGCGGCCCGCTGCTCGACCGCATCGCCCAGCTCCGTTTCGGGGAGTTCGAACTCGGGCCCCAGGTCGCGGGACTGGGGGAGCGGGTCGTGACCTGGATCGGGGCGAGCGCCTTCGGGCTCCTCGGGACCGCCACCCGGATCGGGCTCAACCTCACCCTCGCGCTCTTCATCACCTACTACCTCCTGCTCGCGGGTGGCGGCAACGCCTGGCGGGCGGTGAAGCCGTACATCCCTTTCTCGAGCGCCAGCGCCGACATCCTGCGGGACCGCTTTCGCGATGTCACCATCTCCACCGTGATCGGCTCCGGCCTCATCGCCGCGATCCAGGGTGGGCTGGTCGCCGTCGGCTTCTGGGCGACGGGCCTCGGCAACGCGCTGTTCTGGGGACTGGTCACGACCGTCTTCGCGATCCTCCCGGTGGTGGGCGCGGGGCTGGTCTGGGGACCGGGGGCGATCACGCTGCTGCTGGCTGAGCGGTACGGCGCGGCGGTCGCGCTGATCCTCATCGGGACGGTGGTGGTGGGCAATATCGACCTGCTGGTCCGTCCCCTGATCTTCCGCCGCTACGCCCAGATTCACCCGCTGGTGACCCTGGTCGGGGCGATCGGTGGCGTGGGTTACTTCGGCCTGATCGGCATCCTCATCGGTCCCCTCGCGGTCTCCTACTTCTTCGAGCTGATCCGGATGTATCGCGACGAATACCTGCCCGGCGGCGTCGAGCCAGAGGTGCCACCGGCACTTCCCGCCGAGCCGGCCCCATGACCGCCATCCCGATGGCCGGCAAGGATCCCCGCCGGAACGTGCATGATCCGGAGGAGCTCAATACCGGCGCGCCGCCGGTGCTGCTCCAGGACCCGCTCACGCCCACCTCGCTCTGGTTTACCCGGAGCCACGCGCCGGTGCCGATCGTCGATGCCGCCAGCTATCGCCTGACGGTGACGGGGCTGGTCGAGCGTCCGCTCACCCTGACCCTCACCGAGCTCGAGGCCATCGGCCGGCAGGAATCACTGGCGACCCTGGTCTGCGCCGGACTGCGGCGGGTGGAGCTCGAGGCCTACCGTCCGGTGCCGGGCGAGCTGCTCTGGGGGTCGGAGCCGATCAGCACCGCCCGCTTCTCCGGACTTCCCCTGCGGCGGGTGCTCGAGCGGGCCGGGGTGAAAGCCGGTGCCTCGCACGTCGAGTTCATCGGGCTCGACCGGGTGGAGCGGCATGGCGAGATCTTCGGCTTCGGCGGGTCGATCCCGCTCGCGAAGGCGCTCAGTGACGAAGTGATCCTCGCCGACCGGATGAACGGCGCGCCCCTCGCGCCCGAGCATGGGTTCCCGCTTCGGGCCGTGGTGCCCGGCTACTACGGCGCTCGCAGCGTGAAATGGCTCGGCCAGGTCGTCGTCCGCGATGCGCCCTCGGTGAATTACTTCCAGGCGCAGGCCTACCGGGTGCAGCGCGCCGTCGATCCCGAGCATCCCCGGAGCGTGGCCCAGGGCAGCCCCCTCGGTGAGGTGGTGCTCAACTCCGCGATTCTCGAGCCCGAGGCGGGGGCGCGGGTCAAGGCCGGGACGGTGCGGCTGACCGGCTGGGCGATCGCGGCCGGCGGCGGTGCGCCGGCCCGGGTCGAAGTCTCGGCGGACGGCCAGGCGTGGCGGGCCGCGACGCTCACCGGCGAAGGGAGCTTCGCCTGGCGGCACTGGTCGCTGGACGTGATGCTCGCTGCGGGAGCGCACACGCTGGCGGTCCGCGCCATCGATCATGACGGCGCGGTCCAGCCCGCCGAGCTCGCCGAGGTGTGGAATGTGAAGGGCTACGCCAACAATGCGTGGCATCGGGTGCAGGTGACGGCTGCCGATTGACGTGCGCCACGCCCGTAGTAACCTTCGGCACCCTTTGACCCCACAGGCATGACCGCAGGTACCCCCGAGCCGCCGCGCGGCCTGGACAACGTCATTGCGCTCTCGTCGACCGTCTGCCGTCTGTCCGCGGAAGACGGTCGGTTGGCCTATCGGGGGTATGACGTCCGCACCCTCGGCGAAGAGTCGACCTGGGAGGAGACCGCCTGCCTGCTCGTGATGGGCTCGCTGCCCACCACCGCGGAGCTCCGGGTCTTCAGCAGCAACGTCAAGGCGCAGCAGAAGCTCGCGCCCGGACTCCTGCGTCTCCTCCGGCAGCTGCCATCCGCGGCCGACGCGATGGGCGCCCTGCGCGCCACGATCGCGGCGCTGGCCCTCGAGCACCCGGTGAAGGTGCCGCCCAATCGCGATGATGCGCTGGCCCAGGCCTACCGCCTGCTGGGGGTCACACCCACGATCGTCGCGGCGTGGCACCGGCTGCGGAGCGGCCAGCGGCCGGTGCTGCCCCGGAAGAGCCTCGGCTACGCCGAGAACTTCCTTACCATGCTCCAGGGGGCACCGCCGCCGGCGTCGGCGGTGAAGGCCCTCGATGTCGCGCTGATCCTGCGGGCCGACAATGAACTCAACCCGTCGACCTTTGCGGCACGGGTCACGGCGGCCACCGGCGCCGATGTCTATGGCTCGGTGCTGGCCGGGATGTCGGCGCTGGCCGGGCCGCGCCACGGGTGGCACACCCGCAACGTGATGCAGGCGCTGGAAGAGATCGGCGCGGCGGAGCAGGTGGCGGGCTGGGTGCGCGAGCGGATGGCGCGGAAGGGGAAGATCCCCGGCTTCGGCCACCAGGTGTACCAGGGCGAGGATCCCCGGACCGGGCTCCTGCGCGGGCTGGCCGAGTCGGAGTGCCAGCGTGCCGGGATCTGGGACCTCTACAAGACCGCCCGCGAGCTCGAAGTCACCGTGCATCGCGAGACCGGCCAGTTCCCCATCGTGGATTTCTACCTGGCGCCCCTCTACCGCGCCATCGGTTTTCCCGTCGACCTCTTCACCACCGTGTTCGCGGTCAGCCGCATGTCCGGATGGGTGGCCCACATTCTCGAGCAGTACGGTGACGACCGGCTGCTCCGGCCCCGGGCGGAGTATATTGGACCGGTCGACCTCGAGTACCGGCCAATCCGCAAACGCCGCTAGACGCTTCCTGGATACCTCCCGCCATGGCTTTCACTTCCTCGGTGCTCGCGCAGGCTCCCGCCGGCCATTCGACCCCTCTGCTCGCGGTGCTGGTGCCGTCCGGCGGTCTTCCCGCGTCGCTCGCGGCCCTCGATCAGCAGGCCGGTGGAGCGATCGCGCGGCTGTACGGCTCCGGCGACTTCGGCGGCAAGAAGGACGAGGCCGCGATGATCTACCCGGCGGGCCCCGCGGCGCGCGTGCTCCTGATCGGCGTCGGCAAGGGGGATGACGTGAGCCGGACCCCGCTCCGCCGCGGCGCGGCCATCGCCAGCAAGCGGGCCCGGAGCGCCGGCGTCCCGTCCTTCGCGCTCTTCGTGACGCCCGAGGCGATGGGGAAGGTCGCGCCGCGCGAGGCGGGCCAGGTGCTGGGTGAGGGGCTGGGGTACGGGGCCTGGTTCTACAACGAGCTCAAGCTGCCACCCGAGGAGAAGAAGCCGGACCTCGAGCAGGCCACCATCCTCGCGCCGGAGCGCACCGCCGACCTCGACGCGGGCCATGCGGTGGGCGCCGCGATCGCCGCGGGACAGGCGCTGACCCGCGGGCTCCAGGTGCTCCCCGGCAATAGCTGCACCCCGACCTATCTTGGCAAGCAGGCGGAGGACCTGGGGAAGCGGCACGGTATCACCGTGACGGTCATGGACCTGGCCGCCATCAGGAAGGAGAAGATGGGGGGCCTCCTCGCGGTGGCGCAGGGGAGCGCCGAGGAGCCGCGGTTCATCATCCTCGAGTACAAGGGCGCGACCGGGGCGCCGGTCGTCCTGGTGGGGAAGGGCGTCACCTTCGATACCGGTGGCATCTCGATCAAGCCGGCCGAAAAGATGGAGGACATGAAGTACGACATGTCGGGCGCCGCCTCGGTGCTCGGCACCTTCGAGATGCTGGGCCGGCTCAAGCCGAAGGTGCACGTGGTCGGGCTGATTCCGACCACCGAGAACATGCCGAGCGGCACCGCGGTCAAGCCGGGCGACGTGATCCAGACCCACTTCGGCAAGAGCATCGAGATCATCAATACCGACGCCGAGGGCCGCCTGATCCTGTGTGACGCCCTCTCGTATGCCCGGAAGTTCTCCCCGGCGTGCGTGGTCGATGCCGCGACCCTCACCGGCGCGGTGGTGGTCGGGCTGGGCGCGATCGCGTCGGGGCTCATGGGCAATGACGAGCCGCTGATCGACGAGGTCCGCCAGGCCGGCGAGCGCGCCGGCGAGCGGGTCTGGCCGCTGCCGCTCTGGGACGAGTACCGCGAGATGATCAAGTCGGACATCGCCGACGTGAAGAACTCCGCCGGCCGGCCCGCCGGCACGATCACCGCCGGCTGGTTCCTGCGGGAGTTCGTCTCGGGCTATGCCTGGGCCCACGTCGACATCGCCGGCACCGCCTACAGCGACCGGGAGGACGCCACCCGGGTGAAGGGGCCCACCGGCAACTGCATGCGCCTCTTCGCGGAGCTGGTGCTGGGACGGGCGGGGAAGTAAGTGCGGCGGGTCGCGACCTGGCTGGTCCTGGCGTGCCTGGGCCTGGCGCCGTCTCTCGCGGCCCAGGTCCCGATGGATACGCTGCCGCCTGACAGTCTCCAGCGCGACACGACGTATACCACCGAGAAGTACCTCGAGGAACAGGCCAAGAACGCAGTCCTCCTGCCGGTGATGCCGCTGGTCGGGCAGGCGGGACCGCTCCCGGTGGGGAGCCGCGTGGTCCTCGATCGCGACTCGCTCGACTGGGCCCTGGCGGAAACCGTGGGTGACCTGCTGCAGCGGGTGCCCGGGGTGTACCTCTGGCGTGGCGGCTGGCTCGGCCGCACCGAGTATCCCAACTATCGCGGTCGCGGCCCCGCCTCGGTCGAGTACATCGTCGACGGCCTTCCTTACCTGCCGCTCGGTCCTGACAGCCTCGGCATCGATCCTTCCTATTTCTCGCTCAGCCAGTACGAACGGATGGAGATCGAGAAGCTCCCGGGCACGCTCCGGGTGCGGCTCTTTTCCCGGCGGCATGCGACCCAGGCGCCCGGATCACGGGTGGGGATCGCCTCCGGGGACAAGAGCGTTGCCCGCTACATCGGGGCGCTCGAGTACCGCTGGCCGATGGGAATCGGGCTCTCGCTCGGCGGCGAGCGGATGGTCGCGCCCACCGCCACCGGCGCGGCGAGCGACTTCTTCCTCACCAATACCCGGGTGGCACTCGACTGGGTGCCGGGCACCCGTTTCGGCGTGTCGGCCCAGCTGCTCTCCTCCTCGCCGGAGCGCGACCCGTACCTGCAGACCGACACCCTCGAGTTCGGGCTCAAGGGACACCGGCTGGACGCGCAGCTGCGCGCCTTCTGGAAGAGCCGGCCCGACGAACTCGGCCTCCGGGTCGACGGGATCGCGGGCATCACCCGCTGGTCCGGGGATGGGCCGGACGACAACATCCGCCAGGGTGGCGTGATTGTCGGGTGGCGCGCGCCGCGCTTCGGACTCACCGCCCGCGCCTTCAATCGCTCGCACTACACCCCGATCGACCTGTCCGCCGAAGCCGGCTGGAGTCCCCTCGGCATCTTCACCGCGGCGCTCGAGACCGGCTACCAGACCCACGATTACGACCGGACCAGCCGCTGGGTCACGGCGCGCTCCAGCCTCACCCTGCCGCTCGGCTTCCAGTTCAGCGGGACCGGGAAGGTGGGGAAGGTGGTGGCCTTCCCGACGGTCTGGTTCGATCCGGAGCAGGATGTGAGGGAGTACCAGCTCACCGCCGGGTGGCAGCGGAGCTGGTTCGGGGTGGAGGGCGGGTTTGCCCACACGGCGGCGTTCACCCCGCTTGCCTACCGGAGCTTCCGGCCGACGATCGACTCGATCGCGCCGGCGCCCGCCACCGACTGGGTGACCCTGAACTGGCGGCTCCAGCCGAAGCGGTGGTTCACGCTGGAGGGGTGGTACAGCGACCCGCGGGGGAAGCGCACCCCGGAGGGGCTCCCGCCCACCCATTCGATGACCAGCGCCACGATCCGGAGCAAGTTCTGGCGGACGTTCAAGAGCGGGATCTTCGATTTCAAGGCCACGATCGCCTACGAGACCTGGGGGGACGGGGTGATCGGGCGCGACTCCACCGGCGCGGCGCGCGCGCTGGACGGGGCCTCCTTCTGGCGCACCCAGATCGAGATCCGGCTCGACAGCTTCATGCTCTACTGGGATCGGTACAACCTGCAGGCCAGCCGGAAGCAGTTCGTCCCCGGCTTCACCATCCTGAACTTCGGGAGCACGTTCGGGGTGCGGTGGGAGTTCAAGAACTGAAACGTGAACGGGAACCGCAACAACGTGAGCGGTGAGCGGGACCGGCTCCCAGGGCTGTCATCGAGCGGCGAAAGTACTACCCTGAAGTAGATCTCGTCGCTTGCGCTCCTCGGGATGACAGTCGGGGGTCGCGACCTTCGCACCGCTCACCGCTCCCCGCTGTTCCCCCGTCCCTAGCCCTAACCCCATCTCCCCGTTACATTTCCCGGCTTGCTCAACCCCTGGAATCGGGAGCGACTGTGCCCTACAGCATGACGGGGTTCGGGGCGGCGGATGGTCCGGTTGGCGGGGGACGCGTCCGGATCGAGATCCGCACCGTGAACCACCGTCACTTCAACCCCGCGCTCAAGCTCGCCAACGAGTTTGCCGCGCTCGAGGGGGAAGTCCGGGAGCGGCTTCGCAAGGACTTCGATCGGGGCCACATCGCGGTGAGCGTGCGCTGGACCGAGCTGCCGGAGCAGCAGGCCGCCGGCTTCACGGTGAATGTCGACCGGGCCCGGGCGGTGCTCGAGGCGCTCACCCAGTTGCAGGTGGCGCTCAAGCTGCCAGGCGAAATTGACCTCGCGACCGTGCTGCGCCAGCCCGACGTGATCACCACGGCGCGGGAAGAGGAGCCGCAGATCGCCTGGAGCGAGCTCGAGCCGGTGGTGGCCCAGGCCATCGCCGACTGCAAGGCGATGCGGCGGCGCGAGGGCCAGGTGCTGGCCGACGAGCTGCTCAGCCGGCTCGCCAAGCTCGAGACCGCGAGCCAGGTCGTGGCGTCGCGAGCCCCGGATCGGCTGGTGCGGGAGCGGGACCGGCTGCGGCAGAACGTGAGCCAGCTGATGGAGGGGCGGGCGGTCGATGAGCAGCGGCTCCTCCAGGAGCTGGCCTTCGCCGCCGACAAGCTCGACATCACCGAGGAGCTGGTGCGCTTCGCGGCGCACATCGCCGCCTGCCGCCAGGCGCTCGCCGCGGACGCACCCTCGGGCAAGCAGCTCGGCTTCCTGGCGCAGGAGCTCGGCCGCGAGGTGAACACGATGGGCTCGAAGGGCAACGACGCGGAGATCCTCCAGCAGGTGATCCTCATGAAGGGGGAGCTGGAGAAGTTCCGCGAGCAGCTCGAGAATCTCGAGTGAAGCCCTTCCTCCTGGTCCTCAGCTCCCCGTCGGGCGGTGGCAAGACCACCATCGCCCGGCGCCTGCTCGAGCGGCGCCAGGATGTCGGCTACTCGATCTCGGCCACGACCCGGGCCAAGCGCACCGGTGAGGAGCACGGACGGGACTACTGGTTCCTCGATCCGGCGGAGTTCGAGCAGCGGGTGCGGGCGGAGGAGTTCGTCGAGCACGCCAGTTACAACGGGCGGAGCTACGGCACCCTCCGCAGCGAAGTCGACCGGCTGTTCAAGGCGGGGAAGGTCGTGGTGCTCGACATCGAGGTGGCCGGCGCCCGGCAGGTGAAGCAGCGCTACCCCGACGCGGTCCTGGTCTTCGTCCTCCCGCCGAGCGGCACCGAGCTGGTGCGCCGCCTCACCGCCCGGCAGACCGAGGGCCCCGAGGCCCTCGCCCGGCGGATGCAGATCGCGGTGGACGAGCTCGCCGCGGTCGCCGAGTATGATTACGTGGTGGTGAACGACGAACTCAACCGCGCGGTGGGCGACGTGGAGTCGATCCTGAGCGCGGAGATCCGCCGGACGACCCGGCGCGATGGCCTGGCAGGGAAGGTGGACGCGATCCGCCAGGAGATCAGGGCGGAAGCCGAGCGTCTGTCACTCGCAACGCGGAACGCGGAACGCGGAACGCCGTAGTACCGTCACCTGTAGCTGGAGCAAGGACCATGAAGATCTACACCCCGACCGAAGCCGCCAAGCAGGCGGGCAACAAGTACCTCGGCGTGCTGGTCGCGGCGAAGTTCGCCCGCCACATCAACGAGCTCCCCAAGGAGCGGCTGGCGGAGAAGACCACCAAGCTCACCACCCAGGCGCTCGAGGCGCTCTGCGTCGGCGACCTGGAGTACAAGATTTCCCGCCGGCGCCGTTCCGAGGCCTGACCGTGTGGTCGGGCCGGCACGTGGTCGTGGGCGTGTCGGGCGGGATCGCCAGCTACAAGAGCTGCATCCTGGTCCGCCGTCTCGCGGAAGCGGGCGCACGGGTCGACGTGATTCTCACCGAGGGGGCCGCCGAGTTCGTGCGGCCCCTGACGTTTGAGGCACTCTCCGGGCGGCCCGTCCTCACCAGTCTCTGGACCCGGGACGCGGCGCTTCAGCACGTCCGCCTGGCGCAGGCCCCCGACCTGATCCTCATCGCGCCGGCCACGGCCCATCTGCTCGCCCGGGTGGCCCAGGGGCTGGGCGACGACCTCCTCACCACGCTCCTCCTCGCGCGCACCAGCCCGGTGCTCTTCGCCCCGGCGATGAACGACGCGATGTACGCCAATCCGGCCACCCAGGCGAACCTCGCCACCCTCGCCCGGACCGGTGCGGCGTTCGTCGGTCCGGAGGTCGGTGCGCTGGCGGAGGGACCCTCCGACCGGCCCGGCCGGATGAGCGAGCCGGAGGTGATCCTGGCGCACGCGGCGCGGCTGCTCCGGGTGCCCGGCCCGCTCACCGGGAAGCGGGTGGTGATCACCGCGGGCCCGACCCGCGAGGCGATCGACCCGGTGCGGGTGGTGACCAACCGGTCCAGCGGCAGGATGGGCTACCGCCTGGCCGAGGCGGCGTGGGAGCGCGGCGCCGAGGTGACGCTGATCAGTGGCCCCGCCGACCTCCCCGCGCCGGTGGGCGCCCAGCTGGTGAAGGTGGAGTCCACCGCCCAGATGGAGCGCGCGGTGCGTGAGGCGCTGCCGGCCGCCGACGTCCTGGTGATGGCGGCCGCTCCGGCCGATTACCGCCCCGCCGATCCCTCGGCGACCAAGCGTCCCCGCCAGGACGGCGCCGCGAGCATCGTGATGGAGCCGACCGCCGACATCCTGGCCGCGACCGAGACAGCGCGGAAGCCCGGGGCGGTGATCGTGGGCTTCGCGCTCGAGACCGGCAACGCGGTCGAGAAGGGGAAGGCGAAGCTGGCCCGGAAGAAGCTCGACCTCATCGTGGTGAACGATGCGCTCGAACCGGGCGCGGGGTTCGAGGTCGATACCAACCGGGTGGTGATCGTCGGCCGGGAGGGTGGCACGACCGAGGTGCCGCTCGCGAGCAAGCGCGCGGTGGCGGAGTCGATCCTGGACGCGGTCGAGGCGCGCCTTGTCCGCTGAGCTTCGGCGGTACCTGCGGCAGCAGATCGAGCTCGGGGGTGAGGAGGTCTACGGGGTCAATGACGTTCCTCGTTCCTCGTTCCTCGTTCCTCGTCCTTCTGTGCCAGCGGAAGCGGTGCCGGTGCCCGATGTCAATTCTACCGAGGAGCCGATGCCCTCGAAGCGCCTGGAATTCCCTATCGCCACCGCGGAGACTGGTGTTTCCGAGGCGAAGCAGTCGGGACGTGAGAACGAGGAACGCGGAACGAGGAACGAGGAACGCTCCCTCCCCAAGTGGAGGAAGGACGCGCCGCCTGTTCCCGGCCCCGGCCTCACCATCCTGCCGCCCGCGCTGGCGCTGCTCGGTCCGGTGGCGGAGCTGCCGACGCTCGATGCGGTCGCCAAGCTCATCAGCGGCTGCACCAAGTGCGCGCTCTGCCAGACCCGCACCAACACGGTGCCCGGGGAGGGGAACCCCGAGGCCCGGCTGATGTGCATCGGCGAGGGCCCAGGAGCGACGGAGGACGAGAAGGGACGGCCGTTCGTCGGCGCCGCGGGACAGCTGCTCGACCAGATTCTCTCCGCGATCGAATGCCCGCGTGAGAGCGTTTACATCGCCAACATCGTGAAGTGCCGGCCGCCGCAGAACCGGAAGCCGCTGCCCGACGAAGCGACCAGCTGCCTGCCGTACCTCCATCGCCAGATCGCGCTGGTCAAGCCGACGGTGATCCTCGCCCTCGGGGGCACCGCCGCCGAGTGGCTCCTCAACAGTAAGCAGAGCCTCGGCAGCCTGCGCGGGAAGGTGCATCGCTACGGGGAGATCCCCGTCATCGTGACCTATCACCCGGCGGCGCTGCTCCGCAACCCGAACTGGAAGAAGCCCACCTGGGAAGACGTGCGCATCGCGCGGCAGCTGCTCGACTGACCCGCAACTGCCGCGAATCCCCAGCTCAACCGAGCTCGAACTCAGGATATCCACGTCGATGTGGGTTTGTGAGTTGCTGTGGATAGTGTGTTGAAGATCGCCCGCTACAAACCTCTCGTTGCAATCGCGTCACGACAGCAATAGAGTTCGGTTTCGCCCCTCGCCGTACCTTCCATCTCAGCCCGACAACTGCCGCCGCGATGACCTCGCTTTCCTCCTTTGGCCCGTCCGC
This sequence comes from Gemmatimonadales bacterium, assembly GCA_046327735.1. GTDB lineage: Bacteria > Gemmatimonadota > Gemmatimonadetes > Gemmatimonadales > GWC2-71-9 > JADJOM01. Next base: position 40,692 of record JAXLXZ010000009.1, on the reverse strand, counting down.
TGATTCCCAGGTGACCGCGGAGCCGGTCCGCGGGGCGCCCTGGAGCAACGAGGCGGAACAGGCTGTCCTCGGGGCGATGCTGCTGGACCAGGACGCCGCCCTCCGCGGCGTCGAGCTCCTCGACGACGCCCTCTTCTACAAGGAAGGCCACCGCCGGCTCTTCCGCGCCATGCGGCGGCTGATCGAGCGGCGGGTGGTCATCGATCACGTCACCCTCCGGGACGAACTGGAGCGCCGGAGCGAGCTCGATATCGCCGGCGGTGAGGTCTACCTCGCCGAGCTGATCGACGCCGCCGTCACCGCCGCCAACCTCGATGCCCACGCCGCCATCGTGCGGGAGAAGGCAGTCCTCCGCCAGCTGATCGAGAGCTCCACCGCGATCGTCTCCCAGGCGTACCAGGGCGTGATGCCCGCCAACGAGCTCCTGGACGAGGCCGAGTCCCGGATCTTCCAGATCTCGCAGTACCGGAAGGCCGAAGGGTTCTCCCGGCTCAAGGAGATGCTCTGGCCGACGATGGAGCGCATTGAAAAGCTCCACCAGGCGGGCAAAGAGGTTACCGGAGTTCCGAGCGGCTTCAAAGATTTGGACGAGATGACGACGGGGTTCCAGCCCAACGACCTCGTGATCGTGGCGGCCCGCCCCTCGATGGGCAAGACGGCCTTCTGCCTCAACATCGCGGCCCACGCCGCGAGCACCGGGGTCGGCACCGCGATCTTCTCGCTGGAAATGTCTAAGGAGTCGCTGGTGCAGCGGCTCCTGTGCGCCGAGGCGCGGGTCGACAGCCAGCGGGTGCGGCGGGGCACGCTGTCCGACACCGACTTCACCATGCTCGCGCGGGCGGCGGGGGTGCTGTCGAGCTGCCCGGTCTGGATCGACGACACCCCGGCGCTCACCCTGCTGGAGATGCGCTCCAAGGCCCGCCGCCTCAAGATGGAGAACGACCTCGGCTGCATCGTGGTCGACTACCTCCAGCTGATGCGGAGCCCGGCCTACGCCGAGAACCGGGTCCAGGAGATTTCCGACATCTCCCGCTCGCTCAAGGCGCTGGCCCGTGAGCTCGAGGTCCCGGTCATCGCGCTGTCGCAGCTCTCCCGCGCTTCGGAACAGCGCGGCGGCGAGCGGAAGCCGATTCTCTCCGACCTGCGCGACTCCGGCGCCATCGAGCAGGACGCCGACATCGTGCTCTTCATTCACCGGCCGGAGATGTACGAGCAGCTGGACAAGGAAGGGAACAGCAACGAGGGGAAGGCGGAGCTGATCGTCGCCAAGCACCGTAACGGCCCCACCGGCACGGTCGAGATGTACTTCCACAAGCAGTTCACGCGCTTCGCGAGTCTGAGTGACCGGGAGGAGCAGGAGTATGCGGGGTAAGCGTTCCGCGTTCCGCGTTCCGCGTTCCACGTTGGGGGCGAAGCGGATCCGTAGATCCGATGTGGCAGGAGCGGAGTGGGGTTCCGCGGGCAGTTTCGCGGAACGCGGAACGCGGAACGCGGAACGGCTTTTCGGAACGCGGCACTGCTCGCATGGCTAAGCCCAAGTCCGTCTACCGCTGCACCGACTGCGGCCACGACCATCCCAAGTGGGTCGGCAAGTGCGAGGCGTGCGGCGCCTGGAACACGGTGGCGGAGGAGCCGATCGCGATTGCCCGGCCCGGTGGCCCTGCCCGGAGCCGGGGCGCGGGGCTGGTGGTGCCCGGCGCCGCCCCCGCGCGGCTCCGTGATATCGCCGAAAGCCGGCTGGTCCGCTGGTCGACCGGGCTCCCCGAACTCGATTTCGTCCTCGGCTCGGGCATCGTGCCTGGCAGCATGACGCTGGTCGGGGGCGAGCCCGGCATCGGCAAGTCCACGCTGCTCCTCCAGGCCGCCGCCCGGCTGGAGTCCGCCGGCCGCAAGGTCCTCTACGCCAGCGGTGAGGAGTCGCCCGAACAGATCCGGCTCCGGGCCTCGCGCCTCGAGGAGGATGCCGGCCCGGTCCACGTGGTCGGTGAGACCCGGCTCGAGGCGGTCCTCGACAGCGCCCAGACCCTCGGCGCCGATCTCCTGATTCTCGATTCCATCCAGACGGTCTACACCGAGGCGCTCGAGAGCGCCCCCGGCAACGTCGGCCAGGTGCGCGAGTGCGCCGCCCGGCTGATGCGCTTCGCCAAGGAGACCGGCGCCGCGGTCATCGTGGTGGGCCATGTCACGAAGGGTGGCGGGATCGCGGGGCCCAAGACCCTCGAGCATATCGTCGACACCGTGCTCTACTTCGAGGGCGAGGCGACCCTCGACCACCGGCTCCTGCGCGCGACCAAGAACCGCTTCGGCTCGGTGGACGAGATCGGCGTCTTCACCATGACCGGGCACGGCCTCGAGCCGGTGGCCAATCCCTCGGCCCTCTTCCTCGCCGCCCGGGCCACCGGGAGCGCGGGCAGCGCCGTCACCGCGCTCATGGAAGGGACCCGGCCGGTGCTGGTCGAGATCCAGGCCCTCGCGGCGCGGAGCGGGTTCGGCACGCCGCAGCGGGTGGCCACCGGCCTCGATCACAAGCGGCTCGCCGTGCTGCTCGCGGTGCTGGAGCGCCGGGGCGGCACCTCCTTCGCCGATCTCGATGTCTTCGTGCAGGTCACCTCCGGGGTCCGCCTCACGGAGCCGGGCTCCGACCTGGCGGTGGCGGCGGCGCTGCTCTCCTCGGTGCTCAACCGGCCGGTGCCGCCCGATGCGCTCTTCCTCGGCGAACTCGGGCTCGGGGGCGAGATCCGCCCCATCGGCGGGCTGGAACGCCGGCTGGTCGAGGCCGCCCGGCTCGGCTTCCGGCGGGTCTTCGTCTCCGGCCGCACCGGCACCCAGGTGAGCGGCCTGACCCTCATCGGACTCGATCACGTCGAAGGGCTGGTGCAGGCGCTTGCCGCGTGACGTCGGGGTCGTGATCGTCGCGGCGGGGCAGGGCACCCGCCTCGGGGGACCAGTCCCCAAGCAGTACCGTGAGCTGGCCGGCGTCCCCATGCTGCTTCGCGCCCTCCGTCCCTTCGCCTCCCATCCCGACGTGGCCCACATGGTGGTCGTCCTGCCGGCGGCCGATGTCGCCGCGCCCCCCGCGTGGCTGGCGGGCGTGGCAGGCGGGGCGCTGAGCCTGGTGGCGGGTGGGGCCGAGCGGAGCGATTCGGTCGCACACGGTCTGGCCGCGCTGCCGGCGTCCTGCACCCTGGTCCTGGTGCACGACGCGGCCCGTCCCCTCGTCGACCGGGCCACGATCGATGCGGTGATCGGGGTGATCCGGACCGGGGTCGGCGCCCTGCCCGGGATTCCGCTCGGCGATACGATCAAGGAAGTGGCCGCCGACGACCCCGCGCTCACCGTCCGCGCCACCGTACCGCGGGAGCGCCTCTGGCGGGCCCAGACGCCCCAGGGCGCGCCCCGGGGCGTCCTCGAGGAGGCGCATGCGCGGGCCCGGCGCGAGGGACTCGCGGTGACCGATGACGCCATGCTGCTCGAGCATCTCGGGATCACCGTCCGCCTCGTTCCCGGCACTTCGCTTAACTTCAAGGTGACGACCGAAGAGGATTTCCGCCTGGCAGAACTGATCGTGAGGCAGGAGTGACCCACATCCTTCTCGTGTGCACCGGGAACACCTGCCGGAGCCCGCTCGCCGAGGCGATGCTCCGGAAGAAGCTGGCCGAGCGCGGGGTCGACGGGGTGGAGGTCTCCTCCGCCGGCACCGGGGCCTGGGATGGCGCGCCCGCCAGCGAGGGGGCCTACCTGGTCGCGCTCGAGCACGGGCTCGACCTCTCCGCCCACCGCGCCCGGCTCCTCACCCGCGAACTGGTGACCACCGCCGATATCGTGCTCACCATGGCCCGGCACCACCGGGCCCGGGTGGAGCAGCTTGGCACCGGGATCCAGGCCCATCTCCTCGGGGAGTACGCCGGCCGCAGCGGCGCCGATGCCGAGGTGCGCGATCCCTTTGGCGGCGACCTCGAAGGCTACCGCGAGACCCTGGTCGAGCTGGACGCGATGCTCGGCGGCGTGGTCGAACGCCTCGAACGCGAGCGGCTGGGTGATCGGCGGTAGGACTCGGGTCTTCGCCATCCTCGGCGATCCCGTCGCGCATTCCCTCTCTCCCGCGATGCACAACGCGGCGTTCCGCGCCCTCGGCCTGGACGCCGTGTATGTCGCGCTCCGGACCGATGCCGCCGACGTTGCCGCACTGCTCCGGTCGATCGCCCGGGCCGGCGGGGGCGGCAATGTCACCGTCCCGCACAAGGAGGCCGCCGCCGGCGCGGTCACCCATCCCTCCGCGCGGGTCGCCACCCTCGGGGCCTGCAACACCTACTGGGGCCAGGGCACCGAGGTCCACGGCGACAACACCGATGTCGACGGGGTGCTCACCGCGCTCGACCAGCTCGAGGCGCCCGCCAGCTGCTGGCTGATCGCCGGGACCGGCGGTGGTGCCCGCGCCGCGGTGGCGGCCGCAGTCGCGCGCAAGGCGAAAGTGGCCATCCGCTCTCGCGACGCCGGCCGCCGGCACGCCTTCGAGGCGTGGGCGACGGGGCAGGGCGCCGTGATCGGCGATCATGGGCAGGCCGAGGTGCTGATCAACTCCACCCCGCTGGGCCTGCGGCCGGGCGATCATCTTCCCCTCGCGCTCGACGAGGCGCCTCACGCCGTGGTGGCGTTCGACATGGTCTACGCCCGGGCGGAAACCGCCTGGGTGCGGGAGATGCGGCAGGACGGGCTCCGCGCCGCCGACGGGCGGGTCATGCTGGTGGCGCAGGGGGCCGCTGCCTTCCGCCGCTGGTTTCCCGAGGAGGACCCACCCACCGAAGTGATGCGGGCGGCGGTCAATGAGGCCCTTCGCTGAGGCGCTCGCCACCCTCGTGCGGGCCGAGCGGTGGCTGCTGCCGGGCGCCTGCCTGCTCTGCGACGAGCCCGCTGGCGGTGACGCCGATCCGCTGGTCTGCAGTCTCTGCCTGGGCCGTTTCCGCCCGCTCTCCCATCCCCAGTGCCCTCGCTGCGGCGAGCCCCGCGGTCACGCCACCGAACCGTGCCGGGTCTGCGCCGGCTGGCCCGAGGGCCTGGCCGGGGTGACCAGCGCGGTCTGGCTGGACGAGGGTCCCCGCCGCGCCATTCATCATCTCAAGTACGGGAGCTGGCCCCGGATCGCCGACTCGCTCGCGCGGGTGATGGCGAGCGCCCTCCGCACCCCGGCGACCACGGTGCTGGTGCCCATCCCCCTGGCCGCGGAGCGCCGCCGGCGGCGGGGCTACAACCAGGCGGAGATGCTCGCGCGGGCGCTGGGACGTCTCACCGGCCGGCTGGTGCGGACCGATCTCATCGAACGGAGTCGGAATACCCGCACCCAGACCGAGCTCGCCCCCGAAGCCCGTCAGGCCAACGTTCACGACGCTTTCACGGTTCCTTCTCCGGCCCGGTCGCTCCTTCGTCAGACGGACGCCGCACTCCTCCTTGTCGACGATGTGTTCACCACCGGGGCGACGCTGCGGGCTGCGGCCCGAGCGCTGCTCGAGGGTGGATCAGGACGCGTGGAAGCGGTTACCTTTGCGCGGGCTTTGCCGCCGTTGGGATAGCCACTGGACCAGGCCACTCACCCAGTTGGAGCCGGAATGCCAATCAAAGTCGCGATCAATGGGTTCGGCCGGATCGGCCGGAATGTGCTGCGCGCCGCCAAGGCGCTCGGGGCGAAGGAACTCGACTTCGTCGCGGTCAACGACCTGACCGACACGAAGACGCTCGCCCACCTGCTCAAGTACGACTCGGTGCACGGCCGCTTCGACGGCACCGTCGAGGCGAAGGACGATGCCCTGATCGTGAACGGCGACAGCATCAAGGTCTTCGCCCAGAAGGATCCCGCCGCGCTGCCGTGGAAGGACCTCGGCGTCGACCTCGTGCTCGAGTCGACCGGCATCTTCACCGATCGCGAGAAGGCCGCCAAGCACCTCGAGGCCGGCGCGAAGAAGGTGGTCATCTCGGCGCCGGGCAAGAAGGAAGACATCACGATCGTCTACGGCGTGAACCACACCAAGTACGACCCGAAGAACCATCATGTCGTCTCCAACGCCAGCTGCACCACCAACTGCCTGGTGCCGGTGGTGAAGGTGATCCTCGACAACTTCGGGTTCGTGAACGGGTTCATGACCACGGTGCACTCGTACACCAACGACCAGCAGATCCTCGACCTGCCGCACAAGGATCTCCGCCGGGCCCGGGCCGCCGCCCTCTCGATCATCCCGACCACCACCGGCGCCGCCAAGGCCACCGGCCTGGTGCTGCCGGAGCTCAAGGGCAAGCTCGACGGCGTCTCGCTCCGGGTGCCGACCCCCGACGTCTCGATCGTCGACCTGACCTGCACCGTGGAGAAGGCCGCCAGCATCGAGGCGGTGAACGCCGCCTTCACCGCGGCGGCGACGTCCGGCCCGCTCAAGGGGCTGCTGGCCGTGAGCAACGAGCCGCTGGTCTCCACCGACTACATCGGCGACCTCCACTCCAGCACCGTCGACCTCCAGAGCACCAACGTGATCGACGGCAAGCTGGTCCATGTCTCCAGCTGGTACGACAACGAGATGGGCTACTCGGCCCGCTGCGTCGACCTGATCCGCTACATGGGGGGGATGTTGTGAAGCGTTCCCTGCGCGCCCTCGATGCGTCGGCGCTCGATGGCCGGCGCGCCCTGGTCCGGGTGGACTTCAACTGCCCGGTGAAGGACGGGGTGGTGACCGACAACACCCGGATCCGCGCCTCGCTGCCGACCATCAAGTACCTGCGGGACAAGGGCGCGCGGGTGGTGCTCCTCTCCCACCTGGGCCGCCCCAAGGGGCCGGACCCGAAGCAGAGCCTCAAGCCCTGCGCCGCCGAGCTCGAGAAGCTGATGGGCGCGCCGGTCACCTTCATCGAGGATCCGCTCTCGCCCGAGGCCACGACGGTCACCCGGCGGATGGCGCGGGGCGGGGTGGCGGTGGTGGAGAACACCCGGTTCCACGCCGGCGAGGAGAAGAACGACGCCGGGCTCGCCGGCGCCTTTGCGGCGCTGGGTGACTTCTACGTCAACGACGCCTTCGGCTCGGCCCACCGGGCCCACTCGAGCACCGAGGCGGTGGCCAAGCTTCTCAAGCCCGCCGTCTCCGGCTTCCTGATGGAGAAGGAACTGCAGTACCTCGGCGGCTCGCTCGACCATCCCAAGCGGCCGTTCGTCTCGGTGCTGGGCGGGGCCAAGGTCAGCGGCAAGATCGACCTGATCGAGAACCTCCTCCCGCGCTGCGACGAGATCCTGATCGGCGGCGCGATGGCCTGCACCTTCTTCCGCGCCATGGGCCTCGAGACCGGCAACTCGCTGGTCGAGGCCGACCGGGTGGAGATGGCCAAGGCGCTGCTGGCCAAGGCGGGGAGCAAGCTGGTGCTCCCCTCCGGCGCGGTCATCGGCGAGAAGCTCGAGAGCGGTACCCCGACCCGCACGGTGCCCCGCGACCAGATCCCCGCCGGCTGGGCGATGTTCGACATCGATCCCTCCACCGAGGCCGATTTCGCCGCCCGCATCGGCCGGGCGAAGACGGTGATCTGGAACGGCCCGATGGGGGTGTTCGAGACCCCACCCTTCGACCACGGGACCTATGCCATCGCCAACGCGATGGCGGCGGCGACGGCGAAGGGTACGATCACGGTGGTCGGTGGCGGCGATTCCGCGGCGGCGGTGGCGCAGGCGGGGCTCGAGGACAAGATGAGCCACGTGTCGACGGGCGGCGGCGCGTCGCTCGAATTCCTGGAAGGGAAGGTGCTCCCCGGCGTCGCCGCGCTGGACGACGCCTGATGCGCCCACTCATCTTCGCCGCCAACTGGAAGATGCATCACGCTCCGTCGGAGGCTCGCGCCTTCGCGGAGCGTTTTCTCGCCCTCACGGCACCGGTCCCGGGCCGTTCGCTCTGGTTCTTCCCGCCCGCGGTGTCGCTCCTGCCGACGGCGGAGGCGCTGCGCGCCCGGCCGGACATCCAGGTGGGCGCGCAGGATGTCCACTGGGAGCCGAAGGGCGCCTTCACCGGGGCCACCTCGGTGCCGCTGGCGAAGGGGGCCGGGGCCGCGGGCGCGCTGGTGGGCCACTCCGAACGGCGCCACGTCTTCGGCGAGACCGACGCGGAGACGGGGAAGAAGGTGAAGGCGATTCTCGCCGCCGGGCTCACCCCGATGCTCTGCGTGGGGGAGAAGCTCGAGCAGCGCGAGGCGGGTGAGACCGAGGCGGTGGTGCTGCGCCAGCTCCGGGCCGGCCTCGACGGTCTCTCCGGCGCGGAAATCGGCAAGGTGCTGATCGCGTACGAGCCGGTCTGGGCGATCGGTACCGGCCGCAATGCCACTCCACAGGACGCCTCCCAGGTGCACCAGGCAATCCGCCGGGAGCTCGCACGGCTCGGTGCGCCGGGCCGCATCCCGGTGCTCTACGGGGGCAGCGTGAACCTCGGCAACGTGGCCTCCCTGGTGGCGGAGCCGGAGATCGACGGCGTGCTGGTGGGTGGCGCGAGCCTGGAAGCGGAGGGGTGGGCGAAGGTGGTAGAGACGAAGTAGGGCGGCAGGACTGTCATCCCTCGTCGCTGGCGCTCCTCGGGATGACAACGGTTTGCGGCCGCCCGGGCGCCTGCGCCCCCGGGTCCTCCCCCAATCTCGTCAAAATCTTGCCCTAACCCCATCCACCCGTTACACTTCCCCGGCTCTTTACCGGGATAGTTCATGTACTACTTCCTCCTCACCCTGATGATCCTCGACGGGCTCCTGCTCGCCGCGGTCGTGCTCCTCCAGGCCGGTCAGGGCGGTGGGCTCGCGTCGCTCGGCGGCGGCACCACTGATCTCGTCGTCGGCGGCCGCCAGGCGGCCACGCTGCTCACCAAGATGAGCTGGATCTGCGGCGGCATCTTCATGGCGCTCGCGCTGATCATCTCGCTGGTAGCTCCCGCGCAGGGCGGGGGAAGCAGCGAGGTGCTCGAGCGGATCCGGCAGCAGCAGGCCCCCGCGCCGGCGTCGAGCCTGCCGATCGAGGGCACCAGCCCGGCCACGCAGCAGCCGGCCACCGGCAACGGGTCGATCCCGCTGACCCCGGCGCCCAGCCAGACGCCCGCTCCGGCGGCGACGCCCAGCGGCGGAACCCCGGCCCCGGCCAAGCCCAAGAACTGAGCGCGATGACCTGCCTTGACCGACGCGGGGTGACCGGATGACCGATCGCCCCGCGTTTGTGTTGCTGGAGGACGGGACCTGGTACCCCGGCTCATCCCTCCGCCCGCTCGAGGCCGCCTTTGGCGAGGTGGTCTTCACCACCAACCTGAGCGGCTACCAGGAGGTCTTCACCGACCCGAGTTACCTCGGGCAGATCGTGGTGATGACCGCGCCGATGATCGGCAACTACGGCATCAATCCCGAGGACATGGAGTCGGCCTCCCCCCAGGTGGCCGGTGTCGTGGTGCGGGAGATGGCCCGCCGGCCCTCGAACTGGCGCGCTACCCGGCCGCTCGAGGAGTGGCTCGCCGAGTCACGGATTCCGGTGCTCGAGAACGTCGACACCCGGCGGCTCACGCGGCACATCCGGGAGCGCGGCGCCATGCGCGGCGTGATCGCCGAAGGGCGCGAGCCGAGTCCGTCGCTGACGCTCAGGCTGATGGAGTCGCCGTCGATGGAAGGCCTCGACCTCGCCTCCCGCGCCACCATCGGCCGGACGACGGGCGGGAGCGGCGACGGCCCGCATGTCGTGGCCTACGACTACGGCATGAAGCGGAACATCGTCCGCATGCTCGAGGCGGCGGGGTGCCGCGTGACCGTGGTTCCCGCCTCCACCCCGGCGGCCCAGGTCCGCGAACTCAACCCGGACGGTCTCTTCCTCTCCAATGGCCCTGGTGACCCCGCTGCGGTGGGCTACGCCATCAGGAATATCCAGGAGCTGAGCGCCGGCGGGCTCCCGACCTTCGGCATCTGCCTCGGGCATCAGCTCCTTGGCCTCGCCTTCGGCGGCCGGACGGTCAAGCTCCCCTATGGCCACCGGGGAGGGAACCACCCAGTCCGGGATCTCTCGACGGGACAAGTACTTATAACGTCGCAGAACCACGGATTCGCGGTCCAGGGGAAGGACGAGGAGATTCCTGGCGCCCCCGGTCTTCGCGTCACACACAGGAATCTGAACGACGGAACCGTGGAAGGTCTTCGCCATAAAGAACTTCCGGTGTTTGCCGTGCAGTATCACCCGGAAGCGGCTCCCGGACCGCACGACGCCTACCCGCACTTCGAGGAATTTCTGAGGCTGCTCCGGGCCAGAACCCCCTCCAGTGGCCCAACCCCTTGACAGTCAACGGTTAAGGCCCTAGGCTCTTACGTAATCCGACGCTCCAGATGGGGCCAAGGCGCAGAGACCTCCGGGGGAATGCATGACCAAGGCTGATCTCGTCGAGCGGGTAACCGAGTCGATTGCCAGGACCGCCGGACCCATGATCTCGAAAAAGGACTGCGCCCGGGTGGTGGACGCATTCCTGGACGCGGTCAAGGAAGCGCTTAAGAACCAGCACAACATCGAGGTGCGTGGTTTCGGCACCTTCAAGATCCGGCGCCGGAAGACCCGCATGGCGCGCAATCCGCGCACTGGTGACCCGGTGGAAGTGGCGGCGCGTCCGGTGCCGGTCTTCAAGCCCAGCAAGGAGTTGCGGGCCCTGGTGGCGGATGAGCCGTACGAAGAGGACTCCGCCGAAGAGAGCTCCATCGGCTGAGCGGTTCCAGCGCCATGCTTCCCTGGGGGCGGGTCGATGACCCGCCCTTTCGCGTCTCTAAGCCCTGACCGCCATTATCTTTGGCCCCATGACCAGCGGTTCGAAGGCTCCCGGTGCGCTCGCGGTCCGCGTGCTTCTCTTCGCCTCCTACGCCGAGCAGGCGGGGCGGGAGAGCCTGGAACTGAAGGTGCCCGCCCCGGCGACCGTCCAGGACGTGCTGGACCGTCTTCGCGCCTCGCTCCCGGGCGCCGACCGGCTCCCGGCAACGCCGCTAGCGGCGGTGAACCAGGCCCACGCGCGGCTTTCCGCGCCGGTGGCCGACGGCGACGAGATCGCCTTTCTCCCGCCGCTCGCCGGTGGCTGAATGAACCGGTACCTGACCCACACGCCCATCGACCTCTCCCAGCTGATCGCGCGGGTGAGCGCCCCGGAACAGGGAGGCATCGCCACCTTCCTGGGGCTGGTGCGCAATCACCAGGACGGGCGCGGGGTGCTGCGTCTCGAGTACTCGGCGTATGAGCCGATGGCGGAGGCCGAATCGGCGCGGATCGTGGCCGAGGCCTCGAGCCGCTGGCCGGTGTCGATCGCACTGGAGCATCGCCTCGGCTCGCTCGCGATCGGCGACGCGGCGGTCGCGGTCGTCGCGGCGAGTGCCCACCGTACGGCCGCCTTCGAGGCCTGCCGCTACGTGATCGAGGAGGTGAAGCGCCGGGTGCCGGTCTGGAAGAAGGAGTTCTACGCCGACGGCACTGTCGCGTGGGTCGATCCCACCCGGCTCGGCGCACCGCGGCCGCCCGAGGCGGTGCCCGCGCCATGACCGGCCCGCTGCTCGACCAGTTCTCCCGCCCGCTCGGGAGTCTCCGCGTCTCGGTCACCGACCGGTGCAACCTGCGCTGCCGGTACTGCATGCCGGAGGAGAACTACGTCTGGCTCCCGCGCGCGGGGATCCTCTCGTTCGAGGAGATCGACCGGCTGGTCGGCGTCTTCGCCACTCTGGGGGTGCGGAAGGTGCGCCTCACGGGCGGGGAGCCGCTGCTGCGGCACGACATGGTGTCGCTGGTCGGGATGATCCACCGGCAGCACGCGATCGGGGAGATCGCGCTGACCACCAACGGCCTCCTGCTGGCGCAGCACGCGGCCGCCCTCAAGGAGGCCGGGCTCACCCGGCTCAACGTGAGCCTTGATACCCTCCGCCCGGAGCGGATGGAGGTGTTCGCCCGCTCCACCCGGCACGCCGACGTGCTCGCCGGCATCGCGGCCGCGCAGGAGGCGGGATTCACCGGCATCAAGGTGAACAGCGTCATCATCCGCGGCTTCAACGACGACGAGCTGGTCCCGCTGCTCGAGTTCGGCCGGGCGCGCGGGGTCGAGCTCCGCTTCATCGAGTACATGGACGTCGGGGGCGCCACCGCCTGGTCGATGCAGGAGGTGGTGTCGCGGCGGGAGATGCTCGAGCGGCTGGCGCGGCACTTCGGGGCGATCACTCCCGAGGCGGCCCGGCCCGGCGACCCCGCGCCGGCCGAGCGCTTCCGGCTCGAGGACGGCACCCGCTTCGGCATCATCGCCAGCACCACCGAGCCGTTCTGCCGCACCTGCGACCGGGCGCGGCTCACCGCCGACGGCGTCTTCCTGCTCTGCCTCTACGCCGGGGGCGGCGTCGATCTCCGCACCCCGCTCCGCGATGGCGCCACCGACGAGGAGCTGGCGACCCTGATCCGCGAGTCCTGGTCGGCGCGCACCGATCGCGGCGCCGAGCAGCGGGCAGGGAAGGAAAGCCGGAGCGTACTGTACCAGGTCACCACCCTGCGGGCCGACCCGCACAAGGAAATGCACACCCGCGGCGGCTGAGCCCCCGCGCACCCGTGAGCTATCATGGCCCTGCACATCGCCCTCATCGAGCCCCGGATTCCGCCCAACACCGGGAACATCGCGCGGCTCTGCGCCGCGACCGACACGCCGCTCCACCTGATCGAGCCGCTGGGCTTCAGCCTGGAGGAGCGCGAGGTGAAGCGCGCCGGCCTCGACTACTGGGACCGGGTGGACCTCTGGGTCCATCCCAACTGGTTCCGCTTCCGGGACGCGATCAGCCGCGACCGCTGCCTCTACTTCTCCGCCAACGCGACCCAGGACTATCGCGAGGCGCCCTTCGCCACCAACAGCGTGCTGATCTTCGGGAGCGAGACCGACGGGCTGCCGCAGCGGATCCTCGACAAGCACCCGGATCGCTGCTATCGCATCCCGATGCCGGGCGACGTGCGCAGCCTCAACCTCGCCAACGCGGTGGGCATCGTGCTCTACGAGGGGCTCCGCCAGCTGGGCGTGACGGATCTCCCCGCGGAGGAAGAGATGGATGTGGAGGATCCCGAGGAGCCGAATGGGAACGTGGCGCCCGCTGCCGCGAAATCGGAGCGGTCGAAGGGGCGCTCGCGCGGCCGGGGCCGGGGGCGCGGCCGGGGGCGGGGCCGCCCCGCAAAGTGAACGCGTCGGCCCCGTCGCGGGGCTTTGCCCGGCTCTCCGCCGGGAGTAACTTTCGCGACCGGTCGAGACCGGCCCATCCCGCTGTCAGAATGCGACTTTACACCCGCGAATCTCACTCATGCTGAACAAGATCACCGTCGTCGGTGCCGGAAATGTGGGCGCCACCGCGGCGCAGCGCGTCGCCGAAAAGAACCTGGCCCGGACCGTCGTCATGGTCGATGTGGTCGAGGGCGTGCCCCAGGGCAAGGGACTCGACCAGTGGCAGTCGGCGCCCATCGAGGGATTCGACAGCCGGGTGATCGGCAGCAACGGCTATGACGCGGCGGCGGGGTCCGAGCTCTTCATCGTCACGGCCGGCATCGCCCGCAAGCCGGGGATGAGCCGCGACGACCTGGTGAAGACCAACGCCGGCATCGTCGAGTCGGTCTCGAAGGAGATCAAGCGGGTCGCGCCCAACTCGATCATCATCGTGGTGTCGAACCCGCTCGACGTGATGTGTTACGTCGCGATGAAGGCGAGCGGCTTCCCGAAGGAGCGGGTGATCGGCATGGCGGGGGTGCTCGACACCGCGCGTTACCGCGCCTTCCTCGCCGAGGCGATGGACGTCTCGGTGGAGGACATCCAGGCGATGGTGCTCGGCGGGCACGGCGACACGATGGTGCCGCTGATCTCCTACACCACCGTCTCCGGCATCCCCGTCACCCAGCTGCTGGCCAAGGACAAGCTCGACGCGATCGTGACCCGGGCCCGCAACGGCGGCGCCGAGATCGTCAACTTCCTCAAGACCGGCTCGGCCTATTACGCCCCCAGCGCCGCCGCGGTGCAGATGGCCGAGGCCATCGTGCTCGACAAGAAGCGGATCCTCCCCTGCGCCGCGTGGCTCACCGGCGAGTTCGGGCTCAAGGACGTCTTCTGCGGCGTGCCCTGCAAGCTCGGCCGGAACGGGCTCGAGCAGGTCGTCGAGATTTCGCTTACCGCCGACGAGAAGGCGGCGCTGCACAAGAGCGCCGAGTCGGTCCGCGACACCATGAAAGTGCTTCCGTAATGCCCCAGATCCACCAGTTCCGCGATTATTTCCGGTCCCCGGTCGGGCAGAAGGCCATCATGGCCGTGACCGGGACGATCCTGATGCTCTTCGCGATCCAGCACGTGCTCGGCAACCTGCTGATCTACCAGAGTGCGAGCAACCTGAATCGCTACGCGATCTTCCTCAAGGACAAGCCGGGCATTCTCTGGCCGGCGCGCATCGTCCTGTTCGTCTCGGTGGTCCTGCACATCATCACCGCCACGAAGCTGACCCTCAAGGCGAAGCATGCCCGCCCGGTGGGCTACGCCAAGCTCGATCCGCAGGGCAGCACGCTGGGCAGCCGGACCATCCGCGCCGGTGGCGTGATCCTCCTGTTCTTCATCGTGTTCCACATCATGCACCTGACCATCGGCGCGATCCTGCCGCAGGATTTCATGCCGATGGACGTGTACGGGAACGTGGTGCGCGGCTTCCAGGTGTGGTGGGTGGCGGCGGTGTACCTCATCGGGATGATCGCGCTGGGGCTGCATCTCTATCACGGCTTCTGGGCCAGCCCGCGGACCCTGGGGCTCGAGCCGCCCTACGCGCCGCGGCACCGCCCCATTCCCCAGATCCTGGCCCTGCTCGTGTGGGGCGCCTTCACGTCGATTCCGGTGGCCGTGATCATCGGCTACCTGCACCTCTAAGCCGGCGAGACCATGGAACTGCGCTCGAACATTCCCGACGGGCCGATCCAGGACAAGTGGGATCGGCACCGCTTCGAGATGAAGCTGGTGAACCCGGCCAACAAGCGGAAATACTCGGTGATCGTGGTGGGCTCGGGGCTCGCCGGGGGCGCCGCGGCGGCGACGCTCGGCGAGCTGGGCTACAACGTCAGCTGCTTCTGCTTCCAGGACTCGCCCCGGCGGGCGCACTCGATCGCGGCGCAGGGCGGCATCAACGCCGCCAAGAACTACCAGAACGACGGCGACTCGATCTGGCGGCTGTTCTACGACACGGTGAAGGGTGGCGACTTCCGGGCCCGGGAGGCGAACGTCTACCGGCTGGCCCAGATCAGCGTCAACATCATCGACCAGTGCGTGGCCCAGGGCGTACCGTTCGCGCGGGAGTACGGCGGGCTGCTCGCCAACCGCTCCTTCGGCGGCGCGCAGGTGTCCCGGACCTTCTATGCCCGGGGGCAGACCGGCCAGCAGCTCCTGCTCGGCTGCTACCAGGCGCTGGAGCGGCAGGTCGCGGCGGGGACGGTGAAGATGTATCCCCGCACCGAGATGCTCGACCTGGTGCTGGTGGATGGCGTGGCCCGCGGGATCGTCACCCGCGACCTCGTCACCGGGAAGATCGCCTCGCACGTGGCCGACGCCGTGATCCTCGCGACCGGCGGGTACGGCAACGTCTTCTACCTCTCGACCAACGCGAAGGGGTGCAACGTCACCGCCACCTACCGCGCCTACAAGCGCGGGGCGGCGTTCGGCAACCCCTGCTTCACCCAGATTCACCCGACCTGCATCCCGGTGAGCGGCGACTACCAGTCGAAGCTCACCCTGATGAGCGAGTCGCTCCGCAACGACGGCCGGGTGTGGGTGCCGAAGAAGCAGGGCGACCATCGCCCGCCGGGCCAGATTCCCGATGCCGAACGGGATTACTACCTCGAGCGGAAGTACCCCAGCTTCGGCAACCTCTCGCCCCGCGACATTGCCAGCCGCGCCGCCAAGGAAGTCTGCGACGAGGGACGGGGCGTGGGCCCCAACGGCCTCGGCGTCTACCTCGACTTTGCCTCCGCCATCGGGCGGCTGGGCGAGAACAAGATCGCCGAACGGTACGGCAACCTGTTCGAGATGTACCAGCGGATCACCGACGAGAACCCCTACCAGGTGCCGATGCGGATCTATCCCGCGGTGCACTACACGATGGGCGGGCTCTGGGTCGACTACAACCTGATGAGCACCATTCCCGGACTCCACGTCCTGGGCGAGGCCAACTTCTCCGATCATGGCGCCAACCGGCTGGGCGCCAGCGCGCTGATGCAGGGGCTGGCCGACGGCTACTTCGTGATCCCCTATACCATCGGCGACTACCTGGCCAACGCGAAGCTGCCGAAGGTCGACGCGTCGCACCCCGCCTTCAAGGCGGTGGAGGCGGAGGTCGAGGCGCGCACGAAGCAGCTCCTCTCGATCAAGGGGAAGCGCACCGTCGACTCGTTCCACCGGGAGCTGGGCAAGCTCATGTGGGACAACTGCGGGATGGCCCGCAACGCCGACGGCCTCCGGCAGAACCTCCAGAAGATCCCGGCGCTCCGGGAGGAGTTCTGGAAGAACGTGACGGTGCCGGGCTCGGAGGGCGAGCTCAACCAGTCGCTCGAGAAGGCGGGGCGGGTGGCCGACTTCCTCGAGTTTGGCGAGCTGATGTGCCGGGACGCGCTGCACCGGGAGGAATCCTGCGGCGGCCACTTCCGGACCGAGCACCAGACCGAGGATGGCGAGGCCCGGCGGGACGACGACAACTTTGCCTACGTGGCGGCGTGGGAGTACCAGGGGGCCGACAAGGCGCCGGTGCTCCACAAGGAGCCGCTCGAGTTCGAGAACGTGCACCTGTCGACGCGAAGCTATAAGTAGTTGTCAGCTGTTAGCTATTAGCTGTTAGCTAGTAGCGTGCGCAGCCCGAGCTTGGCGTCGAACCCTGATTTGCATCGAAACAGCTAACAGCTAAGAGCTAACAGCTAAATGGCCAGTACCCAGCAACAACCCACGATGAACCTCACCCTCCTCGTCTGGCGCCAGGCGGCCGGCAGTCCCAACGGCCACATGGTGAAGTACGAGGCCAGCGGGGTGAGCCCCGACATGTCCTTCCTCGAGATGCTGGACGTGGTGAACGAGGGGCTGATCCAGAAGGGGGAGCAGCCGATCGCGTTCGACCACGACTGCCGGGAAGGGATCTGCGGCTCCTGCGGCCTGATGATCAACGGGGTGGCCCACGGGCCGATGAAGGGCACCGCCACCTGCCAGCTGCACATGCGGAGCTTCAAGAGCGGCGACACGATCTACATCGAGCCCTGGCGGGCGCGGGCCTTCCCGGTCATCAAGGACCTGGTGGTCGACCGGGGTGCGTTCGACCGGATCGTCGCCGCGGGCGGCTTCATCTCCGCCTCGACCGGCAGCGCTCCCGATGGCAACGCCATCCCGGTGCCCAAGACCGACAGCGACCACGCGATGGACGCGGCGGCCTGCATCGGCTGCGGCGCCTGTGTGGCGGCCTGTCCCAATGCCTCGGCGATGCTCTTCACCTCGGCCAAGGTGGGCCACCTCGGGATGCTGCCGCAGGGCCAGCCCGAGCGGCACCGCCGCGCCCTCAGCATGGTGGCGCAGATGGACGCCGAGGGATTCGGCGGGTGCACCTGGCACGGCGAGTGTGAGGAAGCCTGCCCCAAGCAGATCAAGATCGACTGGATCACCCGCCTCTACCGCGACTACATCGCGGCCTCCGCGACCCGGCGGGAGGAGAGCACCGCATCCGCCGCGATCTGACCGTGCGGCGCGGTGCATGGCAGGTGCGGCCCGGGCGTTTCCCACGTCCGGGCCGCATGACTATTCCTCCCCGTCTCCTGTTGCTGCCGGCGCTCCTGGGCACGCCGCTCGCCGCCCAGGCGCCCGTCGAGGCGCATCTCTCGGCCCAGGCGATCCCCAGCGTCACCTCGGTCGACCCGATTCCGGGCGGTGGCAGCCAGACCGAGGGGCGGGTGGAGCAGCCGGTCATCATGCTCCACGCGGCGGCTTTCGGCGGGCACCTCGGGTTCACCGGGACGCTCAACCTCGAGGGGCTCACCATCCGGCAGGGGGTGCTGCTTCCGGGGGGCTGGGGCGAGGGGTACAACGACCGGCGCCACCCGCACACCTACGCCCACGAGCTGCTGCTCACCGGGCACGACCTGCTGGGCGGCCTGGATGGACGGGGCGTGGTATCGGTCACGGTGGGGAAAGGGTTCGCACCGTACGGTTCGGATGACCCGATGAGCCGCCCGGTGTTCCGCTACCCGGTGAACCATCACCTGGCCCAGATTCTCGAGCGGGCGGTGGCGCAGGTGGGGGTGCGGGAGGGGCCGGTGGCCCTCGAGGCCGGGCTCTTCAACGGCGACGAGCCGGAACGGCCGGGCCAGTGGCCCCGGATCGGCGGGCGCTTCGGCGATTCCTGGTCGGCACGGCTGACCCTCTTTCCGGTGCGCGGCGTCGAGCTGTCGGGGTCGCGGGCCAAGATCCATTCCCCGGAGCACCGTCCTGGGGCGGGGACCGACGCCTGGAAATGGCATGTCGCGGGCCGGCTCGACCGGGAGATCGGACCGGGGCGGGCCTATGCGCTGGTGGAGTGGGCCCGGACCGAGGAGGCGGAGGGGTTCTTCGTCTTCCGGAGCCTGCTGGGCGAGGCGAGCTACGGGCTCGGCCGGCACCAGGTCTACTACCGCTTCGAACGGAGTGACCGGCCGGAGGACGAGCGGACGCTCAACCTCTTCCGGTCGCGGAGGCCGCACCTGGAGAACTCGATTCTCGGCGTGACGCGGTTCACCCTGCACACGCTCGGCGTGAGCGAAGGGTTCCGGGTGGCGCGGGAGCGGTTCGAGATCCGGCCCTTCGTCGAGGGGACGGTGGGGAAGGCGAAGAACACCGATGGCGGCATCCTCAAGCCGGAACTGCTCTACGGGAAGGATACGATCCGGGAAGTGTCGGTGGGGGTGCGGCTCAACTGGCGGATGCAGGGACATCGCATGGGGCGCTACGGCGGGCTGCTGGACGAGCCCGGCGCGCACGGTACCATGCACCATCACGAGGAACAGGACTGATGCGTCGAGTGCACTGGAAGGTCACGATCGCTGTGTTCGCGCTGGTCGCCGGGATCGCCTGCGGCAGCGACGGCGGCAATACCACGGGTCCCGCGCCGCAGCAGCAGCTCAGCAAGGTCTCGGGGGACGAACAGGGCGCGGCGCCGGGCGGCGTCCTGCCCACGCCGTTCACCGTCAGCCTCAAGACGACCACGGGCGCGGCGGTGCAGGGCGATCCGATCGTGTGGCGGGTGGCGCTTGGCGGGGGCCAGCTCTCGGACGATACGGTGCTGACGGACGCCAGCGGCAACGCCTCGGTGACGCTGACGCTGGGGAGCGGGGTGGGCGGGAACATCGTGTACGCGGTGTGGCCGGGGCACGACTCGCTGACCTTCCACGCAACCGGGACGGGTGCGCTGACCGTCGCCGGCGGCGGCAACAATGTGACGGAGCGGTATACCAGCGATCTCTGGGTGGCGGACGGCTACGCGTACAGCGGGAGCTGGGGAAATCGTGGAGTCCAGGGCAACGCGGTGAAGGTCTGGCAGCTGAATGGCAGCGGCGCACCGGCGCTCGTTGATTCCGTTCTGGTGGCCAGTACGTCCACTGTCAGCGACCTGCAGGTCTCTGACGATGGCAAGTGGCTGGTCACCACAACCGAGTTCGGCTCCGGTGCCGGCATCCATGCCTACGAGCTGGTCACCCCCGGGCATCCGACGTTTCGCGCAGAGATCAAGGGCGTCAGCCTGCACACCGGCGCGCTCGCCACGATCGGGGGCAAGCTCTACGCGTTCACGGCCAAGGACCCCGCCAGCTGCGCGCTCCGGATCTACGACCTCTCCGATGCGGCCAATGGCAACATCACCCAGGCCAGCTCTACCCCCATCCCCGATCACTACTGCATTCACGACACCTTCGTGCGCGATGGGTACGCCTTCGTGTTCGCGTGGGACGAAGGGCTCTACATCTTCGATGTGGGGAACGGGTCCAAGGGCGGGTCACCCACCTCGCCGCAGCTGATCTCGCACACCGGAAGCCAGGCCTCGATCAAGTTCGGTGGCCAGACGCACAACGGCTGGTGGTACTGGAGCCCCACGGGCGACAAGAAGTACCTGTTCATCGGCGAGGAAGGCCCCGGCTCGATCGGGACGTCGTCCTCGGGCGACATCCATGTGGTCGATGTCTCCGACTTCACCCAGCCCGTCCAGGTGGGCTCCTTCAACCTCCCCGGTGCCGGCACCCACAACTTCTGGGTGGACGAGAGCCGCCAGATTCTCTATGCCGCGTACTACAATGGCGGGGTCGTGGCCCTGGATATCTCCGGCACCCTCGAGGGGGACCTCTCCTCCCGGCTGATTGCGAACCTCAAGCCGGGCGGGGCCGGCAACACCTACGTCTGGGGCGTCATGCTCTACAACGGGTCGCTCTATGCGAGCGACATGCTCTCCGGCCTCTGGCAGCTCTCGGTCCCTTGACCCGGCTGCCCGATGGCTGCACCATCCCCGGGACGGCGCTCGATCGCCGTCCCTTCTTTTTCCCCGGACTCCCCAGATGACCACCCGGTGCCGCCGGGCCGCCCTGCCGCTCCTGGCCGCCCTTTGCACCCTGACCGTCCGCGCCGCCGCCCAGACCGGCTACTCCGCCTCCCAGGGACAGCGCCAGCGATCGCTCGAACAGCTCCTCGTCACCCTCGGCGATACCGGCCGCGCCCGGCGCCACAGCAAGGCGCTCTCCGCCGTTCCCCACGTCGCGGGAACCCCGGCGCAGCAGGCCACCGCGCGGTACGTGCTGGAGCAGATGCGGAGCTTCGGGCTCGACACCAGCCGGGCCGACTTCCAGGTCTACATCCCCCATCCCGAATCGACGGTGGTGGAGATCGTCTGGCCCCAGCCCACCCGGCTCGCGCTGGAGGAGCCGCCGCTGGCCGAAGACTCCTCCTCGCAGCGGAGCATCTGGCCGGTGATGAACGGGCACGCCGCCCCGGGCGACGTGACCGCCCCGCTGGTCTTCGTCAACTACGGACTGATCGAGGACTACAAGGTCCTCGATTCGCTGGGCATCTCGGTCAAGGGCAAGATCGCGATCGCGCGCTACGGCCGGAGCTTCCGCGGCATCAAGGCGCGCGAGGCCGAGGCCCATGGGGCGGTGGCGCTGCTGATCTACTCCGACCCGCAGGACGACGGCTACGTGGTCGGGGACATCTACCCAGAGGGCCCGATGCGGCCGCCGCAGGGGGTGCAGCGGGGCAGCATCCTGAACATCTCGGGAGGCGACCCGGCCACCCCGGGGTGGCCGGCGCTGAAGGGGGCGAAGCGGCTGTCGGTCGACTCGATGGACCTGCCGCGGATCCCGGTGGTGCCGATCGGCTACGGCAACGCCGCCCGGCTCCTGGAACCCCTCCGTGGTGAGGGCGCGCCCACCGGCTGGCAGGGCGGGCTCCCGTTCCGCTATCACATCGGCGCCGGGGAGGTGGTGGCCCGGGTGGCGCTCTTCGGCGAGCCGCTCAGCCGCTCGTTCAAGACGATCACCAACACCTTCGGCGTCCTCCGTGGCACCGACTTCCCCGACGAGCTGGTCATCATCGGCGGGCACCGCGATGCCTGGGGTCCCGGCGCGGTGGACAACGTGAGTGGGGTCGTCAGCATCCTCGAGGCGGCGCGGATGCTGGGCGAGGCGGCGAAGCGCGGCTTCCGGCCCCGGCGTACCATCATGTTCGCCACCTGGGATGCGGAAGAGTGGGGGCTGATGGGCTCGAGCGAGTGGGTCGAGGCGCGGGAAGGAGAGCTGGCCGCCAAGGGGGTCGTCTACCTCAACCTCGATGTCGCGGTCTCGGGCTCCAGCAGCTTCGGGGCGAGTGGCACCGCGTCGCTCCACCCGCTGCTCCGCCAGCTGAGCCGGCAGGTGGCCCAGCCGTATGACACCACCAGCATCTACGACGCCTGGCGTCGGCGGGCCAGGGTGGCCGACACCGCCGACGTGAACCTGGGCGACCTGGGCGGCGGCAGCGACTTCGCCGGGTTCTACAACCACCTCGGCATCGCGTCGGCGGGGTTCGGGTTCGGCGGGCCGGGCGGGGTCTATCACAGCGCCTACGACTCCTACGACTGGATGCGGCGGTTCGGGGACTCCACCTACCAGGCCCACGTCGCCGCGGGGGAACTCGCCGCGCTCTTCCTGGCCCGGATGGCCAACGCCGATCTCGAGCCCTTCGACTTCAAGGCGCTGGCGGGCCGGCTCAGCCGACTGGTGACCGCGCTGCCGAAGACCAAAGGGGTGACCGGGCCGGTGCCCGACACCACCCGGCTCTCGGCGGCGGTGCGGGGGCTCGACCGGGCGGCCACGGTCTGGCAGTCGGCGCGGGAATCGGGGCTCACCGGGACGCCGGCGCGCGCGGCCCTGGTGCGGGCCAACGAGAAGCTGCGGCAGGTGGAGCGGGAGCTGATCCGGCCGGCGGGGCTGCTGGGGCGGCCGTGGCTCCGCAACCTGGTCTTTGCCTCCGACCGCGACAACGGATACGCCGACGTGCCATTCCCGAGCATCGTGGAGGCGTGGCGGGCGGGGAATGCCGACCTGGTCACGGCCGAGGTGAACGATCTGGTGGACCGGTTGACCGAAGCGACGACGCGCCTGACCGAGGCGGCCTCGGTGGTCAACTCGGCACGATAACACGCGACGAGATACCATGACCTTCCGATCGCTGGTTCGCTCGCCGCTGCCGCGTTTTGTCGCGCTGGTTGGCTTCACCGCGCTCCCGTTGATCGCGACCGCCGCCAACGCCCAGCAGCCCCAGGCCTGGCCCGCCGCCGTCACGGCGTTCGACCAGCTGCTCCGCACCGACAGCGTCGTCGGGGCGAGTCTCGCCTACATGAAGGACGGGAAGATCGTGCGCCGGCACGACGTGGGCTTCGCCGATCGCGCCGGCAAGGTCGGGATCACGCCGCGGAGCATCTTCCACTACGGCTCCATCACCAAGACCCTCACCGCCGTCGCCGTCCTGCAGCTCCGCGACCAGGGGCTCCTCTCGCTCGACGATCCGATCACGAAGTGGATCCCGGAGCTCCGCCAGGTGCACAACGCCTATGGCTCGATGGACGCCATCACCCTGCGGATGCTCCTCTCCCATTCCTCCGGCTTCCAGAACCCGACCTGGCCCTGGCGGAAGTACGAAAGCTGGGAGCCGTTCGAGCCCACCCGCTGGGACCAGCTCGTCGCGATGATGCCGTACATGTACACCCGCTTCGCGCCCGGCGCCCGCTACAGCTACAGCAATCCCGGCTACATCTACCTGGCCCGGGTCATCGAGTCGATCACCGGTGATCCCTGGCAGTCCTACATCTACAAGAACATCTGGGGGCCGCTCGGCATCCGGGAGAGTTACTTCAACCGCACCCCCTGGCACCTCGCCCCGTACCGCTCGAACAACTACACCCTGGTGCGCGACTCCACCGGCCCCGAGCAGCTGCTCGACAATGGCCGGGAGTTCGATCCCGGCGTCACCATTCCCAACGGCGGCTGGAATGCGCCGCTCGGCGACGTGGGGCAGTGGGTGAGCTTTCTCGCCGGACTGAGCGGCGAGACGGTGCTCAAGCGGTCGACGCTGGAGGAGATGTGGCGTCCGGTGGTGCCCACCACCCAGCCGGACGAATCGATGGGGCTCGGCTTCTTCCTCGAGACCGCCGGCGGCACCCGGCTGATCGGCCATACCGGCGAGCAGGCGGGGTTCCGGAGCTTCTTCTTCCTCAACCCGGTGACCCGGGCGGCGATCCTCGGCGTGGTGAACACCACGAACGAGGCCCGCCCCGAGGATTCGGGACGGGCCTGGCTGGACGCGGTGCACGCCGCCCAGGGGGTCCTGCGCTGACCGTTACGGCGTCGAGGCGGCGCTGGGCGCCTTCCACGCGTTGTTCCCGGGCACCACGTCGGGGAACTGGCCGTCGGGGTTCACCGTCGCGGCCACCACCTGCTTGTCGGTGCTGATGATGGCGTTGTACTTGTCGCCCTTGTACCAGATCTCCACCGGGTACTTGTAGAGCCTGGTCGTTCCGTCGCTGAAGGTCACCTGCAGCTCCACCGGCGCCACCTGCTGGCCGGCGTTCCGGATCACCACCTTCACCGCGCCCTGGCCCTGGGTCACCGACTCCACCGCCTGGTCCAGCGCGGCGGTGGTGTAGAACCAGCCGCGCCAGAACCAGTCGAGCTCCCGCCCGCTCACGTCCTCGATGGTGCGGAAGAAGTCGGACGGCTGGGGATGCTTGAAGGCCCAGCGCCGGGTGTACTCGCGGAAGGCGGAGTCGAACACCTCGGGGCCCAGCACCTTGCCGCGCAGGAAGTAGAGCGCCACCGCCGGCTTGATGTAGGCCAGCGCGCCGAGATTGCCCTCGGTCTTGTAGCGGTTGGCGGGGGTGAGGATCGGCTGCGCGCTCGCGGCCTGGTCGTTCATCAGGGCGAACTGGGTCTCGCCCCGGCGCCGCCGCGAGTCGTCCCGCTTGAAGTAGTTCTCTTCCGAGAAGATGTTGATGAAGGTGTTGAAGCCCTCGTCCATCCAGGCGTAGCGCCGCTCGTCCGAGCCCACGATCATCGGGTACCACATGTGCCCGATCTCATGGGTCACCACGCTGTACAGCCCTTCCTTGTTCTGGTCCCGCGCCTCCATGGCGACCATGGGGTACTCCATCCCCGACACCGGCCCCTCTACCGCGGAGATCTGGGGGTAGGGGTACTGGAACCAGTGGGTGCTGTACTCCTGGATCGAGTAGCGGGCCATGTCGGCCGCGTCCTTCCAGATCTCCTTCGCCGAAGGCCGGTAGTAGGCCTGCGCGAGAATCCCCTTCCACCCGCTGGCATCCCAGAGGTACTCCGGGCTGGCCGCCCAGGCCACGTCGCGCACGCTCTGCGCCTTGAACTTCCAGGTGAGGGAGCCGTCCTTCTTCGGGCGGGCCGCGCCGCCCTGGAGCTCCGCCTCGGTGACGATGTGGGTGATGCTGTCCGACTTGACCGCCGCCGCCAGCCGGGCACGCTGCGCCGCGGTCAGCACCTCGAGGGGGTTCTGGAGGGTGCCGGTCCCCGCCACGATGTAGCCGGCCGGCAGGGTGACCTCGTAGTCGAAGTCGCCATACTCGAGATAGAACTCGCCCTGGCCGAGATACTGGGTGGTGTTCCAGCCGTGGATGTCGTCGTACACCGCCATCCGGGGATACCACTGGGCCAGTTCGTAGAGATTGCCATCGCGGCCCATCCGGTCGGCGCCGTGCTCCGGGATGGTGAAGCCGTAGTCGATCGCGAAGACCGCCACGCCGCCCGGCGGCAGGGGCGTCGGGAGCGACACGTCCATCATGGTGTCATCGGTCCGGGTCTTCACCGGCTTCGGGGCGCCGGCCGGCGCGCCCCGGCGGGCCGGACCCAGCGCCATCGTGAACTTCGAGATCTCGAAGCCCCCGTCGAAGCCCGCGCCGCCGAACCGGGTGTCCTGGCCGTTGAGGAACGACCCCACGCTCCCCTGCTTGAAGAGGTTCTGGTCCATCTGGAGCCAGACCCGCGTCAGCGTGTCGGGAGAATTGTTGGTATAGCGGATGGTGACCGACCCGTCGATGCGCTGCTTCGCGGTGTCGAGCGTGGCCCGGATGCTGTAGTCGGCCCGCTGCTGCCAGTACGCCTTGCCCGGGGCGCCGTTGCCTCGGCGGATGTCGTTCGCCGCGGGGAGGGGCGCCGGGGCGAAAATCCCGGTGTCGGCTACGGGGGCGCGGAGGTCCCGCTGGGCCGGCGCGGCCGGGCGGGGCGGGCCCGGGGGCGCCGGGGCCTGAGGCGTGGGCGGATTCTGGGCGGCAAGCGGTGTGGCCACGAACAGCGCAAGCAGGATGGAACGCATGTGGTTTCCCGGGAAGGAGCCTGAGCGGGACGGTCCCGCACCTCGAGTGCCACGAATCTAATCGAGGCCTCGTGAGGGGCCTCATGTGGAAAGCCAAGCTCAGGCAGGGCATATTCTTGCCATGCCCTCCCGCGCAGTCCTCTACCTGACCCACGGTCCCCGCCGCTGGGCCCTGGAGCAGCGTCCGCTGACGATCGGACGCCATCCTGACTGCGATATCACCATCCCCGGGGACGAAGTGTCACGCAATCACGCCTATATCGTGCCTACCCCTACAGGGCCACTCCTGATCGACGGGAGCCGGGCGGGGACGCAGGTAAACGGGGAGCGGATGCAGGCCCCCTGGGTGCTCGCTGACGGCGACGAGATCCTGATCGGGGTCTCGACACTCCGGGTCCTGCTCGCCGGGGCCAGGGACGAGGCGGACGAGCTGCCGGCGGGGCGGGGTGCCCGGATTCGGCGCAAGGTGAGCTCCTGGGTGCGTCGCTACGGGCCGTCAGAGGTGCTGGGCACCGTTGCGGCGGTGGGGGCCGCCAGCGCCCTGCAGCAGGCCACGGGGAACACCATCGCGGCGGCGTACGCGGGGGCGCTGGCGGAGGCGGTGGTGTTCTACGGGGTGATGTTCCTGCGGACCACGATCCGGGAGGCGCACGAGGCGGGAGGGCGGGGGCGGCCCTACACCAACGCGGACCTGGTGCGGGTGGTGCACAGCATGGTGCTCGAGTTCGGGGCGGCGGAGGCGCTGGATTCCTTCGTGCTCCGGCCGCTGATGATGGGGCTGGGGATCCGGTACCTGGGGATCCATCTCGGGGCGCTGATCGGGAAGCTCGCCTCGGACGTGGTGTTCTACGGCCCGGTGCTGATGATCTACGAGTGGCGGCTGACCCGGAAGGAAGCGGTGCGGCAGACGGACCGGCGGCGGCGGACGACGATGACGCGGATGGTGCGTCCGGACGCCTGAGGGTCGGGGCGGGCAGGGTTTTCGCACATCACAGATCTGCCGGTCGGCAGATTTCTCAACATCACATACTTGCTAGCGACTAGAGGCGGGGCAGTGTGACCCCCGTCTGCCGCTGGTACTTCCCCGCCTTGTCCCGGTAACTGGTCTCGCAGACGTCGTCCGCGTCGGCCTCGAAGAAGAGTACCTGGCAGATACCTTCGTTCGCGTAAATCTTGGCGGGCAGGGGAGTTGTGTTGCTGATCTCAAGCGTTACATGACCTTCCCACTCCGGCTCGAACGGGGTCACGTTGGTGATGATCCCGCAGCGCGCGTAGGTCGACTTCCCCACGCAGATGGTCAGGCAGTCGCGGGGGATCCGGAAGTACTCCACCGACCGGGCCAGGGCAAAGCTGTTGGGCGGCACGATGCAGACGTCGCCCTCGAATTCGACGAAGCTCCGGCTGTCGAAGTCCTTCGGGTCGACGATCGCCGAGAGCACGTTGGTGAAGATCTTGAACTCCGGGGCCACCCGCATGTCGTAGCCGTAGGAGGAGACCCCGTAGGAGATCACCCGCCGGCCGGAGGCGTCGGTCTGGCGGACCTGGCCCTCGGTGAAGGGCTCGATCATCCCGTGTTCGCGGGCCATACGCCGAATCCAGCGGTCGGACTTGATGGACATAAGAAGGCGGTCGGGCGGTCAGGCGGTCGGGCGGTGAGACACCGCTCGATGGCCGCACGTGGTGGTGGAATGGGAGCGGGAACGGGGAACCAATATAACCCAACCGGAATCGGGGGAAGCGCACCATGTGACCCGATTCACCCCTGCTGACCGCCTGACCGCCTGACCGCCCGACGGCTTCCAGATCGCCATACCAGCCATTAGTTTGCACGCGCCCGAAGGTATGAAATTTCACCTAAGGCCCCCATCGCCCATGCTTCAGGCGTACATCCCGGTACTGCTGGTCGTCGCGTTCGTGATCGCGAACGCCATCCTGATTCTCGCCCTGTCGCATGTCCTCTCGACTTACCGGCTGACCCCCGTCAAGCTGTCGCCCTATGAGTCCGGCATGCCGGTGCTCGGCGATGCCCGGGAGCGCTTCAGCGTCAAGTTCTACCTGGTGGCGATGCTCTTCATCGTCTTCGACGTTGAGACCGTCTTCATGCTCCCGTGGGCGGCCGCGTTCAACCAGCTGACCGAGATCCGGGGCCTCCTCCTCATCGAGATGCTCGCCTTCGTGCTGATTCTCGCCGTGGGCTACCTGTACGTCTGGAAGCGTGGGGCACTGCAATGGGATTGACCGAACCCGCCGGCACCGAGGTCGCCACCATGTCACCCAACTGGGTGACGACCCGGCTCGATTTTCTGACCAACTGGGCCCGCAGCAATTCGCTCTGGCCCATGCCCTTCGGCACCGCCTGCTGCGCCATCGAGTTCATGGCCAGCGCGGCCAGCCGCTTCGACCTCTCCCGCTTCGGCATGGAGCGGATGAGCTTCTCCCCCCGCCAGGCCGACGTCCTGATCTGCGCCGGCCGGCTTCCGTTCAAGCTCGCCCCGGTCATCCGCAAGATCTGGGACCAGATGCCCCAGCCCAAGTGGGCGATCTCGATGGGGGCCTGCGCCTCCTCGGGGGGCATCTTCGACACCTACACGATGGTGCAGGGGATCGACACCATCATTCCGGTGGACGTCTACGTCCCCGGCTGCCCGCCCCGTCCCGAGGGCCTGATCTACGGGATCATGCTGCTCCAGAAGAAGATCCGGGGCGAGAGCATCAGTGATGACGCCCTCCGTCAGGAGCACCTGGTCGGGCCCGACGGGCTCTTCGTGCCGGCGCGCCAGATCAACGAGATCTCCGAGCCGTTCGGCAATAGCGTCCATCAAACGAGGTCGGCATGACCGCGGCCGCGACCCCGGTCTCCGTGTCGCCCTCGGTGGACGCTCTCCGCACCCGCTTCGGGAGCGACGTCGGCCGTCACCTGGTCTCCTGTGGCGACACCATCGTCTACGTCAGTCGAGAGCGGCTCCACGAGATGCTCGCCTGGCTCAAGGACGATCCCTCCCAGCAGTTCAACTACCTCACTGACATCACCGCCGTCGAATACCGCGATCCCGAGCGGCCCCTCGAGGTGGTCTGGCAGCTCTGGGCGATGGAGCGGAAGGCCTTTCTCCGCATCAAGGTCGAGCTCGACAAGCGCCAGCCGCTCGAGGTCGCCTCGGTGTTCGATCTCTGGAAGGGCGCCGACTGGATGGAGCGCGAGGTCTTCGACCTCTTCGGGATCGCCTTCACCGGCCACCCCGACCTGCGCCGGATCCTGATGTGGGAGACCTACGCCGAGGGGTATCCGCTGCGGAAGGACTTCCCGCTGCGGGGGCACTTCAGCCGGGCGGAGCAGACCCGCCAGGCGCTGGCCGCCAACCCCGAGGCGCACTACTCGCTCGAGGAACTGTCGATCGCCGCGGCCTACGATGAGCTGCCGGCCGACGTGAAGGAACGGCTCGCCCATGGCGACCGGGGATCGGTGAAATGAGCACCCGCACACTGGAAGTCTCGCTCTCCACCCCCGGGCTCGATGCCCAGGGCAATCCGCTGCAGGTGCCCCTCGGGGTGAAGCTCCCCGAGTATCACGCCGTGCAGGACGACCTGGGCGGCGAGCACATGCTGATCAACATCGGGCCGCAGCACCCCGCGACCCACGGCGTGCTCCGCCTGGTCATCGAGCTCGACGGCGAGACCGTCATCCGGGTGGTGCCGCACATCGGCTACCTCCACTCCGGCTTCGAGAAGCTGGCCGAGTACCGGCACTACAACCAGATCGTGCCGCTGACCGACCGGACCGACTACCTCGCCCCGATGGCGAACAACGTCTGCCTGGCGCTGGCGGCCGAGAAGCTGATGGGCATCGAGATCACGGAGCGGTGCCAGGTGCTCCGGGTCATCGCCTGCGAGATCAGCCGGATCATCTCGCACCTCGTCTGGCTCGGCACCACCGGCATCGACCTCGGCGCGTACACCCCCTTCCTCTGGTGTTTCTACCAGCGGGAGCGGCTGTACAACCTGCAGGAGGCGTGGACCGGCGCCCGGCTCACCACCAGCCTCACCCGCGTCGGCGGCCTCATGGCCGACATTCCCGACGGCTTCGAGGCGGGGCTGGCCGACTTCTGCCGGACCTTCCCGCGCACGCTCCAGGAAGTGGACGCGATGTTCACCCGCAACGCGATCTGGTGCGGGCGGACCCAGGGGGTCGGCGCGATGAGCGCCGCGGACGCCATCAACTACTCGCTCTCGGGGCCGATGATCCGGGCGAGTGGTGTCGCCTACGACGTGCGGAAGGATCGCCCCTACCTGGGCTACGAGACCTACGAGTTCGACGTGCCGATCGGCGAGTACGGCGACATCTACGACCGCTACCGGGTGCGGCTGGAGGAGATGTTCCAGTCGGTCCGCATCATGGAGCAGGCGCTCGAGCGGCTCACGAAGCTCAAGGGCGCCCCGATCAACGTGAGCGATCCCCGCCTCATCCTCCCGCCCAAATCCCGGGCGATGAGCGACATGGAGGCGATGATCTTCCACTTCAAGCAGGTGATGGAAGGGGTCCGTGCCCCGGTGGGCGAGGCCTACATGGGCGTGGAGAATCCCAAGGGCGAGCTGGGGTACTACTTCGTCTCCGACGGGACCGCCAAGCCGGTGCGCTGGCGCATCCGGCCGCCGTCGTTCATCAACCTGGCCTGCCTGCCGAAGCTCTGCGAAGGCGTGCTGCTCTCGGACGTCATCGCCATCAACGCGAGTGTCGACATCGTGATGGGAGAGATCGACCGATGAGCACCACCCCCGCGGCCGGGTCCCACGCGGACGCGCACCACGAGGAGCCGCACCAGCCGGTCTTCACCGGGACGGTGAAGGCGCGCCTCGAGACGCTCTTCACCCAGTATCCCACCAGGCAGGCGGTGCTGCTGCCCGCGCTCTGGCTGGTGCAGGAAGCCCGCGGCTGGATCAGCCAGGGCGCCATCGAAGAGGTGAGCCAGGTCCTGGGCCTCACCCCGGCCTACGTGAAGGGCGTGGTCTCGTTCTACACGATGTACCACACCCACCCGGTGGGGCGCCACTTCATCCAGGTCTGCACCACCTCGCCCTGCAACATCTGCGGCGCCGAGGATGTGGTGAAGGCCTTTCTCCAGCACACCGGCTGCGGGGAGCTGGGCGCCACCAGCAAGGACGGACGCTTCACCGTCATCGAGGTCGAGTGCCTCGGCGCCTGCGGCTTTGCGACCCCGGTGATGATCAACGACGACTTCATCGAGGGCGTGACGCCGGAGCGGGTCCCGGGCATCCTGCAGGGGTACAAGTAATGGGCTATCCCCATCCGAGTCATCCGAAGGAAGAGCCGGTCCTCTCGAAGCACTTCGGCGATGCCGGGGCGCGCACCTTCGAGGGCTGGGTGAAGCGTGGCGGGTACGAGGGCCTCAAGAAGGCCCTCGGCATGACCCGCGACCAGGTGATCGACGAGGTGAAGAACTCCGGCCTGCGCGGCCGGGGCGGCGCCGGCTTCCCCACCGGCATGAAGTGGTCGTTCATGCCCAAGGAAGTCACCAAGCCGCACTACCTCGTCTGTAACGCCGACGAATCCGAGCCCGGCACCTTCAAGGACCGGGAGATCATCCGCTGGACGCCGCACCAGCTGATCGAGGGGTGCGCCATCGGCGCCCACGCGATGGGGGCGGAGCGGATCTACATCTACATCCGCGGCGAGTTCACCACCGAGCACAAGATTCTCGTCGCGGCGGTGGAGGACGCGTACCGGAACAACGCGCTGGGCGCGAACGTCTTCGGCAGCGGGAAGCGGATCGACCTGGTGGTGCACCGCGGGGCGGGGGCGTACATCTGCGGCGAAGAGACCGCGATGATGAACTCGATCGAGGGGAAGCGCGGCAATCCCCGGATCAAGCCGCCGTTCCCCGCGGTCGCCGGGCTCTGGGCCTCGCCCACCACCATCAACAACGTCGAGACCCTCTCGGCCTCGAGCCACATCCTCACCCGTGGCGCCGAGTGGTACAAGAGCCTCTGCCGGAGCAATCCCAAGAGCACCGGCACCAAGCTTTTCTCGGTCTGCGGCCACGTGCAGCGGCCCGGCAACTACGAAGTGGTGATGGGGACCCCGATGCGGGACCTCATCTTCGACATGTGCGGCGGGATGCGGCCGGGCCGGACCCTCAAGGCGGTGATCCCGGGCGGTTCCTCCGTGCCGATCATGACCGCGGCCGAGATCGAGGACTGCCCGATGGACTACGAGGGCATCGTGGCCAAGGGCTCGATGCTCGGCTCCGGCGGGATGATCGTGATGGACGATTCGACCGACATCGTCTACCAGGTCATGCGGCTGGCGCGTTTCTACGCCCACGAGTCCTGCGCCCAGTGCACCCAGTGCCGCGAAGGCACCGCCTGGACCACCAAGATCCTCGAGCGGATCCTCGCGGGGAACGGAACACCGCAGGACCTCGACCTCCTGCTCGACCTGTCCGACAACATGACCGGCAAGACCATCTGCGTGCTGAGCGACTCCTGCGCCGCGCCGGTGGTCAGCGCGATCAAGAAGTTCCGCGGGGAGTTCGAGACCTACCTCAGCCGGAACAAGCAGCGGGCGATGGTGACAGTATGAGCCAAGACCTCGTGACACTGACCATCGACGGCGTGAGCGTCTCGGTGCCCAAGGGCACCTCGCTCATCGAGGCGGCCAAGATGGCCGGCATCCTCGTGCCGCACTACTGCTACCACCCCTCGCTTCCCTCGCCGGCGGTCTGCCGCATGTGCCTGGTGGAAGTCGAGAAGATGCCCAAGCTGGCGCCGGCCTGCGTCACGACCGTGGCCGAGGGGCAGGTGGTGCACACCGACAGCGCGCAGGCCCGGAAGGCGCGCACCGGAGTGCTCGAGTTCCTGCTGATCAACCACCCGCTCGACTGCCCGATCTGCGACCAGGCGGGCGAGTGCGAGCTGCAGGACTACGTCTTCCAGGAAGGCCAGGCGGGCACCCGCTACGGGGACTACGCCAAGCGCTACAACCCGGTCGAGGATTTCGGTCCCGACGTGCTGTACGTGGCCAACCGCTGCATCCTCTGCACTCGTTGCGTCCGCTTCATGGACGACGTGGCGCAGCAGCGGGTGCTGAACGTCTCGGAGCGGGGCGACCGGGCCTTCATCGGGATCGACGAGGGGCAGCTGCTCGATCATCCCTGGGCCGGCAACGTGGTCGATCTCTGCCCGGTGGGCTCGCTCATCTCGAAGGACTTCCTGCACAAGGCGCGGGCCTGGGACCTCGACAAGACCGCGTCGGTGTGCACCGGCTGCTCCCAGGGGTGCAACGTCACCATCGACACCCGGGACAACACCGTGGTGCGGCTCCGGCCCCGGCCGAACCTCGACGTGAACCGGCACTTCATCTGCGACACCGGCCGGATGAACTACCGCTGGATGAACCGGGGCGACCGGATCGAGGCGCCGCTGATCCGCGAGGGCGGCCGGCTGGTCGCCACCGACTGGGACCGCGCCCTCTTCCGGATCCGCGACTCGCTCCAGCCCCTCGGCAGCGCCGTGCTGCTCGCCTCCGGCGGCGCCTCGCTCGAGTCGCTGGGCATGGCGCAGCAGATGCTGTCCTCGATGAAGGTGACGAGCGCGGTGCAGCTGCCCCAGGGCGAGAAGGAAGAGCCGCTGGCGGGGGTGAAGAACCTGGCGCTCCGCACCGAACGCGCGGCCAACGGGGAAGGGGCCCGGCTCCTCGGGTTCGGGACCGACTGGAGCGCGGCGGTGAAGGCCGCCAGCAGCGCCCACCTGGTGGTGCTGCTCGACGTGACCCTGAGCGACGCCGAGGCGGCGCTGGTCTCGGGGGCGGCGAACGTGGTGGTGCTCGGCACCATCCAGGGACAGGAACTCGCGGCAGCGGGCGTGGTGGCGCCGATCACCAACGTCGCGGAGGAGAACGGGACCTTCGTGAACCGGGACCGCCGGGTGCAGCGCTATCAGCAGGCCCGGACCGCGCCCGGCATGGCCCGGCCCGCCTGGTGGGTGGCGTCGGAGGTGGCATCGCGGATGGCCCAGGGCGTCGACACCACGCCGGGCACCGCGTCGCAGGCCTTCGAGGTTGTCTGCGGCACGGTGCCGGAGCTGGCCGGCCTGACCTACGCCGACCTGGGTCTCACTGGCCGGGTCGCGGCGGGCGCCGCGGCCGCGAGCGGAGGGCGCTGAACCATGACGCCGGAACTCAAGGGTTTCCTGCTCCTCACCGTCCTCAAGCTCCTGGTGGTCTTCAGCATCACCATGATCGGCGTGGCGCTGCTCACGCTGATGGAGCGGAAGGTCTCGGCCTGGATGCAGTACCGCCGCGGCCCCAACCGGGTCGGGTTTGCCGGGTTGCTCCAGCCGGCGGCCGACGGCATCAAGAACATCATCAAGGAAGAGACCTTCCCGGGGCAGGCGAGCCGGCTCCTGTTCGTGCTGGCGCCGGCGCTCTCGTTCATCCCCGCGCTGACGCTGACGTCGATCATCCCCTGGGCGGCGCCGCTGCCGGTCAACTTCGACTTCACGCTCCCGATTCTCGGGCAGTTCAGCTATCACGGCCTCCTCTCGATGGCGGTGGCCGACCTGCCGGTGGGGATGCTCTTCGTCCTCGCGATCGGGTCGACCGGGGTGTACGGGATCGCGCTGGCGGGGTGGTCGAGCAACAACAAGTACTCGCTCCTCGGCGGGCTCCGGGCGAGCGCGCAGATGATCAGCTACGAGGTGGCGCTGGGCCTGGCGGTGGTGCCGGTGGTGATCCTGACGGGGAACATGGCCTTCTCCGAGATCATCAAGGCGCAGCAGCAGGTCGCCTTCG
The DNA here is from genome assembly GCA_046327735.1 of Gemmatimonadales bacterium. GTDB lineage: Bacteria > Gemmatimonadota > Gemmatimonadetes > Gemmatimonadales > GWC2-71-9 > JADJOM01. Next base: position 5,988 of record JAXLXZ010000009.1, on the reverse strand, counting down.
GCTGGTACATTTTCCCGCTCTTCCTCTCCTTCCACAACTTCCTGGTCGCGGGCTTCGCGGAGACCAACCGCTCGCCGTTCGACCTTCCCGAGGCGGAGTCGGAGCTGATCGCCGGGTACCACACCGAGTACTCGGCGATGAAGTTCTCGATGTTCTACATCGCCGAGTACACCAGCATGGTGACGATCTCGGCGATGGTCACCACGCTGTTCCTGGGCGGGTGGGACATCCCCTTCACCCACTGGGACGAGACCCCGGGCGTGCTCCAGACGGTGGTCACGGCGGGCGTGATGTTCGCCAAGATGTTCTTCTGGCTCTTCTTCTTCATGTGGATCCGCTGGACCCTGCCGCGGTTCCGCTATGACCAGCTGATGGCGCTGGGGTGGAAGGTGCTGATGCCGATCGGGCTCACCTACGTGATGCTCATCGCCACGGCGGTCTATCTCACCGACAACGTCTTCCACCTGACCAGCGTGGCCGCGAAGTGGGGCGTGCTCACCCTGGTGAACGTGGTGCTGGGCTACATCGTGTTCGTGGTGATCGACCGCGGACTCCTGATCAGCGGGTCGAAGAGCCAGCCGGTGCGCGCTGGCCTCGACCAGGCCGCCTGAGGATCGACATGGCGATTGGCGTGAAAGTGATGAAGCGGCCCGAGCGGGACGTGAGTTACGTCCGGGCCACCCTCAAGGGGATGATGCTCACCTTCAAGAAGATGATGGAACCGAAGGTGACGATGCAGTACCCCGAGGAGAAGAGCGCCCCGGAGGCGGAGCGCGGCGCGTGGACCATCTCCCCGCGCTGGCGCGGCACCCACCGGATGCTCACCGACGAGCAGGGCCGCTCCAAGTGCGTCGCCTGCGGGCTCTGTCCCCAGATCTGCCCGGCCAACTGCATCAAGCTGGTGCCGGGCGAGGACGAGGAGGGGAACCGCTACCCGCTGATCTACGAGATCGACGAGTTCCGCTGCGTCTTCTGCGGCTACTGCCAGGAAGTGTGCCCCGAGGAGGCGATCCACGTGGGCGTACATTACGAGAACTCGGAATACAGCCGCGACCGCTTCGTGTACGACCTGGAGCGGCTCTCGGCCCAGACTCACCCGGTGTCCACGCTGTGGGACCCCACCGACCCGAAAGGCGAATAAGCGTGCTCGAGCGGGTCTTCTGGTTCTTCGCGGCGGTCGCGCTGGCGTCCGCGCTGCTGATGGTCTTCATGCGCAACCCGATCGCCTCGGCCTTCTGGCTGATCGGGACGATGCTGAGCCTCGCGGCGATCTACTTCATGCTCCAGGCCCAGTTCATCGGCGTGATCCAGGTGCTGGTCTACGCCGGGGCGGTCATGGTGCTCTTCCTCTTCGTCATCATGCTCCTGAACCTCGGGCATGGGGACAAGGACATCCAGCGGCTCCCCGGCTTCCTCGCGGCGGTGCTGCTGGTCGGCGTGCTCGGCAGCCAGATCGGGCCGCTCGCCGGGTACAGCCCCGAGCGGATGGCCTTCGAGTACACCCGCTCCCCCTCGCTGGCCAACCCGGCGGTGGTGTTCGACGCCAGCCACGGCGAGAAGGCCGAGGACGCCACCCGGGAGCGGGGCGTCCCGGGCGACATCGCCAAGCCGCTCTTCGAGAAGTACCTGGTGCCCTTCGAGCTCACCTCCATGCTGCTGCTCTCGGCGATCGTCGGGGCGGTGGTGCTCGCCAAGCGGAGGATCTGATGCTGCTCGGACCGTCGCTCCTGCTCTCGGCCCTCCTCTTCACCATCGGCGTGGCGGGGGTGCTCCTCCGCCGGAACGCGATCGTGATCTACATGTGCGTCGAGCTGATGCTCAACGCCGTGAACCTGAGCTTCGTGGCGCTCTCCCAGGTCCACGGGCTGTCGGGGCAGGTCTTCGTCTTCTTCGTGATGACCGTCGCCGCCGCGGAAGCCGCGGTCGGCCTCGCGATCATCCTGGCGATCTTCCGGCACCACAAGTCGGTCGATCTGCGCAACATCAACCTGCTCAGGGGCTGATGCACCTCGCGCTCTCTCTCGCGCCGCTGGCGCTCGCGCAGGAGGCGGTCGCCGCCCAGGCGAGCGGCCCGCTCCGGCTCTCGGTGGCGCTGATCCTGGGGCTGCCGCTCCTCGGGTTCCTGCTCAACGGGGCGCTGGCGCTCTGGAAGCCCACGGCCAAGCTGGCGGTGTCGCTCATCGGCCCCGGGGTCCTGCTCGCCGCCTTCGCCATCGCGGTGCTCCGCTTCCAGGAGCTCTCGACCCTCTGGGCGGGGTCGCCGGAGGCGGCCCAGGTCGTCACCCTCTGGTCCTGGCTCCCGGTGGGGCAGCTCTCGGTCGACTTCGCCTTCCAGCTCGACCAGCTCTCGATGGTGATGCTGCTGGTGGTGACCGGCGTCGGCAGCCTGATCCACCTCTTCAGTGTCGGCTACATGAAGTCGGACGAGGGCTACGCGCGCTACTTCGCGTACCTCAACCTCTTCGTGATGTTCATGCTGGTGCTGGTGCTCGGCGCCAGCTTCCCGATGATGTTCATCGGCTGGGAAGGGGTGGGACTCTGCTCCTACCTGCTGATCGGATTCTGGTTCACCGAGAAGGCCAACGCCGACGCCGGCAAGAAGGCCTTCATCGTGAACCGGATCGGGGACTTCGGCTTCCTGGTGGCGATGTTCCTGATCTGGCGGGCCTTCGGCTCGCTCTCCTACCAGGATGTGCTGACCCGGGCGCCGGAACTGCTTCCCGCCGGCGGCATGGTGGTCACCGCGATCACCCTCTTCCTCTTTCTCGGCTGCACCGGCAAGTCGGCCCAGATCCCGCTCTACACCTGGCTTCCCGACGCCATGGCCGGCCCGACGCCGGTCTCGGCGCTGATCCACGCCGCCACGATGGTCACCGCCGGCGTCTACCTGGTCGCGCGGGCCAACGTACTCTTTGCCCTCGCACCGGTGAGCCAGACGGTGGTGGCGGGCGTCGGCGCGGCCACCGCGCTCTTCGCCGCGACGATCGGCCTCCGCCAGTATGACATCAAGAAGGTGCTGGCGTACTCCACCGTCTCCCAGCTGGGCTACATGTTCCTGGGCGTCGGCACCGGGGCGATCACCGCGGGCGTCTTCCACCTGGTGACCCACGCCTTCTTCAAGGCGCTCCTCTTCCTGGGCAGCGGCAGCGTGATCCACGCGATGCACCACGCGTATCACGCCACCCACAGCCACGACGATGCCCAGGACATGCGGAACATGGGTGGGCTGATGAAGTACATGCCCGTCACCGCCACCCTGATGATCCTGGCGACCCTGGCCATCGCCGGCATCCCGCCGTTCTCCGGCTTCTTCTCCAAGGACGAGATCCTGGCCTTCGCCTTCGGGCGGGGAGAGCACGAGCCGGTCTTCCGGGTGTTCTGGGCCATGGGCGCCACCGCCGCGCTGCTCACCGCCTTCTACATGGCCCGGCTCATCGCCATGACCTTCTTCGGCGAGAACCGCACCGGCGCGGAGGAGCGGAAGCACCTCCACGAGGCGCCCTGGATCATGACCGGGCCGCTCGCGGTGCTGGGGATCCTCACGGTCTTCGGCGGCTGGCTCAACCTCCCCGAGTTTGCCCACGGCCTGGGCCGCACCGAGGGGCTGCATCACTGGCTCGAGCCGATCCTTGCCCACGGCGACAAGGTGGCGGAAGGGCTCGGCACCGCGGCCCGGATCCCGGAAGGGGCCGAGACGATGCTCATCGGGCTGGCGATCGCGATCGCCGTCCTGGGCCTGGCCCTCGGGTTCTGGACCACCAACCGGAAGCCGATCCTCACGGCGCACGACGCCATCCCCGAGGAAGGGTTCTGGAAGGTACTCTACCACAAGTACTACATCGACGAGCTGTACGATCATGCCGTCGTGCGGCCACTGGTCTGGCTCTCCAGCGTGGTGCTCTGGAAGAAGGTGGACCAGGGCCTCATCGACGGGGCAGGGGTGAACGGCGCCGCGCGGCTGTCCAGCGCGCTCGGCTGGCTGGGGGCCCGGATGCAGTCGGGCCAGCTCACCACCTACGTGACTCTCTTCATCGTCGGCGTGCTGTACGTCGTCGGCATGGTGGCCTGGCGCTAACACATGACTGAATTCCTGACGCAGCTCGGTTACGACCGCTGGATCCTCAACACGCTGCTCCTGCTCCCGCTCCTCGGGGTCATTCCCGTGGCGCTGGCGCCGGCGGCGCGCGCCAAGCAGATCGCCCTGGTGGTGACGCTGCTCGAGCTGGTCCTCTCGCTCGGCCTCTGGTGGGCCTACAACCCCGCCGACGGGGGCATGCAGCTCGGCGTCACCGGGCCCTGGCTGCCACAGTGGGGGATCAACTACACCCTCGGGCTCGACGGGATCTCGCTCTTCATGGTGCTGCTCACCACCGCGATCACGCCGCTCGCGGTGCTCTCGAGCTTCCACTACATCGAGCAGCGGGAGAAGCTCTACTACGCCCTGCTGCTGGTGCTGCTGACCGGCATGCTCGGGGTGTTCCTCGCCCTCGACATGTTCCTGTTCTACTGCTTCTGGGAGCTGATGCTGATCCCGATGTACTTCATCATCGGGATCTGGGGCGGGAAGAACCGGCTCTACGCCGCGATCAAGTTCTTCATCTACACCTTCGCCGGCTCGCTGCTCATGCTGGTGGCCATCCTGGTCATGATGTTCGACGGCGCCCGGCAGACCGGCCAGTTCAGCTTTGCCTACGACGCCTTCCTCCAGGCCTCGCCGGGCATGGGGGCCCTCGCCCCCTGGCTCTTCCTGGCATTCGCGGTGGCCTTCGCGATCAAGGTGCCGATCTTCCCGTTCCACACCTGGCTCCCCGACGCCCACGTCGAGGCGCCGACCGCCGGCAGCGTGATCCTGGCGAGCGTCCTGCTCAAGATGGGGACCTACGGCTTCCTCCGGTTCGCCGTGCCGTTCTTCCCCGACGTGGCGCTCTCGCCGGCGGTCACCACCGTGGTGGTGACCTTCGCGGTCGTCGGCATCATCTACGGCGCGCTGGTCGCCATGGTGCAGCCGGACGTGAAGAAGCTGGTGGCCTACTCCTCGGTCAGCCACCTCGGCTTCGTGATGCTGGGGATCTGGGCCGCCACGCTCCAGAGCGTGCAGGGCGCGCTGATGATCATGATCGGCCACGGCCTCTCGACCGGCGCGCTGTTCCTCCTGATCGGCATGCTCTACGAACGGCGCCACACCCGGGAAATCGCCGCCTACGGCGGGCTCGCCCGGGTCATCCCGGTCTTCAGCATCATCCTGGTGGTGACCTCGCTGGCCTCCATCGGGCTGCCGGGCCTCAACGGCTTCGTGGGCGAGTTCCTCGTCCTCCTCGGCAGCTTCGACCGGCATCCCTGGGCGACCGGGCTCGCCACCACCGGCGTGATCTTCGCCGCGGCGTACCTGCTCTGGGCGCTGCAGCGGATCCTCTTCAACAAGCTCGACAAGCCCGAGAACAGCGGGCTCACCGACCTCACCGCCCGCGAGCTGCTGGTGGTGCTCCCGCTGGTCGCCGGGATGATCTGGCTTGGCCTGTACCCCAAGCCCGTGCTCGACCGGATGAACGCCTCCGCCCAGAAGTACGTGCAGCAGGTGGCGCCCGGCCTTGAACGTCCATCGGCCACGGCGCTGGAGACGCCCGGGGAGACCCGTCCATGATCCCGACCCTCGATCTCTCCACGCCGGCCGGGATGATGCTGGGCCTCCTCCCCGAGGTGGTCCTCTCGCTTGCCATCCTCGGCGTACTCCTGCTGGTCAGCTGGAAGCACCAGGGGCCGGGCGACAGCCGCGCCGCGGGGTGGGGCGCCCTCGTCAGCCTCGCCCTCACCGCCGGCGCCCTGGGCTGGCTCTGGGCCAACGCCCCGGAGGACGTGGGCCTCGGGCTCATGTTCGCCGCCGACGTCTTCCGCTTCACCGCCTCCGCCCTGGTGCTGCTGCTCAGCGCCGGCGCGGTGCTCTGCTCCCTCGGGTATCTCGAGCGGGAGCGGCTGGTGGCGCCGGAGTAT
>JAXLXZ010000008.1:0-172572 GCA_046327735.1 Gemmatimonadales bacterium | reverse complement strand
GCGGCACTTCGGCGAGGGCACCAGCGTCTCGCTCCTCCCCGATCCCTTCGAGCAGGATCTCATGGCGCGCATCGAGCTCACCGGGAGCATCGTCCCGGCGTCGCTCGATCACGAGCTCTTCACCGCCATTCCCACCCGCCGCACCAACCGCCAGCCCTTCGTGTCCGAGCCGATCGCGGAGCTGGTGCTGGGGCACGCCCGGGCCCGGGCGGAGCAGGAGCAGGTCTGGCTCCAGACGCTGACGCGGGACGAGGACAAGGCCGCGCTGGCCGACCTGATTGCCGAAGGGGACCGGATTCAGCTGGGCGACCGGCGCTTCCGGCGGGAGCTCGCGAGCTGGGTGCACAACAACCGCCTGACCAGCCACGACGGCATGCCCGGGTTCGCGCTCGGCCTCAGCGACCTGGTGGCCGAGGTGGGACCGCTGGTGATCCGGACGTTCGATATGGGCGGGGGACGCGCCGCCCGCGACCGGCAGCTCGCGGTCGGCTCGCCGGCGCTGGCGGTGCTCTGGACCGAAGAGGACACGCCCTACGCCTGGCTCAAGGCGGGGCAGGGGCTGGCGGCCGCGCTGCTCAGCCTCGAGGCGGACGGGGTGCAGGCGTCGTACCTCAATCAGGCCGTCGAGGTTCCCGATCTCCGTGCCCGGCTCGGCGCGATCCTCGGCCGCGCCGGGTGGCCACAGCTGGTCCTGCGGCTCGGGAAGGGCCGTTCGGTCCGCCCGACTCCCCGCCGCAATGCCGAGGAGATTCTGCTGGAGCACAATCCCTGAGGTGGGTTATGTCGATCACTCCTTCTCGCTGTATCCTCGTTCCGCTCGACGGCTCGGCCTTTGCCGAACAGGCGCTTCCCCTGGCCGTGACCATTGCGCGGCGCACCAACGCCATCCTCCAACTCGCCCTGGTGCATCACCCGGTGCCCGCCCTCGCGCTTGCCGTCGAGGTCCCGGACATCGACGCGGCGCTGGATGACGACACCCGGTCCCGGGAGCACAACTACATCACCGAGACTGCCCGGCGCCTGCATGACGACTACAACATCCCGGTGAGCGGCGTGGTGCTGGACGGGGTCGTGGCCGATGCGCTCTGCCAGCAGGTGGAGGCCAGCGGCGCCGACCTGGTCCTCAGCACCACCCATGGGCGCGGGCAGCTCAGCCGCCTCTGGCTCGGCAGCGTTGCCGACCAGCTCATGCGCCGCCTGCCGGTGCCGGTCCTCCTGCTGCGCCCACAGGAGAAGGCCGACGCGGCGAATGTCCCGCCGATCAAGCGGATCACGGTCGCGGTGGACGGCTCGCCCTTCGCCGAGCAGGCGCTCGAGCTGGCGGCGTCGTTTGCCCGGATCTTCGACGCGGTGCTCGACCTGCTCTTCGTGGTGGAGCCGCCCGCGCCGATTGCGGATCCCTCGGGGCTCATGGTCATCCCGCCGATGGCCGAGGCCGAAGCGAACCTGCGGAAGCAGGCGGTGGCGTATCTCGATCGGGTCGCCCGGCGGCTCGCGGCCGAAGGGCTGGCGGTGGAGACCAACGCGGTCGACGGCGCCAACCCCGCCAGCACGATCCTCCAGCATTCCGCCAAGCAGAACGCCGGGCTGATCGCCCTCGCGACGCACGGTGCCGGAGGCCTCGAGCGGCTGATGGTGGGTTCGGTTGCCGACAAGGTCATCCGCGGCGCGACGACGCCGGTACTGGTGGTGCGGCCGGCCGTCCACTAAGCCGATCTTCGGCCTGGACCGTCGAACAGCGGCAGGACACGAAGTCCACGGAGGAGCAGAGGAGGGCACGGAGAACGGCAGTCGTTCTCCGTGCCCTCTGTCTTCCTCCGTGCGCTCCCGTGTCCTGCTGTTTTCGCGGAGCTCGGGGATGCTAGGTTTCCGGATAACGCTACCGGGGTTCACCAATGCTGCGACGTCTCAGCCTGCTCCTGTCCCTCGCCTTTGCGGCCCCCGTCGCCGCCACGGCCCAGGTGCCCGTCTTCGTCGCCGGCCAGGCTGGAGGCGCGTTCACCACCGACGAGAACACGCCCAACGGCACCGGCAGCGGCTTCGCCTGGCTGGGGGCGGCGGGGGTGGCCTTCGAGCACCTGAGCGTCGGTGGTGAGTACGCCGCCTACAAGACCGGGGGCGGCGGGAAGTCGGAGGTTGTTGGCGGGTTCGCGCGCCTTCCGACCTACATCGGGAACAGCCCCAGTCAGCTCTACCTGGTCATCGGCCTGGGCGCCTACCGCTTCAGGCCGCCGACAGGGAAGGCCAGCACCACCGCCGGCGGCTCGCTCGGGCCCGGCATCCGGGTGGCATTCCGCGGGAGCCCGGTGGCCATCCTCGCCGAGGTCCGGTTTCACTCGACCTTCGATAAGCTCCCCCGGATCAACAGCCAGCAGTTCATCGGCCTGACCGGCGGTCTCGAACTCCGGCTCTGAGCTGGTTGTGGACGGGTTGATGGGCCGGTCGCAGGTTCCTATGTTCCTGCCCGGCCCATCCCGGTTCCTACCCGAGGCATTCCGTGCACCTCCTCGCCATCGTGATTCCCCAGTTCCTCAAGGACCTGGCGGAAGTCCTCAAGATCGACGCCGCCGAGATGGTCCGCGACCTGCTGAAGGTGGCGGTTATCTGGCTCCTCACCTGGGTCGGGCTCCGGATCGTCAACCAGATCGCCCGCCGGATCGAGAAGGCGGTCGACGACGGTGACGATACCCACCTGAGCGAGCTGGAGCAGCGCGGGCAGACCATTTCGCAGCTGCTGCGGAGCGTGGGCAAGGTGGTGCTTATCGCCCTCGCGCTCCTCCTGACCCTGAACGTCTACGTCGACATCAAGCCGCTCCTCGCCGGTGCCGGCATCCTCGGCCTCGCGGTGTCCTTCGGCGCGCAGAGCCTGGTGAAGGACGTGATCTCCGGCTTCTTCTTCCTGCTCGAAGGGCAGTTCGCCGTCGGGGACGTGATCGAGATCGCGGGGAAGTCCGGGGTGGTGGAGCGGATGACGCTCCGGGTGGTGATGCTGCGCGATACCAACGGGGCCCTCCACATGGTGCCCAACGGGCAGATCACCACCGTCAGCAACCTGACGCGGGGCTGGTCCCGCGCGGTGGTGGACGTCGGCGTCGCCTACGGCACCGATGTCGACCAGGCGCTCGACATCTTCCGGCACGAGGCCGAATCGCTGGGAGATGACGCCGTGTGGAAGGACGTGCTCGACGGGGTGCCCGAGGTGGTCGGGGTGACCGAGCTCGGGGAGAGCGGGGTCACCATCCGCACGCTGCTGCGGACCATTCCCGGCAAGCAATGGGCGGTCGGCCGGGAGTTCCGCCGGCGGATCAAGAAGCGGCTCGATACCGAGGGAATCGAGATCCCGTACCCGCAGCGGATGATGCATATCCGGGTGGCGGGCGACACCACCCCCGACCAGGCCACGCGGCTCCTCACCGGGCAGTCGCCCTCGCGCCGGGTGCCGCGCCCGACGATGACCGGCGAAGTCGACTCGGGAGGGACCTGAGCCATGCCGCTCCGCCTCTACAACACGCTGAGCCGCCAGGTCGAGGATTTCACCCCGCTGCAGCCGGGGAAGGTGTCGATGTACACCTGCGGGCCCACGGTGTACAACTTCGCCCACATCGGGAATTTCCGGACCTTCCTCTTCGAGGACCTCCTCCGGCGCTGGCTCGAGGCCAGCCGCTACGAGGTCTTCCACGTCATGAACCTCACCGACGTGGACGACAAGACCATCAAGGGGGCGCTCGCCGCCTCCCGCCAGCTCAACGCCCACACCGAGCAGTTCGCCCAGGCCTTCTTCGAGGACTGCCGCTGGCTCCGGATCCGGCCGGCGCACGAGTACCCCCGCGCGACCCATTTCATCGGGCCGATGGTGGCGCTGATCCAGTCGCTGCTCGACAAGGGCGTGGCCTACAAGGGAGACGACGGCTCGGTCTACTACTCGATCGCGAAGTTCCCCGCCTACGGCCGGCTCTCCCAGCTCGACAAGCGGGAGCTCAAGACCGGCGCCAGCGGCCGGGTCTCGGCCGACGAGTACGAGAAGGAGAACGCCCAGGACTTCGTGCTCTGGAAGGCGGCGCGGGAGGAAGACGAGAAGGTGGGGGCGGCCTGGGACGCGCCCTTCGGCCGGGGACGGCCGGGGTGGCATATCGAGTGCTCGGCCATGGCTCTGGACCTGATCGGCAAGCGCTTCGGGACCAGGGTCCTCGATATCCATGCCGGCGGGGTCGACCTGATCTTCCCGCACCACGAGGACGAGATTGCCCAGTCGTGCGCCCACACCGGCGAGGAACTCTTCGCCCGGGTGTGGATGCATGGCGAGTTCCTCAATATCCGCGGCGCCAAGATGTCGAAGCGCTATGGCAACGTCACCACGCCGCGCGATCTCCGGCAGGACGGGGTCGACCCCGGGGCCATCCGGCTGGCCATGTTCCAGGTGCACTACCGCCAGAAGCTCAACCTGACCGACGACGCCTTCGTGAAAGCACGCGAGGCGTCCCAGCGGCTGGGCGAGTTCGACGCCCGCCTTCGGAAGACCGACCGGCGCACCGGTGGCCCCTCGTCCGGATGGGAAGCGTGGGCCGGGCAACTCGAGCGCGCCTTCGGCGAAGCGCTCGATGACGACCTCAACGCCCCCCAGGCCGTGGCGGCCCTCTTCGAGGCGGTGCGCGAGGGGAACCGGATGCTGGACGAGGGGGGGCAGCCGGCCGAGCCGGTCCGCGCGGTGTGGAGCAGGGTGGTCGGCGTGCTGGAGGTGCTGCCTGACGCGACCGCCCAGGGGGTCACCATCGAGGCCCAGGTGAACGTTGACGCGGCGCCGATCTCCGAAGCGCCCCCCGCCGACCCGGCGGCCCAGCAGCAATGGGCGGTGGGCTGGGCCCAGCAGCGGAAACTCGTGAAGGCCAACCGGGACTATAAGGAAGCAGACCGGATCCGTGACCTCCTCAAGGCCGCGGGATGGGAGGTCCGGGACAACAAGGATGGGTCGATCGAGGTTCGCCGGATATGAGTGAGACCCTCAAGGCCCGGCTCCGCCGGGGCGATCTCCTGCTGGGAACCCTTCTGACCTTTGGCGCGACCGAGGTGGCCGACCTGGTCGCCGGGGTCGGATACGACTGGCTCTTTGTCGATGCCGAGCATGGGGCGCTCGATCCCCGGGATGTGCTGCAGCTGCTCCAGACCGTGGCCGGCCGGAGTCCCTGCCTGGTCCGGGTGCCCGAACTGAGCGAGGGGTGGGTCAAGCGGGTGCTCGACGCCGGCGCCGACGGGATCATCGTGCCCCAGGTCTCCACCGCGGAGCAGGCGGAACGGGCGGTCCGGTTCGCCCACTACCCCCCGCGGGGTACCCGCGGCCTGGGCACGGCCCGTTCGACCAGATATGGAATGGGGATGGCGGGGCAGCTGGAGCGGGCGCGCGACCAGGTGATGGTCGTGGTGCAGGCCGAGACCGCCGATGCGATCCGGAACATCGAGGCGATCGCCGCGGTGCCGGATCTCGATGCCGTGTTCGTGGGACCGTTCGATCTCTCGGCCAGCCTCGGCCGGCCGGGGGAGGTGACGCACCCGGAGGTCCTGGGGGCGATTGACCGGGTGGCTACTGTTTGTCGTGGCGCCGGGGTCCGGACCGGGATCTTTGCCCTGAACGCCGCCGGACTGGCCGACCGGCCGGCCCAGGGGTTCACCCTGCTGGCGGCGGGGGTGGATTCCGCCCTCCTCGGGTCCGCCCTGACCGGGCTTCTGGGCGACCTGCGCCAACAGGTCCGGCCCCCCTCCCGTTGACATAACCGTAAGTCCCAAAGTATCATACCGTTCTGTCCGTTTTAGCTACCCGCTGACGTAGCTCAACTGGCAGAGCACCGGTTTTGTAAACCGGCGGTTGAGGGTTCGATTCCCTCCGTCAGCTCTCCGGTGAGTGCAGTGGAGATGCGGGGGTTGTGGTCGTCGGTGGGGTGGCCGAGTGGCTAATGGCAGCAGACTGTAAATCTGCCGCGCTCTGCGCTACGTAGGTTCGAATCCTACCCCCACCATTTGTCAGGCGGAGGCGGTTCAGCGGATTCGCGGGCGTAGCTCAGTTGGTAGAGCGTCAGCCTTCCAAGCTGAATGTCGCGGGTTCGAGCCCCGTCGCCCGCTCTGTGTTGTTGCTCGCGTAGCTCAGTTGGTAGAGCGCATCCTTGGTAAGGATGAGGTCAGCGGTTCAATCCCGCTCGCGAGCTCTGGGCCCACGAATTACGAGGATAGCGTGCCGCGCGAAAAGATCATTCTCGAATGCACCGAGTGCCGTGACCGGAACTATTTCGGCGACAAGAACCGGCGCAAGCACCCGGAGCGGGTGGAGTGGAAGAAGTACTGCCCCCGCTGCAACAAGCACCAGCTCCACAAGGAGTCGAAGTGACCACGGAGGTCGCGGCGTCCCGGTCGAGTGGTCCGGCCCGCTGGGTCGGCTCCACCCTGGAGTTCTTCCGGGCGGTGCGGGCCGAGCTGTACAAGGTCACCTGGCCCTCCAAGGATGAGCTGCTCAAGGCCACCCGGATGATCGTCATCCTGTCGGTGGTGCTCGGGCTGGCCATCGGCTGGATGGACTGGCTGCTGAATCTGGTCCTGGTGAATGGGGTGGCGGCCCTCGTCCGGTGAGTGACGCCCCCGAATACCGCTGGTACGCGATCCAGACGACGGCGGGCCACGAGAACAAGGTCCGCAGCCTGATCGCCCAGCGCATCAGCCAGGATCCCCGGCCCGAGGGTCAGCGCCTGATCCAGAAGGCGCTGGTGCCGGTGCAGGAAGTGGTGGAGATCAAGAACGGGAAGAAGGTCACGGTCGAGCGGAAGCTCTACCCCGGCTACGTCCTGGTCGAGATGGTGATGAACCAGGAGTCGCTGCACGTGATCAACAGCATCCAGGGCGTGATCAAGTTCGTGGGGGCGGGGAAGTTTCCCCAGCCACTCCGCCAGGACGAGGTCAACCGCCTGCTGGGCATCGTCGAGGAAGTGGCCGAGACGGAGCCGAAGGAAGAGATCCCGTTCCTGGTGGGCCAGGTGGTTGAGATCACCGAGGGCCCCTTCTCCGACTTCAGCGGCACGGTCGAGGAAGTCCTGGCCGACAAGGGCAAGGTGAAGGTCTCGGTCAGCCTCTTCGGCCGGCCGACCAGCGTGGAACTGGATTATCTGCAGCTCCGCGGGCATTAGGAGCTGTTAGCTGTTAGCTGTTAGCAGTACGATGGAGAGTTTCTGGGGAAGTGGCTCGGAGGGCTTTTAGCTAACAGCTAACGGCCCACCCCACCGTCACCGCACGGGACCTTGCGGGAGCCAGGGTGCTACGCACCCGGCGACATAGAGGAGTCTCATGGCCAAGAAGGTCACCGCAGTCATCAAACTGCAGTGTCCGGCCGGCGCGGCGAACCCCGCCCCGCCTGTCGGCACGGCCCTTGGTCCGCACGGCGTGAACATCATGGAGTTCTGCAAGCAGTTCAACGCCCGGACCCAGTCGCAGTCGGGGATGGTGATCCCCGTCATCGTGACGGTCTTCCAGGACCGCACGTTCACCTTCATTACCAAGACCCCGCCGGCGCCGAACCTCCTGCTGAAGGAGGCTGGCCTGGAGAAGGGCAGCGCGTCTCCCAACCGGACCAAGGTGGGGAAGGTGACGCGCGCGCAGCTCAAGAAGATCGCCGAGCTGAAGATGCAGGACCTCAACGCCGCGGACCTCGAGGGCGCCATGCGGATGATCGCGGGCACCGCTCGCTCGATGGGGCTGGAGGTCCAGGACTGATGAGCCACGGAAAGAAGTTCGCCGCCGCGCTCACCAAGGTCGACCGCAACCGGGTGTACCAGATCCCGGACGCCGTGTCCCTGGTGAAGTCGGCCGGCTTCGCGAAGTTCAACGAGACCGTCGACGTGGCCGTGCGGCTGGGCGTGGATCCGCGGCATGCGGACCAGGTCGTCCGCGGCACCGTCGTGCTCCCGCACGGCACCGGCAAGTCGGTGCGCGTGCTGGTCATCACCCAGGGTGAGAAGGTGAAGGACGCGCTCGATGCGGGCGCCGACTTCGCCGGGGTCGAGTACGTCCAGAAGCTCAAGGACGGCTGGCTCGAGTGCGACGTCATCGTCGCCACCCCCGACGTGATGGGCCAGCTGGGCCAGCTGGGCCGGATCCTCGGCCCCCGCGGCCTGATGCCCAACCCGAAGGCGGGCACCGTCACGATGGACGTGGCGCGCGCGGTGCGCGAGATCAAGGCCGGCAAGATCGAGTTCCGGGTCGACAAGACCGGGAACGTGCACGCGCCGATCGGGAAGATTCAGTTCTCGGCCCAGCAGCTCGCCGAGAACCTGCAGGCGTTCATGGATACCATCGTGCGCGTGAAGCCGGCCGCGGCGAAGGGTCAGTATATCCGGACAGCCACGGTGTCCAGCACCATGGGTCCCGGGGTCCGGCTCGACACGGCGGTGTATCGATGAGCAAGGCTGAACGCCAGGCCGAGGTCGAGTCCATCACCTCGGCGATCAAGTCCGCGCCGAACGTCTACGTCACCGATTTCTCGGGGCTGGACGTGGCGAAGATGACCGAGTTCCGCCGCCGCCTCCGCGGCGCCGGGGCCAAGTACGTGGTGGTGAAGAACACGCTGGCCGAGCGGGCGCTCGAGTCCCACGGGATCACGTCGCTCAACGAGCACCTCAAGGGCCCCATCGGCCTGGTGCTGAGCAACGAGCCGCTGGCCGCCGCGAAGGTGCTGACCGAGTTTGCGAAGGAAAACCAGAAGCCGGGCATCAAGGCCGGCCTGGTCGACGGGGCCGCGGTGTCGACGGCGCATATCCAGCGCCTGGGCACGATCCCCGACCGGCAGACCCTGCTGGGCATGATCGCGGGTACGATGAACAACATTCTGGCTTCATTTGCTGGCTGCCTCGAGGCGCTCCGTGAGCAGCGCGGCGCAGCCTCTTAACGCCTGAGGAGAACACAATGAGCACGACTGCACTGAGCAAGGACGAAATCCTCGAGGCCATCGGCAAGATGAGCGTTCTCGAGCTGGCCGACCTGATCGAGGCCTTCAAGAGCAAGTTCAACGTCTCCGTGGTGGCCGCGGCGGCCGCTCCGGCGGCGGGCGGCGCGGGCGCGGCCCCGGCGGCCGAGGAGCAGACCGACTTCACCGTCGTCCTGAAGTCGGGCGGCGAGAAGAAGATCCAGGTCATCAAGGTGGTCCGCGAGCTCACCAGCCTGGGCCTGAAGGAAGCCAAGGAGCTGGTGGACAACGGCGGCACGATCAAGGAAGGTGTGCCGAAGGCCGAGGCCAACGAGATGAAGAAGAAGCTGGAGGACCAGGGCGCGACCGTCGAGCTGAAGTAGGCCGAAGCCGTCCCCGCGGCGCCCCTGGCGCCGCGCGGGTTCCCTGGCTTCCACCTACTTCGGTGAGACGAGATGCGCACTGGTCGACTGCGATAATTAGCGAGTCCCCGAAGCCCCGCGTGTCCACCCTGCAACCGGCAGGGCGGCACGCGCCGGGGCCATTTGTGTTGCGTGAGAGTGTGCGATGACGGCTATCCGACCCCAGATCGTCTTTTCCAAGCGGGACGTGGGCATGCCCATGCCCAACCTGCTTGATATCCAGACCCGGGCCTTCCAGAGCCTGCTGGTCCCCGATGACGTGCACGGAGAGCGCCAGGACGTGAGCCTGGAGCGGGTCTTCCGCGACCTGTTCCCGATCTCCGACGTCAACGGCAAATACAGCCTCGAGTTCATCTCCTACCACCTGGGTGATCCCAAGTACTCGGTGGAAGAGTGCATCGAGCGCGACATGACCTACGCCGCGCCGCTCAAGGCCACCCTGCGCCTCGACGTGTTCGAGGAGGTGGACGGGCAGCGCCGGCTCAAGAACGCGATCGAGAAGGAGGTCTACCTCGGGGAACTCCCGATCATGACCCCCCTCGGCACGTTCGTGATCAACGGGGCGGAACGCGTCGTGGTGAGCCAGCTGCACCGCTCGCCGGGCGTGGTCTTCGAGGAAGACACGCACCCGAACGGGCAGCGGCTCTTCTCGGCCCGGATCATCCCGTTCCGCGGCTCGTGGGTGGAGTTCACGATCGACATTCACGACGTGATCTACGTCCACATCGACAAGAAGAAGAAGTTCCCGGCCACGGCGCTGCTCCGCGCCTTCGGCTACGGGACCAACGCCGAGATCCTCAAGCTCTTCTTCGCGACGAAGGAGCTGGATATCACCGGCAAGCTCGAAGGCCGCCAGGAGCGGCGCGAGCTGGTCGGGGCGCTGGTCGCGGCCGACGTGCCGAACCCCGAGGACAAGTCGGGGCCGGCGCTGGCCCAGGTGGGCGATGAGCTCACCCCCGAGCGGCTCAACCACCTCCGCCACGTGGGCGTCAAGACCGTGACGGTCTTCGCCGGCTACACCGCCATCGACCTGCGCGATGACGAGCAGCCGACCACCACGCGCGAGCGCGCCCGCCAGATCCTGGCGTTCGACGTCGCCGATCCCGAGACCGGCGAAGTGCTGGCCGAGTCGGGGAGCGAGGTCAACGAGGCGCTCCGCAAGAAGCTGATGAAGTCCCAGGTCACCAAGGTCGAGGTGCTGCTCCCCGCCGGCCGCGGCGAGTCGCCCCTGATCAAGAACACCCTGACCAAGGACCCGACCCACAGCGAGGCCGAGGCGCTGGAGCAGATCTACGCGCTCCTCCGCCCGGGTGAGGCGCCGAACCTCGAGACCGCCCGCGAGGCGCTCAAGCGGCTCTTCTTCAACCCCAAGCGCTACGACCTGGGGCGGGTGGGCCGCTACAAGATCAACCAGCGGCTCAAGACCCGGACGCCGTCGAACCACACGGTGCTGACCGAGGAAGACTTCATCGCGATCATCCGCTACCTCATCGACCTCAACGATGGGCGCGGGTTCACCGATGACATCGACCACCTCGGCAACCGCCGCATCCGGAGCGTGGGCGAGCTGATCGCGAACCAGTTCTCGGTCGGTCTCTCCCGCATGGCCCGGCTGGTCAAGGAGCGGATGAGCATCAACTCCGACCCGGAGAAGATCTCGCTCGACGACCTGGTCAACGCCCGCACCGTGTCCGCGGTGATCCAGGCGTTCTTCGGGTCGAGCCAGCTGTCACAGTTCATGGACCAGACCAACCCGCTGGCCGAGCTGACCAACAAGCGCCGGCTCTCGGCGCTGGGTCCGGGCGGCCTGACGCGGGAGCGCGCCGGCTTCGAAGTCCGCGACGTGCACTACTCGCAGTACGGCCGGATGTGCCCGATCGAGACGCCGGAAGGCCCGAACATCGGCCTGATCACCAGCCTCTCGACCTACGGCCAGATCAACGACCTGGGCTTCATCGAAACCCCGTACCGGGTGGTGAAGAACGGGAAGGTGACCAACGACATCCGCTGGCTCTCGGCCTCCGAGGAAGAGGGCTACGCGGTGGCGCAGGCCAACGCGGCGCTGGACGACTCGGGCAAGTTCGCCGTGGACCTGGTGCTCTGCCGCAAGGGCGACGACTACCCGCTCCTGCCGCCGGACCGGATCGACTTCATGGACGTGGCGCCCGAGCAGCTGGTCTCGATCGCCGCGGCGCTGATCCCGTTCCTCGAGCACGACGACGCCAACCGCGCGCTGATGGGCAGCAACATGCAGCGCCAGGCGGTGCCGCTCCTCTTCCCCCAGTCGCCGATCGTGGGCACCGGGCTCGAGGGCAAGGTGGCCGCCGACTCCAGCGCCGTGATCGTGGCGCGCCGGGCCGGTACCGTCACCCGCGTGACCGCCGACGAGATCATCGTGGACTCGGGCGAGCAGGGGAAGGTCGATCCCAACGTGCCGCTGGCACGGCTCACCCAGCATGACCGCTACCGGGTGCGGAAGTTCTGGCGCACCAACCAGGACACCGCCATCAACCAGCGCCCGCTGGTGCGGGCCGGTGACAAGGTGGCGGCCGGCCAGGTCATCGCCGACGGCGCCGCGACCGAGGCGGGCGAGCTCGCCCTCGGCAGCAACGTGCTGGTGGCGTTCATGCCCTGGTACGGGCACAACTTCGAGGACGCGATCGTCCTCTCCGAGCGGCTGGTGAAGGACGACGTCTACTCGTCGATCCACATCCAGGAGCTGGAGCTCCACGTCCGCGACACCAAGCGCGGCCAGGAGGAGATCACCCGGGAAATCCCCAACGTCTCCGACGAGGCGCTGGTGGACCTCGACGAGCGCGGCATCGTCCGGATCGGCGCCCACGTGAAGCCGGGCGACATCCTGGTCGGCAAGATCACGCCGAAGGGCGAGACCGAGCTGTCGCCGGAAGAGAAGCTGCTCACCGCGATCTTCGGCGAGAAGGCGAAGGACGTGAAGGACAGCTCGCTCAAGGTCCCGCCCGGCATGAAGGGCGTGGTCATCGACGTGAAGATCTTCTCCCGCGTCGAGGACCAGGTGGTCGAGAAGGACCGGGGCGAGCGGATCGGTGAGGTGCGCCGGGTCGAGAACGACGAGAAGGCCCGGATCTCGAGCGTGATGCTCGAGGAGCTCAAGTTCCTGCTCGAGGGCCAGGAAGTCGCGCTGATGCTCAAGGCCGGCACCGTGGAGGAAGCGGTCGCCGCCGGGACCAAGCTCGGCAAGGCGGCGCTGGCCGAGATGGACCTGGGCGAGATCGACCTCAAGACGCTCCGGGTAGCCAACAAGACCGCGAACGAGCGGATCCGCCAGACCATCGACGTGGCCGCGCGGGAGCGCGCCAAGGTCGAGGAGAAGGCGGAAGACCAGATCGACAAGATCCTCCAGCCGGATGAGCTGCCCCCGGGCGTCATCCAGCTGGTGAAGGTGTACATCGCCGAGAAGCGCAAGGTCTCGGTGGGCGACAAGATGGCCGGCCGCCACGGCAACAAGGGTATCGTTGCCCGGATCGTGCCGGAGGAAGACATGCCGTTCCTGCCGGACGGCTCGCCGGTGGACATCGTGCTGAATCCGCTGGGCGTGCCGAGCCGCATGAACGTGGGCCAGATCCTCGAGACGCACCTCGGCTGGTGCGCCACGATCCTGGGCTTCAAGGCCAAGACCCCGGTGTTCCGCGGGGCGGACGAGGCCGAGATCGGCGTGCTGCTGCGGATCGCCGGGATCCGGTGGGCCGGGCGGGCGCTGGGCTTCAAGCAGCAGGCGCCCGATCCCGATGCGGCGACCATCGCCACGGTGGCGAAGGACCTGCACCAGGTCACCGCGATGGTGAGCGAGGCCGGGCTCAACGACCTGGCCCACAAGGGCGCGAGCGCCACGACGAAGGAGCTCTACCAGGGCATCAAGGGCTTCCTCGGCTCGGCCGCGAAGGAACTGGCGGCGCGGGAGCTGGCGCAGCGGAAGCAGGAGCTGGCCTATCACCAGCACCGCCTCGGCTCGGCCGATGCGGCGGAGCAGAAGGTCATCCAGAAGCTGGTGAAGGACCTGGAGAAGATGGCCGACCAGGGCACGGCCGAGGTGCTCGAGTCGACCGGCCGGCCGGCGCTGGCGGTGCTGGTGAACGGGAAGGGCGAGCCGGAGGAAGTCGCCAAGGCCGCCGAGGAGCTGATCCGGTCGGCGGGGCTCACCCCCACCGGCAAGGCCCGGCTCCGTGATGGGCGCAGCGGCCAGGAGTTCGAGGGCGATGTCACCGTGGGCACGATCTACATGCTCAAGCTCTCGCACCTGGTCGACGACAAGATCCACGCCCGCTCGATCGGCCCGTACTCGCTGGTCACCCAGCAGCCGCTCGCCGGCAAGGCGCAGTTCGGCGGCCAGCGCTTCGGTGAAATGGAAGTGTGGGCGCTGGAAGCGTACGGCGCGGCCCACGTGCTCCAGGAGATGCTCACGGTCAAGTCGGACGACGTGAACGGCCGGAGCAAGGTGTACGAGGCGATCGTGAAGGGGCAGAACCTGCCCGAGCCGGGCATCCCGGAGTCGTTCAACGTGCTGGTGAAGGAACTCCAGGCGCTGGGCCTCAAGGTGACGCTGGGCACGAGCGCGGACGGGGACGAGTAAGGCGGACAGGCGGTCGGGCGGTCCGGCGGTCGGTACGCCAGGCCCAGCCCGATCCCCCCGCTGGTCATAGATGGACTGAGCGACGGACGACACGGAACGCAGAGGGTGAGACGGATGCAGGCACGGCGCGGAACCACTGACCGCCCAGCCGCCTGACCGCCCGACCGCCCCAGATGAGGCACCCAATGATCGATTTTCGCAGCGGACGCGAGCCCAAGAGCTCGAGCTTCGACTACATCAGCATCCGCATCGCCTCCCCGGAGGAGATCCGCGGCCCGCGCGACCAGAAGGAGCGCGAGCGGCTGGAACTCCAGGGGCAGCGGTACTGGTGGTCCTGGGGCGAGGTGACCAAGCCCGAGACCATCAACTACCGCAGCTTCAAGCCGGAAAAGGACGGCCTGTTCTGCGAGCGGATCTTCGGCCCTGTCAAGGACTGGGAGTGCCATTGCGGCAAGTACAAGCGGATCCGCTATCGCGGCGTGATCTGCGACCGCTGCGGCGTGGAAGTGACGCTCAGCAAGGTGCGGCGCGAGCGGATGGGCCACATCGAGCTGTCGGTGCCGGTGGCGCACATCTGGTTCTTCAAGACGCTGCCCTCGCCGATGGGCAACCTGCTCAATGTCACCCTGCGTGACCTCGAGCGGGTCATCTACTACTCGAGCTACATCGTCATCGAGCCGGGCGACCAGGATGTCGAGGCCAACCAGCTCCTGGACGAGGACGAGTACCTCTCCTCCGCGCCAAGGCGCGGGAGGACGGCGACAGCGCCTTCCGGGCCGACATCGGCGCCCCGGCGGTGCGCGAGCTGCTCAACCGGATCGACGTGAAGAAGCTGGCCGAGGAACTCCGTGGTGCGGTGGCCACCGAGACCAGCCAGCACCGCAAGAAGCAGATGCTCAAGCGGCTCAAGATCGTCGACGCCTTCCTCACCTCGGGTGAGAACGGCGACGTGCCGAACAACCCCGCCTGGATGATCCTCGACGTCATCCCGGTGATCCCGCCCGACCTGCGGCCGCTGGTGCCGCTCGATGGCGGGCGCTTCGCCACGTCCGACCTGAACGACCTGTACCGGCGCGTGATCAACCGGAACAACCGGCTCCAGAAGCTGATCCAGCACAAGGCGCCGGAAGTCATCCTCCGGAACGAGAAGCGCATGCTCCAGGAGGCGGTCGACGCGCTGTTCGACAACGGCCGCCGCTCCAAGGCGATCCGCGGCCGCGGCAAGCGTCCGCTCAAGTCGCTCTCCGACATGCTCAAGGGCAAGCAGGGCCGGTTCCGCCAGAACCTGCTCGGCAAGCGCGTCGACTACTCCGGCCGTAGCGTCATCGTGGTGGGCCCGGAGCTCCGGCTCCACCAGTGCGGCCTGCCCAAGGCGATGGCGGTCGAGCTCTTCAAGCCCTTCATCATCCACAAGCTGGTGGAGAAGGGCATCGCGGAGACCGTCAAGCGGGCCAAGAAGATCGTGGAGAAGGAGAGCCCGAGGTCTACGAGATCCTGGAAGAGATCATCCAGGACCACCCGGTGCTGCTCAACCGCGCCCCGACGCTCCACCGCCTGGGCATCCAGGCGTTCGAGCCGGTGCTGGTCGAGGGCAAGGCCATCCGGATCCATCCGCTGGTCTGCGCCGCGTTCAACGCCGACTTCGACGGCGACCAGATGGCCGTGCACGTGCCGCTCTCGTTCGAGGCGCAGCTCGAGGCCCGGCTCCTGATGATCTCGTCGAACAACATCCTCAAGCCCTCCGACGGGCGGCCGGTGGCCGAGCCGTCGCAGGACATGGTGCTGGGCAGCTACTTCCTCACCAAGCTGCCGCGCGGCGCCGAGGAGCCCAAGGAGGGCAAGGCCAACGCCACCTGGGACAAGGCCAAGTACTTCGGGTCGCTGGCGGAAATCGAGATGGCGCTGCTGCACCGCTCGATCAGCTACCACACCGCGATCTGCTTCTGGTACCAGCCGCCCCGCGAGGCGGCCGATCCGAAGCCGCGCTGGGTCCGGACCACCGCGGGCCGGGTGCTTTTCAACAGCATCCTGCCGGCGCAGGTCGTGGCCAACCACGGCTTCAAGAACGACCTGATGCGGAAGAAGGCGCTCTCCGAGCTGGTGCTGCAGAGCTACCGCGAGGCGGGGCTCGCCAACACCGTGGTCTTCCTCGACCGGCTCAAGGAGTTCGGCTTCCGCTACGCCACCCAGGGCGGCATCAGCATCGGGGTGGAGGACCTGGAGATCCCCCGCGAGAAGGCCACGCTGCTCGATGAGGCCGACAAGCGGGTGCAGCGCTTCCAGCGCGCCTACAACACCGGCCAGATCACCTTCGGCGAGCGGTACAACAAGGTGATCGACGCCTGGACCCACGCGAACAACGACGTGGCCGAGGCGATGGTGAGCCACATGCGGGCGAGCCGCGGTGGCTTCAACCCGGTGTTCATGAGGTTCGACTCCGGCTCCCGCGGCAGCCGCGACCAGATCCGTCAGCTGGCCGGCATGCGCGGCCTGATGGCCAAGCCGCAGAAGAAGCTGACCGGCGGCATCGGCGAGATCATCGAGAGCCCGATCAAGTCGAATTTCCGTGAGGGGCTGACCGGCCTCGAGTACTTCATCTCGACGCACGGCGCCCGGAAGGGTCTGGCCGACACCGCGCTCAAGACCGCGGACGCCGGCTACCTGACCCGCCGTCTCGTGGACGTGGCCCAGGACGTCACGATCACCGAGGAGGATTGCGGCACGATCCAGGGGCTGGAAATCTCGGCCCTCAAGGAAGGCGAGGATATCATCGAGGCGCTCAAGGAGCGGATTCTCGGCTCCGTGGCGTCGGAAGACGTGTTCGATCCGCATGAGCTCGACGAGCACGGCGATCCCCGCCTGCTGGTCCAGGCCGGCAAGCTGATCGACGAGGAAGTCTCCTCCAAGATCGACGAGGCCGGGATCGAGAAGGTCAAGATCCGCTCGGTGCTCACCTGCGAGTCGCGCCGCGGCTGCTGCCGGATGTGCTACGGCCGCAACCTGGCCACGATGGACATGGTGGACATGGGCGAGGCGATCGGCATCCTGGCCGCGCAGTCGATCGGCGAGCCGGGCACCCAGCTGACCCTGCGGACCTTCCACATCGGCGGCGCCTCGTCGCGTATCGCCGAGGAAGCCGAGCGGCGGGCGCGCGCGAGCGGCCTGGTGAAGTACACCAGCGGCCTCGAGTACGCCGACGTGCCGGTCGAGTACGAAGACGGCACCAAGGCGATCGTCCGCATCGCGCTCACCCGCGATGACGAGAACGCCGACGAGGAATCGAAGGAAGGCATCCTGGTGGTCGACCCGGCGGACCCGAAGCGGGTGCTCAACCGCTACCCGGTGCCCGAGGGTGCGCTCATCCAGGTGAAGGAAGGCGATACGGTGCAGGGGAAGATGTCGATCCTCTACACCTGGGACCCCTACAACGATCCCAGCATCCTCAAGCTCGACGGTGAGCTCCGGTGGAAGGACCTCGTGCCGGGCTCGACCCTGCGCGAGGAGCTCGACGAGTCGACCGGCCTCCGCTCGCTGGTGGTCATGGCCGACCCCGACCGCGAGCTGCACCCGTCGGTGCTGGTGTACGCCCCGAACCGGAAGGACCCGCAGGAGTACATCCTGGCGGAAGGCTCGCGCATCATCCTCGGCTCGGACACCGACCAGGTGACCCGCGCCATGGACCTGCCCGACGAGTCCAATCCGTGGGCCTCGAAGTTCAAGGTCGAGGAGTACCCGATCAACGTGGCGTGGCCCAGCAAGAGCAAGAAGGAGAGCAAGGACAAGACCGTGTACCTCTCGCCGCCGGTCAAGGTGAGCAAGGGCGTCACGGTGGTGAAGATGCCGCGGCAGGCGTACAAGACCCGCGACATCACCGGCGGTCTCCCCCGCGTGGCCGAGCTCTTCGAGGCCCGCCGCCCGAAGGATCCGGCGACGATCTCGGAGATCGACGGCATCGTGAAGTTCGGCGAGATCAAGCGCGGCAAGCGCGAGATCTACGTCTACCCGCTGGGCGAGCCGGGCAAGAAGGGCGAGCCGGAGCCGCCGCAGCTCTATGAAGTGGGCTCGGGCAAGCACCTCCGGGTGCACGAGGGCGACCGCGTGCGCGCCGGCGACCGCCTCACCGAAGGGCCGGTGAACCCGCACGACATCCTGCGGATCAAGGGCCCCCGCGCGGTGCAGGAGTACCTGCTCAACGAAGTGCAGGAGGTCTACCGCCTGCAGGGCGTGCGGATCAGCGACAAGCACATCGGGACCATCGTGCGCCAGATGCTCCAGAAGGTGCGGGTCACCGATCCGGGCGATACCGACTTCCTCGAGGGCGAGACCGTCGACAAGGTGGTCTTCCGGGACGAGAACGACCGCGTCCTCAAGAAGAAGATGAAGCCGTCGCAGTCGGAGCCGGTGCTGCTCGGCATCACCAAGGCGTCGCTCACGACCCAGTCGTTCATCTCGGCGGCCTCCTTCCAGGAGACCACCCGGGTGCTCACCGATGCCGCGATCCGCGGGGCCAAGGACGACCTCCTCGGCCTCAAGGAGAACATCATCATCGGCCACCTCATCCCGGCGGGGTCGGGCATCTACCGCTACGCCGAGATCGACATCGAGCCGCCGGAAGGGTACGAGCCCCCGCCGCCGGCCGAGGTTCCCGCGGAGTCCGCGGCGCCGGTGCCGGTGGCTGCGCTGGCGGAGGACGAGGAGTAGGAGAAGGCGGCAAGGCGGCCAAGCGGCAAGGCGGCCGGGAAATCAGGAAGGGGTGAGTTCCTTGCGGAGCTCACCCCTTCGCCTTTTCTCCTGACCGCCTTGCCGCCCGACCGCCTGTCCGCCCTCCTACAGGCTCCTCGCCCCGAACGTATCGCACTGCTTCGGGTCGCCGCTCTTGAAACCCTGGTTGAACCAGCGCTGCCGCTGTTCCGAGGTGCCGTGGGTGAAGCCGTCGGGGTTCACGTATCCCTGGGACATCTTCTGGATCCGGTCGTCGCCGACCGCGGCGGCGGCGCGCATGCCCTCCTCGAGGTCGCCCTGGCTGAGGCCCCCCTTCTTCTCGTAGGCCGAGCCCCAGACGCCGGCGAAGCAATCGGCCTGGAGCTCCATGCGGACCGAGAGCTCGTTCTGCTGGGAGGGATCTTCCTGCTGGGCCTGGCGCACCTTGCGCTCGATCCCGAGCAGGTTCTGCACGTGATGCCCGATCTCGTGGGCCAGCACGTAGGCCTGGGCGAAGTCGCCGGGGGCGCCGAACCGGCTGCTCAGCTCGTCGTAGAAGCCGAGGTCGATGTAGACGTGCTGGTCGCCGGGGCAGTAGAAGGGGCCGGTGGCGGACTCGGCAGAACCGCAGGCCGACTGGATGCCGTCGCGGAAGAGGGTGAGCCGGGCGGGGACGTACTGGGCCCCGAGCCGGGGGAAGATCCGGGCCCACTCGCCCTGGCTCGAGTCGAGCACCGCGGAAACGAGGTCGGCGAGCGAGTCCTCGTGCGCCTTCGCCTCGGGCGAGAGGGGGGCCGGGGCCCCGGCGGGCATCCCGCCGCCGGTGCCGCCGCCGACCAGGGAGAAGAAGTCGCGCTTGAAGACCACGCTGAGGATGAGGAGGATGATCATCCCGCCGAGGCCGAGGCGGAGGCCGGGACCACGGCCCCCGCCGCCCCCGGACTGCCCCCGCATGTCATCGATGTTGTCGCTGAGGGGGCCGCCGCGGTTGATCTGCATGGTCGCTCCGGAGGGTGTGGACGTTGGCCCCTAATCTCGGGTGGGGTGGGGTGGGGGGGAAGAGGGAGGGCCGGGGGCCGCCCGTCTTGACCCAAATGGGCCTGCTGGCTAGGTTTCGCGGTCTATGCCGACTATTAACCAGCTCGTCCGCCACGGCCGTAAGGATCCGGTCTACAAGGACAAGTCGCCGGCCCTGCGCCAGAATCCCTTCCGCCGGGGCGTTTGCACTCGCGTCTACACCACGACTCCGAAGAAGCCGAACTCGGCCCTCCGCAAGGTGGCCAAGGTTCGCCTCACCAACGGATTCGAGATCATCGCCTACATCCCGGGTGAAGGTCACAACCTGCAGGAGCACTCGATCGTGCTCGTGCGCGGTGGCCGTGTGAAGGACCTGCCCGGTGTGCGGTACCACATCGTCCGCGGGGCGCTCGACGCCGCGGGCGTGAACGATCGCCGGCGCAGCCGGTCCAAGTACGGCGCCAAGCGTCCCAAGGCCGGCGCCGCTGCGGGAGGTAAGAAGTGAGCCGTCGTACCAAGTCCGTCCGCCGTCCGGTCCCGGCCGATCCGCGCTACGACAGCCAGACCGTTTCCAAGTTCATCAATTCCCTGATGTACGAGGGGAAGAAGAGCACCGCCGAGCGGATTTTCTACTCGGCCATGGACATGATCGAGGAGCGGACCGGCCAGCCGGGCGTCACCGTCTTCAAGCAGGCGGTGAACAATGCCAAGCCGGCCCTCGAGGTGAAGAGCCGCCGCGTCGGCGGTGCCTCGCTCCAGGTCCCGGTGGAAGTGCGCCCCGAGCGGCGCGCCGCCCTGGCCATGCGCTGGATCATCGAGTTCTCCCGGGCCCGTTCCGAGAAGACCATGGAAGAGCGGCTCGCGGCCGAGCTGATCCTGGCCTCCAAGGGCGAGGGGAACACGATCAAGAAGAAGGACGACACCCACCGTATGGCCGAGGCCAACCGGGCCTTCGCGCACTACCGCTGGTAGGAGGCGGCAGGGCGGCATAGGGGCAAGGCGGGCAGGAGATGGTGGCGGGGAGGCCTTCCAAGGCCGCCCCGCTTCGTCCTTTCCGGGGGATCCCTGGCTCGCGGGGCCGTCTGGCCGCTTTGACGCCTTGCCGCCTCCTAACCCCCGTTGACATCGGGAGATATCGGGTTACCTTTTCCGGGCTTTCCGGGAACCGCAGTGGACCGCAGGAACCCACCCATAAAGCAGACATCAGGATCGTGTGACGGCCGGCGCCGGAGCAACGACGCCCCGCTCAGCCACCTCCGATCCTTCTGAAGGGCTGCAGGCATGGCCCAAACGAAACGCAGGGACCTGCAATGGTCCTCGTCTGGGGAGCAATCTCCGACGGGCGCGGAGCGATACCACCGGGCGAGCCCGGGTCGGTCGCCCCGCTTTTTCGCTGGTAGGGCTTGAGGACGGCGACGGTCGCAGTGACCGGGCCGCACGAAACACGGGACTGGGAATGGCGCGCGAAACTCCGCTCGAGCGGTACCGGAACATCGGCATCATGGCGCACATCGATGCCGGGAAGACCACCACCACCGAGCGCATCCTCTACTACACCGGCAAGAACTACAAGATCGGTGAAGTGCACGAGGGTGCCGCGACGATGGACTGGATGGAGCAGGAGCAGGAGCGCGGCATCACGATCACGTCGGCCGCGACGACCTGCTTCTGGAACCGGTTCGACACCCAGTACCGGATCAACATCATCGATACCCCCGGCCACGTGGACTTCACGGCCGAGGTGGAGCGTTCGCTGCGGGTGCTGGACGGGGCGGTGACGCTGCTGGACTCGGTGGCCGGCGTGGAGCCGCAGACCGAGACGGTGTGGCGCCAGGCCGACCGGTACAACGTGCCGCGGCTCATTTTCGCGAACAAGATGGACCGGATCGGGGCGGACTTCTACCGCTGCCTCGACATGATCCGCGACCGGCTGACCCGGAAGGCGCATCCGCTGCAGCTGCCGGTGGGCGCCTCGGACACCTTCACCGGGCACATCGACCTGATCCGCCAGGTGGAGATCGTCTTCCACGAGGAGACCCTCGGCAAGACCTTCTCGGAGATGCCGATCCCGGACGCGTACAAGGAGAAGGCGGCCAAGTACCGGCACGACCTGATCGAGGCCGCGATCGAGCACGAGGATTCGCTGCTGGAGAAGTACCTGGGCGGCGAGGAGCTGACCGAGGCGGAGATCCGGGGCGCGATCCGGACGGCGACGATCAAGCACGGCTTCGTGCCGGTGCTCTGCGGCGCCTCCTTCAAGAACAAGGGCGTGCAGGCGCTGCTGGACTCGGTCATCGACTACCTGCCGTGCCCGACCGACGTGAACGAGATCCAGGGCATGTGCCGCAGCACGACACCGAGCACATCACCCGGACCCCGAAGGATGACGCGCCGTTCGCGGCGCTGGCGTTCAAGATCGCGACCGACCCGTTCGTCGGCCGGCTGACGTTCTTCCGGGTGTACTCGGGCAAGCTCGAGAGCGGGAGCTACGTCTACAACGCCACGAAGGACAAGAAGGAGCGGGTAGCGCGGCTGCTCCAGATGCACGCGAACAAGCGTGACGAGATCCGGGAAGTGCTCGCCGGCGACATCGGCGCGGCGATCGGCCTCAAGGACACCCGCACCGGCGACACGCTGTGCGACGAGGACCAGCCGATCATCCTGGAGGCGATGAAGTTCCTCAACCCGGTGATCGACGTCGCGATCGAGCCGAAGACCAAGGCCGACGAGGACAAGCTGGCGATCGCGCTGCAAAGCTGCAGGAGGAAGACCCGACCTTCCGGGTGCGGACCGACGAGGAAACCTCGCAGGTCATCATCGCGGGCATGGGCGAGCTGCACCTCGAGATCCTGGTCGACCGCATGAAGCGGAGTTCAAGGTCGAGGCGAACGTGGGCCAGCCGCAGGTGGCCTTCCGCGAGACGATCACCAAGCGGGTGGAGAACGTCGAGGGGAAGTTCATCCGGCAGTCGGGCGGCAAGGGCCAGTACGGCCACGTGGTCATCCACCTCGAGCCGACCAAGCCCGGCGAGGGCTTCGTGTTCGAGGACAAGATCGTGGGCGGCGTGATCCCCCGCGAGTTCATCAAGCCGGTCGAGGCGGGGATCCGCGAGGCGCTGGAGAATGGCATCCAGGCGGGGTACCCGGTGGTCGACGTCAAGGCGACGCTGGTGTACGGCAGCTACCACGACGTCGACTCGAGCGAAATGGCGTTCAAGATCGCCGGCTCGATGGCGTTCAAGCAGGCGGCCTCGTCGGCCAAGCCGATCATCCTCGAGCCGGTGATGGAAGTGGAAGTGGTCACCCCGGCCGACTTCCTCGGCAACGTGGTGGGTGACCTGTCGGGCCGCCGCGGCCGGGTCGGGGGTATGACCCAGCGGGGCGAGGCCCAGGTGGTGGCGGCCCACGTGCCGCTCAAGGAGATGTTCGGGTACTCCACCCAGCTCCGCAGCATGACGCAGGGCCGGGCGGTGTACAGCATGGAGTTCGAGCATTACGAGGAAGTGCCGAAGGCGATCGCGGAAGCGATCATCGCCAAGAAGAAGAACTGATCAGCACCTAACGCCCAGAGGATCGTATGGCCAAGGCGAAATTCGAGCGCAACAAGCCCCACGTGAACGTCGGCACCATCGGCCACGTGGACCATGGGAAGACCACCACCACGGCCGCGCTCACCAAGGTGACTGCGGACAAGGGCCTGTCGGCCTACGTGCCGTATGACGCCGTGGCCAAGGCTTCCGAATCGCAGGGCCGTCGCGACGCGACCAAGATCCTGACGATCGCGACCAGCCACGTCGAGTACAGCACCGAGAAGCGGCACTATGCCCACGTCGACTGCCCGGGCCACGCCGACTACGTGAAGAACATGATCACCGGCGCCGCCCAGATGGACGGAGCGATCCAGTGGTGAGCGCGGTCGACGGCCCGATGCCGCAGACCCGCGAGCACATCCTCCGCCCGCCAGGTGAACGTGCCCTACATCGTGGTCTTCCTGAACAAGTGCGACCTGGTGGACGATGCCGAGCTGCTGGACCCGGCGGAGCTCGAGGTCCGTGAGCTGCTCAGCAAGTACGAGTTCCCGGGCGACGACGTCCCGGTGATCCGTGGCTCGGCCATGGGCGCCATCGGGCGAGGCCCAGTGGGTCGAGAAGATGTGGGAGCTCCTCGGGGCCCTCGACACCGCGATCCCGGAGCCGAAGCGCGACGTGGACAAGCCGTTCCTGATGCCGGTCGAGGACGTCTTCTCGATCACCGGCCGCGGCACCGTGGCGACCGGCCGTATCGAGCGGGGCAAGATCAAGGTGGGTGAGGAAGTCCAGCTGGTCGGGTTCAACGCCGAGAAGAAGACCACGGTCACCGGCGTCGAGATGTTCCGCAAGCTGCTGGATGACGGCCAGGGCGGGCGACAACGTCGGCCTCCTCCTCCGCGGCATCGAAAAGCACGAGATCGAGCGCGGCATGGTCCTGTCGAAGGCCGGCGCGATCACCCCGCACACCGAGTTCAACGCCGAGGTGTACGTCCTCACGAAGGAAGAGGGTGGCCGTCACACCCCGTTCTTCAAGGGCTACCGGCCGCAGTTCTACTTCCGCACCACGGACGTGACCGGGTCGGTGGAGCTGCCCGAGGGCGTCGAGATGGTGATGCCGGGCGACAACATCCAGATGCGGATCAGCCTGATCATCCCGATCGCGATGGACGAGGGCCTGCGCTTCGCCATCCGTGAGGGCGGCCGGACGGTCGGCGCTGGCGTGGTGACGAAGATTCTGAAGTAGCTCTTAGCCATTAGCTGTTAGCTGTTAGCCTGCGCGCTAACAGCTAACAGCTAACAGCTGACAGCCCCGGGGCATTGAGGAGACAGAGAGCATGGCACAGAGAATTCGCATTCGGCTGAAGGCCTTCGACCACGGCGTGCTGGACCAGGCCGCGGCGGACATCGTGCGCACCGCCGAGAAGACCGGCGCGCAGGTGTCGGGGCCGATTCCGCTCCCGGTGAAGATCGAGCGGTGGACCGTGCTCCGCAGCCCCCACATCGACAAGAAGAGCCGGGAGCAGTTCGAGCTCCGGACCCACAAGCGGCTCCTCGACATCAACGACTCCCGCCCGCAGACCATGGACGCGCTGACCAAGCTCGACCTGCCGGCCGGGGTGGACGTGGAGATCAAGGTCGAATAGCCATGGCCAACGGACTGATCGGGAAGAAGCTCGGCATGACCCGCGTGTTCGCGGAGGATGGCACCTCGGTCCCGGTGACGGTGATCGAGGCGGGCCCCTGCCGCGTCCTGCAGGTGAAGTCGGGCGCGGTACAGCTGGGCTTCGGCGCCAAGGTGCCGCAGCGGGCCAGCAAGGCGGAGCTGGGCCACGCCAAGGCGGCGACGGTCGATGCGGCGCCCAAGATCCTGAAGGAATTCGAGAGCGGCGAAGCCAGCTACAAGCTGGGGGACACCGTGACCGTGGGCATCTTCGCGGCGGGGGAACTGGTGAAGGTCACCGGGACCACCAAGGGCCGCGGGTTCCAGGGCATGGTGCACCGCTACGGCGCCGGCGGCGGTCCCGCCTCGCACGGCAACACCCGGCACCGCAAGCCGGGCTCCATCTCCCCGGGCACCGACCCCTCGCGCGTCATCAAGGGGAAGCGGATGCCGGGCCACATGGGTGCCGAGCGCCACACCGAGCTGGGCCTCCGGGTCGTGAAGATCGATGCCGAGCGGAACCTGCTCTTCGTGCGCGGCGCGGTGCCTGGCGCCAAGCACGGGATCCTGCTCGTGAACAAGCAGCACGGACGGAGCCGCCATGATTGAGGCCCCGCACTACTCGCCCGCCGGCGCCCGGAAGGGCTCGGCCTTCGCGCTGCCGGAGACGTATTTCGACGGCACCGTGAACGGCCCGGTCATGCATGAGGCGGTGAAGACCTTCCTGGCCAACCAGCGCCAGGGCACCCATGCGACCAAGACCCGGAGCTTCGTCTCCGGCGGCAACCAGAAGCCGTGGAAGCAGAAGGGCACCGGCCGCGCCCGCCAGGGCTCGACCCGCTCGCCCCTGTGGCCCGGCGGCGGCAAGGTGTTCGGTCCCCAGCCGCGCGACTACCGGCTGGACATGCCCCGCAAGGTGAAGCAGCTGGCCCGCAAGAGCGCCCTCAACGCCCGCGCGGCGGAGGGGAACCTCGTCGTGGTCGAGCGCTTCGAGCAGGCCTCGCCGAAGACCCGCGAGCTCGTGGGTCTCCTCGAGAAGCTCGGGCTCGCGGAGAAGAAGGTGCTGCTGCTCACCCACGGGGTGAGCGAGGCGCTCTATCTCAGCGCCCGGAACCTGCCGAAGGTCGACGTGCTGCCGTTCAACGAGGCGAGCGCGTACCAGGTGCTCTGGGCCGAGGTGATCGTGGTGGAAGAGCCGGCCCTGGCGGGCGAGCCGCCGGTCCCGTTCGTCCGCAGCTTCACCCCGTCTCCGAAGACCGCGCCGGCCCCGCGGGCCGCGAAGCCGAAGGCCGAGAAGAAGGCCGCCGCGCCCAAGGCCGAGAAGCCGAAGGCGGAGAAGCCGGCCGCGAAGGCGAAGGCCGCGCCCAAGGCCAAGGCGGCGAAGGCCGCCAAGCCGAAGGCGGAGAAGGCCGCGCCCAAGGCCAAGGCCGCGAAGAAGGCGGCCCCGAAGAAGAAGGGGGGCAAGTAAATGCCTGCGCTGCATGAGACGATCGTGCGGCCGGTGGTGACCGAGAAGAGCTCGGCGGCCTACCAGCTGCGCAAGGAATACACGTTCGAGGTGCACCCGGAAGCGAGCAAGTTCGAGATCAAGGACGCGCTCAAGCAGCTCTTCGGGGTGACGGCGACCAGCGTCCGCACGATGCAGATGCGGCGCAACACGGTGGTCCGGGGGCGGACTCGCGGCCTGACGCCCCGCTGGAAGAAGGCCATCGTGGTCCTGAAGGACGGGGAAACGCTCCCCGTGTTCGAGGGCTGATATGGGCATCCGTGAATTCCGGCCGGTGACGCCCGGCACCCGGTTCAAGTCGGTCTCCGATTTCGCGGAGATCACGACTGACCGGCCCGAGAAGAGCCTGCTCGAGCCGATCAAGAAGACCGGCGGGCGGAACAACAAGGGCCATGTCACCATGCGCTGGATCGGTGGCGGCCACAAGCGGATGTACCGGAAGATCGACTGGAAGCGCAACAAGTTCGGGATCCCGGGCAAGGTGGCGACCGTCGAGTACGATCCGAACCGGAGCGCCCGCATCGCGCTGATCCACTACGCCGATGGCGAGAAGCGCTACATCATCCACCCGAAGGGGCTGAGCGTCGGCGACACCGTGCTCTCGGGCCCGGGCGTCGATCCGCGGGTGGGCAACGCGATTCCGCTGGGTGAGGTGCCGCTGGGCGAGACGGTGCACTGCGTCGAGCTCAAGATCGGCAAGGGCGCCCAGCTGGCCCGCTCGGCCGGCGCGGCGGTCCAGGTGGTGGCGAAGGAGGGCGAGTACGTGACGGTGCGGCTCCGCTCCACCGAAATGCGCCGGGTGCACGCCAAGTGCATGGCGACGATCGGCGAGGTGGGGAATGCCGAGCACGAGCTGCTCTCGGTGGGCAAGGCGGGCAAGACCCGCTGGCTGGGCCGCAACCCGCGGGTGCGCGGCGTGGCGATGAACCCGGTCGACCACCCGCTGGGCGGCGGCGAGGGCAAGACCTCGGGCGGCCGTCCGCCGGTGACGCCGTGGGGCAAGCCGGAGGGCAAGAAGACCCGCCACCCGAAGAGCAAGTCGAATCAGTACATCGTCCGCGGCCGCAAGCGCGGCCGGGCCACGCAGTAAGGGGACCGGATCATGTCGCGGAGCATCAAGAAGGGTCCGTTCGTGCAGGCGTCGCTCCTGGACAAGGTCCAGGCGCTGAACAGCAAGAACGAGAAGAAGGTCGTGAAGACCTGGAGCCGGGCGAGCACGATCCTCCCGGAGTTCGTGGGCCACACCTTCGCGGTGCACAACGGGAACAAGTTCGTCCCGGTGTACGTGACCGAGAACATGGTGGGGCACAAGCTCGGGGAGTTCGCCCCGACCCGGCTGTTCCGGGGCCACAGCGGCAAGCTGGTGGCGGACAAGAAGGCCAAGGCGGAGTAACCATGGAAGCCCATGCGATCCAGCGGTGGGTCCGTCAGTCGCCCCGCAAGATGCGGCTGGTGGTCGACCTGATCCGCGGGAAAGACGTGAACGAGGCGTACGCCATCCTCAAGTTCAGCAAGAAGCTGGCGGCCAAGCAGATCGAGAAGACGCTGCGGTCGGCCGTCGCCAATGCGGAGCAGGCGGCGCTCAAGAACAACACCTCGCTGGACGTGGACGACCTGGTCGTGACCAAGGCGGTCATCGACATGGGGCGGCCGCTCAAGCGGTTCCATGCGGCGGCGCAGGGCCGTGGGGTGCCGGTCCGGAAGCCCACGAGCCATGTGGAGATTCACGTGGCGACCAAGGAGAGCGAGTAATGGGGCAGAAAACCCATCCGATCGGCTTCCGCCTCGGGATCGTCAAGCAGTGGACGTCCCGGTGGTACGCCACCAAGGAGATGCCGGCCCTCCTCAAGGAGGACGAGCTCATCCGGAAGTACCTGAAGGCGCGCCTGGGGCACGCCGCGATCGCACAGATCGACATCGACCGCCGTCCCGGCAAGGTCACCGTCACGGTGCACACCGGGCGTCCGGGGGTGGTGATCGGCAAGCGCGGCGCCGAGGTGGACAAGCTCCGGGATGAGCTGGCGCAGCTCACCGGGAAGGAAGCGGCGATCAATGTCGAGGAGATCAAGCGGCCGGAGCTGTCGGCCCAGCTGGTCGCCGACAACATCGCCCACCAGCTGGAGCAGCGCATCTCGTTCCGCCGCGCGATGAAGCGGGCGGTGCAGAGCGCGATGCGGATGGGCGCGCAGGGGATCAAGGTGCGGGCCGGCGGCCGGCTGGGTGGCGCCGAAATCGCCCGCACGGAAGGCTATCGCGAGGGGCGGGTTCCGCTCCACACGCTGCGGGCGGACGTCGATTACGCCCACGGCACCGCCAAGACCACGTACGGCACCATCGGCATCAAGGTCTGGATCTTCAAGGGTGAAGTGATCGAAGACCTGTCCGGCCGTACCTACAGCACGGGGAACTGACCGATGCTGGCACCGAAGCGCGTCAAGTTCCGGAAGACGTTCAAGGGCCGGACCAAGGGGATCGCCACCCGGGGCAACTCGGTGGCGTTCGGGGAATACGGCCTGATGAGCCTGGAGCCGGGGTGGATCAGCAACCGGCAGATCGAGGCGGCCCGCGTCGCGATGACCCGCGAGATGAAGCGTGGCGGCAAGGTCTGGATCCGGATCTTCCCGGACAAGCCGATCACCAAGAAGCCGGCCGAGACCCGCATGGGCAAGGGCAAGGGCAACCCGGAAGGGTGGGTGGCGGTGGTGAAGCCGGG
Organism: Gemmatimonadales bacterium; assembly: GCA_046327735.1. Lineage (GTDB taxonomy): Bacteria > Gemmatimonadota > Gemmatimonadetes > Gemmatimonadales > GWC2-71-9 > JADJOM01. The sequence continues at coordinate 143,479 of JAXLXZ010000008.1, read as the reverse complement.
CCGGATGCTGTTCGAGGTGGAAGGCGTGGCGTACGACCTGGCCAAGCTCTCGCTCGGCCTCGCGGCGGCAAAGCTGCCGGTGCGGACCCGCCTGGTGAAGCGGACGGAGGACTGAGATGGCGACGACCAAGACCAACTGGCACGAGCTCTCGGTGGACGACCTCAAGGCGAAGCTCGAGGAACTCACCAAGGAGCGGTTCAACCTCCGGTTCCGTTCGGCGACCGAGTCGATCGAGAACCCGATGCGCTTCCGGAGTCTCCGGCGCGACATCGCGCGGATCAAGACGGTGCTGCGCGCGAAGGAGCTGGGGAAGTAAGTGGTCAGGCGGTCAGGCGGACGGGCGGTCAGAGCGACCGTGCCGGACCCTGATCCAAGACGAGATGAATCATGACTGAGTCGACGACGAAAACCCGAGCCACGCGGAAGATCCGCACCGGCGTGGTGACCAGTGACAAGATGACCAAGACGGTCACCGTCACGCTCACCCGGCGGTTCGCCCATGCGGCGTACGGCAAGCAGGTCACCCGCAGCAAGGGGATCAAGGCCCGCGACGAGCACGGGGCCAAGGTGGGCGACACCGTGCGGATCATGGAGACCCGGCCCCTCGCGAAGACGGTCTGCTGGCGCGTGATCGAGATCGTGGAGCGTGCGAAATGATCCAGCAGGAATCGATCGTCAAGGTCGCCGACAACTCGGGAGCGCGGAAAGCGCTCGTGATCCGGGTCCTCGGTGGCAGCAAGCGCCGCTACGCCGGCGTGGGCGACAAGGTGGTGGTCACCATCAAGGACGCGATCCCGACCGGCCAGGTGAAGAAGGGCGACGTGGCCAAGGCGGTGATCGTGCGGACGGTGAAGGAGACCCGGCGCAAGGACGGCTCCTACATCCGGTTCGACGAGAACGCGGTGGTGCTGATCAACGACCAGGGCGAGCCCCGCGCGACCCGTATCTTCGGGCCGGTGGCTCGTGAGCTGCGCGAGAAGCGGTACATGAAGATCGTTTCGCTCGCGCCGGAGGTGCTCTAGCATGAAGCCGCTCGTCTACAAGAAGGCCAAGCGGGTGCGGCACCTGCCGCCGGTGCGGCAGCGGCTGCACGTCACCACCGGGGACACCGTCCAGGTGATCTCGGGGGACGACAAGGGGAAGCAGGGCAAGGTGCTCAAGGTGTACCCCAAGACCGGGCGAGTGACGGTGCAGGGGGTGAACATCATCAAGAAGCACCAGCGCCCGACCCCGAATACCCCGGGGCAGATCGTGAGCCGTGAGGCGGCGATCCATCATTCGAAGGTGATGCTGGTCGATCCCAAGACCGGCGAGCCGACCCGGATCCGGCGGCAGAAGGATGCCGACGGGACGCTGGAGCGGATCGCGGTGAAGTCGGGGCAGTCCATTCCGAGGAATCGCTGAGTATGGCCGACGCGAAGGAGAAGGCGCCGAAGGGCGAGGGCACCAAGGGCGCCGAGAAGCGTCCCGCGGGCGGGGGCAAGGGCAAGGACAAGGGCGGCGCGGGCCTCCCGGTCGATCCGTCGCCCAAGTCGGTGGACGGGGTGCCGCGGCTCAAGACGTTCTACGAGAAGACGATCCGGGCCAACCTGACGAAGCAGTTCGGGCTGACCAACCCGCACCAGGTGCCCCGGCTCGTGAAGATCGTGCTCAACGTCGGCATGGGCGAGGGGGCGAAGAACCCCAAGCTCATCGAGACGGTGGCGGAGGAGCTGGCGATCATCACCGGGCAGAAGCCGGTGATCCGCCGGGCCAAGAAGGCGATCGCGAACTTCGGCCTGCGGCAGGGCCTCCCGATCGGGGTGTCGGTGACGCTCCGCAACGCGCGGATGTACGAGTTCCTCGACCGGTTCATCAGCCTCTCGGCGCCGCGGGTGCGCGACTTCCGCGGGCTGCCGAACAAGAGCTTCGACGGCCGCGGGAACTACACCCTGGGCATCAAGGAGCAGATGATCTTCCCCGAGATCGACTTCGACAAGGTCGAGACGATCCACGGGATGGACATCACCCTGGTGACCACCGCCGGGCGGGACGACCTGGCGATGGCGCTGCTCCGGGAGTTCGGCTGGCCCTTCCGGGGCGAGACCCCGCTGGCGGGCGTGGCGTGATTCAGTGTGGGCGGCGCCGGATGCGCCGTCCCGAGACGAGGTAAGGAGACACGATGGCGAAAACCTGTTGGATCGAGCGGGCCAAGCGCACGCCGAAGTTCAAGGTCCGGACGGTGCGGCGGTGCAACCGCTGCGGGCGGAGCCGCGCCGTGCTCCGCAAGTTCGGCTTGTGCCGTATCTGCTTCCGCGAGATGGCCCTCAAGGGCGAGATCCCGGGTGTCCGCAAGGCCAGCTGGTAGGGGAGTCACACGATGAGCATGACTGATCCGGTCGCAGATATGCTGACCCGCATCCGCAACGCCTGCGCCGCAGGCCACAAGCGGGTGGACATTCCTGTGAGCAAGCTCAAGAGCGAGCTGGCGCGCCTGCTGCGCGACAACCACTACATCGCGGACTTCAAGATCCTCGATGACGGTGCGCGCGGCGTGCTGCGGCTCTACCTCAAGTACCACAACGACCAGCCGGTGATCCGGGAGCTCAAGCGGGTGAGCACGCCCGGCCTCCGGCGGTACGTGAAGACCCGGGAGATCCCGCGGGTCAAGAACGGCCTCGGCATGGCGATCGTGTCCACGCCCAAGGGCCTCATGTCCGACCGCGACGCGCGGTCGGCCAACCTGGGCGGCGAGCTGCTCGCCGTCGTCTGGTAAAACGACCATGTCGCGTATCGGGAAGAAGCCGGTGACGGTGCCGAAGGGCGTCACGGTGACCGTGAACGGACACGCGGTGTCCGCCAAGGGTCCCAAGGGCGAACTGAGCCGCACCTTTCATCCGGAGATCAAGATCGCGCTCGCCGGCGAGCAGGTGACGGTGGAGCGCCCCTCGGACGAGGCCCGGCACAAGGCGCTGCACGGCCTGACCCGGACCCTGATCCAGAACATGGTGGACGGGGTGGCCAAGGGCTATCTCCGCACCCTCGAGATCCAGGGCGTCGGCTACAAGGCCGAGGCCAAGGGGAACGGGCTGCAGCTGGCGCTCGGGTTCTCCCACCCGGTGCACTATCCCGCGCCGGCGGGGATCAAGTTCACGGTGGACAACAACACCGTCGTGAAGATCGAGGGCCCGGACAAGGAACTGGTGGGCCAGGTGGCGGCCGAGATCCGGAGCCTGCGCAAGCCGGAGCCCTACAAGGGCAAGGGTGTGCGGTACCAGGGCGAAACGGTCCGCCGCAAGGCCGGCAAGACAGGAGCCAAGTAACCCATGCGTGCAGTCAAGTCTCCTTCGACGCGGCAGGAGCTGCGTTACCGCCGCCACCTGCGGGTGCGCAAGGCGGTGCAGGGCACCGCGGAGCGTCCGCGTCTCGCGGTGTTCCGCTCGCTCAAGCACATCTACGCCCAGCTGGTGGACGACGACAAGGGCGTGTGCCTCATGGGCGTGGCGGACAACTCCGAGGGCGTCACGACCGACGGGGCGGGGAAGATCGGCAAGGCCAAGGGCGTGGGCGCGGCGATCGCGGCCAAGGCCAAGGCCGCCGGGATCACCAAGGTTGTCTTCGACCGGGCCGGGTACCGGTATCATGGTCGCGTGAAGGCCGTCGCCGACGGCGCGCGCGCAGGCGGACTGGAGTTCTAAATGGCTGACGAACAGGAAGGCACCAGCACCGAGTCGAGCAACGATCGCGGCGGCCGTGGTGGCCGGGGCGGGCGCGGCGGCCAGGGCGGCGGACAGGGTGGCCGCGGCCGGGGCGGTCCGGGCGGCGGCCGGGGCCGGGGCGATCGCGACCGGGGCGAGCGGGAGAAGAGCGAGTTCATCGAGAACGTGGTCGCCATCAATCGCGTCGCGAAGGTGGTGAAGGGCGGCCGGCGGTTCTCGTTCAACGCCCTCGTGGCCGTGGGTGACGGCAAGGGCAAGGTCGGCATCGCGACCGGCAAGGCGAACGAAGTCTCCGAGGCGGTCCGCAAGGCCGTCGACGCCGCCAAGCGCCGGATGGTGGAGCTGCCCCGGGTGGGCGCGACCATCCCGCACGAGGTGATCGGGCGGCACGGCGCGGGGCGGGTGCTGCTCAAGCCCGCCGCGACCGGTACCGGCGTCATCGCCGGCGGCCCGGTGCGCTCGGTGCTCGAGTGCGCCGGTGTCACCGACATTCTGACCAAGAGCCTGGGCAGCAACAACCCGCACAACATGGTGCGGGCGACGGTGAATGGGCTGTCCCAGCTCGTGACCGCGCGGCAGGTGGCGCGCGAGCGCGGCATCGAGGCGGACCAGATCGCCTACCGCGCCCCGCAGGAGGCGTAAGTCATGGGACGTAATCCCGTCGTCGGCCGGCAGGGTCCCGCGTATCACGCGGCCAAGGTGCCGTCCGAAGCGAAGGCCAAGAAGATCTGGGTGAAGCAGATCCGTTCCGGGATCGGCCACTCGGATTCCATGCGGAAGACGCTCAAGGCGCTGGGCCTCAAGCGCCATCAGTCCGTGTCCGAGCTGCCCAACAACGCCTCGGTGCGCGGGATGATCTTCAAGGTGCGCCACCTCGTCGAGGTGGTGCCGGCCCAGGAGAAGTAAATGGCGGAGAAGACGACCCCGGTCACGCTGTCGACCCTGCGCCCGGCGCGCGGCTCGAACAAGGCGAAGATGCGGGTGGGCCGCGGCCCCGGCAGCGGCAAGGGCAAGACCTCGGGCCGCGGCCACAAGGGTCACAAGGCCCGGCAGGCGGGTGAGACGAATCCCGGCTTCGAGGGCGGCCAGATGCCGATGTACCGGCGGCTCCCCAAGCGCGGGTTCACCAACCCGTTCAAGGTGATCGCGCAGCCGGTCAACGTGAAGGACCTCGCCGGTCTCTCGGCCACCGAGGTCAATCCCGATACGCTGTTCGCCGCGGGACTCATCTCCAAGCGCGACGTGCCCGTGAAGCTCCTCGGGAGCGGGGACGCGACCCGGGCCTACGCCGTGGCAGGCGTGAAGGTCTCGGCGTCGGCGCGCACGAAGATCGAGCAGGCCGGCGGGAAGATCGCGGCCGAATGACCGCCGCCGCCCGGCCCACGCTCGGCGGGATCGATCCCGAGCTCCAGCGGAAGATCGGGTTCACCCTGCTCGCCCTGGTCATCTACCGGATCGGGGCGCACATCTTTGCGCCCGGCGTCAACGTCCAGGCGGTGACCGACTTCATCCGGAACTCAGCGGCCGCCGGATTCTTCGGCCTGTACGACACCCTGGGCGGCGGGCTCTCCCGCGCGACGATCTTCGCCCTCGGGATCATGCCCTACATCTCGGCCTCCATCATCTTCCAGCTGGCCGGCGGCATCGTGCCGTCGATCGGGAAGATGCAGAAGGACGAGGAGGGGAAGAAGAAGCTCACCCAGTGGACCCGCTACGCCACGGTGGCCATCGCGCTCACCCAGGCGTACGCCTTCGCGGCGTTCACCGAGAGCATCCCCGGCGCCATCCCGGTCTCCACCTTCTGGACCCGGCTCTCGATGATGGTGGTGCTCACCACCGGCGCCATCTTCGTGATGTGGCTGGGCGAGCAGATCACCGAGCGCGGCATCGGCAACGGGATGAGCCTCCTCATCACGTTCTCGATCCTCGACCGGCTCTGGCCCGGCCTGGTGAACATGGCCGGCTTCTGGAAGGAAGGGGTGCTCACCTTCCCGAAGATCGTGCTCTTCGCCGCGATCCTGGTGGGCGTGGTGGCGGCGGTGACGGCGATGTCGCTCGCGGCGCGCCGGATCCCGGTCCAGATTCCCCGGAAGGTGATGGGCCGCGGCCGCATGACCCAGGGGCAGAAGACCTTCATCCCGATCCGGCTCATCACCGCGGGCGTGATGCCGATCGTGTTCGCCCAGACGATCATCATCGTGCCGGGGACCCTGGCGAGCTTCACCTCGAACAGCGCCCTCCGGGCCTTCGCCGATTTCTTCACGCCGGGTGAGCTGCCCTACGACCTCACCTTCGCGATCCTGATCCTGCTGTTCAGCTACTTCTACACGTCCATCATCTTCAACTCGGTGGACCTGGCGGAAAACCTGAAGAAGCAGGGGGGATTCATCCCGGGCGTGAAGCCGGGCGCGAGCACGGCCGATTACATTGACAACGTGCTGGCGCGGGTGACCCTGCCGGGCGCGCTGTTCCTGGCGCTGATCGCGATCATCCCGGTCACCATGACCAAGCAGCTGGGCTTCCAGCAGCAGTTCGGCGGGACCTCGGTGCTGATCGTGGTGGGTGTGCTGCTCGATACGATCGCCCAGGTGCAGCAGCACCTGACGCTGCGGAAGTACGACAGCTTCATGAAGACGGGCCGGATCAAGTTCCGGGGTCGGCAACAGCGCTTCATGTGACGTTCGGCTGAAGGCCGAACCGTCATTCCGGACGGAGCGAGGGATCCCTGAGGTGCATCAGGGATCCTTCGTCGCTTCGCTCCTCAGGATGAGTGCCAGCTCGTCCTGTCTCACACAGTGAGTGATCATCATGTTCATCCTCCTCCTCGGCCCGCCGGGCGCCGGCAAGGGCACCCAGGGCGCGCTCCTCGCGGAACGGCTCGGCCTCCCGAAGTTCGCCACCGGCGACCTGCTCCGGGACGCGGTCAAGCGCGGCACGCCGATCGGCCTCAAGGCCAAGGCGGTGATGGAGTCGGGGCAGCTGGTGAACGATGACATCATCATGGGCGTGGTGCGGGACGAACTCGCCAAGCCCGAGGCCGCGAAGGGCGTGATCTTCGACGGCGTGGTGCGGACCGTGCCGCAGGCGGAAGGGGTGGCGCGGCTCCTCACCGAGCGGAGCCGGCAGATGGACTGCGTGCTCTTCTTCGACGTGCCCGACAGCGAGATCCTCTCCCGGATCGAGAAGCGCCGGGGCATCGAGGGCCGGGCCGATGACGATCCCGCGGCGGTGGCCACCCGGCTCCGGGCCTACCGGGAGCAGACCGCGCCGGTGCTCGACTGGTATCGCAGCCGGGGCACGGTGCACCTGGTGCAGGCGGTGGGGAAGGTGGAGGAAATCGCGTCGCAGGTGAAGGGGCTGATTGGGCGCTGATGCGCCCTGGGCCGTCAGCCGTTGGCTATCAGCTGTTAGCTGTTAGCTGTTAGCTTAGACTATGTGAAGAGATGGTCCATGCTCGCCCCGGGGATGTCTGCCAATCGGCCAACAGCTAAGAGCTAACAGCTAATGGCTAACGGCTTCTTTCTATGATCACCATCAAGTCTCCCCGCGAACTCGAGACGATGGCCCGGGCGGGTCACATCGTCGGGGAGACGCTCGCCCTGATGCGGCGCTCGGTGCGCCCCGGCCTCAGCACCCTCGACCTCGACAACCTGGCCGAGGAGTTCATCCGCAGCCACCCCGGCGCGACGCCGTCCTTCAAGGGTCTCTACGGCTTTCCCAAGACCCTCTGCACCTCGATCAACGAAGAGATCGTCCACGGCATTCCCAGCGCCAAGCGGGTCCTGCGCGAGGGGAACATCGTGAGCATCGATGTGGGCGTGCACCTCGACGGGCTGCATGCCGACTCGGCGACCACGGTCGGGGTGGGGGAGATCAGCCCCGAGGCCACGCGCCTGCTCCAGGTGACCCAGGACTGCCTGGCGGCGGGAATCGCGCAGGCCCGGGTGGGGAATCACACCGGCGACATCGGGCACGCGGTGCAGCAGATGGCGGAGGCGGCGGGGTTCGGGGTGGTGCGCGAGCTGGTGGGGCACGGCATCGGGACGTCGTTCCACGAGGAGCCGCAGGTGCCGAACCACGGCCAGCCCAAGCGCGGGCCCCGGCTGCTCGAGGGGATGACGATCGCGATCGAACCGATGATCACGGCGGGGAACTACACCACCCGCACCCTCTCCGACAAGTGGACCGTCGTCACCGCGGATGGGAGCCTCTCGGCGCACTTCGAGCATACGGTGGCGATCATGGCGGCGGGGCCGCGGATCCTGACGATCTAGGTTCGGCGCGGCGTCCTGGAGGTGCCTGATTGCGGAAGGTCGCGGCGCGGCGAGCGGGGGCGTTCGCTCCGCGGACCCACGGGCCACTTCGGGAATGTGCGATGGGCGGGACAGGGCCCTGACGTCCGCTCCGCGAATCCCCCACTCCGCCGCGCCTCGCCTTCGAGTACCTTCGCCCCGCCTGACCGCCTGACCGCCTGACCGCCTGACCGCCTGACCGCCTACCCACCTACCCGCTTCACCCGTTCCTCCGCGATCAGCCGTACCTCCGACGCCGCCCGCTGGGTATCCCGGAGCAGCACCTCGCTGTCATTGGCCAGCACCCGCATATCCTCCGGTCGCCCCGCCGCCTCGAGATTGAAGCGCAGGTTGAGGTGCGAGCCCGCGCCGACCGCCGCGGCCAGGAGCGCCGCCATCACCGCGTCCCCCATGGTGCTGGGAGGGCCGTCCTGCGCCGCCCGGCGCGCCAGCTGGGCGATCTCGCGCGAGAGCCGCACCACATCGGCCGGAACCTGCCCGGCCTTCCGCCAGGCCCGCCGGATCCGCATGTCCCGCTCCGCCTCGCCCCCGCTCGTATCCCGCTTCGCCTCCAGCACGCCCCGGAACGCCGCCGCATCCTCCTCGGCCAGGACCAGCAGCCGTTCCCGCAGGTGAGCCGCCTGCTCCACCAGCTGGGTGAGGGCAGGGGACTCGGACTTCGCCTTCGCGGCCGCGATCTTCCCGATCATCTCGACCAGGGCGGCCGCCAGGCTCCCGGTCACCGCCGCGACCGAACCACCCGCCGGCACCGGGTCGGTCGAGGCAACCTGCCTGGCGAACTCTTCGAGTGCAGTCATCTCAGGTCGCGCTACCTTCCGCGAGGAACGAGGAACGAGGAACGAGGAACGAGGAACAAACCCTGAACTCGAACTGTCACAGCATCCGAAGCAACCACGCATGCATCGCGGGATTCCCGGCGACAATGCCGGTGTGCTCGATCCCGATGTCCCGGCCGCTGTAGTCGGTGGCCCGGCCACCCGCCTCCCGCACGAGCAGTACCCCCGCCGCGATGTCCCACGCCGAGAGCCGCTGCTCCCAGAACCCTTCGTAGCGCCCCGCGGCCACGTCGGCGAGGTCGATCGCCGCCGAGCCTGGCCGCCGCACCCCGGTCGCGCCCTGGATGATCCGGCCCAGCTGGGCCAGGTACTCGTCGATCCGGGAGAAATCGCGGAAGGGGAGGCCGGTGCCGATCAGCGCATGCGCCGGGTCGGTGATGGTGGAAACGGTGACCCGCGCGTCTCCCTCCCAGGTGCCGCCTCCGCGGGTGGCCCGGGTCAGCCGATTCAGCGGGACATGGAGCACCACGGCCGCCTCGAGCACCCCGTCGACCGCCGCCGCGATCGAGACCGCGAAGGCGGGGAACCCGTGCAGGAAGTTGGTGGTGCCATCGAGCGGGTCGACCACCCAGACGAGCCCGTCGGTCACGATCTCGGGCGCCAGTTCCTCGCCGATGATGCGCGACCCCGGTTCCGCCCCAAGCAGCACCTCGCTGATCATCGCCTCGGCGGTCCGGTCGACGTCGGTCGCCCAGTCGGCCCGGCCCTTGGAGGTCCATCCGGCGGGGTCGCGGGGGCGATCCACGCTGCGAAGGTAGCCTCCAGCCCGCTCTGCAGCGGTCTGGGCGACGCGTAGTAAGTCGTTGGCTGGTAGCATCTTGCGTCACTCCGTCCGGCTGGATTAACTTGTCCGAATGCCCCGAATCTTCTCCGGAATCCAGCCCTCCGGCGAGTTGCATATCGGCAACTGGCTGGGCGCGGTGCAGAACTGGGTCCGCCTGCAGACCCAGTATGACTGCATCTTCTGCGTGGTCGACCTGCACGCCATCACCGGGAAGTACGATCCGGCGCAGCTGGCGCAGCGGACCCGCGAGATGACGATTGGCCTGCTGGCGTCCGGGGTGGATCCCAACCGCGCCACGCTCTTCGTGCAGTCGCACGTGCGCGAGCACAGCGAACTGCAGTGGCTCCTCAACCCGGTCACGCCGGTGGGGGAGCTCGAGCGGATGACGCAGTTCAAAGATAAGTCGGCCCGGTTCGAGAGCATCCCGGCGGGGATCCTGACCTACCCGATCCTGATGGCCGCGGACATCCTGCTCTACAAGGCCGACCTGGTGCCGGTGGGCGAAGACCAGGTGCAGCACCTCGAGCTGGCCCGCGAGCTCTGCCGCAAGTGGAACGCGGAGTTCGCCGGGGGCGGGGAGTTCTTCCCCGAGCCCCAGCCGATGCTCACCGAGGCCAAGCGGATCATGGGGCTCGACGGGCAGGCCAAGATGTCGAAGAGCCTGGGGAACACGATCGGGATCCTCGAGCCGCCCGAGGAGGTGTGGAACAAGCTCCGTCCGGCCAAGACCGACCCGGCCCGGGTGAAGCGCACCGATCCCGGGACGCCGGAGAACTGCAACATCTACGCGCTGCACCGGTATTTCTCGCCGCCGGAAACCGTCCAGACGGTGGCGGCCAACTGCCGGAGCGCGGGGTGGGGGTGTATCGAGTGCAAGAAGGTGCTGGCCGATAATCTCAACGCCGCCCTCGCCCCGGTGCGCGAGCGCGCGGCCGAGTATGCCGCCCGCCCTGCGCGGGTAACCGAGGTACTGGCGGAGGGCGCCCGACGGGCGCGGAACATCGCGCAGGAGACCATGCGCGAGGTCCGCGCGCGGATGGGCTTCCTCCCCGCGGATGGTGACTGACCATGGAAAAAATCATCAAGGCGGCGGTGGAGCGGGGCGCCTCCGACCTGCACATCAAGGCGGGCGACGTCTTCCGGGCCCGGATCAACGGGAAGCTGGTGCCGCTCACCAAGCAGCGGCTCACCCCGGACCAGACCCGGGCCATCGCGCTCAAGCTCCTCCCCAACGAGGACGACCGCGCCCGGCTCGATCACCTCAAGGACTTCGACTGCTCCTGGGGGATGCCCGGGGTCGGCCGGTTCCGGGTGAACGTGCTGCGGCAGCGCTCCTCGTTCATGATCGTGATGCGGGTGATTCCCTTCGCGGTGCCCACCATCGAGGAGCTCAAGCTCCCGCCGGTGGCCGCGCGGCTCGCGGAGATGGACCAGGGGCTCCTGCTGGTGACGGGGGTGAGCGGGAGCGGGAAGAGCTCCACCGTCGCCGCGATGCTCAACCACATCAACCAGAACCTGCACCGGCACATCGTGACGGTGGAGAACCCGATCGAATTTCTCCACCGGGACGTGAAGTGCAGCGTCACCCAGCGGGAGGTCGGGGTCGATACCGACAGCTTCGCGGTGGGCCTCCAGTCGGCGCTGCGGCAGGATCCCGACGTGATCGTCATCGGCGAGATCGCCGACAGCGAGACGCTCGACACCGCCATCAAGGCGGCGGAGCGGGGGCACCTGGTGATCTCCACCCTCCCCACGCCCGACGTGATCAGCACGGTGAGCCGGCTCCACTCGATGTTCCCCGCGGTCGAACGGGAGATCGGGACCATCCGGCTTTCCGAGGTGCTGCGCGGCATCGTGTGCCAGCGGCTCCTGCCCCGGAAGGACGAAGGGGGCCGGGTGCCGGTCGTCGAGGTGCTGACCACGCCGGCGCCGGTCCGGGCGCTGCTGCGCGATCCCGAGCGGCTCGGGGCCCTGAGGGTGGTGATGACCGAGGGGGCCGACGAGGGGATGCAGTCGTTCGAGCAGCACGCCGGGAAGCTGGTGGAGGACCAGGTGATCACCCAGGAGACCGCCGTGGCGCTCGGCGTCGCCGGCCAGGCGGCGCGGAAGTAGCCTGACCCCGCGCGAGCTGTTCGAGGCGCTGCTCACGCTCCCGCGCGAGGCGGGCACCGCCGCCGCCCAGGATGCCCGCGACCTGGTCCGCGAGTTCCTCGAGCGCCGCGGCTACACCGTGCGGGTGCAGCGCTTCCCCTTCCTCCCCTCCGCCCTCAGCGCTTTTCCCGTCTTCGGCGCCGGCCTCGGCTGGCTGGCGCTGCTCGAGATTCCCCTGCTCCTCCGTACCAGTCTCTCCCCCGTTGCCGCGCCCCTCATCTGGCTGGTGGGGCTCGCGGCCCTGGGCGTGCTCGGCTGGGGGCTCGGCAGCGGGGCCGGGATTCCCGGGGCGGAACAGCGGGATGACGCCAACCTGATCGCCACCCGCGGGCCGGGGCCGGTGCGCCGGTGGATCGTGGCCCACGTGGACACCAAGGCCCAGGGTCACTCCATGGCGGGGCGGCTGGGGGCGATCTGGGTGATCCTCGCGACCATCCTGGGCGGATCCCTGCTGGTCGGCTGGCGGATGGCCGTGCCGGGCCTGCCGACGGCCCCGGTCGCGGGGTTCGCCGGGATGAGCCTGGCGGCGGGGCTGCTGGCGCGGCGGGGCCGGCTCCGGGGCACCACGGCGGGCGCGCGCGACAACGGGACCGGGCTCCTGGCCGCGCTGGTGGCTGCCGACGGGGCCACCGATCCGGAGATCGGCTTCCTGTTCACCGGGGCGGAGGAATTCGGGCTGGTCGGGGCGAGGATCGCGGCGGCGGGCGGGCTGGCCGCTCCCGGGTCGGAGGTGGTGAACCTCGACACCCTGGACCAGGTGGGTCCGCTCTTCCTGGTGCACCACGGAGGACCGGGCCAGGCCCTGGCCGAGTCGCTGCGCCCGGCCGTTCAGGAGATCGCGCGCGAGACCCGGATTCGGCGGCTCCCCCTCGGCATCCTGACCGACAGCCTCCCGTTTGCCCGCCGGGGGACGCCGGCAGTCACCATCGGGCGGCTCGACTGGAGCACGCTCCGGCTGATTCACACCGCGCAGGACACCGGCGAGGGGCTCGATCTCGCCACCGCCGAGGCGGTGGGGCGGGTGCTGGCCCGGCGTTGACCGAGGGGGGAGCGCCGCCTAGCTTTCACCTGAGGATACACCAGAGGCCCCCCCGCGGGGCCTTTTTTCTTGGTACGCCGGGGACACCGGGAGAGCCATGTTCGGACCCAAGACGCACTGCATCGTGGTGGTCGGCGCCCAGTGGGGCGACGAAGGCAAGGGCAAGCTGGTCGACGTGCTGGCGGAGTCGGCCGACTACGTGGTGCGCTACCAGGGTGGGGCCAACGCCGGCCACACGGTGGTCATCGGCGACACCCAGTTCATCCTCCAGCAGATTCCCTCGGGGATCCTCCACGACCGCTGCGTCTGCGTGGTCGGCAACGGGGTGGTGCTGGATCCGGAGACCTTCTTCCAGGAGCTCGACAACCTGACGAAGAAGGGAGTCCGCATCGAGGGACGGATCCTGGTGAGCGACCGCGCCCACCTGGTGCTTCCCTTCCACAAGCTGCTCGACAAGGCCCACGAGAAGAGCCAGAACATCGGCACCACGGGGCGGGGGATCGGGCCGACCTACGAGGACAAGTACGGCCGGCGCGGGATCCGGGTGGGCGACCTGCGCCACCTCGAGACCGCCAAGGCGACGCTCTCCGAGCGGGTGGCCCGCGCGAACGATCTCCTCAAGATGATGGGGAGCAGCGCGGTGGCCTCCGAGGCGGAGCATCACGAGCTGCTCGACCGGCTCGCGCCCCGGCTGGTGCCGGTGGCCGCCGACACCGGGCGGGTGGTGTACCGGGCACTTCAGGAAGGCAAACGGGTGCTGCTCGAGGGCGCCCAGGGCGCGATGCTCGACGTGGACCACGGGACCTATCCCTTCGTGACCTCGTCCAACACCACCAGCGGCGGGGCGGCGACCGGCGCCGGCATCGGCCCCACGGCGATCGACGACGTGCTCGGCGTGGTGAAGGCGTACACCACGCGGGTGGGGAACGGCCCGCTGCCGACCCAGGCACCTGATGAGGTCGAAGAGCAGCTTCGGCAGCTCGGCGGCGAGTTCGGCGCCGTCACAGGCCGGCCGCGGCGCTGCGGCTGGTTCGATGCCCGGGTGGTGCGCTATTCGGTCCGGGTGAATGGCCTCACCGGGCTCGCGGTGACCAAGCTCGACGTGCTGGACACCTTCAACGAGATCCCGGTGGGCACCGACTACATGCTCGACGGGAAGACCTGCGAGGAGCTGCCGTCGGACGTGCGGACCCTCGAGCGGGTGAAGCCGGTCTATGAGACGCTGCCCGGGTGGAGGAAGCCGACGACCGGCGCCCGCCGGATGGCGGACCTGCCGCCCGAAGCGCGGGCCTACCTGGACCGGCTCGAGGACCTCAGCGGGGCGCCGATCCGGTATGTGAGCGTCGGGACGCGGAGAGATCAGATTATCGAGGTATAATCGTTCCGCGTTCTGCGTTCCGCGTTCCGCGTGAACTGCGCGCGGGACCAACGCGGAACGCGGAACTCGGAACGCGGAACGACTGCATGGCACTCGAATCCACCGACATCCTCATCATCGGCGCCGGCCCCTGCGGGCTCGCCGCCGGGGTCGCCGCCAAGCAGGCGGGGCTCCGGGCGATCCTGCTGGACCGTCGCACCGTGGTCAGTACGGTCGAGCGCTACCCGCTCGGCATGACCTTCTTTTCGACCCCCGAGAAAATCGAGATCGGCGGCGTGCCCTTCATTGCGAGCGGGGAGAAGCCCACCCGGCGCGACGGGCTGCTCTACTATCGCCGGGTCGCCGAGGCGTTCCAGCTGGATGCGCGGCCGGGGGAAGAGGTCACCGCCGTGACACGGAACGGGGCGCGCTTCACGGTCGAGGTGCGCCGGCGGCACGACACGACCGGCTACGACGCCGGCGCGGTGGTGTTCGCCACCGGGTACTACGACTGGCCCAACATGCTCGGCATCCCCGGTGAAGACCTGCCGCACGTGGCGCACTACTTCACCGAGGGGCACCGGCACTGGCACCAGGACGTGATCGTGGTCGGGGCGGGGAACAGCGCGGTCGACGCCGCCCTCGAGTGCTGGCGGGCCGGCGCCCGGGTCGTGCTGGTGCACATCGGCAGCGGGTTCGACAGCGTGGTGAAGGCGTGGGTGCTCCCCGACATCACCAACCGGGTGAAGGAAGGGAGCATCCGGGCGTTCTGGAACCACCGGCTGACCCGGATCACGCCGGCCACGGTGGAGCTCCAGCCGGTGGCCGGCGGCGCCACGGTCACCCTCCCCGCCGACGCGGTCCTGGCCATGACCGGATACCACGCCGATACCACCCTGCTCGAGCGGCTGGGGGCCCGGGTGGACCAGGCGACCGGGATTCCCGAGCATGACGAGCGCACGATGATGACGACGGTGCCGGGGGCCTACCTCGCGGGCGTGATCGCGAGCGGGAAGGACGCCAACCGCCTGTTCATCGAGAATGCCCGGGGGCATGGGGAGCTGATTGTGCGGGATGTGATGAAGCGGCGGGGCTGAAGGCGGCAGGGCGGCCAGGCGGTATCCCGAATGAAGCGAGGGATCTACTCAAGGCGAGTAGATCCCTCGTTCGTTTCACTCATTCGGGATGACGGCGCCTCAGGCCGACGTCAGCCCACCCGCATCGAGCGCCATCAGTTCTGGTTCGCCGCGAACCAGGCCGCCACGCTGAAGCGGGTCGGGTCCATCTCGTAGTAGCGGTTCTTCACGAACACGCCGGTGGTCGGATAGTACGGCGGCGGGTCGGTCGCGCCGCAGGGGTCGTACTGGTAGCGCTTGGCGTAGCCGCTGCCGCCGCCGGAGACCGTCTGGGTCACCGCGCCGCGGTTCCGCTGGATGATGCCGCCGTAGGTGATCAGGCAGCCGCGGCCCACGGTGCTCGCGCCGCCGGTATTGCACGGCTCCGCCGTGGTGCTGCCCACGTCGAAGGTCTCGGCGCCGAAGGTCTTGAGGGTCAGGAAGAACCCGTGGATCGTCTCCGAGCTGGTCGCGGCATAGGTCCGGAAGGTGCCGCTGGGGCTGGCGGTCAGGGAGCCGTTGGTGTTCAGCGTCTGGGGCGCGTTCAGCACGTTGTTCGAGACGATGATCGACTGGCCCGAGAAGTAGCCGGCGATGTCGCCGGTGGTGCAGTCGCGGGTCGCCGGGTTCTGGTAGTAGGTGACGTCGTCACCGAAGATGATGTTGCCGCTCGCCGCCACCGTCACGCGACCGCGGATGACCCCGTCGAGGATCACCTTGCCGGCGACGTAAATGACGCCCTTGAAGTTCGGGTTGAAGCTGCGGCTCAGCGGGAAGAGGTAGAGCCGGTCGGTCCGCGCGGCAATCGCCGGGATCGCCCCGAGGGTGGCCTGCACGCTGCCGGGCGCCTGGACCCAGGCCCCGCCATCGGGCTGGTTGGCGGCGGTGAGCCAGTTGGCGCCGGCGCCGGGCTTGGTCAGGATCGAGTCGCCGCCGAGATAGCAGCGGACCGCGCGGGTGGCGGTGCTGATCAGGGAGGAGTCGCGCCGCTGGATCTTCTGGGCGTTGGTCGGCACGCCGGTGGTCGCCACGCCATGCTTGTGCGTGGTCGCGCCGGTGCCGGTCCCGGTGGTGTCGTGGTACTGGGCCGCGAGGAAGACGGGCTGGGTGGTGCCCGCGCTGTCGCCGCAGTTGCGGGAGAGCTCGAGGTACTTGCCGGTGGTGCTGGTCGTGTTGGGGAGGCTGGCCGAGACGAAGGCCTGGTCCAGCCCCTGGTACACCATGAAGAAGCCCTGCACCCCGCCGTTGCTGACGCCGAGGTCGATCGTCAGGAACTTGATCCGGGTGCGCGCCTCGCCCGAGCCGCCGAGGGTGGAGCCGGTGAAGCGGCTGCCGCCCACGGTCGCCAGGCTGTCGAGCTTGTTGAGGTCGGCCACCGTCGGCATCGGGATCCGGGAGACGCCCAGCTGGGGCGGCTTGCTGAAGGTCCCGTAGCTCTGCCCGATCATGGTGCTCCGGGCCGAGGTCACCTGGTCGTAGAAGGTCGCGCCCGAGGAGGCGATGCGGATGGTGTCATTGGTGTGCACCGGCCCGCGGACCTGGTCATTGTTCAGGAAGGACAGCACCGTGCCGGCGGTGTCCTCTTCGATGTCGGTGAAGTAGGAGAACTTGGAGAAGCTCTCCTGGTTGATCTCCAGCCGGCGGAGCACCTTGTTGCCGTAGATGTCCTGGGTCTGCGAGATGATGCTCCCCACGATGCCGTACTGGCCGGTGGTGATGCCGCTGGGGCCGACCCAGACCGAGCGGGTCACGTCGGGGATGACGGTGCCGCTGGCATCCTTGACGGTCGCGTTGCTCTGGATGGTCGTGTATCCCGTGGTGGGATACAGCGCCCGGTTGCCGTTCACGGCGCTCCGGGCCTCCTCGAGGCCGGCCAGCGCGGAGGCGTCGACCACCTGGGCGCGCTCGCCGTTCTTGCTCACCAGCTTGGCATTCAGCGTCATCATCACCGCGGCCAGCGCGATCGCGCTCACCGCGAAGGTGACGAGCAGGGTGGTGATCAGCGCGATGCCGCGCCGGTTGCGCAGCATGTCGGTACGCATGAGAGTGCTCCGGTGCGGGGTCATGGCGTGAGCGGGGCGGTCACGGTGGTCATGCCGGACAGCGACGGGGTGCAGTCCTGGGCGGCGAGGCCATACTGATACTGGGTGCTGCCGGGGTGCACGGTCTCGTCCGCGAACGACGGCGAGACCGCGCCGGCGGCCACCGTCGCGATCGGATCGGGCCAGGTCGAGGCGCCCACCGGCCGGCGCCAGATGATGTAGGCGCGCACGTCGCTTTCACCGCCCACGTCGTCCACCGCCCGGGGCCAGGTGAGCACCATGGTGGTGTCGGCCGGGGTCGAGGTGACGACCCAGTTGGCGCTCAGCGAGACGCCCAGGATCGGGGCATCGCCGCAGCTGGTCACCTTCTTGACCGCCAGGTTCGGAAGCGGGACGCTGAAGCTGATGGCCCGCGAGGTCCGGTCGGTGCCGGTCAGGCCGTTGGTGACGGTGAAGGCCACCTCGACCAGCGCGAGCGAGTCGGCCCGGGCCGCGACGTTGATGTCGTTGGTGCTCCCGTGGATCGCCTCGGTGTGGACCACCGGCATCCAGCTGGTCGGCACGGTGTCGAGCGAGCTCGCCACGGTGCCCGAGGTGGGAATCCGGCGGTAGGAGTAGCGCAGGAAGTTGCGGCCGGGCGTCTGGATGACGTTCCGGATCACGACTTCCGGGGTGGCGTTGTTCACCTGCCGGAGCAGGAGGTAGTCGTCGCTCACCGTGGTGGTGGTCGAGTCGGGCCGGAAGAACCAGCTGATGGTCTCGGCCGGGCTCACGATGGCGCCGGTGCCGGAGGCGTAGTAGAGCGAATCGGGATACAGGTACGCCGGGCTGGTGCCCGGCAGCGCGAAGCGCTGGGACGGGACCAGCGCGTTCACCTGGCCGGAGGGCAGGCCGGGGTTGTAGTACACCGCGTAGAGGCTGTCGACGTTGGAGGCGTAGTCGGCATTGAAGATGATGGTGCTGGTGCCGGCGTAGATCACCCCGGGCTGCTTGAAGGGCACGTTGGCCCCGGCCAGCCGGATCTCCTGCTCGAGGAGCGAGCCGGCGAAGCTCAGGTTCTGCAGCATGCCCATGTCGGTCGAGTTCTTGTCCAGGCTCTTCCCCTGCTTGGAGAGGAAGCCCAGCGTGCTGGCCATCACCACGGAGAAGACCGTGATGGCGATCAGCATTTCGATCAGGGTAAGACCGCGGCGGTTCTGCATCGTGGGCTCCGGGGTCACTTGTTGGCGATGGTGATGGTGCGCGTGACCGCCGGGGAGAGCCCGGTGGCGGTGACCGTGATGGTGATCCGCTTGTAGTCGTTGAGCGAATCGGCCACGCCCGACAGGGTCGCGTCGGAGACGACGGTGGTGGTCCGGGTGAAGGCGTAGGTGCCCAGGTTGGACACCGTACCCCGGCACTTGCCGGCCACGTTGGAGTCGAGCGCCGCGTAGTTGGGTTCCGAGCGGCAGCGGGCGACCCAGGCATCGGCGAGGGCGTTGGCCTCGTTCCGCATGCGGCTGGAGGCCACCTGCTGGTTGAACTTCATCCCGGCGAGCGGGACCATCATCAGGCTCACCGAGAGGATCACCACGGCGATCGAGACCTCGATCAGGGTGAAGCCGGCTTCGTTGTTCCGCATCAGAACCCCCGTACCCAGGAAGTGCCGTTCCAGCGCAGCCACTCGGCACGGCCGGTGGCACGAATGATTTCCATCGCCCAGGTCTCGCCCTGGTGTCCGGGCGCCCCGGCCATCGCCTTCTTGGTGCTCAGGTAGACGCCGCCGTACTCCCGGGCGCTGCCGTTGCGGTAGAGCACGATCGCCGGCAGGCCGGTGGTGACTTCGATGGTGGTGAAGTCCACCGCGGCGGCCCCGAAGGTCCGCGCCGGCACCCCGGTGGGGCGGCCGAAGACGATCTCCTCGCCCAGCGGGACCGAGCGGGTGCGCTCGTTGTTGTTGAGCGTGAGGTCGTTGGTCGAGTCGTAGAGGATGCGCAGCGACTTGGTGGTCGTGTCGATCATCACCACCACGTTGTGCTGGCGGGAGATCGCGTCGCGCTGCAGCGCCAGCATCGTCGTGCCCAGTGTCTGGATCGCCGCCTTGGAGCGGATCCGCGACAGGTTCACGCGCGGCAGGCTGATCGCCGCGAGAATGCCGACGATCACGACCACGATCAGCATTTCGATCAGGGTGAAGCCCCTGAGGGCGGAACGAGTGCTCATCCCACGGTTCTCCAGTCGCTCAAATCCGTTTAAATCATTGACGGTTCGGCCGATCTCCGGGGGGAGATCGTGGCTCGGGCCGTCGCGCGCCCTTCATTCGGGCAACGGAGTAAGCGAGAGGTGTGCCGTGTCCAGCCACTATTCTAAGTGGCTGTTAATTAATGTCTTAGGTCTTCGATGCTAGGTGGGATTTCCGGAAGGGTCTGGCAGGACGCACGGCTCAATGAAACCAGCATGCCCCGCCAGAGCCGTCACTGGCGGGGTGTATGGAAAACTTACGGTCCGACTCGGTTCCGCTCATAGATCAGGTTCCGGGGCGCCATGAACCACTCGTAGTTGCGGCTCAGCGGTACCCCCCCGTTCACCCGGGCATCGGTCCGCTCGGACTGCATGACCGCGCGGACCCGGATGCCGGAGATGTCGTTGTAGTCGTTGCTGCCGTCGGTGTCGCCCGGGTTGGCGCTGGCGGCCTCGTCGCCATCGGTGAACACTAGGGTCGCGGTGAAGGCCTGGACCCCGTCGGCGAGCACCTCCCCCGCGAAGCTGCCGTTGCTGTTGAGCTGGGTGGCGCGCATCAGCTGGGTGCCCTGGCGCCAGTAGATCACCGGCTGGAGCCGCTGCACGTAGGCCGAGGCCGCGTTGGTGGCGGTCAGGCCGGCCAGCATCCCCGAGGGATGGTGGATGACGGTGCCCAGGCCGGCGAACGAGATCCGGTAGGCGTTGTTGCCGGTGGCGGTGACGGCGCTGACCAGGATCAGCCTGCGCTGCTGGTTCAGCTGGAGCCGGGCCACGTCCCCGGGCGCCAGCGCGGGGCTGGCGCCGCCGGTCGCGATCTCCACGCAGGTGAGGCCGCACTGGGCGTTCGCGACGTTGGCGGTGCTCAGCGAGTAGCTCGGCGCGGCGGTCGGGTTGTAGGGCACCCGCAGGATGGCGATGCTGTCGTTCCAGACCGCCAGCGCGCCGAAGTCGGCCAGCGAGGGCAGGTCGACGCCGGTCTCCGCCAGGTCGCGCTGCAGGGTCAGCCCCACGAAGCGGGCATTGCGGTCGATCCCGTCCCGCATCTGCAGCCCGGACATGCTGCGGAAAGTCGTGAGGGCGAGCGAGGTGGCGGAGGAGAGCACCAGCACGCCGACGACGATCGCGATCATCAGCTCGATGAGGGTGTAGCCGCCCTGGGGGCGGCGGGTGCGCTGGGCCATGCTCAGGAACTCCGGTAGATGAGCGTGGTGATGTCGACCGGCACCGCGGCGCGGGGGTAATTCACCAGGACCTGGACCCGGACGAGGTTGGTGGCCAGGACGGTGACGTTCACGCTCCGCTGATAGGGGCCGTTGCTGAGCGGCTGGCCCCGGGCGTCGACACTCACCGGGGTCTCCGACACCAGGGTATGGGGATCCCGGCTCCGGATCACCTCGGCGTAGTCCCGGGCGATGGTCAGGGCGGTGGTCCGGTTCGCCACGTTGCCCTGGCTGGCCACGATCGCTGCCTGGGCGCGGGCCAACGCCAGCAGGCCGATGGCGAGGATGCCAAGGGCCACCAGCACCGACACGAGGGTAAAACCGCGTTTGTCGCGCAGGGTCATCGCCAGGTGGTTCCGTCGTAGGTCCAGGTGCGGATGGCCGCCGCGCCGGTGATGCTCACGGCGGCGATGGCGTTGGGATCGCCGGGGTGGCTCAGGTAGATCACGCCCCGGGTGCCGAACGGGTTGGTCAGGCCGCGGGCGTCGAAGTCGATGGCCCCGCCCGGCAGGTTGATGACCGCGGTCCCGGGGATGCCCGGGACATCTGGGGCGCTGCCCCGGCCGAAGATCACCTGGTCGGTGAGGGTCCGGGTGCCGAAGCCGTGCAGCGAGTCCCGCTCGGCGGTGCTCAGCGCGAACACCGAGTCGCGGTTGAAGTCGAGGTAGCCGGTGTAGCTGCCGGTGGTGAGATCGAAGCGGACCCGGGCCGAGCTCCGGGTGCTGAGGGCGCGGCCCCGGGCCACCTCGAGGTCACGCACCAGCTGGTCGGCGGCCTGCCGTGCCCGGGTCTGGGGCGAGACCCGGAAGCGGGGCATCAGGATGGCGGTCATCACGCCGATCAGCACGATGACGACCAGGACCTCGATCAGGGTCAGGCCCCTGACATTCCGGCGCATGGGCATGCCCTAGTATACCGGCCGGAACGCGATCTGCGAGACGCTGCCCGCCATCGGGGTTCCGGGGGGGAGGTTGGTCGGGTCGCGGAAGCGGGTCTCGAACTGCCAGTCACGCTGGGGCGGGTTGTAGTACCCCCGCCAGGACCAGCGGTGGAGCTTGGCCTGCTGGGCCTCGAAGAGGGACACGAGGGAGCCGCGGTAGTGGAGGTAGCGGCCGCTGGAGCTGCCGCCCCAGTCTTCCAGGAAGCGGGGGAAATTCTCCAGGCCGCCGCCGTAGCTGCCGTTGCTGGTCAGGGCAGGCGGGGTGCTGAGCGCCGGGTTGCAGGTGGCGTCCTGCCAGTCACAGGGGGTCGCGGAGTGGCCCGCCGCGATGGCGGCGTAGACCCACATCTCCCCCGTCGCCGCGGTGTTGGCGTAGCTGGTGTGCGCCGCGTCGGTCCACTGGTTGGAGAGGAAGGTGATGGCGTCGCCGAGGAACGAGGTGGGACGCCAGCCGATATCGTTGAAGTTGCCCCAGATGTAGAGCGGCGCGCTGGTGGCCAGGGTGAACGGGCGGGTGATCGTCCGGCCGTTGCGGATGCGGACCGCGGGGTAGTCGCGGTTCGGGTCGGTGGCGGAGCCGTTCACGAAGGTGATGTACATGATGCTGCTGCCGCGGGTCCCCGGGGCGACATCCATCCAGGCCATCAGCCGGCCCATGTCGATCTCGAAGACATCGACCCCCACATCCTCGCGCCCGTCGACGAACCGGTTGCGGTAGCCCTTGAAGATCAGGTCGCAGTCGCCGCTGGGCACGTCCGGCGTGGTCCGGGCGGGCAGCACCGCCATCGCGCCCGGGGCGCAGGGGGTGGTGAGGAGGTTCAGGTCGACGGTGATGTGGTAGTCGGCCTTCCACGCCATCTTCACGTTCCGCACGGTGGGATCGTCGCCGGCATTCCGCGGCTTGATCAGCTCGACGGGGTCCATCGTGTTGGGGAGCGGCAGCCGGAGCGCCGTCACCCCCATCACGCCGGTCATCAGCCGGCCATTGAAGTTGGTGTTGCTCTTGGCGCTGAAGGCCGGCCCGCTCGGGTCGGAGCGGCTGTCGAAGTTCAGGGCCACCGGGGTCCCGGCGGCGTTGTTGATGTAGACGCCGTTCAGCCGATCGTTGTACGCCTTCCGCTGCCAGAAGACGCTCCGGGGCGTGGTGATGATGTCCTGGAAGTAGGTGTTGGCCGACGACAGGTACAGGTTGCCGTTGGTGTGGACCCACCCCGCGAACGTCATCGGGGGACCGTTGTGGATCTCGAGGTCCTTCTCGTAGAAGACGCCGAACTGGAAGAGCGGGATCGACTGGGCGTTGACCGAGACGATGGCGTCGCTCCGGTTCCGGGTGGCGTCCACCGCGGAGACGGTGATGTCGATCTGCTGGTTGAGGCCGATCAGCCCGGTGAAGGGCCCGTTGGCGATGGTGCGGGGCACCGCAGCCCCGGTCCGGGCCGCCGAGGTCGTGATCGTGAAGCCAGTGAGCGTCGGGGGGGTGATCGCGGCCAGCTCGGGATCGGTGATCACGCCGTCGAGCATGGCGGTCTCCAGCTGGGCCATGACGTTGTCGGCGCCGGCCTCGGCGGCATAGTTCACCCTGGTGCCGCGGTAGTCGACGCCGGCGTTCCGCTGGACCATGGCCGCTCCCATCACCGCGGCGGCGGCGAGCGAGGCCATGAGGACCAGCAGGATCAGCGTGGCTTCCAGGGCAAAGCCCCGGCGATTCTGGAGCAACATGTCGAGCCTCCCAGACGGCGGGAACAGGGCGGGGTATCCGGCGGGGGTGAGGCCTTCCACACCACCCGAGATTCTGGAGCCCATGAAGAGACGGCGCAATGGTGCAGAATTCTCGCCGTCCAGAACCTCGTCATCGGCCGCCCCCCCCGGGATCGGCCTGTTTCCGGCATCTCGTTGCATGGCTGGAACTTACCTCATCGGGATTCGGGCCGCTCGGGGTGCCGTATGTGGCATCGCTGCCGCAGCGCGGGGTCGCTTGCCCCCCGAAACCGTGGAGCCTAGGTTTCGCCCCCTCCAGACCACCCACCCCGACCCGACCCAGGTATATGGCCGAGACCACGTTGATGGAGAAGCTCGTGTCGCTGTGCAAGCGACGGGGCTTCGTGTTCCAGTCGTCCGAGATTTACGGCGGGCTTGGCTCGGTCTGGGACTACGGTCCGCTGGGGGTGGAACTCAAGAAGAACGTGAAGGACCGCTGGTGGCGCGCCATGGTCCACGCCCGGGATGACATCGAGGGGCTCGACGCCGCCATCCTGATGCACCCGCGGGTGTGGGAGGCGAGCGGCCACGTCGCCGGCTTCACCGATCCGCTGGTCGACTGCAAGACCTGCAAGGCGCGCTTCCGGGCCGACAAGCTGGGCGACGCGCAGTGTCCCCAGAAGCCCAGCAAGCACCCGGGGGAGCACAGCACCTGCGAGCTGACCGAGCCGCGGATGTTCAACCTGATGTTCAAGACGTTCATGGGGCCGGTCGAGGAGCAGGCGGCCGTGGTCTATCTACGTCCGGAGACGGCGCAGGGGATCTACGTCAACTACCAGAACGTCCTCAACTCCTCCCGCCAGCGGATCCCCTTCGGCATCGCCCAGATCGGGAAGGCGTTCCGCAACGAGATCACCCCGGGCAATTTCATCTTCCGGACCCGGGAGTTCGAGCAGATGGAGATGCAGTTCTTCGTGAAGCCGGGCACCGACGAGGAGTGGTTCGAGCGGTGGCGCGAGTGGCGGATGAGCTGGCATCACTCGATCGGCCTCGACCCGAAGAAGCTGCGCTGGCACCAGCACGGCCCGGGGGAGCTGGCCCACTACGCCAAGGCGGCCTTCGACATCGAGTACGAATTCCCCTTCGGCTGGAACGAGATCGAGGGGATCCACAACCGGAGCGACTTCGACCTGGGCCGGCACCAGGAGTACAGCGGCAAGAAGCTGGAGTACTTCGACCAGGCCGGCAATGAGCGCTACCTCCCCTTCATCGTGGAGACCTCGGCGGGGGCCGACCGGGTCACGCTCACCGTGCTGGTGAACGCGTACCGGGAGGAAGAGGTGGAGGGCGAGACCCGGGTGGTGCTCGGATTCCATCCCTCGGTTGCGCCGATCAAGGCGGCGGTGCTGCCGCTGGTGAAGAAGGACGGGATGCCGGAGCTGGCGGAGAAGATCTACCACGACCTCAAGAAGTCGTTCCCCTGCTTCTACGACGACAGCGGCGCGATCGGGCGGCGCTACCGCCGGATGGACGAGGCGGGGACGCCGTTCTGCTGCACCGTCGACGGGGACACGCTCAAGGATGGAACGCTGACGGTGCGCGACCGGGACGCGATGACGCAGGTGCGGGTGCACCAGGACCAGCTGTTTGCGTGGATTGCGGAGCGGGTGCGCTAGGAGTTCCGAGCAGGCGTTCCTCGTTCCGCGTTCCGCGAGCGTCGTTATCTTGAGGGGCGGGTTTAAACCTTCGAGGAGTTGAAGCCATGCGGCGGATGCTGGTGCTCGCGGCCCTGCTGGTCCCGGCCACGGTGGTGGCGCAGGATCCGGGGTATCGCGTCGGAATCGTGAGTGAGTCGGGCGACATCGTCAGCTGGTTCAAGCCGGGCAACGGCACGCTGTCGCCCGACCGGGTGGTGCCGGTCGGCATCATGCCCGCGGACATCGACGGCCCCCACAATCTCGCGGTCTCCCCCGACAACAAGTTCTACTACATGTCCATCGCCCACGGGACGCCGTTCGGCTCCCTGTGGAAGATGGACGCGACCGGCGACTCGCTGCTGGGCCGGGCTCCACTGGAGATGTTCCCCACCACCATCGGCCTGACGCCGGACGGGGAGCTCGCCTTCGTGGCGAACTCCGACTTCCACGGCGATCATCCCCGGACCAACGTGGTCACGGTGGTGCACACCCCCTCGATGACGACGATCACCAACCTGCCGGCCTGCGACATGCCGCACGGGGTGAAGTCGAATCACGCCGGGACCTACGTGTACGTCTCGTGCATGAACAGCGACGAGCTGCTCGAGGTCGAGGTCGCGTCGCTCCGGATCACCCGGCGGGTGAAGACCGGGGCTGGCCACGACATGAACGCGATGGCGGGGATGGACCATGGGCAGATGAACCATGCGCCCGCGCCGGCCCAGGCGGCGAGCGCGCCCGCCCCGGCGCCCGCGGCGGGCGGGGACGGCAGCTGCGCCCCGACCTTCGTGTCGGTGTCGCCCGACGACAAGACGCTCTACGCCGCCTGCAACCACGGCAACTCGCTCCAGGTGTGGGACGCGGCGACGCTGGCCAAGAAGAAGGAAATCCCGCTCGGCGCCGGGGCCTACAACGTGGAGCCCTCGGCCGACGGGAAGTGGGTGATCGTCACCAACAAGAAGGACAAGAGCTTCTCGCTGGTCGACGCGGTCGCCCTCACCGAGGTGGTGCGGGTGCCGACCACCAAGAAGATCGTGCACGGCGTGGCCTACTCGCCGGACGGCAAGTACGCCTTCATCAGCCAGGAGTCGATCGGGGCCGATCCGGGCGCGATCGACATGTTCGACATCGCGGCCCGCAAGGTGGTCGCCACGGTGCCGGTGCCGGCGCAGCCGACGGGGATTGCGATCTGGAGAAGCCGTTAGCCATTGGCCATTAGCCGCTAGGTGATTCCTTGTGGAGTCGGATTCCCCTTATCACCTTCGGCACGGCTAACGGCTAACGGCTAACGGCTAACGGCTAACGGCTAACGGCTAACGGCTCAACGACCATCTACACCTCACACCCATGACCCACGAAACCACCACCTCCCTCTCCGGCGCCGAGGTGCTCGCGCGCGCCAAGAAGTTCTTCCAGGACCGGGTCCCGGGGAACGCGGCCTTTCCGGAAAAGGAAGGGCCCACCTGGCTCGCCCTGCGGGGGCAGGGGGGCGAGGAGATCGCGATCGCGGTGACGAGCGGCCCGTCGGGCACGCGGGTGCGCGCCGGCACGCTGCTGTTCGACCAGGCGGTGGGCCGGTTCCTCTCCACCCTGCCGTCGGGAGGTGCCGCGTGAGCACGCTGCCGGTGCGGGTGATGGTCCAGGATGCGTGGGACCGGGTGGCGCTCGAGCTGCCCGCCACGACGACGGTGCAGGAGCTCAAGCAGAAGGCGCTGGGCCTGACCCGGCAGGCGGGCAAGCCGGAGGACTACCAGGTCAAGTTCCGGGGCGCCGCGGTGCTGGACGAGGGGCGCTCGCTGGCCGAGGCCGGCGTGGTGCCCAACGCCGAGCTGATCGTGCTCCCCCGCCGCCGGCGCCCGGTGCGTTGACGGCACCGACGTCACCCCGGCCCGTCCGGGGCCGGCTCGCCACCATCATCGCCGTCGGGGTGTTGATCCTCGACGGCGTTCTGTTGGCGCTGGCCGGCCTCTGGAGCGAGCGCTACGGCCTGCTGCTGTCGGGGCTGGTCTTCCTCGCGATCGCGGGGCTGGTCTTCAAGGCGTGGCAGCGTCACCAGGCCCGGATGCGGGAGCTCGCCGAGGCCCGCCGCGACGTGGCCGACGAGGCCCGCGCGCTCCGGGAACTGGTCCGCAAGCCGCCGCTCTCCTGAGCGATGCCGGTCCCGGTCTTCACCCATCCCGACTGCATCCGGCACGATCCCGGTCCCGGCCATCCGGAAACCCCGGCGCGGCTGGCGGTGACGCTGGCGCGGCTCTCCCGCGATCCCCGGGCCGAGCTGCGGCAGGCCACCCCCGGCACGCGGGAGGATCTCCTGCTGGTGCATCCCGAGGGGCACCTGGTGCGGCTGGAAGAGATGAGCCGCGCGGGTGGCGGGGTGCTCTCGCTCGACACCACAATGAACGAGGCGAGCTGGGCGGCGGTGCTGGCGGCGACCGGTGCCCTGGCCGAGGCCATCGCGCATGCGCACGCGGGGAAGGGGCACGCCTTTGCGGCGGTGCGGCCGCCCGGGCACCACGCGCTGGCGCAGAGGGCGATGGGATTCTGCCTGGTGAACAACGTCATCGTGGGGGCCCGGCGGGCGCAGCGGGAGGGGCAGGAGCGGGTGCTGATCATCGACTGGGATGTGCACCACGGCAACGGCACCCAGGCGCTGCTGGAGCACGACCCGACGATGCGCTACGTCTCGCTGCACCAGCACCCCTGGTATCCCGGCACCGGGATGGCGGAGGAGCGGGGCGTCGGGAACGTCTACAACGTGCCGCGCGGGCCGGGGATGCCGGCGGCGCGCTACGTCGACGACCTTTGGGCCGCGATCGTCGCGGCGACCGACGGGTGGACGCCCGACCTGGTCCTGCTCTCGGCGGGCTACGACGCGATGCGAGGCGACCCGCTGGGCGGGTTCACGCTCGAGCCGGCGGACTACGCAACGCTCACCCACCGGCTGCGCGAGCGGCTGCCGGGGGTGCCGGTGGTGGGGCTGCTCGAAGGCGGGTACATCCCCGAGCGGATCGCCGAAGGCGTGGCAGCGACGGTGGGCGCGCTCGGGTAAGTCGGTGGTATAATTCGGCCTCCTTTTTCCGGTATCCTCCTCCATGGCTCGCACGCTTCGCCTCGACGTCGAGGTGCTCAACCTCCGCACCCGCCACCCGTTCATCATCGCGCGGGGCGGGCAGAGTGACTATCGCACGGTGATGGTCCGGCTCACCGACAGCGACGGAGTCGAGGGGTGGGGCGAGGCGGCGCCGGCCAAGATCTACGGCGAGAGCACCGAGACGGTGCTGGCGGCGCTCACCCTCTACGGGCAGCACCTGCCGGAGGATCCCTTCGCCATCGAGTCGATCGAGCGCACCTGGGAGACGGCCCTCGCCCTCCACCCCTCGGCGCGGTGCGCGCTCTCGGCGGCGCTGCACGACCTGGTGGGGAAGAAGCTGGGCATCCCGGTCTACCAGATGTGGGGCCTCGACCCGGCCAAGGCGCCGCGCTCGACCTTCACCATCGGGATCGACACGGTGGAGAAGCTCAAGGTCAAGGTGAAGGAGGCGGAGCAGTACCCGATCCTCAAGATCAAGCTGGGCACCGACCGCGACGTGGAGATCCTGCAGACGATCCGGAGCCTCACCGACAAGGAACTCCGGGTGGACGCCAACACCGGCTGGAACGTCAAGCAGGCGATCCGGATGCTCCCGGTGCTGGAGGAGTTCAAGGTCACGGTGCTGGAGCAGCCGCTGCCGGCGCGGGACCTCGAGGGGCTCGCGGCGGTGACGCGGGCGTCGCGGATCCCGGTCATCGCCGACGAGAGCTGCCTGGTGGCGGCCGACATCCCGCCGCTGGTGGGGAAGGTGGACGGGATCAACATCAAGCTGGCCAAGTGCGGCAGCCTGCGGGAAGCGCAGCGGATGATCGCGATCGCGAGGGCGCACCAGATGATGGTGATGGTGGGGTGCATGATCGAGAGCTCGATCGCCATCACGGCGGCGGCGCACTTCACCCCGCTGGTCGACATCGTGGACCTGGACGGCGCGGCGCTGCTCGCGAGCGACCCGTTCAAGGGCGCCACGATCGACGGCGGCCAGGTGCGCCTTCCCACCGCTCCCGGACTGGGCCTCTCCCGGCAATGACCCCGGGGTTCGGGCTGGTGGCGCTGCCGCTGCCACTGGCCCAGCCGTACACCTACCGCATTCCCGACTCGCTCGCCGACCGGGTGGCACCCGGGGCGCGGGTGGTCGTGCCGGTGCGCCAGCGGGAGATGATCGGCATCGTCACCGGCCTGACCGACGAGCCGCCGAAGCAGACCCCGCGCGACATCCTCGCGGCACCGGACCCGGTGCCGGCTCTCCCCGAACCGCTCCTCGAGACGGCCCGCTGGATGGCGGGGTACTACGGCGCGCCGCTCGGGCTCACGCTCAAGGCGGTGCTCCCGGGCGCGCTCTGGGGCGAGTCGCGGGTGATCGCGGTGCTCTCGGGAGGCGGGATTCCCGGCGGGCTGGCCGGCGAGGTGTGCACCTTCCTGGAGCGCAAAGGCGGGGAGGCGCCGGTCGCGGCGATTGCGCGGGGGATGAAGCGGCCGGTGTGGGAGGCGGTGAACCGGCTGGTGCGGGCGGGCGCGGTGACGCTCCGGGTGGAAGCGCCGGAGACCGACGCCGCCGTCGTCACCGAGCGGGTGGTGACGCTGGTGGAACCGGTGCCGCCGCTGGCCGAGCGGGACCAGCTGTTCAAGCGGAAGCCGGCACAGCGCGCGGCGCTCGAGGCGCTGGAAGAACTGGGGGGCTCGGCGCCGCTCCGCCACCTGGCGGAACAGCTGGGGCTCTCCCGCCCGTCCATCGCGGCGCTGGTGGAGCAGGGAATCGCGCGGGACGAGGAGGTGGTGGTACATCGCGATCCGTTCCGCGATGCGCCGGTCACCCCGCCGCCGCCGAGCCCGAGTGCCGCGCAGCGCGAGGCCATCGAGGCCATCCGGGTGGCGCCGCCGGGCGACGGAGTGCTCCTCTTCGGCGTGACCGGGAGTGGCAAGACGCTGGTGTATCTCGAGGCGGTGCGGGAGACGCTGGCCGCTGGGCGGGGGGCGATCATCCTGGTGCCGGAGATCGCGCTGACGCCGCAGACGGTGAGCCGGGTGCGGGGTGTCTTCGGCGACGAGGTGGCGGTGCTCCACAGCGCCCTCTCCGACGGCGAGCGGGCCGACGCCTGGCGGGCGCTCCGGCGGGGCGAGCGCCGGGTGGTGGTGGGGGCCCGCTCGGCGATCTTCGCGCCGGTGGAGCGGCTCGGCCTGATCGTGGTCGACGAGGAACACGAGGGGAGCTACAAGAACAACGAGGCGCCCCGCTATCACGCCCGGGACGTGGCGCTGGTGCGGGCCCGGCTGGAGGAGGCGCGCCTGGTGCTTGGCAGCGCCACGCCGTCGCCGGAGACAATGCACCGGGTGGGTGCCCGCCTCCGCATGGTTCGCCTCCCGGAGCGGGCCGGGGCACACCCGATGCCGCCGGTGGAACTGGTCGACCTCCGGAGCGCGCCGCGGGTCAAGGAAGCGCGGGCGGTGCCGTGGAGCGATCGCCTCGACCAGGCGGTGAGCGGTGTGCTGGCGCGGGGCGACCAGGTGCTGCTGCTGCTCAACCGCCGGGGCTTCGCCACGATACTCCAGTGCCCCGCCTGCGGCACGGTGCGGGACTGCCCCAACTGCAGCATCTCGCTCACGGTGCACCAGGCGCCCGCGGGGTTGCGCTGCCACTACTGCGGCCACGACGAGGCGGTGCCGGAGGCGTGCACCGAGTGCGGCCACACGGTGGTGCGGATGAAGGGGGTGGGGACCCAGCAGCTCGAGCGCTTCCTCGCGGCGCGCTTTCCCGAAGCGCGGCTCGCGCGCATGGACCTGGATACCACCAGCACCCGGTGGTCGCACCAGGCGATCCTCGACAAGGTCGGCCGGGGAGAGGTCGACATCCTGCTCGGTACCCAGATGATCGCCAAGGGCCTCGACTTCCCCAACGTCACGCTGGTCGGGGTCGTCGACGCCGACACCGGCCTCCACCTTCCCGATTTCCGGGCGGCGGAGCGCACCTTCCAGCTGATTGCCCAGGTGGCGGGGCGGGCGGGGCGGGGCCCCAAGGGTGGCGAGGTGGTGGTGCAGACCAGGAACCCGGCGCACTACGCCCTCATCACCGCTGCCGCGCACGACGCCGAGGGGTTCCTGGCGCGGGAGCTGAGCGTGCGTTCTTCGCCGCCGTACCCGCCGCTGGCCTCGCTGGTGAACCTCGTGGTGTCGGGGGAGCAGGACATCACCGTGGCCGAGGTGGCGGGGAGCGTGGCGGCGTGGTGCCGGGCGCTGATTGAGAAGCAGCAGCTCGACGTGGCGGTGCTGGGACCGGCGCCCTGCGCGATCGGGCGGATCAAGAACCGGTGGCGCTGGCACGTGGTGCTGCGGGGGGAGAGCGAGCCGCTGGGCCGGATCGTGCGCTATGCGGCGGGCGACCGGCTGCCGGGGGCGAGCGGGGTGCGGGTGGTGATGGACCGGGATCCGGGGAGTCTGCTGTAGGGCGGACAGGCGGTCAGGCGGTCAGGCGGTCAGGCGCGTAGGCGCGTAGGCGCGTAGGCGCGTAGGCGGCAAGTCTGGCGCCTTCTGGAAGATCTGTGAGCCGCGGCGTGGCGGGATCCCTCCGTACGACTACATTCCTCTCCCTCAACCAATCAACCGACCGCCTGACCGCCCGACCGCCTGACCGCCTATGAGTGACGATCTCGCCCTCATCTACCTCCGCGACGTGAAGGAGCGCTTCCGGGCCCACAAGAAGCTCGGGGAAGGCGCCATCCGTCAGGTCTACGACAAGGGGCTCACCGACCAGCTCGATCCCGATGCCAACAGCATCGCCACGCTGGTGAAGCACCTGGCCGGCAACATGCGGAGCCGGTGGACCGGCTTTCTCACCTCCGACGGCGAGAAGCCGGACCGCAACCGCGACTCGGAATTCGAGATCGACGGGAATTTCTCCCGGGAAAAGCTGTTCGAGTGGTGGGATGACGGCTGGGCCCGGCTCTTCGAGGCGCTCGACCAGCTGACCCCGGCGGACCTCCAGAGAACGGTCCTGATCCGGGGGCACCGCATCCCGGTCGTCGAGGCGATCAACACCCAGCTGGCACACTACGCCTACCACATCGGCCAGATCGTGCAGCTCGCACGGCACCTGGCCGGCCCGCGCTGGAACACTCTCAGCATCCCGCGGAAGAAGCCGAGTTGAACCCCGCCTTCGTTGCGGGCGCCACCGGCTATACCGGCCGGGCGGTCGTCGCCGCACTGCAGCGCGCCGGGGTCCCATGCGTGGCGCACGTGCGGCCCGACTCCCCCCTCCTGGCCGAGTGGCAGGCGCGGTTCGCCGCGCTGGGTGCCACCGTCGATACCACGCCGTGGAAGTCGGAGGCGATGGAGGCGACGCTCCAGCGGCTGCGCCCCGCGCTGGTCTTCGCGCTGCTCGGGACCACCCGTGGTCGGGGGCGCCGGGCCCGCGCCGCGCACGGCCGGGTGGAGAACTACGCCACGGTCGACGTCGGGCTCACCCTCATGACCTACGACGCGGCCCGCCGCGCCGGCAGCACCCCCCGCTTCGTCTATCTCTCCTCGATCGGGGTCCGGCCCGACACCCGGAACCAGTATCTCGCCGCGCGCGCGCTGGTGGAGCGATCCATCATGGATGGCCCGCTGCCGTACGTCATCGCCCGGCCCTCGTTCATCAGCGGGCCGGACCGGGACGAGTTCCGGCTGGGGGAACGGCTGGGAGCGGTGGTGAGTGACGCGCTGCTGGCGGTGGCGGGGCTGTTCGGCGCGAAGCGGCTGGCGGCGCGCTACCGCTCGACCACGCCGGCGATCCTCGGGGAGGCGCTGGTGCGCGCCGCCCTGGAGCCGGAGGGCAACCGGGTTCTCGAATCGGAGGAGCTGCGGGCCCGCTAGAAGACCACCTGAAGCCCGGAGGTGAGGTAGCGGTCGGTGGTCTCGAACCCGGGCTGGGGCTCGTTGTCGAACTTCACGACGTAGCTCGCCTTGAGCGCCACCCGGGTGGAGATCGGGGCCACCAGCGCGCTCTCGCTGTTCACCCGCACATCATTCCCCTCGATCAGGTTGGGCAGGACCTCGGCGAGCTGCTTGAAGTAGGCGGCCTTGTTGATCATCCGCTTGTAGCGGAGCGCGCCCCGGCCCGACGCGAACCGGTCGCGGGTGCCGTTGGTGCTCCACTGCTGGTTGAGCGAGGCGCCGGCCTCGAAGGCCAGCTCGGTCTCCGGGCTGGTCACCGCCCGGAAGGTCAGTCCCATCCCCTCCTCGAAGCGCCGGGAGATGCCTGCGAACCGATCCCGGGTCCAGCGCCCGCCCAGGTACGTGCCCAGCCCGTCCCGGATCCGGTAGTCCCCCCGCAGCGCCACGACGTAGTTCTCCGCGGAACGCTTCCCGTCGGTCCTCCCGTACACCACCGCGAACGTCTGTCCCACCGACCAGGGGCCGGAGGTGAAGCTCAGCGCGTCGCCCGCGTTGAAGGTGGTGGTGGAGGTGTTGCCGGCGGTGTTCACCAGCCCGAAGTCGGTCTGGAGGGAGAAGGGCCGCTTCTGGGGAGGGGTCATCACGGCGGGAGCCTGGGCCGCCGCCAGCGTGGTGGCGACCGCAAGCAGGGCCGCGGTGAGTGGCTGGGCGCGAAGCATCAGGTGAACGTTCCGAGTTCCGGGTTCCGAGTTCCGAGTGAGGGACGCACCCATCCACTCGAGGTTTCCCCGCGCGAGAAACTACACTCGCGACTGGAAACTCGGAACCCGGAACTCGGAATGCTCAGCGCTGCACGGAGCTCAGCCCTCTACTTCGCCCACCCGATCTCTCCACCGAGGTAGTAGTTCCGCCCCGGGGCGGTCTCGAAGACGCGGCCGAAGGTCCCGTTGATCGTCAGCGCGCCGACGTACCGGCGGTCCCAGAGGTTGTTGATCCCGATGAAGGGCCGCAGGAACGCCCCGCCGCTCCGTCCCTCCCAGCTGAGCCGCAGGTTGGTCACGCCCAGGCCGACCCCGCTGATGTCGCCCGGCCCGCTCTTGCCCCAGCCGTTCACGTAGAGGGTATTGGCGTCGTCGGCGAAGAGCGAGGACGACATCGTGTGGTCGACGTCGAGGGAGACGCCCTGCACCGGGCCGGCGCGGAGGCCGAGCCGGATGAACGCCTTGGGGACGCCGGCGAGCCGCTTGCCGTCGAGGGTGTCGACCACCGGGTTCCCCGCGACCAGCCGCTGCACCCGGTAGGTGTCGAAGCGATAGTTGGCGTAGGTCCAGTTGCCGAAGAGGCGCAGCTGGTCGAGCACCCTCGCGCTGATGCCGAACTCGAGCCCGTCGTTCTTGAGCTTGCCGGCGTTGGTGAAGAGGCTCCGGCCGCCCACCTCGGTGAACGGCACGATCGCGTCCTTGATGCGGCCGATGAAGCCGGCCACCGTGTAGGTCACCGGGCCGACCACGCCGCGCGCGCCCAGCTCGTAGTTCACCGCCCGCTGGGGGTCGAGGCTCTTGTTGAACCCGCCTACGTTGGCCTGCTGGTTCACCAGCTCGGTGGTCGTCGGGGTCTCGAAGGAGGTGGAGACGTTGATGTAGGGGCTGAAGCGGTTGTCGGGGATCAGGCTCAGGCCCACGTTGCCCGACACCGACGACATCGTCCGGTTGCCGCTGTTGTCGGAGCCGTCGCCGAAGAAGTGATCGGTGACGTCGAACTTGACCGCGTCGTACCGCCCGCCCGCCGTCAGGGCCACGATCTCGGTGGGGCTCCAGTGGAGCTGCGCAAAGGCGCCGTACTCGGTCACCTTCTCCCGCTGGTCGATGAACAGGGTGTCGCGGATGCCGACGGAGTCGCGCCAGTTCTCCCGGTCGTCCCGCATCCGCTGGAGATCGACGCCCGCGGTGATCGACGGGGCCCGGTCGCCGCCGGCGCCGAGCCGCTGCTGGGTCGAGAGCCGGAGGCCGTAGACCTGGCGGTCGAGCCGCACGAAGGTGCCGATCAGGGCGCCGGTGCCCTGCGGGGGCGGGGTGGCCAGCGGGTTGTCGAGGTTACGGAGCACGCCGAAGACGGCCACGTCGAAGCGGCCATTGCCCGTGTAGTGGGTGCCGGTCAGGGCGAGCTGCCCCTGCCAGACCTCCTTGTCGGTGCGGCGGAGGATGTTGTTGGCCGCGGCGCTGTCGGGGTTCTTGAGCACCTCGGCGCGGGTCAGGGCGCCGGGGTTCTGGGCCGTGGGCTGGTCGCTGTAGGAGAAGCGAACCCCGAGGGTGGTGTTGCCGCCGGCGAGGTAATTCCCGGCCAGCGAGAGCTGGGTGATCTTCGTTTCGCTCTGCTGCCGGAAGCCGTCCAGGTTGGTGTGGCTCACCGAGAGCACCCCGTCGACAGGGCCGCTCCGGCCGGAGGTGCGGCTCCCGATCTTGAAGAGCCCGAACGACCCCCCTTCGACCCGCACCGACTGCGCGAACGGTCCCGGCCCGGCCTGCTCGGAGTTGAGCGAGAGCACGCCGCCCGAGGCGTTGCCGTAGAGCGAGGAGCTGGCGCCGCGCAGCACCTCGATGGAGCGGAGGTTGGCGAAGTCGACGTTGGAGAGCTGGCTCTGGCCGTCGGGAAGGGTCTGGGGGACGCCGTCGAGCAGGACCTTGATGCCCCGCACCCCGAAGTTGGCCCGGCTGCCGAAGCCGCGGATCGAGAGCCGCTGGTCGACCGAGAAGTTGTAGCGATTGGCGACGTAGACGCCGGGAATGTTGTTCAGCGCCTCGTCCATGCCGAGGGTGCTCTGGCCCCCCTGGATATCGCTCCGGTTCACCACGCCGACCGCGGCGGGCACCCGGGACACCTTCTCGGGGGTGCGGGTCACGGTGACCGTGATCTCGGGCAGGACCTTGATCGTGTCCTGCCGGACCGAGTCACGGACCTGGGCCATTGCGGGGGAGGCGATCAGGGTGCCAAGCACGAACAAGGAAAGAGTCCGCATGCGTCTTCCTGAAGGATTGTTCTGGGGGATTGGAGCAAAGCCGTCGCCCTTAGGCAGGGGCCGTGCCGCACCGCTCGTGAATACCGGGAGCGCGCCGAGTCGCTTGGGGGTCATGCGCTTAGCGGGATCAGTCGCCCGGGCTTCCGTGCATCCGGGTGGCACTGGCTGGGGGATATACACCACCCAGCGGGTCTTTTCACCCACTCGGTCGGCTTGAATTCGCCCGGTGGCGCGGTCAGATTCCGCCTCGCCATGCCCCCGCAAAACTATCGCCCACCGGACTTTACATCATCACCCCTGGTGAATGCCCCGGAGGCCAGATTCTTGGCCGTCCCGAGCGACGGGGTGCTGCCGGAAGGCTTTTTCTCGACCTCCAACCTGCCAACGTACATCCGGAGCGGGGGCCGCTGGGTGCTGCCCACCCGTCCGCG
Organism: Gemmatimonadales bacterium; assembly: GCA_046327735.1. Lineage (GTDB taxonomy): Bacteria > Gemmatimonadota > Gemmatimonadetes > Gemmatimonadales > GWC2-71-9 > JADJOM01. Next base: position 106,964 of record JAXLXZ010000008.1, on the reverse strand, counting down.
TATGGACTGCGCCATCCGGCGGGTGAACGGCGCGCTCGAGGTGATCGAGCCGCGGCGGCTCAAGCGGGGCGACGAGATCGCGATGGGCCTCGCCGAAGACGGATCCGAGGGGATCTACGTCCACTCGGCGGGGTTCCTCGGCGGGGCGCACAGCGCCAACGAGTTCCGGTTCATGTCGACCGAGGTGAGTCGCGAGCGGCCGGTGAACTACGAGGATCTCGCGGCCCGGCTCCTCGAGGAACGGAAACGCGGTTTCCTGATCTGGGTGGCGGGACCGGCGCTGGTGCACAGCCGGGCGCGCGGCGATTTCGAGTGGTTCATCCAGCAGGGCTTCGTGCACGCGGTGCTGGCGGGGAATGCGGTCGCGGTCCACGACATCGAGGCGGCGATCTTCGGCACCACGCTCGGGATGAGCAACACCGGCCGGCCCACCGACGGCGGGCATGGTCTTCACATGCGGGCGATCAACCAGGTCCGGGCCTGCGGCTCCATCGAGAAGGCGGTGGAGCAGGGGGTGATCCGGGGCGGTATCATGCACGCGCTGGTGACCCACCAGGTGCCGTACGTGCTGGCCGGCTCGATCCGTGATGACGGCCCGCTGCCCGGGGTCTACAGCGACAGCCTGGCGGCGCAGGACGCGATGCGGGAGCACACGGTGAAGGCCACCGGTGCCATCCTCATTGCCACGGCGCTGCACGCCATCGCGGTGGGGAACATGCTCCCCGCCTATCATACGAATTACGACGGGGTGCCCACGCCCCTGATGACCATCTGCGTGGACCAGACCGAGTTCGTGGTGAACAAGCTCAAGGACCGGGGCACCCACCAGGCGTACGGGGTGGTGACCAACGCGCAGGACTTCATGCACGTGCTGCGGTTCTATGTCGAGAAAGGAATGACGGCGTGATTCTCAATCAGCCCGGATCCGGCTGGGGCAAGCTGGCCGAGCAGGTCGCGACGATGCTGCCGGTGTCGGAGATCGACGGGGTCTGGCAGTTCCGCACGATCAAGCGGGACGGGCGCGAGTTCGGCACCGCGATGCTCTCGCGGGTGGATGGCGAGGCCCAGGAGCGGCGGCGGATCTACACCGCCCGGTTCATGATGATCCTCAAGGGGAAGGAGCGCGGGAAGTTCGAGGCGCACCTCGAGGAAGTGGGCCAGGGCCCGGTCGAGACGCTGGAGGAACTGCTGGCCGGCGTGCGGAAGCGGATCGAGGACGAGGACCCCCGGCCGGTGCCGGTGGAGAGCTGGTTCCCGGCCCAGGATGGCGCGGCTCAGCTCGGTTGAGGGCGCGGCGCTGGTCGAGCGGTTCCGGCACTATCTCCGGGATCATCGCCAGCCGGTGACCCGCCAGCGCGACCTGGTGGCCGAGCTGGTGCTCACCTCGGAGGAGCATCTCTCCGCCGACCAGGTGCGGCGGCGGCTGGGGGAGCGGGGCGAGAAGGTGGGCCTCGCGACGATCTACCGGACCCTCGAGCTGTTGGAAAAGAGCGGGCTGGCGCGGGGGCACGACTTCGGGCAGGGCTTCCGCCGGTTCGAGCCGATGTCGGCACAGACCGATCACGAGCACCTGATCTGTGTCCGCTGTGGCAGGGTGGTCGAGTTCAATCACGAACGGCTGGAACGGATGCTCCCGATCATCGCGGACGAGCACGGCTTCCAGCCCGAACGGCACCGGGTCGAGATCTACGGGGTCTGCCAGCCGTGCCAGCGGAAGGGACTGGGGTGAGCCGTGAGTGACCCGTCGCTTGGCATTGCGGTGGCCTTCTTTGCGGGGCTCCTGAGCTTCCTCTCGCCCTGCGTCCTGCCGCTGGTTCCCTCCTATATCGGGTTCCTCACCGGGCTCACGCTCGACGAGATGGGCTCGCGGCGGCGCCTCGCCTTCCTCCACGCGCTCTGCTTCGTCGTCGGCTTCTCCCTCATCTTCCTGCTGCTGGGGGCCTCGGCGACCGCGCTGGGGCGGGCGCTCAAGTTCCACGAGGTCTGGCTCCAGCGGGTGGGCGGGGTGCTGATCATCTTCTTCGGGCTGGTCTGCCTCGGCGTCTTCAAGTTCAACTTCCTGATGCAGGACAAGCGCCTCCACCTGCAGAACAAGCCGGTGGGGTACCTCGGGTCGGTGCTGGTGGGGATGGCCTTCGCCGCGGGGTGGACGCCCTGCATCGGCCCGATCCTCGGCGGGATCTACACCATGGCCTCGGCGACGGAGACGGTGGGGAAGGGGATGCTGCTGCTGGGCGCCTACTCGGCGGGGCTGGCGGTGCCGTTCCTGATCGCGGCGTGGGCGGTGGACGGGTTCCTGGCCTGGTTCCAGAAATTCCGGAAGTACCTGCCGTGGGTGATGCGTCTCAGTGGCGGCCTGCTGGTTTTCGTAGGGCTCCTGCTGGTCACTGGTCAGTTTACTCGACTTGCCGGGTGGCTTCAGGGATTGACCCCGACGGGCCTCCTGGAGCGACTCTAGTCCTGGGTTGATCGGAGTAGATCCCTCGCTGCGCTCGGGATGACAAGCGCCTTGCTCCTGTCATTCCGAGGGAGCGCAGCCCCCCTGTCATTCCGAGGGAGCGTAGCGACCGAGGAAGCGCAGCCCCCCCTGTCATTCCGAGGGAGCGTAGCGACCGAGGAATCTGGGATGCCCCGCCCAGAACTCCGAGGCCCCCGGTCCGTTGACGCCACGTTGATTCCCTTGGGCAATGCTCGGGCATGCGCCCGAGACAATTCGCAGTCTACATCCTCGCCTCGCTGACCCGACGGCTCTACGTCGGTGTCACTTCCGATCTTCTCCGGCGTGTCTGGCAGCATCGCAACGGCATCGGGTCGCGACACACGTCCAGGTATGCCGTGACCCGGCTGGTCTGGTATGAGCTGACGCCCAATGTGCGCGCTGCTATTGAACGGGAGAAGCAGATCAAGGGCTGGAGGCGCGAGAAGAAGATCGAGTTGATCGAGAAGACAAACGCAGGTTGGCTGGACCTCACCACCGACTGGCTTCGTGGCTCGGCTGACTAGATCCCTCGCTGCGCTCGGGATGACAGCCTGCGGTCGCGTGGGGTCATGGGTTGCTGTCATTCCGAGGGAGCGCAGCGACCGAGGAATCCAGGTTGCCCCTCCAGTGCCCCGATCACCGCTCACCGCTTACGCAGTCGCTGTTCCCGCTCACGCTGTTTAGACTGTCTCCAGCTCCTCCTCCGTCTCCTGCCGTCGCAGCAGCTCCCAGTAGCGCCCCTTCGCCCCCATGAGCGCCTCGTGGGTCCCCGATTCCACCACCTTGCCCTGGTCCAGCACGATGATCAGGTCGGCCTCCCGCACCGCGCTCAGCCGGTGGGAGATGATGATCCGGGTGCGGCTGGCGAGCGCGCTCCGGAGGCCGTGCAGGATGCGCGCTTCGGTCTGGGTGTCCACCGCCGACAGGGAGTCGTCGAGCACGAACACCGGCGGGTCCTGCGCCAGGGCCCGCGCGATCGCCGCGCGCTGCCGCTGGCCGCCGGAGAGGTTGATGCCCCGCTCGCCCAGCATGGTGTCGTAGCCCTTGGGCAGGTCGGGGATCGCGGCGGCGAGCTGGGAGGTCTCCGCCACCCGCTCGAGCCGGCCGTCGTCGGGGGCGCCGAGAAGGACGTTGTGCCGCACGGTGTCGCTGAAGAGGAAGGTCTCCTGCGGCACGATCCCGACCGCGCGGTGCAGTGCCTCGAGGCTCAGCGCCCGCAGGTCCACCCCGTCGATGAGGATGCGGCCCTGGTCGGGGTCGTAGGTGCGGACCAGCAGGTCGGCGATGGTCGACTTCCCCGAGCCGGTGGCGCCGACGATGCCGAGCGCCCCGCCCGCGGGTACCCGGAAGGACACGTCCTGCAGCACCCAGCCGCGGGCATGCGCGTTGGGGAAGCGGAACCAGACCCGCTCGAACTCGATGGTGCGCGCGGTGGCGCCCGGGGCCAGCGCCACCGGCTCGGCCGGCGAGGTGATGGCGGGCTGGTTGTCGAAGAGGGCGTTGATCCGGCCCATCGAGGCTTCGCCCCGCTGGACCAGGTTCACGGCCCAGCCGAGCGCGATCATCGGCCAGACCAGGGAGACCAGCTGGAGATTGAACGCGGCGAAGTCGCCGACGGTGATGGTGTTCTGCATCACCAGCCCGCCCCCGATCCAGATCACCGCCACCGCTCCGAGGCCGCCGAGCAGCGCCAGCACCGGGTGAAAGGCGCCCGCGACACGGGCCAGCGACAGGTTGCGGGTGGCGTATTCGGTGTTTATCGTGCGGAATCGCGCGGTCTCCGCCGCTTCCTGACGATAGGCACGGATGATCCGGGTGCCCGACAGGTTCTCGTGGACGGCGGTGGTGAGATCGGAGTAGGCGGCCTGGACCCGCTCGGTCCGGCGGTGAATCGCCCGGCCGAAGATCACCATCATGACCGGCAGCCCGATCAGCGGCAGCAGCGCGATCCCGGTGAGATGCGGGTTGATGTGCAGCAGCTTGGGCATCACCATGACCGCACGGAACAGGGTATCGGAGAGGTACATCACCGCCGGTCCCGCCACCATCCGCACCGCCAGCAGGTCGTTGGTGCTCCGCGCCATGAGGTCGCCGGTGGCGAAGCGGTCGTAGAACTCCGCCGAGAGCTTCTGGAGATGCCCGAAGAGGCGGTTGCGGAGATCGGTCTCCACCCGCCGGCTGGTGCTGTTCAGCAGCTCCCGCATGGCGTAGCGGAACAGGCCGCCGAGCACCGCGGCGCCCAGCAGCAGGCGCAGCGCGAGATAGACTCCCTCCATCGCGCGGCCCCGGTCGGCCGCGTCGATCCCCCGCTGTACGAAGGTGGGGACCAGGGTGATGAAGTAGTTGGAGAGTATGACGCAGAGAAGGCCGCCGGCATAGGCAAGCCAGTGACGGCGAATGTCCGGCAGCAGTCGGCGCAGGTGCTTCATCAGTGGAATGTCGCCGGGCCAGGAAGGGCCAGGCAAGTCACCGTACCGGGAGGCAGTCTCATGCAGAAGTCATTCGCCGCCGCGCTGGCCCTCGCCATGCTCGTCGGGTGCGGCAAGAAGGATGGACAGCAGAGCGCGAGCGCCGACAGCCTGTCGCGCGATCTCCAGCTCGCGCCCGCGGAATCGACCACCGCGATCAACGACCGGCCGTCGGAGACCCCGCCGGCCGCCACGCCGAGCACCTCGGAGCCGGCGCCCTCGACCGCGAAGCCGGCGGCGCCCAAGCCCAAGCCGACCACCCCGGCGCCCACGCCCTCGAAGCCGGCGCCGCCCGCTCCCAAGGCGGTCTCCCTCGACAGCGGCGTGGTGGTCACCGCCTCCGCGGTGGACAGCCTCCACTCCCGCCACAACAAGGCGGGTGAGACCTTCACCGCCACCGTCAGCGAGGACGTGAAGGACGCCAAGGGGAACGTGGTGATCCCCGCCGGCTCCACCGTGACCTTCAACGTCGCGGTGCTCGAGCCTGCTCCCAACAAGAGCGCCAAGGACGGGAAGATCCGGCTCGAGGCCACCTCGATCTCCATCGACGGTGAGAGCCGCGCCATCAGCGGCACCGCCCGCACCGCCACCGTGGAGCATGACCTCGTCGGCCAGGGTGTCACCGCCGGCGGCGCTGCCCGGGTGGGCGCGGGGGCCGCGGGGGGCGCCATCGCCGGCAAGGTGATCGGCGGGAAGACCGGCGCGATCATCGGCGGCATCGCCGGGGCCGCGGGGGGCGCGGTCCTCGCCTCCAAGACCGCCGACCGCGACGTGGTGGTGCGGCCCGGGATGAAGGTGGAGTTCACGCTGGGGTCGACCTTTACCGTCACTCGGTAGGATTCGACTAGAGGGCGGTGAGGCGGACAGGCGGTCAGTAGGACGATGAAAGGGTGAGTTCCTTGCGGAACTCACCCTTTCTATTTCAACTCCCGCCTGACCGCCTGACCGCCTGACCGCCTGACCGCCTGACCGCCTCTAGTACCCAGCCCCTCCACCGCCCAGCCGCGGATCGCTCACCCCCTGCCACCCCGTCGGCGTGCGGATGATCGCCTCGACATCCCCCCAGCGGCCCCGGTTGGCCAGCTTGTGCCCCAGGCCTTCCAGCTGGGCCAGCGTCCCGGGATAGAAGCCGTTCCGCTCCACCCGGATCTCGTCCGGGAGGGCCTGGTGGTGCATCCGCGGCGCCTCGATCGCCTGGGGCAGCGTCATCCCGTGGTCGATCACGTTGCTGATCACGTGGTACACCTGGGTGATGATCGTCGGGCCGCCCGGCGTGCCGACCACCAGGTAGAGCTTCCCCTGCGGATCCAGCACCACGCTCGGCGTCATCGCCGAGAGCATCCGCTTGTTGGGCTGGATGGCGTTGGCCTCGCCCTGGACCAGGCCGTACATGTTCGGCTTGCCCGGCGCGGTGGCGAAGTCGTCCATCTCGTCATTGAGCAGGAACCCGGCCCCGGAGACGGCGAGCGCGCTGCCGTAGCTGTCATTCAGCGTCGTCGTGCAGCTCACCGCGTTCCCCTCGGCGTCGACGACCGAGTAGTGGGTGGTGCTGGCGCCGTCCTTGATCTCGGGGGTGAAGGTCGGCGTCTTCGAGGCGTGGTCCGGGTTCACCTCGGCACGGAGGGCGGAGGCGTACTCCTTCGAGAGGATCTTCTCGAGCGGCATCTTCACGAAGGCGGGATCACCCAGCGTGGTGTTCCGCATCGTGAAGGCGCGGCGCATCGCTTCGGCTTCGCGATGGAGCAGGGCGGGGCTTCCGAAGGGGGGAAGCTTCCCGAAGCCCTCCATGATGTTCATGATCAGCCCCATCGTCACGCCGCCGGAGGAGGCGGGGGGCATCGAATAGATGGTGTAGCCCCGGTAGCTGATCTTCACCGGGTCGCGCCAGAGCGCCTTGTAGTTGGCCAGGTCTTCGTGGGAGATAAGGCCGCCGCTCCGGTCCATCTCCGCCACGATCGAGTCGGCTACCCACCCCCGGTAGAAGCCGTCCGGACCACGGTCCCGGATGGCGGTAAGGGTCCGGGCCAGGTCCTCCTGCTTCCAGGTGCTCCCGATCGCGGGGGCCTGGCCATTGTCGGGGAGGAAATACCGGCGGGAGGCGGCGTAGGTGTAGAGCGACGCGCGATAGTTGTCGATCGACTGGCTCCGCACCGAGTCGACCACGAAGCCATCCCGCGCCAGCCGGATGGCCGGCTCGATGATCGTGGCGAGGGGGAGCTTTCCGAAGCGCTTGTGGGCCTCGAGCATGCCCGCGACCGCCCCGGGCACCCCCGCCGCGAGGGCGCCCTTGTCGGAGAGGGCGGTGGGCTCGCCCGAGCGGTCGAGGTACATGTCGTGGGAGGCCCGGCCCGGCGCGGTTTCGCGGTAGTCGAGCGCCGCGTGGGTGCCGTCGTTCATGTGGAAGACCATGAACCCGCCCCCGCCGATGTTGCCGGCCTGCGGGTGCACCACCGCGAGCGCGAAGCCGACGGCGACCGCGGCGTCGACCGCGTTCCCGCCCTGCTGGAGAATCTGGCGGCCCACCTCGCTGGCGATGGGACTGCCGGAGACGACCATGGCCTTGCTGCCGGTGGCGACCTTCGCCTTCCCGGTCAGCGCCCAGGCCGGGTTGACCCCTTCGGCCGGGCCGGCGGGTACCTTCGCGGCGGTGCCGGCGGGCTGGGGCTTGGCGCAGGCGGCGGCAAGAAGCAGGGCGAGAAGCAGGCGGGTGGAGCGCAAAGGCGACCTCGAAATCGGGAGGGGCTGTTGTTGCTGGGGGTACCCGGGACACCTAATTTAGGGCTTGCCTACCCGGCGCACCAATGACCGAATCCTTTCTCGATCCCAGGCTCACCGAGCGGCGCAACCCGCGCACCGTCGACATCGACCGCGCCAGCGCGCTCGAGATCGTCGACCTGATCGGTGCGGAGGACGCCGGCATCCCGGCGGCGGTGGCTCGTGCCCGCGCCGAGATTGCCCGGGGCGTCGAGCTGATCGAGGCGGCCTTCCGCCAGGGAGGCCGCCTCTTCTACGTCGGGGCGGGCACCAGCGGGCGGCTGGGCGTGCTCGATGCCTCCGAGTGTCCCCCCACGTTCGGCAGCGATCCCACGATGGTCCAGGGGATCATCGCCGGCGGGTACAAGGCGATGTTTCGCTCGGTGGAAGGCGCCGAGGACGACGTGAACGCCGGCATCGCCGAGATGGACGGCAGTCAGGTGACCAATCTCGACGTGGTCGTCGGGATCGCGGCGAGCGGCTCCACTCCCTTCGTCCGCGCCGCGCTGGGCCGGGCGCAGACCCTCGGGGCCCGCACGATGCTCGTCTCCTGCGCGGAGCCGCCCGCGCTGCTCCGGGAGACCTGCGACGTCTGCATCACCGTGCTGGTCGGCCCCGAAGTGGTCACCGGCTCCACCCGGATGAAGGCCGGCACCGCCACCAAGCTTGTACTCAACACCCTCACCACCGGCGCCATGATACGGCTCGGGAAGACCTATGGGAACCTCATGGTCGACCTGCGGGCCTGGAACGCCAAGCTCACCGACCGAAGCGAGCGGATCCTCATGGAGACCGCCGGTGTCACCCGGCCGAGGCTGCCCGTGCTCTCGAGGCCGCGGAGGGACGGGTGAAGACCGCCATCGTCATGCTGCGCCGGGGCGTCGCGAAGCCGGAGGCCGAGCGCCTCATTGCCGAGGCCGGCGGCCGGCTCCGCGATGTCATCGGCGACCCACCCCAGGTACGCACCTCATGACCGAGCGACCCACCCTTGGCGTCGGCCTCATGTCGGGCACCTCGCTCGACGGGATGGATGCGGCGCTGGTCCGCTGCGACGGCCCGACCCACATCCAGCTGCTGCACTTCCACACCCGGCCCTACTCCGCGAGCGAGCGGGAGACGATTCTCTCCGCCCTCGAGAAGGGTGGGGCCCGGGAACTGGCGTTGCTCCACGCCCTCGTCGGGGTGTGGGCCGCGGAGGCGGTCGAGGCGCTGCTGGCCGGGTCGCACACCCGGGCCTCGGATCTCTCGTTCATCGCGATGCACGGCCAGACCATCTGGCACGAGCCGCCCCAGGTCAGCTGGCAGCTGGGCGAACCGGCCATCGTGGCGGAGCGGTTCGGGGTGCGGGTGGTGAGCGGGTTCCGCGCGCGGGATGTCGCGGCCGGCGGGCAGGGGGCGCCGCTGGTGCCGATGGCCGACGTCCTGCTCTTCGGCCACGCGGATCATCCCCGGGTGCTGCTCAACATCGGGGGGATGGCCAACTTCACCCTGGTGCCCCGGCGCGCCACCGAGGGGGGCACGCTGGCCTGCGACACCGGGCCCGGCGTCGCGATCATCGACGCCGTCGCCCGGCTGGTGGACTCCGCGCTCCCCTATGACGAAGATGGGCGGCTGGCGCGGAAGGGCGCGGCCGACCCGGCGGCCCTGGCTCGGCTGCTGGCCGATCCGTTCTTCGCCGCTCCGCCCCCCAAGAGCACCGGGCGGGAGCACTTCGGCGCCGCCTATGCCCGCCAGCTTCACGAGCTGGTGCCGCGCCGACGGCGTCGCCACCGCGGTGGAACTCACCGCCCGCACCATCGCCGACGCCATTGCACGCTGGGCGCCGGGCGTGCCCGAGGTGGTGGGATCGGGCGGCGGGATGCGGCACCCGGTCCTGCGCGAGCGGCTGGCCGCGCTGCTCCAGGCCCAGGGCGTCACCCTGCGGCACTTCGACGACCTCTTCTTCACCGGGGACGCCAAGGAAGCGGTCGCCTTTGCGCTCCTGGGCTACCTCTGCATTCACGGACAGCCCGGAAACCTCCCCTCGGCGACGGGCGCCGCCGGCTCCCGCATCCTCGGACAGATCACGCCCGCATGACCCTCGGTCGGCTGGCCTTTCCCGCGCTCCGCTGGAAGCCCCAGACGGGGTTTTCCCACGAGGACCGGGCCATCGCGCACGCCCTCGAGCTCGGGGTCGGCGGGTTCATCGTCTTCGGCGTCGGCGGGGCGCGGGCCGACGAGATCGCCGCACCACCTGCTCGACCTGCTGTTCGCCGGGCGCTGGCTGATCCTCGATCCGCTCCACCCGAGCTGCTGCTGCGCGGCGGCTCACCGAGATTCCCCCGCCAGGCGCCCTGGCGTCGCTCGCCGACGACGAGGTGACCCGCTGGGCCGGCGCCACCACCGCCCGCGAGGCGCGGAGCATCGGGATCGACTGGGTCTTTGCCCCCGATGCCGACCTCGATATCGAGCCGAAGAACCCGATCGTGCAGACCCGCTCCTTCGGGGCCGACCCCGCGGTCGCCTCGCGGAACGTGTCGTTGTGGGTGAAGGGGTGCCAGGGCGAGGGGGCACTCGCCTGCGCCAAGCACTTCCCCGGGCACGGGCGGACCACGCTCGATTCCCACAACGTCATGCCCACGGTGGCGACCCCCTTCGCGGAGCTGGCCGACACCGATCTCCGGCCCTTCGCGGCGGCGGTGAACAGCGGCGTCGCGTCGGTGATGACGGCGCACGTCGCCTACCCGGCATGGGACCCGAGCGGCGCGCCCGCGACTCGCAGCCCCACCATCCTCGGCTACCTCCGCCGGACGCTCGGCTTCGACGGGCTGGTGGTGACCGATGCGTTCATCATGGAAGGAGCGCGGGCCGGGGCGACCGAGGGTGAGGCCGCGGTGGCGTCGCTCGCGGCCGGGTGCGACATCCTGCTCTATCCCGGCGATCTCGCCGGCACGCTGCACGAGCTGGAGCGGGCGCGGGAGGACGGGCGTTTGCCTGCGGCGCGCGTCGCCGAGGCGCTCCGGCGCTACGAGGCCGCGCTGGCCAAGGTGGGGACTGCCGGCCCCGCGGCGCCGCTCCCGGCGCTCACCAGCGGTGAGGTGGCCCGCCGGCTCATCGCGCGGGGGATACGCGGCGAGCGGCCCGATCTCTCGGGCGGCATCGAGCTGGCGGTGGTGGATGACGATGTCGGCGGGTGGTACGCGCCGGGGCCGAGCGACTACGTGGCCCGCTGGCTGGCGAGCCATGGGGTCCATGAGCAATACGGAGGCAAGCGGGTGGTGCTCGCCTTTGCGGAGCCGCGGGCGGCGAAGGGACGGGCGGGATTCGGTCCGGAAAGCCTGGAACGGCTGGCGCGGCTGAGCGAGGGGGCCGCGCTCATGGTTCTCTTCGCGCACCCCCGCCTCGCGGCGGAGCTGCCGGGGTCATGTCCGGTGCTGGTGGCGTGGCATCGGCAGCGGCTGATGCAGGAGAGTGTCGCGGAGTGGCTGGCTGGGAAAGCGCGGTAAGCGGTGAGCGGTGTTCGTGCGCCGGGTCGGGGCTCAGGTGCAGTTCCCGCTCACCGCGTACGTTGTCAGTTGGGTAGCCCCTGGATCCCAGCCGGCCGAGTCCGCGGCGCCGGGAGCGAACCCGGCCGCGGCCGCTCGACCGCCCGGTTGGGGCTGATCGCGATCGCCACCAGCTCCTCGAGCGGGCGCGGCTCCGCGATCGCATAGCCCTGCGCGTAGTCCACCCCGATGCGCCGGAGCGTCTCCAGGGTATCGAGGCTCTCCACCCCCTCCGCCACCGTCTTGAGCCGCATGACGTGGCCCACGCGATGAATCGCCTCCACCATCGCGTACTCCACCGGGTCGGTCTCGATGTGCCGCAGGAACGCCCCCGCGATCTTGAGCGAGTCGACCGGCAGGCTCTGCAGGATAGGCGAACGAGCTCATCCCGCTGCCGAAGTCATCCAGCGCGAACCAGCATCCCATCGCCTTGAGCTCGCGGATGAAGTGCGCCGCGAGGCCGAGGTTCGCGATGGCGGCCGTCTCGGTGATCTCGAAGCAGAGTGTCTCGGGGGAGAGGTCGTGCCGGGCGAGCTGGTCCCGCACGAAGGCCAGCATGCTCGGGTCGCCCAGCGAGGCGCCCGAGAGGTTGATCGACGCGATCGGCGACCACCCCAGCTTCTGGTGCGCGGTGTAGAGCGATACCACTTCCTTCACCACCCAGCGGTCCACCGCGCCCATCAGGTTGTAGCGCTCCGCCGCCGGGATGAACGCGCCCGGGGCGACCAGGTCGCCGTTGCGCTCCACCATCCGCAGCAGCACCTCCACCCGGGCCCGCTCGCCCTGGCGGGGCACCAGCGGCACGATCGCCTGGCCGTAGAGCCGGAAGCGGTTCTCCTCCAGCGCGGAGGTGATCCGGGAGACCCACTGCATTTCTCCCTGCCGGAGCGCCATCGTGGCGTCGTTCGCCTCGTAGAAGTGCACCCGGTTGCGGCCCCGCTCCTTGGCGGCGTAGCAGGCGGCGTCGGCGTCGCGGAGCACCGCCGCGAGGCTCTCGCTCTCGCCGGTGATCGGCACCACCCCGATGCTCACCCCCAGCGCGAAGGGCTTGCCCTCCCACACGAACCGGAACTCCTGCACCGCCTCGAGCAGCTCGTGCGCCACCCGGGTGGCCTGGCCCGAGGGACAGTGCTCCAGCAGCACGCCGAACTCGTCGCCCCCCAGGCGCGCCAGGGTGTCCCGGCGGCGGACCTTCTTCTGGAGCGCGTTGGCCAGCTGGCGCAGCAGCTCGTCGCCGGCGCCGTGGCCGCAGGTGTCGTTGACCACCTTGAACTGGTCGAGGTCGAGGAAGCAGAGGGCGTGGGTGACCGCCTCCTGCTGCGCCCGCTGGAGGGCCCGGCCCACCCGCCGCTCGAACTCGTGCCGGTTCACCAGCCCGGTGAGGAAGTCGTGCGAGGCCTGGTGCGCCAGCTGCCGCGCCAGGGTGCGCGCCCGGCTCACGTCGTGGAAGACCAGCACCGCGCCGATCACGTCGCCGTCGGCGTCCCGGATCGGGGCCGCGCTGTCGTCGATGGCGAACTCCCGCCCGTCGGGCCGCACCAGCAGCGAGAGGTTCGAGCGGCCCACGATCCGGCCCTCGCGGAGGCAGATCTCGACCGGGTTCTCCAGCGGGTCGCGGCTGGTCTCGTGCACCAGCGAGAGCACGTCGGAGATCTGCCGCCCCTCGAGCTCCGCGGTCGGCGCGCCCAGCAGCTGCTCCGCGACCGGGTTGAGGTACTGGATGAATCCCTTCGCGTCGGTCCGGACCACCGCGTCGCCGATCGAGCCGAGGGTGACCTCGGCCCGCTCCTTCTCGTCCCGCAGCCGGCGCTCCAGCTGCTTGCGGTCGGTGATGTCGCGGACCACCGTCGAGTAGAAGTCGACCTCGCCCTGGACGGTGCGGTGGCAGAGGATCACCTGCGAGAGCGTCACTTCCCGGCCGTCGACCGTGAGGATGGTGCTTTCCCCCGACCAGCTCCCGTGCAGCGCCGCGTGGGCCAGGGTGTCGGGGCGGAGCAGGAGGTGGGTCCACTGGGGCGGCGGCGCGCCCCGGCCCTGCTTCTCGCGGCCGGAGCTGAGGAGCTTGTGGCCGGCGTCGTTGAGGTAGATCGCCTGGCCCGAGCGGTCGGCGAAGCAGACCGGGTCGGTGGTGGTCTCGAGCACCGCCGCGAGCCGGCGCTGCACCGCCGACATCGCCACCGCGTGCCGCCGCGCCTTCACCAGCCCCAGCAGCACCATCCCGAAGAGGCTGAGCGTCATCGCCAGGCCGATCAGGATCGCCTTGCGCGCGGTGTCGCTCACCCGGTAGACCTCCGCCGCGTCGGTCTCCACCGCCACGCCGAGGCCGAGACCGTCGTCCCATTCCCACGACCCGACCACCCGCACGCCGCGAAGGTCCCGGTAGCCCTCCAGGTCGATGCCCGGTTGCCCGTGCGTCGCCTCCCGCGCCATCCGGGTCAGTTCCCGGCTCCCCGGCTCCCGCAGGACCGGATCGATCCGGGTCGCGCGGATGATGGAGCTGCTGCCCAGGATGAGGCCGTTGCGGTCGAAGTAGTAGGTCTGGCCCAGGGAGCGGATCTGGCTCTGCTCGGCCACCTGGTCGAGCTGCTGCTCGATCGGCAGGATGACCACCAGCACCGCGACCGTCTGCCCCCGTGGGTTGCGGATCGGGGACATCGCGGTGAGGCGGGGCTTGACCGTCGAATCGCCGGCGAAGGGGCTGAGGGAGGGGAGTCCATCGAGCGCGCGGAGGACCGCGTCCTGCATCGAGGCGGGCAGCTCCGTCGGGAGCGTCTGAGGCCAGCGGTGGATCGGGCGCTCTTCGTCGCCCACGATCCAGTATCCCGCCATCTTGTTGAAGCTGACGGCCTCGCCCAGCAGGGAATCGATCCGGGCCCCCGCGGCGCCCGAGTTCCCGGTGAGCTGCCAGGCGGTTTTGGCCAGCTCCACCACCCGGCCGAGTTCGACGTTCTGGGCGACCCCGTTGGCCGTGCCCTGCTGACGGCCGGCCCAGGCCTTGGCGGCGGTGTGGGCCGTCGAGAGGCCGGTACTCAGCGTCCGCCTGGCACTGTCGCGGACCGCAGATTCCACGCGATTAATCGTCCAGAACGCCCCGGCCACCACCCCGACGATAAAGAGGACGACCCCGCTGACTGCGGCGCCGGAAACCAGTCTATCGGAGAGGAACCGCCGGTCGCGAACCAGGTCCATGCTACCCATTGTGGGATGTAAATGCCTATCCAGCAGTGATTTGGGACACCAAGCCACCCCCCGGAAATGGGGGGAGCCTCCGCCCCGATGGGGAGGAGGGTGCTTGATCCTGCGACTGCTGGGGGGCCTGCGCGCTACTGACTGGAGAGGAGTTCCTGCACGTACCGGGCCGGGACCGCGTAAATGATGCGGCCATTGGAACCTGGCTGCCCGCCGAACAGCACGCCGATGACATTGGCGTCCCGGTCGAAAATGGGGCTGCCGCTGGCGCCCTGGGCGCCGTAGCTGTCGAGCTGGAGGAGTTCAGGGAGCACCCGGGACACCGTCCCGAGCGTGAGGGTGGCGGCCGCGCCGGACTTGGTCCATTCCTGCCCCTGCGCGATGTCGACGCCGAGGGGGAAGCCGAGGACCGCCACCGGTTCGCCCATGACCCCGGCCCGCGAGGCGGGGGCAATGGCCTTGACCGTGGGAACGCCGCGCCGCACCGAGGCGTGGATCAGCGCGAGGTCGGCCCCGGGGTGCACCCGCACCAGCTCCGCCCGGAAATTCTGGGGCGAGCCGTTGAAGACCACCCCGATCCGCTCCACGGCGTTCCCCGCCGAGTCCATCACCACGTGCTTGTTGGTGATGAGGTCGCCGCCGTCGGCGTCGGAGCGCACCGCGAAGGCGGTGCCGGTGAAGACCCGCCCGTCGGAGTACTGCACGAAGATCATCGCCACCGCGTCGCGGTTGGCCGCCGAGATCCCCGCCGCGTTGAGCCGCGCCGCACCCGCCAGGTTCCGCTGCTGCCGGAGCGCGGTGTCGAGCCGCTTCTGCAGCTCGGCCAGCTGGGCCTGGTCGGTCGGCGGGTTCTCCGAGAGCTGGGTCCGGAGTGCGGTGGCATCGCTGCGGGCCGAATCGAGCGCCGCCTTGAGCCCCTCGTTGCCGGCCGACAGCGCGGCCATCTGCTGCACCATGCTGTCCACCCGGCCGAGCAGCGCCTCGCGCTGTTCCTTGAGCCGGAGACCGGTGCTGCGCGCTTCCCAGAGATAGGCGCCCGACATCACGATCAGGAGCCCGAAGAGGATCAGCGTGGTGCGGCGGAGGCCCTTGGTCTCCTTCTTCACCGCGATCTGCACCCGGGTGGTCGTGCCCGGTCCCGGCGTCGGCCGCGGGTTCTTGAAGGACTCCGGCTTGGCCTTGGGCGGGGGGGGCGGCGCGGCGGGCTCGGGCTCCTGGCGGCCGAAGACCACGGTGCCGCTGGGGCGCTCGCCGCCGACCGGCGCGGGAACGGGGCGGGTATCGCCGATGGCGGCGAACTCCACCTCCGGGCCGTTGGTGCCGAAGCGCACCACGTCCTTGGTGGCGAGCACATGGTCGGCGGTGAGCTTCCGGCCGTTCACGAAGGTGCCGTTGGTGCTGCCGAGGTCGCGCAGGACGTACAGCATCCCCTCGAGCGACACCGCCGCGTGGCGGCTGGAGACGTCGAGGTCCTTGTCGGGATCGAACTGCAGCTCACACTGCGGATGACGCCCGATGGTGATGTACTGCTGGCTGAAGATGCTGGTCTGGCCCGCGCGGGCGCCCGAGATGACGGTGAACTTGGCTTTCATGCAGGGCGGGGGCTCACCGCTCGAAGACGAGCAGCAGGGTCGCCGCGATGAGGAGCAGCAGCAGGACCCCGAGCACCACCTTGCGTCCCCCCTGGCCGGCGGGCGCATCGTCCACCGGCGACGCGACGTCGGTCGCGCCCACCGGGACGGGGGCAGGGCTCCCGGTGTAGACCGGGACCGGCTCGGTGGTGGTCTCGGTCTCCTGGAGCGGGTAGACCATGTGACCCACGCCGGCGGTGCCGTCGGCTTCGGGGAGGTCTCCGCTGAAGCGGGCGGCGACGGCGGTGATGTTGTCGGGGCCGCCCCGCTCGTTGGCGGCTTCGATCAGCCGGGCGCAGGCCTCGACCAGGTCGGGGGTGGCGCTCACCACCTCGGCGATCTCGTCCTTCTTCACCTGGCCGGAGAGACCGTCGGAGCAGAGCACCAGCACGTCGCCCTGGCGCAGTTCCTGGAAGGTGAGGTCCACCTTGACCCGCGGGTCGGGGCCGAGGGCCTGGAGAATGATGTTCCGCCGCTCGCTCTGCTCGGCCTCTTCCTCGGTGAGCTCGCCCGCCTCGACCAGCCGCTGCATCAGCGACTGGTCCTTGGTGATCTGGGTGGCGACGCCCTGGCGCACCAGGTAGGCGCGGCTGTCGCCGACCTGCGCGAGGTAGAGCCCGTTGCCGAAGACGCCGGCCACCGTCGCGGTGGTGCCCATGCCGCGCACCTCGGGGTGCTCCTTGGCGTGGGCGTGGATCCGGTTGTTGGCCAGCTCCACCGCTTCCTTCATCCGGTAGGCGAAGCGATTGGCGCTGACCTCGGGGTCTTCCGGCCAGATCGTGGTCATGTGGCCGAAGACGAGGTCGGCGGCCATGCGGCTGGCGACCTCGCCGGCGGCGGCGCCGCCCATGCCGTCGGCGACCATGAAGAGGGAGCCGCGGGGGCCGACTTCGTGTTCCCGGACCTCGGGGTGGAGCGAGGCGACCCGGCGTGACAGGTCCGCGACGAGGAAGGTGTCCTCGTTGTGGTCGCGGGTGCGTCCCACATCGGTCTTGCCGAACACGGAGATGTGCACGGGGCCTTGGGTCACGGGTTAGTTACCCACCTTGGTCCGGATGTCTTCGATCAGCTGGTTCAGCTCGTCGCTCGGGCGAAGCTGGTAGGATCGCTGGTACCACGTCAGCGCTTCCTTCCAGTTCTGCTGATTCTGATAGGTACTCGCGACGAATTTTGCGGCCAGGGCACGGGTGTTCACGTCGGTCGAGGCGTTGTAGACCGCGAGCGACTGGGTGCGAACCGCGATCGTCTTTGACGGATCATCCAGGTCGTCGGGCGACGGCAGCGTCAGCGGCTTGGCCGGAATCGTCCCGAGTGGCTGGATCGCCGAATCTCGATGCGCGGTCGAATCGGTCTTCCCCCCCGCCGGCTTCCCATTGTTCCCCTTACCACCAGACGGCAGATTCCCCGAATTCGTCTCATGGCTCAGCTTGATGGTGTCTCCCGACCCCTTCAGGCTGTCCGGGTTGGTCCCCGGAATCGGCCCCGGCTGCCCGCCGCCCCCCGCCAGCTTGGTGGTATCGGCCTGGCTGGTGTCGGCCTGGCCCGTCTTGCCGGTCCCGAAGAGCGTGTCCTTCAGCAGGAACCCCGCTCCCGCCAGCGCCACCACCAGCACCCCCGCCGCCACCGGCACCACCGGGAATTTCTTCTCCGCCCGCGGCGCCACCGGTGCCGCCGGCTTCGCCGCGGCATCGGCCTTGGCCCGCTGCCGCTCGATCGCCGGGTCGATCCGGGTCGCCGGGACCGCGCCGGTGCCCGGCGCGCCGCTCTCGCCCCGCGGGCGGCTCGGCATCTGCTGGGTGCCCGCCTCGACGTCCACCGGCCCCGTCAGCGAGCTGGTGACGTTCCGGACGTCGCGGGCAAACTCCGCCGCCGTGGGATAGCGCTCCTCCGACATCCGGGCCAGGGCCCGGTCCATCACCCGCTGCAGCTGTCCCGGAAATCGAATATCAGGCCGGGCCTGCGCCAGCGGTAGCGGATCGTCGGTGAGCCGCTTGATCATCGTTTCCTGCTGGGTGTCGGCGGGGAAGGGCGTGCCCCCCGTCAGCATCCGGTAGAACACCAGCGCCAGCGAGTAGAGGTCGCTCCGCCCGTCCACCGGGTCGCCCGAGAGCTGCTCCGGGCTCATGTACTCGGGGGTCCCGACCACGAAACCGGTCTTGGTGACCTTCTGCGCCCCGCCGCCCCCATCGGCCCCCACCGCCTTCGCGATGCCGAAGTCCACCACCTTCACGGTGTCCTTCCCCCGCTGGGTGATGACCATGATGTTGTCGGGCTTGAGGTCGCGATGCACGATGCCGAGATCGTGCGCCACCTGGAGCGCGTCGGCGCACTGGGTGATGATGCTCGCCGCCCGCGCCAGCGGCAGCGCCTGGCTCTCCTCGAGGATGGCGTTGAGGCTCCGCCCCTCGATGAACTCCATGGCGAGGTAGATCAGCCCGTCGGGGGTCTCGCCGAAGTCGTAGATCGCGCAGACGTTGGGGTGGCCGATCCGGCTGGCGTTGGCCGCCTCGCGGTTGAAGCGCGAGATCGCGTCCGGGTCCTTCATCATGGCGGGCGACATGATCTTGATGGCGCAGCGCCGCCCCATCTTCACGTGCTCGGCCAGGTACACCTGGCCCATCCCGCCCTCACCCAGCTTCTTCTGGATGTGGTACCGGTCGGCGATCACCTGGCCGACGAGGTCGGCGGTCTGGCCCCCCGACGGACGCAACGGCGTGCCGTCGGACGGACAGAAGAGCTTGTCGTCCTCGTAGGTGTTGTTGCAGGAGGTGCAGACCTTCATCCGATCTCCGCCCTGAGCATCTGGTCGCCCACCAGGAGCCGCGCGTTGGGACTCACCCGCCGCTCGCCCCGCACCGCCACCGCCACGCCGTTGCGGCTCCCCGCGTCCACCAGCACGAAGTCGGCGTCCTCGCTCCGCACCAGGGCGTGGAGGGCGCTCATCGAGCTGTCATAGGGGAACTGCCAGTCGCCCTGCTCCCGCCCCACCCGCACCGAGCGTCCCGGCGACAGGTGGAGGATGTCGCGGGCGCTGCCGTCGGCGCGGATCTGGGCCAGGTTGGCGATGTCGGCCGCGGGCGCGAGGCTGCCGAGCCGGCGGGTCTGGTCCTGTTCCGGGGGCCGCGGCCCCGGATAGCCGAGGCGGCGGAAGCGGAGGATCTGGCTGCCGAGAAGCACCTGGTCGCCGTCGGTGAGCCGGTGTGGCTCGTCGAGGTAGAGCCAGGTGCCGTTCTTGCTCCCGAGGTCGCGCACCGTGAGGATCCCGTCCACGAAGAGGAACTGGGCGTGGAGCGGCGAGAGGTACTCGTCGTCGGGGAAGTTGATATCGGCGCCCTGCCGCCCGACGGTGGTGACGGCGTTCTCGATCGGGAAGCGGTGCGCGATGGTGCCGGAGCGGTCGAGCAGCGCGAGCTGCGGGGTGATCTTCGCCGCGGTCTTGACCGGCGCGGGCACCTTGGCCTGGGGGCCGGTGTCGCCCGACGAGGCGCCGCAGGCGGGGCAGAACTTGGTGCCCTTGTCATTGAGCCGGCCGCACCGGGTGCAGGCGTGGGCCGCCCGGACCTGGGTGAGCCGGGTGCCGCACTGCCCGCAGAAGGGAAGCTCCGCCGCGACCGGCGCGGCGCAGGACGGGCAGCGCGTCGCCGACGGCGGTTCCGCCACACCGCGGGGGGCCTCAGGCACTTGCGGCATCAGGACCTCAACTGGTGTGAGGGACCCGCCGAGTGCGCCGACCAGCGCGCGCCGGACTCATGCGATACGATGATCCTCGTGCTGTCTCAGGGATGAAGAGCCTCGTGAAGCAATCTAGGAATGGCCGGGTGGAGCGTCAACGGATTGCTTGGCGTAAGTTCCGGTGGCTGTGTACCTTGCAGCCCATGTTCGGCTCGTCCCCGCTGCGCCGCGCCGGCGCGGCCCTCCCGCTGCTCCTCCTTGCCGCCTGCGCCGGATCCTTGCCCACCCCGACGCTCACCCCCGGGAAGGCTGCGGGCGCGGGACGTTTACCCCCGGTGACGCCCGTGCGCGGGCCGCTCCGGCTCGCGGTCGCGTACCCCGCGCCGACCGACGTGATCGATCCCCGGGACAGCACCTTTCTGCTGGGATCCACCGGGACCGGCGACGCCACCCTCACCGTCAACGATGTGCCGGTGCCGGTCGCGCCCAACGGGGCCTGGATCGCCTGGCTCGCGATTCCTCCCGACTCGATGCTCTCCTTCACCATCACCGCCCGCACCGCCACCGATTCCGCGACCCTGGTCTACCCGGTCCGCCGGGTGGCCCGCTTCCGGCCGCCGCTGGCGCCCGTCTGGATCGACTCGGCCTCGGTGGCGCCGGGCGGGAATGCCTGGTGGCCGGCCGACGAGCCCCTCCCCGTCTCGGTCCGCGCCGCCGAAGGCGCCGAGGTCCGGATCCGCTTCCCCGACGGCAGCGTCGTCCCGCTGGTGCCGCAGAGCGCGCCCGAGGAAGTCCCCTGGGGAGTGCGCGCCTTCGACCGGGACACCGCCAACCTGGTCACCCCCCGCACCGCGGAGCGCTACCTCGGCCAGGTGAAGGGGCGGGCGATCGGTGTCTGTCCCGGGCCCGTCGTCGGGATCCCGTGGGTCTACACCGATTCCCGCGTGGTGCCCGCGCCGGGGCCGGTCTTCGAAGCCATCATCGGGGCCGACACCGCCCGCGCCTCCTGGCCGGTGCGACTCTGCCTGCTCGATTCGCTGCCCCAGCTGGTGGAATTCAACGACGATACCGCGGGGAAAGGGAAGACCGACAGCCTCACCGTCGGACGCACCCGGCCCGGCGCCACCTATCACTGGTTCTTCCCCACCGGCACCCGGACCGTGGCTACCGGCCGGCTGGGCGATGATCTCAGGGTCCGGCTCTCCCGCACCCAGGAAGCCTGGGTCCCCGCCGCCGACGCGATCCCGTTCACCCGCGGGCTTCCGCTCCTGCGGGCCACGATCAGCTCGGTCTCGCTGACCCCCGGACCCGACCGTCTGACGCTCCGCGTTCCCGCCACCCAGCGGGTGCCCTTCCGCGTGGAGGAAGAGCGCACCCGGCTCACCCTCCGGCTCTACAGCGCGCTCAGCGACATCAACTGGACCCGCTACGGCACGCCCGATCCGTACGTGCGCGATATCCGCTGGCTGCAGGAGGGCGACGAGGTCACCCTGGCCATCGATCTCGCCTCCCCGGTGTGGGGCTACCGGACCCGCTGGAGCGGCAACGACCTGATTCTCGAGATCCGTCGCCCGCCGGTCATCGACCCGAATCACCCGCTGGCGGGCCGGCGCA
This sequence comes from Gemmatimonadales bacterium, assembly GCA_046327735.1. Taxonomy (GTDB): domain Bacteria; phylum Gemmatimonadota; class Gemmatimonadetes; order Gemmatimonadales; family GWC2-71-9; genus JADJOM01. The sequence continues at coordinate 85,633 of JAXLXZ010000008.1, read as the reverse complement.
TCGTGATCGATCCCGGTCATCCCCCCGCCGGCGCGACCGGCCCCACCGGGATGCGCGAATCGGAGGCGAACCTCGCGGTGGCGCTCCAGCTGCGCGATCTTCTGGCCGCGGGCGGCGCCACCGTGATCATGACCCGCACCACCCCGGTGAGCGTCGACCTCAACGCCCGGCCCCGCTTCGCCGACTCGGTCGACGCCGAGGTCCTGATCTCGATTCACAACAACGCTCTCCCCGACGGGGTGAACCCCTTCACCAATAACGGGACCAGCGTCTACTACAACCAGCCACGCAGCATCCCGCTGGCACAGGCGGTCGATCGCGAACTGGTGCGGCAGCTGGGGGTGCGCGACCTTGGGGTGGGCCGGGGCGATCTCGCGCTGGTGCGGCCGACCTGGATGCCGTCGATCCTGACCGAAGGCCTCTTCATGATGATTCCCGAGCAGGAAGCGGCTCTGGCCGACCCCCGGGGACAGCGGTTGTATGCAGTTGCGGTTCGAGACGGGCTGGAAACCTTCCTTCGGGGTGTGGCCCGGGGACAGAGAGACGTCCCCTAGACCGAGAGTGGGCAGTCCCCCAATGTGGCCCCTGTCACCATTCATCGCAGGCCGGCGAGGTCGATGTCCCGCATGACCGAGCGCCCCACCCGCACGAGCGTGGGGATCCGCTTCACTGGAGTGCTCGCGGCGCTGTTGCTGCCGCTGGCCCCGCTCCAGGCGCAGTCCGCCGAGGACCGCGCCGCGATCCAGGCCTTTCGGGACAGTCTCGTCGACCAGAATGACAGCACCCGGCTGCTCCTGCTGGAGCAGCGGCTCATCGCCGTAGCCAAGCAGGACCGCAACAACGCCATGCACCACCTGCGGCTCGGCTTCCTCGCGGTGCGGCTCGGCGACCTGGGGAGCAAGACCCGCTATGACGACGGGGCGGGGGAGTTCGAGTGGGCCACCGACCTCCAGCCCTCCTGGCCCTGGGCCTGGTACGGGCTCGGCATAGCCGAGGACAAGGTTGGCGATTCGCAGATCTCCATCGTCTCCGGGCTCCAGGCGATGTTCGGGAAGGATCATCTCTCCCGCGCCGCCAACGCCTACGCCCGGTCACTCCAGGCCGATCCCTCCTTCGACCGCGGCCTGATCGAACTCGCCTCCACCGCGCTCCGGCAGCGGATCAACGTCAAGACGACCCTCGCCCGCGAGGCGCTCCGCCAGGCGGCGGCGACCAGCGCGACCAGCAACCCCGACGTGCTGCTCTGGCGCGGCCGGGTCGAGCGCGAGGTGGGCGACATCGACTCCGCGGTGGTCGCCTTCAAGGGCTACCTCGACAAGGGCGGGCGCCGGGGCCTCGGCCTGATCGAGCTCGCCCGCACCGAGTTCGTGCGCGGGTCGCTCGACGGGCAGAAGCCGTACTACGAGGGCGCGCTGATCGACGAGCCGCCGGTGGTGGACCAGTATCGCGCCGATCTCGCGCTGGTGGCCAACGACAGCGCCGTCGCCGAGTTCAATACCAACGCCGGCGAGCGCCGGGTGGCCTTCCTGCACCGCTTCTGGGGCCAGCGCGACCGCTCCTCGCTCCTCCGGGACGGCGAGCGGCTGCGCGAGCACTACCGCCGGCTCTACTACGCCCGGAAGAACTTCCAGCTGGTGACCACCAACCGGCACTACGATATCGAGGAGCGGTTCCGCTCCGGCAGCCCCGATTTCGACGACCGGGGCATCATCTATATCCGCCATGGCGAGCCCAACGAGCGGGCCCGCTACAACGCCCCGGGGATGCAGCTCAACGAGTCGTGGCACTACACCCGGGCGGACGGCGACCTGGTCTTCCACTTCGTCGCCCGCGAAGATGTGCAGGACTACAAGCTGGTCGAGAGCCTCTTCGACGTGCTCGGCTTCAGCAACGCGATGGCGCTCCGGGGCGACCGGGACAACTCCGCCGTCTCCGGCCAGGCCAACGAGCTGCTGCTCACCCGGGAGAAGTTCTCCCCGATCTACTCCAAGCTCATCGGCGCCGGCAACGCCGGGGCCCAGAAGTACCTGACCGAGGAGCGGCGGCTGGGTCGGCGGAGCATCGCCATCGGGACGACCACCGACAGCTACGAGCTCACCTACGCCCGGGCCCTCAAGCTCGAGACCAGCGTGGTGCCCGCCGGCCGCGACTCGTCCCACAGCCTGCTGCACGTGAGCTACGCCATTCCCGGCTCGGCGCTGCACGAGGTGCCCTCCGACCGCGGACACCTCTACCCGGTGCGGCTCCGGCTCAGCGTGACCGACCGGGTGGGCGTGCCGGTCGCCACTGTCGATACCACCCGGCTCTTCATTGCGCGGGACCCGGTGCCGCCGAACGAGCACCTGGTGGGACGCCTCGCGGTCCCGGTGATCCCGGGGAACCTGGTCTACCGGCTGGCCGTGGAGCAGGGCGAGGACAACGGCATCATCCTCGCGGCCGATACCGTCTCGGTGGGCGACTTCAGCGGCGGGCGCTTCGAGCTGAGCGGGGTGGTGCTGGGGAGCCGGGAAGCCAACCTGACCTGGAAGCCGGCCCCGGGCGACACCGTCTTCTTCAATCCGCTGGGCCGCTACAAGAAGTCGACGCCGATGGAGGTCTACTACGAGGTGTACGGCCTCAACTCGGCCGTCGGCTTCAAGACCGAGATCCGGGTCACCAAGGAAGGGAAGGGCGGCTTCCTCGGCATCTTCGGTTCCCGCAAGCCGGCCATCCGGCTGGCCTTCGAGGAGAAGGCCGAGGGTGTCTCCACCCGCATTCACCGGAGCGTCTCCCTCGAGAAGCTCGATACCGGCCGCTACTGGCTGGAGGTGGTGGTCACCGACCCCCTCGGCGGCGTGCGGGAATCGCGGGCCAGCTTCGAGGTGCGGGGCGACTGAGCCGGGGCGGTGGGGGGTGTATGGTGTTCGAGCAGTTGCGGTACGGATGCCTGGAGTCGGCCCCTCCAGCTCCAACCATGCACTTCCCCATCGCTCTTTTTCGCCGTGAGCCATTAGCCGTTAGCCATTGGGCCATCCGAGCCTGACGGCTAACGGCTAACGGCTTATGGCCTAAATACTTGACTCCCGCGTCTAACCCGGCGAACCTTCCGGCATGTTCTGCAAACGGTGCGGAAGTGAGGTCGACAAGGCCACACAGTTCTGCCCCACCTGCGGCCTAGACCTCCGGGTAACCTCTCCCGTTCAGGCCATTGCGACCGGTGATGTCAGCGAAATCGACATCGTCCGCGAAGCTCTGTCCGAGGAATACGAGCTGCTGGAGGAGCTGGGCCGCGGCGGCATGGCCATCGTGTACCGCGCCCGGGACAAGCACCTGGAGCGCGAAGTCGCGGTGAAGGTCCTGCCGTTCTCGCTCGCGTTCGACCAGGAGTTCGTCGAGCGGTTCACCCGCGAGGCCCGCACCGCCGCCCAGCTCGAGCATCCCAACATCATCTCCATCTACCGGGTCGGAAAGACCGGCCGCGTCATCTACTTCGTGATGAAGTACGTGCGCGGGGGTTCGCTCTCGAAGATCATGGGCGATCGGCAGAAGCTGGGCCCGCCGGAGATCCGCAAGCTCCTCCTCGAAGTCGGCAGCGCGCTGGGCTACGCCCACACCCGTGGGATCGTCCACCGCGACATCAAGCCCGACAACATCATGTTCGACGAGTTCGGGGCCTGCGTGGTCACCGACTTCGGCATCGCCAAGGCCGGCACCAGCTCCCGGCTCACCGGCACCGGCATGTCGATCGGCACGCCACACTACATGAGTCCCGAGCAGGCGCGGGCCCAGTCCATCGACGGTCGGAGCGATCTCTACAGCCTCGGCGTGGTGGCCTACCAGGCGCTCACCGGCGAAGTCCCCTACGACGGGGAAGACAGCTTCGCGATCGGCTACAAGCACATCATGGAGCCGATCCCGGTGCCGCTGCTGGATACCTCGGATGAGCGGCGGCTCTTCGAGGTGATCAAGCGGCTCCTCCAGAAGGATCCCCACGACCGCTTCCAGAAGGCCGAGGACCTGCTCAAGGCGCTGGAGGGCCAGCCGAGCGCGATGGTCGCGCCCCGCCGGGTCACCCAGAGCCAGCAGGTCATGTCGGTGCAGTCGACCACGCCGCTGCCGGCGCAGCCCGGCCGGCAGTCCACCGCCTTCCCGCCGCCGTCGGCCGGCCGGCCGAGCACCGCGGCGCCGTCGCCGTCGTCCGGGGGTCCCGACACGCCCCGCCGGCCGGTGATGCGGCGGACCACCGCCAATGTCCCCGACCCCGAGGCGGGCCGCTGGGTACCGTGGGTGCTCGCCGCGGTGCTGGTGCTGGTGTTCATCCTGGGCGGGATCTCGCTCTATCGCCGCGGCGCGCTGGGGCCGGGGAAGCAGACGGTCGCTCCCGACTCGGTGGTGCCGGAATCGGCGAGCTCCGGCAAGCCGATCAACGACTCCACCGCGCTCTTCGACAGCACCCTGCTGGCACCGGCGCTGCAGCACTTCGACTCGGGCGGGTCCGCGACCGCGCCGGCCCAGACCCGGACGCCCTCGGTCCAGCACCCGATTGAGCCGGTGATGGATACCGGCGTCGGGATCCTGCGGTTCGGGAACCTCCCGCCGCGCTCGCAGGTGTTCATCGATTCCCGGCCGGTGACCCAGCCGGGCGCGGACATCCGGGTCGGCGCCGGGTGGCATGAGGTGGGCGTCTCGGCGCCGGGCTACGCCTTCTTTACCGACAGCGTGCGGGTGGAGAGCGGCCGGACCCTGCTCCTCAACCCGAGCCTGAGCGCGAGCGACGCCCAGGCGGTGGTGCCCGGTTCCCGGGAAGACCTCCGCCGGCGGGTCCTGGCCCGGCTCGACTGCGAGAATCCCGCCCCGATCAACCGCTTCGGCCGGGAGTGCTACGACACGCCCCCCCAGCCGCTCGCCAGCACCCGGGTGCCGCTGCCGGCGGGCGTGACCGGGACGCCGACCCCGGTGACGATGATCGTCAAGGTTTCCTTCCGCGGCCGCACGATGATCGTGCGGACCCGCAACCCGTCCAGCGACGACGCCTTCACCAAGGCGGTCGAGGCCTACGCCGAGACGATGCGCTGGACCCCGGCGATGCGGGACGGCCGCCCGGTGGACGGGTGGACCCAGTACGCCTTCCAGCCCGACGTGCCGTGATCCGACCGGTAGTCCACCCCACCGCCTTCATCGCTCCCGGCGCCCTGGTCATGGGCGATGTCCACCTCGAAGAAGAAAGCAGCGTCTGGTACACCTCGGTGCTCCGGGGTGATACCGCCCCGATCCGGATCGGCAGCCAGACCTGCCTCCAGGATGGGACCATCGTGCACGTGGATGAGGGGGTGCCGTGCACCATCGGGAAGCGGGTGGGGGTGGGGCACCGGGTGACCCTGCACGGCTGCACGGTGGAGGATGACTGCCTGATCGGGATGGGGAGCCAGCTGCTCAACCGGGTCGTGGTGGGGCGGGGGAGCGTGGTGGCGGCGGGGGCGCTGCTGCCGGAGGGGATGGTGGTGCCGCCGGGGTCGCTGGTGATGGGGCTGCCGGCGAAGGTGGTTCGGCGGGTGGATGCGGAGCTGAGCCAGCGGATCGAGCAGACGTGGCGACACTACGTGGCGCAGGCTCGGCGGCACCGGGCGGGGGAGTTTCCGGTGGTGTGAGTGTGCAGGTGGTGGTCTGGGGGATTTTTCAAGTGTCTTTGGAGTCGCCGCACCAAGGCGACAGCGGCGGGTCGGGGGGGCGAAAATGGTCAGAAATCACCGGCGCGGAGGTGCTGCTATATTTGTGATGTGAAAAGTGATTCTCCACGGAATCTCGTGGATTTCTCGCGTATTGTCCGAGCCAAAGCGCGGTCCTACTTTTGTCCTCCGCTGTTCCTCCGTAGCGCATCCGTCATCCCAACGTGTTGTGACGGTTACACCCTTCGCCAACTCAGGACGGGCCATGGCGACTTCCGGCGACTCCAAGCACCAGCTCGAACTCTCGGCCAACGCCATCACGGTGTTGGAGAAGCGGTACCTCATCAAGGACGACCGCGGCAAGCCGACCGAGACGGCGACCGATCTCTTCTGGCGCGTGGCCCGGACCATTGCGGAGCCGGACCGCAACTACGGGGCCTCGGCCGGCGCAGTCGAAGCGCTGTCGGAAGCGTTCTTCGACCTCATGGCCCACCGGATGTTCATGCCCAACTCGCCGACCCTCATGAATGCGGGCCGGCCCCTGGGGCAGCTCTCCGCCTGCTTCGTGCTGCCGGTCGAGGACGCCCTCGCCAACGGCAAGAGCGGCATCTATGACACCCTCCGGTCGATGGCCCTGGTCCATCAGTCCGGGGGCGGCACCGGCTTCTCCTTCTCCCGGCTCCGGCCCAAGAACGATATCGTCCGTTCCACCATGGGGGTGGCGAGCGGCCCGGTGTCCTTCATGAGCCTCTATGACGCCTCCACCGATGTCGTGAAGCAGGGCGGCACCCGGCGCGGCGCCAACATGGGGATTCTCCGGGTCGACCACCCGGATATCCTCGAGTTCATCGGCTGCAAGGACGACATCACCAAGATCACCAATTTCAACATCTCGGTCGCGGTCACCGATGCCTTCATGGCCGCGGTGGAGCGGGATGACGAGTACGACCTCATCCATCCGAAGACCAAGGCGGTGGTCGGCCAGCTCAAGGCCCGCGAGGTCTGGAACAAGATCATCCACGGCGCCTGGAAGACCGGCGAGCCCGGCGTGTTCTTCATCGACCGCGCCAACCAGTACAACCCGGTGCCGCATCTCGGGCTCTACGAGGCCACCAACCCGTGCGGGGAGCAGCCGCTCCTGCCGTACGACGTCTGCAACCTCGGCTCGGTCAACGTCGGGTACTTCGTGAAGGATGGGCAGGTGGACTGGGAGCACATGCGCCAGATCATCCACCTCTCGACCCACTTCCTCGAGAACGTGATCGACGCCAACAACTATCCGCTCCCGGAGATCGACGCCCTCTCCAAGCGGATCCGGCGCATCGGCCTCGGCATCATGGGCCTCGCCGACCTCCTCATCCGCCTCGGCATCGCCTACGACAGCGAGGAAGGCGTCGAGCTGGGCCGCAAGATCATGGCCTTCGTCGACGAGGAGTCCAAGGTCGAGTCCGAGCGGCTCGCCGCCCAGCGCGGGGTCTTCCCCGAGTGGGAGCAGAGCATCTGGGGTCCCGATGCCACCTGCGCCCGCGACGCCCAGGGCAACCGCGTCCGCCCCATGCGCCGCCTGCGCAACTGCAACGTCACCACCGTGGCGCCCACCGGCACCATCAGCATCATCGCCGGCTGCAGCTCCGGCATCGAGCCGCTCTTCGCCGTCGCCTTCATGCGCAACCAGGCCGGCGTCCTCATGCCCGACGTGAATGAGGACTTCGTCGCCATCGCGCAGAAGGAAGGGTGGTACTCCGACGAGCTGATGCAGAAGATCGCCACCGCCGGCGTCATCACCTTCCCCGAAGTGCCGGAGAAGTGGCAGAAGTGCTTCGCCACCGCGAACAACATCAAGCCGGAGTGGCACATCCGGATGCAGGCGGCGTTCCAGGCCCATAACGACAGCGCCATCTCCAAGACCTGCAACTTCGCCAACGACGCCAGCGAGGAGTACGTCGAGGAGATCTACCGCCTCGCGTTCAAGCTCGGCTGCAAGGGCGTCACCGTCTACCGCGACGGCAGCCGCGACATGCAGGTGCTCTCCACCGGCTCCACCGCCCAGAAGGTGGCGGAGCAGGCCACCAGCACCGGCAAGGCCGAAGCCCGGAGCGACCTCGTCGTCGCCGCCGGCGCCACCGCCTCGGGCGAGCGCGCCTCGTCCGCCGATCTCCACGGCGAGATCGCCGAGCTCCGCGCCGAGACCGACCGGCTCCGGAAGCTCGTGCATGACCTCGAGGCCGAGAACCTCCAGCGCCGCCAGAAGCGGTCGCGCCCCGAGTCCCTGCGCGGCACCGTGCGCCGGGTCGAGACCCCCCTCGGCACGCTCTACGTCACCATCACCGAGGACGATCGCGGCCAGCCGTTCGAGGTGTTCATGAGCCTCGGCAAGGCCGGCGGGGCCATCATGGCCGACGTCGAGGCCATGGGCCGCCTCATCAGCCTCGCCCTGCGGTCCGGCATCCCGATCAAGGAGCTCCACCGCCAGATCCGCGGCATCTCCTCCGATCGCGCCATCGGCCTCGGACCCAACAAGGTCCTCTCGGTGCCGGATGCCGTCGGCATTGCGATCGAGCGGTGGATGCAGGAGAAGCAGGGCATCCAGCAGGAGCTCCTCTCCGGCAACACGCCGGCGATGGGCACCCAGATTCCCACCGTGGCCCAGGTGCAGCAGATCGTCACCCAGGCCGCCGAGCAGTTCCAGGTGGTGAAGGACCAGCAGCCGGTCCTCACCGGCGCCTGCCCCGACTGCGGCTCCCAGCTCGAGTTCGCCGAAGGGTGCAACAAGTGCCACGTCTGCGGCTTCTCCGAGTGCGGCTGATGTCCCGGGCCTGAGGGCCCGACGGCACCAGACGTGAAACGGGGGGCGGACACGACATCCGCCCCCCGTTTTACGTTCCGGAACGTCAGCTCAGCTGCTGGAGCTCAGTAATTCCGCTTGCTGCCCCAGCTCCCCTTCACCTTGTCCAGGTTCCTGTCGAAGGTCTTCTGCTGGTCGGGCGTCAGCACCGCCCGGAACTCCTTGGCTGCCGCCATGTGCTGGTCGACGGCGCCGGCACCCATCCCCGCCTTCGAGGAATCCGGGCGGCCAGCCGGCGTGGCATGGCGGGTCGCGATCTGCGCGATCTGCTGGTTCTGCGTGTCGGTCAGCGTGATGCCGTCGAAGAGCGGCTTGTACTCGGCCGGGATCTGCGTCGCCTGCTGGCCCGTGGCGTTCGGCGACGACGGGTTGGCGGGCGTCGTCGGGGCCGGCCGGGCGGTCGAATCCTGGGCCACGGACACGCTGGGAGCAACAGCCAGGAAAGCCAGAGCAGCGGCGCTTGCGCCGAGAGAAAGGGCAATCTTCTTCATGATCAGGAATTCTCCACAACTGAGGGAACACGACTGCGGACACTACCGTGGACTGCGCGAACTCAGGGTCTCTGACCACCGGCATGCGGGGCCCGCGCCGGTGCCGCAGTATTTCTAACGATTCATCGTCGTGCTGCCCGTGACCCGAGTCACCCGGGTCGTGTCGTCCTGCTCCCCTTTCGTGTGGTCCGCGCGCGTGGTTCTCCCCGAGGAGATAGCACTCTCCGTTCGCCGGCTCCGCAGATCCGCGTCGGGCGCGGCAGGCGTCGCGTTGCGGCGGCACGACGTGGTGCGCATGCCACCGGACATTGCGCAGGCCGGTTCCCCTTTCTAACCTGCGGGCACCCCCGCCCGTGGAGCGCAGGATGGAATACCGCGAGACCTTTCTCGAAAGCGGCTGGACCGCGACCCACCCGGTCTTCCAGCACCTCGTCGACACCTACGCGTCGGAGACCAACAAGACCGCGGCGGTCTGGTCCGAGCTCAAGGACGACCAGCTGGGCTTCCGCCCGCACCCGAAGAGCGGCACGGTGCGCGACCTGCTGGCGCACCAGCTGCTCTCCGAGCGGCGCTTCTTCGCGGAGTTCCTGGGCTTCGAGGAACCGGCCCCGGCCACGCTCCTGCCGGGCGGCGACGCACCCACGGTCAAGGCCTTTGCCGACCGCTACGTCGAGCTCGCCCGGGCGCGCTTTCCCCGCCTGGCCGCCGGCGACGAGGCCTTCTGGCTGGCACCGGTGCCCTTCTTCGACGTCACCCGCGAGCGGATCTGGGTCTTCTGGCGCCGGGTGCTGCATACCGCCCATCACCGGGCCCAGGTCGGGGTCTATCTCCGCCTGCTGGAGGACCGAGTCCCGGCCACCTACGGGCCCAGTGCGGATGTCACCTGGACCGGCGCCGACCCCACCCGCACCGTGGATGCGGCGGGGCGGGGCAAGGCCCCCTGACCGCCTTACTGGTGCCCGCGCCCGTGGGCGAGTACCTTGGCCTCGAATGCTGCCGCACCCGACCATTCCCGAGAGGCGTTCGACATGAGTGAGAAGTCCGGGGAGCTCGCTCCCATCAAGCCGGCCCGTATCGCCCAGGAGCTCGCCAAGCTCAGCGCCGCCCGCCGCAGCGGTGAGCTCAAGCCCGACGTGTACGACCAGAAGTTTGCCCGTACCATCCAGGAACTCCGGGAGCGCCGCATCGATGGCGGCCGGGCCGAAGTGACCGCCGCGCTGAAGCCGTTGCTCGACGCCGGCGACATCACCGCCCGTGAGTACGACCGCCTGCTCAGCCAGCTCGGAATGGCGGGCTGAAGACCAGGTCTGTCATCCCGAGCGGGGCGAGGGATCCCTGATCTTCGTGTAGAGCAAGCAGGGATTCCTCGCCCGCCGGGCCCGGAATGACAGCATCGATCGAAGCGGCAACGTCCCCCATGCGCACCATCCCCCTCGCACACTCCGCCGCCGTCTCCGTCATCGGGTACGGCGGCATGCATCTCTCCCTCACCGACCGTCCCAGCGAATCCGAGGCGATCCGGGTGATTCACGCCGCCCTGGACGCGGGGATGACCCTGATCGACACCGCCGACGCCTACTGCCTCGACGCCTCCGAAACCGGGCACAACGAGCGGCTGATCGCGAAGGCGCTGCGGGAGTGGAACGGCCCCGCCGCCGGGGTGCTGGTGGCCACCAAGGGCGGGATCGTGCGCGAAGGCGGCCGCTGGGACCGGAACGGCCACCCGGCCCACCTGCGCCGGGCCTGCGAGGCGTCCCTCAAGTCGCTCGGGGTCGACCAGATCGGTCTCTACCAGCTGCATGCCCCGGATCCGGCGGTACCCTTCGAGGAGAGCGTCGGAGCCTTGGCCGAGCTGCAGCGGGCGGGAAAGGTGCGCTGGATCGGGTTGTCGAACGTCTCGGTCGAGCAGATCCGCGCCGCGCAGCGCATTGCGCCGATCGCCTCGGTGCAGAACCGGCTCAACCCGTACTTCCGCGAGGCGCTGAGCGGCGGCGTGGTGGCGTTCTGCGCCGCCGAGGGCCTCGTCTTCCTCGCCTACAGTCCCACCGGTGGCGGCCGTCTCACCCTCAAGCTCCCCAGCCACCCGGTGCTCGTCGGGATCGGCGCCCGGCTCGGCGCCACGGCCCACGCGGTCTGCATCGCCTGGGTCATCGCACAGGGCGCCACCGTGGCCGCCATCCCCAGCGCCCGGAAAGTGGCCCACACCGTCGACAGCGCGGGCGCCGCCGGACTGGCGCTCAGCGCGGAGGACCGCCGGGCCATCGACGCCGCGGTCTTCGACAAGAGCTGACCGGAGTTATTTTCCCGCCATGCCTCCCAGCGCACGTCGCCAGACCGTCACCGCCCTCGTCGGGGGAGTGAGCGTCGGCAGCAGCCATCCCGTCGTCGTCCAGTCGATGACCAATACCGACACCGCCGATGTCCCCGGGACGATCCGGCAGGTGGCGGCCCTTGCCCGGGCCGGAAGCCAGCTGGTTCGGGTGACGGTGAACAACGAGGAGGCGGCCGCGGCGGTACCCGCGATCGTGGCCGGTCTCGAGAAGGACGGGATCACCGTCCCGATCATCGGCGACTTCCACTACAACGGCCACATCCTGCTCACGAAGTATCCCGACTGCGCCGCCGCCCTCGCCAAGTACCGGATCAACCCGGGCAACGTGGGCGGGAAGCGGGCCGATGAGAACTTCCGCGCCATCATCGACGTGGCCCTGACCCATGGCAAGCCTGTGCGGATCGGGGTGAACTGGGGCTCGCTCGACCAGATCCTGCTCACCGAGCTGATGGACGCGAATGCCCGCGCCGCGGCGCCGCTGGACGCGCGCGACGTGATGATGGAGGCCATGATCGAGAGCGCCCTGCGCTCGGCCCAGCTGGCGGAGGTCGAGGGGATGCCGCATGACCGGATCATCCTGAGCGCCAAGGTGTCGGGGGTGCAGGACCTCGTCGACGTCTATCGCGCCCTCGCGAAGCGCTGCGACTATCCCCTCCACCTCGGCCTGACCGAGGCGGGGATGGGCATGAAGGGGATGGTGGCGAGCGCCGCCGGCCTGTCGGTGCTGCTCCAGGAGGGCATCGGGGACACGATCCGTGTGAGCCTGACGCCCAAGCCCGGTGGCGACCGGACCGAGGAGGTGCTCGTCGCCCAGCAGATTCTCCAGTCGCTGGGGCTCCGGAGCTTCACCCCCCAGGTCACCGCCTGTCCCGGCTGCGGCCGGACCACGAGCACCTTCTTCCAGCAGATGGCCGAGGACATCCAGCACTACCTGCGCGACCAGATGCCGGTGTGGCGGGATCGCTATCCCGGCGTGGAGGAGCTCAAGGTGGCGGTGATGGGGTGCGTGGTGAACGGGCCCGGCGAGTCGAAGCACGCCAACCTCGGCATCTCGCTCCCCGGCACCTTCGAGGAGCCCAAGGCGCCGGTGTACGTCGACGGGCGCCTGCTGGTCACCCTCAAGGGCGACACCATCGTCCCCGACTTCCTCAAGATCCTCGACGAGTACGTGGCCACCCGGTATGGCACAGGGGCGCTCGTTCCGGCCTCATGACCGGGGTTGATCAGCTGCTGCAGGACAACCGGCTCGCGGCGCTGGGCGCGATGTTCGGGGCCGGACTGGTCACCAGTCTCACCCCCTGTGTCTACCCGATGATTCCCATCGTGGCCGGCGTACTGGGCGGGACCGGCGCGGTCGAGCGCTCCCGCGCCCGGACGGTCGGGTACACCGTCACCTATGTGGTGGGGCTGGCCCTGGTGTACGCGTCGCTCGGGCTGGTGGCGGGGCTCAGCGGCTCGCTCTTCGGCAGCATCAGCTCGAATCCCTGGGCCTACTTCACCATCGGGAACCTCCTCCTCCTCGCCGCCCTGGCCATGCTGGACGTGATCCCGGTGACGGTGCCGGAGCGGCTGATGGCCTGGGCCGGGAGGTTCGGGGCAGGGTCGTACGCCGGCGTCTTTGCGATGGGGGCCACCTCCGGCCTGGTCGCCGCGCCCTGCGGGGCGCCGGCCTTTGCCGCGGCCCTGACCTGGGTCTCCACCACCCGGAGCGCGGTGTGGGGTTTCACGTACCTGTTCGTCTTTTCGGTGGGCATGTCGGCGCTCCTGGTCGCGGTGGGCCTGCTGGCCGGGTTCGGGGCGTCGCTCCCGCGGGCGGGACGCTGGACCCTCTGGGTCAAGCGCATCGCCGGCCTCGTCCTGATTGGCATGGCGGAGTTCTACTTCATCCAGATGGGAAAAGTCTCATGAGGCGTGTTGCATCGCTCGGCGTGCTGCTGCTCGGGCTGGCGGGGCCGCTCGCCGCCCAGGGCGAGTCGGGCATCAAGGTGGGAAGCACCGCCCCGGTGCTGGCGGTGAACGATCTCGACGGGAAGCCGGTCAACCTCGGCCAGTGGATCGGGAAGAAGCCGGTGGTCTTCGAGTTCTGGGCCACCTGGTGCGAGAACTGTGAAGCCCTGCTGCCCCGGTTCATGGCCGCGCGCCAGCAGACCGGCGACAAGGTCGAGTATGTCTGGGTCAACGTCACGGTGAACCAGAGCCAGAACCGGGTGCGCCGCTACGTCGAGGAGCACAAGCTCCCCTTCCGGATCCTGTATGACGACCAGGGAGCCAGCACCCGGGCCTACCAGGCCCCGGCGACCTCCTACGTCGTCATCGTGGACAAGGCAGGGAAAGTGGTCTATACCGGGGTCGGCGCCGACCAGGCATTCGAGCCGGCCCTCAAACGTGTTGCCGGGGTGACCGAATGAAGCGCTTTCGTGCTGGTGCGGTCCTGACGCTCGTCTCCATGGCCGTTCTCCCCGCGGCGGTCGCCGCCCAGGACACCACCTCGGGGCCTCCCACGGCCATCCTGGTCGATGGACCCCGCGAAGGCGACCGCGCCCCGGACTTTTCGCTCCCCTGGGCTAGCCGCGACACCGTGGCCGGGGCCCAGTGGTTCGGCCTGAGCCAGCAGCGGGGCAGGGTGGTGGTCCTGGCCTTCTTCCCGAAGGCGTTCACCCCCGGCTGCACCGCCGAAATGAAGACCTTCACCGAGCGGTACGCCGAGTACTTCGGGGATGACGTCACGGTCGTGGGGATCAGTGCCGACAGCCTCCATACCCAGCAGCGCTTTGCCGCCAGCCTGGGGCTCCCCTTCCGGCTCCTGGCCGACGTGGGGCAGGTGGTCTCGAAGAAGTACGGCAGCGCCGACCGGGGCGGGTACAACCGCCGGACCGTGTACGTGATCGGCCCCAACGGCCGGGTGAGCTACGTGGACCTCCGCTTCGGGGCCCTCGATCCCAAGTCCTACACCCGCCTCAAGGAGGCGGTTCAGGCCGCCCGCCGGGGCACCTGAGTCCCTTTCCGGAGTCCCTCATGCGCCCCGCCAGAACGCGTGTTGGCCGGCTGGTCCCCGCCCTCGGTTGTCTCCTGCTCGGTGTCTCCAGCGGCCCACTCCTGGCCCAGGAGCGGACGACGGCCGACACCATCTCCTGGGGTTCGGTCGGTACCCGGGCGGGGTGGTGCGTGGAGTTCCTGATGGAGCCGAAGGCGGCGGCCGAAGACCTGACCCGGGGGTACCGGGTCTCCGCCGCGCGGGAATCGCGGACCCTCCTGCCCGCCATCGCCCGCCTGATCTCCGAAGAGCCGACCTACGCTGACTGGGTTCCCTCCCAGCTCTGCCTTTACCTGGCCGATGGGATTACTCTTCAGAACCGCCGTTATGACAGGGGTGATGCCGGCCAGCCGATCGCGGTGATCTACTGGTCAGTGTCCGCGGCACGGGAGGATGGGGCCGATGCCGGCTCCGGTCTGGTGAGCTTCCGGTCCTTCGGCACCAACAGCTCATCGCTCCAGCAGCGGATGGGGAACCTGGGGGTGCCGGTCGACCGGATCCAGCTGGAGGTCCGGCCGATGTCGGACAGCCCCGACCTGAACTACATCATCAAGCTGTCGGGGGCCCAGGTCTTCTACAGCACCGGCGCCCCCCGGCCCGACTCGACCAGGGCCGCTACCCCGCTCGCGGCGACCGGGGTGTTCAACGGGAACAACCGGGCGGTCTGGACAGCCCGCCTGAACTACGACCCCGAGGCGCTGGGGCATACGTCGGGAGCGCTCCGGGTGGTGGGGAAGCGGGGCTTGGCCAAGGCGCTGAACCGCTCCCCGATCCGGCTGGTTGGCCCGGCGATCATCGGTGGGTCAGGCACCGTGACCCTGACCCGGTAGGTCAGGGGGAGTGGCGCCGAGGCGGCGCAGGGCCGGCAGGGCACCGCCGGAAGATGGGTTCCAGGGCGAGCCTGGAATGTCACGAAAAACTGATCCGCGGCTTGGCTGAACCCAGCAGTTCACCGATTCCGCATCCGTATGCACAGTCTGTGCATACTTAACAGGCGACAGGCGACACTGTCGCCTGTTTCTTTTTCAACATCAGAGAGGGTGTTTTTCTCATTGTGGAATATGTTCTTAGCCATTCCACTTGAAGTGGAAAGTGAAGTGGAGGCGTAGCCCGTTCTAGATCAACGCGGTAAGAGGCTGAATACCCCCATTTCCCCATTCAACATGTTGAAAACAGCCTCAATCCACACGCGTGGGAGACTGGTCATCGTGGTCGGGAATATCTCGACGCGAGGCTCCTGGAGAAATGTTGAAAAGTTGCCATCGAGTCACGAATGTCACGTTTCAACAAAACGTGGCTCGACCGCCCCGTTCGTGATAGCATTGACCTCGTGAATCACCACTCGCCGGCCGAAGGCCTGCTCCGTTGTTCCCGCGTCCTGACCCTCGATCCCGCCACCGATGGCGATGCCGTCTGGTGGCAGGACGGCCGGGTTCGGGCCGTGGGTTGGTCGGCCGAGCTGGAGCGCAAAGTCCCGACCCGGGTTCCCCGCGTTGACCTTCCGGGGACCCTGGTGACTCCGGGTTTTGTGGATGGCCATACCCACCTCGCCATGTGGGCTCGGAGCCGTCGCCGGGTCCACCTGGCTGGTGTCCCAACCCGCCAGGAGGCGCTCGCCCGGGTTGCGGCCGGGGTACCTGAAAACGGCTGGATCCTGGGCCATGGGTGGGACGCCAACGGCTGGGCCGAGGCCCCGGACCGGCTCTCCCTCGACTCTGTTTCGGCGCTCCCGGTCTACCTCGAATCGATCGACATCCACGCCGCCTGGGTGAACACTCCTGCCTTGTTGGCAGCAGGTGTCGACCGCAACACACCGGACCCTCCCGGCGGCAGAATCGTCAGGGACGCCGCCGGCGAGCCCACCGGCCTCCTCCTCGAGCACGCGACTCGACTGGTTGCCGACCGGGTGCCGGCTGGCTCGGCCAGCGACCTCGTCGAGCTCCTCCGCGGAGCCCAGCACGAGGCTCACCGGATGGGGATCACCGGGCTCCATGACGTCGAAGGGCTCGATGCCCACCGCGCCTTCCGGACCCTGGAGGAGGCTGACTCCCTCCGCCTCCGGGTGCTTTTCTCTCCCCCGGTGGCGCAGCTCCCGGCCCTGGTCGCGGCCGGTGCCCGGAGCGGCCAGGGGTCCGATTGGCTCCGGCTCGGCGGGGTCAAGCTCTTCCTGGATGGGAGCCTCGGCAGCCGGACCGCCTGGATGCTCTCTCCATATGAGGATGGCCGGGATTCGGGAATGCCCCTGTGCACTGAAGCGGAGGCTCGGGCGGCGGTGACCATGGCGGCCGAGGCGGGGATCGCCTGTGCCATCCATGCCATCGGCGATGCCGCCGTCCGGCGGGCCCTGGATCTTCTGGAAGCAGCTCCCCGGACTCCGCTCCCGCACCGGGTCGAGCACCTCCAGTGTGTCCATCCCGACGACCTGACCCGGGCCGCCCGGGCCGGGATCATCGCCTCCATGCAGCCGGGACATCTCCCCGGCGATGTCGAGCTGGCGGAACGGCGCTGGGGGGCGCGGGGTGCCGGGGCCTATCCCTTCCGCTCGCTCATGGCTGCCGGGACGGTGCTCGCCTTTGGCAGCGATGTCCCGGTGGTGTCCATCGATCCACGCCGAGGGGTGGCTGCGGCCATGTCTCGCCGGGACGCTGCCGCGGCGCTGTCCCACGGCTGGTATCCCGGCGAGCGGCTCGGCTTCGAGGAGACGGTGCGGGCCTTCACGGTGGGGAATGCGGTGGCCGGTGGCGTAGCCGACCGTCGTGGCACCCTCGCGCCCGGCTCCGACGCCGACCTGGTGGCGTGGTGGGTCGACCCTGCGGTGCTCCGGGATGACGCCGACGCCTTTGCGGAGGCGCGGGTGGCGCTCACCGTGGTGGCTGGGGAGGTCGTCTACCGCGGGGAATAGTGGCCGAGCGTCCTTCAATCCCTTCCTGTTTCAGGTTAGACTCCCCCGTCGCCCATCCCATGGAAAAGCCGTGTCCGCTGCCGTGATTCGTCATACCAAGATCGTCGCCACCCTTGGCCCTTCCTGGGCCCGCCCCGACCAGATGCACGCGCTCTTCAATGCCGGCGTGAACGTGGTGCGGGTGAACGCGTCGCACGGCACCCCGGAGCTCCGGCGGGAGTGGATGGAGACGGTCAAGCGGGTGCGTGACGAGCGGCGGGAGTCGATCGGGCTGCTGCTGGATCTCCAGGGTCCGCGGATCCGGGTGGGCAAGCTGCCGGCGCCGCTGCGGCTCGAGCCCGGCCAGCTGGTGACCTTCGCGCCCGAGGAGAGCGCCGGTCCGGGCGAGATCCCCACGACCTATGCCGCGCTCGCGCGGGACGTGCACGACGGCGCCCGGATCCTGCTCGATGACGGCCTGCTCGCGGTGCGGGTGCGGGGCGTGGCCAACGACCGGGTCAAGGCCACGGTCGAGTACGGCGGCGACCTCAAGAGCAACAAGGGCATGAACCTCCCCGGGATCGACGTGAGCGCCCCGGCGCTCACCGACAAGGACCGGGAGGATGTGAACGAGGCGATCGCGGCGGGGGTCGACTACATCGCCCTCTCCTTTGTCCGGAAGCCGGCCGATCTCGAAGGCCTCCGCCGGCTGGTGCCCCGGAGCATCAAGCTCATCGCCAAGATCGAGAAGGACACCGCCCTCCGCGATCTCTGCGGCATTCTCGAGGCCTCCGACGCCATCATGGTCGCCCGCGGCGACCTGGGGGTGGAGCTGCCCTTCGAGGAGGTTCCGCTGATGCAGAAGCGGATCATCAAGGAGGCCAACCTCCACGGCAAGCCGGTGATCACCGCGACCCAGATGCTGGAGTCGATGGTGCACGCCCCGGTGCCTACCCGGGCCGAGGCCTCGGACGTGGCGAACGCCATCCTCGACGGCACCGACGCGGTCATGCTCTCCGCCGAGACGGCGGTGGGCGAGTACCCGGTCGAGGCGGTCCGGGCGATGGACCGGATTGCCCGCGAGATGGAAGCCCATCGCCAGGGGCGGAGCGCCGCCTTCGACGCGGCGGTGGGCCGCCGGACCCGGGATGCCGACGGGATTCACCCCCGGCCCGGCGCCGCCCAGCCCGCCCGGACCGAGGACGCGATCGGCGTCGCGGTCTGCGCCGCCGCCGACCTGCTCCATTGTCCCCTGATTCTCTGCTTCACCAGCAGCGGCTTCACGGCCCGGAAGGTGGCGACCTACCGGCCCAACGTGCCGATCGTGGCGGCCACGCCCGAGCCCGAGACCTGGCGCCAGCTGTCGCTGGTGTGGGGCACGGTCGCGGTGCTCACGCCCCATGCCACCGATTACGACACCCTCCTCAATGCCGGCCGGCAGCAGATCCTCAGTCGGGGCCTCGCCAAGTCGGGCGAGCGGGTGGTGGTGACCGCGGGCGTGCCCTTCGACGTGCCGGGCACCACGAATCTCCTCAAGATCGAGGCCCTGTGAGGGCCGATGCGGCTCACCCTCCTTGGTACCGGGACTTCGTTCGGCATTCCGCAGGTCGGGTGTGACTGCCCGGTCTGCCGCTCGGCCGACCCGCGCGACCACCGGACCCGCACCGGGGCGGTGATCCAGTCGCGGGGGAGTTCGATCCTGATCGACACCCCGCCCGAACTCCGGCTCCAGCTGCTCCGCGCGAAGGTCGCCTCGGTCGACGCCGTGCTGTATACCCACGCGCACGCCGATCACATCAACGGCATCGATGACCTGCGGATCTTCTCCGTCACCCGGCAGCGCCCGCTCTCCTGTTACGGCCCCCCCGAGACGCTCGACCAGATCCGCGCCGGCTTCGGGTACATCTTCGACGACGTCCGGGCCTTCGAGGGAACCTCGAAGCCGCGGCTGGAGTTGTGCCCGATCGAGCCGGAGTCGGAGAGCCGGATCGCGGGGGTCCCGGTGCTGCCGCTCGCCTTCCAGCACGGCTACGTGCGGGTCTTCGGCTATCGCTTCGGGCCGGTCGCGTACCTGACCGACGTGAAGGAAGTGCCCGAGGCCGCCCGCCGGGCGCTGGCCGGCGTGAAGGTCCTGGTGCTCAACGCCCTCTGGTGGCGCTCGCACCCGACCCACCTGTCCATCGGTGAGGCGATCGAGACGGCCCAGGCCATCGGCGCCGAGCAGACCTTCCTGACCCACCTGACCCACGAGACCGGGCACGCCGAGCTGGCGAACCGGCTGCCTCCGGGCATCACGCCCGCGTACGACGGACTCACGATCGAGGTGAGCGAATGAAGCTCCACTACGGCCGCATGCTCTCCGACCGGCTCGACCAGGTCCATGGCCTCTCCCGCAGCCGGCTTACCGAGCTGGTGCGCCGCTTCGGCGATGTGCAGGCGGAAGTCCGCCGCCGCCGGGGCCAGGGGGAGTACGGCTTCTACGGGCTCGGCGAACAGAAGGAGGCGGTGCAGACCATCTCCCGCTTCGCCGAGGGCGTGGGCCAGGCCTTCGACCACGTGCTGGTCCTGGGCATCGGGGGCTCGGCGCTCGGCATGAAGGCGCTGCTCAATGCGCTGCGCCGGCCGGGATGGAACGAGCTGGACGACGAGGGGCGCGAATTCTTCCCCCGCCTGACGGTGCTCGACAACGTCGACCCGACCTCGGTGGCGGAGGCGCTCCGGCGCATCGATCCGCGCCGGGTGCTGGTGAATGTCATCAGCAAGTCGGGGGGCACCGCCGAGACGATGGCCCAGTACCTGGTGGTGCGCGCGTGGCTCGAGGAAGCCCTCGGCCCCGCGGCGGCGGCGCGGCACCTGGTCTTCACCACCGATCCGGCGAAGGGCGCGCTCCGGGAGATTTCGCAGCGCGACGGGATTGCCGCGCTGGAAGTGCCGCCGGCGGTGGGTGGCCGCTTCAGCGTCCTCTCACCGGTGGGGCTGCTGCCGGCGGCGCTGGTGGGTATCGATATCGAGGGCCTGCTCGCCGGGGCGCGCCACGCCATCGAGGCTGCCTCCGCCGACGACCTGCTCAAGAACCCGGCGGCGCTCTATGCCGCGCTCCACTGGGCCGCCGACACCCAGCTCGGCGCCCGGATCCACGTACTGATGCCCTACACCGACCGGCTGCGCGAGTTTGCCGAGTGGTTCCGGCAGCTCTGGGCCGAGAGTCTCGGCAAGGCGAATGACCGCCGGGGCCAGGAGGTGCACCTCGGCCCCACGCCGGTCGGTGCGGTGGGACCCACCGACCAGCACAGCCAGGTGCAGCTGTTCATGGAGGGGCCGTACGACAAGGTGGTCACCTTCATGGCGGTGGATACGTTCGCGGAAGACGTGACCATCCCCGACAGCCAGGGCCTTCCCACCGACCTCGCCTATCTCCCGGGGCACACCCTGGGCGGCCTGCTCAACGCCGAGTACCAGGCCACCGCCGCCGCGCTCTCGCGGATGGGACGGATGAACTGTTCGCTGCACCTGCCGGTGCTCTCGGCCGAGAGCTTGGGCGAGGCGATCATGTTCTTCCAGCTCGCCACCGGGTACGCCGGGGTCTGGTATGGGGTCGACCCCTTCGACCAGCCGGGGGTGGAGCTGGGGAAGAAGCTGACCTTTGCCGCGATGGGGCGGCCGGGGTATGCCGGGGAGAAGCTGGCGATGCCGGAGGGGGATGTGATGTAGAAGAGCAGGGATCCCTCGCTGCGCTCGGGATGACAGAATGGGTTGCCGCGAGCACAGCCTGCAGCACCCCGCACGCGGCTCTAGACTTGGTCCAAGCCGCGCCCTATCTTGGGACTGCTGTCTGTAACTGTAACTCTCAACTGGACAGTCACTTATGGCCGATCATCGGGCCGATCTCATTGCCCTCTTCGGTGGTGCCGTGGCCCGCAAGAGCGACGCCGTCACCGTCTCCAATCCCGCCAGCCTCCAGTCCGATGCCACCGACAAGCTGGTCTGGGCGGCGGTCTTCGGGGACGCTGGCCAGAAGGAAGCGGCGCGCTGGCTGCTCTGGGAAATCGGGCAGGCCACCGGCGTGCGCCCCTCGTCGATCGGCCCGATTTATTTCGCCCGCGGCCGGGGTGAGTGCGGCGGCTTCACCGTGCCCGCGATCAACGTCCGGATGCTGGCGTACGACACCGGGCGCGCCATCTTCCGCGCCGCGAAGAAGCGCAACGGTGGCGCCATCCTGATCGAGATTGCCCGCTCCGAGATCGCCTACACCGACCAGCGCCCGGCGGAGTATGTCGCGGTGATGATCGGCGCCGCGCTCCGGGAAGGGTGGACCCTCCCGATCTTCATCCAGGGCGATCACTGCCAGGTCAACGCCAAGAAGTACGCCGCCGACGCCAAGGCGGAAGTCGATGAAGTGAAGAAGCTGATCGCCGAGGAGATCGGCGCCGGCTTCTACAACATCGACGTCGACACCTCGACCCTGGTCGACCTCTCCAAGCCGACGCTGCTCGAGCAGCAGCGGCTCAACTTCGTGCACGCCGCCGAGATCACCCACTTCATCCGGGACCGCGAGCCGCAGGGGATCTCGGTGTCGGTGGGGGCGGAGATCGGCGAGGTGGGGCACAAGAACAGCACGGTGGAGGAGCTGCAGGCGTTCATGGAGGGGTACAACGCCGAGCTGGCGAAGCACGGGGTGCTCGAGGGGATCAGCAAGATCTCGGTGCAGACCGGGACCAGTCACGGCGGCGTGGTGCTGCCGGACGGGAGCATCGCCAAGGTGAAGCTCGACCTCGACGCGCTCGCGGCGCTCTCCAAGTCGGCCCGGGAGGAGTACGGGATGTCGGGGGCGGTGCAGCACGGCGCCAGCACCCTGCCGGCCGACGCGTTCGGGAATTTCTCCCGGCTCGAGACCGCCGAGATTCACCTGGCCACCAACTTCCAGAGCATCGTCTTCGACAGCCCCGCGCTGCCGGCGGCGCTCCGGGAGGAGATGTACCGCTGGCTCGACGCCAACGCCGAGAGCGAGCGCAAGGCGGGCGACAGCCCGGAGCAGTTCTATTACAAGGCGCGCAAGAAGGCGATCGGCCCCTTCAAGCGGCAGGTGTGGTCCCTGCCGCCCGCGACCCGGGCGGCAATCTCGGCCGAGCTGGAGAAGACCTTCGACTTCCTGTTCGAGCAGCTCAAGGTGACGGGGACCGGGGCGCTCGTGCAGAAATACATCCAGGCGCCGTACCAGGCCCACGCGTCGCTCCAGCGCGCGCTGGTGACCGCGGTCGACGACGCCGAAGCAGGAGAGTAGCATGTCGCGCGACGAGGAGCGGGAGATCGTCTACGTGGAGCGGGGGGAGGGGAGCTTCCGCCCGATGCTGTTCGGGGCGCTGCTGGGCCTCGCGATGGGGCTCCTGTTCGCGCCCCAGAGCGGGGAAGAGACCCGCCGGGCGCTGAAGCGCCGGCTCCGCAAGGCGCGGGCGCTGGCCGAGGAGAAGGTGGGCGAACTGTCGGAGAAGATCAGCGGGGAGTGGCCCAGGAAGAGCCGCCGGGAGGAGAGCCGCGACGAGGTCCGCAGCGAGCTCGAGCGCCGGCTCGCGGAGGCGCGCGCCCGCCGCCGCACCACCGCCACCGCCGGTGAGGAAGAGGAGCCGGTCGCCTGAGCTCGCGGCTCGAGGAACGGCTGCGCGGCGGGTTCGCCTTCGCCCGCCGCACCCTCCACCAGGCCGACCGCCACAACATCCCGTTCCTGGCGAGCGCGCTCACCTTTGACGCGCTGCTCACCGCCATTCCCTTCCTGCTGCTCCTGCTGGTCGGGCTCACCCACGTGGCCCGGCTCTCGGCCGGCTCCACCGTGCAGGACCTGCACCAGCTCTTCGAGCGGTTTATCCCCCGGCTGGCCGATACCGATGGGGAGGGGATCTTCGCCGGCGTGGAGAAGTTCCTGGTCGGGTTCACCAAGGCGCGCGGCAAGATCTCCTACGTGGCGCTGCCGCTCTTCCTCTGGTTCAGCACCCGGCTCTTCGCCTCGATCCGGACCTCGCTCAACCTGGTCTACGACGCTCCCAAGCGTCCCGCCGGGCGGCACTTCCTCGTCTGGTACCTGCTCGGCAAGCTCCGCGACATGATGATGGTGGTGCTGACGCTCGCCCTGCTCACGGTGAACGGCGCCCTGACCGCGGCCATCAAGGTCTTCAGCACCCGCGGCAACCACATCACCGCGTCGCACCAGTGGCTCCGTTTCTTCGTGACCGGTCTCGGCTCGCTCCTGACCCAGGTCAGCGCCCTGGTCTTCTCGGTCAGCATCTTCTACATCGTCTACCGCCACGCCTCCCCCCGGCGGCTGCCGCGCGGGGCGGCGCTCGCCGCGGCCATCTTCACCGCCGGGCTGTTCGAGGTCGCGAAAATCCTCTACGGCTGGTATATCGTGCATGCGGCGGTGGTGAACCGGTTCTCCACCGACGCCAGTACCGGGGTCGCCATCCTGTTCGTCGTCTGGATCTATTACACCGCGCTGGTCTTCCTGGTGGGGGCGGTGGTGGGCGAAACCTGGGACCTGCGCAGCCGTCAGAAGCACGCGTCGCATCTCGAATCGGCCTCGTGAGTCGCGGCGCGGCCCGCATCCGTTACACCGATCTCCGCACCACATCCCCACTCGCACCCCGGAACCGGGAACCCGTACCCTCATGCGTCTCCGCCTGCTGACCACGGCCGTCGTGCTCCTGGCCGCCCCTCGCGTCGTGACCGCCCAGGAGTTCGACTTCTACGCCCGCGGCCCCTATCGCCCCCAGGTGCCGCGGCCCGAGCAGGTGCTGGGGTACCGGATCGGCTCGCAGCAGACGATGTATCACCAGCAGCAGGGGGTGCTCGACCGGATGATCGAGGCGGCGCCCGACCGGGTGCGTACCGAGATCATCGGCCGCACCGCCGAAGGCAAGGTGATGCGGCTCCTGGTCATCTCGTCGCCCGAGAACCTGGCGCGGCTCGACGAGATCCGGTCCAGCCTCGCCCGCCTGGCCGACCCCCGTCGCACCACCGCCCCGGAGGCGAAGGCGCTCGCCGAGCGCACCCCGGTGACGGTGCTCCTGACTCACTCGGTCCACGGCAACGAGGTGGCGGGGTTCGAGGCGGCGATGGAGACGGTGTACCAGCTGCTCGCCTCCGAGGAGCCGGCCACGCTCGAGATCCTCCGGAACGCGGTGGTGCTGATCAATCCGTCGCAGAACCCCGACGGCCACGAGCGCTTCGCCGCATGGTCCAACTCGGTGGCGATGGGCAGCGACGACCCGATGTCGCTGGAGCACGACGAGCCCTGGTCGGTGCAGGGGCGGTACAACCATTACCGCTTCGACATGAACCGCGACCTGCTGGCCCAGTCGCAGCTCGAGTCGAAGGCCCTGGCCAGCGTGTACGTCCGCTGGCGTCCCCAGGTCATCGCCGACCTGCACTCCACCACCGCGACCTACTTCTTCCCTCCGGTGGCCGACGCCCACAACCTGAACCTGCCGCCGCGGACCTACGAGTGGTTCGAGCGGCTGGGGAAGAACAACGCCGAGGCGTTCGACCAGCGGGGCTGGCAGTACTTCGTCCGGGAGACCTACGACTTCTTCTATCCCGGCTACATCGACATGTGGCCGTCCATGCGCGGCGGCCTGGGGATGACCTTCGAGACCGACGGCGGGGGTCCGCTCAAGCGCCGGAAGGACGACGGCTCGTACGTGACGCTGGAGATGGCCATCGCGCACCACTACGTCGCCTCGCTGGCGACGGTGCAGTACGCCGCGGCCCACCGGGTGGAGCGGCTCAACGACTTCTACGATTTCCACGCCAGCGCGATCAGCGAGGTGGCGAAGCGCCCCCTCAAGCGGATCGTCTTCTCCGGCGCCGATTCGGCCCGCGCCTTCTGGCTGGCCCGGCGGCTGGCCACCGAGGAGATCGAGGTCACCCGCCTCACCCAGCCGTGGAGCGCGCTCCGCGCCACGCCCTACCTGGGGGGCGCGGCCGGCAAGCGGACATTCCCGGCGGGGAGCTATGTCGTCGACCTGGCCCAGCCCGAGGGACGGCTGGCCACCACCATGCTCGAGGTCCGGGCCCAGTTCGACTCCGCCTTCGTCCGCAAGCAGGTGAACGCCTGGCGGCGGAACCAGCTTCGCGGGCCGGAGACCCCGATGGAGGAGTACGACTTCTACGATATCACCGGCTGGTCGCTGCCCCTCACCCTGGGGCTCGATGCCTGGTGGAGCGACGAGGCCACCCCGGTGACCGGCACGCGGGTGAGCGTCACCGATTCGCTGGCGGTCCCGCCGGTGCCCTCGCGGGCTCGCTCGGCCTACGTCTTCAGCAACGAGAACGAGGCCGGCGCGAAGCTGGCGGCGCGGCTGCTGCGCGAGGGGTACCGGGTCAGTGCCGCCGCCAGGACGATGACGGCCGACGGGGTGAGCTACCCCCGGAGCACCTTCGTGGTGCGGGTGCAGCGGAACGCACCCAGCGTGCATGAGCGGATCGCGCAGCTGGCGCGCGAGACGGGAGCGCGGGTCGTCGCGGTGCAGTCCGCCTTCGCCGACACCGGGGCCATCGGGGTGGGGAGCGAGTCGGTGCGGGCCCTGCGGGCGCCGCGCATTCTCCTCGCCGCGGGGGAGGGGATCGACCAGACCGCCTTCGGCGCGGTCTGGTTCTACCTCGAGCGCGAACTCGGCTTCGTCGTGGTGCCGGTCAACCTCAACAGCCTCGATGACGCGAGCCTCGACGACTACAACGTCCTGATCATCCCCTCCGGCTCCGCCGGGCGGATGGCGCGGCAGCTGGGTGAGGGCGGCGCGCGCCACCTCAAGCGGTGGGTCGAAAGCGGCGGCGCGGTGATCGGCTTCGGCGGCGCGGTGTCACTCCTGGGCCGCAAGGAGCTGGACCTCACCACCGTCCGGGTGCTCAGCCCCGATTCCACCGCTGCGAAGGACTCCACCGTCACCGACGCGATGCGTCCTGTCCCGCCGCTCATCTCGCCGTCGGCGGCGGGAGGCAACGGCCCGGCCTTCGTGTTCGGCTCGATCTTCAAGGCCACGCTCGACCGGACCCACTGGCTCACCGGCGGCTACGAGCGCGACCAACTCCCGGTGCTGCTGGAGACCGACGCCTTCCTCAAGCCCTCGGAGCGGGGCGCCAACCCGGTGGTCTTCACCGGCAACGACCTGACGCTCGCCGGCTTCACCTGGCCGGGCAACACCGAGAAATACCTCCGGAACTCGGTCTGGGCCGCGGTGGAGAGCCCCGGAAGCGGCTCGGTGATCCTCTTCGCGGAAAACCCGGTGTACCGCGGCTTCTGGCGCGGGCCCGCGAAGCTGCTGACCAACGCGATCCTCTTCGGGCCCGGGCGCTAGATTCTCCCGATGCCGCTCACTCTCGTGGTCCTCGCCGCCGGACTCGGCAGCCGCTTCGGCGGGCTCAAGCAGCTCGAGCCGGTCGGGCCCGGCGGGGCCACCCTGATGGATTACTCGGTGTACGACGCGGTGCGGGCCGGGTTCGACCGGGTGGTGTTCGTGATCCGGCCGGAGATGCAGGAGGCGTTCGACGCGACCATCGGGGCGCGCTACCGGCACCGCCTGGCGGTGACCGCCGTGACCCAGCGTCCCGAGGACATCCCCGCCGGCTTCACCCTGCCGCCCGATCGCAAGAAGCCGTGGGGGACGGGGCAGGCGCTGCTGGCCGCGCGGGACGAGGTCACCGGCCCTTTCGCGGTGCTCAACGCCGACGATTTCTACGGCCGCGAGGCGTTCGCCGAAGTTGCCGAGTTCCTCCGCACCCCGCAGCCGATCGACACTTTCGCGGTGGTCGGCTACCGGCTCGACCTGACCGCGAGCCGCGAGGGGGGCGTGAACCGCGCACTCCTCGAGCTCGACCGGCGGGGGAACCTGGCCCACATCGTCGAGGTGAAGAACCTCGCTCCCGCGTCGCCCGGACGCTTCCGCGGGGAAGTGGAGTCGGAACCGCGCATCGTTCCTGCCGACGCACTGGTCTCGATGAATCTCTGGGGGCTCACACCGGCGGTGTTCCCCCGGCTGGTGCGCGGCTTCGAGGCCTTTCTCGCCCGCCATCCCGGTCCCCGTGCCGAGTATTACCTCCCCGAGGCCATCCAGGATATGCTCGCGGAAGGGGGCGTCCAGGTGCAGGTGCTGCCCACCGAGAGCCGCTGGTGCGGCATGACCCATCCTGGCGACCGGGCGCGGGTGGAACAGTTCCTCCGGGAGCGGGTCGCGGTCGGCGACTACCCCGCCGAGCTCTGATGCCGGAGACGCCGCCGGCCGCCATACTCGCAGCGTGGGGTCTCGAGGCCGCCACGGTGACGCCGGCGGCGGGAGGGCACATCAACCGCTCCTGGCTGGTGGCGCCGGGCCGCTATCTCCTCCAGCGCATCAATCCCATCGTCTTCCCCGACGGCTGGCAGGTGCTCGAGAACGTCGCCCACGTCTCCGCGCACCTGGAGGCGGCGGCGCTCGCGGAGGAGATGGATCCGGAGCGGCGCGTGCTGCGGCTCCGCCGGACGGAGCAGGGGGAACCCGGCGTCCGCGGCGAGGACGGCGCCTGCTGGCGGCTGCTGCACTTCATCGAGGGGGCGGTCGGGGTGGAGCAGGTGACCTCGCCCGACCAGGGGGAGTTTGCCGGGGCGGCGTTCGGGCTCTTCCAGCGGCTGGTCTCGACCTATGACGGGCCGCCGCTGGTGGAGACCATCCCCGGCTTCCACGACACCCGCCGCCGCCTGGAGCAGCTCGAACGCGCGGCCCACCGCGACGTGGCGCGCCGGGCGGGCGAGGTCCCCAACGAGCTCCGCTTCGCCTCCCGCCGGGCGCAGTACGCCGGGGTGCTCCCACCGCTCATCGCGAGCGGCGAGGTCCCGGGCCGGATCGTCCACAACGACGCCAAGATCGCCAACGTCCTCTTCGATGCCGCCACCGGCGCGCCGCTGGCGGTCGTCGACCTCGACACCGTCATGCCGGGGACGCTCCTGAGCGATGTCGGCGACCTGATCCGCTCCAGCGCCACCACCGCGGCCGAGGACGAGCGGGATCCCGCCCGCGTCGTCCTCTGGCCCGAAGTTATCGAGCAGCTGCTGGCGGGGTTCCTGCGGGAGGCGGGGAGCGGGCTGACCGATGCGGAGCGGGAGCACCTGATTTTCGCGGGGATCCTGCTGACCTACGAGCAGGGGGTGCGGTTCCTGACCGACTACCTCGAGGGCGACCGGTACTACCGGGTCACTCGGCCGGCGCAGAACATCGAGCGGGTCCGGGCCCAGTTCCGGCTGGTGGAGTGCCTCGAGGAAGCCAGGAGCACGCTCGAGCGCCGGGTCAAGGCAATCGGCGCCTGAAAAGCAAAAGCCAATCACGAAGACCACGAAGTCACGAAGGACACGAAGTGCCATTCTCCTTGCGTTCTTCGTGCTCTTCGTGTCTTCGTGGTCTTCGTGATATGCTGTTCCGATCGCCCGCGACCAGCTACTCCGAACTCCCCCACATCCGCGGTACCAGCCGGAGCAGTCCCACACCGCTCACCACGAACACCACCGCCCAGACCATGGCCTGGCTGGTGCGCCCGTAGAGGTAACTCCCGGTCCCGAACAGCGCCGAGTACACGAACGCGATCCCCAGGACCCACCCGAGAATGGACTGCGCCATGCTGTCGGGTGACGCGCCCACCCCCGCCTCGGCCGGGATCGTGCCCCAGCCCGCGCCGACCGGACGCACCAGCCGGTAGAACTTCACCAGCTGCTCCCGCGAGGTGGGCTCGGTGACCAGGGCGGTCGTGACCCAGACGACGGTCGTGACTACCACTCCCGCGATCAGCCCGATGTGCGAGGGCACGCTGATGCCCGCCTTGCCGGCCAGCAGGAACCCGACCGCCACCAGGAAGCTCGCCACCATCGCGGCGATCTCGCTCTGCGCGTTCACCCGCCACCAGAACCAGCGGAGCAGGTAGAGCAGCCCGGTGCCGGCGCCGACGGAGAGCATCAGGTCGAACGCCTGGCGGGCGCTGTCGAGCACCAGCGTGAAGCCGGTGGCGATCAGCATCAGCACCGCGGTGACGATCCGGCCCACCATGACGTAGTGCTTCTCGTCCTCTCCCTGCTTGAGGAAGCGGCGGTAGAAGTCGTGCACCAGGTAGCTGGTGCCCCAGTTGAGGTGGGTGGAGATGGTGGAGACATAGGCCGCGAGCATGCCCGCGATCATCACGCCCAGAAAGCCGGTGGGGAGGAACTTGAGCATCGCCGGGTAGGCCATGTCGTGCCCGATCAGCTTCGGGTCGACATAGGGAAAGGTGCGGGCGATGTCGTCGAGGGAGGGAAAGATGATCATCGACGCGAGCGCCACCAGGATCCAGGGCCAGCTCCGGATGGCGTAGTGCGCCACGTTGAAGAAGAGCGTGCCGGAGAGCGCATCCCGCTCGCTCTTGGCCGCCAGCATCCGCTGGGCGATGTAGCTGCCGCCTCCCGGCTCCGCCCCGGGATACCAGACCGACCACCATTGCACGGTGAGCGGGATGATCAGCACCGAGAGGGTGAGGCCCCAGTCGCTGAAGTCGGGGAGCAGGTTGAGCGTCCGCGGGTCGGTCTTGGCGATCAGGCCGGCCAGGCCGCCGATCTCCGGCTGCTTGAGCGAGAAGACCGCGAGCGAGATCGCCCCGGTCATCGCGATGCCGAACTGGATGAAGTCGGTGACCAGCACGCCCCAGAGGCCGCTGGTGGCGGCGAAGAGCACGTTGATGCCGGCGCAGATCAGCAGCGTCTTGAGGATGGGCCAGCCGAGGACCACGTTGGCGATCTTGGCGGCGGCGAGGTTCACGCTGGCCATGATCACGCAGTTGAAGAAGAGGCCGAGGTAGATCGCCCGGAAGCCGCGGACCAGGGTGGCGGGCTTCCCCGAATAGCGCAGCTCGTAGAACTCGAGGTCGGTGAGGACCCCGCTCCGCCGCCAGAGCCGGGCGTAGAAGAAGACCGTCGCCATCCCGGTGAGCAGGAAGCTCCACCAGGCCCAGTTGTTGGCGACGCCCTTCTCGCGGATGAGGTTGGTCACCAGGTTGGGCGTATCGGTGCTGAAGGTCGTGGCCACCATCGACACGCCGATCAGCCACCAGGGCGCGGCCCGTCCGGAGGTGAAGAACTCCGCGGTGCTCGAGCCGGCGCGCCGGGCCAGCACCAGCGCGGGGATGAACGAGACGATGATCGAGGCCACCACGATGGCCCAGTCCAGCACGGTGAGCTGCACGCGTGTCTCCGCAGAGGAGGGGGAACCGCCGAAGGCTAGACCTGCGTGGCCAGCCAGTCCTTCGCCTGCTCGAGGGTGTTGAAGAGGGGACGTTCCCGCTTGGCGACCTGGTTGAGGACCTGGAGGAGCACCTTCTGGAGCCCGCTGACGCCGACGAGGCACGACGCCCGGATCCAGGGCTGCACCCGCACGAACACGCCCTTGATGGCGCCGACGCTCTTCCGGTCGAAGTGCAGGCCCGCCACCAGCATCACCACCCGGACCGAGTGCTCCGGCTCCCCCCGGATCAGCGACTCGAACCGGCCGATCATCGCGCTGAAGTCGTCGAACTCCCGCAGGTCGGTGGCGTCCACCACCAGCATCCGGACACCGCGGTGCTCCACGAATGCGCCGCGGGCCGCGAGCGCCGCCGCGTCGAGCATGAAGGCATCTCCACAAGGAAAGTGCTGGAGGATCACCAGCAATTCCCCGGCAGGCAAGGGCGCCGCGTTGCCGGTGCCCGGGCCCGCGGTTATCTTCCCGATGCCTCAGGTCCGAAGGGCGCTGGCGCGCGAATCGCGTCAGGACCTCGCCGGTAGCAGCGCTAAGCGATGTCCGGTGTCGCTTCGGGGAGCCTGGGGCACTCTTCTTTTCCGGGAGTGGGTTCCCCCTCCACCCGGCCCCCACCCGCGACTAGCTTCCCCGCATGGCCCTCGCCCTCGCCCGGAAGTACCGTCCCCGCAAGTTCAGCGATCTCCTCGTGCAGGACCACGTCGCCAGCGTCCTGCGTGGCGCGGTGGTCAAGAATCGCGTCGGTCACGGCTACCTGCTCACCGGCCCCCGCGGCGTGGGCAAGACCACCGCGGCGCGGATTCTCGCCATGGCGCTCAACTGCGAGCGGAAGGGGACCACCTCGCCCGCCGGCGAGCCCTGCGGCGAGTGCGAGAGCTGCCAGCGGGTCTGGACCGGCGGGGCGGGGCTCGACGTGGTCGAGATCGATGCCGCCAGCAATCGCGGCGTCGATGATGCCCGGGAACTCCGCGAGCGCGCGATGTACGCCGCCTCCCGCGAGGGGCATCACAAGGTGTACATCGTCGACGAAGCCCACATGCTCACCCGCGAGGCGTGGAACGCGCTCCTCAAGATCCTCGAGGAGCCGCCCCCCGGCGTGGTGTTCGTCTTCGCCACCACCGAGCCGCAGAAGATCGCCCAGACCGCGGCCCCGGTCCTCTCCCGGCTCCAGCGCTTCGACTTCCGCCGCATCGGCGCCACCGCCATCCGCGAGCGGCTCACCGCGGTGCTCGCCGCCGAGCAGATCGAGGCCGACGAGGATGCCCTCACGCTCATCGCCCGGCAGGCCGACGGCGGGATGCGCGACGCCCTCTCGGTGCTCGACCAGTGCCTCTCGTTCGGGGAAGGAAAGGTCACCGCCCAGCGGGTCCGCGACATCCTCGGCCTGGTGGACGACGAGGTCTATTCCGAGCTCATCGGCCTGCTGGTGCGCCAGGAGCCGGCCGGGGTCTTTGCCCTGGTCGACCGGCTGGAGGATGCCGGCGCCGACCTGATCGAGTTCCTCGGCCAGGCGGGGGAAGTGCTCCGCGCCATGCTGATGCTCAAGCTGGGCACCCGGCCCGAGGGCCTCACCGAGGCGCTCCGTCAGGCGCTCGAGCGCCAGCTGGACCAGCTCGAGGCCGGCGACCTGCTCCGGATGCTCAAGGTCCTCGCCGAAACCGAGCCCTCGCTCCGCCGCACCGGCAACCCCCGCCTCGGCGTCGAGACGCTGCTCCTCCGCTGGACCATGATGGACCGGACGGTGAACCTCGCCCAGGCGCTGAGCGGCACTGGCGGCGCATCCGCGCCATCGGGGGGAGGCCGCCCCAGCGGGGAGGCCTCGCGTTTCACCCCGCCGCCGGCCGAGCCGCCGGCGCCCCGGTCCCCGGCGCCCTCCCCCCGGTTCTCCGCGCCCCAGCCGGGCACGGCGGAGGCTCCGGCCCCCGCGCCCGCCCCGGCCGCAACGCCCCGTCCAGCCGCCCAGCCCCGGCGGATCGTGGGGGAGTTCACCCTGGAGGCCCTCCTCGCCGCCTGGCCCGACCTGACCCAGGTGGCCCGGGAGCAGAGCCGCTTCCTCGGGGAGGCGATCAATGCCGCCCGCCCCGTCGGGATCTCCGGGGCGGAGGTGAAGCTCGCTCTTCCCGACGGCAACCCGATCCATCTCGAAGCCCTCGGTCACCAGCGCTCGGCGGTCGAGCGGCTCCTCACCGAGGCGGCCGGCCGGCCGATTTCGATCGCCATCACCCAGGGTGGGCCGGACGCCCCTTCGCCCGCTCCCCGCACCCGCCGCCTGTCGGAATCCGAGGCACGGGCCGAACGGCTCAAGGTGCTCAAGACCCGGGATCCCGCCCTCGAAGCCGCCGCCGAATCGCTCGATCTCGAGGTCCTGGAGTAGGGGTCCCGGGTGGTTGCATCTACCCCTTGGGACACCTACTTTCTTCTGACTTTGCAGGGACTTAGCGATATTCCGGCTATGGCGGATTGGCCCCAGTTATTCCAGCTCGGACAGCAGGTGCAGGGGCGGCTCCAGCAGCTCCAGCACGATCTGGCCGATAAGACATACGATGCCCAGGCGGGTGGTGGTCTGGTGCGGGTGACCGTGGATGGGAAGGGACAGCTTCGGAGCCTCGATCTCGACCCGGCAGTCTTCGAGGGTCGCGATGCGGACCTCCTGGCCGACCTGATTCTCGGCGCGGTGGCCGAGGGGCAGCGACGCGCGGCGGAGGCCCTGCAGCAGGAAGTCCGGCGCATGGGTCCCTTGCCGCTCAACCTCCCTCTCTAGTCCGTGGCCGCCCTCGACGACCTGGTCACCGAGCTCGCCAGGCTCCCCGGTATCGGGCGAAAGACCGCACAGCGGCTGGCGTTCCACCTGGTGCAGCAGTCCGGCGACCGGCTGGCTCGCCTGGCCCAGGCGCTGGTGCAGGTGGCCGAGAAGGTGCGCCCCTGTGTCGAGTGCGGCAATCTCGCCGAGGGCGAGCGCTGTGACGTGTGCCTCGATGCCCGTCGGGACGTGGGCATCATCTGCGTGGTCGAGGAACCGTCGGCCGTGACGATCCTCGAGAAATCCGGCGAGTACCGAGGCAGGTATCACGTGCTGGGCGGGCGGATCGATCCGCTCGCCGGGGTGGGTCCCGAGGCACTGCGACTCGACCGCCTGCAGGCGCGGGTCGAGCAGGGCGGGGTCCGGGAGATCATCCTCGCTACCAATCCCTCAATGGAGGGAGAGGTGACCGCCACGTTCATCCAGCAGATGCTGGGCGGCAAAGGAGTGAAGGTCACCCGGCTCGCCCGGGGCCTGCCGGTCGGGGGCGACCTCGAGTACATCGACGGTGTCACCCTGGCCCACGCCCTCACCGCCCGGCAGGAGATTCGCTGATGCTGCGCCGTGCCGCGCTGGTGGCCGGGATCGCGCTCGGAGCCGCGGCCGGCTGGATGCTCACGCAGGACCGCATCCGGCAGCACCGGGCCGACCTGTTCAGCCGCCGGCCGCTCCGCCGGATGGCCGCGCTGGCCGGCCTCCGCGCCGAGCCGGGGGTGGAGACGATCCGGCTGCTGCGCGACTATCTCGAGTGGGAACGCCATCCGGTGCTTCGCCGGCGGGCCAAGGGAATCGTCCGACGGATGGAAGCGGCGCTCGGTTAACTACGGGGACCTGATGCCTCCTGGCGCATCCAGCTGGTCATTTCGGGAAGAGGATTCCAACCGGATCCATGCGATCCTGTCGGATTTCCTGCGCGAGTCGAGCGCGCGGACCGGCATGATCGTCGATCGCACCGGCCAGATGGTCGCGGTGGTGGGGGAGGAGCCGTCCTTCGATCCCACCGCCTTTGCATCGCTTACCGCCGCCGATTTCAGCGCCAACGATCAGCTGGCGAGAATGATCGGGGAGCCCGAGTTCGGGAGCCTCTTCCATCAGGGCGAAAAAGAGTCGATGTACCTCGCCGACATCGCCCGGCGGGTCATCCTGGTGGTCCTCTTCGACAACCGCACCACGCTGGGCCTGGTGAAGCTCCGGGTGCGGGGCACGGTCGGGGAACTGCGGCAGGTGTTCGAGGACATGTTCACCCGGGGCTCCGCCGGCTCGGCGGAAGTCGAAACCGGGTTCCTGGGCGAGGCGGAAGACGAGATCGACAAGCTCTTCGGGGCCTGAGGGAGACTATAAGCGATGTCGATGATCAACTACGCCTCGCGCGAGATCAACTGCAAGCTGGTCTACTACGGACCGGGTCTCGGCGGGAAGACGACGAATCTCGAATTCGTCTACAACAAGGTCTCGCCCAACTCGCGCGGCAAGCTCATCTCGCTTGCCACCGAGACCGAGCGCACCCTGTTCTTCGACTTCCTCCCGGTCGACCTCGGGACCATCCGCGGGTTCAAGACCCGGTTCCACCTCTACACGGTGCCGGGCCAGGTCTACTACAACGCCTCCCGGAAGCTGATCCTCAAGGGCGTCGATGGGGTCGTGTTCGTCGCGGACAGCCAGATCGAGCGCATGGAAGCCAACATCGAGTCCATGCAGAATCTCTACGACAACATGGCGCAGCACGGGTACAACCTCACCACCATCCCGTTCCTGATCCAGTACAACAAGCGCGACCTGCCCAACGCGGCCACCATCCGGGAGCTGCAGGCGGCCCTCAACCCCGGCTGGCCGGTGGATGACGCCGCCAAGCAGAAGGTGGCCGGCGATCCCTACCACGAGGGCGAGAACCTGGTGGAACAGATCGATGGCCAGTGGGTCGAGCGGGCGCCCTACTTCGAGGCGGTCGCCATGACCGGCGAGGGCGTCTTCGATACCCTCAAGGCGGTCAGCAAGCTGGTGCTGAAGAGCCTCGGGTCGTGAGCGTTCCGCGTTCCGCGTTCTGGGTTCCGCGTATGTGCTGGGGAAATTCAGGGACCTGAGCGCGTTCTCGAAGCACCAACGCGGAACTCGGAACGCGGAACGCGGAACGACCCATGTGGAATCTCCCCAACATCCTCACGCTGGCCCGGATCTGCCTCACGCCGGTCATCGCCCTCCTGCCGTTCATCGACGGTTACTGGCCCAAGCTGATCTGCTTCATCATCTTCGTCATCGCGGGGATCACCGACATCGTGGACGGCTACCTCGCCCGGAGCCGCAACCTCGTCACCGATCTCGGCAAGCTGCTCGATCCCATCGCCGACAAGCTCCTCCTCTTCGCCACCATCATCCCGATCTACTGGATCTCCCGGACCCGGCACGAGCTGTATGACATCCCGGTGTGGGGCAGCATCCCCCTCTGGGTCTGCCTGCTCCTGATCGGGCGGGAAGTCGCGATGACGCTGTTCCGCTGGTGGGCCACCCGCCGCGGCATCGTGATTCCCGCCGCCGGGGCAGGGAAGCTCAAGGCCACGATCCAGAACATCTACATCGGCGCCACGTTCCTCTGGTTCACCTGGCGCGATGCCCGCAAGCCGCTGGGCTGGGAACACAACCGCGTCGCCGAGTACTGGAACCAGTTCCACGGCAGCGTGGTCGCCGTGATGCTGGCGCTGGCGACGGCCCTGACGGTCTATTCGTTCGCGGTCTACATCTACCGGTATCGGGCGCTCTTCCGGGGAAGCGGCCATTAGCTGGGAGCGAATAGCTATTAGCTGTTAGCTATTAGCTCTTAGCTAACAGCTAACAGCTAACAGCTAACAGCTAACAGCTAACAGCTAACAGCTAACAGCTAACAGCTCCGCCCAACCCAATCCCGCCTCGGCCTCCATGCCCCTCGAACTCCTCACCATCGGGACCGAGCTCCTCCTCGGCTTCACCGTCGACACCAACGCCGCGGAGATCGGCCGGGCGCTGAGCGCCGCGGGCGTGCAGGTCACCCGCAAGGCGTCGGTCGGCGATACCGGCCCGGCCATCGTCGCCGGGGTGCAGGAGGCGCTCGCCCGCACCGGCGCCGTGCTCTGCACCGGCGGGCTCGGTCCCACCGCCGACGACATCACCAAGAAAGTCGTGGCCGACCTCTACGGCTGGCCCCTCGAGTTCCACGAGGAGATCTGGCAGAACCTGGTCGACCGCTTTGCCCGCTTCGGGCGCAAGCCGGTGGAGAAGAACCGCTCCCAGGCGGAAGTCCCGCGCGGCGCGGTGGTCCTCCCCAATCGCTGGGGGACCGCGCCGGGGCTCTGGTTCGAGGGGCCGCCGGGCCTGGTGATCCTCCTCCCCGGCGTCCCGTCGGAGATGCGGGGGCTGCTGCAGCACGAGGTCCTGCCCCGACTGGCGGCGCGCGCCGGGAACACCGTCATCCGATCCCGCGCGCTTCGCACCACCGGCGTGCCCGAGTCGACGCTCGCCGAGCGCATCACCGGCATCGAGGAACTCGTCGCGCCCCTCTCGCTGGCGTATCTCCCGTCCATCTACGGCGTGGATCTCCGCCTCACCGCCTGGAATCTTCCCCCCGCCGAGGCCGATGCCCGCCTCGCGTCCGGGCTCACCGCGATCCGGGAGCGTGCCTCGGAGTGGATCTATGGCGAGGATGCCGTCGACCTCGCCGCCGTGCTGCTCGATGATGCCCGGCGCCGCGGCTGGAAGCTGGCGACCGCCGAGTCCTGCACCGGGGGCGGCATCGGGGAGCGCCTGACGGCGATTCCCGGGAGCTCCGAGGTGTACCTGGGTGGAGTGGTTGCCTACGACAACGCGGTGAAGCGATCGCTCCTGGACGTCCCCGCCGCCCTGATCGAGCAGCATGGCGCCGTGAGCGAGCCGGTGGCGGAGGCCATGGTGCGGGGGATTACCCGCCGGCTCGGCACCGAACTGGGCATCGCGGTGACCGGCATTGCCGGTCCGGGGGGAGGAACACCCGAGAAGCCGGTCGGCCTCGTCTACATCGCCACCCAGGTGCGCGACCGGGTCTCCGTGCTCCGCGCGACCATGATCGGTGACCGCGCCGAGATCCGGGGCCGCGCCGGCCAGGTGGCCATGAACAAGCTACGTCTCGAAATGGAAACGGAGACCGCCCCCCGCCCGTAAGCCCCTCGGGAACTCTGCCATTCTGACCCTATCCCACCAGCACGGCTCCTGCTGTTACTTTTCCCATGATTCAACTGGCACCGAGGGTGACAAGTGTTTGAAAACAAAGACGTTGGGAATCGCAGCCAGGCTGATGGATCGATCGAGGAGCCCCCGATGGATGCCGCTCCGGCGGAGGTCCACAGCGGCCTTCCCGTCGAGCCCCAGCCGGAGGCGATCCGTCGGCTTGAGGCAGAGAACTCCGAACTTCGGGACCGCCAGCTCCGGCTCGCGGCCGAGTTCGACAACTTCCGGAAGCGGGTGGCCAAGGAGCGGATCGAGCTGTCCGATCGGGCCCAGGCCGCGCTCGCGGTGAAGCTCCTCGAGGTGCTGGACGACCTCGATCGGGTGGTGGCGGGTGGCCAAGCGAGTGGTGCTACCTCCGAGGCGGTGCAGCAGGGGCTGGTGATGATCGACAAGAAGCTCCGGAAGGAGCTGGAGGCGGCCGGCCTCGAGCGGGTGGATCCCGCGGGCCAGCCGTTCGATCCGGCTGTCGCCGAGGCGGTGTCGGTGCTGCCGCCTCCTGAGCCGGCCCGGGATCACACCGTGAGCGCCACCTTCCAGGCGGGCTATCGCTTCAAGGGCGCCCTGATTCGTCCGGCCATGGTCCAGGTCTTCTCTTCCGAAGGGCACGCCTGACCGTGGCTCGGGACTACTACCAGGTCCTGGGCGTCCCGGACAGCGCCACCGCCGAGGAGATCAAGAAGGCCTATCGGCGGCTGGCGAAGCAGCATCACCCGGACGCCAATCCCAACAACGCCCAGGCCGCCGAGCGCTTCAAGGAGATCTCGGAGGCGCATGGCGTGCTCTCCGATCCCGACAAGCGGAAGCACTACGACCAGATGCGCCGCCTGGGGGCGTTCGACGCCGCCTCCGGCGGCTTCCGGCGCAGTGGTGGCCCCGGCGCGCGCCCCGGACCGGGCGCCGGTGCCGGCGCCGGGAACACCGGGCCCCAGCCCGATTTCGACTTCTCCGACCTCGGCAACTTCGGGCTCGGTGACATCTTCTCCTCGATCTTCGGCAAGGGTCGCAGGGAAGAGGCCGCATCCGCCGCCGCTCCCGAGGTGGAGACCGTCGTCGAGATTCCCTTCCGGGTCGCCGCGCTCGGCGGGAAGGTGCCGGTCCGCCTCGCCGTCAACGAGACCTGTCCCAGCTGCACCGGAAGCGGCGCCGCCCCCGGCGCCAAGGTGTCGACCTGCCCCGAGTGCAACGGCCGCGGCACCGTGACCTTCGGCCAGGGTGGCTTCGCGGTGAATCGTCCCTGCCCGCAGTGCCGGGGCAAGGGCAAGATTCCCTCGACCCCCTGTCCCACCTGCGCCGGCATGGGCGAGGTCCGCGCCGAGCGCGAGGTGCTGATCACCGTCCCTCCCGGCACCGAGAGCGGCGCCAAGGTCCGGCTGCGCGGACAGGGCAAGGGCGCGGCCCCCGGCGCCCCTGCCGAAGATCTCCTCGTCGTGTTCCAGGTGCAGGCCGACCGCTTCTTCAAGCGCGACGGGCTCGACGTGATCTGCGAAGTGCCGATCAACCTGGCCCAGGCGGTCTTCGGGACCCGGCTCCGGGTCCGCACGCTCGATGGCAAGAAGGTCGTGCTCAAGGTCCCGGCCGGAACCCAGCCGGGGCGCAAGTTCCGGGTGAAGGGACTGGGGATCGAGAAGGGCGGGAAGAAGGGCGATCAGCTGGTGCAGGTGCAGGTCACCGTCCCGGAACAGCTGACGCCGGAGCAGGAGGAACTGCTGAAGAAGTTTGCCGAGGCGGGGGGGATGGCGTACTAGCTGTTAGCCATTAGCCGTTAGCCATTAGCTCGTACGATGTGATTCGACCCTCCTTGCACTCAGCGAGGAGGGTCGTTCTCCATCGTACGGCTAACGGCTAACGGCTAACGGCTAACGGCTAACGGCTAACGGCTAACGGCTAACGGCTAACGGCTAACAGCCGCGAACTCCCCCGTCGACCGGCCCAGCTCCCGGTAACTCTCCACCAGCAGCCGGTGGGTCGCGATCTCCCCCTCGCCCGGCTGCCGCTGGGTGTAGCTCCCCGCCGGATCCAGTTCCCACGCCTGCCGGTTGTCCTGCCACATCTGGAGCAGCAGGTCGCGGATCGTGTTCCGGTGCAGGGGGTCCTCGACCGGCGTCACCGCCTCGATCCGCCGCTCCAGGTTCCGCGGCATCCAGTCGGCCGAGCCGATGTAGACCTCTTCCTGCCCGTCGTTGAGGAAGCAGAACGCCCGGCTGTGCTCCAGGAACCTTCCGATGATGCTGATCACCCGGATCCGCTCGCTCACCCCGGGGACCCCGGGCCGGAGGCAGCAGATGCCCCGGATGATGAGGTCGATCGTGACACCGGCCTGGGAGGCCTCGTAGAGCGCCTTGATGATCGCCGGGTCCACCAGGGCGTTCATCTTCGCCAGGATCCGGGCCGGCTTGCCGGCGCGGGCGTGATCCGCTTCCCGGCGGATCATGGCGACGAACCGGTCGCGCATGTGCTTCGGCGCCACGATCAGCTTGCGGTAGTCGGGCGGCGCGGCGAAGCCGGTCAGGACGTTGAAGAGGTCGGTGAGGTCGGCGCCGAGGTCGGGGTTGGCGGTGAACAGCCCGAAGTCGGTGTAGAGCCGGGAGGTGCGGGGGTGGTAGTTCCCGGTCCCGATATGCATGTAGCGCCGCATCGTCTCTCCCTCGCGGCGCACCACCAGCATCACCTTCGCGTGGGTCTTGAGCCCGGCCACGCCGTAGCTCACGTGGACGCCCACGTCTTCCAGCCGCTGCGCCCAGCGGATGTTGTTCTCCTCGTCGAAGCGCGCCTGCAGCTCGATCAGCACCGCCACCTGCTTGCCCCGCTCGGCGGCGTGGGAGAGCAGCCGGGCGATGCTGCTGTCGCCGCCGGTGCGGTAGAGCGTCAGCTTGATGGCCACCACGTCGGGATCGTCCACCGCGGTCTGGATGAAGCGCTCAACCGAGGCGGTGAAGCTCTCGTAGGGGTGGTGCACCAGCAGGTCGCCCTCCCGGATCACCTCGAACATGTTGCGGCCGCCGGCGAGGCGGGCCGGCGTCACCGGGTGATGGGGTGGGTCCTTGATGGCCGGCAGGTCGACCCCGGACAGGCTCAGCAGGTCCACGGTGTCGAGCAGCCCCGGGACCTCGTACACGTCATCGGGGCCGAGGGGGGCCGCATCCTCGGTCTGCGCGGCGTTGAACTCGGAGAGCAGCACCTCCCGGATGGTGTGCGGGAGATTGGGCTGCACTTCGAGGCGCACC
Organism: Gemmatimonadales bacterium; assembly: GCA_046327735.1. Classification (GTDB taxonomy): domain Bacteria; phylum Gemmatimonadota; class Gemmatimonadetes; order Gemmatimonadales; family GWC2-71-9; genus JADJOM01. The sequence continues at coordinate 44,880 of JAXLXZ010000008.1, read as the reverse complement.
ACCGCGCCGAAGCGGCGGTTCCGCACTTCCTCCTGGATGGTGCTCAGGAGATCCTCGGCTTCGTCGTGGTCGACCTCGAAATCGGTGTTGCGGGTGATGCGGAAGGCGTAGCACCCCAGGATCTCGATCCCGGGGAAGAGTGCCTCGACGTTGGCCGCGATCACCTGCTCGAGCGGAATCCACCGGGTGGTGCCCTCGAGGGGAATCCAGCGCGCCAGGATCTTCGGCACCTTCACCCGTGCAAACCGCTCCTCGCCGTCGCCGCTGCGGAGGCTCACCGCCAGCGAGAGGCTCAGGTTGGAGATGTACGGGAAGGGGTGCGCCGGGTCCACCGCGAGCGGGGTCAGGACCGGGAAGACATTGTCCCGGAAGTAGCGGTCGACCTGGGCCCGCTCCGCGGCGGTGAGGTCCTCGATCCGGAGGATGGCGAAGCCGTGCGGTGCCAGCGCGGGGAGGACCTCGTTGTGCAGGCAGTGGGCGTGCTGCTGGACCATCTCCCGGATCGTGGCGGAGGCCCGGCGCAGCTGCTCCTCCGGCGTGAGGCCGTCCGAGGTGCGCTCGACGTACCCCGCCGCCAGCTGGTCCTTGAGCCCCGCCACCCGGATCTGGAAGAACTCGTCCAGGTTCGAGCTGAAGATCCCCAGGAACTTGAGCCGCTCGAGCAGCGGGGTCCGCGGGTCGAGGGCCTCGTGCAGCACCCGGCGGTTGAACTCCAGCCAGGAGAGTTCCCGGTTGAGGTAGAGCTCGGGGCTCATCAGGTCGGGCGCGGCAGTGGGCTCGGCGGCGCCAGTCGGGGCAGGGGCGATGTCGGTCACGCCCCAAAGTTACCCCCCGCGCGGGGCGGGGCCAGTGCGGCATATGCGACCGTCACAAACGTGTAACGGGGCCTCACAGGGAGGCCCCGTCACGCGAAAACCGCAAACCGGAGTGCGGAACTACTGCTTGATCACCTTGACCTGGTTCTCTCCGACCATGATCGAGAGGAAGAGGCTCACCAGCCCGATGAGCAATCCCGCCCAGAATGCCGGCCAGAACCCCGACACATGGAAGCCGAGGTTGAACTGCGCCGACAGCCAGCCGGTGAGGAGCAGCATCATCGCGTTGATCACGAAGAGGAAGAACCCCAGCGTCAGCAGGACCAGCGGGCAGGTGAGCACCGAGAGGAGCGGCCGCACCGTGGCGTTCACCAGCCCGAAGATCAGCGCCACCATCAGGAAGCCCACCGGCCCGCCGGTGTACTGCACCCCCGGGACCACCTGCACCGCGACGTAGATCGCGAGGGTATTGATCAGCCAGCGGACGAACAGGGGGCGCATCTCAGCTCCGTTGCAGGTACTGGTCGATCCAGTCGAGGACGGTGCCCCACCAGAGCCGCCGGTTCCGCGGCCGGGCCACGAAATGGTCCTCGTCCGGAAAATACAGGAACTTGGACGGGATGCCCTTGAGGCGCAGCGCCGTAAAGGCCTGGATCCCCTCCGAGACGTCCACCCGGAAGTCGTTCTGGCTGTGCACGACCAGCATCGGCGTCCGCCACTTCTCCACGTAGCGCGCCGGCGACCACCGCTCGATGGCCGCGCGGCCGGCGGCGGTGAGCTGGTTGCCGCCGAACTCCCAGCGGGGGAACCAGAGCTCCTCCGTCGTGCCGGCCATGCTCAGCGGATTGTAGATCCCATCGTGGGCGACCAGCGCCCTGAAGCGGTTGGTCTGGCCCGCCATCCAGTAGATCATGTAGCCGCCGTACGAGGCGCCCGCCGCCGCCATCCTCGTGCTGTCGACATAGGGGAGCCGCGCCAGCCGGTCGAGCCCCCGCATCAGGTCGACGTAGGGCAGCCCGCCCCAGTTCCGGCTGATGCTGTTGGTGAACGCCTGGCCGTACCCGGTCGAGCCGTGGAAGTTCACCGCCGCCACCACGTAGCCCCGCGAGGCGAACATCGCGTAGTTCCAGCGCGAGTGCCACTGGTCCAGCCACGCGCCCTGCGGCCCGCCGTGAATGAGGTACACCAGCGGGTACTTCTTTCCCGGGACGAACCCCGGCGGCTTCACCAGCCACCCGAATACCGAGTCGCCCTGCCCGCCGATGAACCCGAACGACTCGGCCTTGCTCACGTTGAGCGCGGCGAAGCGGGCATCGTTCACGTGGGTGAGCTGGGTCGGCTCCCCGCCGTTGGCGCCCGACACGAAGACCTCGGCGGCCCGGCCGGCATCCTGCCGCAGGAAGACCAGCTGGTTCGCGCCCAGCGGCTGGCCGCTGGTGTTGGTTCCGCCCCGGACCAGCAGGGTGCGCCGGCCGCCCGGCACCTCGATCCGGTAGAGGTTGTGGCCGCCCCGTTCCTCGACTTCGGCGAGGAGGGCCTTCGAATCGGGGAACCAGTGGATGTCTCCCACACTCAGCGTCCACGTAGGCGTGAGCGTGGTCCGCTTCCCGCTGGCCCGATCCTGGACCACCAGCTGGAGCCGGTCCGCCTCGAAGCCCGGCGTCGCCATCGACAGCCACGCGAGGTACTTCCCGTCGGGGCTGTAGAGCGGGGTGTTGTCGTTCCCCCGGCTGCTGCTCACCAGTCGGGGCGTCCCGCCACTGCTGGCGATGGTGTAGACCTCGTTGTTGGTGCTGACCGCGATGTTCGAGTCGGGGTTGTACACCAGCGCCAGCTCGCTGCCGTCCGGCGCCACCGCGATGTCCCGCCCGCCGAGCGCCAGCGGCGGCACGTCATGATCGATCGGCGTGAGGTCGGTGACCGCGCCGTCCAGCCCGAGCCGGAACAGGTGGGACCGCACCCCCAGGCGCCACTCGTTCCAGTGGCGGTAGAAGAGATCGGTCCAGATCTTCGCCTTGGTGGGGTAGGCCCCCGCCCGGCGTGCCGCCTCGGTGGAGTCGCTCCAAGCCACGTCGGTGGTGAAGTAGATCGCGCTGCCGTCGGGTGCCCAGAGGAAGTCCGAGACGCCGTCCGCCAGCTTGCCGATCCGGGTCGGGGTGCCGGCCTTCGGAGCCACCCGCCAGATCTGCGGGCCCTCCTCCCGGCTGCTGACGAAGCCGATCGATTTGCCATCGGGCGCCCAGCGCGGCGCCCGTTCGCTCCCCTCGCCATCTGTCAGCGCCCAGGTCTCTCCGCTGGCGACCGCGACCACCCAGATGCGGGTGCGGGAGCGGTCGTCCTCGATCGAGGGGGTCGTCACGGTGTAGGCCACCATCGCCCCGTCCGGCGACGGCTGCGGATCGCCGACCGACGAAGTCGTGATGTATTCGTCGATACCAATCGGGTGCGGGTTCTGGGCGAGGAGCGGGGCGGCGCCGAGGAGGAGGAAGGCGGGGAGAACGCGGAGCAGGGTCACTCGATGATGCCTCCTCCCAGCACCTGCCCGTCCGCCGCGTAGAGCACTCCCGACTGTCCCGGCGTGATTGCCCGCGCCGGTGTTGCCAGTGCCAGCTCCAGCCGACCCGGTCCCGCGCTCAGTACCGTCGCGGGCACTCCCCGCGAGCGATAGCGAATCTGCACCGCGCACGTGTCCCCCTCCGAAAGTGGTTCCGCCAGCCAGTTGAGTTCATCCAGTACCACCTTGTGACCCAGCAGGTCCTCCAGGCCTCCCACCACGACCTCCCGCCGCTCCGGCCGGATGGCCACGACATAGCGCGGCTCCGTGGCGCCGCCCGGCAGCCCCTTCCGCTGCCCGATGGTATACCGCGCGAACCCCTCGTGCGTTCCGATCGCCTCGCCCGTGGTGGTGACCAGCGGGCCCGGCACCAGCGCCGGCGCGTCGGCGGGCAGGTGCTTTTCCAGCACGCCGACGTAGTTGTCGTCGGGCACGAAGCAGATCTCCACCGACTCCGGCTTGTCGGCCGTGGCCAGGCCGAGTTCCCGGGCCAGTGTCCGGGTCTCCGGCTTGGTCAGCGTGCCTACCGGGGTCAGCATCCGCGCCACCACCTCGCGGTCGATGCCCCAGAGGAAGTAGCTCTGGTCCTTCTGCGGGTCGCTGCCGCGATAGAGCTTGCCGTCCCGCGCGATGGCGTAATGGCCGGTCGCGATCCGGGTGCAGTCCATCGCCTCGGCGTGGGCCAGCAGGTCGCGGAACTTGGTGAACGAGTTGCAGCGCACGCAGGGAATCGGCGTACGCCCGCGGCTGTACTCGCTCACGAAGTTCTGGATCACGTGGAGCGAGAAGCGGTCCTCGAGGTTCAGCACGTAGTGCGGGATCCCGAGCTTCGCCGCGACCGCCTTCGCGTCGTTGATCGAGTCGAGGGAGCAGCAGGGCCGGTCGGGCACCGACTCGCCGTAGCAGAAGAGCTTCATCGTGGCGCCCACCACGTCGTAGCCCTGCTCGACCAGCGCCGCCGCGGCCACCGAGCTGTCCACCCCGCCCGACATCGCCACCAGCACCCGCTCCCGGCTCATCCCGCCCTCCCGAGCGCGTGCGCCAGCTTCCGGCTCTTCTCGGCCAGGCGGGGCAGCACCTCGGCGGCCGCGTCGATGTCGGCCACGGTGCTGTCGTGCCCGAGGCTGAGCCGGATCGCGCTCAGTGCCTGGTCGCGCGGGATGCCCATCGCAGTCAGGACGTGCGAGGGCTCGACGCTCCCGGTGGTGCAGGCGGAGCCGCTCGAGGCCGCTACGCCCTCCAGGTCCAGCTGCGCCAGAAGTGATTCGGCGTCGGCACCGCGGATCTGGATGTTCAGGATGTGCGGCGCCCGGGGCCCGTTCTCGGCGGCGACATGGAGATCCGGGATCGCGGCGCGGAGCCGCCCGACCAGGGTGTCGCGGAGCCCCGCCAGCCTGCGGGCCTCGCTGGCCTCCTCGGCCGCGGCGAGCGCGGCCGCGCGGCCGAGGCCGATGATGCCGGCCACGTTCTCGGTGCCGGGACGGACGCCGCCCTGCTGCCCGCCGCCGTGCTGCCGCGGGGCCAGACTGGCGGGCTCGCGCGCGATGAGGGCGCCCACACCCTTGGGCCCGCCGATCTTGTGACCGCTGATGGTTGCGAGGTCGATGCCCTCGAGCGTCACGGGCACCTTGCCGAACGCCTGGACCAGGTCGGTATGGAACGCGACGCCGGTGGCGCGACACGACCGCGCGATCTCGGCGATCGGCTGGATCACGCCGGTCTCGTTGTTCACCCACATCACCGACACGACCGACGGCCGCTGGGCCAGGGCCTGCTCGAGAGCATCCTGCCTGATCAACCCGTCGGCGTCCACCGGAAGGACCGTCTCCCGGCCCCCCAGGTGTGCCACTTCGTGCGCCGCGGCCAGGATGGCCTTGTGCTCGGTCGCGGCGACCACCGCGTGCATCGGCCGTCCCATCTCCCGGGCCCGAAGGGAAGGGCCCAGGATCGCGAGGTTGTCCGCCTCGGTGCCGCCCGAGGTGAAGAACACCTGTGCGGCGTGAACCCCAAGGGCCCGGGCTACCTCGCCGCGCGCCTCCTCGATGGCGGCCCGCACCGCGCGCCCGAAGCGGTGCCCGCTCGACGGGTTGCCGAACAGCTCCCCGCCGAGGAACGGCAGCATCGCCTCCCGCACCTCGGGGCGAACCGGGGTGGTGGCGGCGTGGTCGAGGTAGACGGGGCGTGCGGACATGCGTGAAAGATAGTGCCGGTGCTACATGCTCTGCCCTTCGAGCGCGACGACATCGTCGATCTTGAGCGTCTCGTCGGTGTAGAACGGCTCGCCGTAGCGGGTCCGGATCAGGGAGCCGTAGTGCGCGTTCTGGGTCTCCACCAGCGAGTAGAGATCCTGGCCGGTGGGGAAGATCTCTCCCGCCGCCCGGGCGCCATCGAACTGGCTGGCATAGCAGCGGATCGAATCCATCTTGCGGGAGAACTGGTCGCTGATGTCCACGACGAACGTCGGCTTCACCGGGTCTTCCCGGTAGGCCAGGGCGTAGAGGATCTTGTGCGGGCGGTGGGGTGTTCCCGCGGCCTTGTAGCGGGCGAGTCCGGAGAGAAAACAGGCGTCGCGTCCCAGCTCCGAGGCGATGCGATGGTCCGGGTGCCGCCCGACGGGGAAGGGCAGGATCACCACCCGGGGTGCGAAGTGGCGGATCAGCTCCACCACCACGCGGCGGGTCTCGTCGGTGTTCTGCAGGTAGGCGTCCGGGAGGCCGGCGTTGAGTCGCTCGCTCACTCCCAGCACCTCGGCTGCCGTGCGGGCCTCCTCGGCCCGGAGGTCAGCGCTGCCCCGCGTGCCGCTTTCCCCGGCCGTCAGGTCGATGATCCCGGTGCTGTACCCGGCATCCCGCGCCTTGAGGAGTGTCCCGGCGCAGGTGAGCTCGACGTCGTCGCGATGCGCGGCCAGGGCGAGAAGATGGACGGGCATGAGGACCAGGGCGGGATGGTGAAAACGAGCCGACGGGGAACGGGCCGGAATCTAATCGCCCGCTCCCCGCCGTTACGCCGCCGGCCCCACCCGGTTTCAGGCCACCCGGCTCCGCCACGCCCGCCGGAGCCCGAGCGCGCCGGCCAGTACCAGCAGTGTCAGGGGAACCAGGGTGCCGAGGGCCGCGATCCCCGCCGCCGTGAAGCTGATCCCGTTCCGCCACGCCTGGGCGAACGCCTCACCCAGCACCGCCAGGCTGCCCCGCTGGCCCACGATCGGGCCCGGCTCATGGACCGTGATGCTGAGCGAGCTCACCGACGCATGCGCCTGCAGGTAGCGGAGCCGCCCCTCCAGCCGCTCGATCTCCTCCCGCACCCGCGCCAGCTCCCGCTCGATCTCCAGCACGTCGGCGAGCTTTCCGGTGCGCGTGGCGATGAGCTCGATGAGCCGCGCCTCGAGCTTCCGGCCGTTCGCCACCCGGGCACTCACGTCGGTGAACTCCTCGCCCACATCCTGCGCGCTCACGTTCACCCGCTCCACCTTGCCGAGCGGCGAGAGGCCGCTCACCAGGGCGTCGAAGCGGTCGGAGGGCACCCGCACTTCGAGCGTCGCGCTCCGGTAGCCGCCCTGAACCGCCTGGATGTCGCTGTTGGCCACATAGCCGCCTGCCCGCACGGCCAGGTCGCGCACCCCGGCGATGCCGCGCTCGAGGGTGTCGATCTCCAGACTGGCTGTGCCGGTCCGGATGATCATCGCATCGCCCGGGAGCCGCATCGGGAGAGAGGTGAACCCGCCGGTGACGATCTCTGCCGGCGCCGACGGAACCGGTGCCGCATCGACCCGGTCCATCAGGGCGGGGGCCGCGTTGCCGCCGACCTCCCGCACCCGCTGCTCCGCATACCCTTCGACCCGGCGCAGGGCCGGGCTCCGGAAGGTCGCCAGCACCACCACGAGCAGCAGGATAACTCCAAGAATGACACCAGTTCGGCCGCGCATCACGCCCCCGTCAGGTTGGGTGTTCGCGGGGGAGATGCGTCTGTCGGGGGGATTTGCACGCCCGCTGGCCTGGACTCACAGCCAAGCCGCACGAGCCAATCACGAAGGGCACGAAGACGAGCACCTTCGTGCTCTTCGTGGCTTCGTGTTCTTCGTGAATTGCTGTTGCGGTGACTGCAGGAGAGCCGACTCTGGTATGTCGCGGGGGGCGAATCCCCTGCGATCTGCGTAATCTGCGGTAACGCTGTTGCGGACTATTCGTGCCGGAGCGCCTCGACGGGGTCCATCCGCGCCGCCCGGTTGGCCGGGTAGAGCCCGAAGACCAGGCCGATCCCCACGCTGACCAGGGTGGCGACCACCGCGCTCCAGATCGGCACCTCCGACTGCCAGTCGAAGACCCATTCCAGGATCTGGCCGCTGAGCACTCCGGTGATCACTCCCAGCAGGCCGCCGATCAGCGTCAGCGTCGCCGCCTCGATCAGGAACTGCCAGAGAATCTCGCCCCGGGTGGCGCCCAGGGCCTTCCGGACCCCGATCTCCTGGGTCCGGTCGGTCACCGAGACCATCATGATCGCCATCACCCCGATGCCCCCGACCAGGAGCGCCACGCTCGACAGCGAGATCATCGCCACGAAGAAATAGTTGGTGAAATTGCTGACGATGTCGAGGATCTGGTCCTGGGTGACGAGGTCGAAGGTGTTGGGCATGCCCGGCCGCAGCCGCCGCACGTTGCGGAGCGCGGCGGTGGTGACATCCTGGGCGTCGGGCACCGAGACGCTCGGCTCCGGGATCGCCGCGATGAAGAGGTTGTTGGTGTTGTCGTAGCGGTAGTTGCGCCGGGCCGTCTCGAACGGGATGATCGCGGCGATCTGCTGCCCCGGTGGCTCGAAGAGGTTGTCGGGGCGCTGGTAGATGCCCACGACCCGGAGCGAGACATCGCCGACCCGGATCAGCTTCCCCATCGGGTCTTCCGCCCCGAAGAGCCGGTCGGCGGTTTCCGTTTCCAGGACCGTGACCTCTCCCCCGTTCAGCTCGGCCCGGTTGAAGAACCGCCCCCGGAGCAGGGTGCCTCCCTGGATGTCCATGTAGTGGTCGTCCGCCCCGAATACCGTCATCAGCTGGGTGCGGACGTTCTGGTACTCCAGCTTCTGGAAGAGCTGCACCCACATCCCGGCGTACGCGATGCCCCGCGCCCGGCCGATGGCTTCGGCGTCGGATTCATCCAGGACCGGGCGGATCCGGACCTCGTACGGGAGCCGGTCGGGGTTGAGCGGGGTCTGGGAGAAGAACCGCACCACGTAGAACGAGGTCGGCCCCGCCGCCGAGATCGCGTTGAAGATCTGGGTCTTGATGCCCTGGACCAGCGAGGCGATCGCCATCACCGTGGTCACGCCGATCACCACGCCGAGGATGGTCAGGCCGGAGCGGAGCTTGTTCGACTTGAGCGAGTCGAACGCGATCGAGACCCCTTCGCCCGCGTTCCAGACAAACCGGGAGAGCACGGCGCTACTCGGAGCGGAGCGCGGTGATCGGGTCGAGCCGGGCGGCGCGGCTCGACGGATAGACCCCGAAGATGATCCCCGCGCCGGCCCCGAGCACCATCGCCACCGCCACCGACCAGAGGGAGATCTTGGCCGGCAGCGGCGTGAAGTTCGAGACCAGGAAGGCCAGGCCCCAGCCCCCGAACACCCCGAACAGCCCGCCCAGCGACGAGAGCACCACCGCCTCGACCAGGAACTGCCGCCGGATGTCGCCCCGCGTGGCCCCGAGCGACTTGCGCAGACCGATCTCGCGGGTCCGCTCGTTCACCGACATCAGCATGATGTTCATGATGACGATGCCGCCGACCACGATCCCGATACACACCACCGCGGGGATCGCGGTGAAGAGCCACCCGGTCAGCTTGTTCCAGAACGCCACCAGCGCGTCCGCCTTGTCCACGGTGAAGTCGTTCTCCTCCGCCGGCCGGAGCTTGTGGGCCACCCGCATCGCCTCCTCGGCCCGGTCCATCGCGTGCCGGAGCTCGTTCGAGTTGGCCATCTTCACCGAGACCACCGTGGTCTTCCGGCGGCCGTACATCGACTCGAAGGTGGAGAAGGGGATGAGGATGAACCCGTCGAACGACTGGCCCAGCACCCGTCCCTTGCGGGCGATGACGCCCTTCACCTCGAGCTGCGTCCCGGAGACCCGGACCTTCTTCCCGATGGCCCGCTCCGGCGGGCCGAACAGCTTGTCGGCGATGTCGTAGCCCAGTACGACCACCGCCCGGCGCTCGGTCACGTCCGGCTCGGTGAGCGGGGTGCCCGCGGCAAAGCGATAGTCCTGCACCAGCTGATAGGGCGGGGTGACCCCGAAGACCAGGGCGTCACCCACCGTGTTGTCCCGGTAGATCACGTCGCTGATCGGGGTGGGCCACCCCGACTGGAGCGCCACCGCCTCGGCATCCGGCAGGGCCCGCGCCACCACCTCCGCGTCATCCTTCGTGATCAGCGGCCGGCGATTGATCCGCTTGAGGAGCTCGTCGTCGATCAGCCCCGCCGAGATCGGCGTCCGCCGCACCTGGAAGGCGTTGGTCCCGATCATCGCGCCGGTAAGGTTCTCGCGAACGTAGCTGTTCATCCCCTGGATGATGGCGACCACCACCACCAGGAAGCCGACCGACACGATGATGCCGAGGAGGGTGAAGAACGAGCGGAGCTTGGCGCTCAGGACCGACTGGATGGCGAGGCGGATGGCTTCCCGGAGGGGCATGCTGGAAGATAAGGGAAGTCAGAGGGGAGAAGTGAGAGGAGCGCAGGGCAGGTGCGAGGTGCGGCGCGAAGGATGAACAAAACAGAGAGGACTCCGAACGCGGCTCGCCGCGCCCGAAGTCCCCCGGTCATCTCGCACTGCTCACGTCGTGCGTCTACTCGTACCGGAGCGCCTCCACCGGGTCCAGCTTGCTTGCCTTGCTCGCCGGGTACAACCCGAACCCGATGCCGGTGATGGTCGAGGCGATCACCGCCGCGAACACCGACCAGAGGGGCACCAGGGCGGGGATGGGGGTGAGCTTGTTGACGCCCACGGCGATCAGTGCGCCGAGGATCATCCCGGCAATGCCGCCCACCAGCGTGAGCGTCGCGGCCTCGACCAGGAACTGCAGCATGATCTCCCGCCGGGTGGCGCCCAGCGCCTTGCGGACGCCGATCTCGCGGGTCCGCTCGGTGACGGAGATCATCATGATCGCCACCACGCCGACGCCGCCGACCATGAGGCCGACGCTCGACAGCACGATCATCGCCAGGAAGAACCCCTTCGTCATCTTGCCGAAGGACTCCAGGATCTTGTCCTGGGTGATGACCGCGAAATTGTTCTCCTGCTGGGGCTTGAGGCCCCGGGCGGCCCGGAGTGCCGCGATCACCTGGTCCTGGGCCTCGAAGACGCTCGCCTCCTCGGTCGGCATGACCGCAAAGTCCATCCATCCCTTCCAGTAGTCCGCCACCTTGGTGAAGGTGGAGTGGGGGATGTAGACCTGCGGAGACGGCTCGCCCCCGAAGACCGAGCTGGGCTCGGAGTAGACGCCGACCACGTCGAAGGGCACGCCGTAGATCTTGATCCGCTTCCCGATGGGATCGACGTTGGCGAAGAGATCCTCGGCCAGCTTCTCGTTCAGCACCGCCACCGCCGCTCCTGCCGCCTCCTCGAGGTCGGTGTAGTTGCGGCCCTGCTTCATGGCGCCGCCCTGGACCGAGGTCCAGGAGGCGCTGAAGCCGGTCACGTTCACGCTGGTGAGCTTGTGGTCGCCGTAGGAGACCGGGCCGCCGTTCCCCTCGCGCCAGGCGACCTCGCGGATGGCGGGGAGCTTCCGGATGAGCTTGGCCTCTTCGACGCTCAGCCAGGGATTCCGCCGCCAGGGCGACAGCTCGTCCGAGCCGTCGGAGATGTTGAGCCCGCCCTGGAAGAAGCGGCTCACGATGAAGGTCTTCGGGCCGAGGCTCTCGAGCTCCTTCTCGACGCCGCGGTTGATGCCCGTGACCATCGACGCCATCCCGATCACCACCATCACGCCGATGGCGACGCCGAGGATGGTGAGCGCCGCCCGGACCTTGTTGGCCCGGAGCGAGTCGAGCGCGATGGCGACCCCTTCGAAAATCCGGCCGATCTGCATGGGCTACTCCTGCCGGAGGGCGGTGATGGGATCGAGGCGCGAGGCGCGGCTGGCGGGATACACCCCCGCGATCATGCCGACCGCCACGCCGAGCGACACGCCTACGAAGATCGACCAGGGGGCCACGGCGGCCGGCAGGGGACTCAGCGCCCGCACCGCGAAGGCCAGGCCGATGCCGGTGGCCACCCCGAAGGCGGCGCCCACCGTCGACAGGGTGGCGCTCTCGATGATGAACTGCAGCAGGATGTCCCGGCGCTTGGCGCCGAGCGCCTTGCGGATGCCGATCTCCCGGGTCCGTTCCGCGACCGCCATGAGCATGATGTTCATGATCACGATCCCGCCCACCACGAGCGAGATCGCCACCAGGCCCGGCAGGGCCAGGAACAGGATCCGGGAGATCTTCTTCCACCCCTCCAGCGCGCCGGAGGCATTCTGGAGGTCGAAGTTGTTCTCCTGGGTCGGCTTGAGCGCACGGTGGGTGCGCATCAGCGCCTCGGTCTCGGCCATCGCGGCGAACATCAGCGTCGGGTTCGCGGTCTTGATCTGCACCTCGTCGAGCACGTTGAGGGGGCAGATGTAGCGACGGGCAGGAGCCCGGAACGGCATCACGGCGAACTTGTCGAGCGAGATCCCGAAGAGCGTGCCACGCTTCGCCGCGACGCCGATGATCCGGTAGGGGAGGCCCCGGATGGTCGCCTCCTTGCCGATCGGGTCGACGCCGGCAAACAGCTTCTCCGCCAGGTCGTTGCCGATCACCAGCACCGGCGTCCCCACCCGCACCTCCTGGGTGGTGAAGATCCGGCCGCTCGCGATCTCGACGTTCTTGATCTCGAAGTAGGTGGGCTCGGTGCCCATCACCTCGATGTCCTTCGCCTGCTTCCCGTTGTAACTGAGGACCATCCGGTCGGAGCAGTACCGCGCCACCACCACCGGCGTCTTGAGGCGCTCGGTGATGTAGTCGGCGTCATCGTAGGTGATGCGCGGGCGGCGCATCCACGACCGCCAGGTCTCCTCGGTGACGTTGCCGGTGTTGATCCCCGGCTGGCGCCGCACGGTGAAGGTGTTCAGGCCGATCAGCCGGTTGGCGAACTGATCTTCCATGTACACGTTCATCCCCTGGACGATCGAGACCACGGCGATGAGGAAGGTGACGCCGATGAGCACGCCGATCAGCGAGAAGAAGCTCTTGAGCTTCTGGGTCGTGATGGTGTGCAGCGCCATCCGGATCGCGTCGAAGACCGGCATCAGGCCGCGACCTTGTCGTTGCGGGTGTCACTGTCCAGCCGCCCGTCCCGCAGCACCACCACCCGGTCGGCGTGCGCGGCGATGGACGGCTCATGGGTCACCACCACGATCGTCTGGCCCTGGGCGTGCAGCTCGGCGAAGACCCGCATGATCTCGTCGCTGGTGGTGCTGTCGAGGTTCCCGGTCGGCTCGTCGGCGAGCAGGAGCGAGGGCCGGTTCACCAGCGCCCGCGCGATGGCGACACGCTGCCGCTGGCCGCCGGAGAGCTCGTTGGGCCGGTGGCCCATCCGGTGCTGCAGCCCCACCCGGGTGAGCGCTTCCTCGGCCCGGGCCCGGCGCTCCTTCGCGGTCACGCCGGCGTACACCAGCGGCAGCTCCACGTTCTGGAGTGCGGAGGCGCGGGGCAGGAGGTTGAACGTCTGGAAGACGAACCCGATTTCCTTGTTCCGGACCCGCGCCAGCGCGTCGTCGGAGAGGCGGGAGACCTCCTGGCCGTTGAGCCAGTAGCTCCCGCCGTTGGGGGTGTCGAGGCAGCCGATCAGGTTCATCAGCGTCGACTTGCCGGACCCCGACGGGCCCATGATCGCCACGTACTCGTTGCGGAGGATCGTGAGCGACAGCCCGCGCAGTGCGAGTACCGTCTCCGCGCCCATCTGGTACTCGCGGATCAGGCCGTCGACCTGGATGACGCGGTCGCTCATGACTTCTTCCCCTTGCCGCTGTCGGCCTGGGCGGCCTTCACCCGGGTGCTGTCCTTGAGGTCGCGGATCGCCTGGTAGGTCCCGGAGACGATCGTCTCGCCCGGCTTGAGCCCCTCGACGATCTCGAAGTACTCGTCGCCCGCGATGCCCACCTTGACCGGCCGGAAGTTGGCGACCCCGTCGTTCACCACGAACACGCCCTCCCGCTCCTTCTTCTTGCCGGCGGAATCGCCCTTCTCCGGCTTCACGTCGCTCTTCGCCTCGTTGGGCAGCTGCTGGTGCTCCCGGACGGTGAGGGCGATGATCGGCACGCTCAGCACGCCCTTGCGGACATCGGTGACCATGCGGGCGGTGCAGGAGAGGTCGGGCCGGATCTCCTTGGGCGGATTGGTCAGCGTCACCTCGACGTCGAAGTCCACCGCGCGGTCGTTGCTGCCCGAGGCGGTCTGGGTGGCGGTGAGCTGGGCGCTGTTGCTGATCTTGGTGACCCGGCCGACGAAGGTGGTGTCGGGGAAGGCGTCGATGGTGACCTCGACCGAGTCACCGTCGGCCAGGCGGACCACGTCGGTCTCGTCCACCTGCACCTTGGCGAGGATCTTCGACATGTCGGCGATGGTCATGAGCAGGCCGACGTCGCGGCTGAAGGTGCCGGGCACCGCCACTTCACCCTCTTCCACCGCGAGCCGGGTGACCCGGCCGCTGATCGGGGCGAGGATCCGGGTCTTGCTCAGGTTGTCACGCGCTTCCTGCAGCCCGGCGCGCGCCTGGTCCACGGTCGCCTGGCTGGCCTTGGTGTTGGCCACCGAGACGTCGAACGCCGTCTGGGCCTGCTCGACCGACTCGGTGGTGATGAGCGTGGGGCTCGACTTCTGGAGTTCGAGCGCCCGGTCGAGCGCGCGCTTGGCCTGCTCCTGGTTGGCCCGCGACCGGATCAGGTCGCTCTGGGAGGACGAGAGCAGCGCCTCCGACCGGCTCACCGCGGCCACATACACCGCGGGATCGATCTGGAGGAGGAAGTCGCCCTTGCGCACCATGTCGCCTTCCTTCACCGCGATCCGGGTGATGCGCCCCTGGATGTCGGAGAGGATGTCCACCTTGGTGTCAGGCTCGATCTTGCCGCTCGCCGTGACCACGGCGACGAGATCGCGGGTGGCGACCGGCTCCATCCGCACCTCGACCGCCTTGTTCTTCGACTTGGCGGCGCCCAGGGCGACGATCGCACCGACCGCGACGACCAGCAGGCCGGCGAACAGCCCGAGCTTCATACGACGCGACATGGTCTCTTCCTCTTCTTATTGACGGAGCGGGCGTCCCACGGCCGCTTCCAGGGCGGCGAGAGACTTGTGGTAATCGTAGATCGCGGTCACGTAATCGCCCTCGGCGCGCTGCACCGAGTTCTGGGCGTCCGACACTTCCAGGGCGGTGCCGCTGCCCAGCCGGTAGCGGTCCTGCGCCAGCCGGAGCTGGTCCCGCGCCGCGTCGCGGCTGGCGGCCTGCACCGAGATGGCCTTGTACGCGGTCTGCAGCGCCAGGTACCGGCTCTGCACGTCGGTGCGGACCTGGATGGCCTGGGCCCGGACGTTCTCTTCGGCGTCCAGCTCCTGCTCCCGGGCCTGCGCCACCCGCAGGTGACGGCCGAACCCGGTGAAGATCGGAAGGGAGATGGTCAGGCTGGCGCTGAAGGGCTGCTTGTCGAAGTTGAACGGAAAGACGCTGTTCGCGTTGAGGATCGAGCGCCGCACCGCCGGGTTGAGGCTGGTGCCGGTCGGATCGAGGCCGGCGTTGGTGTTGCAGTTCCCCAGCGGCGCCAGGCCCGCCCCGGTCCGGAGCGAGTCGTTGGTGAAGCACCCAGCCGCCTGGCCCTGCGCGCCGAGCAGGCTGTTGCGGAGGAGCAGGGACTCGTCGGTCTGCTGCTGGGCGAAGCCACCCCACCCGGCCCGCGCCGAGATGCTCGGCAGGTAGGCGGTCTTGGCCGAGGTCACGCCCACCGAGGCGGCCTTGCGACGGTCCTCGAGCGCGAGGAGCGAGGGATTCTGGTCCTTCGCCGTCTGGAGCAGCTGGTCGAGGTTGAACACCGGCTGCGCCACCGGGAAGGAGTCACTCAGCGAGATCTGGGCGATTTCGATCGGCGGTTCCACGCCGATGCGGCGGAAGAGCTCGAGCTTGGCCTCGCTCTCGGTCTGCAGGTTGCGGAGGAGGGCCACGTCCGACTGGGCCTTCTGCACCTCCGCCTGCCGGACCTCGATCAGCGTCCCCTGGCCCACCTTGTACTTGGCGTTCGCCAGGTCGAGGAAGTTCTGGTTCCGCTCGACCTGCTGCCGCGCCACCGCCACCTGCGCGGTCGCCTGCAGCACGTTCAGGTACTGGGTGGTGACGCTGAAGTTGAGGGTATTCTCTTCGTTGCTGATTTCCGACTCGGTGGCCCGCTGGTTGGCCTTCGCTTCCTTCGGGGCCACCAGGCGGGAACCGTCGAACTGCCAGCTCAGTCCGGCATTCCAGCTCGAGCCCAGCACCGCCGAGGTCTGCTGGGTGAAGCCCTGGCCGAAGTTGGCGCGACCCGCACCGGTGTAGTCCATGCTGCCGTTCACCGAGGCGCTCGGCAGCAGCTGGCCGTAGGCGTTGCGGACACTCCACCGTGCGGTGCTCGCGTTGTTGAGCCGCTGGCGGTAGAGGGGGTTGTTGTTCCGGGCCTGCTGCAGCGCTTCACTCAGGCTCAGCGTCGCGGCGGTGGGCGGGGTCGGGGTCTGCGCCGGCAGCTGGGCCGGCAGGGTCAGCAGGGACAGGAGCAGCCAGCTGCGTCGCATCGAAGAACTTCCTGTGTAGATAGGTGAATGCGGCTGGCCCGCTTACGGAGCAGTCAGCCAGAGAGTTTCAAGATGGGACGACGGCCTACTCGGGCTTGCGGACGGCCTCTAAACCCAAGTTTGGCAAATGGATGCGTAGAATCTGCCCAGCGTTGCCGATCTCGATCTCCCCGGTCAGGCCATCCCGCAGGCGGATCAGCGTGCCCTGCGCCGAAGCGGAGCGCTCTACGGTCACGGAGAGCCGTCGGTTACCAATTGGAATGAGGGCGGGGAAAGTTCCCCCCTGGGGGGCAAGCCAGGCGAACTGATATAGAACGGCGAATACGCTGTCGGCGACGAAGGCGGTGCGGGGAGTGGTGGGAAGCTCGCTGGCCTGTTCGGCCCCTTTCTCGACCCGCCGGACCGTGACCCGGTTCCGCTTCTGGACGGCGTAGAGCTGGCCGCTGCGGCCGCCGCTGATCCAGTCGAGCTGGAAGGCCGCGTCCGCGGCACGGGTGCGTTCGAGGGCGGTGCTGAACTCCGCGGCACGGGCGCCGAAGGTGGTGCGGGTGGTGATCCGGAGCTGGCCCGAGTCGGACACGATGCGAAAGGTCTCGGCCCCGACCTCGCGGACCCCGGCGCGAATCAGGAGCGTGCCCTGATCGAGCACCTGGGCGTCGAGCCGGGTGGCACCCAGGCCCAGTCCCAGTGTCAGCATCCCCGTCCAGGCTCTCGACACACGGCGTTTCATAGCATTGAAGAATAACCCCAGCGATACTTGAGGGCGATGCCGAATCTCACCTCCTGGCGGACCCAGCGCGCGCTCTGGTTAGCGCTCGGCGGACTCGCGGCCGCGACCGAGTGGCTGCGCGGGGCCGGCGCCATGTGGGTGGCGATCCCGCTGGTCCTCGCCGGAATTGGCGTGCTGCTGGAGCTGCGACCCGGCACCGGCGCGCGGGGCCCCGGCCGCTGGATGCCGGCGGCGGCGCTCCTGGGCCTCGGCCTGACAATGGCGCTGGCGGAGCGGCGGATCACGCCGGTGGGTGCCGACTGGCCCGCGGAGCGGGAACGGCGGGTGAACGCCGCCTTCCAGCGCCTGAGCGGCGAACTCCGCGCCGCGATGCAGCAGGCCGACCAGCTGGCGGCCGCGGCAGCGCCGCTCGCGCGGGGGGAGCGGGAGCGCGCGTTCGACGAGCTGGGCCGGGTCCTGCCGCGGGACCAGGCGGAGATGGCGGTGGTGATCCTGGAGGCCACCGGGACGCCGTGGGCCTGGGCGGGTCGACATCGGGTGCCGCCGGAGGCGGAAGGCGATTCGATCTCCGCCCGGTTCACCCGCTTCTACGCGGTCCTCGAGAGCCGGCGGCACCTCCCGGAGGGACGCGTGGCCGTCGCCACGGTGCTGGTGTGGGCCGACTCGGCGGTGCCGCGGGCCGATCGGAGCCTCGCCGCGCGCTTCGCGGCGAGCGCCGGCGTCCAGCTCCGGGTCTTTCCCCCGCTGGGCGCGCCGCGCTCCGCCGACATCTTCGACTATGTGATTCCCGGTCCGCGCGGGGACCGGCTGCTCTTCAGCATCCAGCCGCTCCCGCCCGACCAGGAAGTGGCGGAACGAGCGGTCTCGCAGGAGGTCCATGTCTGGGTGGGGGTGGCGATGCTCCTCCTGCTCATCGCCGTGCTGCCGACGCTCACCCGGCCGGTGGAGCGCTGGCTGCTGCTCCTCGGTCTGCTCTGGGCCGCGACGCGGGCCCCGCTCGGGGCGGCGCTCGGCTTCGAGGATCTCTTTTCGCCGGCCAATTTCAGGCGCGGCATCCTGGGCCCGCTCTCCGCCTCGCCCGGGCATCTCCTGCTCACCAGTGCGCTGGTCCTGATGTGGGCGGCGTGGCTGCGGGGGCGGGCCCTGGGCCATCGCGCGCTCCGCATCGGGATCGGCTCGGTGCTGCTGCTGGGCGCGCCCTACCTGGTGAGCGAGCTGGGCCGGGGCATCATCCCGCCGCTCAACGGGGTGCCGCCGCACCTGTGGGTGACCTGGCAGGTGACCCTCACGATCGCGACCAGCGCGCTGATCGTCCTGGCCGCGGCGCTCTTCCGGGGTGAGGAGGAACCGGTGGCTGGGGTGCCGTGGGTGGCGCTCGGGTGCGCCATCGGGCTGGGCGCCGCGATGGTCGGGCTGGCCATCTGGGAACCGCGGGCGGGGTGGCCGGAGTGGTACACCTTCCTCTGGACGCCGGCGCTCTTCCTGGCAGCGCGCCCGGCCCCGCGCTGGGCGCTGGTGGCGGGCACCGCCATCGTGGCGGGGAGCGCTGCCGCGCTGGTGACCTGGGGCGCCGAGCTCAATGGCCGGATCACGGTCGCGCAGGCGGACCTGGCGCGGGTGGGCGACGTGGAAGACCCGCTGGCCGAGCCCTACCTGGAGCGGTTCGCGGACCAGATCGATGCCGGGCCGGAGCCGACCACGCCGGCGGCGATGTTCGTGGCGTGGCGCACCTCCTACCTCGCGGGTCAGGAGTTCCCGGTGCGGCTCGCGCTCTGGGATTCGAGCGGATTGCGCCGCGCGGACCTTGCCCTCGATTCGCTCGACCTGCCGGCGCCGCTGCTGGCGACGCTGGTACGGAACTTCGACCGCAGCAGCACCCGGATCGTGGTCCCGCTCTTCCGGGTTCCGGGCCGCTACCATGTGCTGCTGCAGCGCCTGCCGAGTGGCCGGATTCTCACCGCGGCGGTGGGACCGAGGAGCCGGGCGCTCGCGCCGGCACGGGTCGCCCGCCTGCTCCGGCCTCCGGCGGAGGGTCCGCCGCTGTACGAGATCAGCGTCACGCCCCCGTTCACCCGCGGCCTGGTGGAGGACCCCGCGTCCCGCTGGATCCGGGAAGAGTCGCAGCTCCGCTCGGAGCGTCTGGTCGACTTTCCCGACGGCGCGCGGCACATCCATGCGACCATCGCCTTGCGGCCCCTTCCGCTGCTGCTGGTACGGGGGGCGCTGCTGCTGGTGCTGGACGCGCTCATCGTCGCGCTCCTCTGGATCCTGGCGACGCTCCGTGTCGGCGGGGTGCGCGGCGTGCGGATCGCGCGGCTGGCGCGCTCCTTCCAGTTCCGGCTGGCGCTGACGCTCGCGCTCTTCTTCGTGCTCCCGGCGGTGGGCTTCACCGCGTGGGGGCTGGGGCGCCTGACCGACGAGGCCGACCGCACCCGCGACCTGCTGCTGACCTCGACCCTGCGCGATGGCGTCCTGACGGCCGGCGGCCTGCTGCAGGAGCCGGGGCAGGTGCTCAGCGATGGCGTCAACGATCTCTCCAATCGCCTCGATGCCGACCTGGTCCTCTACAGCGGCGGGCGGCTGGTGGCGGCGAGCGCGCCCATTCTCGAGGATCTCTCGCTGGTCGAGCCGCTGGTCGATGCCCGGGTGTTCCAGCGCCTCACCAGCGGCGATGAACTGGAGGTCATCCGGCAGGCGACGACCTACGTCGCGCCGGTGCGGGTGGGATACCGGGTGGCGCTGTCGGGGCCACCGGGCGGGATCGGCATCCTGGCCACGCCGCAGCTGGCGAGCGACTGGCGGCGGGCCCAGGACTCGCGCGACCTCGCCTTCGGCCTCCTGCTCGCCACGCTGGGTGGACTGGGCGCGGCCCTGCTCGCCGCACAGCTGGTGGCGCGAGCGCTGGCGCGGCCGGTCACGGACCTTCAGCGGCTCGCCGGCGCGCTGGGGCAGGGGGCGCCGCTCCCGGTGGTGGGCCCGCCGGCCACCGAGTTCGAGCGGGTCTTCGGGGCCTTCGAGCGCATGGCCACCGACATCAAGACCAGCCAGGCGGCGCTGGAGGAAGCGCGCCGCCGGACCGCGCTGGTGCTGGCGAACGTGGCGACCGGCGTGGTGGCGCTGGATGGGACCGGCGCGGTCCTGCTCGCCAATCCCCGTGCGATCCAGGTGCTGGGTGGGGCCCTCCAGCCGGCGCACCCGCTCGGTGGGCAGCTGACCGGGGCGTGGGCGCCGCTGATCAGTGAAGTCGAGGCGTTCCTGCGCGGCAGCGCACCCGACCGGGCCGCCGAGGTCGACGTGGATGGGCGGATCTATCGCGTGCAGCTGGCCCGCCTGGGAGAATCCGGGGGCGCGGTGCTCGCGGTCGACGACCTGACCGATGTGAGCCAGGCGGCGCGGGTGCTCGCGTGGGGTGAGATGGCCCGGCAGGTGGCGCACGAGATCAAGAATCCGCTGACGCCGATCCGGCTCGGGGTGCAGCATCTCCGGCGGGTGCGGCGGGACCGGCCCGACCAGTTCGACCAGATCCTCGACGAGACCTCCACCCGGATTCTCTCAGAGATCGACCGGCTCGACACGATCGCGCGGGCGTTCAGCCGCTTCGGCCTTCCCGGCTCGCAGCAGGCGCCGCTCGACCTGGTGGATCTTGCCGCGATTGCCCGGGAGGTGGCCGGACTCTACCAGCTCACCGCGGACGGAACAGCGCTCTCGGTGGAGGGTCCCGAGGTCCTGCGGCTTCCCGCCCGTGTGGATGAGGTGAAGGAAGTGCTGGGGAACCTGCTCGAGAATGCCCGGAATGCGGGGGCGCGGGCGCTCGTGGTGCAGATCGGGCCCCGCGGGTTTGCGCTCACCGACGACGGACGCGGGATCCCCGCGGATCTGCTGCCGAGGATTTTCGAGCCGCGCTTCTCCACGACCACCAGCGGCTCCGGGCTGGGACTCGCCATCGTGCGTCGCCTGGTAGAGAGCTGGGGTGCCAGCGTCGATGTGCGCAGCGCCGAGGGGCAGGGGACTACCGTCACAGTTTCCTGGCCGGCACTGTAGTTGCTTTGTTCGGTCTTCGGGTGCATGATCACCCCCGGCCGGTCCCCCGCAGGCCCACGTACTCCCAGCAAGTCCACGGATGGCAGCTGGCATCAGGCCCGAGACCTGCAAATACCCCAGGTCAGTTCGGGCACCGCTCGGTCGAGCTGTCTCAAGGACTTTCTCCATGAATCCAGAGCCGATTCCCCAGGACCTGATCGCCGTCCACGACCTGCTGAGGGAAACCCTTGCCGTTGCTAGGGATAACGGCGGGCCGTTCCAGTACGGAGTGGCCATTTTCCCCCGCACCGGTCGCTTCGGGGCCCCGGTCTTCGGGATTGCTACCAGTGGCGGTGAGTCCACAGTCCTGACTTACCGAATGCTACAGTCGCTGGTCGAACTCCCGGTGTATCTCTCCGGCCGGGTACCGGCGACCATCCGCGAGGGGCTGAGCTACGGCCCCCCCAGAGTGATCCCCGTGGCCCTGCTCGACCAGCCGGTGCTCCGCATCGGCTTCACCTGCTGCATCGGCTCGAGCCGGGACGATCTCGATCGCACCCAGCCGCTCGAAACCAGCGTCTTTGCAGGCGACCTGACTGCCCCGATCATCCTGATCCTGGATACCCGGCCCGACGGTTGGCCCAACTAGGGACACTGCCGCACCGGGAATCGCACAACGCCGGGCCCTCGGGTCCGGCGTTGCTGTTTTTCAGGCGGGTGGGCTGGTCCTGACGGGCCCGGGTCGGAGGCGACCGAGGACCGCCGCGAGCTGATCGGCGGTGTCCCGGGGGATGGGAACCTGAGGGAGGATCCCCGGCCCGCCTGCGGTGGTGCTACCGCCGCTTCGACTGGTGGGGATTCGCAGGCGGGCTCCACCCGGCAGGAGTACAGTGCGCACGTTCCCGTAGCGGCTCGCCCCGGCAGAGGCTGCGCCGGCGAAGGTCTTCACCTTGGTGCTCTGGACCGCCTCGAGCAGCAGGTCCTCGCAGCTGCTGGCGCAGGCATGGTCGAAGAGGATGCCCACCTGGCGTGGCAGCCGAGAGCTTCGCGGCCGGCGGTAGACCTGCTCGGGCGCGAAGCTGACCCACTGATGGTCGCCGGCGGCGAGCGCCGGCCACACCTGCCGGATCACCTGACGGAAATCGTCCGCCTGCGCCGGGTCGTCCCGCCAGGCGCGATACTGCTCGCGGTTGCCCGGGGTGGCCCAGATCTCCTCGCCCGGCACCCGCACGGGATTGGTATACAGCAGATCCCGGAGCAGGTCGTACGAGCAATTGCACCCGCCTCCATTCCCCCGGACATCGACGATCAGCAGGGCCGTCCGCTCGAGGCGATCGAGTTCCCGCCGGAGGAGGGAGTCGATCGCCGGCCGGAGGCGGAGGGAGAACGAGGGCAGCACCAGGACCGCGGTCGAATCATCGAACCAGCGAAGCGCCGGCGCGGCTGGCGCGGCCGGAAGCCTGGTCGCTCCGGCCGGTGGCGGCGCGGCAACCTCCTGGACCACGACCAGGTGCGGGTCGGCAAAATCGGCGAGGAAGGCTTCGAGCACGAGGGTGCAGCGCCCGGCCGGGGTCCGCCGGGCGACGGCTCTCAGCGAGTCGGTGCGGCGTTGCCCTGCCGCTCCCCGGGCCGCGAGGTACGCCGGCGATCCAGCGTAGTCTCGCAGGACGACCGCCGCAGCGGAATCGAAGACCGCGGCGCAATCCGTGGGCGCCGGGGGTGCTGCCAGGGCGATGGCCACCGCCACGATGTGGATGAGCATGGAGTGATGCTACGCGTTTCGTGCGGGCGGCACCATCCCGGAGGCGGTGGAGGGGGCCCTGCGTTCTCTCGCCCTCCGGCGCGCGCATTCGGTTAGGGGGCCCCGGGCGCTGGAGGGCATCGTGCGGGCGAGGAGGGCGCATGCCTGCCACGATCATGTCTGCCGCGGTACTCGGGATCGACGCCTACCTGGTCGAGGTCGAGGCCGATCTCGCCAACGGGCTCCCCGCGTTTGCCACCGTGGGGTTGCCGCATGGCGCGGTAAAGGAAGGCCGGGAGCGGGTGCATGCGGCCATCACCAACGCCGGGTTCGAATCGCCACTCAAGCGCATCACCATCAACCTCGCCCCTGCCGACATCCGCAAGGAGGGATCCGGGTTCGATCTCCCCATCGCGGTGGCGATCCTGGTCGCGAGCGAACAGCTCCCCCTCACTAGCCTCCCCGGCACCGTGCTGGTCGGCGAACTGGGGCTCGAGGGCGCGCTCCGCCCGGTGCGGGGCGCGCTCTCGATCGCGCTGGCGGTGCGGAACGCCGGGCTCACCCGGCTGATCCTTCCCGCCGGCAACGCCGCGGAAGCGGCCGCGGTGCAGGAGATCACCGTGCTCGGCGCGCGCTCGCTCGACGAGGTGGCCCGGCACCTGACCGGCGATCATCCTCTCACCCCGACCCGCACCGATCCCGGGGCGCTGCTGGGTGTCCCCGAGGCATGCGGGGTGGACCTCGCGGATGTCCGGGGCCAGCCGCTGGCGAAGCGGGCCCTCGAGGTCGCGGCTGCGGGCGCGCACAACCTCCTGTTCATCGGTCCCCCGGGGGCGGGGAAGACCATGCTGGCGCGGCGGCTCCCCACCATCCTGCCCTCGCTCACGCTGGAGGAGTCGCTCGAGATCACCCGGATTCACAGCGTGGCCGGCCTGCTTCCGCCGGAGCGATCGCTGGTGAACACTCGCCCGTTCCGGGCGCCCCACCACACCGTGAGCGATGCCGGGATGATCGGTGGAGGCAGCTCGCCCCGTCCCGGCGAAGTGAGCCTGGCGCACGGCGGGGTGCTCTTCCTCGACGAGCTGCCGGAGTTCCGGCGCAACGTGCTGGAGGTGCTGCGCCAGCCGCTCGAGGATCACCAGGTCACCCTGAGCCGCGCGCTGATGAGCCTCTCGTACCCGGCGCGGTTCACCCTCGCGGTGGCCATGAATCCCTGTCCCTGCGGCTACGATGGGGACGGCTCGCACAGCTGTCGCTGCGACGCCGCAACCGTCGACCGCTACCTCTCGCGGGTGTCCGGGCCGCTGCTCGACCGGGTGGATCTCCAGCTGCGCATACCCGCGGTGGACCCGCGGGAACTGCTCGGGGCCTCGCCGGAAGAGCCGAGCCGGGTGGTGCAGGCGCGGGTGGAGGCAGCGCGGGCACGCCAGCGGGCGCGGTTTGCGGGAGAACCCGGGCTGGTCGCGAATGCGCACATGCGCTCGCGGGAAGTGCGGCGCTACTGCCGGCTGGAGAGCGAAGGGGAGGAACTGCTGAGGGCTGCCATGAGCCGCATGGGACTTTCCGCGCGGGCCTACACCAGGATCCTGAAGGTGGCCCGAACCGTGGCCGACCTGGCGGATGCCGAGCGGGTCGGCACCACCCACCTGGCGGAGGCGATTCAATACCGGTCACTGGACCGGCTGCGGACCAGGCGGCGGGATCGTTAGGTACCCTCCGACCGACTATCGACGGGGCGGGACGCGACGTACATTTCTTGCTGCTCTGGATCCTGTCCCTCTTCCGCGAGTCCAATGCGCGCTGTCTTCCGTCACACTCTCCTGCTCGGGGGCGTGATGCTGGCCGGATGTACGTCGGTCGGCCAGTGGCTCTATGAAGACCCCTCCTTTGCCCTTCGCGGAGTGGTGCCTCACCCCCAGCAGGGTGCGGATTCGCTCGAGCTGTCCTTCGTCGCCTGCAACCTGAACGACTACGAGCTCACCAGCCAGACCTTCGTGGCCCGGCTGCTCCTGGGCGGCCATCCGGCCGGACTGGGTGAGGGCGATCACCCGATCCACCTGGGGGTTCGCGACAGCAGCCGGTTCAACGTGATGCTGGCGGTGCCGCCCGAGGCGCTCGCGCCGGCGGAGGTCCCGTTCGCGATCGCCGCCAAGCTCGAGCTGACCACGCCGATGGGGGATCGGGAGGTGAACCTCAAGCTCCGGGGCAAGGTGCGCCGGACCAAGGACCAGGTGGAGTGGCGGGAGGAGGGCTACGGGCTCTGCCGGCCGGGGCTGGTGGCGCTGCCGCCGTCATTCACCGAGCGGGTGGACCCGCCGGGGTGGACCCACCGGCGCGAGCCCCAGCGCCCCGCCACCTCCACCCCGGCGCGCGATTCGACCTGAGCCGCGGGCTTACTTCTTCCCCTTCTGTTTCACGAACCAGGTCAGCGACGCAATTACCAGCGCGATCGCCGCGCCGTAGGGCAGCAGGTTCCGCTCGCCATCCCAGGTCACCACCTGGCCCAGAAACAGCACCGCCATCACCACGATCAGCACCCCGATCAGCTTCTCCTTCAGGTCATCGAGATCGTGGATCTCGAGCCAGTTGGGGAGGTCCAGCCGGTCATCGATGAAGAGCTCGAACAGCCCGATCCCGATGACGTAGAGGACGGTCGCCAGGAGAAAGAGGTCCGTCAGCTCGATGAAGGCGAGGATCAGTGCCTTGGCCTTGAGAGGGTCACCCTCGGGGGCGAAGAGCTGGCGGATGAGCCCGGCCGTCTCCGCCGCACCGTAGAACAGCAGGGTGGTGGCGCCGATGAGGGTGCCAAGGACCGCGATGAAGATGAGGAAGCGGCTCTTGGAGAGGAACCGCATGAACGCGGAGCCCCGGGCGGACGGGCCCGGGTCGGCGGTGTTGGACATGAGGTGGTGGCCTGTTCAGGGTCGAGCGGCGCGCATCAGCCGGTCATGCAGCGCCTCCCAGGCGCTCCCGGCGGGGGGCCGCTCCACCAAGATAACGCTCGCGCCGCGATCATCCATGCGCCGGAGCGCCTCGTACAAGCTTCGTGCGTAGCCGGCGGGATCGTCGGGAAGCTGTTCGGCCAGGACGGCGGCCACCGACCGCTGACGCCAGTGCAGGACACCAGTCGTCGACGGGCTGGTGCGCAACGCGTCCTGGACCGCCGGCTCGTCCGGGCGGTCGAAGAGCACGACCCTGGCCCGGGGCGCGTAGTGGCGGTCGAGCATGCCCGGGCTCGGGCGAGCCGACTCGGCCAGCCCAGCGGCCTGGGCCACATCCACCGGCCCGATCACCTCCTCGAGCATCTTCCGCGAGATCATCCCCGGCCGGAGCAGGATCGGCCGGGCACCGCTCAGGTCGACCACCGTGGATTCGATGCCCACGCTGGTCGGTCCGGCATCGAGGATCAGCGGCACGCGATCGCCGAGGCTCTGGGCGACGTGCGCGGCGGTGGTGGGAGAGACTTCGCCCGAGCGGTTGGCGCTCGGTGCTGCGAGCGGCAGCCCGGCGGCCCGGAGCAGCGCCTGGGCCACGGGATGGGCCGGGGCGCGGAGCGCCACGGTGGCGAGTCCCGCCGTTGCGGTGGAGGGCACCGTCGCCGCCTTGGGCAGCACCAGCGTCAGCGGACCGGGCCACCAGCGGCTGGCCAGCGCGTCGGCGGCGGAGGGCCAGCTGGTGATCAGCGATTGGGCCGCGGCGGCATCGGGGACGTGGACGATCAGCGGATTGTAGGTGGGGCGGCCCTTGGCCTCGTAGATCCGTTCGACCGCCTCGGGGTCGAGTGCATCGGCGCCGAGGCCATACACGGTCTCGGTGGGAAAGGCGACGATCTGCCCGCGGTGGAGCAGGGTCGCGGCCCGCGACATGACCGACGGATCCGGCCGCTCGGGTGAGACCTGGACGACGGCCATGTTACTCGTCCCGGCCCGGCGACCGGCGGCGGGCCTTCCGCTCGCTCTGGCGGCGCTTGTCGGTGAGGCGCTTCTCCTTCGCCGCGCGGCTGGGCCTGGTGGGCTTGCGGCGCTTCACCGGGGTGAGCGCCCGGGCCAGCAGCTCCTGGAAGCGGACGATGGTTTCTTCCCGATTCTGGGCCTGGCTGCGCGACGTACTGGCGACCAGCCGCAACCAGCCGTCCTCGGTGAGTCGATTCGCCAGCCGCTCGCGCAGGAGCGCCATGCTGGCCGGCGACAGGCTGGGGGACGCGGTCGCATGCCACCACAGCTCGATGCGGGTACTCGAGGTGTTCACGTGCTGCCCGCCGGGCCCGCCCGAGCGGCTGGCATGGAAGCTCAGCTCGCTCAGCGGAATGGCGACACCGGGGCGGATCGCGATGGTGGGCGCGTCGGTCATGGCCGAAGTCTGGCGAGAAAGGGCGTCGGGTGGAAGTCACCGGGGGCACACCTTACGTTACCGCACATGACGCTCCTCGCATCGCTGGAAGGATTGCTCGCCTCGCTGGGCCGCGTGGTCCTCGGCTATTCCGGTGGCGTGGATTCCGCGGTGCTGGCGGTGGCCGGACGGCGAACGCTCGGCGCCGAGGGGTTTCTGGCCGTGATCGGCCGCAGTGCCTCGTACCCGGCGGCGCAGTATGCCAACGCCGTCGCCCTCGCCCACCGATTCGACCTTCCATTGCTCGAACTCGACACCGCCGAGCTCGATGATCCCGATTACCGCGCGAACACGCCCGACCGCTGCTACTTCTGCAAGCGGGAGCTGTGGAACGCGCTTGGCGCCGTGGCCCGGGAGCGGGGCTTCACGACCGTCATCGACGGAACCAACGCGGACGACCTGGGCGAACACCGGCCGGGGCTGCGGGCGGCCCAGGAACTCCGGATCGTCTCCCCGCTGGCGGAGCTGGGGTGGACCAAGGCGATGGTGCGGGAGGTGGCGCGCTCACTGGATCTTCCCACCTGGGATGCACCCGCCTCGCCCTGCCTCTCGAGCCGCATCCAGTACGGCCTGGAAGTGACGCCCGAGCGGCTGGCGCAGGTGGAGGCGGCGGAGGCCTGGCTCCGGGCGCTGGGCGTTACCGGGAACCTGCGGGTCCGCCACCGCGACGAGCACGCGTCGATCGAAATCGACGCGGCGATGCGCCCGCTGGTGGAGGGCTCGTGGCCGGTGATCGAGGCCCAGCTCCGATCCCTGGGCTTCGCCCGCGTCTCGCTGGATGCGCAGGGATATCGCCGCGGGGCGCTCCTCCCCGCGCTGCCGGTGCTCGGCGGCTGATGCGGCTCTTCGTGGCGATCGCGATGACGGGAGATGTGGCGGAGGCGCTCGCGGCCCTTCTCGGTGCCTGGACAGACCGGGAGTGGCCGGTCAGGTGGGTCCGGCCCGAGGGGCTGCACCTGACGCTCAAGTTCCTGGGTGAGGTTGGGGAAGGGCAGTTTCCCGCGCTGGTCGACGCCGTGGGACAGGCGGTGCAGGGGACGCCACCGCTCACCTGCACGCTGACCGAGGTGGGTGCCTTTCCCACCATTCCCCGGGCGCGGATCCTCTGGGCCGGCCTCGAAAGCGACGCCGCGCTGGAGCTGCTGGTCCATCGGCTGGAGCAGGGGCTGGCGCCGCTGGGCTTCCCGGTGGAGGGCCGGGCGTACCGTCCGCACGTCACCCTCGGCCGGGTGCGGGAGGAGCGGGGGCTCTCCTCGGCCGCGGTGGAAGCGATCGAGCGGGCCGAACTGGCGCCGGTGTCGTGCCTCGCGACCGAGGTGTACCTGTACCAGAGTCATGGCGGGCCGGGTGGATCGCGGTACGAGGTTCGCGCCACCTTCCCGCTGGCGGTCTCCGCATGAAGCTGCTGCTCCGGCTGGTGCTGATCGTCGTGGCCGCGGCGGCGGTGAGCGGGGCGTGGCTGTTCCGGCACGAGATCCTCCGGCGGGTGCGTCCCGCCAGCGAACGCGGGGCCAGTCCCGCGGACGGCTCGCCGGGCGCACGGGCGCTGGCGCGGGCCCGTGACAAGATCGACAGCCTGCACGGGTGGTCGGCGGACTCGGTGGTGCTGACCCCGGATGAGGCGGCGTCGCTCTTCTATGAGAGCCTGCCCGCGGGCGCGCGGCGGCGCCTCGACTCGGTCCGGGTGACGCTCGAGACCGGAAGCATCCGGGTCACCGGATTGCTCGAGACCGCCGCGGTGCCGCGCGAGAAGCTCGGCCCCCTCGCGGGCGCGCTCAAGCCCTATGAACGGATCACGGCGGAAGGGCCGGTGTCGGTGCGCAAGGCCGGTGAGGCCACCTGGCGGGTGGAGGCACTCACCCTCCGCGGGATCACCCTGCCGGAGGCCGCGAGCCGCGAGCTGCTGGGCCGGGCGCTGGCCGGGGCCGACGACGGCCGGGTGACCATGGCGCTTCCGCCCGGCGTGGCCGACCTGCACATTCGTCCTGGTGGGGTCGCACTCTTCCCGAAGGGAGCGCTATGAGCCATCGGTTGCTGGTGGTGGACGACGAACCCGGGATCCGCGACGCGCTCCGGCAGGTGCTGGAGTACGAGGGCCTCGAGGTGCGAGTGGCCGGCTCCGGCGGCGAGGCGCTCACCGTCTATCCCGACCTCCGGCCGCACCTGGTCTTTCTCGACGTGAAGATGGCGGGACTCGACGGCCTGGAGACCCTGACACGTCTCAAGGAACTCGACCCCGCCGCGGTCGTCGTGATGATCTCGGGCCACGGGACCATCGCCACCGCGGTCGAGGCCACCCGCCGGGGCGCCTTCGACTTCCTGGAAAAGCCGCTCGACACCGACCGGCTCCTCGTGACCGTGCGGAACGCGCTCGAGCGGGTGCAGCTCCGGGGCGAGAACCAGCGGCTCAAGAAGGAGCAGGAATCGCGCTTCGCGATGATCGGCGGCGGGGCGGCGCTCAAGGAGGTCCGCGAGGTCATCACCCGGGTCGCGCCCACCAACGCCCGGGTGCTGATCACCGGCGAGAACGGGAGCGGCAAGGAGCTGGTGGCGCGCGCGATCCACGACGCCTCGCCCCGGCGGACCCAGGCCTTCGTCGAGGTGAACTGCGCGGCGATTCCCTCGGAGCTGATCGAGAGCGAACTGTTCGGGCACATGAAGGGGTCGTTCACCGGGGCGGTCACCGACCGGGCGGGCAAGTTCGAGCTGGCCGACGACGGCACGCTCTTCCTCGACGAGATCGGGGACATGTCCCCCTCGGCCCAGGCCAAGGTGCTGCGCGCGCTGCAGGAGGGGGTGATCACCCGGATCGGCGGGGCCAAGCCGATCCAGGTGGATGTCCGGGTGATCGCGGCCACCAACAAGACGCTGGACGAGGAGATCGCCGCCGGGCGCTTCCGGGAGGACCTCTTCTACCGCCTCAACGTCGTGCCGATCCAGGTGCCGCCGCTGCGGGAGCGGCGGGAGGACATCCCGGCGCTGGTCGAGCACTTCGTCAAGCAGCTGGCGGGGAGCACCGGCATCATGCCCCGCACCTTCGATGACGGGGCACTGGAGCGGCTGGGAGAGCGGAGCTGGCCGGGCAACGTGCGGGAGCTGCGCAACGCAGTCGAGCGGCTGCTGATCCTCGCGCCGGGCAAGGCCATCACCGCGGCCGATGTCAGCCGGCTGCTGGGCGAGGGCGCCATGCCCGAGGTGGTCGAGGGGGCGGCCCCGCCCGATGGCACCTTCGAGGCCTTCAAGCACGAAGCCGAACGGAGCTTTCTCGCGGCGAAGCTGCGGGAGCACGACTGGAACGTCTCGGAAACGGCGCGGGCGCTCAAGATGCCCCGGTCGAACCTCTACAAGAAGATCGAGCGCTACGGGCTTTCCCGGGAGACGCCATGAGCGAGCAGCGGGACTGGGACAAGGAACTCGCCGAGATCGACAAGGTCATTGCGAAAGGGGGCAGCGCGCCGCCACCGGCCCAGGCTGGCGGTGGCCCCGCGGCCCTGCCCGCCGGCCGGCCCGCGCCGGCCGCAGGCGGCGGCAAGCTCGCCGTGTTCACCACCTGGTTGCGCGTGGCGCTCGGCATCGCGCTCGCCGTGGGGATCACGCAGTGGCCCTACCCGAGCGCGTGCGGACTGAACCTGATGGTGTACCTGGGCGCGATCGGGGTGGTGATCGTCGCCGGGCTCTGGAGTTCGATCAGCTCGTGGCGGCGGCGGCTCGGACTGGCGCATACGCTTTCGCTGCTGGTGCTGCTCTGGGGACTGGTGCTCGCCGCCCGTGAAGTCCTGCCGCGCACCGGATACGCCAGGCAGGTGCGCGGCTGGTCCTGTTCCACGGGCGCCGTCGAAGTCGGCTGAGTGCACGCGTACCGTGCCCCGCGGGGCAGCGGTGCGTGTCATTCGAGAGGGTGTCGGGACGGAACGCGCCACAGCGGTCAGTCCCCCCGCTTGCGCCTCCTTTTTGGCCCGGCTAAGGTTCTGAGAGATGCTCCTTCCTGCCGGCAGTGAGGCAACTTCCTAATGCGTCCCATGCGAGTCGGAACTGGCAAGCGCGGTTCGTCGGGTTTCGACGAAGGCTCGCTGGACCAGTATCTGCGGGAGATCAGCCGGTATCCGCTGATCACGCAGGATGAAGAAGTCGAGCTGGCCAAGCGCATCCGGGCGAAGGACCCGGAGGCATTGGACAAGCTGGTCCGCAGCAACCTCCGCTTTGTCGTTTCGGTCGCGAAGAAATACCAGAACCAGGGTGTCTCGCTCTCGGACCTCATCAACGAGGGCAACCTCGGCCTGATCCGGGCGGCCCACAAGTTCGACGAGACCAAGGGCATCAAGTTCATCTCCTACGCGGTCTGGTGGATTCGTCAGGCAATCCTCCAGGCGCTGGCGGAGCAGAGCCGGATCGTGCGGGTGCCGCTCAACCGTGCCGGGACGCTTCACCGGATCGGCAAGCGCTCCTCGATGCTGCTCCAGGAGCTGGGCCGCGAGCCCACCCCCGCCGAAATCGCCGAGGGCATGGATATTTCGATGGAAGAGGTGCAGAAGACCCTCTCCATCAGCCAGAACCACCTCTCGCTCGACGCGCCCCTCACGCCCGGCGAGGACAACAAGCTTCTCGACTACCTCCCCGACACCCAGAACGCCGGTCCCGACTCCGACACCTTCGAGAAGGCGCTGACCGAGTCGATCGAGGAAGTGCTCTCCACCCTCAAGGAGCGGGAGGCGAAGATCCTCCGCCTCTATTTCGGGCTGGATGGGCCGGAGCCGATGACCCTCGAGGAGATCGGCAGCCAGCTCGGGATCACCCGCGAGCGGGTCCGCCAGATCAAGGAAAAGGCGCTCACCCGGCTCCGGCACGTGAGCCGGGCGCGGGCGCTGGAGAGCTTCTTGTCGTAGGGCAGGGTGGTGGTGATAAGCTGTTAGCCGTTAGCCATTAGCCGTTAGCCCTTCCGATGTGACACGACCCTCCTTGCTCATGGCGAGGAGGGTCGTTCTGCATCGTACGGCTAACAGCTAACAGCTAACAGCTAACAGCTAACGGCCCAGTATCCCCTTCACCTGGTCGAACTCGATCAGGAAGGCGTCGTGGCCGTAGGGCGTCACGATCTCCTCGTACCGGGCATTCGCGCCGCCCTTGGCGTAGGCCTCCACCCAGCGGCGAACCTCCCACGGATAGTACAGGATGTCGGTGTCGATGCCGACGCCGATGACCTCCCGCACCGACTTCGCGGTGTGGCGCCCGGCCGCCTCGGCGGGCCCCACGTCATGCGAGTCCATGGAGCCCATGAGGCTCACATAGCTCCGGGCGTCGAAGCGATCCACCAGCTTCTGCCCGTGCCGGCGCAGGTAGTGCTCGACGTCGAACCGCCCCGGGGCCCTGGTTTCCCGGCGGCCGAAGCGCTCGTCGAACTCCACCACGGAGCGGTAGGTGATCATGGCGATGGCACGGGCGGCGGCGAGGCCTGCCGCCGGTCCGGTGCCCGGCTGGTAGCGTCCGCCGGCCCACGCCGGATCGGCCTCGATGGCCATGCGCTGGGCCGCGTTCCACGCGATCGCCTGGGCGCTGGTGCGCTCCGGGGCGGCGAAGATCACCAGGCGATCCACCGGCACCGGGGTGAGCAGGCCGAACTGGAGCGCCACCATGCCGCCCAGCGAGCCGCCGGTGGCGAGGGCGATCTGCTCGATGCCGAGATGCCCGATCAGGGCGAGGTGGGCCCGGGCCAGGTCGCCGGTGGTCAGGGTAGGGAAGCTGCCATCGCTCACCTCCGCCGGGCCCGAGCTTCCGTAGCAGCTGCCGAGCAGGTTGGCGGAGAGGATGGGGCCGTCGGCGGGGTCGAGCGGCAGCCCGGGGCCGATCAGCGGCTCCCACCAGTCCTGGATCCTGGCGCTTCCGGTGAGGGCGTGAAAAACCAGGCGCCACCCGGCGCGGCGGGAGCGGTCGCCCAGCACCTGGTAACGGAGCCGGGCATTGCGAATCACCCCGCCGCGCTCGGTGCTGAAGTCGCCCAGCGAAAAGTCGCCCGTATGCCCTTCGAGCGTGGGAGGGAGAATGGTGGCCACCGTCACGAGGCTCGCCGCGCGTTGTGGGAGGGGCGACAGGGAATGAACGCCCCGTGGAGTGCGCGCACCGCGGCGGCGGTCTGCTCGCCAGGCACCACGAAGCGGAGCCCGTTCGCGGCGGGCTGCAGTTCGAGGACGCTGACCTGCGCGGCCTGGAGGGCAGTGCGCAGCGCCTCCGACTCGTTGCGGAGGTCCGTGGCCTGGCCGACCAGGACCGTCACCAGCCCGTTCGGTCCAGCCGTCTGCGAGGCGATCGCGCGGAGCCCGGCGGTGCTCGCGCCGCTGTGCACCACCGTGTCGGCGTCCTCGCCGTCGAGCGAGCAGAACTCCAGCCGTATTCCGTGCTCTTCCGCGAGTTCCGCCGCCTCGGCCTGCACCACCCTGGAGCCCGCGCGGGTGAGGGCGGTCAGGAACGCGTGGGAGGCTTCGGCGATCTTCTCGGCGTCGGGGACCACCTTCGGGTCGGCGGTGCGAAGCCCGTGGGCTTCCTTCACGAAGAGGGTGCGATCGCCGGCCAGCGCCAGCGTCAGGGCAACCGCCGAGGTATCGGTACCGCCGCGGCCCAGCGTGGCCACGCGGCCGTTCTGCCAGCCCTGGAAGCCGGTGACGACGGGAACGATGCCCTTCGCCAGCAGCTGCTGGATGCGCCGCGGTGCGACGCGCCGGATCCGGGCGTCACCGAAGCTGCCATGACTGCGGACCCCGGCCTCGCGGGCATCGAGCGACACCGCCTCGATGCCAAGCTGGTTGAGGGCAAGGGCGAGCAGGGCCGCGGACACGACCTCGCCGGTGGCGACGGCGCGGTCGCGTTCGGCCTGGGAACATCGGCCGGGCGCAACCCGGTTCCCCTCGCCCGCGGCGGCTGTCGAGACTTCGGCCGCGAGCCCGAGGAGGTGATCGGTCACGCCCCGCCGGGCGCTGGCCACCGCGACGACCGGCCCGCTGGCGGCGAGCCGGGCGATGCGGCGAGCCTGGGCCGCGATCCGCTGGGGGGACGCGAGCGCGTCACCCCCGAGCTTGATCACGACCGGAGCGGGCACCGGACGATCGCTCATCGGGTGGCTCCCACCGCGTTGCGCGCGGCGCCGTTGTCCTGGGTCGTTCCCCCGAGCGCCTGGTCCAGATCGGCGATCAGGTCGCGGACGTCCTCGAGGCCGGCGGAGATGCGGATCAGCTCCGGCGTGACGCCAGTGGCCCGCTGCTGCTCGGCGGTGAGCTGCTCGTGGGTGGTCGAGGCCGGATGGATGATCAGCGACTTGGCATCGCCCACGTTGGCAAGCAGGGAGTAGAGCTTCACCCGGTCGATCACGGCGCGGGCCGCGGTGTTGCCCCCCTTCACGCCGAAGGTCAGTACCCCGCCGAAGCCGCCCTCGAGATAGCGGGTGGCGTTCTTGTGCTCGGGGTGCGACTCGAGACCCGGGTAGGACACCCACTCGACCCGCTTGTCCTGCTGGAGCCACCGCGCCAGGGCCAGGGCATTCTCCGCGTGCCGCTTGATCCGCAGCGGCAGCGTCTCGAGGCCCTGGAGGAAGAGGAACGCGTTGAAGGGGGAGAGCGCCGGCCCGAGGTCGCGCAGCAGCTGGACCCGGAGCTTGAGGATGAAGCTCAGGTTCCCGAACGCCTCGGTGTACACCAGGCCGTGATAGGACGGGTCGGGGCTCGAAAACTCGGGGAAGCGCGCCTTTGCCCTGGGGCTGGCCCAGTCGAACTTGCCCGCGTCCACCACCACACCGCCGATGGCGGTGCCGTGCCCGCCGATCCACTTGGTCGCCGAGTGGATGATGATGTCGGCACCGTGCTTGATGGGGCGGGCGAGGGTCGCGGCGCCGAAGGTGTTGTCGACCACCAGCGGGACGCCGGCTTCATGGGCCAGGTCGGCGAGGGCGGCGAAGTCGGGGACGTCGAGCCGCGGATTGCCGATGGTCTCGACGTAGAGGGCGCGGGTGCCGGCGTCGATGGCGGCACGCACCGCGGCCAGGTTGTGGATGTCCACGAACTTCGTGGTGATCCCCCACTTCGGCAGGGTGTACGCGAAGAGATTGTAGGTGCCGCCGTAGAGCGTCTGGGAGGAGACGATGTTGTCGCCGGCCCGGGCGAGGTTCAGGATCGTGAGGGTCTCCGCCGCCTGCCCGCTCGCGAGCCCGAGGGCCGCGACACCACCTTCGAGCTCGGCGATCCGCTTCTCGAAGACGTCGGTGGTGGGGTTCATGATCCGGGTGTAGATGTTCCCGAATTCCTTGAGGCCGAACAGGTTGGCGGCGTGCTCGGTGCTGTTGAACACGTAGCTGGTGGTGGCGTAGATCGGGACGGCCCGCGAGTTGGTGGCGGGGTCGACCACCTGGCCGGCGTGGATGGCGAGCGTGTCGGGATGGTACGTCATGGCGTGGCTCCTCGGGTCAACGGTTTGGGGCCCTGGCTTGGATGCGCAGAAAAGGCCCGGTTCACGTCGGGTGAACCGGGCCTTGGCTTTGTCGAACGGTCGCTGGCTTCTAGCTACATCGCGCCTGACCGGGACATGCGCTGGCACAGTCCACCCCGCAGGGGGTGCACTTGCAGTGACAGCGACACATCGTCGGGCAGCGCTTCATAACCTCGAAACGTTTCCCTCGGAGCGCGCGGAGTGCAAATACAAAAAACCCCCGCGGCCACGAGCGCGGGGGTAATCCCACGGCTCTTTAGCTCTTTGTTTTGGGACTTTCGCCCCGGGCGGTAGCAAGTGGCCCTAAATCCATCCGCCGGAAATCAACCTACGGTACTGCCCACGGACCGTCAAGAGGCCGCCCCAGTGGTCAACGATCACATTCTCCCGGGGAACCCGCGCCGTGGACCTCGACGCTAGAACTCGCCGAGGTCGAGATCCTCCACGTGATCGATCGAATCGGTCTCCGCCACGGGATACATCGCCACGCTGATGAAATGGCCGGGATGACTGCGAATCCAGGACCGGAACGTCAGCTGCTGCTGGAGCGCCGCTTCCACCTCGGCCAGTTCCCGGGTGGTGTAGCCCTCCGGCAGTGCCCGCTTGTGGCGCTGGATCTCCCGGATGCTGGCGGAGAGGAGCGACAGGAGCAGGTCGCGGTTGATGCAGAGCTCCACCGGCATCAGCATGTTGATGCCGCGCGGAAGGGCGTACACACCTTCGCGGCTGTCGGGTGGCGTCGCGGGTTCCTGGGGGGCCGGCTGAGCCGGCTGCTCCGGGAGTTCGGGGCGCCAGTCGTTCAGCAGGTGGCGAATGCGGTTCTGCATGGGACGTCCTCGTGGGATCACTTCATAGGTTTCGGCCGTCCACGGTGAAAACTTGAGGGGTCCCAAGTACATTAGAAGTCCATGTGGTAACGTCGTTTACACCCCGCCTATCCGGGAACTCATGGCCAGCAATCCCTCGTTTGACATCTCCACCGGGGCCGACCTGCAGGAAGTCGACAACGGCGTGAACCAGGCCCACAAGGAGATTGCCCAGCGGTACGACTTCAAGGGCACCAACTGCACCATCGAATTCGACCGTGCCAAGGCGGAAATCCGCCTCGCCGCCGACGACGAATTCCGGATGGACCAGTTGGTCGAGGTCCTCCGGACCAAGCTCGTGAAGCGCAACGTCCCGGTGAAGAACCTCACGATCGGGGACAACGTCGCCGGGAGCGGTACCTCGGTCCGGAAGACCATCGGGCTCACCCAGGGGATTCCCACCGAGGCCGCCAAGAAGATCGTGAAAGCCATCAAGGACCAGGGCTTCAAGAAGGTCCAGGCCACGATCCAGGGCGACGAAGTCCGGGTGACCGCGCCGTCGCGGGATGAACTCCAGGCGGTCATCGCCTTCCTGCGCGGTCAGGATTTCGAGCTCGAGCTCAAGTTCGGCAACTATCGTGGCTGAGCCGTGGTCCCGCCGTGGTGCCCGACCGCTTCGGGTGCTGCTGCACACCCTCTGCGCCGCCGGCCTGGTCACGTGCACGCCCCCTGAGCCTGCGGTCGGGCCGGGGCCGGTCCCAGTGCCATCGGGAGAGCCGGGCCGGCCATCGCCGGAGATCCGGGTTGGCCTGCTGGCGGGGGCGGGGCGAGTGGAACTCTCCGGCGACAGCGGCCTCGCCATCGTCGACGCCGACAGCTCCCCGGCAGGCGAGGCGGGCTCCGGAGCGATCTGGACGGTCCGGCCCGACCAGGGAACGCTGGCGGCCACGGCGCCGGGCGGGGCGTGGCGGCTCGTCAACCAGGTGGCTTTGTCGTTCCAGCCGCGCGTGCCTGGCGGGCTGGTCCTGGTCAACGGAAGACCGTACCGCGGCCGCGTGACGGTGGTGCGGGACCGATCCGGAGTGACCGTCATCAACCAGGTGCCGATGGAGGCCTACCTGCTGGGCGTGGTCCCGGCGGAGATGGGCCGGCGCGATCCGTCCGAGGTGGAGGCCCTGGCCGCGCAGGCGATCATCTCCCGCACCTTCGCGATCCGGAACCTTGGCAAGCGCGCCACCGAGGGCTTCGATCTCTACAACACGGTGGTCGACCAGGTCTATGGCGGGGTCAGCGCCGAGAACGACCTCACCACCGGGGCGATTCAACGGACGGCGGGGATGATCCTGACCTATCAGGGCGCCCCGATCGATGCGTTCTTCTTTTCGACCTGCGGCGGGCGGACGGCCGATGGGACGGAGGTCTTCGCCGCCGCGGACCGGCCCTACCTCCGCTCGATCCGCGACCTCGATGAGGCGGGCCAGCCCTGGTGCCGCATCTCGCCCCGCTATCAGTGGCGCGAGGAGTGGAGCGGCGATCAGCTGAGGAGCACCATGCGGAGCGCGCTTCCCCCGGCAACCGGCACCTCCGCCGAAGAGGCGGCCACGGTGTCAGGGGTGGCGGTGGCGCGGCGGACCGGCTCCGACCGGGTGGCGAGTGTGACGGTGCAGCTCCGGGGCGGGCCGGTGGAGGTCCGTGGGCCCGCGGTGCGACAGGTGCTCCGCCCGGTCGGGGAACTGATGCTGCGGAGCGCGCTGTTCCGGCTGACCGAGACGCGGGGTGAAGGCCGCCTCCTTCGGCTGGTCGCCGATGGCAGCGGGGCAGGGCACGGCGTCGGCTTCTGCCAGTGGGGCGCCGTGGGGCGGGCTCGCGGCGGGCAGGATGCGTTCACCATCCTTTCCGCCTACTTTCCCGGCACGACCATCAGCCGAGCTTACTGAGCTCTTCAGGGGGATGCATGTCCGAGCCGATCCGGATCGGGATCATCGGCGCCGGTGCCATCACGCAGGTAGCCCACCTTCCGGTGCTCCGGAAGCTCAAGGGAGTCCAGGTGGTCGGCATCTGCGATGCCGACCTCCCCAAGGCCCGCGCCCTGGCCGAGCGGTTCCAGGTCCAGGATGCCTTCGCCGACATCGAGGAGCTGCTCGAGTACGAGAAGCTCGACGCGGTGGCGGTCTGCACTCCCAATCACCTGCATGAGCCCCACGTGAACGCGGCCCTCTCGGCCGGGGTGCACGTGCTGGTGGAGCGGCCGCTCGCGCTCAACTTTGCGGGCGCGCAGAAGATGATCCGGCAGGCCGAGAAGAAGGGGAAGCACCTCTTCGTCGGCATGAACCACCGCTACCGTGCCGATGTCCAGCTGGTGCGGAGCTTCATCCAGAGCGCCGAACTCGGCCGGCTGGAGAGCGTCCGCGGCAGCTGGCATGTCTTCCGGCCCACCCGGGCGCAGCTCGGATGGCGGCAGCGCCGGGATGAATCCGGGGGCGGCGCGGTCCTCGACCTGGGGCATGCGATCCTCGACCTCGGCCTCTGGCTGGCCAACAACCCCAAGCCGATCCGGGTGAGCGCCAGCATGAACGGCAGCGACCTGGCCCGGGGGGTGGAGACGTCGGGGAGCGCGTTCGTCGTCTGCGAGGGCGGGGTCTCGATCTTCCTGGACGTCACCTGGCATCATGTGGGTGAGGGGGAGCGCTTCGGCCTGGGAGTCCGGGCCACCAAGGGCACCGCCGGGATCAACCCGCTCCACGTGTGGAAGGAACTGCACGGCGTGCCCACCAACGTCGCGCCCACCGGGGCGATCAGCCGGGAGAACGCCTTCACCGCCTCCTACCGGGCGGAGTGGGCCCACTTCCTGGCGGTGCTGCGGGGCGAGTCCAAGGCGTTCGACAATGCCGAGCAGCTGATGCTCCACCGGATCATCGACGCGATCTACGAGTCGGCGGCGGAAGGGAAGGACGTGGAGCTGTGAGGCGGCAAGGCGGGCGGGCAGGCGGGAAGGCGGGTAGGCGGTCAGGCGGTCGGGCGGTCAGGCGGTCAGTGGTTCTGCTGCTGGGCATGGTCACGGCGTTGGCGCTGTGCGAGCGGGTGGCGGCGCAGCAACGGAACGGCCCTGTGTCGCCCCCCGTCCCGCTTTCCCGCCCTCCCGCTCCAGTCCCCGGCTCCGAACTCACCATCTCCGTCATGACGATGGGAGTGGGCGAGGAGGTGTGGGAGCGGTTCGGGCACAACGCGATCGTGGTGGAAGACCGGTCGCAGGGCACGGCGATCGCGTACAACTACGGGATGTTCTCGTTCCGGACCGAGAATTTCGTTCTCCGGTTCATCCAGGGGCGCCTGGATTACTGGATGGCAGCTGAGGAGGCGGAGTCGGAACTGCCGAGATATCGGGCGATGCGGAGATCGGTGTACCTCCAGCGGCTGAACCTGACCTCGGCGGAGCGCGTAGAGCTGCGGAATTTCCTGGAGTGGAATGTCCAGCCCGAAAACACCTACTATCGGTACGACTACTACAGGGACAACTGCTCAACTCGGGTTCGTGACGCGCTCGATCGCATTCTCAAGGGGCGCATGCAGGCGCAGTTCCAGGTGCCCGCCAGCGGCAACTTCCGGTTCCACACCCAGCGTCTCGTCGCGGCGAACCCCTTCCTGTACCTCGGGCTCGATCTTATCGAAGGCCAGCCGGTCGACCGGGCGAATACCCGCTGGGATGAGATGTTCCTCCCGCTCAAGTTCCGCGACTACCTGCGGGACGTGAAGGTCACCGACAGCACCGGGGCCGAGGTGCCGCTCGTGGCCCGCGAGGACACCCTCTTCCAGAGCAACGCTTTTCCGGTCCCCGATTCGCCGCCCAACTGGCTGCTGCCACTCTTCCTGCTCGGGGCGCTGCTGGGCGGGCTCTTCTACTGGGGCGGGAGCAAGGGAAGGGCGGGGGCAGCGCGGTACGCGCTCCTGGTCGGGGGGAGCTTCTGGGCGCTCCTCACCGGGGTGGCGGGCGCGATCATGGTGGGGCTCTGGGCCTTCACCGATCACGCCGTCGCGGCGCGGAACGAGAACGTGCTCCAGTGCTCGCTCCTCGCGCTCCTGCTGACGGTGCTGCTGCCGTTTGCGATGGGAGACCGGCCCTGGGCGCTGCGGGGGGCGAGGGCGGTGGCGCTGCTGATCGCAGGGCTTTCACTCCTCGGTGTACTGCTCAAGGTGCTGCCCTGGTTCTCCCAGGCGAACTGGCCGGTGCTGGCGCTCTTTGTGCCCGCCAACCTGGGTCTTGCCGCCGGGGTGAGCGCCTGGGTGACCAGTTCTGTCATTCAGAGCGCAGCGAGGAATCCCTGATCTCCCGGTAGAAAAAGCAGGGATCCCTCGCTTCGCTCGGGATGACAGAATCCTGCTCGGAACGACAGACTCTGCTTATGGGCGATTGACCGCGACGCTGGCCCGGCGGCGCTCCTGCTTCTCCTCCCACACCCGCGCCTCGATGAAGACCCGGAAGAGGTCGCCGTCGAGCTGTCCCCGCTCCACCTCGTCCACCATGATGTCCAGCGCCCGCTCAGCCGAGAGCGCCCGCTTGTAGGGGCGGTCCTGGGCGGTCAGGGCGTCGTAGATGTCGGCGATGGTCATCATCCGGGTCTGGAGCGGGATCGCCTCCGCCTTGACCCGCCGGGGATAGCCACTGCCGTCGAGCTTCTCGTGGTGCCCCAGCGCGATCTCGGGGACCCGGGAGAGGCCACGGGTCCAGGGGATCCGCTCCAGGAATGCGAAGGTGTGGTTGACGTGGCTCTCGATCTCGAGCCGCTCCCGCTCATCCAGGCTTCCCTTCCGGATCGAGAGGTGGTTCTGCTCCTTCGCCGTGAGGAAGGGCTGCGGGTTGCCGTCGATATCGAGATACTGCCTGGTGGCGAACTCGCCCAGCTGGGCAAAGTCCCCCTCGGCCAGCACCGTCGGCTCGTTGGAGCCCATGACCACCTTGAGAAACCGTTCCGCGGTGTCGATGGCCTCCCGCTGCCGCTCCGCCAGCTCCTTCACGAACGCCTCGTAGCCCTCCCGGCCATGGGCCAGGAGATAGTCGGCGCGGGCCTTCTCGTATTCCCACTCGGCGCTTCGGCGAATGAAGGCGTGGCGCTGGCGGATCAGCGCCATCTCTCCCTCGTACAGCTTCTTGGCCTTCACCAGCACCTGCTCCCGCACGCCGACCTTCCCGAAATCGTGCAGCAGGCCGGCGTAGCGAATCTCCCGCACCTGCTCGGGGGAGAAGCGGATCAGCTTGAAGGGACCGTCCTGCACCCGGTCGAGGGCTGACGCCAGGGCCACGGTCCGGAGGGCTACCCGCTCGGAGTGACCCGAGGTGGTGGGGTCCCGCTGCTCGATGGCCTGGACCGCGGCCCGCACGAACCCCTCGAAGAGCCGCTCGATCGCCTCGTAGAGCTGGCTGTTCTCGACCGAGACGGCGGCCTGGGAGGCGAGCGCGCTCACGATCTTGAGGACGTGGGGGGTGTAGGGAATGATCTGGTCCTCGGCGTCCTTCTCGCCCAGCCGCGCCGAGGCGTCGCGCTTGCGGTTGATGAGCTGGAGCACCCCGATCACGTCCCCGTCATGGTTCTGCATCGGGATGACCAGCATGCTCTTGGTGCGGTAGCCGTAGCGTTCGTCGAAGGAGCGATTGAAGCTGTACTGCACCTCGGGGGGCAGGGTGTAGACGTCCTCGATGACGAGCGGCGCGCCCTCGGTGGCCACGTAGCCGGCCAGGGAGGCGGTGTTCACCGGGATGGTGAACTCGACGAACGGAATGTCGGGCCGGCTGTGATTCTGGCTCAGCTTGAAGCAGAGCCGCCGCTCGCCGTTGGGGCCGGTCTCGGCGATGTAGAGACTCCCCGCGTCCGACTGGCTGACCCGGCGGGCCTGGGTCAGGATCAGGTCGAGGAGGGTCTCGAGGTTCTTCTCGGTGGTGAGCTGGGCCCCGATCTCGGCGAGCTCGGTCAGCTCGCTGAGCCGGGCCGCGCTCTCTTCCCGGGCACTCTGGTGCTCCCGGGCGGAGGCGGACACCTGGAAGGCGGAGCGGAGCCCCACCAGCAGCTGGCGCGGGCCGGTGGTGGCCTGCAGGAAGACGGTCAGGAGGTCGCTGGGGAGCGCCTCGGGGACATCCAGTTCACCGGGGAGGCCCAGCGCGACGATCGCGACGCCGGCATCCTTGAGCCGCTGGAGGGCCTCGCGGGTCACGCCCATGCGGTCGGCGCCGGCCAGCAGGTACGCGGTGGGCACGCGCGGGGGTGCAACATCGGCCGGGGTGGGCGCCGGTTGCAGCTGTACCAGCTCGCTCGCGAGCGCATCGGCGATCGCCTGCGGGGCCCACGAGGGCGAGTGGTACAGCAGGTATTTCACGGCGTCGTCGCTTCCAGGATCGAATCCCGGGAGACCTGGTGCACGCCGGTGAGGAGGCGGTGGGGCCGGCGGCTCACCTGGTCGATGAAGTACTCGAACTTGGCGCTGACCACCCGCATGGTCTTGAGCGTCTGGCGCACGTCCGGCCCGACGTCGCCGGTCAGCGAATTGATGCTCTGGGTCAGCGTGTCGGCGTGGTTGATCAGCTGGCGGGTGTCGGCCAGGAGCACGGTCAGCGAGTCGTGCAGGTCGGCGAAGTTGGTGTCGGTGCGCGCGAGGGTGGTGTTGGCGCGGGCCAGGAGCGGCTCGAGCCGGTCGAGGGCGGCGCGGGCGCTGGCGAGGGTGGCCCGCACCTCCGGGGCCGTGCGCCGGATCTCGCCTTCGGTCGCCTCGGCGGTCCGGTTGAGACTCGCCAGCACGGTGCGGGTGTCCTTGAGGATCCCGGAGACCTGGGTGCGCACCGTATCCGCGACCTCCTTCACCACGTCGGTCCACCCCTGGGTGAGCGTCCCCTGGATCGTGTCGCCCGGCTGCAGCGCGGACTTGATCTGGTTGCGCGGGATGATCAGCGCGATCGAGGCGGTGCCAATGAGCCCGCTCGAGGTGATCTCCGCGCTGGTCCCGAGGGGGAGCTGGATCGGGACGCCGTTGGCGTAGCGTTCGCGGAGTCGCAGGCTCACCACGAAGCGGGGCGGGCCCATCTTGCCGCCGGTGTCGGGGAGCGGGGAGATGTCCTTCACCTCGCCGATGGCGAGGCCCTGGAGCAGGACCGGCGTCTCCGCCTTGATGTCGTTCACGGTGCTGGTGACCATGTTGATCACCACCCGGCGCTCGGCCCAGCCGCGGGTCACCACGAAGGCGGCGATCAGGATGCCGATGGCGCCCAGGACGAGCGCGCCGATCAGGGCGTCGGCGGTACGGGGACGGACACTCATGCCGGCACCTCGACGCTTCCCTTCCGCACCCGGATCTGGCGGTCGACCCGGCGCCGCAGCAGCGCAGGGAGATCCTGTCCGGTGATGAACACGGTCCGGCGTCCCCCTTCCGGCACCTCGCCGCCCCGGGCGAGTTCGAGCACCTCCGCGGCCGCCTTCTCGGTCAGGCCATCGAACGGCTCTTCCAGGATCACGAGGTCGGGGTCGAACGCCAGCGCCCGCCCCAGGGCGGCGCGCCGGCGTTCCTCGGCGTTGGCCTGGGCCGGACGGCGGTCGGCCACGCGGGTCAGCCGGAGCTGGGCCACGATCACGTCCACACGTCCCTCGATGTCCTTGTAGCGGAAATTGCTCCCGAACCGGAGCGGGAGCCGGATGTTGTCGCGCAGCGTCAGATTCTGCATCAGCCCGTCGCCGGCGGGAAGGTACCCGATCTTCCGGCGGAAGGTGAGCAGGGCCACCCGGTCGAGGGTTGCAAGGTCAGTGCCCAGGACGGTCACCCGTCCCTCAGGCACCCGATCAAGTCCCAAAGCGAGTCCCCCGAGGAGATCCACGCCACTCGTCTCGTCGCCCACGGCGGCCACCGTCTCGTGGGCCTGGACCTCGAGCGAGATCTCGCCGTCGGCGTCGACCGGGAGGGGCGCGGACCCGCCCAGCGTGGAGCGGCGCACCCGGGCCAGTGGCACCTTCTCGAAGGTGAGGAGCGCGGTCACCGGGTCACCCCGACGATCACCGCGGCGATCAGGAAGATCACCGCGATCGAGCCGACGGTGCCGCGGATGACGGCCACCGGGATCTCGGTCGGGCCCTGGCGCACGGAGAGGCCCTGGTAGGCCGGAATCACGCCGATGACGATGCCGAAGAGCAGCCCCTTCACCACGGTGAGCACCACGTCCTGGGTGGTGAGGTTGTTGATGACGATGCCGAGGTAGCGGGGCCCGCTCATCCCGCCGTAGAGCACCGCAGCGACGAAACCGCCGCTGATCGCCACGACGTCGAAGAGCACCATGAGAGTGCAGACCGACACGATGCAGCCGAAGAGCCGGGGCAGGACCAGGTAGTGATAGGGGTCGATCCCGAGCCCTTCGAGGGCGCGGACCTCACCCAGCACCATGTTGGTGGCCAGCTCGGCGGTGA
The DNA here is from genome assembly GCA_046327735.1 of Gemmatimonadales bacterium. Classification (GTDB taxonomy): domain Bacteria; phylum Gemmatimonadota; class Gemmatimonadetes; order Gemmatimonadales; family GWC2-71-9; genus JADJOM01. The sequence continues at coordinate 102 of JAXLXZ010000008.1, read as the reverse complement.
TGGCGGTGCCGCTCCGGCTCACCACCGCGAGGGCGGTGAGCAGGGGGCCCAGCTCGCGCACGATCACCACGACCATCAGCTGGCCGATGAACTCGGAGGCGC
>JAXLXZ010000007.1:0-183976 GCA_046327735.1 Gemmatimonadales bacterium | reverse complement strand
CATGCGCGTGCGGCCGCCAGCACCGGCCGAGGGACCGCCGAGCTGGCGGCGCACCCAGTCGCGCCGTGCCTGCGCCCGCGCGAGGGTCGCGGGCGCGCCCGCCTCCGCCGGGATCCCGGTGGAGATGAGCCAGGCGCGTCCGGCGCGGTGATCCCAGGCGATGACCCAGTCATAGATCCCGAAGACCAGGTCGTCGACGGCGAGGTCGTCATAGCGCGGTGCGGGGAGCCGTTCGAGTACCTCGCCGAAGTCATAGGCGATGTACCCGGCGGCGCCTCCCAGGAACGGTGGCAGACCCGCGATGGGCGTGGTGCGATAGGGGGCGAGCCGTGCCCGCAGCTCGTCGAGGGCGCTCGGTCCGGTGGCGCGGCGGCCGCGGTTGCGGATGACGGCGACCGGTGCCGCCGCGAGGAAGGAGTACTGGCCCAGCCGCGCCGGGTCGCTCGCGCTGTCGAGAAAGAGCAGGTGCGGCTGGCCGAGGAAGCGGGCGGCGGTGTCGGCCGGGTCAGGGCAGGGAAACAGCTCCTCGACCAGTGGCAGCTCACTCATCGTTGCCGCCTTGCCGCTCGGCCGCCTTGCCGCCTGTCCGCATCGTCAGCTTGAGATGCTCCCGCTTCGGATCGTCGGGCGGCGTCAGGTAGCCCCAGCTGAGTTGCCCTTCCTGCCGATAGGTCTTCCCCAGCGCCACCGCCAGGCTCGCCCGCGCCAGCTCCTTGCCCAGGTAGAAGGCGTGGCTCGCTTCGTCGACGCCGAGCTGGTCGAAGATCTCCTGGATGTTCGTGCCGCGGACAAAGAGCCGGTTGTTGAAGACGGTGATCGTCTCGCGATCGGCGAAGATCCGGAAGTTGGGATCCTTCACCTGCGACTGGAGCTCGCGGAGCTCGGCCTCGCTGTAGGTGAGGATCCGGGGATCCTTGAGGGTCACCAGCCGGTCGTCCACGCCCTTGGGCAGGGTCTTGTGGGTGACGGCGTGGTGCATCAGCCGTCGGGCCACGTCGATCTCGCGCACCGAGCCCCGGGCCCAGGGGATCACCTCGGTGGTGAGCACCGCCTTGACCCCGACCTCCTGGCAGATCGCGATGAGGAGCGCGTTGATGCCGGTCGAGTCGGCGCTGGTGAGCTCGGTGATGTTCCCGACCCCCATGAGCTGCGGCACGCCCGGATAGCGACGCTGGGTCTCGGCGTAGCGCTCCAGCGACGCCATGAAGCCGAAGCCGACCGGCTCGATGATCGGGTCGATCAGGTACGGGACGCCGGCCCGGTCGAGCGCGGACAGCGTGGGCCCGAGTGAATCGAGCGGCGCGCCGAAATCAGGAATCGCTATGACCTTCGCACCGGTACCCTTGAGGCGCTCGACCACGGCGAGGTTCGACCCGTTCACGCTCAGCACCATTTCGGCGCCGGCTTCGACGGCGGTGGTGATCTCGCCCGGGTCGAAGGAATCGATGCTGACCCGGAGGCCCATCCCCTTGAGTTCGCGCACGAGGGCGGCGAGGTGGGGGAAGGCCACGCCCGGGGTGCAGCCGATGTCGATCAGGTCGGCGCCGGAGTCGCGGTAGTGTTCCGCCTCGCGGAGGACGTCGTCGTGGGAGCGCTTGGGGGCATTGTTGACCTCGGCGAGGATCTCGATGTCGTACGCGCCGTAGTCCTGGCGCGCCTTTGCCTGGCCGAAATGGAGGGGAATGTCGCGCAGGTCCTTGGGGCCGCGCTCGACCCGGATGCCGAACCGTTCCTGGAGCAGGGCGAGGTCGCCCTCGACGAGGCCGGGGATCAGGATGAGGTCGGTGTCGTCAGGAACGGCGAGGAACTTCGCGATCCAGGGCGTGGTCATCAGCGCGGCCACGGTGATCTTGAGGACCGCGATCTCCCACGCGAACGGCGGGTGCATCTCCGTCAGGGTCCGGCGGAGCGCCGGCTCGGCCAGCTTGCCGGTGACGAAGAGAACCCGCCGCACGTCACCCCCGGTCACTTCGGATCGCCGCCCCGCACCCACTTGTTGGGCGTACCCTCGAGCGCGCCGCCCTTCGGCTTCCAGAGCACGGCGTCCTCGATCTTCCGGGCGAGCTCCCAGTCCTTGTCGGTGATCCCGCCGGCCGAGTGGGTCTGGAGCTTCACCCAGACCTTGGCCCAGGTGACCGTGAGGTCGGGGTGGTGATAGGCCGCCTCGCAGAGGAAGCCGATGGTGTTCACCAGGGCGAGGGTGGTGAGCCAGCCGTCGGTCTTGTACTGCCGGCGGATCCAGCCGTCTTCGTAGTACCAGCCGGCCAGCCCCTGGAGCTTCTCGCTGATCTCGGCGTCGGTGTAGGTGCGTTCGTGGGTGGCCATAAGCCGTTAGCCGTTAGCTGTTAGCTGTTAGCAACTGCTCACTTCTCACTCTTCACCGCTCACGCTGTTGCGGTTCCCGCTCACCGCTCACGCGGTTCGCAGTTCCCTCACATCACGTCGCCCCCGTTCACCATGATCATCTGCCCGGTGACGTACCGGGCGGCGTCGGAGGCGAGGTACACCGCGGCGCCGGCCACATCCTCCGGCGTGCCCCAGCGTTCCAGGGGAATCGTCTCAGCCACCGAGCGGTGCCAGTCGGAGTCGACCGATGCGCCGAAGGCGGTCTGGATCCAGCCGGGCCCGAGGACATTCACCCGGATGGTGGGGGCAACGGAGCGGGCGAGCGACTTGCTGAAGCCGAGAATCCCGCCCTTCACGGCGGAGAAGAGCTCCGGGTTGTCGCCCGCGAGGCCGCGAATGACGTGATCCCACGACATGTTGATGATCACGCCGCCCTGCGGCTGGGCCCGCATCATCTCCACGGCGGCCCAGGAGGCCAGCATCGTCCCGCGGAGGTCCACCCGGAGCAGGAGGTCGAGTTTCTCCCGGCGGGACAGGGTGGCACCCTGGCCGGTGAGGATGTCGGCGCCGGCATTGTTGATCCAGGCGTCGATGCCGCCAAGCGCGTCCCGGAGGAAGTCGCGGAGCTGCTCCAGTCCCTCGGGCTCGCCCACGTCGGCGCGGACGATGACGGCGCGGCGGCCGGTGGCGCGGATGTCGGCGGCGACGGCGTTGGCGCCGGCCTCGTTGCTCTTCCAGGTGATGGCCACGTCGGCGCCGGCCCGGGCCGCGGCGATGGCGATGGCCCGCCCGATGCCGCTCGATCCGCCGGTGACCAGCACCCGCTTGCCTGCGAGTTGTCCTGCGGAACCGGAAGGCGTGTTGTCGCTGGCCATGGTCCGGCGTAACATACCGGGCCACCGACGGCATTCAAGGGATTGCGGATGCGGCTCCTCGTGAGCGTACAGAGCGTGGAGGAGGCCCGGATCGCCCGGGCGGGAGGCGCCGACATCGTCGACGCCAAGGACCCCGCGCAGGGCGCGCTGGGGCCAGTCGGGTCCGGTGTGCTGGCCGAGATCCGCGCGGCGCTGCCGGGCGAGGTCCCGGTGAGTGCGGCGCTGGGCGACGTGCGTTCGGTGGCGGAGGTGGAGCGGGCCCTGCGCGATCTTCCGCCCGGGCTCGCCTTCGTGAAGCTGGGCTTCGCGGGCGTGGACGACCCTCGGCTGGTGGAGCAGCTGCTCAGCGCGGCGGTGGAGCAGGCGGCCCGGCAGCCTGGTGCGCCGAAGGTCGTCGCCGTCGCCTTTGCCGATCGCGCGTCCGAGGGTGATCTCGTCCCCTCGGCGTTCCCGGCGCTGATCGCGCGGAGCGGGGCGCACGGCCTCCTGGTCGACACCGCGCGAAAGCAGGGAGGCACCCTCCGGGATCACCTCGCGCCCGGTGCGCTCCGGCTCCTGGGTGCGGCGCTGGGCGAACGGGGACTGCTGTACGCGCTGGGAGGGTCGCTCTCGGCCGAGGATGTACCGCTGGCGCGCTCGGCGGGAGCCGACGTGCTTGGCGTCCGCGGCGCGGTCACCGCCGGCGTACGCACCGATGTGATCGACGGGGGCCGGGTGGCCGCGCTCGCGGCCCGGGTGCATGGCGGCCTCGCCGCCTCACTGCACTGAAGACTCCCCGAGCAACTGCTCCAGCCGCTCCGTTTCGTCCGCGCCCACCACACTCCACCGCACGCCAGCCGGCACCACCTTCTCGAACCAGGGGTCGAGCAGCTCGCGGCCGCCCGGCGCGGGCTTCACCAGCACCAGCCGTTCCGCCCCGGTGAGCGTCGCGAGGTAGGCGGCGAGGCTGTCGCTGGTGACCTCCCAGGCGTGTGGGAGTTCGTCGGCGGCGCGGAGCCACCGGGCGGGGGCGAGCACCGGGACCCGGGCCGACTCGTGCGCCTGCTGGATCCCGGCGAGGTCCTCGACCAGCTGCGCGCCGGGGATCCGTTCCACCAGCGCCCAGGCGTACTGGTCCATGCCGAGGATCGCCATCCAGTGGGCGGCGTCGGCCGACAGGCGATGCTCGCGATCGAACGCGCGCACCTGGTTGGCGAACGGGCCGCCGCCGGGGACCACGACGAGCGGACAGCGCACCGCCGCGCGCGCCACCGCCCCGCCCACGCGCTCGAGCGCGCCGGGAAGGCGGGTCAGCCCGCCGCCGATCTTCACCACCGCCGCTATACTTTTGGCACCCATGGAGCTCATCCCTGTCCTGGATCTCCAGCATGGCGGCGCAGTGCATGCCCGCCGCGGCGCCCGGGAACAATATCAGCCGGTGGATTCGGTGCTCGCCCCGGGCGCGCCGGGGAACCCCCTCGCCCTCGCGCGTGCCTACCGCGACCTCAGCGCGGCGCAGTGCTACCTGGCCGATCTCGACGCCATCCAGGGCCGCCCGCCGCAGTACGACCTGATCCGCCGCCTGGCGCACCCGGTGACGGGGTTCGGCCCCGACCTCCTCGTCGACGCGGGACTCGACAGCCCCGACGAGGTCGAGCCGCTCCTCGCGGCGGGCGCGAAGACGCTGGTGGCGGGACTCGAGTCGCTCCCCGACTTCCAGGCGCTGAACGGCATCGTGCGGGCGGCGGGCACGTCCCCGGTGGTGTTCAGTCTCGACCTGATGCTGGGCAAGCCGGTGCGCCGCCGTACCGGCCGGATCGCGACCCAGGAAGCGGTGGCCCTCGAGCTGGGGGCGCGCGCGGCGGACGCGGGGTGCCGCGCGGTGCTGGTGCTCGACCTGGCGACGGTGGGCAGTGAGGACGGGCCGAGGAACCTCGACCTGATCGACGGGCTCAAGCGGATGCTGGGGCTGCCGGTCTACACCGGCGGCGGGGTCCGCTCAGTCAACGACCTCCGCGCCCTGGCGGAGGTCGGGTGTGACGCGGTCCTGGTGGGGACCGCCCTGCACAGCGGCCGGCTCGACCGCGCCGCCTTCCGGCTGGCGCGCGGGGCCTGACCGGCTCAGTTCACCAGCAGCCGGTAGGTCGCGGCCTGCCCGAAACTCTCCTCCACTTCCATCTCGATCGCGGTCAGGTTGCTGATCCCCTGGGCCAGCAGCTCCTCGCGCACCCGCTGGGCGAAGTACTGCGCCAGCATCTCCGCGGTGGTGTTCTCGATCGGCACCATGGCACAGTCCACCTGCGGGAAGACGTAGGTGGGCTCGCCGAAGTAGTGCACGTGCCGCGCCTTCCCCTCGTCCCGGAAGCCCAGCTTCGGGTTCTTGAGCGGCAGCAGCACCTTGTGGTCGATCTCGTCGACCAGCTTCCGCACGATCTTCTTGAGCACCGAGAAGTCGACCACGAACATCGTTTCGTTGTCGACCGAGCCCTCGACGGTGACGCCCACCCGGTAGTTGTGCCCGTGCAGGGTCTCGCACTGGTGGCCCCGGAAGGTGATGAAGTGGGCCGAGGAGAAGACCAGGTAATCCTTGCTGACGCTCACCTTGAAATCGCTGCGCACGGGGCTCCTCATCGTTCGTGCGACCACCCGTCCTCGAGCAGCGCCACGAAGAGCGCGGCGGCCGTCAGGTCGGCGGTGGTGCCGGGATTACGCGCATTGCCGGAATGCCGCAACTCGGCGTCGAATTTGTCCAGCTCGGCCCGGCCGTCCGGGGTGCGAACCCCGCCGGCCGCCAGGATCGCCGCGGCCCGCGCGCTCACCCCTGCCGCGGCCTCCGCTCCGAGTTTCCGGGCGATCAATGTATCAGGTTTCTGCGCCAGAAGGGTGAGAAAGGTCTCGAGGACCACCTCGTCCCAGCCGAGCTTCGCCGCCCGGGCGGCCCGAATGGCGGGCACGCCGGTCCCGAAGGTCAGGGCATAGTCGTCGACATACTCCGCGGCGATCGCATCCCGTCCCGCGGCCAGCACCATCGCCTCGCGGAGGGTGACGCTGGGCGCGCGGGAGAGATCTTCCTTGTCCACCCGGCCCAGGCCGCCGGCCTTCGCCTGCTGGATCGCGGTGTAGACCTCCATCGCGTCGGTGACGGTGGTGCTCCGCAGGATCCGGCCCAGCCGCTGCCGGAGGTTTCCCTCGCCGCCGGCCAGTGCCGCGCGGGCGATGGGGGTGAGCAGCAGCACGATGCCGAGGTTGGTGTTGGCGGAGGTCCAGCGGCGGGTGGCGCGCAGGGCGTCGCGGATGGTCTCGCCGAGGGGGCGCTGACCTGCCTGCGACAGGACCGGCCCGATGGCGACGGCGCTGGCGAGGAAATCCTCGTAGCCCATGTCGTGAAAGCGCCGCCCGGGCGAAACGTTGCCGGGCTTGGGCGCGCTCGCCTCGAGGAGACAGGCGAGGGTCGCGGCGGCGCCGATGTCACTAGCGGATGAGCTGCTCAATGATCGCTCCGGCCACGTCGATGCCGGTGGCCTGCTGGAGTCCTTCCCACCCGGGGATGCCGTTCACCTCGAGCACATAGACGGTGCCGTCGTCGGCCGGCAGGAGATCCACACCGGCATACTCGGTGCCCACCAGTGCCGCAGCCCTGAGCGCGAGCTCGGCCCACGCGGGGGGGAGGTCGACGGGCGAGGCCGTGCCGCCGCGGGAGAAGTTGGTGCGCCATCCGGGAGCACGCCGCTCCATCGCCCCGAGGACCCGGTCGCCTACCACGAAGACCCGAACATCGCGGCCCTGGTGCGGCACGGTGCGCTGGAGGTAGTACACCCCCCGCACCGTCTCCACCACCCGGAACACCCGCCAGGCGAGATCCTCGTCGGTGACCCGGCTCATGCCGAGGCCCATCGAGCCGAACAGCGGCTTGACGATCACGTCTCCGCCGAGCGCGCGCCAGGCCTCGAAGGCCGCGTCGTAGCTCTCGCAGACGATGGTTTCCGGGGTGGGCAGTCCGCCGCGCGCGAGGATCGCCGAGGTCCACGACTTGTCGACGGTACGCTCGATGGCGCGGGCCGAGTTCATCACCCGGATCCCGTCCTCCTCGAGGCGGTGGAGGGTGTCGACCCGGTAGATGATCTGCTCGAGGGAGCCGCCGGGGATGATGCGGGGGAGAATGGCGCGGACCCGGCTGAGATCGTGGCCGCTGTTGGCGACACCGCCGGCGCGCCCGATGGGACTCACGTTCCCCTCCCAGGGGAGCACGAGCGGCTCGAGCCCACGCGCGCGGGCCGCGCGGGTGAGCTCGTCGAGATGCCAGCCGGTCGTGGAGGAGAGAATCGCTACGTGCATGGCGTTCCGCGTTCCGCGTTCCGCGTTCCTCGTTGGCTCCGTGTCGGGGCCAGCCCATCGCCGAAACCTCGAGGAACGAGGAACGCGGAACGAGGAACGGCTACTTCGTCGTGATGTGCCCCACCAGCGCCGTCAGCCCGCCGGTCGCGAAGTTCGGCAGGTCATCGCCCACCGCCTTGAAGCCGGGGGTGCCGGTGCCGGTCTTGAGCGCCGCTTCGTTCGGGAAGTAGAGCTTCGCCTGGCGGTAGAACGCCGCCGGTGAGCCATCCAGGTTCTTGGCGTACTTGGTCAGCTCCGCCCGGGTGAAGGCGATCTCCGAGGCCTTCGCGCCGACCAGCGGGATGTGCGTGGCCGAGTAATACGACTCGAAGGCCGCGGCATCCTTGGGCTGGTTGTAGATCACGGTCACGAACGCGGTGGTGTCGCCGCTGAGGAGGTCGGCGTGATCGCTGGTTTCCTCGCCGATCATCGCGGTCAGCCCGCCGGTGGCGAAGTTGGCCAGGTCATCACCCACCGCCTTGAAGCCCGGGGTGGCGATCCCCTTCTCCAGGTCGGCCATGTTCTTGAACCAGAGCACCGCCTGGCGATAGTAGGTCGGCTTCTTGCCGTCGAGCGTCGCGTCGAACTTGGTCAGCTCCGCCGCGGTGAACCCGATCTCCGCCTGCTTGGCGCCGACCAGCGGGACGTGGGTGGCCCAGTAGTACTTCTCGAAGGCGGCCGCGCTCTTGGGGGTGTTGTAGATGACGGTGACGAAGGCCATCGGCTCCGGCTTGGGCGGCGGAGCCGGCTTGGCCGCGGTGGTGTCGACGGCGGGCTTTTCCGCCGGCTTGGAGCAGGCCGCGAGCGCGAGCAGGCCGAGCAGGGCGAGACGACGCATGAGGGTCAGACCTTGGTTGGAGAGTAGGCTATTCCGGGTACAGCGACGTGCGCAGCACGTCGACATTCGTGACGCCGGCGTGGTACGTCTTTCCCGACGTGGCGCTGGTGAGCCAGACCTCCGCCGGGCTGAACAGGAGCGGGTCGATCTTGTAGAAATCCTTCTCGTACCGCTCGAAGATCTCGTAGAACGGGGTGCCGTAGTCCTTCGAGGCGCTGGCGGGGAGCTTCCGGGCCAGGTCGGCCAGCTCGGTATCGCCCGCCTTGACCGTGTAGTGCGCCTGCCCGCCGTAGAGGATGCAGTCGTTGGTCCGCCCGATGCCCCGCAGGTCGTTCTTCGCCAGCGTCGCGATCGGCGCGGTGCCGATCCCGCTCACCACCTGCCGCACGTCGAAGCCGAGGGTCTCCATCTTGTGGAGCCCGGTCTCGAGGATGCGGGCGGAGATCTGGGTCCCGCCGGCGAGGCTGGCCGTCGGCGCGATCAGGAAGGTGAGCTGGGCGGGGGAGAGGTTGGCCTTCTTCGCCACCCAGGCCGCGACCTCGTCGGTCGGGAGCTGGCGGCCTTCGAGCACCAGCACGCCGCAGGTGGCCTGCTCGGCGTAGTGGAGCTTCTCGAACAGTTCCTTCTCCACCCGGGCATGCGCCCGGAGCGGGCCCGACCCCATCGCGAAATACTTGTCGACCGTGATGGCCCACCCGGCGTACTGCGAGGCCATGCAGGCGACGGCGGGGTGGTCGGTGCGGACCTGGACCGAGGGCCAGTTCTCGCCGCCGAGGGAGACGCTGGCGTATTCCACGTCGCCCAGGCCGCCCATGCAGATCTCGCTGAGGAGGAGGCCGGCGTTGAGCCCGCCGTCCACGGCCACGCCGGCGTCGATGACCCGGGCGCCGCCGGGGAGGGTCTGCACCGCGAGGCGGAGGCCGGTGGCTTCCTCGGCCATGATGTCCGCGATGTCGCGGGCGCGCTCGTTCATGTTGAGGGATGACATATCGGGGCAGGAAGATACAGTCTGTTTCGGGGGGCGCTACCGGGGAGCCAGTCAGGGTGGAAGCGAGGGCTTGATCGACTCGGCGCAGCGGGTGGGGGCGTTCGCTCCGCGGATCGGCGCGGCGTCCTGGGGAATCCCCTTCGCGGAGCAGACGGGCCATGGGAGGGCGAGGACGATGAATCAGCAACGGGCCCTGACGCTCCGCTCCGGGAATCCCCCGGTCCGCCGCGCCTCTCCTGCACTTACTCTGGCGCCGCCTAGCCGCCTAGCCGCCTAGCCGCCTAGCCGCCTACCGTCACCAGGATCTCGCCCTTGCCCCCGTTCGCCCGGTCGCCCATGAACCGGCGCACCCGGAGCCCGGCATCCGGCAGGCCCGCGAACCTGCCCGGCAGCCCGCGCCACGAGCGGACCAGGAGGGTGAGGAAGCTGAGCGGATACTGCCCGCAGTCGCTGAACGTGGGGAGGAGCTCGGCGGGTGCCTGACGGAGGAGGAGCGTCCCGCGGCGCATGGCCAGTGCGGGGAAGCGGCCAACGGTGCCCCACACCGCGATGGTGCCCGCCACCATCCGGCTGGCGACGTAGTCGCCGGCGCCGCCCTCGATGAGGATGGCGCCGCGGCGCATCCGGTCCCCGGCCCGCGCCCCGGCGTTCCCGCTCACCACGATGGCCCCGCCCTTCATGCCCTGGTGGTCGCCCGGGATCGCCGCGCCGAGGAAGTCGCCCGCATTCCCCTGGATGTGGATCAGGCCCGCGGTCATTCCCGCGCCGGCCCACGCTCCGGTCGTGCCCCGCACCACGATGGTCCCGCCCGCGAGCCGCTGGCCCAGGAATCCACCCACGTCGCCCTGCACGGTGAGCGTCCCCCCGGCGAGCCCCGCGCCGACCCGGTCGAGCTGGTCGCAGCTGTTCCGGATCTCGATCTCGCTGCCCGGCGTTCCACTCACCTCGAAGAGGTCGCCGAGCTTGAGTGCCCGGTTTCCGCTCGGCAGCGCCAGCGCGCCGACGTCGGCGAGCGACTGCCCCGCGAGGCTCGTCGCGGTGAGGGGTGAAAGATCCACCCGCTGGGCCGGCCGGCTCCGGAGCGTGAGCACGAGCGCGCTCATGACGCCATGATCTCCCGGAGCTTGAAGTGGAACTTGCCGAGCTTCCCGCCATAGTTGCCGGCGCTGATCCGGCGAATGCCGGCCTTGGCCCCCAGGTCGACGATCGCCTGGATCCCCGCCTTCATCGAGGCGGCGATGTCCGGCGCGGTGAGACCGTCGATCACGATCTCCATCACCGAGCCGATCTCGGGGGAGATCTGGGTCTTCGTGAGGCCGCGGATCGTGGGGCAGAAGGCGTCGTTGGTCGACGCCTGCAGCGCCTTGTACTTCGAGCCCACCTTCGAGCCGGAGCGCACCACGCCGCCGGGGAAGGGCATGATGACGTTGGGGACCTTCTTCATCGCCGCGATCGCCGCTTCACAGGCGGTCAGCGCCTGCGGCTGGGTCTCGGCCAGCACGAGAAAGTTGCCGCCACCCACCGCGCCGACGACGCCGGTGGTTTCCTCCACCAGGAACTCGCCGTCCATCACCGGCACCCGCCAGTAACGCCGCCCCGCGATCAGCTTGCTGCTCTGGAAGCCGTCACCGAAGAAGCGCAGGTTCTTGCCCAGCGCCACCGGCTCGCCGTCGGTAATGCCGGCAAAGGCCGCGCTGGTGGGCGAGGTCAGGACGCACTGCCCGATCCGCCGCTCGATCTGCTTGGCCAGCTCCTTCCCCGACACCGCGAAGAGCAGGATGCTGACCCCGGGCCGTCCATCGGGCGTCTCCGCCGGCGTCAGCTCGCGCTCCACGCCGGCCTCGCACCCGCAGGCGATGACCGAGGTGGCGAAGCCGGTGGCGGTGTTCGCCGCGTGATACGCCCAGGTGAGGTTCTGGGCCGTGATGATGATCCGGGTCGCCTTCATCCCGAAGGCTTCCGCGAACTCGTCGTCGATCGCGACGCCGTTGAGGATCATCGGGTCCCTGCCCTGAGCGGATGCACCACGACCTCGGCCCCGTGGCCGATGGCGTGCATCTCGTCATCCGAGAGCTGGAGCTGCGAGGCGCGCATCGTGTGATAGCGCTCGAAATGCTCCCGGAGCCGGGTCTCGATGCCGCGGTCGTACGCCGGCTGCACCGTGTGGACCCGGCCCCAGGTGACCTTCACCACCTTGCCGTTCTGCACCACCAGCTCGCCGTCCTTGAAGACGTACTCCGGCGCCGAGAACATCCGCTCCCGGTCGGCGTCGTCGCGATAGACGGTCACGTCGGCCCGGGCGCCGCTGCCCAGGTGCCCGATGTCGGGGATGCCGAGCAGCTTCGCGGGCGCGGCGCGGGTCAGGATCGCGATCTCGTACATCGAGTACTCGCGGTCGAGCGTGCCCAGCACCGACATCGCCCGCGCGTCGGGGTGAATCGTGTCGAGCCGCTCCTTCCGGAACCCGCGGTCCATCAGCAGCCGGATCAGGTGCGGATAACTGGTGAACGGCGCGCCGTTCGGGTGGTCGGTGGTGAGGAAGACCCGCCAGGGGTCGTTCACCATCAGGAAGATCTCGAGCCCGATCGCCCACTGGAGCGCGTTGACGAAGTTCTGGTCCCGGTACTTGAAGGGGACCACGCCGCATCCCGCGTCGCACTCGATGTCCATCACCACGTACTTCTTCGGGCTGGCCACGCTGGCGTTCCGGTGCTGGCTCATGCTGTCGCCGGACGCCGTCACCGTCTGCCCGAAGAGGATCTGGCCCACGTCGCAGGTGGCGTTGGGATTGCCGTTGATCGCCTCGGCAATCTGCGCCGCCGCCGAGGAGAACTTCCGGTCGCCCTCGGTGCCGTAGCTGTGGAACTGGATGTGGGTGAGGTGGATCGGGAGCCCTTCGGCGGCCTTGATCGTCTTGAGGCTCGATTCCCAGTTGCCGGGAATGCCGAGGTTGCTCCCGTGCACGTGCAGCGGGTGGGGCACGCCCAGCTCGTACACCGCGCGCGAGAGCGTCGTGAGCACCTCCCGCGGGGTGACACCGTAGAAGGGGTGCTTCTCGTCGACGTCGAGCCGCCGCTGGTTGAACTTGAAGGCGGAGATCCCACCCGCGTTCACCACCTTGATGCCGATGCAGCGGGTCGCGTTGATGATCCAGGCGACGTAATCGTTGATCAGCTTCTGGCTCTCGCCCTTCGCCATGAGCCGGAGGAGGAAGTCGTCGCTCCCCAGCATCACGTAGCCGCCCTTGTCGACGATCGGCGTGTCGCCCATCTCGAGATGCGCCTGCCGGGCGTTCACCGGGAGGATCGCCGGCTCGAAGCAGGCGGTGTACCCCATCTCGGCGTAGCGGTAGCCGGTGGCGAGGGTGCCCGGCGCCGCGCGGCCCGCGGACGAACGGGTGAGCGGGGTGCGCGCCACCAGGTCGCCGCGATGGTCCTCGGGCAGCATCGCGCGGGCGATGTTGAGCTTGCCCCCGCCGATGTGGGTGTGCATGTCGATGGCGCCCGCCATGATCACCCGCCCGCGACAGTCATACTCCTTGTCGATCTTCGCGCCGTCGGTCGGTGCCGCCACGACCCGGCCGTCGCGCAGGTGGACGTCGCGGACCACGCCGTCGGCGCCGTTGGCCGGGTCGTAGGTCTTGCCGCCGGTGAGCTTGATCAGCATCGGATCAGCCCCCCAGCGCGGCGTGGATGGCGGTGAGCACGTCGGCCGCGCTCGGCAGCGGCGACTCGCGGAGCCGGCCCAGCGCCAGCGCCACCACCCGGTCGCTCCGGAAGAGGTGGCCGGCGTGGTCGACGCCGGGAATCCCCACCGGGATGAACACTTCCGGCTCCTGCTCGAACTTCATTGCCGGGTGGCCGAGGACAATCCGCGGCACGGCCGCGGCGGGCGGCGTGCGCGCCGGGTTGAAGCTCGAGATCCAGAGCAGCGCATCGGTCTCGCCCCGGGCCAGCATCCGCTCGCCGGCGCGGTGCCAGGGATCGTGGTCCGGCGTGCCCTGCCCGTAGCTGGTGCGGGTGGCGAAGCCGGTCTGCCAGAGGAGGACCATGTCGGCGGTGATGTCGCCTTCGCTGCCGCCGAGCGGGAGCCCGTTCCAGCGCCCGTCGCGATTCAGGTCCTTGAGCAGCTCCGCCAGCGCCTGCACCGTCAGCTCGGCGTGCGGGAAGGCGAAATCGACCGCGGCCCACGCCAGCACCCCGTAGCGGGCGGCCTTCATGCGGGTGGCGAGCGCGGCCCAGGTCTCGAGCGGGACGCCGGCGGCGGCCGTCGCGTCGAGTGTGCCGCCGGAAAGGAGCACGCGGAGGACCCCGGCAGCTTCATGCAGCCGCGCGGGGTCGCAGGGGATCACGCTGGTCGTGAGGCCGGCGGGGACCGCGCCGGCGGGCGGGGCCCCGCCCAGGACGATGATCTCGCAGTTCCGGTTCTCCTCGAAGAGCGTCGCCTGGTTGGCGATACAGCGTTCGAAGAAACGGGGGAACCGCCCCGCGATATCGCTCCCGGCGATGACCAGGAGGTCGGCGCGATTGCGGACCTCGGAGAGCGTCGTCACCACCCAGCCGCCATCCTGGAGCGTCATCAGGTTGCGGACGGCGGCGGCCGAGTTCATGTGATCGAGCGTGGCGCCGATGCGATCGGCGAGCGCCGCGGCGGCGCGCACGCCCGCCACGTCGGTGCCGAGCCCGCTGATCAGCGGCTCGTGGGCACCGGTTAGAATGCGGGCCGCTTCGGCGATGGCCTGGGCCGGCGTGGCCGATGCGCCCTTGAGGCGGGGCTCGGCGGTGCCGCCCGCGTTGGCGAACGCCGGAACCGAGATGGGGCAGCCGTTGGAGAGCACCGCGAGGGAAGCACCCTGCTGCCGGCCGATCACGAGGTCGTCGCAGACCAGCCCGCAGAAGGGGCAGGCGACGTTGGAGATCTGATCAGAAAGCGGGAGCGGAGCAGGCATGGGCAAGGGAAGATAATACGTGCTAAGATGTGTCAATGCATGCAGATCGGAAAGCGATGAAGGCTGTGCTCGTCGCCGCGGTCACCGGGCGGGCACTGGCCGCGAGCGCCCGTCGCGGAGGGTACGCGACGGTGGTGCTCGACTACTTCGCCGATCGGGATACCCGGGCCGCATCACTCGCCGCTCGCGCGGTGGCGGAATCGCGGGCGTTCCGGTTCGATCGCCGTGCCCTGCTCGAAGCGGCCCGGGTGCTCGCCCCCGCCGCGAGGACGGCCGGCCTGGTGTATGGCTCCGGCTTCGAAGGCCGGTTGCCCCTCCTCCGCGCGCTCGCCGCCGGTCGCCACCTCTTCGGGAATCCGGCTGAGGTCGTGAAGGCCGTGAAAGACCCCGCCCGGTTCTTCCCGCTGCTCGACCGCCTCGGCATTCCCCATCCCGAAACGCGTCGTGCACTCCCCGCGGAGCCGAAGGAGTGGCTCGCCAAGCGCGTCGGCGGCGCCGGCGGGACCCATGTCCATCCCGCGGAGCAGGAGCGAGCCGGGTCAGGGATCTACTACCAGCGTTTCGCCGCCGGCGAGCCCTGCTCGGTGCTCTTTCTTGCGGATGGAGCCCACGCTTTGGTGCTCGGCTGGAACCGGCAATGGACCCGGCCGGTACCGGGTGCGCCCTTTCTCTTCGGCGGCGCGGCAGGCGGGATACGGCTTTCCGCACGGGTGACGCGCGACGTGACCGCTGCCGTCGAGCAACTGGTCCGCGCGACCGGCCTGGTGGGCCTCAACGGCCTGGATTTTCTCCTCGACGGCGATCGCTGGACCGTGCTCGAGGTGAATCCGCGACCTCCCGCCACGATGGAGCTCTACGATCCCGACTATCCACGCGGGCTTTTTCACTGGCACCTCGAGGCCTGTCGCGGGCGGCTGCCGGCACGGGCGCGCCGGTCCCGGGCATGCCGGGCGCTCACCATTGTCCAGGCGCCACAGACGTGGGTGAAGGGTGACGCCCCGCTGCCCTCCTGGTGCCGGGACCTGCCCGCGCCGGGGACGGTGTTCCGCCCGGGCGATCCGGTCTGTACCGCCCACGCGAGCGGGGCCACTCCGGCCGCGGCGCGCACCCGGGCCGAGGAGCGCCGCCGCCGGATCGAGGCGATGATCGCGCGGCAGCACGCGGGAGCGCCGGCGTGAGGATCTTCGTCTACGAGCACGTCACCGGTGGCGGCATGCTGGGCGAGTCGCCCAGCCCGGGTCTGGTGCACGAGGCCGACCTCATGCTCCGCACCCTGCTGCGCGACCTGGGCGAGGTGCCGGGCGTCTCCTGCGTCACCACTCGCGACCATCGCCTTCCGCCGCTCTCCGGCGTGGAATGCCTCACCGCCGAGCCCGGCGAGAGTCCGCAGGGGCTCTATCGCCGCGGCGTGGTGCATGCCGATGCGGTGTGGCCCACCGCGCCAGAGACCGGTGGCGCGCTCGAGCAGCTCGGGCGCACGGTCCTGGATGGCGGGCGCCGGCTTCTCGGTACCCATCCCGATACGGTGCGGGTGACCGCCGGCAAGCGCGCCACCGCGATCGCGCTCGCTCGCGCGGGAGTGCCCGTGGTCCCCACCTTCGCCTTCGAGGACGACACGCCGGCGCTGACGCCCTCCGCCTGGGTGCTGAAGCCGGACGATGGGGCCGGGGCCGAGGATACCGTCCTGCACATGACCTGGGACTCCGCCATTGCCGCGCTGGAGCAGCGGCGTGAGACCCACGTCCTGCAGCCGTGGGTCCGGGGGACCGCCGCCAGTCTTTCCCTGCTGTGCGCCGGTGGCGCGGCGCGGCTTCTTGCGTGCAATCAGCAGCATGTCCGGATGTCCGACCGGCGGTTCACGCTCAGCGCCATCACGGTCAACGGCCTGGCGTCTCGTGCCGAGGATCTGGCGCCGGTCGCTGCCGCGGTGGCCGCCACCTTCCCCGGGCTCTGGGGCTACGTCGGCGTCGATCTCATCCTCTCGTCGCTCAACACGACTGTGCTCGAGGTCAATCCCCGACTCACCACCTCCTGGTGCGGGCTCCGCGACGCGCTCGGCGCCAACCCGGCGCAGTGGGTGATCGACCTTGCCCGCACCGGCGGGCTGCCCGACGCTATTCCGCGGAGCAGCCGGGTGGTCACCCTCGACCTGGAGCCTGTCCGTGCCTCCTGAACCGATCATCGGGTGGGATGTTGGCGGCGCGCACCTCAAGGCCGCGCGCCTCGGCGCGAGCGGCGCGGTCGAGGCGGTGGTGCAGGTGCCCTGTCCCCTCTGGCAGGGGCTGGAACACCTGCACCGTGCCATCGCGGCAGCGGGGGAACAGGTCGGCGAGGCCGCGCGGCATGCGGTCACCATGACCGGCGAGATGGTCGATCTCTTCGCGAGCCGGGCGGAAGGCGTTGCGCGGCTGGCGGAAACGATGCGGGAGAAGCTCCCGGGGACCGTGGGATTCTTCGGGGCGGAGAACGGCTTCGTCGACGCCTTTACCGCCGCGGCCATCCCGACGCAGATCGCCTCGGCCAACTGGCTCGCCAGTGCGGCGGTGGTGGCGGCCACGCGGGGCACCGCGCTCTTCGTCGATGTCGGGAGCACCACCGCCGACCTGGTGCCGGTGCGCGACGGTGAGGTGGGCGCGCACGGCCGGGACGACGCCGAGCGGCTCGTCACCGGCGAGCTGGTCTACACCGGGGTGGTGCGCACCCCCGTGATGGCGCTGGCGGACCGTGTGCCGTTCGCGGGGGAGTGGGTGCCACTCATCCCCGAGTACTTCGCCACTTCGGCCGACGTCCATCGGCTCACCGGCGATCTTCCCGAGGGCGCCGACCAGCATCCCTCCGCCGACAACGGTCCCAAGACCGTCGAGGCGAGTGCCCGCCGCCTCGCGCGGATGCTGGGTCGCGACCTCGAGAGCGCCGACCTCGCCGCCTGGCGCGGGCTGGCCCGCTGGCTCAGCGACGCGCAGCTCCGCCGCCTGAACGATGCCGCCGACCTGCTGCTGTCGAGTGGGATCCTGCCGGAGGGCACCCCGGTGGTGGGGGCGGGGGTGGGACGCTTCCTTGCGGCGCGGCTCTCCGCGCTGCGGAGCCAGCGGTATGTCGACTTCGCCACGCTGCTCGGGGCACCCGCCGCGCTGGCCGACGCGGTCTCGAACTGCGCGCCGGCGGTGGCGGTGGGATGGCTGATGGGGAGAGTGGGCTAGGAGGACGCCTCTGTCATCCCGAGGAGCGCAAGCGACGAGGGATCTACTCGCCGAGCCACGGGGCCGGTCGGAGTAGATCCCTCGCTGCGCTCGGGATGACAACCGAGTGCTACAGCCCCAGCCTTCTCCGCGCCGCCTCCGGCGACATCACCCGCAGCCAGTCCAGCACTGTTCCCTTCGCCTCGCGCAGCCGCAGCGATTCGACGATCTCCCGGAACGGCCCCCCCGCGAGTCCATCGGCGAGAATCGCCGCGCCCTGCGCGCCCTGCTTGGCCGAGGTCGTGAAGCCCTGCAGCAGGCGCACCGGCGCGAGGCCCGCGAGTCTCGGCACCAGCTGCTCCGTCACCTCGCGCTCCCCCGCGTGCCGTCCGGAGAGCAGGATCTCGCGCGGCCGGGGCAGTGACACGCTGAGCGCGACCACCGCCTTGTGGGCCTGCTCCAGCCACCCCTCCAGCGCCAGCTGGTCGGCGGGGGGCTCGGAGCGCCCGCCCCGGAAGAGCAGGTCCTTGGTGACCTGCCCGGCCAGGAACGCCACCTCGCCGTCCCATCCGCCCAGCGATTTCCATCCCATCGGTCCCGCGCTTCCCCCGATGCCGTCGATGATCGCACCCCGCTCCACCGCAAGCGCCGCGGTGAAGGCGCCACCGAGTTCGAGGAGGATGAAGGAGGTGTCGCGGGCCGGGATGCCCTGCCGCACCGACTGGTCCCGGATGCCGAGGGCCGCCGCCGCCACCTTGTCCGCGGTGCCGAGATCGATGCGATTGAGCTTGCGGTGGGAGGGAACGCTGGGAAGGTGGATCACCCCGGGGGTGAACACCACCGGCAGCTCGGAGGTGATGAGGAGGCGGAGCAGCGCTCCCAGCCCGCCGATGCCGCCGATGTCGCTCTCCGCCGAAAGGAGCGCGAGCCGGAGATCGGCTTCGGTGACATCCGCCGCCCGGAGCAGCGGCAGGCCGTAGCCGCTGGGCCCGGCGATCAGCTCGGGGCGCCCGTGTTCGGTCAGCTGCGCGACGAAGTGCTCCCGGGCAGAAAGAGCCTCCCTGGTGGGGAGGCTCTTCTCGAACACCGGCGTGCCGTTGCGAAGACCGATCAGGTCGATCGACACCGTCCCCGGGTCAATCCCCACGACGAACGGCATCGTTGTGGACTACCGGGCTACTGACCGCCCGACCGCCTGACCGCCCGACCGCCTCACTTTACCATCTCCCGCGCGATGTCGGCGATCGCCTCGGCGTCGAGTACCAGGTCATTGCGCTCGAAGAGCCGGCCGACGCAGCGCTTGTGGAGCTTGGTCTTGAGGTTGCCCACGCCGAAGGCGCCGAAGCAGATCACCCCGTCGCGCACCGTGCCGGCGTCGTCGACGTCGACTCCCTCGATGCCGAGCGGCGGGGCGGCGTTGAGGTCGACGGCGATCTTGAGGCTCTTCTGCGCCGACCAGGCCGCCTTGGAGACCATCTGCACGCCGGCCGGGCCGGAGTTGAGCAGCACCTCGACCCCGTCCAGCACCTCGGCCACCTTGGCCGGGTCGGACATGGTGGTCGCCTCGACGGCGACGTTGAAGCGGGCGCTGATGAACTGCCGCGCCTTGTCGCCCTGCTCCGGCTTCCGGGACGTGATGGTCACGTTGGCGCCGTCCCGGGCGAGGAGGCCCGCGGCGCGCTGGCCCACCGGGCCGGTCCCGGCCAGCACCACCACCTTCCGCCCCTTCAGGCTGCCGAGGGCCTGCTCGATCTTCACCACCGCGGCCACCGCCGTGGTGTTGGACCCGTTCGAGTCCAGCATTACCGAGACGGTCAGCGGCTGGAACATCGCGTCCACCGCCATCGCCAGCAGCTGCTCCCCCTGGGACATGTTGTTCCCGCCGATCCAGACGGCGGTGTTCTTCAGGTCCTTGGCGCCGCGGGTGAAGATGCAGCCGTGAATGAGGTCGCGGACGTCCTCCGGGGTCACCCCGCCGTAACTCATGATCTGGTCGGCGCCGCCGTCGAAGCCGACAACCTGGTCGAAGACGCTCGGGAGGCGGGAGCTGTCGAGCTGGAGGAGGAGCTTGCGCATCGGTCGGGCGGGGCCTGAAGGGTGAGGGTCAGAAAGTCCGGACGGCTGAAACGACACGAGGGGCGGGGGTTCCCCGCCCCTCGTTCACCGCGATACGGCGTGGTTCAGGCGTTGTCGACGCCGGAGAACGGATGCCGGGCGGTCTTGGCGCCGTTGAGCACCGAGTCCACGGTCGGCAGGCCCTTCAGCGCCCGCTCGATCGACTGCTTGGTGGCTTCATAGTTGTACTGGAAGATCTTCTTGTCGTCGGCGGCCTGCCAGTGAATGAACACGCCGACGAGGACGCACCAGTCGTTCGCCTTGTCCTTCGGGATGACGCCGGAGGCCACGCTGTCGACGACGGCGCGGGCGACGGCCGCCTGGGCCGGGCCGAACATCTGCACCGCCTGCTTGGCGCCCTTGATGGTCACCTTGTTGAACATGATGGTGTCGGGCTTGGCCGGCAGGTTCGGGGTCACCACGGCGAGCAGGGTGGTGAAGCCGTCCTTGTTGTTCGCGAGGGCGTTGACGAAGGCCGACCCGGCGTGGCCGCTCTTGCTGCCGATGACGAGGTCAATGTGCGCGATCTCATTGCCTTCACCGACGAGCGACTCACCAAGGAAGAAGTCCGCTGCCATGCTTGCCTCCATCTGCGTGGGATTGAAAATGGATAAGAACTGGCGCCAGGTAGACATCGGTGTGTTCGCGAGTCGGAATCACACCGGCTGCAGCCGATCCTCTAGGGCCTTCGAGGTAGGGGCCATTTGGGACGCCTAGTATGACCGCGGGCTGTGGGGCTGTCAAGGTGGCGGAGGGGTCCTGCCCGTCGGCCGCGAATAAATATTCGGACGTTTCACTACCGCTGAGCCGGGCGGCACTCGCCGGGGACAATCCCGCTGTCCTCAGTCCCATCAAGGGGACAACCCCCATCCCGGGACAAACCTGCAAATCGTGATGCCACAAGCAGTTCGCGCGTGGCATGCGGCTGGCTTTTCTGCCGGGCGTCCTTCACAGCGAGTGTTTCAGATGATCCCGAACCGGTCTGCGCTCTTCGCCCTGGCGGCCCTCACCCTTCCTGCGGGTGCCCAGGCCCAGCACGTCACCGCCGACATCAGCATCGTGAGCGGACCGGTGGCCGGTCGGGTCATCCTCGGCGGGCCGAACTACCCATCGTATCACCACCGGCCGTCGTATCGCGAGGTGATCGTGGTGCGGGAACGGCGGGGGCGCGACTGGTACTCCCATCGGGGGTACCGCCCGGTTCGGGTGTACTACGACAGCGACCGGGATTGCTGGTACGACCGGCCGTACTACCGGGGGCTGCGCGCGGTGATCGTCTACCAGGACCGCGACCGGTACTTCTACGACGGTGACTGGGACCGGGAACGCCAGTGGCACCGGGGTCGGGACGGCGACGACCGCTATCGCGAGGGTCGCTACGACGACCGGCATGATGACCGGCGGGATCGCGACCGGTACCAGGCCCGGAATGATGAACGGAACGACTATCGCCGGCGGGTGGATGACCGGCGCGACTACGACGACAGCCGCCGGTAGGCAACGGCGATAGAGATGGGGCGGGCCGGTCCTTCCTTCACGGCCTCTCTCAGCAGTACCCCGGCTCGCCCAGCAGGTCCAGGGCTCCCCGCCCAGGACCGACCCCACCCTGATCGTAGGGTGGGGTTTCGTTTTGGGGGCGGGTGACGATGGGTAACTGCGTGAGCGGTGAGCGGTGAGCGGTGAGCGGGGCCTGCTCTCAAGCTCTCATCCCGAGCGAAGCGAGGGATCTACTTCAGGCAAGTAGATCCCTCGTCGCTGGCGCTCCTCGGGATGACAGGCTCTTCCCGCTCACCGCTTACCGCTCACCGCTCACTCTCTCGGAGTCTTGATCCAGCTCAGCAGGAAGAACGCCCCCAGGATCAGGTCCACGATCGCGCCGCCCAGGAAGGTCGGCGAGGTCTCGCCCGCCAGGTACAGCGCCACCGTCGCGATCCCGAAGATGAGCTTCTCCGCCACGCCCGGCAGCATCAGGGCGCGATATCGCACCGGGTCACGGGCGATGACCAGGAAGGCGAACTGCCACGCCATCGCGCAGCCGGCGAAGCCCCAGTAGAACACCGGGTGCGTCAGCGCCGGCGGGTTGCGGAGCGAAAATTCCGAGGCTCCCGCGAAGAGCGGCAGCAGCACGATGATCCCGTAGATCCCCGCGATCGCGAATACTCGGCGCGCCAGCGTCATCACTCGCTCCGAAGCGTCAGGTTGAGGCCGTTGACCGCGTCCCCGTCTGCCAGCGGCCGGATGCTGAACCGCGCCAGCTCCACCTTGGCGTGCAGCAGGCCGAGGCAGCGCTGGTCGACCGTGACTTCCCACTCGCCGGGCCGCAGCCCCATCACGTAGAAGCCGCCGTCGGTGAAGGTAGTCACCACCCGCTGTTCCCCCGATGCCTTGTGCTTGAGCACCAGCACCACGCCCGCCACCGAGCGCGGACCGAGCGAGTCGGCGGCGGCACTGTCGGCGCCGGGCAGGTCACCCCAGCGCACCATTCCCTCGACCGCGCCGCCCGGCAGCACCGGGACATCCACGTTGCGGAAGCGGTTGGGCGACGGCTCCACCAGCGCGGCGTTGAACGCCGGCACCCAGAGCGGCGAGGGAATCGAGGCCGAGTCGACCGTGACCGGCGTGGGCTCGTAGGGGAGCAGGTCCCATACGCTGTAGTTGCCGCTCGAGTCGCTGGTCGCGAACACCGGGCCCACCACCACCCGCACCCCGGCGAGCGGCGTGTCACCCTTGTCGTAGCGCCCGTTCTGGTTTGCGTCGAGGAAGACCCGGCCACTCACCCCGCTCCGCTGGACCGAGGGCCCCGCCTCGAAGTCCACCGCGCCGTTGGAGGCGTTGTAGACCGCCGAGCCCTGCACGTACTGCGTGCCGAGCGCGGGATTCCCGCCACCCGCCGACACCGTCGTGTAGCTCCGGACACTGGGCAGCTCCGCCGCGATCAGCAGCGAGAAGGTCGGACCCTTCATCCCCTTGAACCAGCTCAGCCCGGTCTCGGTTCGGAGCCCGCGGAGGATCGGCATGCCGATATAGCCGCTGGCGCTCGAGGCCCCCGCGCCGGCTTCCATCTCGAAGGTGGTGCGGGCGCTCAGCTTGCCGAGCACCGGCCCGAGGCTCGGGCGGGGCAGCATGAAGCTGTTGACGCCGTAGTAGGTGCGGGTCGCCGAGGCGCCCTGGCCCCGGGTGGTCTCGAAGCGCACCGAGGGCAGCAGCCGGAGGTCGCTCACCTGGAGCGAGGCGCCCAGCCGGGCGCTGGTGAGGTCGTTCAGCGTGCCGTGGATCTGGTCGACACTGCCCTCGAGGTAGGTCGCGCCGAGGCGGCTGACCGGCCGGAAGAAGGCCGAGA
Source organism: Gemmatimonadales bacterium (assembly GCA_046327735.1). GTDB lineage: Bacteria > Gemmatimonadota > Gemmatimonadetes > Gemmatimonadales > GWC2-71-9 > JADJOM01. Next base: position 160,994 of record JAXLXZ010000007.1, on the reverse strand, counting down.
GGGTGTACTGGCTGAGCCGGCCCTCGGGAGTGAGGATCGGGTCGCGCACCCCGCGGGCGTAGCGGTTCGCCTCGACCTGCAGCTGCAGGTTGAGCGAGGGCTCGAACCGGCCGACGCCGCGAAGCACCGCGTCGCCCACCGCCTCGCCCTCGACCAGGAACGCGTTCCCCACGTTGCCGATCACGCCGACATACGGGTGCGAGAGGTTGCCCAGCGAGTCGCGCCAGAACTGGTCGACACCGGCGCGCGCGGTCCAGCGGTTGGTGATGCCGTAGCGGAGATCGAGGTTGCCGGTAGCGCTGCAGCGCACCGTGCGGCACTCGCCGGCGGACAGGCCATACTCGAGGCGGCCGGCGGGAAGCCCCTCGGTGCGCACCCGGTAGGTGCGGTTGAATTCGCGGAGCTCGCCGAAGGGGCCGTAGGCGACGAAGTCGACCGGGTTCTCGCCGTACTGCACCGGCACGTCGAAGGAGAACTGGCCCAGCGCGTTCACCGAGTCGAAGCCGATGAGACGGCCGCCCCGGTACGCCTCGACCGTCCACCCCGGCCCGAGCTGCCCGCCGAAGGGGACGTTGCCGAGGAGCGAGGGGCGCGCGAAGGGCGCGTTGGAGAGCGATACGCCGCGGAGCGTGCGGCTGCGCGGTCCCGAGCTGATGCCGTCGCCCAGCTGCACCTGCGCCAGGTAGTGGCTCTCCCGCCAGATCCCGGTCCAGGAGACGTCGGCGCGGGGCGCGCGGGTCGCCCCGTTCTGGCTCTGCAGGCCGGCGCTGAACGACCCGCCGAGCACATCGAGCCCGAGCGTCGTGGAGTAGGCCCCGCCCTTCACCATGCTGGTGGTGGGGGTGAGCACCGAGTAGTCGAAGACCAGCCCCTTCACGCCCTGGCGCTCGAGGCCGAGGCGCATCCCGGTGAGCTCGGTCTCCTGCGACTGGAGGAGGCGGCTCTTGAGGAACGACTCCCGCCGAAGCCGGCGGGCGAGGGGCAGCGTGCTCGGGTCGAGCACCACCACCTCGAGGTCGGACCAGCTGACGCCCCACTCGAGGTTGAAGATCTGGGCGAGCACGGTGGTGGCGACGTAGACCTCGCCGTCGAGCGCCACCATCTGGGTATCGGCGAGGGTGCGCTTCTCGTGGCCGAGCTTGAGCACCCGTGTCACCGGATCGAGGCTGAGCGGAAGGTTGCCCGGCTGCACCAGCGTCTCGAGCACGCCCCCGGGGCGACGCAGCACCGCCAGCTCCGAGAGCTCGAGGAACGCGGTGAAGGGCACCAGCGGCGTCTCGCCGGCGCGGAAGGCGTTGACCGTCCGGGTGGCCAGCCGGCCGAGCTCGAGCTCGAGCAGCACCGGTTCCGGCGCGGGATGCGGGTCCGGGCCCCGCTCCGCCCGGAGGGGGAGCACCCCGCCGAGGAGCGAGAGGACCAGGACCGCCGCACCGCGCCCGATCATGGCAGCGTCACCTCGACCGAGTCGCGGAGCACCGGGGCGCGGAGCAGCAGTTCAGGGGCGATGTCGGGACGTTCGGTGGCGAACTCCAGCCGGAGCCGGTACCGGCCCGCCGGAATGCCCTTGATCGGAAGCCGGAAGGCGGGCGTCGCGTCGTAGTACACTGCGATCGGCTCCGAGAAGGTCGCGACGATACGTCCGCTCTGCGAGACCAGTGTGCCCTTGGCGGTGCCGGTGTAGGCAGCGGTGCCCTGGCGGCGGAGCCGGGGACGGATTACCAGCGAGTCATTGCGGCGCGCGGTCTCGATCGCACTGACGCTGAGCCCGGTCTGGAGCGCGCCCTTGCGGTAGATGACCGGGATGACGGTGCGCACTTCGAGGTTGAGGCCGATGCGAATCCCGGTGTCGGCGGCGCCGCTCACCGGGACGCTTCCCGCCTTCGCGGTCACCACCAGGCGGGCCCAGTACTCGCCGTCGGCCAGTCCCTGCGGCGGCCGCGCGAGGAGCCGGACCGTCTGCCTCGTCAGGGGGGGAATCGTGACCCGCTTGGGGAATGCCTCCAGCCAGCGATGGGCGGCGGGCATCTCCGGCGTCACACTGTCAGGCTCGAAGAGCTGGAGCTGCCCGGTCGAGTCGGTGACCGGGTAGCCGTAAATGAAGGAGACGGACGCCTCGACCGGGTCGGCGCCCGGGTTGTACAGCGTCACCGACGCGCTCCGGGTGCGGTGGTCGACGTAGACCGCGTGCGGCGCCACCACCACGCCCTGCGCGGTGGCGGCGGCGGAGATCGCGGTCAACAGCGTCAACAGGAGAAGCGGCGTCCGGCGCATGCTCAGAAGAAGGTGGTGGTCAGGGTGATGGTCCCGGAGTAGTTCCCGGTGGCCTGGCCCGCGGTCGGGCTCACCCGCCCGCCGAGGTTGATGTAGAAGTCCGCACTCGAGACCAGCGTGAACGTCTGGTTGTTGTTCGGGTTGAACGTCACCGGCACGCTGGTCGGGCCGGTGCCCTGCGCGATCGCATCGGTTGCGGCGAACGAGATCGCCAGGTTTCCGCCGCCGCCGACCCGGGCCAGCGTGTTCGGCAGGGTGAAGCGCAGCTGCACCTGGCGGTTCAGGATGTGCCGCACGTAGAACCGCCCGCTCCGGATGGCGTCGGTCGGCGCCACCGTGGTCTGCACCCCGCGGATCACCGGCCCGAAGGCCAGGTTGCGGACACCCGTCACCGACGACTGGGCCGCGAGCGATGCCGGGCCCAGCAGAAGCAGGAGCAAGACGGGCAGCAGACGTGAATGCATGGAACTCCCCGGGGAGGCCTCACGGGCGCAGGACGGAACGCGGGCAAGATAGCCCGGTCCGCCCGGCCCGTGAGTCGCCGGTGTGGCCCTCGTCAGTGGCTTAGAAGTACGCCGCGGTGAGGGTCACGGTCCCGGTGTACGTCCCGGCGGCCTGCGCGCCGGCGGGCGACACGGTCCCACCGACGAACACCCAGAGCGCGCCGGCGCCGCTGAACGCGGACGGGGTGGCGGTGCCCGACGGGGTGAAGGCGGTGCAGCCGGTGGTGGTGTTGGTGGCGTTGGTGCAGCCGGTCCAGGTGCCGATCGGCAGGTTGTTCGCGCCGCTCACCAGGTTGGTCGGCAGGGTGAACGTGAGGTTCACGTTCGCGCCGGCCTGGCCGCCGAGCTGGTACTGGCCGCTGGTCGCCGCGGCAACCGCGATCGTCTTGTTGACGCCCGGGAAGACGTTGCCGAAGTCCAGGTTCCGGGTGCCGGTGATGGTGATCGGGGTGAACACCGTCGCGGTGGCGGTGATGTTGGCGCTCTGCGCCTGCGCGGCGGTGGCCAGGCTCAAGAGCGCGGCCACAACTGCCGATACTCGGGTAACGATACGCATTGCCCTCTCCCTCTTTGGGTATATGTGGTCCTCACGACTGCGGAACGACAGGCAGGGAGTGGCAGCTCCCTGACACTGGGAGGGGAGGGCAACCTATGTGCCGTGTGTCCAAATAGCACTGGATACGTGGCGTAAGTGGTTGTGGAAAGGGAACTTCAAGGTGTACAGCTCTTGTACATCTTGAGATAGGTTCCTGACACCGGTCCGCCCCCGATTTGAGGGCTCAAGTCATGATGCCCCAACGGCTTCGCTGTCGTGTGATCACCCTGGATGGTGACCCCTGTCACCCCCGGGGGAGAACCGGCCCCGAGGCCCTGTTCATCCTCCTCGGCGTCCTGACCCTCCTCCTCCTCTGCGCCGCCCCCGCCCGGGCCCAGTCCGGGGCATCCCTGCAAGTCGCGGCAAGGGTGGTTTCCACCGAGCCCAGCCGGTCCGCCCTGGCCCTGACCGCTGAATCGCTCCGGAGCCCCGCTGCCGCAGTGCGGCAATCAACCCTCGCGCAGGTCGCCGTGAGCCCCGCACCCCGGCCCGCAGACCTCGCTGAGCCGAGAAAGGTCCGGGTGGACTTCCTCCGTAACTAAGGCAACCTCCCGCTCACCGCTCACCGCTCACCGCTTACCGCTCACCGCTTGCCTCTTACCTCTCACTCTCACCTGACCCGGCACCGTCATTAGCTTGGAAGTCGTGCACCCCTCGCGCGACCACCTGCTCCCCGTCGATCTCGAAGCGTACCGCACCGCCGTGCACCCGCGCGGCCGCGTCATCGTCATCGCCCCGACCCGCGCCGCCTGCGAAACCATCGAGCTCGCCCTCGGCCTGACCACGGTGGAAACCGTGCTCGAACGCGAGCACGGCGCCGATCTCCGCCGCCTCGCCTCGAGCGGCAAGGGCTTCGGCATCGTCGCGGGCACCGGCACCGGCAAGACCCTCGGCATCCGCCCGATCGCCGAGTCGATTCTGCGGGAGCCGCTCAAGGTCGGCGTGGTCAATCGCGAGCGCGAAGCCACGCCGGAAACGCCCAGCTGGAACGTCGTCATCATCACCACCGGCATCGCCCGGCGCTGGTTCGAGGACGACCTCATCACCCGGCGCGATACCCTCATCGTCGACGAGATCCACCAGACCTCGGCCGAGCTCGAGCTCTGCCTCGCGCTCGGCAAGCGCGCCGGCTGCCGCTACATCTGGCTGAGCGCCACCGTCGATCCCGCCTTCTACGCCCGCTATCTCGGCAGCGACGAGGTGATCGAGTCGTCCGCCTTCGATCCCCGGCTCAAGGCGCGGGTGAAGGTGCTGCCGCAGAAGGCGGAGGAGTTCCTCGACGACCGCTTCGTCCGCCACCTGATCAAGTCGAAGCGCGGCGTCGCGGTGTTCGTGCCCACCCGCGCCGAGGTGGAGAACCTCGCGAAGGGGCTCGGCGAACGCTGGCCCCGGCTCAACGCCGCGTTCTACCACGGGGGCGAACCGATCCGCGTCATCCGTCCCTTTCTCGAGGGGGAGTCGCAGCATCCCTTCCTGCTCGCGATGACCGCGGCGGGGCAGTCGGCGCTCAACATCCGCGGGCTCGACACGGTGGTGATCTACGATGCCCGCTACGGCAACGTGGTCGATCGCGGCCGTAACGTGCTCCACCGGATGTACCTCGGCGCGAACGAGATCCTCCAGATGGCGGGCCGGGTGCACGGCCGGGTGCCGGACGGCGAGGTCTACATCCTCAGCGACCGCGACCTCGTCTTCGAGTCGCTCCGGCCCACGCCGCCCGAGTTCCAGCTCGCCGGCGACGCCGAGCGGGTGGCCATCACCTGCGCGGCGCTGGGCGTCGATGCGACCGACCTCGACCTGCCGGTGCCGCTCGACCGGGCCGCGTACAAGCGGGCCCTCGCGCGGCTCACCGATCGCGGGCTGGTGGAGCAGGGGAAGCTGACCCGCTACGGCCGGGACGTGGAGGCGATGCCGGTCGACCGGGCCTGGGGGGAACTGCTGGTGCACGCGAGCGCCACCCTGGCGCCGGTGGTCGCGGTCTGCTCCAACATCGATTCGCTCCACCGCATGACTCGTGAGGAGCGGAACATCGAGGGCGTGCGGGTGAACGGCAGCGACCATCTCACCGCCTACAACCTCTTCGTCGAGGCGGTGAACCGGCATGGCGCGCTGGGCGAGGTGTACGGCCTCCCGCGCCACCTCTTCGATGAAGCGGGCCTGGCCGAATGGGCGGAGAAGCGCGGGGTCCTGGTCAAGGCGATCGAGGATATCGCGCTGGGGACCGCGTCGGTGTTCCGCGCCCTCGAGCTCCCGCTGCCCTCGAAGCTGCCGTACGCCGGGCGCGAATTGCGGGAGGAGTGGCTCGACCTGCTCGCCCAGATCATGCCGTTCGACCTCGTCATCGACGAGCGGACCGCCGACGGGCAGGAGGCGCGCGTCTCACGGAACTCGGTGGCCGGGAACTGGGGAGCGACGGCGGGAAACCTCCGGTTCTTTGCGGACCGCTTCGGGGTTCCGCGGGCCGCGATCGAGGGGACCACGCTCGCCTACGACCTGATCCGCCGGTACGCCCGGCGGGGCCCGGCGGAGATCGAGATCGCCGGGCCGCGGAAGCACCCCCAGCTGGTGATCCGTCACCGGCTCACCTACTTCGGCTTCGAGCTCGATGCCGAGGTCGAACCGGTCGAGGGCGCGCTTGCGCCCGAGCTGCTGCCGGCGCTGCACGAGGCGCTCGCCCGCCACCTGCTGGCAGGGGAGGCGCCGCACCCGAGCCAGGGCAGGGTCCGGCGGGCCGCGGCGGAACTGGGGGAACTCTGGCGCCGCTCGGGCGGCACGCTCGTCGCCGCCTCGCCCGAATCGGTGCGCCAGGCGCTGGTCGACCAGCTCGGTGGAGTGACGGACTGGAACCGGTTCGTGGGCACCCCGCTCGCGCTCGAGGTCGAGTCGCGGGTCCCGCCGTCGGAGCGTGAACGACTCCTGGCACTCCCCGCCAGCGTGCGGCTCTTCGGCGACGTGGTGCCGCTGCACTACGAGATCGGGCCCGAGGGTGGGGTGGTGCGCCTCCGGCTGCGTGACGGCCAGGCGCGCCGGCTCCGGGCGGAGGACCTGCCCCGGGTGGACCGGCCGCTGCGCTTCGCGGTGACGCGGGGCCAGCAGACCGCCATCGAGGCCGACACCCTCGACGCGCTGCGCGCTGCGCTCAAGCAGGCCGACGCCGAGGAGAAGCGGGAGCGGGACCGTTTCCGCGGACGCCGGTTTCACGGCCGCCGCCGCCGATGACCACGCTGGCGCTGGTGCTGGTGCAGGTGATGTTCGCGAGCCTGGCGGTGGTGGGGCGGCTGGTCCTTCCGGTGGTGCCGGCGGGGGTGCTGGTCACCTTCCGCATTCTCGGCGCGGCGACCGCGCTGCTCGCGTTCAACGCGATGCGGGGTGGCCCCTGGCTGAGCGACCGGCGGGTCCTCGGCCGGATCGCCCTCGCGGGGCTGCTCGGGGTCACCGCCAACCAGTCGCTCTTCCTCTTCGGTCTCCGGCACACCACCGCCGTCAACGCCACCATCCTGGTGACGACGGTCCCGGTCTTCACGGTCCTGGGATCCCTGCTGGCAGGCCTCGAGCGTCCCTCACCCCTCAAGCTCACCGGGATCGTGCTGGCCGCTGCCGGCGCGCTCGTGCTGGTGGACCCGGCGCGGCTCACGCTGGGTCGCGGGGAGGCCCTTGGCAACCTCCTCATCCTGCTCGGGATGACCTGTTACGCGGCCTACTTCCTGGTCTCCAAGCCGATCGTCACCCGCTACGACCCGGTTACGGTCAGTGCCTATGTCATGCTCTTCGCCGCGATCGGCGTGCTTCCCATCGGGGTGCCTTCGCTGTGGCGTGCCGACCTCAGTGGGGTGCCGTCCACGACCTGGTGGCTGGTGATCTACGTCGTGGTATTCCCCACCATTTTCACGTACTTCCTCAACCTCTGGGCTCTGCGGCGCGTATCCTCGGGCACGGTGGCGACGTTCATCTACCTGCAGCCGCTCTTCGCGGCCCTCACGTCCCCATGGGTGCTGGGTGAGGCGGTCGGGGCGCGCACCATCCTGGCCGGCGCCATCATCTTTACTGGCCTGGGCCTGGTCATCCTGGCCGAGCGGCTGCGGCAGGAATCCATCCCCATGGAGGCGCTGCCGGGGGAATGACGGGATGTCCCGGCCGGTGTCCATGCAAGGCCGGGTACAGACGTCTACGTTGCTAAGGACACACTCTGAAACCCCTTCTGGCCCCTGACCGTAGACCGACCTATGCCGGACACTCACACTCCGACCCCCTCCGTCTTCTCCCCGCTGGCCAAGGCCCTGCTCGACGGGTTCAGTGAAGGCGTCGTGGTCTTCGATCCCTCAGGGAAGATCCTCTACGCCAACCAGCCAGCCCGCGAAGCCCTCGAGGCCCTGGAACAGGACGGGGACGACTCCCAGAACCTGATGCCCCGTCTCGCGGCGATGGGCGGACGGCTCCGGCCCTTGCGGGTCGGCACCCTCGAGCTGGGTGAGGCGATGTTCATCCCCGGTGTCGATGGCCCGACCACCCTGGCCGACCGGGAGCGCGATGCCATCGTGCGGACGCTCGATGCCCACGCGTGGAAGCTGGCCGAGACCGCCAAGTCGCTCGGCATCAGCCGCACCACCCTGTGGCGCCGGCTCAAGGCCTACGGACTGCATCGCGACGGCCGCACCCGCTGGGCCCGCAACGGAGACATGGAAGAGCAGTCGGCCTGACGCACCATCCGGGCAGGTAAGTAGAAAGGCGGGCCCTTCGGGGCCCGCCTCGTTTTCAGCCTGAATGTACGAATTCTGTTAAAGTCCCCCGCCCTTCGCAGGTGCGCATGCTGCTGCTGCTGACCGCCCTCGCCGTCCAGGCTCCCGACACCACACCCTATCGTAACGAGGCAACCCGGGCCGTCGTGGCACGGGCGATGGAACGGCACGGCACGGAGGACTCCGAGCTCAAGGACTACCTCGCCAGGTTCCGCTACCGGATCACCTTCGGGCTGGGACGGCGGCGCTGGGCCAATGTGCCCAACGCGGCGGTCGAGGAGCAGGAAGGGACGGTACACTGGGCGGCCCCCAACGACGTGAAGGTCGACATCCAGGGCCGCCGGCAGCAGGCCCGGAGCCGGGACCTGACGCTGAGCAGCAACTTCGACCGTCCCTGGTTCATTCCCCGCTCGCTGGGCGACTCGATCCGGGTCTTCGGCAACGACGTGCCCCGGCGCGCCGCGCTGCACCCCCTCGCCCCCGATGGCCCCGCCTGGTACCGCTACCGGCTCACCGACAGCCTCCAGATCGTCTCCCGCGAAGGGCGCCGCCTCAAGCTCTACACCATCGAGGTGACCCCCACGCGCAGTGGTGCGTCGCTGGTGGCCGGCCGGCTCTGGATCGAGGCGGAGCGGGGGGACCTGGTGCGCATCGCGTTCCGCTTCGTGGGCACCTCGCTCTGGATCGCTCCCGACGAGGACACCGCCGGCGACTCGGCCCAGGCGCGGAAGCTCAACCGGATCGCCAACCGGGTGCTCACACTCGACGCCGACCTCGAGTACGCGCTGCAGGAGGGCAAGTACTGGATGCCCTATCGCCAGACGGTGGCGGGCAAGGTGGAGCTGCCCTGGTTCGGCGAGCTGGTCATCCCCTTCGAGGCGCGGACCACGTTCGAGGAGTACACCGTCAACACCGGGATCCCGATCGCGTTCAGCATCCCGCTCCCCGACTCGGTGTCCGGCGACAGTGCCCGGGCGCTCATGCGCATCCGGCGTGACTCGATCCGGACCGATCGCCGGCGCCGCCGGGATGAAGGAGGGGAACTCCCGGAGGACTCGCTCGCGCGGGATGAAGCGGGGCGCTGGGCCGATGGACGCTACGAGATCCACCGTCCGCCCGCCGATTCGCTGAAGGCGTACCGGGGCTGGCAGGACTCGCTGGTGCTCTCCGATGATCCGGTCGAGGACCGGCAGGTGCTGGACATCCAGTCGGACCTGGAGCGGATGACCGCGAAGCTCCCGACCGACATCACCGGGCGGCGGACCCACGGCTTCACCTGGGAGCGGATTCTCGAGGCGATCCGCTACAACCGGGTCCAGGGCTTCGTCCCGGGGCTGGGGTATGAAGTCACCCTGCCCGGCGACGGCTTCACGACGCTCCGGGGCGAGGCCCGCTTCGGCCTGAGTGACGAGCGCGTGGTGGGTGGCCTGACGCTGCAGCGGGAAGCGCCGGGCGCGCGCTGGACGCTGCGCGGGTACCGTGAAGTCCGCACCAACGATCCGTTCAGCCGCGGCAACCGGATCGGCAACAGCTTCAACGCGATCTTCGCGGGTCATGATGACGCCGACTATCTCCTGAGTCACGGGGCATGGCTGACGCGGGAGGGCTCGCTCGGGACCGGGCTCGAGCTGACCACGTCGCTCTTCGTCGACCATGAGACCAGCGTGGCGCGGGAGGCCCGCTCATGGCTCAACGACGCGCTGGGCGGCACCGGGCGGTTCCCGCGCAATCCCGCGGTCCGTGAGGGCACCTACGGCGGCGGGCTCCTCAAGCTGGAGGGACTGCAGGGGCGGACCCGCTGGTCGTTCTCGGCCGACGTGCTGGCCAACGACGCGCGGGGAACCGGGCGGGCCTGGGTCTATGCCAGTCATCCACTCTGGGGCGGCCGGCGCGCGCCGACGCTCGCGGTGCGCGCCGGGGTGGCCACCGCCGACCCGCTGCCGCAGCAGCTGTTCCGGCTGGGGGGGACCGGCACGGTGCGCGGGTTCGATTACGGGACGCGCGCGGGACGGGGGTTCTGGGCGGCGCAGCTCGACTGGCCGCTCATGCGCGGACTGGTGCAGCCGGTGCTGTTCGCGGATGCGGGGCAGGCGGGTAATCTCGGGCGTGGCGCGGCGTTCGGGCCGAGCTCGGTGATCGCCGGGGGCGGGGCGGGGCTGTCGCTGCTGGGTGGCATCCTGCGGTTCGACCTCAGTCACCCGATCACGAAGGGTGGGGACGGGCTGCGGTTCGATATCACGATGCGGGCGCTGGTGTGGCCGCAGTAGTCAGGGAGTGCGTGAAAAGGATGGACGCTGCGTGGTTCGGTGCCCGCATCCTCGAATCCCGTGTGAGATATTCCCCCTATGGGGGCGGAGCCCTCACGATCCCTGACCGCCTCTTCATGGTCCTCCCTTTCCCCGGAGATTCATAGTCGCTTCAACGCCGGTTCTCAGATTCTCCCCATCCAACCAACGGGAGAACCCGATGCGGCGTTCCGTCGTCAACTGTGCCCTCCTTCTCGCGCTTGCGGCCCCGGCTGTGGTCAGCGCGCAGGATGCCACCCCCTGGACCGTGCGCGTGCGCGGTATCTACATCGCTCCGCAGGCGTCCTCCAAGCCGAAGGGGCTGGATGTGAAGGCCGATGCCACCGTGGAAGTGGACATCACCCGTCAGCTCAATCCGTTCCTGTCGCTCGAAATCATCGCGGCCACGGCCAGCCAGGAAGTCACGAGCGGCGGCACGAGCCTCGGGTCGGTGAATCACCTGCCGCCCACCCTGCTGCTCCAGCTCAAGCCGGTCAGCAAGGGCAACATCCGTCCGTACATCGGCGCCGGCGGCAACCTCACCTACTTCTACGCCAAGAGCGGCGGCCTGAATGACCTCGACCTGAGCACCAGCGTCGGCTACGCCTTCCAGGGCGGCGTGGACTTCCTGCTCGGCGGTCGCGGGCTGTTCAACATCGATGCGAAGTACGTCAACATCGAAACCGACGTGAAGTCCGGCAGCACCAAGGTCGGTCACCTCAAGATCAATCCGTTCGTGATCGGCGCGGGCCTGGGCTATCGGTTCTAGCGGAACGGGTCCGGATCGCCGGCGTTGCGATCGGACCATCGGCGGGGCGGGGCGGTGCAGGCGGCCGTCCCCGCCCTTCGCCTTTTGCGGGTGCCTCGCGTACTATCCGCCCATGCGGCGGATCTCCCTCCTGTCCCTCGGCTTCGGGCTCCTGGCACTTGCCGGGTGCCGCAGCGACACCAGCAACGCCCCCGCCGAGGGGCGTGGGTCGTTTTCGGCATCCTGGGTGGGCTCGGACACCGGCAAGCTGAGCGGGACGCCCCGGGCCGCACTCTGCCGGGACGGCAACCTCCTCGAGATCCTGATCGCGAAGGGAGACGTGGGGGTCGGCCTGGTCGTCTATCCGGACAAGGAGCTGGCGGGCGGGAACTACCCGGCGTTCGATCCCCGGGACTCGATCGTGCGCCCGGGCGTGGCCGCCGCCGCCCGCTGGTTCACCGAGCGGGATATCCGCGCCTTCCAGAGCAAGTGGGGCTCCCTCAGCCTGGTCCAGAAGGGCGATGCCTGGTCCGGCGGCTTCGGGTTACGCCTGCGGCGGGTGGGGGCCGACAGTGACTCGATCATGCTCAGCGGGCAGTTCAAGGGAGTGGTGCCGGGCCCCTGTGGCAGCGACTCAGTATCGCCCCCCGATTCCACGCAGTAGCTTATCCCCATGACCTCGACCTACTTCCGGAAGGGTTTCGGCCTCAGGGCCGCGATCGAGGGGCAACTCGCCTCGGACTACTCGAGCCAGGTCGTCGATGCGCTCCGGGCCAACGAGTACCGCCTGACGGCCGGCCCGCTCGAGTTCCGGCTGGCCCGGGAGTTCGGCTTCTGCTACGGCGTGGACCGGGCGGTGGAGTACGCCTACGAGACCCGGCGGCAGTTCCCCGACCGCCGGATCTTCCTGGTGGGCGAGATCATCCACAATCCGCACGTGAACGCCAAGCTGACCTCGATGGGGATCACCATCCTCACCGCCACGGACGGGGCATTCGACTTCAGCAGCATCACGGCCCAGGACGTGGTGATCATGCCGGCGTTCGGGGTCACCGTCGCCGATTTCCACCGGCTCCGCGAGGTCGGCTGTGTCCTCGTCGACACGACCTGCGGCTCGGTGCTGAATGTCTGGAAGCGGGTGGAGAGCTACGCCCGCGACGGCTTCACCTCGATCATCCACGGGAAGTACTACCACGAGGAAACCCGCGCCACGGCGAGCCAGGTGACCCGCCATCCGGGGGGGAAATACCTGGTGGTGTTCGACATGGCCGAGGCCCGGATGCTCTGCGATTACATCGAGGGCAACGGGGACCCGCAGGTGCTCTCGGCCAGCTTCCGCCACGCGATGTCCCCCGACTTCGATTTCGCCCGGGACCTGGTGCGGGTGGGCCTGGCCAACCAGACGACGATGCTCTCGGGAGAGTCGCTCGCGATCGCGTACGAGGTCCGGGAGAGCATGGTCCGCCGCTACGGGGACGCGGCGATCGCCGACCATTTCCGGACCTTCGACACGATCTGCTCCGCCACCCAGGAGCGGCAGGACGCGGTGCTCCGGCTTCTCGAGGAGCCGCCCGACCTCATGATCGTGGTGGGCGGCTACAACTCCAGCAACACCACCCACCTCGCGGCGCTCTGCCGGGATCATGCGGTGCGCACCTATCACATCGAGGATGCGTCGGCGGTCGACGTGGAGACCGGGGCGCTCCGGCACCAGCCCAGGATCAAGGCGCCCGAGGAGACCATCACCGGCTGGCTCGACGGGGTCCGCACCATCGGGATCACGGCCGGCGCCTCGACTCCCAACAACAAGATCGGCGAGACGATTCTCCGGGTGTGCGCGGTGGCGGGGGTCGAGCCGAACCTGCCGGGATAGCCGTTCCGCGTTCCTCGTTCCCCGTTCCTCGTTGTTTCCCGCGTGCGTGCGCCGAGGGAGCCAGCCGTCCAGGGACTCACGCGGAACGCGGAACGCGGAACGAGGAACGAAGATGCCCTACCGTCAGACGACCGTGGCGGACCTCCCCGCCATCTCCCTCTACAACGACACCCTCGAGCTGATCGCGCTCCCCTCGGTCGGGGCCCGCATCACTCACCTGCGCCGCCGCCGGCGCGGGCGCGAATGGCTGTGGCACAACCCGGTGCTGCCGTTCGAGGTGCCGGCGCCGGAGCCGGATCCGTCGCCCAGCGTCTATGTCGACCGGTACGACAGCGGGGGATGGGACGAGTGCTTCCCGACCGTCGGGGCCTGTCCCAATCCCGGGCCGGTGGGCCAGCCGCTGCTGCCCGACCATGGCGAGCTGTGGCACGCCTGGTGGACCCATGACGTCTACGTGAACGCCGGGGTCACCACCTGGCGGAGCGTGACCCAGTGCCGGAGTGTGCCCGCGATCTTCAGCCGCCTGGTGGAGGTGCCGGCCGGCGACGGCGACCGGGTGACGCTCAGCTACTCGGTGAAGTCGACCGCGGACCAGCCATTCCCCTGGCTCTGGTCGGCGCACCCGCTCTTCACCGTGCAGCCGGGGACTCGCATCGAGCTGCCGGGCATCGAGACGATGAAGGTGGACGGGGGACTGGGCCCGACGCCGCTCAGCGCCGATGCGGACGTCCGCTGGCCGCTGGGCGGAGGGGAGAGTTACCTGATGCCGGAGCGGGAAGGGTGGGCCGCGAAGCTGTTCGCCCGCTCGCCGGCCGAGGGGAAGGCGCTGCTGACCGATCCGGCGCGGGGGGAATCGCTGGAGCTGGCCTGGTCCGGTGCGGAACTGCCGTGGATGGGCATGTGGCTCAACCCGGGCGGCTTCGGACCCGAGAATGAACGACACTACACACTCGCCATCGAGCCCTGCACCGCGGCGCCTGACCGGCTGGATCGCGCGGTGAACGGGTGGAAGGTGGCCCCGGTTCTGCAGCCTGGAGAAGAACGATCGTGGCGGCTTACGGTCGTTCTTCGGGACGAGGCGTCCTAGCGCGCGGTCACGGCGCGTGATACGTTAGCCGCCCCGAAAACCCCGGCATGTCGAGGGCGGTCATGGTGGTGCAGCGCGCACACAGCGATGCCTACGAAGTCATTCACGCCGCCATCCTCGCGATGCCCGCGGTGGTGACGAAGCGGATGTTCGGCGCCGAGGCGTTCTTCACCGGCGGCCGGATGTTCGCTTTCCTGTTTGACGAGGCGATCGTGCTGAAGCTGCCGGAATCGGAGCGGCAGGATGTGCTCGACACCCGCGCCGGGCGTCCGTTCCTCACCAACGAGCGCGCGCCCTTCGGGCGGTGGGTGGAATCGCCGATTCACGGCAGCACCACCGCGTCGCGGGCCATCCGCTTTGCCGCCTCGGCCCATGCGCTGGCGCAGATGCCGGCGCACGACGGGCCGCGCCAGCGCCGGCCGATCACCCGTCGCCGCGTCCGGAAGGCGGCGGCCGAGGAGTAGTCCGCTTCTCCACGAGGAGCGCGAAACGGCGGAGCAGCCGGGCGAGGTCCTTCCGCTCTCCCGCCGACAATCCCGAGAGAATCTCCCGTTCGAGCGCCATGTCTTCGCGGAAGACCCTGGCGCTCAACTTTTTTCCCTCCTCGGTCAGTTCGACGAGGAGGCTCCGGCCGTCCTCCGGATCGGCGACCCGGCGTACCAGCCCGGCGCGGGTGAGCCGGTCGAGCCGGTCGGTCATGCCCCCGGACGACACCATGAGCGCGGAGTGGAGCTCGGTCGGGCGGAGCCGGTAGGGGGGACCGGCCCGGCGGAGCGTCGTGAGGACATCGAAGGTCCCGGCGTCGAGCTCGTGCCGGGCAAAGACCGCCTCGATGCCGGGCCGGAGCGCGAGGGTGATGCGACGGGCCCGGCCGATGATGGCCATGCCGGCGGTATCGACCTCCGGGAGCTCCCGCGCCCACTGGGCCTGGAGGCGATCGACGTGGTCCTGCTCGGGTGGTGCCATGGGGGCCATCGGCGGGTTCAAGGGGAACCCGAAGTTATCTTGACGTCGAGATAAATCCAATTTATCTTGACGTCGAGATAACACCGGGAGCGCGTCATGCATGCCGTCAACCTCGCCGACCTCCCCTTCGTGGGGATGTCGCGCCATTTCGTCGGGGCCGACCAGGGCGAGGTCGCCATCTCCGCCTATTTCGTCACCGCGCCCCCGGGCCGCGGGTCGGTGCCGCACACCCATCCGTACGACGAGGTCGCGATCGTGCAGTCGGGGCGGGGGCGCTGGATGGTGGAGGGGGAGGCGCGGGAGGCGGGACCGGGCGACATCCTGGTGGTGAAGGCGGGCCAGGTGCACTGGTTCGTGAACACCGGGACGGAGCCGCTTCACTCGATCGGGCTGCACCTGGCGCCCCGGTTCAGCCAGCACAACCTGCCGTCGGCCTAGCTGCCGCCGGACTCGAGGATCTCCGCCACGGCGGCGATCGTGATCGGGGCGCTCCCCTCCGCCCGGTTGTTCACCAGCACATACGCCGGGATCCGGAGTCCCTGCGCCTGGCGTACCAGCCGCACGATGTCGTGGCGCAGCTCGTCGTTGTGGTCGTGGATCCGGTCGTAGGGCGCGAAGGCATCGACCGCGTCGCTGTAGGTGCGCCCCGGCCGCAGCAGGATGCGGGCGACGGTGAACGGTGCGCTGAACACGCCGGGGATGTCGAGCTGCTCGCCCACTGAGGGCATGCGGGTCCAGGAGTTGAACACGTGGGCGACGTTATGCTCCCGGAGCACCGCGAAATAGGGGGCGGTGAGGAACTCCCGGTTCCGGATTTCCACCGCATAGCGGTAGTCGCGCGGCAGCTGGCCGAAGAAGGCATCGAGCCGGTCGGCGAAGCCCTGTGCGTTCAGCCCCTCGCTCCGGCCGATGGTCTGGAATTCGAAGACGAAGGGCCCGGTGTGCTCCCGGAAATGCTCGTGGTAGGGCCGGAGCACCTCGTCCAGGAAGACCTGCGGATTCAGGAAATCGGGGTTGGGCTCACCGCCCAGCGCGCGATAGCGGGCCTTGGGAAAGGTCAGGACGGTGAGCCGGTCCCACACCTTGCTGACGCACTGGAAGTCCGGCGGCAGTGCCCGGGCGTAGCTCGCGAGCAGCTCGGGGGTGGGTGGAGCGTAGAAGGTCGAGTCGATGCCCGCCGTCCGGAACAGCGGAAAGCGGGCATACTCTTCCAGCATCGGTGCGGAGTTGCCGGTCTTCGGGTAGTCCCGCTGATAGACCAGGCCCTTCCAGCCGGGATAGGTCCACGAGGAGGTGCCGAACCGGACCTGGTCCGGCACCGCATGCGCCAGCTCGGCGAGCCGCCCGGGCGGCGGGAGATGATCCTCGGCGGCGGTGCTCACGTCCTCAGGGCACGAGTGGCTGCTCGAAGCGGTAGACGGTGCTCCCCGTCAGCGCGTAGAGCTCGCCCGCGGCATCCTCGCCGAAGCTGTAGACCCCCGAGAGCCCGAGCGCGTCCCACTGCTTCTGCTCGATGGCCTGGCCGCCGCTCAGGCGGAAGCTCCGGATGAAGCCGCTGCAGTTGTCGCTGTAGAAATAGAGTCCCTGGACCGCGGGGACGAGGCTGCCGCGATAGACGTACCCGCCCACCACCGCGCAGCCGTCGCTGTGACTGTACTCGAGGACCGGCAGGGTCAGGCCCGCCTGGCTGCAGCCGCTCGAGGGGCTGTAGCAGTGCTTCCCTTCCATCGTGTTCCAGCCGTAGTTCTCGCCTCCGGTGCTGGCGGCGGGCTGCACGTCGATCTCCTCCCAGTTCTCCTGGCCCACGTCCCCGATATACAGCGCGCCCGTCTGCCGGTCGAAGCTCCAGCGCCAGGGATTGCGAAGTCCCCAGTTCCAGATCTCGTGCCGGAAGGTCGGGTGGGTCGCGTAGGGATTGCTCGCGGGCGAGGTATAGCCGGTGCCGCTCACGTTGATGCGGAGAATCGAGCCGAGGATGTCGGTCCGGTCCTGTCCGTTGGCGTAGGTGTCCCCGCCGCCCCCGCCATCGCCGAAGCCGATGTACAGCATCCCGTCGGGGCCGAACGCAATGCCGCCGCCGTTGTGGTTCGACTCCGGCTGGTCCACCGTGATGATCGTGGTGTCGCTCGCCGCATCGGCCACGTCGGGATCGGCACTCACCTGGTAGCGCGCGATGACCGAGTGCCCGCCGCCGCCCCCGCCCGGGGCGGTGTAGGAGACGTAGAATCGCCCGGTGGTGGCGTAGTTCGGGTCGAACGCCAGACCGAGGAGTCCCTGTTCCGAACCCTTGGTCGTCAGGGCAGTGATATCCAGGAACGGTGTCGACAGGAGCGACCCGTTCTTGAAGATCCGGATGACGCCGTCCTTCTCGGCGATGAAGAGGCGGGTGTCGCCCGGGGGAGCGGTCAGGACAATGGGAGTGCTGAGGCCGGAGACCACCGGCTGGAGGGTCAGCACCGAGTCGCCGACGCCGCCACCACCGGGGCCGCTGGAGTCCTTGCCGCATGCGGCGAGCAGGGTCGCGAACGGCAGCAGTGAGGCAAGAGCGAATCGCACGCGCTGACGCGTGCGCTGAGACCAGCGGGGCATCGGACCGGCTCCTGAAGGGGAAGTCCAGACATGCTGGGGCTCTTCACGGAAGCGCGAAGTGACCCCAGTCACCGGTCCGGCTCGTCAGCGATGCTCGATCGCGGCGGGGGCGCCGAACCGTCGCGCCAGGGCTGAAAGGTAGCTGTCCAGCGTGCGATGGTGGCCGATGAGCCGCGACACAACCCTGAACACCGGGTTGGAGACCCAGCCATCCTCGGTGATCTCGATGACGCTGCCGGTCCCGCTGGGCGTGATGGCATAGAGCCACTCCCCGCCGAACGGCTCGCCGGTATCCTCGATCACCGAGCGCATCCCGGTGACGGGGACGATGTCCTCCAGGCGGAGGACGAGGCGCATGTCGCCGCTCATGGTCTCCCGCCAGCGCTCCTTCCCCTCGCTCTGCTCCAGTCGTTCCACCGCCTTCACGTCCGGCCACCAGGAGGGGAGCTGGCCGACGTCCCGCACCACGGCCCAGACGCTGTCCGGCGGGACCGGGAGGGCGAGGCGGGAGGTGACCCGGTGGGCCCGCGGGAGGATCAGCCCGGCGACCACCACCACGAGCAGGAGCGAGACGAGAACGGCCGCGACAATCAGCAGGGCGCGCATCGCCGGCCTCAGTGCTCGGCTCCCGCCACCGGGCGGAAGAGCAGGTCCTGGTAATCGAAGCTGAAGTCGACCGAGGGCAGGTACGGCTGCATCGTCATTTTTTCGATGCTCCCGTCGTACTTCAGGGTGAAGGTGACCAGGGCATCGGCGGCGCGAGTGACGCGGAGCTTGGCCATGAAGGTGTCGTACTGCCAGTGGTAGAGATCGGCGATCAGGGCGGGGCTGTGGGCCCACCGCAGAACGAGGTGATCTCCTTCGGGGGTGATGGTGACGTCCCCGTACCAGGCGTCGCGGTAGGTCCCGGCGAACTTCGCCAGCGGCAGCGAGGGTCCAACGTTGCGCGCCCGGGCCTTCTCGGTGGAATCGGCGAAGGCCTTGTCGGCGTCCTGCCCCTGGTCGCCCAGCCTGGCGAATGTCGCGGTCCAGTCGGTGCGCGGCGTACCGAGATAGTAGTCGACCAGCCACCAGGCGAGGGCCTGGTAGCTCAGCGTTTCGCCATTGGTGAGCACCACGATGCCGAGCTTCTTCTCGGGAATGAGCACGGTGCGGGAGAGCATTCCCGCGAGTCCGCCATCGTGGGTGACCACCTTGAGGCCCCGATAGTCGCGCAGGGTCCAGCCCAGGCCGTAGCCCAGGAAATTCAGGCGCAGCGCCTCGAACCCGGGCCCCGGGTTGCCGAAGGGGATGTTGATGTGGGGCATCCACATGGTCCGGGTCTGGCCCTGGCTCCAGAGCCGTCCATTCGCCGTCCGGCCCGAGTCGAGCTGCACCTGCATCCACTTGGCCCAGTCGGAGACGCTGGCCATCACGCCCCCGGCGGCGAGGGTGTTGAGCACCGAGTCGAACCGCACCACCTGCATCTTTCCGTCGACCAGGCCGTGCGGGAACGCCACGTTGTCCTCGAGCCGGACCCGGTCGATCCCCACCACCGTCTCGTTCATGCCGAGGGGCTTGAGGATCCGCTCGGTGGCGACGTCGCGCCACTCCTTGCCGGTCACCGCCTTCACCAGTTCTCCGGCGGCGAGGTAGAGGACGTTGTCGTAGGCGTAGGCGCTCCGGAACGAGGTGGCGGGGGCGATGTCCTTGAGCCGCCGCACGACCTCCTCGCTGCTGTAGTCGCTGTACATCCAGAGGAGGTCGCCGGCGCCGAGGGAAAGGCCGCTCCGGTGACAGAGGAGGTCGCGGATCCGCATCTCGCGGGTGACGTACGGATCGCCGCCGAGCCGGAACCACGGGAGGTGGTCGATCACCCGGTCGTCCCAGCTGATCTTCCCTTCGTCGACCAGCATCGCGAGCGTCGCCGCAGCAATGGCCTTGGTATTCGAGGCGACCTGGAAGCGGGTGTGCTCGTTGATCTTCGCCGGCTGGCCCGCCTTGATGACGCCCCACCCCTGCTGGAAGACGACCTTGCCGTCCTTGATCACCGCGATGGCGACCCCCGGCTGGTTGAAGCGGGCGAGGGACTGGGTGATGTAGGCGTCGACGTCCTTTGGGGCTGCCTGGCCCTGTGCCGGGATGGCGAGGGCGAGGAGCGCGGCCGAGGCCAGGAGGATCGGTGGGTGGCGCATGGTGTGCCTTGAAGGACGGTTGGGGCAGTGCACCGCAGAGGCGGGGAGGCGCAGAGGGCCGCGGAGGGTCCGCGGCAGGCTGTCTCCCGGGTGTTTACGCAGGAATGGTTGCTGGTGTTGATTCAAATCAAAATCCACAAAAGATCAATAGAGACCCAACCGGTTCACGGAGCCCTCTGGGGCCCGCTGCGCTCTCTGTGCCTCTGCGGTGGTGCAGGTGCGGACTCTGCCCCGCGAAGGAGTGCGCGCTCGAGGCGATCGATACCGGTGACGGTGAGCGAGATCGCCCCGAACTCCTCCTCCACCTTCCCCCGCAGCAGGAACGGCCCCTGGTCGAAGAGCACATGCCCGCGGGTGCGGTAGACCTCCGGAAAGAGCACCGCCTCGATCAGCCCGGCCCCGTCGTCGAAGGTGGCGAACTCCATCGGTTCGTCCTTCACCGTATGCACCGGCTTGGAGGTGGTGAGCATGCCGGAGCAGACCACCGTCTTCCCCACGTGCCGGGCCAGGTCGGTGCTCGGCGTGATCCGGAGCCGGGCCAGCTCCTCCCGGAAGAGGTCCATCGGGTGGCTGTCGGTGGTGAAGCCGAGGAGCTCGTACTCGGTGCGGCGCCGGCGGGCGAGGTCGTACTCGCGGAGGCGCGGGGGCGGGGGGAGCTCGTCGGGTCTCCACAGTTCGGTCGACGGCAGTTCCGAGTTCCGAGTTCCGAGTTCCGAGTTGGCTTCGGCGTCCACCGTCCACAGGAGCATTGGGCGGGTCATGCCTCCAGCGATGGAATCGAGCGCTCCCACCTGGATCAGCAGCCGCAGGTCGTCGTGATGCAGCTTCGTCCGGCGACGGAAGTCGTCGAAGGAGGCGAATGCGTCGGCCGCCTGGCCGCTTTGCCGCTTTGCCGCCTCCATCGCCGTCACCGCGCCCTGCGACAGCCCCTTGATGAACTGGAACCCGATCCGCACCTCGTTCCCCCGGCCGATGGTGCGAAAGCGGCTCGCGTTCACGTCCGGGGGACGCACCACCAGCCCCATCCGCATCGACTCCGCCACGTACGCGAAGGGGTGATAGAACCCGCCCCCGTTCGCCAGGACCGCCGCCATGAACTCCGCCGGGTGATTCGCACGCAGGTAGCAGGAGTGCTGCGCCACCCGGATGTAGGAACAGGAGTGGCCCTTGCAGAAGCTGTAGCCGGCGAACGACATCACCATCTCCCACACCCGCCTGGCCCGCTCCATGTCGCGCCCCAGCCGCCGGGCCCCGGCGAAGAACTCTTCGGCGTAGGCCGCGAGCTGCTTCACCGGCCGCTTCTTGGAGAGCGCCTTCCGGAGCCCGTCGCCCGAGGAGAGGGGCATCCCCGCAAAGGTGGCGCAGACATTCACCACGTCTTCCTGGTAGACCATCACGCCGAAGGTCTCGGCCAGGGTGTCGCGGAGCGAGGGGTCGAGCGGCTGGTAGGGCGCGCCGTGGAGCCGCTCGAGGTAGATCCGGATGAAGGTGTTGGACGCGGGGCGGATGATGCTGGTGTTGAGGACCAGCAGGTCGAAGGTGTCGGCCCGCGACTTGGCGCAGAGCTGCCGGGATGCGGGGCTCTCGGTGTAGAAGACGCCCATCGTCCGGCCGGTGCGGAAGAGCTGCCTGGTCGGCTCGTCGTCCTCCGGGTCGCTCGAGGTGTAGTCGATCTGCACCCCGGTGTTGGCCCGCACCTCGGCGATCGCGTCGCGGATCACCGCCAGCGAGCGGTTGCCGAGGAGGTCGATCTTCACAAGCCCGCAGTCCTCGGTGGCGTCCTTCTCGAACTGGATCACCGGTACGGTGAGGTCGGCGTTCCCCTCGAGGATCTTGGCGGCAGGCTCCACGGGGACGACGTCGGTGAGTGCTTCCGGCACGATCACCACGCCGCCGGGATGAAGCGAGAGGTGGCGCGGCACGCCCACCAGCGGCTGCGCCATCCGGGCGAGGTCCTGCCAGATCTTCGGGAGGTCGAGCTGGCTGAAGTTGGGATGTTTCTCCAGCACCCCGCCGATCGACTCCTCGTCCATGAACCAGGGGAAGCGCCGCGTGATCTCGCGGATCTCGCCCGGCGGCCGCCCGTGCACCTTCGCGACCTCGCGGAGCGCGCCACGGAGCCGGAAGCAGTTGTGGTTCGCCACCATCGCGGCGCGGGGATGGGGATACCGCCGGAAGACCCACGCGAGGATGCCGTCCCGCTCGTCCCAGGGAAAATCGAGGTCGATGTCGGGCGGGTCCTTCCGCTCGGGATTGAGGAACCGCTCGAAGAGGAGCCCCGCGCCCAGCGGGTCCACGTGGGTGATGCCGAGGGCGTAGCTCACGATCGAGTTGGCGACGGACCCGCGGCCGCAGTGGGTCGGCCCGTGCTGGACGATGTCGTGCACCACGAGGAAGTAGTCGGCGAACTTCTTGGCCCCGATGATGGCGAGCTCGTGCTCCAGCCGGTCGCGGGTGACCGGCGCAATGGTGCCGTAGCGCCGCTCGGCCCCGGCATAGGCCATGGCGCGGAGCCGCTGGAAGGAATCGTCGGGGCAGGCGAAGCGGGGCGAGACGACGCGGCTCCCGATCGGGATCCGGTACTGGCAGCGCTCGGCGAGCTCGGCCGCGCGGTCGAGGGCGTCGGGGCAGTCGGGGAAGTGCCTTGCCAGGTCTGCTTCGGTGCGCAGCCATGAGGCCTGGGGCGAGACAGATCGTTCCGCGTGACGTCCGTTGTGTTCCGAGTTCCGAGTTCCGAGTTCCGAGTGTGAGGATCGTTCCTCGTTCCTCGTTCCTCCCCTCGCTACGCTCGGGGCAGGCCGTTCCTCGTTGCGTGAGGGAGAGTTCAGGTGTGAGATGGCGGTGTTGGCCGCAATCGCTACCCTGAGGCGATGGGTCTGCCATTCCTCCGGGTTGGCGAACATCACCGGCCCGGTTGCCACGCCGGGAATGCCGAGCCGCTTCGCCGCGGCCATGACGGCATGTCGCTCTTTCCCCGGCCGGAACTCGGCGTAGAGATCGCGCGTGCCCGACCGTTCGGCGATGTCGGTGAGAAGGGCCGGGTCGGCGGAGAGAAGAATCAGCCCTTCCCGATCGGCGCCCAGCTGATGGGAGAGGATAAATGCGTCCGGCGAGGCAGTTCCCCGACCGCCTGACCGCCTGGCCGCCTGACCGCCCGTCCAGTGAATCCCCGTGATCGCCCGGCAGAGCGCGCCCCAGCCCTTCTCGTCGGTGGCGAGTGCCACGGTCTCCTGGTGCCCGTGCACGAGGTGCGCGCCGAGGATGGGACGAAGGCCCATGCCGAGGGCGGTCTGCTGGAACTCGACCGCTCCGTAGACCCCGTTGGTGTCGGTGCAGGCGAGGGCGGTGTATCCCCGCTCCACGGCAGCCCGGCAGAGCACCTCGGGACTGGAGACGCCAGCGCCGAAGGAGAACCAGGAGTGGGTGTGGAGGTGGGCGAAGCCGTTAGCCATTAGCCGTTAGCCGTTAGCCGTTAGCCGTTAGCCATTAGCCGTTAGCCGTTAGCTGTTAGCTGTTAGCTGTTAGCCGTTTGTTGACAGGCACAGGGTGTTGCGCAGCTTCGGCCGCTCACCGCTCACCGCTCACCGCTACCTGCTCCACATCGGGCTCTTCTTCAGCACCTTCGCGTACACCGGGCACTTCGCGTGATGCGCGCCGGGGATCCAGCCGGTGCTGAGCAGGAATTCACCCACGATCTCGCCGCCGGTGAACCGGAAGGTCTGCCTGAAGAGCGTCACCCAGTCGGCCTTCTCCCGGGGATGGTGCGCCAGCAGCCAGCGGTGGAAGCTCCCGTGGCTCTCGCGGATGTCGAGCAGTGTTTTCGCGTTGCTGATGGCCGCCTCGATCTTGAGCCGGTTGCGGATGATGCCCGCGTCGTTCATCAGCCGCTTCACCTCGCGCGCCTTGTAGCGGGCGATGATGTCGGGGTCGAAACCATCGTAGGCCGCGCGGAACGCCGCCCGCTTCTTGAGGATGGTGAGCCAGGAGAGTCCTGCCTGGTTCATCTCCAGCACCAGGCGTTCGAACAGCGCGGCGTCGCCGGTGATGGGGAAGCCGTATTCCTTCTCGTGATAGGGGCCGTGCCACTCATGGCCGGGCGCCACATCGCAGTAGCCTGACATCGCCGTCTCCTGAATGACCGCCGAGTGAACTCGCGTTGGGACGCACCGGCTCGCGTGATGAGGATGCGAGAGGGCCGAGGGCTCGGACCTGATATTCCCCTTGTGGGGGGCGGAGCCCTCATCGGCTTCGGTGTTTGTTCGGCATTGTACCGTCCATTCCCTGGGTGCGCAAGGATGCCGGGGACCCTTCCACTCTGAAACAGCTTCCCCGCAGCCGCCGTATATCCACTCGTGGATATAGGCCCGACGCACCCGCCCACCTGGTACCGCTCCCTGCTCCGGCTCTACCCCTCCCGCTTCCGGCGCGAGGCGGGGGCCGAGCTGCAGGCGTGGTCGGGGGCGCTCTGGCGGGATGCGACCTCCGTCGCCCGTGCCCGTCTCTTCCTTACCCTGCTCATCGACCTCGCCGTCACGCTCCCCGCCGAGTGGTGGATCGAGTCTCGAATTACCCGTCGACGCCCTCCTGGAGACGCCTCCGCCATGGACACGTTCCTGCACGATCTCCGCGCCGCCTGGCGTACCCTCGCCGCCGCGCCGCTGGTGCTGGCCATCGCGGTCCTCACCGTGGCGCTCGGCATCGGCTCCACCACCACCATGATGAGCGTCGCCAATTCGCTCCTGCTCCGGCCGCCGGCGGGGGTGGTGGAGCCCGGCTCGCTCGTCACGGTGCATGCGCTCGACAAGCAGGGCGGGAGCTACCACTCCTTTTCGTTTCCCGACTTCCAGGCGATCGACTCGGTCCGCGGCGGCCTCAGCTCCCTCGCGGCGTACGGCATTCTCGCCGCGAGCCTCCGCACCGGCAACGAAGAACCGAAGCTGGAAGTGGGAATGCTGGTCTCGCAGGACTACTTCCGCACCCTCGGCACCCGCCCGGCCCTGGGGCGCTTCTTCGCCGCGGAGGAGAGCCGGGTCGGGGCGGCGCCGGTGGTGGTGCTCAGCGACGGCCTCTGGCGGAGGCGTTTCGGGGCTGATCCCGCGATCCTGGGCCGGACGCTCACCATCAACGGCCAGGCGCTCACGGTCGTCGGGGTGGCGGAGCCGGGCTTCCACGGCCAGTACGCGGGCGTCGACTTCGCGCTCTGGGTTCCGCTGGCGGCGACGCCGCTGGTGAGCCCCAACGGGGAGAGCATGCTGCGGAACTCGTCCTGGCTCGAGCTGATCGGCCGACGGATGCCGGGCAAGGAGCCCGTCGCCATCGCGGCCGCGCTGAGCGCGGTGTCGGCGAGGGAAGGGCGGCTTGCGGGACTCGACTTCGACCGCGGCGTGGATGTGCGGCGCTATCTCCCGATCCCCGCCGAGGGTGCGCTCCCCATCGGCGGGTTCCTGGGACTGCTGCTGGTGCTCGCCGGAGTCGTGCTCCTGATCGCGGGGGCGAACGTGGGGACGGTACTGCTGGCGCGCGCCGCTACCCGGGCGCGCGAGATGGCGGTGCGCGTAGCGCTCGGCTCCGGCCGGGGCCGCCTGGTGCGCCAGCTGCTGCTCGAGAGTCTCCTGCTCTTCGCGATCGGCGGCAGCCTCGGCGCGGCGCTGGCGTATGGGGCCACCTGGGGGCTGACCCGGATCTCGCTTCCGCTGCCGATGCCACTGGTGCTGGATTTCCACCCCGACCTCCTGGTGCTCGGGCTCACGCTGCTGGTGACGCTCGCGGTCGGCGTGGTCTTCGGGCTCGCTCCCGCGCT
Organism: Gemmatimonadales bacterium; assembly: GCA_046327735.1. Lineage (GTDB taxonomy): Bacteria > Gemmatimonadota > Gemmatimonadetes > Gemmatimonadales > GWC2-71-9 > JADJOM01. The sequence goes on along the minus strand of JAXLXZ010000007.1, from coordinate 135,367 downwards.
CCAGGCGGCGCGGACCGATCCGGCGCTGGTCCTGCGCGAGGGGGCTTCGACGCTGCGGCTCATGCGCGGCCGGCTGCGCGGGCTGCTGGTGACCGCACAGGTGGCAGGCTCCGCCTGTCTCCTCGTGACGGCGGGTCTCTTTGCCCGCGGGCTGGCCCACTCGGGAGAGCTGCGGCCCGGCTTCGATCCGTCGGGGATCACGGTCACCAGCCTCGATTTCGGGGTGCGGAACTACGACGACGCACGGTCGCAGCAGTTCGTGGAGGCCATCGAGCGCAACCTCATGGGCCTGCCCGGCGTCACCGGAGTGGCCACGACCGATGTGCCGCCCCTCAGCATGAGCATCCAGCAGACGATTGTCGGCCTGCCCGGGCGCGAGCCGGCGATGAACGTCGGGCGGTTCGAGACCGACTTTGCCACCGTGAGCCCGGGGTTCTTCAGCACGCTCAGGCTGCCGCTGCGGGCCGGCCGGGTCTTCACCGCCGGCGACCGGCAGGGTGCACCGCTGGTCGCGGTGGTGAACGAGGCCTTCGCCGCGAAGGTGTGGCCGGGAGAGAATCCGGTCGGCAAGCGGCTCCAGTACGGCAACCTGAGCGACAGTACGACGACCGAGATCATCGGGGTGGTGGCCAACGCCCGGACTCACAGCCTGGGCGAGCCGCCGGTCCAGACGATCTTCACGCCGATCGCCCAGCAGGGCGTGCGACGCGTGTCGCTGCTGGTGCGGGCGCCCGAGGGGGCGGCCTCGCTCGATCGCGCGGTGCGCGACGCGGTGCATGCGATCGATCCCGACCTGCCGGTGAGCCAGCAGGTTTCCTATTCGGCGCTGATCGGCGTCTCCCTGCTCCCCAACCGGGTGGCGATGCTCCTCGCGGCCGCGTTCGGCGCGACCGGACTGCTGCTCGCGGCGCTGGGCCTCTACGGGCTCCTCGCCTTCCGGGTGCAGAGCCGCCGGCGCGAGATCGGGATCCGCATGGCGCTCGGCGCCACCAGCCGCGCCGTCAGCCGGCTGGTGGTCGGTGAGGGCGTGCGGCTGACCCTCGCGGGGTGCGCCGTGGGCCTCCTTCTCGCCGCGGTGCTGGCCCGTTTCCTCGGCAGCATGCTCTTCGGCATCAGCCCCCTCGACCCGCTCACCTACCTGGGGATCGGGGTGACGCTGCTGGCGGTGGGCTGGCTTGCGGCGCTGGGGCCAACGATGCGGGCGCTCCGCACCGAGCCGGCGGAGGTGCTGCGCCATGACTGAGCGCCAGGAGACGCTCCGGCCCCGGGTCTTCGCGATCCTGCTCGCGCTGGCGGAGGGGCCGCGGCACGGCTACGGACTCATGCAGGAACTCCAGGCCGACCCGACCGAACGCTGGCTCCTCGGACCGGCCACGATGTACCGCACCCTCAAGGCGATGCAGCGGGATGGGCTGATCACCTCCGCTGAGGGCCCGGCCGAAGAGTCGGAGGGGCCGCCGCGGCGCTACTACCGGCTCACGGCGGTGGGGAAGCGGGTGGGTGCGGCAGAGGTAGAGCGGATGGAGGCGCTGGTACGAAGGTGGGTGACGGCCACGGCAAGCGCTTAGGGCGGCAAGGCGGCAAGGCGGCAAGGCGGCAAGGCGGCTAGGCGGCTAGTGGCTCCGAGTATTGCCCAGCCTGCCGGTGCATTCCCGTGCTCCCCACCTTCGCGCCACCCACCCGCCTGCCCGCTGCTACCTTCATGGCATGTCTCTCATGCGCGCCGTGGTGCACACCGGATCTGGTGGCGCCGAGGTCCTCTCCCTCAGAGAAGTCGACGCTCCCGTGCCGGGCCCGGAACAGATCCGGGTGCGGGTGAAGGCTGCGGGCCTTAACCGTGCCGACATCCTCCAGCGTCGCGGGCGCTATCCCGCGCCTCCCGGCTGGCCCGCCGACATCCCCGGCCTCGAGTACGCCGGTGAAGTCGACCTCCTCGGCCCCGGCGCCCGTCGCTGGCGCCCGCGCGACCGGGTGATGGGGCTGGTCGGCGGCGGGGCGCACGCCGAGTACGTCGTGGTTCACCAGGACGAGGCGATCGCGATTCCGTCGGGGCTGTCGTTCGCACAGGGCGCGGCGATCCCGGAGGCCTTCCTCACGGCGTGGGATGCCCTGGTTACCCGCGGCCGGCTGGCCCAGGGAGAGCGGGTGCTGATCCACGCGGTCGGCAGCGGAGTGGGGACGGCGGCGGTCCAGCTTGCGAAGCGGCTCGGTGCCGTCACGGTGGGCACCTCGCGCACCCAGGTCAAGCTCGACCAGGCCAGGGCGCTTGGCCTCGACGAAGCGATCAACACCGGCAGCGGGGGCTTTGCCGAACGGCTCTCCGCGCCGGTCGACGTCATCCTCGACGTGCTGGGTGGACCCGCCTTCGGGGAGAATCTTGCGGCGCTGGCGCCCCGCGGACGCCTGGTGCTGCTGGGCTTCCTCCAGGGGCCGAAGGCGGAGGTGAATCTCGACGCCATCCTCCGCAAGCGGCTGGAAGTCGTGGGCACGGTGATGCGCACCCGCCAGCTCGCCGAGCGGGTGCCGCTGGTGAGCGAGTTCAGCGCGCGGGTCGCGCCCTGGTTCACTGGCGGTGGCGCGTCCGCGATGCAGGCGATCGTCGGTGCCACCTATCCGATGGAGCGCATCGCGGAGGCGCACGCGGCGATGGAGCAGGATGAGAATTTCGGGAAGCTGGTGCTCACCTGGTCGTAACGTTTCAACAATGCTGGAGCGAAGCGAATTTCCCGGGTTTTTCGGGGGATTTTGCCCTGCGAATTACGAGGCCCGGGACCGTCCCGGGCTTTTCATTTTTCCCCCGGATTGTCAGCGAAATCACCCGAAGATTCCGCCTGAGGGGCAGCGTGCGATGGATCACACTTCGGGAACATTCTGTAAACGACGTATCCGCATGACGCTACACGATTCTGCCGTCTTGGATCGCGACGCCATCGATTTGGACACTACCCGGGGGCCCGGGGGTTGCCGATTGTTGGCGCCGTCCAGAACGGGAGTGGCGAATGCGAACGAAGGGTCTCGCGTTGAGTGCCGTGCTGCTGGTGATCGGATCGGGATGTGGCCAGCAGGTGGCCATGCGCCCGATGCCGTCGCCGTCGGCCGCACCGCGGAGTCGTGTCGCGTCACCGCCCGCGCCGGTGGCCCAGCCGGCCGCCGCGACGGTCATGGCCGCGCGCACGCCGGCCCCTGCGCCCAAGCCTCCGCTCAAGCCGAAGCCGGCGCCGACCAGGCCCGCGCCCACCAGGGTGGCGGCGAAGCCCGCGCCGGCCGCGACCGCCGCAGGCAAGAGCGGCAAGGTGTACATCAGGAAGCCGAAGGTCGACAGCATGGCGCTGGAGCAGGCGCTGCTGCAGGAGCATTCCTATATCCCGCTCTCGTTCGTGCTCTCGCTCCGGAGCGGGAACCAGGACATCTCCGACCGGGTGGCCGCCGCCGTCCTCTATGAGGCCGACCGGGCCAACCTGAGCCCGAGCTTCATCGCCGCGGTGCTCATGGTGGAGAACACCCCGATGGATCCCACCGCCGAAAGCTCGGTGGGCGCGGTCGGGCTGATGCAGGTGATGCCGATGCACGAAGGGGGCTGGGGGTGTCCCGCCGATCTCCAGGAGATCGAGGCCAACATCTGCCACGGCGCCCGCCTGCTTCACATGCTGGTGCAGAAGAGCGGCAGCACCGAGATGGCGCTCCGCCGCTACAACGGCTGTCTGGGCAAGCTGGTGACCCCCTCCTGTCTCCGCTATCCGAAGCGGGTCATGCGGCTCGCGGCGAGCATCCGGCGCGACATGCTCACCGTGCCGCTCAAGGTCTACGAGATCGCGGAGCAGGCGCCCCCGCCGCCCCCGCCGTATCTGCGGCGCCCGGAGCTGCTGGAGGACGAGGTGACGCCGGCCCCGGTCGACACCCTCTGGGCCCGGATCTCCGCGATCCCCTCGCCGATCGACACCCAGCTCTTCACCGCCGCGCAGTAACCGCCTGAGCCGGCCCGGCGCGGTCGCGCCGGGACGGTCTCTCTGCCGTGTTGTGTTTCCGGCCCGCCCCGGGACGTCTCCGAGCACAACCAGCGCCGCGCTGGCCGCCTCATCCCCTCTCGATCAACCGCTGGAGTCTTCGATGCCGCTCTCCGCAGCGCCCGGCCGGCGCTCCGCGCTGGCGCTCCCGGTCCTGCTCGGCCTGCTCCTGGGCGTCGCCGGGTGCGGCGACTCCACCGCGCCCGACAGCCGCTTCACCGACATTCCCGTGACGGCCCCGGCATTCGATCGGGCCCTTCGCACGGTCCTGGTGCAGACGCTGACGGTCCAGGGTGTCTGCAAGTCGCCCTATTTCATCAACTGCCCCGACAGCGTGCTCGATCCACCGGTGCTGGTCGATCTCTCGCCGTCGCTGCTCACCCTCACGCCGACGCCGCAGGCCAGCGGCAGCTTCAGTCACGTCGTCACGCTGCGGGTGCGGACCAGGCGGGATGTGGCCTTCACCATGGGGACCGCCGCGTGCCGGCTCTCGCTCGAGCCCGACTCCGTCGAGGCGCACCTCGTCGCCGGGGGAACCGCGCGCCGCATGGACCCGACCGACTCGCGGCCGTACGCCTGGATCTACCTCTTCACCGAGATGATGACGGGGCTCCAGCCGGGGATGGTCCGCATCACGGGAGATCCGGGGTGTGATGCGGGTTCGTTCGATCCGCACCTCCTCAGCGTTCTCATCGGGGAGATGATTCCCAAGCAGGTCGCCATCTGCCTGCCGGAGAGTGGTGCCTACCGCGTTTGCCCGGACAGCATGAGCGCGATCCGTCCCTGACGAGTATCTCAGCCGCCGACCGTGATACCGCGGGCGCCGTAGCGGGTGCGAATGCGGTCGAGGGCGGACTGAAGGCGAGTTCCGAGTTCCGGCGAAGTCGTTCCTCGTTCCTCGTTCCTCGTTCCTCGTGGGTCTTTCTCAGGGGCAGGGTTCCCGGGTGCCAGTGGTTCCTGCGGGGCATTGTTCCGCGAGGTGCTCGCACGAGGAACAAGGAACGAGGAACGAGGAACGCTTTCTTCCCACAACTCCAGCTGCAGATTGGCCTCGAGCACCCGATCGGCCGTCACCCCGATTGCCCGGAGCGCCACGGTCCGCGTCAGCGCCAGCGTGAGTGCCTGGTTCGCGGCCAGCAGCAGCTCGGCGTCGAGGGCGGAGAGCGGGAGGGGGACGCTGCGCTTCACGGTGGCGTAGTCGGTGTACGCGAGGTGCAGCGTCAGCCGCCGCGCGACCAGCTTGCGGGCGCGGAGCCGGGCGCCGAGCCGTTCGGTCAGGTGGCGCAGGACGCGGTGGAGCAGGGTGAGGTCGTTGCTGTCGTTGCCGAGGGTGTGCACCGCGCGGAACTCCGCTTTGACCGCGGGGGGCAGCACCGGGCGCGGGTCGATGCCGCGCGACTGGGCGCCGAGCACCCGGCCCGCGGGGCCGAAGACGGCGGCGAGGGCGCGCTCGTCGATCACCTGGATCTCGCCGATCAGCCCGAGCTGGTAGTCGTCGAGCCGCTCCCGCATCCGCTCTTCGAGGTCGGGCAGCAGTTCCACCGACTGCGGGGCAAGGAACGTTTGTTCGTTACCCACCGGCACATCGAGCAGTGCCTGTTCTCCCTGCCGCCGTGCCGCTTTGCCGCCTTGCCGCTCCTTCACGACCTCGCTCGCCGCCTCGCTCACCAGCTTGTTCTGCGCGACACCCACTGCCAGCGGCAGGGAGAGCCGGTCGCGGGCTTCGCGGTCGATCTTCGCGGCCACGTCGATGGCGCGGCCGAAGAGCCGGCCGGTGCCGGTCACGTCGAGGTAGGCGTGGCCGTAGCCCTTGGGCTCGATGACCGGGGCGTAGCGGTCGAGGATCTCGTGCAGCGCGCGCGAGGCCCGGGCGTAGAGCCGGGGATTGGGGGGACAGAGGATCAGGTCGGGGCAGACCTTCTTTGCCTTGCTCACCGGCATGCCGCGGGTCACCCCCGCGATCCGGGCCTCGAAGGAGAGGGCCAGGATGGTCGCGCGGTCGGCGCCGGGCGGGGCCACGGCCACCGGCCGCTCGCGGAGCGCGGGGGCGACCAGCCCCTCCACCGTGGTGCAGAAGGCGGGGGGGTCGACGTAGAGGACGGTGCGGGGGAGCATGGGTCGGGCGCGATCAGCAGGGAGGGATGAAGAGAGGGGTGCGGGAGCGGGCGTGCCGCGAAGCGATCTTGCCGATCCCTTGCGGCCGCCCGGCGACCGCGCCCCTCTCTTCTACCCTCCCTGCACAACCTCACGCGCCTGGCATGTGGTAGAAGAACTGCTCCCGCACGATCCGCCCGTCCTTCACCGTGTAGAGCGCCATCTCGGTCATCGCGAGCCGCTGGCTGGTGGCCTTGTCGGTGGCGTCGTACTCGTAGCTCACCGCGAACTGGTGCTCCCCCACGTAGGGGCCGTGCACGTCGGCGCGGTGCACCTCGTAGGTATCGAACCACCATTCGTTCTTCCGGCGGATGGCGTCGCGGCCCTTCATCTCGGCGGGCATGACGTCGCTGCCGACCGGCTCGACACTCACGATGTCGGTGGCGTAGAGGCGGTCGATGGCGTCCAGGTTGCGGCCGGCGCGGCAGAGCGCGACGAGCTCGTTCGCCACGGTGGCGACGGAGGGGATGGAGGAGGCGGTGGCGGTCATGGGGCGAGGGGGTTGAGGGTCGGGAGTCGAAAGTCGAAGGCTGAACGTCGTGACGCTTACAGCAGGCTCCACTGTTCGGCGACATCGGGCACGCCGCGCGACGGCTTGAGCACCTTCCGGTCGGGCCGGCCGCTCATCCCGTTGGTGACGGGGAAGCCGTACTCCTGCTGCAGCAGGCGGATGCGACGGTTGAGCGCGTCGATGTAGTCGGCGCCGGGGGACTGGCTCTGGCCGAAGCGGGAGGTGTAGCGCCCGACCAGGTCGGGGTACTCCTGGGCGAGCTGGGGAAGGAAACGGGCACGCGCCGCGGGGCCGAGACGGAGCGCCCCCCCGACCACGTAGCGTGCACCCGCTTCCTTCCCGGCGGCCATCACGGCGGCGAGCTGCTCCCGGCTGTCGGTCACGCCGGGAATGACGGGAGCCATCATGACGCCGGCGTAGATCCCCGCGTCGGTCAGTCCCTTGAGGGCGCGCATCCGCGCGTGGGGCGCGGGAGAGCGGGCCTCGAGCTTCCGGAGGGTCGCGGCATCGACCGAGGCGATGGAGATGTTCACCGACAGCTCGTGCCGCTGGCTCAGTTCGAGCAGCACGTCGAGGTCGCGGAGAATCAGGGGCGACTTGGTGATGATGCTGAGCGACAGCCCCTTCCAGCCGCGCAGCGCCTCGAGGATCCCGCGGGTGAGGCGGAACTTCCGCTCGGCCGGCTGGTAGGGATCGGTCGCGGTGCCGATCACGAGCGACGCGCCGGCGAGCCGGGCGGGGAAGAGGGTGCGGGTGAGCACCGCGGCGGCGCTGGTCTTCACGAGGATCTGTTTCTCGAAGGCCAGCCAGGAAGGAAGGCGGTCAGGCGGTCGGGCGGTCAGTGATTCCGCGTCAGTTTCCGCTTCGCTGTCGAACCGCTGCTGTGACACGGAACCACTGTCCGCCTGTCCGCCTGACCGCCCGTCCGCCTTCTCCATCACCCACCGGTGCGTCTCCCGGGCGTAGCAGTAGGTGCAGCCGAACTCGCACCCGACGTAGGGGTTGAGCGACCAGAACCCCATCCCGGTGGTGGCGGGGGAGTTGAGGATTGCCTTGACCGGGACTTCGTGGAACGTCGTGCCCCGCTGCCGCGCGTCGTCGAGCACGGCGAGGGGTGCGGCGGCGGTCGGGCGGTCAGGCGGACAGGCGGTCAGGAGTCCGAGCTGCTTATGAGTGTCGTCGTAGGTCTTCATCGAGTACCTGCTTTGCATCGTCGTTCTGTCATTCCGAGCCGCTGGCCGCGAAAGACCAATTCTGTCATTCCGAGCCGCGAAGCGGCGAGGAATCCCTGCTTTTTTCTGACCGCCCGCCCGCCCGACCGCCTGACCGCCGTCAGTACGCCATCGCCTCGAGTCCCGCGTACTTCCGCAGCACCCCGAGCTGGCCGAGGTGGTAGCTCTCGTGCTCGGTCATGAAGGAGACGGCGCCGAGCACCGTCGGGATCGGCAGCGGGAAATCAGTGTACGGCTGGTCGAGCTGGGCCGCGGTGGCGCTGGCGAGGTCGCGCTCGAGCAGGTCACCCGCGACGCCCCATGCCACCTGGATCTCGGCGAGGGACGGATAGTTGGTGAGCTTGCTGATGTCGTTGAAGCCGCCTTCGCAGCCCACCAGCGGACTTGTCACCTTCCGGCCCAGCAGGTTGAGGAGGTAGTAGCGGGAGTCGACGAGGTGCGCGGCGATGAACGCGATCGAGTTGGTCGGGCCGCGGCCGGTGGGGCGCTCCTGGGCCTGGGCGTCGGAGAGGCCGGCGAGGCAGTTCCGGTAGAGCCGGGAGTTGAGCGCGAAGATGTCGGCGGGGATGATGAGGCGCGGGTCCATGGGAGAGTTCCGGGTTCCGGGTTCCGAGTACGTGGATGCGTCGAGCGACCGAGTCTGTCATTCCGAGCCGCTGGGCTGCTGAGCGACCGATTCTGTCATTCCGAGCCGCAAGCGTGCGAAGCGGCCCAGTCTGTCAATTCCGAGCCGCGGAGCGGCGAGGAATCCCTGCTTTCCTTATAGAGCGCCTGGTCTACCCGCACTTCCCCCAGCCGCACTGGCGGCAGTGCAGGCAGCCGGAGTTCCGGAGGATCTCCCCGGCGCACTCGGGGCAGACGCGTATATGGTTGACTACCAGCGGGTTATAGGTGGTCGGCTGGAGCGAAGGACGGGGACGGGGGGAGAGCACGGGGGGCATCGGGCACCTCACGGTCAACGGGCTGAACAGGAACCCGAATATACACCGAAGATGGAGCGAAGCAAGATTCCCTGGGGTTCGTTACCTGGGCGACTGGAGCTCATTGAAATTCCCAATTTGGGAAGTATCATTCCCAATATGGGAACACAACAGGAAGTCCGGTCCAACCTCGCGGAAGCGCTTTTTCCTGCGGTGCAGCTCCGGGTGCTGGGGCTCCTCTTCGGGCAGCCGGACCGGAGCTTTCAGGGGGCGGAGCTGATTCGCCTGGTGGGCTCGGGGGCGGGGGCAGCGCACCGGGTGCTCACCCGGCTGGTGGAGAGCGGGCTTGCCACCGTCACGCCGATCGGGAACCAGAAGCACTACCGGGCCAACTCCGAGTCCCCGATCTACGAGGAGCTGCGCGGGCTCATCGCCAAGACGGTCGGGATCGTGGCGCCGCTACAGCTGGCACTTGCGCCGCTGGCGGAACAGATTCGCGCGGCATTCGTCTACGGCTCGCTGGCGAAGGGAACCGACACGGCGAAAAGTGATGTCGACCTGATGATTATTGGTGACGGGCTCGACTATCCCGAGGTGTACCGTCGGTTGCAGGAGGCGGAGAGCGGACTGGGGCGGACCATCAATCCGACGCTCTATACCGCGAAGGAGTTCCGCCGGCGGCGGAAGGAGGGCCACTTCGTGGAGCGGGTGCTTTCCCAGCCTCGGCTCTGGGTGATCGGGAGCGACCGTGACATCGAGTGAACTCGACAACCTGGTCCGAATCGGGCGGCTCAAGGTGGAGCCGCCGTCCAGGGTAGAGTTCGAGGGGCTCCTCAAGGCGGGGCGGGCCAAGCTGGCGGATGCGAAGAAGAAGACCCTGTCGCTCGACAGCCGTTTCGACCTGGCGTATGGGGCGGCGCATGCCTTCTCGCTCGCGGCGCTTCGGGCAGTCGGGTACCGGTCGGAGAACCGGACGGTGGTGTTCCAGGTGCTTCCCTACACGCTGGGAACGCCGATGGAGTACGTACGGACCCTCGCCAAGGCGCATACGGTGCGGAATGCCGCCGAGTACGAGGGGTATCTGGATGCGGATGACCGGCTGGTCGCGGATGTAATTGCAGGGCAGAGGTAGTTCTGAAGGCCCTGGAGAGTGCCGAGTCTGAGGCAGGATAACCCCTCCCCAGAGATCTCCCGTACTCTTCTGTTCTGTCCAGCCGGAACGTACCTTAGACGAGAAGCCCTAACGATCTTGAACGCGCGCGGAAGCTCATATGCTGCCCCGGATGTTCCGCGTTTTATCGATTGCGGCAAATCGCGCCACAGTCAACCGGCGCGATGCTCGCTGAACCTCAGTTCACGCTGACACAGCTACCAGTAAGGGTTCGTTCCTTGCCTCTCTTCAGCGTTGTCAAAGACCGCGTCGAGCCAGTGCCGCAGGACAATTTCAGAACCGAGAAGGAGCTCCAGGCCCTCGTCGAGCAGAACCTCGACCGGATCTTCAAGTGTCGCTTTGTGGCGACCGAGTTCTCGACCGGTGCGCAGCACGCGGGGCGGATTGATACCCTCGCGCTGTCTGAAGAGAACAACCCGGTCATCATTGAATACAAGAAGGTGGAATCGTCAGAACTGGTGAATCAGAGCCTGTACTACCTCTCCTGGCTCAACGATCATCGTGGCGACTTCACCATGGCGGTGCACAAGGAGCTTGGGCCCAAGGTGGTCGTGGACTGGAGTACCATCCGGGTCATCTGTATCGCGCCCAACTACCGGAAGTACGATCTGCATGCCGTAAAGATGATGGACACCAGCATCGAGCTCTGGGAATACCGCCGCTTCGCCAATGACAGCTTCTACCTGGAAGAGAGGTATCCGGCGGGGTCAAATGCCGATGACACCCACGATCGCGCTGCCGGCGAAGTCGGGAAGAACCCGGTGATGGTGGCCGCTGGGAAGAAGGCCGCCATAACCCGCCGGACAGCAACGTGGACCTTTGAGCAGCACATCGACAACAAACCCCAGGCAATCCGGGACCTGACCCTTTCGATCCACGATTTCATCACCGGCCTCAGCACCTCCATCGAGTACGCCCCGAAGAAGCAGTACATCGCCTACCGCACGACCCAGAACATCGTCTGTGTCGAGGTGCAGCAGAAGAAGATCTGCCTCTTCCTCAAGCTGGATCCGCGGAAAGACAAGGGCCCCGAAGGGATCTCGCGGAATGTCACAGACATCGGGCACTTCGGGACCGGGGACCTGGAGATTACGATCCACACACCGGAGGAGTTTGAACGGACCAAGCCCTGGATCGTCAAGGCGTATGAATCACTGGGTGGCTGATCGATGAGCCTGTTCAAGTCCAGGCAGCGGGTGGCGGACCATGGCGAGGTGTTTACCCCGCCCTGGATGGTCGAGGCCATGCTCGATCTGGTGAAGGACGAGACCGAGCGGATCGACTCCCGTTTCCTCGAGCCGGCCTGCGGGAGCGGCAACTTCCTGGTGAAGATCCTCCAGCGGAAGCTGGCGGCGGTCGAGCTCAAGTACGGGAAGTCTGACTTCGAGAAGCGGCACTATGCGCTGCTGGCGGTCATGTGCATCTACGGGATCGAGCTCCTGGCGGACAACATTGCCGAGTGCCGGGCGAATCTGGTGGAAGTGTTCGGCGAGTACCTTGGCCTGGAAGAGGGCGATGAGCTGCTCCGCGCAGCGAGCTATGTGCTGTCACAGAACCTGGTGCATGGGGACGCCCTGACAATGCGTGCCAGCGATGGGCAGCCCATCACCTTTGCGGAGTGGGGCTATCTCGGGAAGGGAAAGTTCCAGCGGCGGGATTTTCGTCTGGAGATCCTAACTCAGATGTCAGCGTTCGGCGAGGAGGGGTCACTCTTTGCCGACGTGGGTAAGCATGAACTCTTCCAGCCAACCAGGACGTATGCTCCGACGAGCATGGCCGACCTAGCCTCGACTGTGTCGAGCGAACCCTCGGAGGAGAAGGCATGAGCGCCGCGTCTGGCCTGCGCCTGCGAGGGCGAAATCCGGACGTGCTGACCTGTATTGCCAACTTGTCTAACGATGAGGTCTTTACACCGCCTGAGCTCGCCGGCCGAATGCTCGACATGCTCGGCGATGTATGGTCGAGAGACCATAAGGGCGAGAGCTTGTGGGCCAATGATCGCGTCAGGTTCCTCGATCCGTGCACGAAGTCGGGGGTTTTCCTCCGGGAGATCACTGCTCGCCTCACGGCTGGGCTTGCGCAGAAGATCCCGGTACTGCAGAGTCGCGTCGACCACATCCTCACGAAGCAAGTATTTGGGATTGGTATCACCCATCTTACCAGCCTATTGGCAAGGCGGAGCCTCTACTGCTCGAAGCACGCGAGAGGGAAGCACTCGATCTCGCAGGATTTCCCAAGTGATTCTGGCAATATCTGGTTTGAACGACTTGAGCATACTTGGAAGATCGGCACGTGTGTGTATTGTGGCGCCAGCAAGAAGACCTTGGGCCGAGGTAAAGAGCTGGAAACGCACGCATATGCGTTTATCCATGCGAAGGATACTAAGGCGGCCGTGGCTGGAATGTTCGGAGGCGAGATGCAATTTGACGTGGTAGTAGGGAACCCACCGTATCAATTGGGTGATGGCGGCGGTGGCGGCGGTGCGTCAGCAACGCCTATATACAACCTCTTTGTCGAGGCGGCACTGTCGCTGCAGCCGCGCTATGCTGTAATGATCACGCCGTCGCGATGGTTCGCCGGCGGCAAGGGTCTGGACGGTTTCCGTGACCGCATGCTTCGCGATGATCGTTTTGTGAAGCTCATTGACTATCCACAGCTATACGATGTTTTCCCGGGTGTGAAGATTCGAGGTGGGATCTCCTATTGGCTTTGGAGTCGAGAGCATCACGGAGGGTGCGAAGTCTCGACAATGGTGGGAGATGAGATTGTTGGAAGGCCAGTGGTCCGACACCTAGGTGCCTACGATGTTCTCGTCCGACGCAACGAGGCGGTCCGCATCCTTGACAAAGTCACCTCGTATAGAGCCAATGGGCGGAAAGAGCCCTGCCTCGGTGATCAGGTCTCGGCCAGAAAGCCCTTTGGGCTTACGAATCCGCGCGGGAAGGCAAGCCCGTCGGGAATGAAGAAGCCGGTACTGGTTTTCGGCAACCAGCAGACATTCTATGTCGAGCGCGCTTCGGTGACAGGCAACGTTGAGTGGATTGATCAGTGGAAGGTGCTGCTGGTCAAGGCCCACGGCACCAGTGGACGAGACGACGTGACGATCCTCGGGGAGCCCGTTGTAGCAGGCCCCGGGTCCGCTTGCACAGAAACCTATCTGGTTATTGGTCGGTGCAAGACGGAGGCAGAGGCTCGCAACCTGGGTGCGTACATGCGGACGAGATTCGTCCGATTTCTGGTGTCCCTTCGAAAGATCACGCAGAACATTACACGAGATTCCTACCGGTTCGTGCCTGCACTCTCGATGGATCGCGTATGGGTTGATCAGGACCTCTACAAGCGGTATGCCATTACAGGGGAGGAGATCGCCTTCATCGAATCGCTTATTGCGGAGCGCCCGAGCGATGAGATGACGGATGCGGTAGAGGGCGACGATGAGTGAGGCCGGTGGACGGCTATTCGCTGCAAAGCCGAATGCTCGACCACGTGTATATGCTTACTCCATCAAAGATGATGGCCACTCGGGCCTGCTGAAGATTGGTCAGACTACGCGTGACGTCAAAACGCGGGTTGCTGAGCAGCTCAAGACGGCGGCAATCAAGAACTATCGGATCGAGCTGGACGAGTCAGCCGAGCGGGATGACGGCACGATCTTCACGGACTACGAAGTTAGGGCGGCGCTGGGCAGGAAAGGCTTCAAGAACACTGAACTTGAGTGGGTGCGTTGTACCCTGAAGGACCTGAAAACTGTCCTGACGGAACTCCGGACCGGCCTGCGGTTCACCGGCACCCACAGCGAGACCTTCGCGATGCGCCGGGAGCAGGCGGAGGCGGTCGAGCGGACGCATGACTACTTCCACTCGATCTGGAAGGAGGACATGCATGCGGTCCCGCGTTTTCTCTGGAACGCCAAGATGCGTTTCGGGAAAACCTTCACCACCTACCAGCTGGCGAAGAAGCTCAAGGCGAGGCGGGTCCTGGTTCTGACATTCAAGCCCGCGGTCGAAGACGCGTGGCGAACCGACCTCGAGTCGCACACCGACTTCGACGGCTGGTGCTACCTCTCCCGCAACTCCGACCAGGACCCATCCACCGTCGGCAAGAAGACGCCCCTCGTCTATTTCGGCTCCTTCCAGGACCTGCTCGGCCGCGACACCGCCGGGAACATCAAGCCGAAGAACGAGTGGATTCACAAGATCAAATGGGATCTGGTGGTGTTCGACGAGTATCACTTCGGTGCATGGCGGGATACCGCCAAGGATCTCTTCGAGGGAGAAGAGCCGGAGGTGGCGGTCAAGGAGCGGAAGCTCGAGTACGCTGCCGGCCTGGAGCAGGTCAACGAAGACCTGACTGTTCTGTCAGAGAAAGAGGTTGAGTTCCTCCCGATCACGACGCGGGCCTACCTGTATCTCTCTGGTACGCCATTCAAGGCGCTGGCCACCGGTGAGTTCATCGAAGAACAGATCTTCAACTGGACCTACACCGACGAACAGCGGGCCAAGGAGGAGTTCACGGTAACGCACCCCGGGAAGTGGAACCCCTACGGAGCGCTTCCGCAGATGCGGCTCCTTACCTACCAGATGCCGGATGAGCTGGTCGCCATCGCGAGGGCAGGAGAGTTCGACGAATTTGACCTGAATGAGTTCTTCGCAGCCACCGGTAAGGGAGAGACAGCCAGGTTCAAACATCTCAACGATGTCCAGAAATGGCTGGACATCATCCGGGGCTCCTACATGCCCAAGGTGGTGGAGGCCCTGAAGACCGGGACCCGTCCACCATACCCATACTCCGATGTCCGGTTGCTCCCTTACCTCCAGCACTCTTTCTGGTTTCTTCCGAATGTTGCGGCCTGCCACGCCATGGCCAACCTGCTTCAGGAGAAACACAACACCTTCTGGAAGGACTACGAGGTAGTGGTTGCCGCTGGTGCGGCAGCAGGAATCGGACTGGATGCCCTTCCCCCGGTACGGGAGGCCATCGGAAGCGGCTTCGAGACGAAGACGATCACCCTGTCCTGCGGGAAGCTCACCACCGGCGTGACGGTGCCGCAGTGGTCTTCGATCCTGATGCTCCGGAACCTCACTTCGCCGGAGACCTACTTTCAGGCCGCCTTCCGGGTGCAGTCTCCCTGGTCAATCAAGAACCCCAACGGGGACAACCCGAACGAGGAGGAGATCCTCAAGCCGATCTGCTTCGTCTTCGACTTCGCGCCCACGCGGGCGCTCCGGCAGGTCTCGGAGTACGGGATCCGGCTCTCTTCAGCTGATGCCAACCCTGAGGAGGCGGTCAAGGACCTTGTGTCGTTCCTGCCGGTGCTGGCGTACGATGGCGCCAACATGACCCAGGTGGATGCGGGCGGCATCCTGGACATTGCCATGGCAGGAACGTCAGGGGTTCTACTGGCGCGGAAGTGGCAGTCGGCCCTGCTCGTGAATGTCGATAACGACACCCTCCGCCGGATCCTCGAGAGTCCCGAAGCTCTGGCAGCGGTCGAGCGAATCGAGGGGTGGCGTGCACTGGGCGACGACATCATCGAGACGATCATCAACAAGAGCGACGCCGTCAAAGACCTGAAGAAGAAGGCAAAGGAAGGAGATCTGACCAAGAAGCAGAAGCAGCAGCTTACCGAGGAGGAGAAAGAGTACAAGTCAAAGCGGAAGCTGGTGCAGGAAAAGCTGATCAAGTTCGCGACCCGCATCCCTGCCTTCATGTATCTGACCGACTTCCGGGAGAATACCCTGCAGGACGTGATCACCAAGCTGGAGCCGGATCTCTTCCAGGCGGTTACCGGGCTCACGGTCAAGGACTTCCACCTCCTGGTGCGGCTCCGGGTCTTCAATACCGAGCTGATGAACCAGGCCGTCTTCGCCTTCCGCAGGTACGAGGATGCGTCACTGCGGTATACAGGTGTCGAGAGTCACGAGGGGCTGACGCACTATGGCCTTTATGACACGGTTGTAGCGAAGGAATGAAACCCGCTAGTGAGGCCTGAAAGGCCCCACCAGCGGTCCGGGCGTCGGCCCATTCCTACCTGATGAGCTTCGCAGAGAAGAACGCCTTGGCTCCGAGAGAGATCACACGCCCGCCGCAGCTTGTCTCGTAGGCGGTGGGGACCGTGACATGCTTGCTCACCCGGCAGGTCATCCAGCTCTTTGCGGCAACTACGTAATCGGCCTCGTATTGCCAGCGGGGGGCAATCGCGTTCAATCGACTGAGAAACCTCGCGTCACCGCCAAGCACGTTCCACACAGACCACGCCATGTCGTGTTCGCGGCACGCTGCATCCAGGCCGCCATCCGAGATTGGAGGCCGTGAGGCGTTTGCCGGGTAGCCCCACCCACCCCCGCAGAACTGACCGTACTTGTCGATATTCCAGGCCGCGTTGGAGGGAACGATGTAGTAGCGTGTCTTGTAGCTCCCAATTACGAATGCCGGGTCAACTGTATAGTAGGCGCCATCGATGTACTGAAGACTCCCCAAGTAGTTGGATATGGTGCCGCTGGGCAGGGTTGAGCCGAGATAGCGGTACTTGGGTGGGAAGAGTCGCGTCGGGGTCAGGTCGGCCGTGATCGTCAGCCCGGTGGCAGATATGGCACTAGACCTGTCGACAGCGGTCGGAGGCGCGGAATCGGGCCCCGCCGGGGCAGCACAGCCGGCCAGGCCTAAGGTGATCAGGAAGAGCCGGTAGGATCGCATCAAAGCCTCCGCTAGGTGGGGGTATGGAAAGATGCCAACCTAGGAAGCCGCCGTCATTTCGATGTCAGGCTTGCTGTCGTAGCGTCAAAGTGGTGTCATTCCTCGCCTTCACGGCGAGGTTCTCAGGGTGCCGCCGCCTTGGCCTTGAACGCCCGGTTCTTCGGGGTGTCTGGCAGCAGGTCCAGCGCCGTCGGGCTGATGTCGATTCCCGGCTCGATGGTGAGAGCATTCCCCTCCCGGAAGATGTGATCCGTGGCGTGGAATTTAGCCGGGCGGATGCCGCCGCTTCCCAAGGAAGGGAATCCGGCCGAGCAACCGGTCGCGGAACCGGACCGGGTGGCTCCGGACCACCACCTCGAGAATCCGGGGGAACCAGCGTTTCAGGTACACGGTAGCGGTCTCCGTACCCCCGACGAGCGCTTCCTGCCGGTGCCTCGCGACCGCGTGGAGTATCCGGCTGGCACACTCCTCCGGCGTCATCGCGGTCCGGTAGATGCCCAGCACGCGGCCAAAGCTCCCGCCGCTCCCGGTCAGGGCATGCGCCGTGATCTCCGTCTTGATGAAGCCCGGCACGATCATGGTCACGATGATACCGCGATCGTGCTCCTCCGCCCGGAGCGACTCGAAGAACCCGTGCAGTGCGTGCTTGGATCCGGCGTAGGCGGAGAGCAGGGGGCCGCCGTACTTCCCGGACAGGCTGCTGACGACCACGAAGTGCCCGCCGCCCCGCGCGAACATCGCGGGCAGGAGCGCCTGCGTGAGGAGGACCGGCCCGAGGTAGTTGGTCCGCAGGATGTGCTCGTGCACCTCGCGGGACGTGTTGACCGCCCGGTCGCGGACCGCGACGCCGGCGTTGTGCACCATGATGTCAATGACGCCGTAGCACGCGAGCGCCTCCGCGGCCCGCGCCGGCAAGGCATCCAGGTCGCCCAGGTCGAACGGTACGACCCGGACCTCGGCCGGGGCGCACGCCGCCTGCAGCGCCACGAGGGCCTCGCGCTGGCGGGCGGACACGATGAGCCGAGCTCCGGCCGCGGCGAACGCGAGCGCCAGCGCCCGGCCGATGCCCGATGACGCGCCGGTGATCCAGACGACCTTGTTCGCGAAGGGCGAGTCGCGCATCCGGGCCTCAGGCCGCCTGGTGGCCCTCGCGGGCCAATGCGCGGACATCGGCCTTGCCGAGGCGGGTGCGCGGCATCTCCGCGAGGAATTCGATGTCCCGGGGACAGGACCACTTGATGAGGCGATCGCGACAGTACGCCACGATCTCCTCGGCAAGTGCCGGGCTCGGTGTCACCCCCGGACGCACTACCACGAAGGCCCTGACCCGCTCCCCCTGCGCCCGGTCCGGCACGCCGATCACGCAGGCCTCCAGGACCGCCGCGTGCTGGCCGATCACCTGCTCCACTTCAGCCGGGTACACGTTGAACCCCGAGGACTTGATCATCCGCTTGAGGCGTCCCCGGAAATAGAAGAAGCCATCCGCATCACGGTGTCCCAGGTCTTCCGTGTGGAGCCACACCCGCCCATCGCGATGACGCACCAGCGAGCGGGCTGTGGCCTCCGGGTCGTCGAGATACCCCAGCATCACCGGCGGGCCATGCACGCAGATCTCGCCATCCTCGCCGTCCGGCAGTTCCTCGTCGGTCCCGGGCCCGCAGATGCTGACCAGCATGTCGGGCAGCGGCAGCCCCACGCTGCCGGTCCGCGCGGCATGCAGCGGCATGACCATCACGCCGGTCACCGCCTCGGTGAGCCCGTACCCTTCCAGCAGCCGGGCCGACCCGCCCCGCTCCATGACCAGCTGCTCGAACTGCTGCTTGACCGTGGCCGGCAGGGCATCCCCGCCCGAGAACGCGGCCTTGAGGCAGGCGAGCCTGGCGCGGCGGAAGTTGGGGTCGCCGATCATGGCGCCGTACACGGTCGGCACGCCGGCGATCATGTTGGGCTGCTTGGTGCGCACCAGCCGGGCCACGATCTCCGCCGAGAAGCGCGGCACGAGGATGACCCGCGCGCCGTGCATGAAGCCCGCGTTGACCAGTGCCCCGAGGCCGAACCCGTGAAAGAGTGGCAGCACCGCGAGGACCCGGTCGCCCTCCCGCATCCCCACCCAGGCCGCCAGCTGCATGCCGTCGGCAATGAAGTTCCGGTGCGACAGCATGATCCCCTTGGGTGTGCCGAGCGTCCCGCCGGAAAAGAGGATCCCGGCCATGGCGTTCGTCTCGAGCACCGGCCGTGGCGCGGACGGCGCGTGGGGGGCGAGCAACTCCCGCCACCACCGCACCGGCGCATCCCGAGGCACCCGCGGAATCTTCCGTCCCTGTACCAGCCAGAACCCGAGACGCCGGAGGGGCGGGAGCATGTCAGCGAGGTGTGTCAGGATCAGCGTGTCGAGGAGTCCGGATGCGCGCGCGCCCCGGAACCGGTCGTACAGGGCGTCGAGCGTCAGGGCGATGCGGGACCGGCTGATCGTCAGCAGGCGTTCGACCTCGGGCGCGGTGGAGAGCGGGTGAATCATCGCGCAGACGGCGCCGAGGCGGAGCGCGGCGTAGAAGGCGATGACGCCCTGGGGTGAGGTGGGTAGGGCGATCGTCAGGCGGTCGCCGGCGCGGAGGCCAAGGGCGGCGAGCCCGTCGGCCACCTGGTCAATGCACTGGCCGAACTCGCGGTAGGTGACCGTGGCACCCAGGAATTCGTAGGCCACGGCATCGGGCAGGCGCCGAACCGTGGCCATGATCGCGTCGTAGAGCGAACAGTCGGGATACGCGAGGTGGTGGGGTACCTCGCCGTATGAGGCAAGCCAGCGTGGGGGGTCTTCCATGGGACGCCCGCATCTGTAACGGCAACCAGGCGCCAAGCTACGGGTGGGTACAGAGGATCACAAGCGGATTCCTCTGTAACTCTCTTCACACCCCGTCACTCCCCTACGGGAAATCACCGCGATGCTATTGGGATTCCACTCCCCGTGCCCGCAGCGCCGCCAACCGGCCTCGGACCGCCGGATCGCCATCCCGCCACAGCCGGTCCGCCGCCTCATAGTGAAATGCCGCGCTGTCTGCCCTCCCCACCTTCGCAAACGCTTCTGCCAGCAGCAGGTGGGCCTCCCCCCGCGTGACATACAGGTTCGACCCCTGCACATCCCGCCGGAACAGGACCTGGAGAGGAGCAATGGCCTCGGCTGGCCGGCCCAGCGCAAGGAGCGTCGCCGCGAGGTCGACGTTGACCCGGCTGAGGCCGGAGCCGGGCAGCACCAGCGCAGCCCGGAACGCGCGTGCGGCGCTGTCGAGCTGGCCGCGCTCCCGGGCGACCAGTCCCGCCGCATACGGCGCCAGCGCGCGGTCCCGCGAGAAGGCGCTTCGCCGGCTCCAGGAGGCGACGCTGTCGGCCAGCGGCACCAGCCGCACCGTATCGTGCGCGGCACTGAGGGCCATGGCGAGCCGGGCCAGATCGAATGCGCGCTTGCGCGCGAGGATCCCGGTGATCTCCGCCCCGTCGGTGGGCGGAATGGCGGCGAGGGCCTCGTATCCGGCAATCGCGCGGTCGGTCTCACCGAGCTCGAGGTAGGTCTGGGCCGCGAGCAGGCGGCCGTCGGTGTTCACCCGCGCGCCACCGGGAAGTGAATCGCACAGCGCCGCGAGCCGTGCGGCGGTGGCCAGCGCGTCGCGCAGCTGGCCGCGATGCCGCTGGGCGAGGTTGAGGAGCCACAGTCCCTCGCGGCGGATGTCGCGACTGCCAAACCGGGTGAGCGCGATGAGCTGCGCCTCGGCCTCGTCCGGATGATCGAGGATGAGCTGGATTTCGGCCCCGAGTGCGAGGCCCGCCGGCTCCTGCAGCGAGCGGCCGCTCCTGCCGAGTGCCTCGAGGGCTTCCCGTTCCCGGCCGTCCTGCGCGAGCACCCGGGCCAGCAGTGCCCAGCCGGGCGCCAGGCCGGGCCGGGCCCGCATCAGCTCCTGCAGGGCGCGCTCCGCCGCTGCCAGGGAGTCGAGCTGCATGTAGGCTGCGGCGAGTCCGGTGTACGCGTCGCAGGCCCGGCAGCGCACCACGGCGCCCCGGAGTCCCGCCGAGTCGAGCGTGATCACCCGGCGGAAGTGCGGCATCGCCCCCGCGGGATCACCGGTCCATGCATGGGCCTGGCCGGCGGCGTAGCGGGTCTCCGCATCGTCCGGGTAGCGGCGGGAAAGCGAGTCGGCCACGGCGACCATCGCCGTGTCGTTGGTACGGATCGCCCAGGCGAGCAGGATGGTGAGCCGGTCGCGCGGGGTGGCGCCGGGACTCAAGCGAACCGCCTGCCGGAGCAGTGCCAGCGCGGTGGGTGGATCCTCCTGCCGGGATTCCGCGGCGTAGTAGGCCGCGAGCGCGTAGGTCGAGTCCTCCGACAGCGCACTCTCGAACAGCTCGGCAGCCTCGTGCGTGCTGCCGGTGTAGTACCGGCGCAGGCCCTCCTCGAAAAGGCGGCGGGCGGCGAGCGACACGGCCGCCGCCGGTGAGGTCTCCGGCAGGGCGACATGAAGGTCGGCCGCCAGGGCCCTGGTCGCCGCATCGGCCAGCTGGAAGACCGAGGTGCCGCCGACGGTGTAGGCTCCGCGGACCGTGCCGGTCTCGAGGTCCACTCGCCGAAGATCCAGCCGGAAGGAATCGCCCCCGGTCCGGTAGAAGGTCCCCTCCACCAGCTCGGTCGCGCCCGCCCGCCGCGCCACCCGCGCAGTGAGCTCGGGCGTGAGCACCGAGTCGCCCAGCTGACCCATCACGTCGTACAGGCGAATGCGGCTCACCACCTTCACGTCGGGGAGCCGGGCCAGGCTGGTCGCGAGCAGTTCCGGGATGGCGCGCGCGGTCTCCGTCGTGTCGGGGACGGAGGGCTCACCGATGACGCCGACCGCGAGTACCGGCACCGGTGCCGCCGCCCGGAGCCGCATCCAGAGGCCGGTCGCGAGCAGAGCTGTCAGGAGCATGCCACCCCCGACCAGCAGGCGGCGGGCGCGGGGTGACGGGGCAGGCGGCTGCGGCGCATCCGCTGCGGCCGCGGCGGTGCCCTCGGTGACTGGAGCCGCCGTCACAACCGGAACGGGTGATGCAGGCGGCGAGGTGCGCAGGCGTGCGGCCAGCACGCGCGTCTCGGCCGCGGGCTCGCTCTCGAACTCGGTCCGCAGCCGGACCGCGAATTCCTCGAAGACGCGGAGTGCTCCCGCACGGTCGCCGAGCCGGCCGAGGAGCTGCATCAGCCGGCGGACACTGGGCTCGTCCTGGGGCAGGAGCGAAAGGGCCTGGCGCGCCCACGTCGCGGCATCGAGCCTGGCGCCCTCCCGTTCCGCCTGGTCCGCCAACCGCCAGGCGGTCTCTCCGGCAAGGCGAGCGAGCCGGGCGCGCTCGCCGGCGAGCCAGGAGTCGAACTCCTGGGCCACATCCGACACGTGGAAGCCATCGAGCAGCGGCCCGCGGTAGAGCCGGAGCGCCTCGGCGGCGCGGCCCTCGGCGGCGAGCCGCTCGAACTCGACGGCATCGCACGTGATGCACGCCGGATTGATGCGCAGTTCCTCATCGCCGCGGGACTCGATGGCGGCGGCGCCGAGGCTCCGGCGGAGGGTGTGGATGGCCTGGCGCAGGGAGCCGCGCGCCTGCTCCGCGCCGGACTCGGGCCAGAAGAGCGCCAGCATCGGGTCCCGCCGGTGAAACCAGTCCTTCCGCGCCAGCACCAGCCAGGCGAGGAGGGCGATCCGCTTGGGTCCCTTGAGGATGGACGTGACCTCGGCCCCGGCGCCATCGCGCAGGTCGAGGCGGCCCAGCAGCTCCAGGCGGGCGGGGACATCGCGGGAAGCGCCGTTATTCGCCAACTAACGCTCCGTTAGCGGGTCGGGTGATGCCGGAGACTCACCTTGGCAAAGGTACGCCTCGACGGGCGGGGCGCCAGCAATGGTACGGGGTGCACCGTGCCAGGCGCCGTGAGGCGGCGCCACCTCCGGACCGGGGCTCCCGATCACATGCCGATGACGATCCTCGACCGGTCCTGGCTTCCGGTCGCGCGCCGACTCTCCATCGTGCTGCTCGCGGTTGCGCTCGTCGGCTGCGCCCGCGCGGAGGCGGTGCCGGACACGCTGGCGCGCGCCTGCCTCGAGCCGGCCGGCGACCTGGGCGTCCTGCTCCGGCAGGGACGCGACACGCTCCGGGCCCGTCACCATGTGCACCTGAGCACCGCCGACCTGGCCACCGTGGTCGCGCGGCGGGTAGGTGCGCGGACCGACCTCCGCTGTGTCCCGGTGATCGACTCGGTGATCGCCGACTTCGCTGACCTCACGTCTCCCCGACGGCGCTGAGCGGCCGCCGGGGACTTCTCCTGGATGACTTGGTATGCCGATCCGCGCGCGACGTTCCGTCTCTCGAGTCACCCGGCTCCTGGCTGCTGCCGCGATCATCGCCGGCGGATGCGCCGACGGCGATTCCCTGCCGACACCGCCCGACACTACCCAGGCCGCCGAGGTGCTGCGGCGGTCCCTGCTGGTCACGGTGGACCTGGAGCATGGCACGCTGCAGGGTGCGCTGGTCCCGCCCGGCGGCTCCGGGTCGCAGGCCGGGGACCGCCCGCACGTGATCCTCGGCACCAACGAACTCGGCGTGACGCTGACCAACCTGGTGCAATCTGCCGCAGGCCAGTACCAGCCCGGCAAGGTGCGGGTGACGTTCGATGTGGCGCTGACCAACCGGCTCAACAGTACCACGTTCGTCACACCGACATTCCCCAGGCCGCCGGCGGGGCAGGCAGGGCTGCTCCTCTTTCCCTTCCAGGCCACGACTACGCCCGCGAGGCTGGCGATCAAGCCGAGCCCTGAGTGGAATGGCGACGGCTCGGCCGGGAGCGGCGCGCCGTGGAACTTTCTCGGCAACGCGACCTGCTTCTGGGGCCGGGAGTGTTACCGGTGGGAAGCGTATCCCACGCCGCTCGCGCCGAAGCAGACCACCAGCCCCCGCACGGTAGGCTTCGATGTCGACAAGCGGGCCACCAGCTTCACCGCCTACCTGGTGCTGGCCGCCGACCTGCAGGACTCGCCGCCCACGCCCGGGAACGGCGGCCTCGCGGGGACGGTGACGAGCCTGCAGCGCGGGCCGCTCGCGGGCGTCAGTGTGAGCGGGGCCGGCGCGACCACGGCGACTGACGGCGCGGGGCTCTTCACCCTTGCGAACCTGGCACCCGGCACTGCGACGCTCGCGCTCTCCGGCCTGCCCACCGGCTGCACCGATCCCGGGAGCCAGAACGCGACGGTGGTGTCCGGGGGCGTGGCGACCGTGACTTTCAGCGTGACCTGCACGGCCCCGCCCGCCGAGCCTGGCGGGCTGCACGGGGTCATCACCGGCCTGCCGTTGCTGGGGCCGGTCGCGGATGGGGAGGTGAAGCTGGTGGCGGACGGAAGCGTGGACACGCTCCGCTTCCGGACCGGCGCCACCGGGGAGTACCTCGCACCCGGCCTGGCGCCGGGGCGGTATGCGGTGGCCTTCACCGGCCCGCCCATCTGCCACGCGATCACCGGGACGCGCATCGTGATCGTTGCGGGGGTCGACCTGGCGCTCGACCTCGGGGTGGATTGCCCCGACGGGATGATCCAGGGGACGGTCAAGTCCAGCCGGGGTCTGCCGGTGCCGAATGTGACCGTCGAACTCTCCGTGGGCGGCGGATTTCTCGCTGTGGTCGCCGACTCGACGGGGTTCTACCAGACGGGCGCCCTCCGGCCTGAGGACACCTATGGGGTGTTGCCACGGGCGAAGGGCACCTGTGCCCCGATTGGCATACCGGTGCCGGTGTTCGTGCCGTCCGGCCGGCGCACCACGTTCAACATGGAGATGGACTGCAACCAGGGTGCAGTGACCGGCACGGTGTCCGGGCCCAGCGGATTCGGGCCCGCGACAGGACGCGTTGCCCTCCAGGGCGGGCCGGGCAACATCAGTCGTTTCGTGTCGACGGACGACGCCGGCAACTACATCTTCGAAGCGGTTCCGCCCACTTCCATCCTCGCCCCATATGCCGTGTCACTCGTCGAGGTCCCGATCGAGTGCAGCGTGCCCGCGCCGGGGGTCGGCATTCCGAAGGCGGGACAGACCGATGTCGTGAACTTCAGCGTGGCATGCTCGAAAGTCATCATCCTTCTGAGGCTGCGAGACGCCAGGACCGGAGCGCCGGTCGACGATCCCGGGATTGGCATAACCGCGGCCAATGACTACGGAGACCAGATCACCTTCAACTACTCCGTAACGCCCTCGGCTGAACGGGTCTGGGAGGGCATCGGTTACATGAGCGTCCCATATACTTACCGGCTCACGAACCTGCCCGCCAACTGTGACGACCCAGGCCCACGCCGGATCACCGCGTGGAATGGGACGACGCTCGATGTGCTGATCAATCTGGTGTGTCACTAGAAGCCGACCCCTGAGCCTTCACCACGGTCCACCATGACCTCCTCGCCCCCCGTGGCCGGCGACCTGGCGCATCCCGCGCGGATCTGGCTCCTGGTCCGCGGTCTCTTCTGGCTTGCCATGGCCGCACTCTTCGGCCTGGGCCTCGCGGTCGGCATTCGCGAGGTCCGGGCCGAGCCGTCGGCGGGGGGAGTGCTGGCGCTGCTCGCCGGCGTGCCCCTGACCTGGTGGTCGCTCGGCCGCGGCCTGGTGCGCCTCCGCGCGGGCCTGCTGGGCGAGGCCTTTGTCCGGGCCGATACGGTGGGGATTCACTATCGCTACGTGCCGGACTCCGCGCTGGCGCTTGGGCTCGGCTCCCCGGCCGGGGGCGCCGTGCGCTGGGATCAGCTGGTGAAGTGTTCTCAGCGGATGGTACGCTACTCCGGCATCCCGGTGACCCAGACGGTCTTCTTCCACGGAGCGACGGGCATCATCGGGGTGGTCGACCTCTATCCGTTCCGGGAGTTCCCGGATGAGCTGATCGAGGCGGTGGAGCAGGCGCGGCCGTAGAGGCAGGCACTGGCCGAGCGGCAATCACGCACAGTGCGGTTCCTTCGCTTCGGCGGAGATTCGGTGGCCGCCCCACGTCACGGAGCCGTCTCGACCGGGTGATGGGCCGCCCGCCCAGGGGATTGACGCCTGCCTGACACATCGTCGCCATTCTACTCTCCGGTCTCCCTCTCCCCCCCATCGACCGGTGAGTCCAATGCAACGGCGACAGCTGGCCCTGGCAATCGGCCTCCTCACGCTCCTGCAGGCCTGCGAACCCCAGATTCTCGAAACCCCTCAAGCACCAGCCGAGACCGGGCATCTCGTGCCGGGTCCTTCGGCACCACCGGATACGCTCTGCAGTACCTGCATTCTCTATCCGATCACTGCGGGCATTGACCGAGGTCAGGTACGAGTGAAGCGGGTTCGCTTCTCGGCCAAGCCTCAGTCCGGCCTTCTCATCGTGCGCGATGATGGCCTCGAGGTCACTACCGGAAAGGTGACGCTGAACGGCGTCGATGTCGTGAGTGAGAGTGCACTGCGCGGCCGCCTGATCCGGGAGATCCGGATTCCTGTACCACTCAAGTCCTCCACCGACCTGACAATCGAGGTCAAGGGGGTGCAGGGCAGCGCTGTAACCGTCTGGATCGACGCACTGCCGCCGGCCAGCGCCGGCGTCAGCGACGTACCGGCCACGCTGGAACCGGGCGCGTTCGGGGATCGCGCCCTGGCGTTCGGAACGCTGTTCGGCATCAGCGGCAGCGTTCGGTCCGGCTCGGGCACGGCCACCGTGTCCAGCACGATCCCGCAGGTGGTGTATGTCCTGGACGAGGACTACTCGGCGAGGGGAATGACCCTGAGTCTGCCGGGACCGGCGGGGGCGGAGGTCATGCCGGCGAACGCGAGGACAACCGCGCTGGCGACTCTCTACATCTCGCCTGGAATCATCGGTGCGACCAGAGCCGAGGCGGAGGTCAGCATCAATGCCATCACGTCCCTGGCCTGTTTCCCCGGTCTGGTCCAGCTCTTCGAGGGTCGTCTGCCAACGGATGTGCTCAGGAGTGTCGTGAATCAGCCTGATGTCGCGGCGGCGCTGACGGCATGCGCGGTCGAATACTGGACTCAGGCAAACGGCACCGGTCTCTCACGGGCGAGCCTTGCTGCCGGGAACTTCACGACCAGCGGTGGTGGGGTCACGTTCAATGTGCAGAACTCCCAGATGACCATCTCGAATGCCGGGTGGCGGCATGTCAGTATCCACCGGCGCAACCGGGCGGCGGACGGGAGCTACTCGGGCTGGACGCAGGTAACTGAGGTAATGAAGGGCGCTACCCAGGCAAGTCTGAACACGATCTTCAGCCTGACCCAGGTTGGCACTCCGACGGTCTTCACCGATGCGGGATTCTCCTCGAATCCAGGCCCTACGGTTGAGTACTGGTACCAGGGCCTGGGGTTTGCCCAGCCAACGGCGACATTAGCACAAGCTGCCGGTCTGCCCCAGTCCAATGTCCCGATGGCACTGACTATCGCAACCTATGGGACGTTGCCCCTTCTCTCCGCGGCGGCCATCCCGATGCCCGGCGCATCGTGCATCGGCAACATGGCGAACTACTTCACTGATGACCAGACGGGGCAAACTCTGTTTGGTAACGTTAGGGCAGCAACAGGCCTTCTTCCATTAGCGACGGCGCTGTATCACGCAGCAGTCTATCCGTTCGCTCGGCTCCTTGGAGATCCAGGGGCGGCAACCGCCTGCAGCATGTCGTTTGTGCCAGGCGCTGGCTTCATCTTTGCCCCCTTCGGCGCTTGGAACTTCGTCGGGTTCGCTGTTTCCGTTCTGTCCCAACCACCGATCGGGATGGTTCAGGTCCCGATCAACGGCGGGTTCTTCAGCGGTCGGGTCGTGATCGGGACAACTCTCTCCGTGAGCCCAATCGGGGTTCCGGGGGCCTTGGTCCGCTTCCGCCAGGGATCAACCGCCTATGGTTTCGCTGCGACCAACGCCGCCGGTGTCTTCACCTCCGGCTCCCTGGCCGAGGGGGTCTATGACCTCGATGTCGTCGCTCCCGGCTACGTCTCCGTAACTGTCAATGCCCAGCGGATCACCGTAGACAACACCACCACTGTCCAGCTGATCCCCCTGGTACTTTCGAGCAATGTTCCTGGCGGGATGACCGGTCACATCCGAAACGCAAGGACCGGGCAGCTTATCGGCGGCATTACGGTCGAGCTCAGAGGAGGCATCAATAGCGTGCTCCTCCCGCCGCTCGCGACGGCAACCAGCGATGCCAGCGGGGCCTACTCGTTCACCAACATCGCGCCCGGGACGTACTCGATCACGGGCACTGGGACGGGGTACGCATCGCAGGTCCAGACGGGAATCGTGGTGGGGAGCCAGGTGATCGCCGGCCAGGACCTTTCGCTGCTCCCGACGGCAAGCAACGACATCCGGATCGTCCTCACGTGGGGGGCCAACCCCCAGGATCTCGATTCGCACCTGACAGGGCCGACGGCCGCCGGGTCCCGCTTCCACGTGTACTACCCTGCCAAGGGGTCACTCTTCAGCGATCCCTTCGCAGCGCTCGACATCGACGATGTGACGTCGTTCGGTCCGGAGACGATCACAATCTCACAGCAGCTCTCGGGAGTGTACCGGTATTCGGTCCACGACTACTGGACCTATGCAGCCAGCGGGACACGTCCGACCAACAGTACTGCGCTGGCAAACTCGGGGGCACGGGTGCAGCTGTTCATGGGCGACCAGCTGCGGCAGGAGTTCTTCGTCCCCAATCAGCCCGGAACCCTCTGGACGGTCTTCGAGCTGAACGGCACTACGCTGACACCGATCAACAGGATGGGGTACACCACAAACGACAATACGATCGCCCTCCGAAGCCTGGTCTCGGCAACGGACGCGGATAGTGTGGGGGATGCGGCCGTCATCGGCCGGGATGTTGCTGACCACCCCAAGCCCTAACCTGCAGGGTCGCAATTGACGGCACTGGCCGCGCTGCTCCGAGGGAAGAAGATTCCCGGGGACGCGCTGCCAGTGTCGTTGCTGGGGACCTACGGCTGCAACCTTCTCCGCATCGCCGCCTCCACCTCCGGAATCTCCCGCGGCGCCTTGCTGATCCACTCCACCCCCTCGGGGGTGATCAGGTAGTCATCTTCGATCCGCACCCCGGTGTTGTTGTTCCGCTTCACCAGTGCCCCCGCCTTCGCCTTGAAGGCCCGGTTCTTCGGCGTGTCCGGCAGCAGGTCCAGCGCCGCCTGGCTGATGTAAATCCCCGGCTCGATGGTGAACGCATCCCCCTCCCGGAAGATGTGGTCCGGGGCGTAGAACTGCGCCGGGTCGTGCACCGCGAGCCCGATGCCGTGGCTGATGCCGTGAATGGTGAACAGCGTGGCCTGACGGCAGGCGCGCGGTTGCTTGACGCAGTCCGCCGCCCAGGGCGGGTCCATCATCGCATCGGCGCTCTCGATGTAGCCGAGCGCGGCAAGGCCGCGGGCCCGGACCTCGAACGACGAATCCGACGCGGCCTGCGACGAGAGGCCCGGCTTGGAGTACTTCTCCGCCGCCGCCTGCGCGTCGCGTACCAGCTGATAGAGCGAGCGCTGATCGGGTGAGAACGTTCCGCTGACCGGGATGGTGCGGGTGACGTCCGCGGCGTAGCCCTCATACTCCGTCGCCGCGTCCATCACCACCAGCTGCCCGGCTTCGAGCGGCGCCCGGTCCTTCATGTAGTGCAGCTGGGTGCCCTGCGGGCCGGTGCCGACGATGCTGCCGTACGCCGGCCGCGCACCGCCCCCGCGCCGGAAGGCGTACTCGAGCGCGGCCTGGAGGTCGTACTCATGCAGCCCCGGCGCCGCGAGCTGCATCGCGGCCTTGTGTCCCTCGACGCTGATCTCCGCCGCCTTCCTGAGCAGCGCCTGTTCCGCCGGGCTCTTCTTCGCCCGCAGCTGGTTCACGATCGGGTGGGCATCCGCCAGCTTGATTCCATGATGCCGCTCGGCGAACGCTCGCAGGTAGCGCCCGCCGCGGGTCAGCGAGTCCACGCCCGCAAAGTCGGCGTCCTCGAAATCCGCCAGGGCATAGAACGGGAGCCCGGCCGCGGCGAGGCTGTCGAGGACCTGGTCGAGCGCCGAGAGGGAGCGGGAGTGGAGCCCGGTTTCGCGCTCGAGCCTGGCACTGTCCGGCCGCTGCCCGTAGTAGAGCGACCGGCGGGGCTCGACCGGCACGGTGAAGAGCGTGCCGGCCCCCGCGCCCTTCCGCGCCACCAGCACGAAGACAGCGTCGGGTTCGTCGTAGTTCGTCAGGTAGTGAAACGCCGGAAGCTGCGTGGGCGGGCCGAAGTCGGTGACCGGAGTGCGGGCCCCGAAGGCGACGACCACGCCCGTTCCAATCCGCGCCGCGAGTGAGTCTCGTCGCGCGGCATACTCGGCCTGGGGGATCTGCCCCGCGGCGGGGAGACCGGTGGCAAGCGAGAGTACGCCGGCAAGGGCAGCGGCAGCGAGCAGGGTGGTGCGGCGGGACATCGAAGAACTCCTCGGCGAGTAGACGTGCGAACCGGGACTCGGTGAATCTGGCGGCCGAAGAAGCACCTCGCCAGACGGGTGCTTGCCGCCGGGCAGCCGCGCCCGCACCTTTCGGCTCCTCACGAAACCTGCATGCCCGGAGCTACGTCGCTCTTCCTGGCTCTCCTCGACTGGAATCTCCAATGAAGACCGTCGTCACTGGTTTCCTGCTCCTCGCCGGGGCCGCCGGCACACTCGTGGCCCAGCGTCCCGCCGGCGTGGTCGGCGCCTATACCGCCCCCCGCGTCTGGCCGGAGCAGGTCCGCCGCTTCGACCTGCTGCACCAGGTCATCCACGTGCGCTTCGATGCGCCGCACCGGCAGCTCCTCGGCGAAGTGACCACCCGCGTGCGGCTGACGATGCCGACCGACACGATCCGGCTCGAGGCGGAGAATCTCACGATCGACCGGGCCAGCGGCGCCGGGCGGAAGACGCTCACGTTCACCCAGGACACCAGCCACGTGACGGTGCGGCTCCCCCGCGCCGGCAAGGCGGGCGACACCGTCGAGGTGACCGTCGGGTATCACGGCTTTCCCGAGCGCGGGCTCTACTTCGTGCCTCGGCGGAACATCGTCTGGAGCCAGGGCGAGGCCACCGAGACGCGGGCGTGGGTGCCGACCTACGACGCCCCGAACGACAAGACCACCTGGGAGTTCTACGTCCAGGTGGATACCGGGCTCGTGGTGCTCTCGAACGGCCGGCTGGTGGACGTTGCTCCGGCGCCGGGCGGCGCCACGCGCATCTGGCACTGGAGCCAGGAGCGGCCCGCATCGACCTACCTCTACTCCGTCGTGGCGGGACCGTTCACCATCCTCAGGGACCAGTGGCGCGGGATCCCGGTCGAGTACTACACCTACGCCGACACGACCGACGCCGCGTGGCGCACCTTCGGCGAGACGCCGGCCATGATGGAGGTCTACTCCCAGGTGCTCGGCGTGCCGTTCCCCTGGGCCAAGTACGACCAGTCGATCATCCCCGACTTCACCTATGGCGGGATGGAGAATGTCTCCGCGACGACCCAGACCGACCTGGCGCTCCACGGCGCCGGCGGCGAGCCCGAGAACTCGGGACGCGGGCTGAATGCGCACGAGCTGGCCCACCAGTGGTTCGGCGACCTGACCACCGCCGCCACCTGGGCGCACATCTGGCTGAACGAGGGGCTCACGACCTACATGGAGTCGGTGGAGAACGAGAAGACCCGGGGCTGGAACGCCGCGGCGCTCGAGTGGGGTGGCCAGCAGCAGGCGGCGATGCAGGCCGACGAGAATGAGGTCCGTTCGCTGGTGTGGGGACAGTACCAGGGAACCGACCCGATCGTGCTCTTCTTCAGCGGCCACGTCTATCCCAAGGGCGCCCAGCTGGCGCACCAGCTGCGCCGCCTGCTGGGTGACTCGCTCTTCTGGGCCGGGATGCACCGCTTCCTGGTGGACAACGCCTATCACCCGGTCACGACGCCCGACTACGCCGCGGCGATGGAGCAGACCTGCCACTGCGACCTCGACTGGTTCTTCGACCAGTGGGCCTACGGGATCGGCTACCCCCGCGTCGCGTTCGCCCGGCACTGGGATGCGGCCGCGAAGACGCTGCACGTCACGGTGACCCAGACCCAGCCGGTGGACTCGGTGCATCCGCTGTTCCGCTTCCCGGTCACCCTCCGGGTGATCACCCGCGACTCGGTGGTGCGGCGGGAGATCATGGTGTCACGGGCAAGCGAGACCTTCGCCGTCGCGCTGCCGGCGGAGCCGCTCTCCTTCCGGTTCGACGAGGGAGGCTGGCTGCTCGGTACCGTGGCGGGGGACTACTCCGAGGCGGAACTCGCGACCATGGCGGCGCACGACCTGGATGTGCGGGGCCGCGACTGGGCGATCCGGGCGCTGGCGGACCGTCACGACTCGACGGCCCAGGCCGCCCGCCGCCTGGTGGTCCTCAGCGAGCACATGCCCGAGCTGCGCGAACTGGCGCTCGAGGCGATGCAGGCCGACTCCAGCGCCGCCACCCGCCAGGTACTCCGCTCGGCGCTGCGTGATCCGGCCGGGGCGGTCCGGGCGGCCGCGCTGCAGGACCTGGGACAGCTGGACGTGGCCGCCGCCGCGCCCGCGGCCGACACGATGTACCGCACCGA
Organism: Gemmatimonadales bacterium; assembly: GCA_046327735.1. Classification (GTDB taxonomy): domain Bacteria; phylum Gemmatimonadota; class Gemmatimonadetes; order Gemmatimonadales; family GWC2-71-9; genus JADJOM01. The sequence continues at coordinate 103,054 of JAXLXZ010000007.1, read as the reverse complement.
TCCCAGCGATGCCGCGCGCCAGGGCGCGCTGGCGGTGATTGGCCGGGCCCGGGGCGGCGCCGCGCTCGACCTCCTCCTCGAGGCTGCCGGCCCCGATCAGCCGCTCGGGCTCCGCTTCACGGCACTCACCTACCTGGGGACGATCCACGAGCCGCGCGCGCTCGATGGGATCGAACGGCTCACTGCCAGCAGTGAGAACCGGAATCTCCGGATGGCGGCGCTGAATACCCTCGCGGCATCGGGCGACAGCGCCCGCGCCGCTGCGGTCGCGCTCCGCCTGGCGTCGGACCCGGATCCGCTCTTCGCGGTGTCGGCGGTACGGGTGGCGGGGCGGGTGGGAGGGCCGGCGGCGAAGGCACAGCTCAAGGCGGCGCTCCCGAAGGAAACGCGGGTATTCGTGCGCCAGGCGATCCAGAAGGTTGCCGGGTGAAAACGAGGGAGGGCTCCCGGGTGGGAGCCCTCCGCTTCGCCTTGCCGCTTTTCTGCTGCGTTCCCGCGTTACTTCCCCGGGACCAGCACCCCATCGATCACGTACACGTATCCGTTTCCGGCCGGCACGCTGCCCAGGACCTTGGCGCCGCCGACGGTGATGTCGTCGCCCTTCCGGGTGACGGTGATCGGCCCACCGTCGAGCATCGAGAGCGACATCCCGTCGGTGAGGGCCTCCGGCTTGTAGGTGGTGACGATCACGTGGTGCTGGAGGACCGTGCGGAGCTGGCCGATGTTCTCCGGCTTGAGCAGGGTCTCTACGGTACCGGCGGGGAGCTTGTCGAACGCGCTGTTGACCGGTGCGAACACCGTGAGCGGGCCCGGCGTGGCCAGGGCGTCGAGCAGGTTGGCGGCCTTGAGCGCCGCGACGAGGGTGGTGTGGTCCTTGGAGCCGAGCGCGATCGCGGCGATGGTCTTGGGGCCGTTGGCGTCGGAGGAGGCGATCTGGCCGGCGGCCGGGGCGTCTTCCGGGGGCGCGGCCTGGGCGGCGTCCTTCGGGGCGGGGCTGCAACCGGTGGCAAGCCACGCGGACGCGAGCAGGGTGGTGATGACGGATCTGGTCAGCATGGGGCGTCTCTCGTTCGCGGGGGTGTGGGCCGAGCGGCTGGCCCGATCGGCTGATTGACTGTATTTATCACCTGCGGGTGATAATATTGGTCCTGACACAAGAGGTCATGAAGGTGGCGTGAAACGCCTCAGTTGACCGAGGGTGATTCTCCCGATACCATGGACCCATGGCGCGTGAGGGCGCCGGCGGGTCCGCGCGAAGGACAGAGTCCACCTCTCTCGAGTATTCCCGCACGGCAGTCTCCGTGCTGGCCGGCTTGCGGACCACCGGCACACAGCATGGAGGTCGTATGTCCGCGAAGCAGCTTCCCGCACGTCCCTCACTCGACCAGCTCAAGCACCAGGCCAAGGAACTGCTGCAGTCCGCCCGTCAGGGCGGGGCAGGGGCACGCGCCCGTTTCCGGGTGCTGCCTGCCTTTGCCTCGCTGCCCGAGGCGGCGCTGGAGCGTGCGGCGCTCGCGCTGCACGACGCGCAGTCGGTGATCGCGCGGGAGCATGGGTTCGAGTCGTGGAAGGCGCTCCGGGAGGAGGTCGAGGCGCGTTCGCTGGAGTTCGGGTCGGCGCTGGAGCAGTTCCTCGAGGCGGCGACCGATGGGCGGGGGGAGCGGGCGGAGCGGATCCTCGCGCTCTTTCCCGGGGATCGCGACGGCGAATGTTCACGCCGGGCTGGTGCTGGGCGATGTGGCGCTGGTGGGGTCGAGGCTGGCGGCGGACCCGGGTCTGGCGCTCCGTGCTGGTGGGCCGCGCGGCTGGCAGCCGCTGCATTATGTCTGCCACTCGGCGATGGTGATAGCGGGTGGGGATAAAACGCGGGGCGAGGGGGGCGATAAGACGCGGGGCGAGGCGGATAAAGCGCGCGAGAAGGGTGATAAGACGCGCGTTGAGGCCGATAACACGCGGGAGAAGGGCGATAAAACGCGGGACGACGGTGACAAGACCCGCGCCCGCGGCATGGCCGAAATCGCCAGACAACTCCTCGCACTCGGCGCCGATCCCAATACCCGCTTCCCCTGGGAACACCACGGCGTCCACCGCCCCGTCCTCTGGGGCGCCGCCCTCGCCACCCGCTCCCTGCCTCTGGTCCAGCTCCTCCTCGAGGCCGGCGCCGATCCCAACGACGGCGTGACCCTCGTGATCGCCGCCAGTGCCGCCGACATCCCGCTCCTCGACCTCCTCCACGCCCACGGTGCCCGCGCCGACCAGCCCTGGGCCACCGACGGATCCACCGCCCTCTACGCCATCCTCGGCTGGAGCCGGCGCTTCGAAGGGGCGCTCTGGCTGCTCGACCACGGCGCCGACCCGAACGCAGTCTTCCCGGCGAACGGCGAAACCCCGTTCCACGCCGCCGCCCGGGTGGGCCATCTCCCCCTCGCCGAGTCGATGCTGGCGCATGGCGGGGGGGTGGATGTGCGCCGCACCGACGGAAAGACCCCCTACGCCATCGCCGAGCTGAGCGGGAACCGGGAGATGGCGGCGTGGCTGCTGGCCCACGGCGCGTCCGGAGATCTCGAGGAGGCCGACCAGCTGACCGCGCTCTGCAGCCGGGGCGACCGTGCCGGCGCCGAGGCGTTCCTCGGCGCGCATCGCACGGTTGTGCGGCAGCTGGGCGAGGATCACTACACCGCCTTCCACCAGGTGGCCGAGAGTGGCGACCTGCGCGCGCTGGAGGCGTTCCTCGCGGCGGGGTTCGACCCGAACCGTCCCGACGCGAGCATCGGCAAGACGGTGCTCCACTCCGCGGCGATGGCAGGCAGGGCGGAAGCGGTGCGGCTGCTGCTCTCCTGCGGCGCCTCGGTGGCGGTGCGCGATCGCGAGTTCAACGGCCAGCCGCTGGTGTGGGCCGCCGAGGGGTCGCGCAGTCATGGCGAGGCGAGTGGAGAGTATGCCGCGGTGGGCCGGCTGCTGCTCGCCGCCGGTTCTCCGGTCGAGTGGGAAGGGAGCGCCGAGCCGTCAGAGGGGATTCTCGAGATCGTCGATGGCTGGCGGCAGCCGGCATCCTGAGAGGACCTTCAGCCGCTGTTGCGCCTCTGTTCGCGCCGTTGGTGCTATCGTGAGGATCGGCTGGAGGTGAGCATGTTGTCGAACCGGTCGATTCTGCTCCTGACCGCCGCACTCGGCTTTGCCGTCGCCGGGTGCGGCGGGGAGGATCACGCCACCGAGCCCGGTGCCACCGCATCGCTCGCGGTGAGCCTCGCTCCTGACACGCTCGTGCTCGGCGACAGCACCCACCTGGGTGCGAAGCTCACCGTCGACGGCACCACCGCGGACAGCATCGAGCTGCTCTGGGACACCCTGCACACCGTCGTCCCGGGCGATTCGCTGGACCTCTGGCTCCGTCCGGCGCGGACCGGCGTCGACTCGGTCCACCTGACCGGGTGGGCCGGCGGGCTCCCGGCGATTCTCGAGTCACGCGCGCTGGTCACCACCCCGCTCCCGCTGCCGCCGCTCGCGTCGCTGCTCGCGTCGCTCGATTCGGTGCGCGCGACGCTCGCCATCGACCAGCCGGCCGCCGCGCGCCTGGCGGTGCTGGCCTACCGCTTCACCCTCGCCGGGCAGACGCTCGCCCAGCGGCTCGGTACCACCTTCGTCTACGATCTGGCAGAGCCGGGGTACGTGCCCAGCACCCGAACCGGTGCCCCACCCGATGCGGTGCGCTTCGTGCTCTACAACGTGAGCAGCGGCAGCATCGCGCAGCCGCTGGTGGAGACCGGGACCGCCGACCTGAGCACGGAGGGCACGGACACCGCGCTGCGGGTGCGGGTCCGCGTCATCGAGCAGGGCGACACCGTCATCAACTATCTCGCGAAGGGGCGGCTGGTTGGAGGATGGATGTGGGGGTTGTGGGTCGATGCCCAGGCCCGGCTCCTGACGAGTGCCGGTCCGCTCGACATGAGAGTCAACGGCGACCTGCGGACCCCGGTCTTCGGGGGATACGTGAGCGCCGGGTGGAACATGGCGTACCCCGGCACCCGGGCGGACATCGCCGCCACGGTCCTCTCTGGTTCACACACCACGGTCGGTTTCCCCCGGTCCCTGGTCTTCCTGGTGCTGCATGCCGGACAGCCCGACTCGATTCCGGTGTTCCTGCGCTGGGATCCGAGCGCCAACCTGCAGATCGGGTCCGGGACGGTGAGCGCCCGTGACAAGGAGCTCTACCAGGTGGATGCGGCGGGGCAGGTGCGCTGGGGGGTGCTGGATACTGTGCCGACGGCGGTCGCGGTCGCTACCTGGTCGTCGCTGACCGATCCCGGGTTCGGGCTCCCGCGAAGGCTCAACCTGTTCTCCAGCGATCTGTTCGAGCCGGTGGCGTTCATGCTCCGCTCGGAGTGAGCCTGGCGGGGCTCAATGGACCGGGGTGATCTGGGTCCAGGTCCCGCGTCCTCCTTCGTTGGGATTGAAGTGGAGGTCGTTGGCCAGGATGTACTCCCCATCGCGCGAGGCCCAGACCTGGCCATAGCCGGTGGGGAGCTGGACGTCGTGACCGGCATAGCTGTCGTGGTAGGTCTCCACTCCGCGGATGTACTCGGTGTAGGCCCGGGCCGTGCGCTCCTCCGAGGCCTGGCGGTTCTCCCAGGCCTGCTGCTGCATGTCGCTGATCTCGTCGCTGGTGCGGGCGATGTAGCGGCTCAGCTCCCCCGCGTTCCTGATCGCCTGCATCTGGTTCCGGATCCACATCTCACGGACCTGGAGGACCTTGGCGAACCAGAGCCGGTTGATCCGCAGCGAGGCCAGCATCGCGTCGAGCAGTGGTGCCTGCCGGTCGAGCTGGCCCTTTTCCGCCCGGAAGCCGAAGGCGCGATCGGGTCCCCAGAAGATGTATTGCGGCGTCAGGGGGACGCGGGCGTAGACCAGGACGAGGTAGATGTCCTCCTCGAACTGCTTTCCTCCCTCGAGGTACTCCACCCTGGTGCGGGCCGCGGAGACCTGCTTGACGGCCCCGGGTTCCTGGACCGTGGCTGCCACCTCCTGGGCGAGCCGGGGGAGTGGCTCGGTCCGGATCACCCGCAGCGCCGAGACCCGGGCGCGCATCTGGGGCAGGATGATCTGCCGGACGAATATTTCGGGCTCCATCGGCTGGACCACGTAGGCGCCGAGATACAGGCTGCCGGGTGGGAACCCGGGATAGCCCTGCATGCTCCAGGTGAACGGCGGCGTGGGGAAGAACTCGAGCCCGGCGGAGCCGCCCGGGTCGCTGAGCCGCATCTGGAGCCAGGCCAGAGACGAAATCTCCGGACGCCAGACGATGCCCCCTTCAGACCGCCAATCCCGGGGAACGAGCAGGCGAAAGGCCTCCTCGTTGTTCACCATTGGATCGGTGACGACCTGAAAGCGAAGGCGGACCGGCGGAGCTTGACCTCGGGCGGGATGGAACGCGAGCGGGGTGAGCAGTCCGAGCAGGAACAGGATGTGCGGGCGCATGAGACCCTCCCCATCACGATACCTCACTGCGCCTGAACTCACGGTGAAGCGGCTCCGAAAGTCTCGCCCTTTTCCGGCGGCGGGGTACCTTCCAGTCCGATGCCCTTCATCTGTCGGCCCCGATCTCCGATGCGTCGCTTCCCCTTCGTCATCGCCGCCATCCTGCTGGCGTCCTGTCGCGGCGGGCCTCCGGTCCTCGACCACCAGGCGATGCTGGAGCGACAGTCCTGGTGGGAGAATCGCGACTTCGACTGGTACCGCCGGGAGATCCCCTTCTTCGAGTCGCCCGACACCGCCATCGACGCGACCTACTACTACCGCTGGGAGCTGCTCACCCGGCATCTCACCTACGGCTCCCCCGAAAGCGGCTACAGCTTCACCGAGTTCATCGACCGGCCCTTCTGGTCCGGCGCCTACGGCGCCATCAGCTGCCCCCTCGGCCACCAGCTGTACGAGGCCCGCTGGCTCCACGACCGGCGCTACGCCGAGGATTTCGCGCGCTACTGGTTCGAGACCCCCGGCGCCCAGCCGCGGAGCTACAGCAACTGGTATGGCGATGCGGTGTGGGCCGGCTATCTCGTCACCGGCGACTCCGCCTTCCTGCGCACCATGCTGCCGCACATGGTCACCCAGTACCAGGGCTGGATGACGGAGCACTGGGACGGGGAACACCGGATGTTCCGGTGGGACGGCATGCATGACGGGATGGAGACCAACATCAACAGCCGGCAGACCGCCGACTCCTTCTCCGGCGCCGAAGGGTACCGCCCCACGCTCAACAGCTATCTGTTTGCCGACGCCCGGGCGATCAGCCGGGCCGCGGCGCTGCTGGGCGACACCGCCCTGGCGCGGGACTACGGCGACCGTGCCGCCCAGCTCAAGGCGCGGGTGCAGCAGGAGCTGTGGGACCCGGAGCGGGAGTTCTTCCTGCACCAGTTCGCCCACGATGAGCCGCGCGGCGTGCGCGCGAAGAGCCGCACCTACCAGACCGGGCCCTTCGCCGGGAATCCCCACGGGCGCGAACTGATCGGCTATGTGCCCTGGCAGTTCAGTCTCCCCGACTCGGGCTACGAGGGGGCGTGGCGCTTCCTGATGGATACCGCGTATTTCGCGGCGCCGTTCGGACCCACCACCGTGGAGCAGCACGATCCCCAGTTCCTGGTGTCGAAGGTCTGCTGTGTCTGGAGCGGGAACGCCTGGCCCTATGCCACCAGCCAGACGCTGACGGCAATGGCCAACCTGCTCAACGACTACCGCCAGCGGGTGGTGACGCGGGAGGATTACGCCCGGCTGCTCCGGGGCTTCGCGCTGGACCAGCGGAAGAACGGCGTGCCGTACATCGCCGAGGCGGCCGACCCGGTGAGCGGGTCGTGGGAAGGGCACGACACCTTCTGGCACAGCGAGCACTACTTCCACTCGGGCTTCATCGACCAGGTGATCACCGGCCTTGCCGGGCTCCGGCCCAGGGGCGATGACACGCTGGAAGTGAACCCGCTCATCCCCGCGGCGTGGGCGTGGTTCGCGCTCGATGACGTCGCCTACCGTGGACGGAGTGTGTCGATCGTCTGGGACCGGGACGGCTCGCACTACGGCACGGGCGCGGGGCTCTCGCTGTACGTCGACGGGAAGCGGGTCGCGCGGAGCGATTCGATCGGCCGGCTCACCGCGGCGATGGGACCGGCCCCGGTGCTCGCCCCGGTCGCTCGGCCGGTGAACTTCGCGGTGAACAACGGCCGGGGCGCATTTCCCCAGGTGACCGCATCGTTCAGCGCACCGGGTACGCCGCCGCATTTCCTGGTGGATGGCAACGCCTGGTACGATCGAGCGCCGCCGAATCGCTGGACCTCGCTGGGCTCCGGCGCCGTCGCCGACTGGGTGGTGCTCGACTTCGGGATCGTGCGCCCGGTCGACTCGGTCTCGCTCTACTTCCTCGACGACGGTGACAGCCTCAAGGCACCGGCCCGCTACGAACTGCAGGCATGGCAGGACGGCGCGTGGACCGGAATCGCCGGGCAGCAGCGCACCCCCGAGCGGCCGGAGGGCCGCCGCGCCAACACCCTCCGCTTCCCGCGGATCGAGACGCCGAAACTGCGCCTGATGCTGATCCACCAGCCGGGCGCGTCGAGCGGGCTCACCGAGTTGGAGGCATGGGCCGGCGCCGATCCCCCCTATGCGGCGCCGACCGCAGCGAGCGGCAACGTCGCCCTCAATCCTGGAGGGCAGGGGTATCCCGCGGCTTCGGCGTCGTATACCGCGGAGGGGAGCCGCGCCGAGGAGGCCGTCGACGGGCGGATCTTCTATACCCGCTACTCGCGCAATCGCTGGTCGACCGCCGGCACCAGGCACCCGAGCGACTGGCTGGCGGTGGATTTCGGCGGGCCCCGCCGGGTGGCGCGGGTCGAGGTGCACTTCGTCGGGGATGGACGGGGGCTCGCCGCGCCGCGTGATTACCGGCTGGAGTACTGGAAGGGCAATGCCTGGGTCGCCGCGGCGGTGCGGCGGCGCTTGCCCGAGGTGCCGCAGGGCTCGGCGGTGAACACGGTCTGGATCGAGCCGGTGGAGACGACCCGGCTCCGGATCGTGGTCGATCACGCCGCGCCGGCGGCTACCGCCATCACCGAACTTCTGGCCTGGAGCGAGGGCTCATGAGGATGGATCGCGTGGCACTGGCGCTGTGGCTTGGCCTCCAGCTCGGCTGTGTGGCGCAGCGTCCCGACGGGCGCCAGGAAGGGCCCGGCCTCGAGCGGCAGACATTCGGCACCGCGCCCGACGGCAAGGCGGTGGAGCTGATCACGCTGAGGAACGGGCGCGGCATGGAGGTGCGGGTGATGACCTACGGCGCGATCATCGTCTCGCTCACGGTGCCCGACCGGAACGGTGTGCCCGGTGATGTGGTGCTGGGCTATGACAGTCTCGCGGGGTACCTGCACGAGTCGCCCTACTTCGGCGCGGTGGTAGGACGCTACGGCAACCGGATCGCGAAGGGCCGCTTCACGCTGAACGGGACGGAGTACCGGCTCGCGGTCAACAACGGACCGAACCACCTGCACGGGGGTGTGCGCGGCTTCGACAAGGTGGTGTGGTCGGCGGATCCGTTCCAGGGCCAGGGCGGTATCGGCGTGCGGCTGGCGTACACCAGCCCGGACGGCGAGGAGGGGTATCCGGGAACGCTGCGGGTGCAGGTGACCTATACGCTCACCGAACGGAATGAGCTGCGCATCGACTACCAGGCGACGACCGACAAGGCCACGCCGGTCAACCTCACCCAGCACAGCTACTTCAACCTGGCGGGCCGGGGCGACATCCTGGGCCACCTGCTCACGATTCCCGCCGACAGCTTCACGCCGGTGGACTCGACCCTCATCCCGACCGGCGTGCTCGCGCCGGTGGAGCGGACCCCGTTCGACTTCCGCGTGGCGACCGCGATCGGGGCGCGGATCGGTGCCGCCGACCAGCAGCTCAAGTTCGGCGGGGGCTACGACCACAACTTCGTGCTGGCCCGGGCCGACACCGGGATGGCGCTGGCGGCGGTGGTGGCCGACTCGGTGAGCGGCCGCACCCTCGAGATCATGACCACGGAGCCCGGGATCCAGTTCTACTCTGGGAATTTCCTCGACGGCTCACTCACCGGGAAGGGCGGCACCGTCTACCGTCACCGGACCGGATTCTGTCTCGAGACCCAGCATTTCCCCGATTCGCCCAATCATCCGCAGTTCCCCTCGACCATCCTGCAGCCGGGACAGACCTACCAGAGTCACACGACCTGGACCTTCGGGACGCTGGCCGCTTCCGCGGCTCCCTAGCTGGAAGGGGCCTGATGTTGCCGTCCTCGCCTGAGGGCCCCCGCTCAGGGCGATCGTGATCGGATGGTCGGCGCCTGGGTCGTTCGAGTGAACTCGAAGGTGAAGGTCTGTCCCCGCACGGATTGCGATCCCGCAATCCGGGTGTAGTCCGGCGGCAGGAGGAGTTCCCCCTCGCCGATGAAGAACGCCCCGCCAATCAGCTGCTGCGCCGGGGTGGCGTCGGGATTGCACAGGTCGCTCACCGTGGCGATCCACTGGGCAGCCCCGGTGCCAGTGTAGGTGGGAGTGGCTGGTCCGTAGTCGATACGGAGTTCGCCGCCCCGCAGGAGAACATTCCTGCCCAGGGATGCCTGGTTCTGGGACAGCCCGGTGCAGGTGTCGAACGGCGTCAGCTTGGCGACCCCGCTCGCGTAGTAGACGAGGACGTTCGGGTTCGGCTGGGCCGCGGTGGCCGCGGTGTCGAACACCCAGTCGAGCGTGGCTTCGAGCTTGTACGTCGGGACCGCGTCGGTGAACACGGTGCTCGACGTCCCGCCCCAGCTGTTGCTGCAGACATCGATCAGCGCGGCGGCTGCACCTGGCGCCCGTGCCGCGGGTCCGCAGATGGGCACGATTTCGATGTTGCTGACGACGGTCGACAGCACCGCACCGGTGCTTCTCTTCCTGATCTTCACGCTGACCGCGACGGGGTTGCCACTGGGCGCGTTCGCGGGTGCGATGTACTGGGCCGCATTATCCTGGCCGGCCACGAACCCCACCGCGCTCGACCCACCCCGGATCCCGTTCGCGGCCCAGCTCGCGGCGTCCACCCTCCACGCGGGTGGCAGTGCCGGCAGGTCATCTCCACTGGCAGAGACTGGCGACGGCTGACAATCGATGGCGAAGGATGAGAAGTTGCTGCCGCTGGTCTCCACAATGTTGCTGCACACGACCACCTGGAGCGCGATCGACTCACCCGGCTTGAGCGAGCCCTCAGGGGGGCGGATCTGCAGCCCCTGCAGCTGAGTCCAGTCGCTGAAATGCGTGGTCTGCACGCTGAGCATCCCCTGGAGCGTGTCGAGGGCAACCCCCGGGGCCATGAGCCAGGTGCCGTCTCCCTGCTGGGAGGCGATCCAGAGAAACTCCGGGGCCGAGCCGGCCACATCCGCCTGGGTATAGCTGAAGGCGATGGTGACTGGTGCCGCGAACTGGGTGCCCTCCGGCGTGAGCCGATAGGCCCGGACGCCGCCGGGGCTTTCCACGGTGATCGGCACGATGCCGATGGTGAGGTCGCTGCTCAGCGCTCCCGGCGGGATGGCGACCGACAGGACGCCGTCGACCGATACCACCTCCCCACCAGCCGCACCCACCACCTGGTTGATCGACCCACCGATCGGCGTGCCGACCGCGGTGACGAGGGGCGGCGTCGGCACCGATGGCCCGGAGGAGCCTCCGCCGCCACACCCGGCGCTGACGAGGATGGCACTGACGACGAGGAGGGAACGCGCTGCGAACATGGGGAGCCCCGGGTCGAGTTGCGGTTGAAGGACTCCGCATCGTTAATCTCGACCCGTGACATCCCGGTCTTACCGCCGTGATACGGCGCGTTACGGGCGGTTTTCCCGGGGCGAAACCGCGGCGAACCCCACCTGACGGAACTTTCGCCGCCGGTTCAGCGACCCGTCACCCCCCCTTCCTTACCATGGAGTCCCCCTGAGGTAGCTGCCGCGGTACCCGCACGCTGGAGGTGGCTATGTGCACCCCGCGTCTTCTCCGAATCTCCCGTCCCAGCGCATACCCGACGTCCCTGAGGCACAGGCTCCTGGCCGGCACGGTATGCCTGACTTTCCTGGTCGTTGCAGCCTGCGGCGATGACGACGGCGGGTCTCCCGTTCCCACCCGGACCTACACGGTCGCCATTCAGCAGGGCGACGGCCAGTCGGCCCTCGATCTCACGCCGGTCGCGATCCAGCCGACCATCCTGGTCAGCGATGACCAGGGAGCGCCGGCCACGGGCATCGACGTGACGTTCAGCATCCAGTCGGGAGGGGGAAGCGTGACCGCGCCGCCCCAGACGCTCGCCGGCGGGCTCGCCTCCGCCGACTGGACCCTCGGCCCGCTCACCGGGAACGACACGGTGGCGATGAACCTGCTTCGGGCCACTGTCACGGGCCGTCACGTCGTGGGTGACACGGTGACGTTCCTCGCGCGTGCCTGGGGCAACCGGTGGGACAGCGTCGGCCCGTTCAGCGGCGTCTCCCGCATGGGAAGCGGCGTCGTGAATGGCAGGCTGTACCTGTTCAACGGCGCGATGGGCCGGGACGCCTGGTACGGCGCCACCACCTGGTATGAGCCAGCGACCGGACGGTCCGGCATGGGCGCGCTCGAGCCGAATACCAGCCGGGACCAGGCCAGCGCCGTGCTCGGGGGCAGGATCTACCTGGCCGGCGGGGGACAGTGGGACATGTCGACCCCGGGCTTCGTGCACCGGAATGTCGACGTCTATGACCCCGCCACCAACCAGTGGACCGCAACGGCCCACATGCTGAGTACCCGCGAGCAGGCACGGGCCGCCGCGATCGACACCCTCATCTATGTCGTGGGTGGACGCGACTCGCTCGGCGTGACGCTCGGCAGCATGGAAGCGTACAACCCGGCCACCAACACCTGGACCGCGCGCGCGCCGATGCCCACGCCGCGGCGGATGATGGGTGCGGCGGTCCTGGACGGAAAGCTCTGGGTAGTCGGCGGACTGAACGCCGCGGGGACGGCGCTCGCGACGGTCGAGGTCTACGACCCGGCCACCAACAGCTGGACCACCGGCACGCCGCTCACCGCGCCGCGCCAGGGACCGGCGATGGCCGTGGTGAACGGCCTGCTGTACGTGATCAGCGGCGACAACGTCGCCTATCCCGGCACGCCGACGGTGGAGGCCTGGAACCCCGCGACGGGTGCCTGGGCCCGCCGGCGGGATTTCCCCTGGCGCTGCTGGAATTCGGGCGTCGGGGTGGTGAACGGCAAGGTCTACACGGTGGGCGGCGACAACGGGATCTACTGGTACGGCACCGTCGCCCGGTACCAGCCGTGAGCGGCCGATGCCACGCGCACGATGCACCACGACTACTCGCACGCTGGAGGTGACCATGTGCACCCCGCGTCTTCTCGGAAAGCTCCGCCCTGCGCGCCCGGCATCCGGCGGGTGGTTCCTTGCCGGCGCAGCCTGCCTGACGATCCTGGCCGTCGCCGCCTGTGGTGACGACAATGGCGGCACGTCACCGCCGTCCACCAGGACCTATGGTGTGGCGATCCAGCAGGGCGATACCCAGGTCGCCTTCGATGGCACGCCGGTGGCGATCGCACCGACGATCCTGGTGACCGATGAACACGGCGCCCCGGCGACGGGGATCGGCGTCGCCTTCAGTGTGCTGAGCGGTAACGGCACGGTGACGGCGCCTCCGCTGACCGCCGCGGGCGGCCTGGCCTCCGCGGACTGGACGCTCGGCTGGCTGCGCGGCAATGACACCTCCGCGACCCAGCGGATCCGGGCCACCGTGACCGGCACCGACGTCGTGGGCGACACGGTGACCTTCCTCGCGCTGGCCCAGGGGAATCACTGGGACAGCTTGCCCTGGTGGTTTCCCTGGGGCATGTCCCTCGTGAACGGGGGTGTCATCAACGGGAAGCTGTACATGGTCGACGGATACGATGGCGCGTCGCGTTACGTCATGACCGAGATCATGAACCCCGCCACCGGGTACAGCACCAGCGGGGCCTTCATCCCGAACTATGTGTGGGATGCCGGGACCGCCGTGCTGAACAACATGCTCTACATCGCCGGCGGCGCAGGCTACCCGACCGCCTTCGCCACGCGCCGGCTGCAGGTCTACGACCCCGCGACCGACACCTGGGCCGTTCGGGCTCCGATGGCGAGCACCCGGGTCGGTGCCCGGGCAGCCGCGGTGGGAGGCCGCTTCTACACCATGGGTGGGCTCGATACCCTCGGCGCCCCGCTGGGCAGCATGGAGGCCTACGACCCGGCGACCAACACCTGGACGGCCCGGGCCCCGATGCCGACGCCGCGGCGGCACATGGGTGTCGCCGTGCTCGATGGGAAGATCTGGGTGGTGGGAGGGCTCGATTCCCTCGGCGCGCCGCTGCCGACGGTGGAGATCTACGACCCGGTGGCCAACAGCTGGACCACCGGAACGCCGCTGAGTGTGGCACGGCAGGGCCCCGCCGTAGTGGTGCTCAACGGGATGCTGTACGCCATCAGCGGGGACGCGGTGCCAGCCGGCACGATGCCGACGACCGAGGCCTGGAACCCCGTGACCAGCACTTGGATCCCGCGTCACGACTACCGCTGGCACTGCTGGAACTCGCTGGCGGGGATCATAGGAGGAAAGCTCATCATCTTCGGCGGGGATGACGGGACTACCTGGTACCACGCCTTCGCCGTCTATATCCCGTAAGCTCCGCGCGAGCCATCGCAGGCAGAGGGCGCCCGGGATCAGAAAGATCCCGGGCGCTTTGCTTTCCCCGGTGGCCCGAATCCCCCGTCAGGACTCCGAAGATCGGGCCGTGATATCGCATGTCACGGCTCCCAGACTCCCGCGTCACGCCCGCTGCGCAGCTTGGCCCATCCCCTTACCGGTCCACTGCGCGGAGGCTCCATGCGAACCGTCCCATCCCGGCTGCTCCCCTTTCTTGCCTTCCTCGCCGGCTGCCAGGCCGACCAGGCGTCGGCTCCGTCGCTGACGCCGGTCCCGAGGACCCCCGCCGCGGTGGTCAGCTACACCCCCCGGCTCCTCGGCGCGGTGCCCGGCAAGGCCAACAGTGTCGCCTACGGCATCAGCGACTCGGGGATGACGGTGGGATTCGCCTATGCCGACGGCGGGCCGAAGAGCGCGGTCTTCTGGGGTCCGAGCCTGGCGCCGTACCAGCTCCCGTACTTCAACGTGCCCTGGTACATGATCAAGAGCACGGAAGGTGTGGCCAAGGCGATCAACACCAACGGGGTGATCGCCGGGTGCCCGGGAGTATCTCGCCCGGCGCCCGCACTCGGCCTCGGCGATCTCGGCGCTGCTGGGGCTGATGATCCGGGTCGATCGCACCGCCGCCGCCGATTCCCTCCTGATCGCGCTCGATACCCTGACCTTCGTCGCCCCGGCGCTCCGCTGGGATGCCCTGATCCGCCGGGGTGCCTTCGATACGCTGGAGACCGCGCTCCAGAACACCATCGCCCGCGGCATCGCCGACGAGCGGCGGGACGCCTGGTGGTGGCGGGCGATCGCGCTGCGGGTGCGGGGGCAGCTGCGCGCCGCACTCGCCCCGGCACGCAAGGCCGGCCCGGGGTCGCTGGAGGCGCAGGTCCTGTGCGAGGGTGGGGCGGTGCGCCAGGGCGCGGAACAGTTCCAGCGCATCGCCGACCGGGCGCTGGTGGAGGCTGGCGACCAGGCGCCCCAGTATCATCGCGACAAGCACCGGGCCTGGTACCTGACCCAGGTGGCGTCCTGTCTTGCGCTGGCCGGTGACACCGCGGGGCTCGTCCCGCTGGCCGACACGATCCGGGTGATCGGCGCGCGGACGTCCTGGGTGCGGGACCAGCGCCTGCATCACTATGTCAGGGGATTGATCTGGAAAGCCCGGAAGGACTGGGTGCGCGCGGCGGCGGAATTCCGGGCCGCGACCTCCTCGCCGGTGAACGGACTCACCCGCAACAACTATGAGCTGGCCGGCGCGCTGCTTTCGCTCGGCGACGCTCGCGGCGCGATCGCGTCGCTCCAGGCGGCGCTCCTCGGACCCCAGGAGGCTGGGGGCCTCTACCTCACCCGCACCGAGCTGGAGGAGCGCCTCGCCGAGGCGTTCACCGCGGCCCGGCAACTGGACAGCGCCCGGGTGCACTACCGCCAGGTGGTGAACGCCTGGCGCAACGCCGACCCGCAGTTCCGGTCCCGCTGGAACGTGGCGCTCACCCGCTCCCGTTAGGCGCCGACCTTCTTCTCCTTCGCCAGCAGGTCCAGCACCCGGGCCGGTGTCACCGGCTTGGTCAGGTGATCGTCGAATCCCGCCGCCAGCGCCCGCTCCCGGTCCCGCTCCTGCCCCAGGCCGGTGACCGCATAGAGCCGGACATCGGCGCCTCCCTCGCCGGCCCGGATCGCCCGGGCCAGCTCGAAACCGTCCATCTCCGGCATGCTCAGGTCGATCAGGGCGACCTCGGGGCGGAACCGGGTCGCCGCCACGAGCCCGGCATGGCCGTCGTGCGCCGTCTCCACCCGGTGGCCGCGGAGGCGCAGGAGCTCCGCCAGCGTCTCCGCCGCGTCGACGTTGTCATCGACCACGAGCACCCGTCGCGGCACCACGCCGCCTGACGGCGCCGGCCGGGGAACCTCCGGCACCGGCGCGGCCGCCGCGGCGGGAAGCCGGACGATGAAGGTCGAGCCCCGGTCCGGGCCCGCGCTCTCCGCCCGGAGCGAGCCGCCGTGCAGCTCCGCCAGTCCCCTGGCCAGCGCCAGGCCGATGCCCAGCCCGCCGGCCGACGGCCGTTGCCCCTGCGAGAACAGGTCGAAGATTCCCTCGAGCAGCTCGGGCCGGATCCCGATGCCGTTGTCCGTCACCCGGATCTCGACCATCCCCCCGGCGGTGTGGGCCTCGATATCGACGTGGCCCTTCTCCGGGGTGTACCTGGCGGCGTTGGTGAGCAGGTTGGCGAGGATCTGGGAGACCCGCAGCGGATCGGCGTCCAGCACCGGTGGGTCGCGGTCGACCCGCACGTCGACCCGGTGGAGCCGCTCCTCCAGCATGGGATGCGCGGTCTCGAGGGCCGCGTCGATCACCTCCCGCACCCGCACCGCCCGGCGGTGCAGCTCCAGCTGGCCGCGGGTGATGCGGGAGACGTCCAGCAGGTCGTCGAGCAGGAGCCCCATGTGGTGCACCTGCCGCTCGATGACGTCGAGGCTCCAGCGGAGCTGCCAGGCGGAGACGTTCGGGGAACTGGCGATCGCCGCCGCCTGCCGGATCGGCGCCAGCGGATTGCGCAGCTCGTGGGCCAGCGTGGCGAGGAACTCGTCCTTCCGCCGGGCCGCTTCCTGGTTCGACCGCTCCGCCAGCACCTGGTCGGTGATGTCGCCGTAGAGGACCTCGAACTGGTCGCCCCCATAGGGGAAGACCGAGAGGTCGAACCAGCGCTCGATCGCAGGGTTTTCGAATTTGTAGCGGGCGATCCGGCCGGTCTTCACCACCTCGACGTAGATCGCCAGGCGGCTGGCGAGGTCATGCGGTGCCACCTCGCTCCCCAGCCGCCCGACCACGCCCTCGGGCGGGAACCCGGTGAGCCGCTCGAGCGCGGTGTTCGCCATGAGGTAGCGGAAGTCCACCGGCGTCCCCTGCTCGTCCCGCACCAGCTCCGCCACCGTGAGCCCCTCGGCCATGTTCTCGAACAGCGAGCGATAGCGCGCCTCGCTGGTGCGGAGCGCCGACTCGGCCCGGGCCCACTCGACCGCGGCCCAGGTGCGGGAGGCCACCTCCTCGACCAGCTCGACTTCCTCCCCCTGCCAGCGGCGCGGCTCCCCCTGGTGCACCGCGAGGAAGGCGCGCAGGCGCCCTTCCCGCAGCAGCGGCACCGCGATGTACGCCGCGATCCCGACCTGGGCATAGGTGAGCTGCTCGATGTCCGAGAGGCCTTTCAGGGCGGGGACATCGTGCGCGACCAGCGTCTTCCCGGCCCGGAATCCCTCCCGGATGTGCTCCCCGAAATTGGAGAGCTGGTAGCGGCCCGCGGCCGAGATGATCCCCTCCCGGCAGGCGTCGTGGTCGATGACCGTGGTCTCGCCGTCGGCCTGGATGTCGGCATACAGCACCCGGTCCACGCTCAGCCGCTCGAGCAGCAGCCGGGTGGCCGCGGACTGGACCTGGTTGGGATTGCCCAGGGTCCGCAGGCTGTCGCTGAATTCGAGGAGGAAGGCCCCGGATGGCCGGGCGGGGCGAGTATCGGGCATGCCCGAGAAAATACACCCGGCCGGGGAAAGGCGACGGAGCCTGGGGGACATGTCGGTGCTATACTGCCGGTCGAGAGGGGAGGAGATTCCGATGCGGATTGCGGTGTTCGGGGCAGGGGGAGTCGGCGGATACTTCGGGGGCCGGCTCGCCCAGGCGGGAGCCGACGTGACCTTCATCGCGCGGGGGGCCCACCTCGCCGCACTCCGCGAGCGGGGACTCGCGGTGGCGAGTATCAAGGGCGACTTTCGGCTGCCGCAGCTGCGGGCCACCGACGACCCCGCGAGCGTGGGCCCGGTCGACGCGGTGCTCCTGGCGGTGAAGGCATGGCAGGTGGCCGGGGCGTGCGAGGCGATGCGACCGATGATCGGTCCGGATACGATCGTCGTACCCCTCGAGAACGGCGTCGAGGCGCCGGACGAGATCGCCCGGATCCTGGGGGCGGCACATGCGGGCGGCGGGCTCTGCCGGATTCTTGCCTATCTCACCGCGCCGGGAGAGATCCGCCACGCTGCCATCCAGCCGTCGCTCGCCTTCGGCGAGCTGGACCGGCGCATGAGCCCGCGGGTCGAGGCGCTCCGCCAGGCCTTTGCCGCCTGCCACGGCGTGACGGTGGAGGTGCCTCCCGACATCCGCATCGCGATGTGGTCCAAGTTCCTCTTCATTGCGCCGGTGAGCGGGATCGGGGCCGTCACCCGCGTGCCGATCGGGGTCTTCCGCCAGGTCCCCGAGACCCGCGACCTCCTGGTCGCCGCCTTCGAGGAGATCGTGCAGCTCGCCGCGGCCCTTGGTGTGCGGCTCCCCGGTGACGCGGTCCAGTCGACCCTCGCCTTCACCGATGCGATTCCCCTCGATGGGACCGCGTCGATGCAGCGCGACATCATGGATGGCAGGCCCTCGGAACTCGAGGCCCAGCTCGGCGCGGTGGTGCGGCTGGGCGAGCGGTACGGGGTCGCTGTGCCGGTGCATCGCTTCCTCTACGCCGCGCTCCTCCCGCTGGAACGCCGCGCCCGCGGAGGCTGATCAGCTCGCCCGGCGGAAGGTGAGGTTGATGCGGCAGGCGCCGATCCGCGGATGCTGGCCCGGCTTGATGGGGAGAATGCCGTGGAACCGGAGCCGGTCGCTTCCGCCCCAGGCCAGCACGTCGCCATGCTCGAGCGGTACACGTTCAGCCTTTGCTTTGCGGTCCAGTCCACCCCACTGAAACACCGCCGGCAGCCCCAGCGAGACCGACACGATCGGATGGGTGAAGTCCCGTTCGTCCCGGTCCTGGTGGAGCGACATCTTCGCTCCCGGCTCGTAGCGATTGATGAGACAGGCGTCGGGCGCGAAGCCGGCGTACCCCGCTTCCTGCGCGGCGCGCCGGGCCAGGTCGAGGAACACCGGCGGAAGTGCGGGCCACCGCTTCCCGCTCACCGGGTCGACCGGGTCGTAGCGATAGCCGCGGCGATCGGTGACCCAGCCGAGCGGTCCGGCGTTGGTCATCGCGACCGACATCTCGTGCCCTCCCGGGGTCATCATGTGGCGGAACGGGGCGTCGGCCACGATCGCGTCGAGCGCGGCGAGCAGTTCCGTTTCCGCTGAGCGCGCGTAGCCCCGGAGGAGCAGCGTCCCTGGCCCCAGCCGCTCGCGGCCCGGCGAAGCGGAGCTGAAGAGGTCGAGTGAGAGCGGGTCCTTGTCCATTCCCGGATAATAGATGAGCCCCTCCCGCCGGTGCGGCATTACCTTCTCGGCATGACCACTCCATCCACCATGCGCGCGGTCCGGGTGCCTCGCACCGGCGGCGCCGACGTGCTTGCGATCGACACGATCCCGGTGCCGGTGCCCGGGCCCGGCCAGGTGCTGGTCCGGGTCGAGGCGGCGGGGCTCAACTTCATCGACATCTACAAGCGGAGCGGGATCTACACGATTCCCCTGCCCAATACCCTCGGCGAGGAAGCGGCCGGCACGGTGGTGGCGCTCGGCCCCGGTGTCAGCGACACCACGGTCGGGGCACGGGTCGCGTGGGCAATGGTGCAGGGCGCCTTTGCCGAGTTCGCGGTGGTGCCGGCAGCGATGACGGTGCCGCTTCCCGACGGAGTCACGACGGCGCTCGGTGCGGCGGTGATGCTCCAGGGCATGACGGCGCACTACCTCGCCACCAGCACCCGGCCGCTCTCCCCCGGCGACACCTGCCTGGTGCACGCCGCCGCGGGGGGCACCGGACTGTTGCTGGTGCAGATCGCGAAGCTTCGCGGGGCGCGGGTGATTGCGACGGTCGGGAGCGACGCCAAGGCGGAGCTCGCCAAGGAGGCCGGCGCCGATGACGTCATCATCTATACCCGGCAGGACTTCGCGGCCGAGACGAAGCGGATCACCGGCGGCAAGGGGGTGCAGGTGGTGTACGACTCGGTGGGAAAGAGCACCTTCCTGCCGGGGTTCGACGTGATCGCGCCGCGCGGGATGATGGTGCTCTTCGGCGGCTCGAGCGGGCCGGTGGACCCGTTCGATCCGCAGATCCTCAACCGGAAGGGTTCGCTCTTCCTCTCGCGGCCCTCGCTCGGCGCCTACATCGCAACCCGGGAGGAGTTGCTTGAGCGCGCGGGAGAGCTGTTCCGCTGGATTGCGGGCGGGAAGCTCAGCGTGCGGATCGGGGCGGAATTCCCCCTGGCGGAGGCGGCGGAGGCGCAGCGGGCGCTCGAGGGAAGGCAGACGACGGGGAAGGTGATACTCCGCGTACCGGGGTAGCGTCCGACCCTGTTTCGCTAAGCCGAGTCTTTGCAGCTACTTGGGGCCGTGATACGCCGTATCACGGCCCTTCGACTTCTGTGTCACGCCCGGGCGTGAGCTTGGACCGGTCCCGTAGCCGGTTTCCATAAGCCCGGAGGCAGTATGCGGTCCCGCGTCCCCCTGTTCCTCACCACCCTGGCGTTACTCGTGGCCGGCTGCGAGGCCGATCAGCAGGCGCCTTCCCCGCTCGCGCCAGCGACGGCCGCGCCGCAATCGGTCGTGCTCTACACCCCGCGGTATCTCGCGGCGATCCCTGGGATCCCGTACACCACCGCGCTCGACATCAACGATGCCGGAGAAATCGCGGGCTGGGGGGGGAACGGGGTTTTTCAGGCTGCGCTCGCCTGGAACAGCGCCGGCGCCCCCGTGGCGCTCAAGTACTTCAACGTGTGGACCTTCGGTAACTGGGAGGGGAGGGCAAACAGCATCAACAACAATGGCGTCATCGCAGGGTGGCTGTCCGAACCGGTCCCGATCCTTGCGAATCCGCCGATTGTCCCGCAACGCCACGCGGTCTACTGGCCCAGCATGAACGACAGGCCGGTCGACATCGGACCTGGCGGGATCTCCTCGGAAGCGACCGACGTGAACAATGCCGGAACGGTGGTCGGAATCATGACGACCGCGTCCGGCAGCGTGGTGGCCTTCCGCTGGACCCCGACAGAGGGCCTCACGGCACTGCCGGGGTTGCCGGGTCAGAGCGGCTCCTACGCGTCGGCGGTGGATGACAATGGCACGATCGTCGGCTGGGCCGTCATGGCGGGCTGCTATGCGCCGGTGCGCTGGAGGACCGGTGGGCGAGGCGGGGTGAGCGTGGCGAATCTCATCGCCGGTACGAACGGCTGTGGCCGGGCGATGGACGTGGCGTCGGGCCAGGATCCGGTTGGAATCGTCGGCTACCCCCCGTGCATCCCCTGCACGAAGTCGGTGCGCTTCACCACTTCCGGCGCCCGCGTCCTTCCTGGGTGGGGCACCCGCTATACCGAGCCGACCGGGATCAGCCCGCTGGGCCGGGTCATCGGCATCACGCAAGATTGGGCAGACCGTTCCTACACCACCGACCCGCTTGGAGTCTCGACCGAGCTTGGTGTGCCTCCTCGTTACCGCGCCTACATGGCGTGGGGACTGAACCGCTGTGGCGTGATCGTGGGGGCCGAGGGGGACGTCAACACGGGTAGCCAGAGCCGCGCGCTGATCTGGGACGCGTCCAGGACCGACTGCGCCACGCCCTAGCAGCTGAGACCCGGTCCATCTGTGCGCCCCAGGCCGCGCCGCGTCCTGTGCCCGATTCTTCTCTGTCCGGAGGGTGTCATGCGATCGCGCACTTCGTTGTCCCTGATCGGCCTGCTCCTGCTGGCGGCGTGCGAGGGGGACCAGCGGGAAACCTCCCCGCTCGCCCCGGCCCCGGCGCCGTCGCCATCGATCGTGGCCTACACGCCGCGGTTCCTTGGCGCGGTGCCGAACTATCCGTCCAGCGTGGCCAGGAGCATCAACGATGCCGGCGTGGTGGCAGGCTGGGCATCCGCCTCCAATCAGAACGACGTTCCCGTCGTGTGGAACTCGGCGGGACTTCCCACCGTGCTCTCCTACTTCTACCTGCCTACCTATGGGCCCAGGGCCGGTCAGGCTACGAGCATCAACAACAACGGAATGGCCGTGGGATGGCTGGCCCTCCCGGTTTCCATCTCGCCGCCGCCACCCGTTGGCCCGCAGCCGGTGGCGGTCTACTGGCCGACGCCGACCTCCGGTCCGGTCTCGATCGGTCCGTTCGGCTCCCTCTCCGCGGCCACCGACGTGAATGCCAGTGGAGTCGTGACCGGATACATGTGGACCTTGAACTCGACCACCACCACGGCCTTCACCTGGACTCCCGGGGTGGGACTGACCGTGCTTCCAGGCCTGCCCGGGCAGGTCGCCTCGGTCGCGTGGGCCATTGATGATGGTGGACAGGTTGTGGGGTGGGCGGAGATGTCGGACGGGTGCACCAAGCCGGTGCGCTGGGTCCATGCGACTGCCGGGCTTGCGGTGGTCCCCATGCTCCAGGCCCTGACGGATTGCGGCATGGCGCTCGACGTCACCTCCGGCAGGGATCCGGTCGGATCGATGCGCTCAGGCACCGGCCTGATGTTCGCGGCCAGCTTCGGCGCTTCTGGGGCCGCCGCCGTCCCGGGATGGGCCCCACCGCCCTCGAGAGCCGAAGCCGTCAGTCCGCTGGGCCGTGTGGTGGGCTACAGCTCGAGCAACTCAGTGAAGGCGTACACCACCGATCCCGCCGGGAACCTCAGCCAGCTGCCACCGCCCGGTGCCAGCCAGGGCTCGCGGGCCTGGGGAGTGAACCGCTGCGGGCAGATCGTGGGCGCCCAGCTGGACTACGCCCCCTCCGGGCTGATGCACGCCGTACTCTGGGATGGCTACAACGGCGATTGCAGAATCAGGCGACCATTCCAGTGACCAGCGCCCGCTCTTCCGCCCCGAACCACGGCGGTGACCCCGCCGCGGCGTTCTCCTCTACCCGCTCGGGGCGGGAGGTCGCGGGAATCGCGAGATGCCAACGCGGGTCGCTCAGGACCGGGAGACCGCCGCGGCCAGGGGGGCGGGTTTCCATCGACGCTCACGGAGGGAGACGGGCTGCATGATCGCGCCTCCCGCCCCCGTGCCGACGATCTCGCGCACCACCCGGCGCGCATCCCGCCCCACGCCGTTCACCGTCGCCGAGGTGGCGCTGTACTGGAAATGGAGCCCGACGAAGTAGAACCCCGGTGCCTCCTCGACGGTCCCCTTCTCGTGCCGCGGCTCGCCATTGGCATCGAAGATCGGCAGGTCGATCCACGACCAGTCCTGCTGATACCCGGTGGACCAGACGACGTTGCTCACCTCCAGCACCCGGCCGTCCTCGAGCTGCGGCTTGCCGTGCACCGCGCCCGTCACCCGCGGCACCCGCTGCACGCCCGCCTTCACCAGGTCGCGCGGCTTGATCCGCACCAGCGGCGTCGCGGCGTGCAGCATCTTCGGCCGCGCCTTCCGCCCCATCGGTGTGTCGACCGTCAGGACCATGTGACCGACGAATCGCACCGCGTGCACCAGGAGGTAGCGCGCCTGCGGCGTCTCGATCCGGAAGGGGATGTGGCCGACCTCCCGGCCGGCGAGCCAGGTCGGCCGCGTGGCGACCAGGTCCATCGCGATGTCGGCGCCGGAATTCCCCGCGCCCACCACCAGCACCGGCCCCGGATGGAGCTGCGCCGGGTTCCGGTAGTTGTGCGAGTGGACCTGGAGGATGCCGCTGTCGAGCTGGTCGGCGAAGCGCGGAATCCGCGGCGCCCGGTAGCTGCTCATCGCGATCACCACCTGGCCCGCGAGGAAATCGCCGCCGGTGGTCTGCACCAGGTAGCCGTTGTCCTGCCGGCGGATGTGGGTGACCCTCGCGCCGAAGCGCACCGGCAGCTGAAAGGCGCCGGCGTACTGCTCGAGGTAGTCGGCCATCTGGTCCTTGGTCGGCCAGGTGAACGCCGGCCCCGGAAAGCGCATCCCCGGCAGGCCGTCGTAGAAGGACGGACTGAAGAGCCGGAGCGAGTCCCACCGCTCCCGCCAGCTGTCCCCGACCCGCCGGCCCGCCTCGAGGATCACGAACGGCATGCGCGCCTGCTGCAGGTAGTACCCCACCGCCAGTCCCGCCTGGCCGCCGCCGACCACCACCACCGGAATCCGTTCCGCGCTCGTCATGCTCCCACTCCTCCGCTCAGACCTGCGACTCCACCCATGGCGCCAACGACGGATCACGCGGGAGAAGGATTCGCGAAGACCCGGGAGGATTGCATCCCCCGCAGGGATGACGCACCTTGCGACCATGCCCCGCACACACTGCGCGTCCCTTCCCCGCCGGGACTTTCTGTCTGCCGCCGCCGCGGCGCTCGCCGTGTCACCCTGGGTCGCGCGGGTGACAGATCGGTCAGGTCCCCGCCGGCCCCGCCCGACGCCCGCGCAGCTGCGCTGGCAGCAGGACGAAATGGCGCTCTTCGTGCACTTCGGGGTGAACACCTTCACCGATCGTGAGTGGGGGGAAGGCACCGAGTCACCCGCGATCTTCACCCCCGCATCTCTTGATGCGCGGCAGTGGGCGCGGGCCGCCAGGGCGGGCGGCTTCACGTCCCTCATCCTCACCGCCAAGCATCACGACGGCTTCTGCCTCTGGCCCACCGCCACGAGCCGGCACTCGGTGGCGAGCAGCCCCTGGAAGGGCGGCCAGGGCGATGTGGTCCGGGAGTTCGTCGATGCCTGCCGCGCCGAGGGGCTCCGGCCCGGCCTCTACTGCTCGCCGTGGGACCGCAACGCCCCGGCCTACGGAGATTCCCCCGCCTACAACGAGATGTACCTGGCCCAGCTGAGCGAGCTGCTCGGCAACTACGGTCCGCTGGCCGAGGTCTGGTTCGACGGCGCCAACGGCGAAGGGCCCAAAGGGAAGAAGCAGGTCTACGACTGGCCCCGCTTCTTCGGCCACGTGAAGCGACTCCAGCCCGATGCGGTGATCTTCTCGGACGCGGGCCCCGACGTGCGCTGGATCGGCAACGAGAAGGGCGAGGCCGGCGATCCCTGCTGGTCGACCATCGATCCCGCGGCGGTGCCGTTCCCCGGTGCCGACGGCCCCGACATCATCTCCGCCCTGCAGCACGGTTCTCCCGAGGGAAGCGTCTGGCGCCCCGGCGAGAGCGATACCTCCATCCGTCCCGGCTGGTTCTATCATCCCGCCGAGGACGACAAGGTCAAGCCGGTCGACGAACTGGTCCGGCTCTACTTCGCCTCGGTGGGACGCAATTCGAAGCTGCTCCTCAACGTCCCGCCGACGCGCGAGGGGCTGCTGCATGCCACCGATGTCTCGCGGCTTGCCGAGGTGCGTGGCGCCCTCGATGCGATCTTTCATGACGATCTCGCGAAGGGCCGCAAGCCAGGCTGGGCGAAGAACGCCGCCGACCAGCTGGTGGGCGAGGTGATCCTGGACCGTGAACAGGTGGTGGGGCTGGTGGATCTCCGCGAGGAGATCGCCGAGGGGCAGCGGGTGGCGCAGTACCGGGTGGAGGGACTCACCCGGCAGGGGTGGCGCCAGCTCGCGCGTGGCACCACCATCGGCTACCGCCGGTTGCAGGCGGTGGCCCCGACCCCGGTCCTGCGGGTCCGGGTGATCCTGGAGAGCGTTGTCGAACCTTCCCGCCCCCTTCGGATCGCCCTGTACGCCGGCACCACGCTTCCCGCCTAGGGAAGAGGTTCATCCGGGCTTCCGGGAGTCTTGACCCGGAGCCTTCCAGCTTTCCTAATAGATGATCCGGGAGCGACACCAGGCGGACTGGTGGCGCCCCCGCCATGGCAGGGGATGGGAAGCACACCAACACGGGGGATGGCCTCATGAGCACACCCAGCACCCAGGCGTCGCGCACCGCGGCCGCCGGCACCCGGATCGCCGCGAAGGGCTTCGCGGCCCAGAGCTCCACCAGTCCGCTCACGCCATTCTCCTTCGAGCGCCGGACCCCCGGGCCGAAGGACGTACATATCGAGATCCAGTACTGCGGCGTCTGTCACTCCGACCTGCACCAGGCCCGCGACGAATGGGCCGGCTCCACCTTCCCGATCGTGCCGGGCCACGAGATCGTCGGCAAGGTCGTGGCGGTGGGCAGTGCCGTCTCGAAGTTCGTGCCCGGCGAACTCGCCGCGGTGGGCTGCATGGTCGATTCCTGCCGGACCTGCGAGAACTGCAGGGCGGGGGAAGAACAGTTCTGCAACGGCGGCGGGATCTTCACCTACAACAGCCCCGACCCGATCCTCGGCGGGATGACCTACGGCGGCTACTCCGATCGCGTCGTGGTCGACCAGGATTTCGTGCTCCGGGTCTCTCCGACGCTCGATGCCGCCGCCGCGGCGCCGCTCCTCTGCGCCGGCATCACCACGTACTCGCCGCTCCGGCACTGGAAGGTGGGGAAGGGTGACCATGTCGGTATCGTGGGCCTGGGCGGCCTCGGCCACATGGCGCTCAAGTTCGCCAAGGCGTTCGGAGCTCACCCCGTGCTCTTCACCACCTCACCCGGCAAGGAGCAGGATGCCCGCCGCTTCGGCGCCGAGGACGTGGTGATCACGAAGAACCCGGAGGCGATGAAGCGGCACGCCAACCGGCTCGACTTCATCCTGAATACCGTCGCGGCGCCCCACAACCTCGACGCCTACCTCACGCTGCTCAAGCGGGACGGGACGATGTGCCTCGTCGGCGTGCCCGACCGGCCGCACCCGTCACCCAGCGCCTTCAACCTCATCATGCGCCGCCGCTCGCTCGCGGGCTCGCTCATCGGCGGGATCCGGGAGACCCAGGAGATGCTCGACTTCTGTGCCGAGCATGCCATCGTCTCGGACATCGAGCTCATCCCGATCCAGAAGATCAACGAAGCCTACGAGCGGATGCTCAAGAGCGACGTGAAGTACCGCTTCGTGATTGACAACGCGACGCTGGGGTAGGCGGGCAGAGGAAAAGCGTGAGCGGTGAGCGGTGAGCGGGAACTCATCACACTCAACTGGCCGTGTCAGAAAACCGGGGCCGCGCCGAGCGATCGGCGCGGTTTGTTTTTCCCTTCGTGGTGGTTTCGGAAAACAGAGGGCCAGGAGCAGGGAGGAGCCGGGAGGGCGGAGCGGGGGCGGGGGCGGAGCGGAACGTCAGTGAGCCCATCCCGCGCGAGGTGGGTGCCGGAGAGCGAACGTCAGTTCCGCGGAGCCCCCGCTCCCGCTCCGCCCTCCCGGCTCTGCCGCTTCACCGCCCTGCCACTCACACCCGGCACCGCTTCTCCCGTCCCGCCCGCGAGATCGACAGCCAGAGCGAATCGCTCATCGGCGGCGGCGCCGGGCCATCGATCGCGGCTTCGATCACCGGCCACAGCCCCAGCGCGCAGAACGGCTCGCCGCTCACCATCGCGGTCTTCTGCCCCGGCCACTTCACCAGCAGCGGCACCCGGAGGCCGGCATCCGGCAGCCGGGTCAGCGCGCTGTCCGGTTCCTTGCGCCACGAATGATCGGAGGTGACCACCACCAGGCTCTGGTCGAAGCGCCCGGTGCTGTCGAGGGTCTGGAGGATTTCTCCCAGCACGTGATCGGCATACTGGAGGTGCCGGTGATATCCGGCCGTATCCTCCGACATCCGCATGCCTTGGTAGCGGCCGCGGAAGCTGCCGTCGGCGTTGAAGACGAAGGGTGCGTGGGGCAGGGGCAGGTGCAGGAGCAGGAAGGTGTTGTCCGGTTCGCTCGCCAGCGAGGCCAGGGCCCGTTCCCGCATCGACCGGAAGAGCGTCACCCAGCTGTCGCTGTACACCGCGGTGGAGAGCGGCGTCCACAGCGCCTGGCTCAGCGGGTCGGTCCAGTGCTGCAGGTTCTGCAGCAGCATCAGCCCGACTTCCTCGGGCCGGGTGCTGCGCTTGTAGGTGTAGGAGCGGCTCCAGGCCTGGTCCGGCCCATCGGCGCCCAGCAGGCCGCGATAGTTGATGTAGAAGCCGGTCACGGAGGAGCGATAGCCCAGCCGGTGCAGGCGGTCGAAGATCGACGGCACCTCCGCGGACGGCACCGTCCCCGCCGTGTCCTGCCACCTCGCTTCCCCGTTGCCCGGCACCACCTCGCCATGCCGTTCGAAGAGGAGCCGCGGGATCGCGTAGCGTGTCGCCGGTCCCGCCGACCGCGCCTCCGTCACCAGCACCGATTGCGAAGCCAGCCGCCGCGCGTTGGGGAAATCCTCGGCCGGCATCCCCGCGGGCGCGAGCCGGAACCACGACCACTCGTCGAAGATGACGAAGACCACCAGCGGCCGGCCGGTGCCGTTTGCTGCCTGGGGCATCGGCCCGGTGCCCTCGGTGCGGATGTCCCACGATTTCCAGGAGAGGATCTGGAGGAAGAGGATGGGGACCAGCGGAACCATGATGAGGCAGAGGGCCCGGGCCCCGCGCGCCAGCCGGTCCCGCCACGTCCACCAGAGGAGCCCCACGACCACCGCCACCCCGGCCCACACCAGGGCGGCGCGCGTCAGCGTGGTGTCCTTGCCCAGCGCCGGGAACTGCGAAAGGATGGCCGCGACGATCGCAACTACGATCGCGAGCTCATGCACCCGGCGCTCCCGGGTCACCCGCCAGCGGGAGAGCAGGAGCCCGCCCGCGAACAGGAGCGCGGACAGGAGCAGCACCGCGAGGATCAGGTCGACCGAATCGCTCCGCTGCCAGAAATAATCCCAGCGGTTGCGGGGCGTGGTCCAGGATGCGATCTGCCGGCCGCTGAGCGCGGTCCCCAGGACCAGCGCGGTCGCCGCCGCCCGCCCGAGCCGCCCTGCATCCATCAGGCCGGTCCGCCCCGTTTGCGCAGGAAGAAGAGGGTCCGCGGGGTGCCCGGCACCGGCTGCTCGTCCACCACCGTGAATCGCTCCGCCAGCACCGCGCGGCAGTGGTCGAGCGTGAGCCAGCTGAAGTCTTCGCTCCGGAAGCGGAGCAGCCGCTGGAACATCGGGTCGTCGATCGGGACGAACTCGAGGACCACCGCGTCCCGGCTCAGGTCGAAGAGCAGGTCGCGCGCGGCGGGGAGCGAGAGGTTCGCGCTCACCAGCAGGTGGTGCAGGAGCGCCAGGGCGAGCACCAGGTCCGACTCCACCCGGGCGAGCAGCGGATCGCGCTCGGTGTTGCGGAACCCGATGCCCGGGCTCGGGTGCGAGAGGTCGGCCACCATCGGCGTGATCGCCGCCGGCTCCTTCCGCAGCCGGCGATAGAGCATCTCGATCGCGTCGTGATCCTGGTCCACCGCGATCACGCTCGCCCCGCTCGCGGCCGCGAGGTAGCTGTACTCCCCGGTGTTGCAGCCGAGGTCGAGCACCTGGCGCGGCCTGGCCCGCTCGAGGCAGCGCCCCACCAGGTCCCGCTTCGCATTCGAGGCTGACGCGTCGTAGGTGCAGGTCGCGGTGTAGCCGGCCCAGACACCGGAGGGCTTGTAGTCGGCGGCGAGCGCCCGGAGCTTGTTCTTGAGGCGGCCGAGATTCGCCCGCTGCGCGTCCGGCGAGGTGGCCCCCTTCGGCGCCGTGGCGGCGCGGCTCTCCGCCGGGGCCTGCTTCTCCACCCGGCGTCCCAGCAGCAGTGGCAGCGTGAGGTCGAGCAGCAGGCTCGGCCGCCAGCGCGCCAGCGTGCCGAAGCTCTTCGCCACGTCCTCCAGCGTCCGCCCCCCCAGGCTCCCCAGGAAGAACGACCGCAGGTCCCACCCCCGCTCCCGGTTGAGCAGCAGCGGGAAGGTGAACATCTGGTTGAACTGCCCCAGCGCCTTCCAGATGTCGAGCCGTTCCGGGCGCTCGATCGACGTCAGGTCGATGAACACCGGCTTCCCCTGCCGGAACTGCACGTTGTAGGCGGTGGCGTCCTTGAGGGAGAGCCGGTGCTTGAGGAGCCGGAGCTGGAGGTCGAGCGTGAGGACGCCGGCGTCCGCCAGCATCGAGACCGACCACTCATAGGGATAGGTGATCGGCGCGATCCGCTGGTGCTCGACGAACTCGGCTGCCTCGGGGTGGTGCCGCAGCAGCTCGGCCCGCAGGACCGGGTCGGTCACCCGGTGGGAGGGAACGACGAGGCCGTCCTGGACCAGCGTGGCCAGGAGACCGCCCTGCTCGATCTCGCTGAGCAGCGGCACGAATCCCGGGGCCAGCGCGCGGAACACCCGGTCCGCGTGCAGGAAGACGTAGCCCTCGGGATCCCGGAATGACGCCGCGAGGCGTCCGCCGGGTGCCGTCATGTATTCGAGGAGTCCTGGTCGCCCGAGCCGCGGCCCGTCAGCCCCCGCAAGAGGCGGGCAATGGAGCGGCGGAAGAAGGCCATGCCTCCCACGACGCCGGCCACCAGCGCCTGCACGACGATGGAGCCTGAGACCGGATCGATGTAGAGGAACGCGAGGGACAGCAGCACGAAACCTTCCGGGCCGGAGTGGAAACGACACCCGTAACGGGTTCGTTACACTAGAATCTCCGACCCGGTTTGTCCATGCCCGCGAGCCCGCAGCCGCTCAGCCGGTCCCGGCGTGGAGCACGAACTTGATGGGCAGGCGGCTCAGCTGCCGCACCGCGCGTCCACCGTAACGGGCCGGCGCGAAGCGCACCTCCGCGATGCTCTCCCGGGCTGCATTCGCGAAGGCCTCGTGGGTGGCGGTGAGGACCGTCACCGACGGCGCCTCGATCAGCCCGGTCGTGTCGATCACGAACTGGAGCTCCGCCCGGCCGGGGATCCCCGCCGCCTGCAGCGCCGCGGGATAGACCAGTTTCGGCTGCACCAGCATC
The DNA here is from genome assembly GCA_046327735.1 of Gemmatimonadales bacterium. Taxonomy (GTDB): domain Bacteria; phylum Gemmatimonadota; class Gemmatimonadetes; order Gemmatimonadales; family GWC2-71-9; genus JADJOM01. The sequence continues at coordinate 72,724 of JAXLXZ010000007.1, read as the reverse complement.
TCCGCCGGCACGAACCGCTCATCCACCAGGCTCATCGAATACACCAGCCCGGTGTTGCCCTCGGGCGGCCGGTCCTGGTCCGCCGAGCCCGTCCCGCCGACCACGCCCCACCCTGCGCCCCCTTCCACCCCGCGACCGGTGTAGTCCCGCGGGTCGAAACGGGTCCCGCCCTCGTTGAGCGAGGGCAGTCCCGTCGGGACCGCGCTGACCACGTCGATCACCTGGAACCCGAGCGCCGGGGGATCCACCGCCATCACGATCCCGGAGCCCCCCGATCCGGGGCCGCCGCCTCCGGGAACGCCGGGACGGGACACCTGGCTGCTGCGTACCGGGTCCAGTCGCGGGAGGAAGATGAGCGTGGTGTCATCCACTTGCCGCGACACCGCATGAACCGTGACTCCCGTGGTCACGATTCCGAGGCTGAGCATCACGGCGTGGAAGAGGAATGCGCCGGCGTATGCCGCGGGTGCGGCCTGGCGCTGCGGACGGGAGGCGATCAGTACTTCCAGCATTGCCCCCTCCTTGCTGGCGAGCACACGCACGCTAGCACGGAGGGGGCAACGGGGGGATGACTACTCCCTGAAACTGCCCTCAGGGAAACCGTGGGGTTTTCTCAGGCCCCCACCGGGACCGCCGGCGTGACTGCCGACTCGTCCCGCTCGCCGGTGCGGATCCGGTGCACCTGCTCCACATCGACGACGAAGACCTTCCCGTCGCCCACGTCGCCGGTGCGCGCCGCGCCCAGGATCGCCTTCACGGTCACGTCGACGAACGGCTCCGACACGCCGATCTCGAGACGCACCTTCTCCTGGAGCCCCATCTTCACCGTGGTGCCGCGGTAGGTCTCCACCCGCTCGGTTTCGCCGCCGTGGCCCATCACCCGCGAGGCGGTCAGGCCCCGCACTTCCGCATGGTACAGCGCCTCGAGGACGTCGTTGAGCTTGTCCGGGCGGATGACTGCGATGATCAGTTTCATGGGTCGATTCCTCGTGGTCAGCGCGACGCGGGCGCAAGCTTGGGGGACGGGGCGGGGGCGGAGGACTCCGGCGGCAGCACCAGGATCGAGCCCTCGCCGCTGGTGTAGGCCTCCTCGCCGTGCTGGGTCACGTCCATGCCCAGCCCTTCCGCCTTCGGTTCGGCGCGGAGCACCATCACCGCCCCGAGCACCTTGAGAATCACCAGGGTCACCACGCCGGCGTACACCAGCGAGGCGGCCACGCCCATCGCCTGCAGGCCGAACTGCGCGGCGTTCCCCGCCAGCAGGCCGTCGGTGCCGCCCCACGCCTTCTCGGCGAAGACGCCGGTCAGGAGCGCGCCGGTGATCCCGCCGATGCCGTGGCCGGCGAACACGTCGAGCGAATCGTCCACCCGGGTGCGCGCCCGGAAGAGGATCATGAAGTAGCTCGGGAAGGTGGCGATGGCGCCGATCGCGATCGCGCCGAGCGGGCTGACGAAGCCGGCCGCCGGGGTGATCGCCACCAGGCCCACCACGATGCCGGTCGCGCCACCCACGGCCGTCACGTGGCCGTTGCGGAACCCGTCGAGCAGGGCCCAGACCACCAGCGTGGCCATCGGGGCCAGGAAGGTGTTGACGAAGGCCGTCGCCGCCGAGCCGTTGGCCGCGAGGGCCGAGCCGCCGTTGAACCCGAACCAGCCGAACCAGAGGAGCCCGGCACCCAGCAGCACGAAGGGGACGTTGTGGGGTAGGATCGCCTGCCGGTGATAGTCCTTGCGGCTGCCGAGGACCAGCGCCGCCACCAGCGCCGAGATGCCGGCGTTGATGTGCACCACGGTGCCGCCGGCGAAGTCGAGCACGCCCAGCTTGCCGAGGAAGCCGCCACCCCAGACCCAGTGCGCCACCGGGGCGTAGACCAGCAGGGTCCAGAGCACGATGAAGGCGACGTAGGGGCCGAAGCGCATCCGCTCGACGATGGCGCCCGAGATCAGCGCCGCGGTGATGATCGCGAAGGTGCCCTGGTAGGCCATGAAGAGGATGTGCGGGATGGTGCCCTTCGCCTCGGTGCCGACGCCGGTGAGGAGCGCGTTGCCGAGTCCGCCGAGCCAGGGGCTGCCATCCGCGAAGGCGAGGCTGTAGGCGACCACCGCCCAGAGGATCCCCACCGCCCCCAGCGCCACGAAGCTCATCATCATGGTGTTGAGCGAGTTCTTCGAGCGGACCAGGCCGCCGTAGAAGAAGGCGAGGGCGGGGGTCATCAGGAGGACGAGCGCGGTGGAGACGAGCATCCACGCGGTGTCCGCCGGTACGATGGCGGGGGTGGCGTCCTGAACGGCGAACAACAGGGACATCGTCATGGGGGCTGGCTCCTCCGTGGCGGTGTTCGGGCAAATGGGGGAACAGTCTTGTCTGGGGACACGATACCCAGCGGTACCACCTTTCGCAATAGTAGTGCACATCAAAATCTGCATTTCATGCACAGTTTTGTGTTCAGTTTTGCGAAAAAACGCTGCTTTTATGCTCAAGTGGTCGGCTATAGCGTCACTATGTGTTGAGTTCCTGCAACACATTGGCGGTCGATTGACACAAGAAAAAGGGGGCGGCCACCCTGGCCGCCCCCCGAACCCCGAATGTCGTAGTGCCGCTTTGCCGCTTTGTTGCCGCCCTCAGTACTTCGGCATTCGCGGATCCACCTCGTCACTCCACCGAAGCACCCCCCCCAGGAGGTTCCGCACCCGCCCGAACCCGCTCGCCACCAGGTGGGCCTTGGCCCGCCCGCTCCGCCCGCCGCTCTTGCAGTAGACCACGATTTCCCGGGACGGGTCCAGCTCCGCCGTCGCCTGCGCCAGGCTTCCCAGCGGGATGTGCCGGGCCCCTTCGATATGGCCCATGTTCCACTCGTGCATCTCCCGCACATCGATCAGGTCGAAGTCGTCTCCGCGCTTCAGCTTCTCGGCCAGTTCGGGCGGGGTCAGGTCTGCTCCGTCAGTCATGCTGGTTGGCTCCGGGGTGAGTCCGCAGAAACGTTCGTAATCGATGAGTTCCGTCAGGGTCCGGGTTCCGCAGGCGGGGCACTCGGGGTCGCGCGAGAGGGTGAGGGTCCTGAACCGCATCGTGAGCGCATCGACCAGGAGCAGCCGGCCGGCGAGGGTCTCCCCGATCCCCAGCAGGAGCTTGATCGCCTCGGTTGCCTGGATGATCCCCACCAGTCCCGGCAGCACGCCCAGCACCCCGCCCTCGGCGCAGCCGGGCACCATGCCGGGCGGCGGCGGTTCCCGGAAGAGACAACGGTAGCAGGGGCCATCCTTCGTGGCGAGGATCGCGACCTGGCCCTCGAAGCGGAATACGCTCCCATAGACGTAGGGCTTCCCCAGCAGCACGCAGGTGTCGTTGATCAGGTAGCGGGTGGGGAAGTTGTCGCTGCCGTCGATCACCACGTCGTAGCCGCGCGCGATCTCGAGGGCGTTCGCCGAGGTGAGCCGCACCGGGTGGGGCTCGACCCGCACGTGCGGGTTGAGCGCGGCGATCGCGTCGCGGGCGGAGTCGAGCTTGGGGCGGCCGATGTCGGCGGTACGGTGGATGACCTGCCGCTGCAGGTTCGACGCATCCACCCGGTCGAAGTCCACGATCCCGATCCGCCCGACGCCCGCAGCCGCGAGATACAGCCCGAGCGGCGACCCGAGTCCCCCCGCGCCCACCAGCAGCACACTCGATTCCTTGAGACGCAGCTGCCCCTCCATCCCGACATCGGGAAGGATCAGGTGCCGGCTGTACCTTGCCAGCTCGTCGGGGGTCAACGGTTCGTCGCGGCTCAAGTCTGTCTCTCGCTCCGGTTGGTCAACTGACTAACACAGATAACTGCAGATGGGACCGGATGCCATCCATGAACCGCACAGATCCGGCGCTGGCTCGCTGAGCTGGTTGGTTCGATTTGTTGGTAACAAAGTGCTTGATCTCAGCGACCTGACACGACGGAGCTGTTCGCGCACAAGGAACACATCCGGTCCCATCTGTGAACATCTGTGTTAGTCGGTTTGCCCAGCTCAGCCACGAGACAAACTCAGCGACCTGAAATCTGCCGCCTCAGGCATGAACCTTAGCAAGTCTCCGCAACCCCGAGCTAAGTCACGGGCTTGGTCAACTGACTAACACAGATAACTGCAGATGGGACCGGATCCCATCCATGTGCCGCACAGATCCGGCGCTGGCTCGCTGCGCTGGTCGGTTTGACTTGCAATTGGCAGCACGCTCGATCTCAGCGACCTGACACGACGGAGCTGTTCGCGCGCAAGGAACACATCCGGTCCCATCTGTGAACATCTGTGTTTGTCGGTTTGCCCAGCTCAGCCACGAGACAAACTCAGCGACCTGAAATCTGCCGCCTCAGGCATGAACCTTAGCAAGTCCCGCAACCCCGAGCTAAGTTCCGGGCAATGCACCGATCACTCGCGGTCCTTGCCCTCGCCGGGGCCCTGCTCCCGGCGACGCACCCGCTTCTCCCGCAGGCCACCCCGGTCGAGCAGCAGGTCGAGACCCTGGTCGCGGCCGGGCGGCTCCCCGGACTGCGCTGGCCGGTCTTCACCGACGTCCAGCCCGATCTCGAACGGGTCTACGCCGCGCGCGGGTGGCGGCCCCTCTGGTTTTCCGACGACACCCTCACCGCCCCGGCGCGCGCCCTCATCCGGGTCCTTGGCGAGGCCGCGAACCGGGGCCTCGACCCCCGCGACTACGATGCCGGCTGGTTCCGGGCCGAGGCCGACCGCCCGATCCTGAGCGGCGACTCGAGCCGCGTGGCCCGGCTCGAGGTCGGCCTCTCGGTCGCCGCCAGCCGCTTCGCCTATGCCCTCCGGAAGGGCCGGGTGAATCCCGCCGCGGTCCACGCGACCTTCAAGCTCCCGGTCGACAGCTTTACCGTCGACAGCACCCTCGTCCGCCTCAGCACCGCGGCGCAGCCCAACAACGTGCTCTCGCCCCTCGAGCCGTCGCTGCTGCATTACTACCTGCTGATCGGCGCACTGGTCCGCTATCGAGAGCTCGCGAAAGACTCGCTCCTGGTCCAGCTCCCCCCGATGCCGCGCCGGCTCCGGCCGGGCGACCGGTACGAGGGGGTACCGGCACTCCGCCGCCTCCTCCGGCTCCTGGGCGACGACCGCGACTCGGTGGTGACCCAGGCCGGCGACACGGCCTATGCCGGGACGCTCGTCGATGCCGTCAAGCGTTTCCAGGCGCGCCAGGGGTTCACCCCCGATGGCGTGATCGGCGACTCGACCCGTGCCCGCATGCAGCATCCCTTCGAGGGCGCCATCCGGCAGATGGAGCTGACCCTCGAGCGCTTCCGCTGGATGCCGCGGAAGTTCTCCGCGCCGCCCATCTTCGTGAACATTCCCGCCTTCCGGCTCTACGCCTTCAGCGGGGACCAGAGCGACGAGTCGAGCCTGCTCCGCATGAACGTGGTGGTCGGGACCGCCTTCAAGACCGAGACCCCGGTCTTCGCCGCGGACATGACCTACCTGATCTTCGCGCCCCACTGGGAAGTCACCCCGACCATCGCCGCCGACGAGGTGAAGCCCGCCGCCACGAAGAACCCCGCCTGGCTCGTGAAGAACCACATGGAGCTGATCCGCGGGAACGACGTCGTGCCCGGCACCCCGGAGAACATCGCCGCCATCGGCAACGGCGTCCGGGTCCGGCAGACCCCGGGGGCGCACAATGCACTGGGCGGGGTGAAGTTCCTGCTCCCGAACGATTACCAGGTCTACCTTCACGATACCCCCTCCCGCTCCCTCTTCGAGCGGAGCAAGCGTGACGCAAGTCACGGCTGCATCCGGCTGGGGGACCCTTTCGCCTTGGCCCGCTTCGTCTTGCGCGACCAGCCCGAGTGGACCGACGACCGGATCCGGGAGGCCATGAAAGGGGAGACCCCGATCCGGGTAGACCTCTCCCACCCCATCCCGGTCTTCATCGTCTATGGCACGGCCATCGCAAGGGAAAATGGTGACGTGCTTCTATACAGTGACATCTACGGCCACGACCGGCGGCTGAACCAGCTCTTGAAGAAGGGGTACCCGTACCGGCGCTGAGGTTCGAGCCGCACGGTAGCGGAGCAGGGAAATTCTGTCATCCCGAGCGCAGCGAGGGATCCCTGCTCTTTCTTGAAGAGAATCAGGGATTCCTCGCCGCTCCGCGGCTCGGAATGACAGACCTTGTCGCGCTGCTCGGGGATGACAGGATCGGTCGCCATGGATTAGCTTCCCCGGCCCTGCAGCAGGCTGGAGTCAGGAGAGCGATATGCAGTTCGGGAAGATGCTGAGGAAAATCGCAGCCGGCACCGCGGTCGCCGCGGTCGTCACCACCGGTCTCGTGAGCGTGCTCGCGATGGCCGAGCCGGTGGCGCCGCGGCTGGTCGCGCGCGACTCCGTGCCCCGCTTCGATTCGCTCGTCTCCCCGGTGAAGTCGCTCCTCGGCCTGAGCGGACGGCTGCGCGCCATCTCGGTGCCGCACGGGAAGGAAGCCGAGTCGCCCATCGCGGCACTGGTGCCGGCGCTCGCCCCCACCTCGCCCGGCGTGCGTGAGACCGGTCTCGAAGCGCCCGATGGCGAGCCGATTCACCTGATCTCGCTGGTGCCGCTGAGCCGGAAGGCCGGCCCCACCTGGCGCGGGTACCGGATCGGCTACTGGCCCGGCGAGCGTCCCGCCGGCCGCTCCGCCCGCTACCTGCTGCCCGACGGCTTCATCGAGGTCACCCCCGAGAACGCCGATCTCCCGATCTCCGAGCACTTCAGGCTCCGCGACTTCCTGACCCACGACCAGCAGGACACCTGGCCCAAGGTCCTGGTGCTCCGCCTCCCGCTGCTCGACAAGCTCGAGCTGATCCGCCAGGCCCTGGTCCTCCGGGGGCGTTCCGACGCCGTCCACGTGATGTCCGGCTTCCGCACCCCGCAGTACAACGCCCTCGGTGTCGGGCCGCGTGGTGGCCGCGCCCGCGACAGCCGCCACATGTACGGCGACGCCGCCGACATCTTCGTCGATGCCGACGGCGACGGCCGCATGGACGACCTCGATGGCGATGGCCGCGTGACGATCAAGGATGCCGGCTGGCTCGCCCGCGTGGCTGAGCAGGTCGAATCCGAATACCCCGCCATGACCGGCGGGATCGGCGTCTATCGCGCGAACGCCGTGCATGGGCCGTTCGTGCACGTCGACGTCAGGGGCACTCCCGCCCGCTGGTAACAGGATCTGGGGACGGATTAGAGGGTTCAAGCCCCTGATCCAGCAGTAATCCCCAGATCTGTTGTTGAATCCTGGAATCCTGTCTCGTTCTCCTTCCACAGCGAATACACCGCCGGAATCACCACCAGCGTCAGCAGCGTGCTGCTGATCATCCCGCCCACCATCGGCGCCGCGATCCGCTTCATCACGCTCGCCCCCGCGCCATTGCCCCAGAGAATCGGCAGGAGCCCCGCCATGATCGCCGTGACTGTCATCATCTTCGGGCGCACCCGCTCGACCGCGCCCTCGATGACCGCGGCGCGGAGATCGGCGGCGGTCCGGCCCGGGCGCTCGCCCCAGGCCTGCTCCAGGTAGAGCAGCATCACCACGCCGGTCTCCGCGGCCACGCCGGCCAGCGCGATGAACCCGACCGCCACCGCGACCGACCAGTGGTAGCCGAGCAGGTAGAGGAACCAGATCCCGCCCACCAGCGCGAATGGCAGCGAGAGCATCACGATCAGGCTCGCGCCCACGTTCCGGAAGTTGAGGTACAGCAGCAGGAAGATGATCCCGAGGGTCGCCGGCACCACCAGCCGGAGCCGGGCCGCGGCGCGCTGCATGTATTCGTACTGGCCACTCCACACCATCGTGTAGCCCTGCGGCAGTTCCACCATCCCCTGCACCATGCGCTGCGCCTCGGCGACGTAGCTGCCGACGTCGCGGCCGGTCACGTCGACATAGACCCACGCCGTCGGCATGGCCCCCTCGGTGCGGACCACCATCGGGCCGGCGGTCTGGCTGATCCGGGCGACCTGGCCCAGCGGCACGTAGGCCGGTTGCGCGCGGCTGCTCGCGGCCGCCATGACCGACATCCCGGCTGATGCACCACCCCGCGACGCCTCTCCACCCACGCCACCGTGCGCCGCCGGGATCAGCACGTCCAGCAGCTTCTCCGGGTTGTCGCGCAACTCGTGGGGGTAGCGGATTCGCACACCGTAGCGCTCCCGCCCTTCCACGGTCTGGGTGACGGTCATGCCACCGATCGCCGTGGCGATCACGGTCTGGACGTCGCCCACGTTGAGACCGTGCCGTGCCGCCGCTTCCCGGTCGATGTCGATGTCGAGGTAGTACCCCGACTCCGCCCGTTCGGCGAAGGCGCTGCGTGTTCCCGGCACCATCTTCACCGCCTTCTCCACCTCCCGGCCGAGCCGCTCCAGCACCGCCAGGTCCGGCCCGAAGATCTTGACGCCCACCGGCGTGCGGATGCCGGTCGCGAGCATGTCGATGCGGCCCTTGATCGGCATCGTCCACGCGTTGGTGACGCCGGGCAGCCGCACCACCGAGTCCATCGCCGCGATGATCCCCTCGCTGGTCATCCCCGGCCGCCACTCCGACTCCGGCTTGAGCGCGATGGTGGTCTCGAACATGTCGAGGCCGGCGGGATCGGTGGCGGTTTCCGCCCGTCCCGCCTTGCCCCACACCGTCGCCACCTCGGGAATCCGCCGCAGCGCCTCGTCCTGGATCCGGAGGATCTCCCGCGCCCGCGCCACGCTCGCCCCGGGCAGCGTGGTCGGCATGAAGAGCACCGTCCCCTCGTCGAGCGGCGGCATGAACTCGCTCCCGATCCGGCGCCACGGAATCCAGGTGAGGATCACCGCCGCCGCCGATAGCGCCACCACCGTCCAGCGCTGCCGGAGCACCACGCCGATCACCGGACGGTAGAGCCGGATGAGCACTCGGTTGATCGGGTTGGCATGCTCCCGGTGGATCCGCCCGCGGATGAACAGCCCCATCGCCACCGGCACCAGCGTCACCGAGAGGAGGCTCGCCGCCGCCATGGCGAAGGTCTTGGTGAACGCGAGTGGCTTGAAGAGCCGCCCCTCCTGGCCCTCCAGCGTGAACACCGGCAGGAACGAGACGGTGATGATCAGGAGCGAGAAGAAGAGCGCCGGTCCCACCTCCCGCGCCGCGCGGCTCACCACCTGCCACCGCTCCTCGGCGGTGAGCCCGCTGGTCTCGAACGACGTGGCCGCCGGGTCGGCGCCCCGCGCGATCGCCGCCCGCTCGAGGTGCTTGTGCATGTTCTCGATCATGACGATCGCGGCGTCGATCATTGCCCCGATCGCGATGGCGATCCCGCCCAGTGACATGATGTCGGCGTTGACGCCCAGCGTCCGCATGGCGAGGAAGGCGAGCAGGATCCCCACCGGTAGCGTGAGGATGGCAACGAGCGCCGACCGGGCATGCACCAGGAAGGCGAGGCAGACCAGCGCCACGATCAGGCTCTCCTCGAGGAGCTTGCCCCGGAGTGTCTCGATGGCACGATGGATCAGGTCGCTCCGGTCGTACACCGGCCGGATGACCACCCCGGGCGGGAGCCCCGCCGCGATCGTCCGCATCTTCTCCTTGATGCCGGCGATCGTCGTCAGCGCGTTCTCCCCGAAGCGCATCACCACGATCCCACCGACGGCGTCACCCCGGCCATCAAGGTCGGCGATGCCGCGCCGGACCGCGGGCCCCACCGTGACCCGGCCCAGTTCCGCCAGCCGGATCGGCGTCCCGCTCGCCGTGGCGCCCACCACCACGTTCTCGATGTCGCCGATGTTCTTGAGGTACCCGAGGCCCCGGACCATGTGCTCCCGCTCCGCCAGCTCCACCACCATCGCCCCCACATCCGAGTTGGCGTTCTGGATCGCCGACATGACGCGGGTGATGGGGATGCCGTACGCCTGGAGCCGTGCCGGGTCGAGGTCCACCTGGTACTGCTTCTCGAACCCGCCCACCGACGCCACTTCCGAGACGCCGGGCACCGCCGTGAGCGCGTACCGGAGATACCAGTCCTGGAGACTCCGGAGGTCGGCGAGGTTGAGCCGGCCCGTCGTGTCCTCCAGCGCGTACTGGTACACCCAGCCGAGCCCGGTCGCATCGGGGCCGAGCGTCGGCGTCACCGTGGCGGGGAGCTTGCCCTTGATGCCGTTGAGGTACTCGAGCACCCGGCTCCGTGCCCAGTAGAGGTCGGTGCCGTCGTCGAAGATCACGTAGACGAACGAGACCCCGAAGAACGAATACCCCCGTACCGTGCGGGCTCCGGGCACCTTGAGCATCTCCGCCGTGATCGGGTAGGTGACCTGGTCCTCGACGATGCGCGGCGCCTGCTCCCCGAAATCCGCCTGCACGATCACCTGCACATCCGAGAGGTCGGGGAGCGCCTCGAGCGGCGTGTGCCGCACCGCCCAGAACCCGCCCGCCACCGCCGCGATGGTGAGGAGCAGCACCACCACCCGGTTCCGGATCGACCAGTCGATCAGTTTCGCGAGCATGGTCTACTCCTGGTGCTGATGCTGATGTTGGCTGCTGTCCGGCTTCGACATGTCCATTCCCGGCATGTCCATGCCGGGCATGTCTCCCATGCCGGTGTCTGGCTTGGCCTTCGTCGTGGCCTTGCCCGGCGCCTTCGCCGCCGGCGCGGGATTCGTCGCCGGCGCACTCCCTTGCCCGGCGCCGCCCGGTGCCGTCATGTCCATCCCCGGCATGTCACCCATCCCGCCCATCAGCGTGCCCAGGTTCGACTCCGCATCGAGCAGGAACGTCGCCGACGCCACCACCGTGTCGCCCGCCGAAAGCCCCCGCAGGATCTCGATCCGCTCTTCGCTCTGCCGCCCCAGCACCACATCGGTCGGCGTGAACCGTCCGTCGGCCCGCTTGAGGAAGACGAGGTTCCGGGCACCGGTCGAGAGCACTGCCGAGCGGGGGACCGAGAGCACCGCCTGCGCCGGAGTCGTAAAGCGGATCGTCGCGAACATTCCCGGCTTGAGTTGCAGTCCCGGATTGGCAAGCGAGACCCGGATCTTCCCGGTCCGCGTCTCCGGGTTGAGCATCGGGTAGACGTAGGTGATCCGGCCGGTGCGCTCGACGCCCGGGAGCGCCTGGAACTCCGCCGTCACCTGGAGCCCGACCTTCGCCGACGCGAGATCCTGCTCGAAGACTTCGCCCTCGAGCCAGACCGTGCTGAGGTCGGCGATGCGGTAGAGCGCATCGCCCGGCATGATCCGCTGGCCCGCCACCACGTTCTTCTCGACCACCACGCCGTTCACCGGCGAGCGCAGCAGCACCGTGCGCACGTCGCCACCCTGCTCCAGCCGGTCGATGTCCGCCGCCGAGATGCCCCAGGCCGCGAGCCGCTGGTGCCCGGAGTGGACCAGCCCTTCCGCCTGGGTCCGGGCATCGCTGCTGCCCTCCGATACTTCCCCCGCGAGCCGGCGCGCGATCCCGATCTCCTGCACCGTCGCGACCACCATCGGCGAGTACACCGCCATCAGCGGCTCCCCCGCCCGCACCGTGCGGCCGGTGAAGTCCACCAGCAGCCGGTCGACCCACCCCTCGATCCGCGGCGAGATGGCCGTCACCCGGGTCTCGTCCCAGGTGACCTGTGCTACCACCCGGACCTTGTGCCCGAGGTCGCCCGACTCCACCGGGGCGAACGTGACCCCGATCCGCCGCTGCTCCTCGTCGTCGAGTGCCACCGGCCCGCCGCCATTCTCCGCCGTGGCCATCGCGGCATGGTTGTGGCCCGAGGGAGCCGCCGCCGGGGCAGGGGTGCGGGTGAACCACCATGCCGCTCCCGCCGCCAGCACCACGAGTCCCGCGCGCAGGGCGATGGCCACCGCCCGGTTCTGGTTGGTGTTCATCGTGCCACTCCTGCGTTGTTCGTGGATGCGGGATCGAGCAGCGGCGACGCGGTGAGCATCTCCAGTTCCGCGACCGCCTTGCCGGCCTCGGCGTCGAGCCGGACGATGTCCTGCCGGACCCGGAGCAGCGCCATCTGGGCATCGAGCAGCGCCATGAAGTCGACCGAGCCGCTCCGGTAGCCGGTGAGCGCCGACACGCTGACCGCGTCGGCCTGGGGAAGGAGGGTGCGGCGATAGAGACCGGCGAGGCGGCGCGCCCGCTGCAGGTCGGCGTACACCTCGCCGATCCGCCCGCGGGTCTCGGCCTGCATGTCGCTCAGGTCCGCCGCCGACATCGCCTCCATGGCGCGGGCCTCGAGCGCCATCTGCCGCTGCTTGCCGCCGGCCGAAATCGGCAGGGTGAACCCGAGCATGAAGCTGGCCATCCGGTCGGTGCCACCGTCCATCGGCCGCTGGCCGTAGATCACGCCCACGGTCACGTCGGGCCAGATCTCCCGCCTCGCCCGTCGTGCCATGGCATTCGCCGCCTCGATCCTCGCCGCGCCCGCCGCCAGCATCGGCCGCCGCCCGAGCGCGAGCGCCTCGAGTGAATCGCGCGAGGGGAGCGAGTCGGGAATCCGAGGGAGCACCGGCGACCCCAGCGCCGCCTCCGAGGGCCGCGCCAGCAGGGCATTGAGCCGCGCCGCCATCCCCTCGCGCATCGCGCTCATGCGGAGGATGTCTTCGTCCATCCGGGCGAGCTCCATCTGGGCCCGGAGCGCCGCCACCTGCGGCCCCTGGCCCTCGGCGTACATCGCCGAGGCGGTGCGATTGATGTCTTCGAGCAGCCGCCGGCCCCGCTGCATTTCGGCCAGCGTGCCGTCGGCCTGGTAGAGGTCGTAGAAGACCATCGCCGCCCGTGAGCGCACTTCCCACCCGGTCTCATCGGCGCGTGCGGCTTCCGCCTTCGCCTCGGCCCGGGCGGCCTTCACCGCCAGGCCGGTCTTGCCCGCCGTCGGGATCATCTGCATGACCTGGATCTGGTTCATGCCGAGTGGGTCCTGGAGGCCAAGGCCGGGAAGGTTCCGGTTCATCAGGCCGAGCTGGATCTCGGGATCGGGCCACTTCCCCGCGGGCCGCACCCGCGCATCGGCAGCGGCGACCTGGGCGCGGGCGGCGGCGAGCCGCGGGCTCGTCCCCGCCACGCCGTCATAGACCTGCGCGAGCGTGAGTGGTGCGGGTCCCTGCGCCATGAGCGCGGTAGTGGCGAGCAGGGCTCCCGCCAGGACCATCGATGGAATGCGCATGACTGCTGTTCCTGTGCCTCGGTGACTGCCCGCCGGCGGGGCCGGACGAGCAACGACGGGACCTGGCCAGCGGCTCAGGTCCGGCGAATGGTCAAGCGAGACTCAGGCGCGAGGAGGGGGTGGTTCCGGTGCGGTGGGACCGACGGGATTGCTGGTGGCGATCCAGGTGCTCTTGAGCTGTGCCGCCTCGAGTGACGGCACGAGCCGGGGCGCGTGCGTGACCAGCGCGACGGGTCCGCACGACGTCATCATGGCGCAGAGCGCCAGCTCGCAGGTCGCGTGGTGCCGCGAGGGGGCCGGATGCTCTGAATGGTCCATCGGCATGCCGGGCATCCCATCATGGTGCATGGCTGCCGTCTGCTGGCCCGCACGCTCTTCGCACCCGGGCATGGTCCAGCTCCCCTGGAGCACCAGGAGAACGGCCAGGCACAGCGCGGTGAGGCGCGCGAGAGGATGCATGCTCGAATCTTCGGGGCGTGCGGTTGATACCCGACTGAACCTGCAGTGAAGGTGCTTTCATGGACGGTGGGGTGGCAATACCTCCCCAGGGGGGTGAATCCTTCTGCCCCCAATCCGGCTCATTCGGAGTGAAGCCTTCCGTTCCCCCCGACCTGGAGAACTCCGTGTCCAAGCTCCTGCCAACCAATGAGCATCCGATCGAACGCGCCGGTCGCGTGATCCTGGGCCTCGGCCTCATCACCATCGCCCTGGTGGGCCCGAAGACCCCGTGGGGCTTCCTCGGCGTGGTGCCCCTCGCGACCGGACTCCTCGGCAGCTGCCCGCTCTACACCGTGTTCGGGTTCAGCACCTGTCCGGCCAAGGCGCGCTGAGCGAGACCGACGCGGCGCTCCTCGAACGGAGCGCCGCCGGCGACCACGGGGCCTTCACCCGGTTCGTCACCGCGAACCAGGCCGCCGTCTACCGCTACCTGGCCGCGCTCCTGGGACAGGCGGCGGACGCCGAGGACGCCCTGCAGGAAACCTTCCTGGCCGCGTGGCGGAACGCCGCGGGCTATCGTGGCCAGGGCGCGCCCCGGGCGTGGCTGTTCACCATCGCGCGCCATGCGGCGAGCCGCCTTCGCCGCCGGCGGACCGATGAGCCGGAGCGCCTGGAATCGATCGATCAGCTGGGACTCGACGCCGGGTGGGGCCAGGAGCTGGAGCCTATGCCTGCCTCGGGCGAGGCGGGACGGGACCTGGTCCGCGGCGCGCTCGACCGGCTCACCCCCGGGGAACGCGAGGTCATCGTGCTGCGCGACCTCGAGGGCTTCAGTGGCGAGGAGACCGCCGAACTGCTCGGGCTCTCGCTGCCGGCCATGAAGACACGGCTGCACCGCGCGCGGCTCCGGTTCGTGGCGGAAGTGAGGAGGGACGATGGCTGAGCTCAACCGTCTGATCGGGGGCGTGACCTGCAGCGAAGTGCTGGCGCTGCTCTCCGCCTACCTCGATGGGGAACTGCAGGGGGAGGAACTCGCGGCGGTCGAGGCCCACGCGGCGGCCTGCGACAACTGCGGGCGGTTCGGCGGGCGGTTTGCCGAGGCGATCACCGCGCTGCGCCGCTCGGCGGTGGCGGAGGACGATGCCGGGCGGACCCTCCGGCTCCAGGCGCGGCTCGAGCGGGAGCTGGCCCGCTAGCTAGCTAGCGCCGCCCGCTCGGCCGTGGTGCCGGTTCTTCCGGCTGGACGAAGTCGCCCGGCTCCCGCGGACGGAAGGTCAGGTCGACGGCGACGAAGAGGGTCTTGCTGAACGGGTAGAAGAAGACCGGGAAGAGGACCATCAGGAGAATGTCGCCCCAGGTGATCACCTCCCAGGGCACGTCCGGCCAGGTGAGCAGCAGCGCCCCGAGGAAGACCAGCGCGAACACCGCCTCGGTGGTGAAGAGGTTGATGGCGTTGGATCCCACCCAGTAGCCGCCCTCCGGCTCCCGGTCGAATCGCATCCCGCACGCCGGACAGCTCGGGCACATCTTCACCCACGACACGAAGACCGGCCCGCTGCCGCAGTTGGGGCAACGGAGACGGAGGGCGTTCAGGAAGCGGGTGCGGGTCTGGGCCACGGATGCTGCTCAGGTGTTGGACTTGCGGCTTTCGGCGCGGGTGCGTTTCTCGCTGCGTCCCACCAGTATCATAGCCGCCGCCTCGCCCGCCGGCCCACCCTTGGCCTTGATTCGCTCCAGCGCCTCATCGTCCTGCTTGGCCAGCTGGGCGGCGATCGCGATGATCATGAACCGGCTGCCTTCCTTCTCCCGGTCCTCGAGCGCGCGCTTGTGGGCCTTGCTGCCCATCCAGATGGTCGAGAGTGCGGAGGCGGTGAAGAGGCCGGTGAAGAACGGGCCGAAGGGGCGGGGGATCCAGCCCTTGACCGCCGCAAGGACACCCGCGCCCAGGAGCACGGAGAACCAGGTGAGCACCCGGGTGGCGCCCTTGTAGTCCCGGGCGGTTTCGCTGAGGGGTGATTCGGGCCTGCTGCTACGCATCGTCCTCCCCGCCCAGCTCGTAGCGATCGTCGATGATCGTGGCGAGCCGGCCGAGGGCGGTCCGGAGCTTCGGCACCGCGGCATCCCCGCTCCGGGCCCAGATCACGATGTCCCAGGGCTGGTCGGCGAAGGCGTCGGGAGGCATCGCTTCCTCGGCGGCGGTGAAGAGCAGGTCCTCGATGGTCGCTTCGGCGTCGGTCCAGAGCACCACCGCCTCGTCGTCCCGCTCGGCGTGGGTGGTCTCGGCGGCGGCTTCGTCGAAGATGACCGCGGCGGCCTCGGCGGCGCTGCCGCCCAGCACGATGGTGAGCGCGCCCTTCTCGATGAGGCTCAGGGCGAATTCCTGGCTCAGCTCGCTGGCGGCCGGCGTCCCCTCGTCGATCCAGAGGACCGCGACCGACAGGCGGTCGCTGTAGGCCCCCGGAGCCGGCGGGAGGTTCAGTGCCGGCACGGTGGAGAGAAAGACGCGCTTCTCTTCGAGATCGGGAAAACGGGTGAGTGGCACAAGGACCCCGGCTAGATCGGCAGATCCTCCCGCACCAGCGCGAGAATGGCGGCCTGTGGCACGACCAGGTACTTCTTTTCCTCGAAGGTGATTTCCACCGCGGCCTTCCGGAAGAAGATGGCGTGGTCGCCCACCTTCGCCTGCATCGGGCGCCAGCGCAGCTGGCGCTCGCTCAGTTTCCAGGGCTCGTCATCCATCCCGCCCAGCTCGGGCGCGGGGTCGCCCGGACCGACGGCGATCACGAGGCCGCTCTGCACCTGCTGGGTGTCGATCGCGGTGGCGGGGAGATAGAGCCCGACCCGGGTCCGTTCTTCACCCTCTTCAGGTGCGATCAGGACTCGGTCACCGACCAGGATGAGTTGCTTGCGGGGAAATTCCATGACTGGAAACTAAGCCTGCTGGATTTCGACGACCTTCAGGGCACGGGTGCCGCGGGGGAGCTTGAGCTCCACGTCGTCGCCCACCTTGCGTCCCTTGAGGGCGCGGCCAAGCGGGCTGGCCAGGGAAATATGCCCTGCCTCGATATCCATCATCTCGGCCAGCACCAGCTGGAAGGTCTCCCGCTCGTTGGTGGCGAGGTCGATCACGGTCACGCTGGAGCCGAGCCCCACCTGGTCGGCGGGGGTATCGGTGGTCGAGAGCTGGCTCACCTGGGCGAGCCGCTGGTGCAGCTGGCCCAGCCGGGCCTGGACGAACTGCTGCCGCTCGAGCGCCGCCTTGTATTCGGAATTCTCACGCAGGTCGCCCAGCTCCACCGCCTGGGCAATGGCCTGGGGGATGACCACATTGAGTTCGTGGCTGAGCTGTTCGATTTCCTTGCCCAGCTTTGCCCGCATTTCGCTCAGCATGTATGGCTCACAAAAAAGGAACGGCCCGGGCCGCTGTCTGCCCGGGGCGCCGATAGCTTACACCTTTCATATTATAGCGTCGATTCCAGTCCCGGGCCATAGATACGGCCTGAAATCGTTTTCTTACAACGGCTTACATATTTTCAACCGGCTTCAGGGGGAACAGGATTCGGGGATTCTGATGGATTAGCAGGATTGCTGTCCAATGTCGTTGTAATCCCCAAATCCATCAATCATCCGCCAATCCTGATTCTGCCCAGCCCAGTACCCGAGCCCATTCCTGATGAGAATTCCCGTCCTGCTTCTCACGCTCAGCCTCGCTGCGCACCCGGCGCTGGCACAGGCTACCGATGACGGCCCGCGGGTCGCGAGCGACTCGCTGGCCCACGAGTTCCTCGCCGACGTGCGGGCGAAGGACAGCACCATCCTGGTGGAGGTGCGGTACGCCACCGCCAACAACTTCACTGGCGCTCCCCTTCCGGGCTATCTCGCCAACCGGGCCTTTCTCCGGAAGGAAGCGGCCGAGGCACTGGCGCGGGTACAGAAGCGGCTGCGGAGCGGGGGGATGGGGCTCAAGGTCTTCGACGGCTACCGCCCGGTGCGCGCGACCCTCGGCATGGTGGAGTGGGCCCGGCGCACCGACCAGATGCACTTCATCCAGGACGGGTACATCGCGAGCCACAGCCGACACAACCTGGGGCTCGCGGTCGACCTGACGCTGGTGGACTGGAGCATGGGCGGACGCGAGGTCGACATGGGCACGCCGTACGACACCTTCGCCGAATCGGCGCACTGGGCCAATGCGACCGGGCGCACGATGCGCTACCGGCAGCTGCTTCGGACCGCGATGGAGAAGGAGGGGTTCAAGCAGTACGACCAGGAGTGGTGGCACTACTCCTTCGAGGTGCCGGGGGAGCCGGTGGCGTTCGACATGGTGGTGAAGTAACAAACTACGTGGGCGGTGAGCGGTAAGCGGTGAGCGGGACCTGCGATACGGCTGTCATCCCGAGCGAAGCGAGGGATCTAGTCGAGGCAAGTAGATCCCTCGTCGCTGACGCTCCTCGGGATGACACCGGTGGACGGTACCTTCGGTCCGCTCACCGCTCACCGCTCACCGCTCACCGCTCACCGCTCACCGCTCACCGTTCACCGCTCACCGCTCACCGCTTCTCCCACGCCCCCAGCACTCGCGCCAGTTGTCGGACGTGCACTTCGAGGTGCTCGGCGTAGGTCGCCAGCCACTTCTCCGCCCCGTAGGTCCCGCTCTCGGTGTGCCGGCCGACCTTGGCCCACTGGGTCTCCGTCAGGCGGCGCAGGAGTGGGACGGTGTTGGCACGGACCGCCCGGATGGTGGCGAAGGCGAGGTCGAGCGGGTGGGCGTGGTAGTCCTGGTCGGTGGCCCAGGCATCCTGGTCGTACCCCACGATGAGCGGTTCCTTCTCGGTCACGAGGAAACGGATCCGCATGTGGGCATTGGCTTCGCTGTCGGCACAGTGCACGATGATCTCGTGAGCGCTCCACTTTCCCGGGGCGGGGCGCCATTGGCGGGCCTCGACGGGGAATTTTGTGAAGGCCGCTTCAAGAAGTGTCGGGCCGTTGGCGTACCGATCGATGAAAGCGCTGCGCTCGGCGGGCGTCATGTTTGTCCAGAGTTCAGAGTGTAGAGGGGCGAGTGCCGCGGAGGGGCTGTCAATCGCTGTTGACATGCGATTGCGTAAATGAGAGCCGGGATTTCGGCTATATGCATGATCTATCGAGCGATAGGTGCACTGCAAGTACTCAGCTTGCGATGGGGTTTGACGATCCTAAATTTATGAGACTCGCCTGAGTTTTTCCTTGACTGGCGCTCCATGAATACGTATCGTCCGCGCGGCTGTCGATACCCCGCGTGTATTCCCGCTGACAGGATTTCGCCCTGATGCCCGACCAGACGGCGTCTCGCCGGCGGCTGTTTCGCCACGTCCCGGCCTGTCTTTTCGCCCTCCTCCCGCTGTTGCTGCTCGCCTGTTCGCCGGCTCAGTACCCCCAGACGACGCTGGACCCTCGCGCTGACTTCGCCCGCGAGTCGGATCACATCTTCCGGCTCACGCTGATCGCCGCGACGGTGGTGTTCGTGCTGGTCGAGGGGGCGCTCCTCCTCGCGATGTGGAAGTTCCGCAACCGCCCGGGCGCGGCGGAGCCGGTGCAGACCCACGGCAACACCACGCTCGAGATCGTGTGGACCATCATCCCTGCGTTCATCCTCGCGATGATCGCGGTGCCGACGGTCCGCACCATCTTCAAGACCTCGGTCAAGCCGGGCGCCGACGCGCTCCAGGTCGAGGTGATCGGGCACCAGTGGTGGTGGGAGTTCAAGTATCCCCAGCTGGGCATCACCACCGCCGGCGAGCTCCGCATCCCGATGGGCCGCACGGTGAGCCTGGAGATGACCACCAAGGACGTGCTGCACTCCTTCTGGCTCCCCGCCTTCGCCGGCAAGCGCGACGTCTTCCCCAACCGGTTCAACAACCTCTGGTTCAAGGCCGAAGTGACGGGGAACTTCCCGGCGCAGTGTGTGGAGTTCTGCGGGATCCAGCACGGCAAGATGGCGTACCGGGTCGTGTCGATGGACTCGACCGAGTTCAACGCCTGGGCCGCCAGCTTCAACAACGCACCGCCCACCTTCGCCAACGACAGCAGCGCGGCCAACGCCCAGGCCAGGGCGGGCGAGGCGATCTTCAAGGGGAAGGGCGCCTGTGCCGGCTGTCACTCGATGGTGCCCGCGCTGCCGCTCACCGGCCCGAACCTGCACCACGTGGGGTCGCGGAGCTACATCGCCGCCGGCACCCTCAAGAATACCGACGAGAACCTGGCCAAGTGGATCAAGAATCCGCAGGCCTGGAAGCAGGGCGTGCTGATGATCGTGCCGCCGCTCACCGACGAGGAAGTCGCCTCGGTGGTGGCCTACCTGCGCGCCAACAAGTAACGCTCCAACCGGGAACCCGAGACTCATGGCAACCACCGCGCTGGAACACGCTCCCGCCCATTCCGGAACCGGTCCCGGGGGGATCTGGAGCTGGATCACCACGGTCGACCACAAGCGCATCGGCATCCTGTACGGAGCCACCGCGTTTCTGTTCTTCCTGATGGGCGGGCTCGAAGCCCTGCTCATCCGCTGGCAGCTGTCGGGGCCGAACAAGGACTTCGTCTCCCCCGACACCTACAACCAGCTGTTCACGATGCACGGCACCACCATGATCTTCCTCGGGGTGATGCCGCTGTCGGCGATGTTCTTCAATTACTTCATCCCGCTGCAGCTGGGCGCCCGGGACGTGGCCTTCCCCCGGCTCAACGCCTTCAGCTACTGGGTGTTCCTCTTCGGCGGCCTGCTCATCAACGTGAGCTGGCTCTTCAACGCCGCGCCCAACGGCGGCTGGTTCGGCTACGCCAACCTGACCACCAAGCAGTACTCGCCCGGGATCAACATCGATTTCTGGACGGTCGGTCTCCAGATCCTGGGCGTGGCCTCGCTGGCGGCGGCGGTGAACTTCTTCGTGACGGTGGTGAACCTCCGGGCGCCGGGCATGAAGATGATGCACATGCCGATGTTCGTCTGGATGAGCTTCATCACCCAGATCCTGCTGCTGCTCTCCTTCCCGATCATCACGGTGGCGCTGATCCTCCTGATGATCGACCGGACCTTCGGGACCCACTTCTTCGTCCCCTCGGGGGGCGGTGACCCGATCCTCTGGCAGCACCTCTTCTGGCTCTTCGGCCATCCCGAGGTGTACATCCTGATCCTGCCGAGCTTCGGCATCGTCAGCGAGATCCTGCCGGTCTTCTCGCGCAAGCCGCTCTTCGGCTACGCCGCGATGGTCTTCTCCGGCGCGTTCATCGCCTTCGTCGGCTTCGGCGTGTGGGCCCACCACATGTTCGCCACCGGCATGGGTCCCTTCGCCGACGCCTTCTTCTCGCTCGCGACGATGATCATCGCGATCCCGACTGGCGTGAAGATCTTCAACTGGATCGGCACGATCTGGGGCGGCCGGATCGACTTCAAGACCCCGATGCTCTTCGCCCTCGGCTTCATCGCCATGTTCATCATGGGCGGGCTCTCCGGCGTCATGCACTCGTCGCCGCCGGCGGACCTGCAGCAGACCGACACCTACTTCATCGTCGCCCACTTCCACTACGTGCTCTTCGGCGGCGCCATCTTCGCCATCACCGGCGGCGCCTACTACTGGTGGCCGAAGATGTTCGGGAAGATGCTGGACGAGGGGATCGGCAAGGTCCACTTCTGGCTGATGCTGATCGGGTTCAACCTGACCTTCTTCCCGATGCACATCGTCGGCCTCCAGGGGATGCCCCGGCGGGTCTATACCTACAGCGACGAGCTCAACTTCACGCTGCTCAACCAGCTCGAGACGGCGGGGTCGTTCATCCTCGGCGTCGCGATGCTGGTCTTCGCGTACAACATCCTGAAGACCTGGAAGTCGGACCAGAAGGCCCCGGCCGACCCGTGGAACGGCGCCACCCTCGAGTGGTCGATCCCGTCGCCGCCGCAGGAGTTCAACTTCCCGACCCTGCCCCAGGTCCACGGCCGCGACGCCCTCTGGGAGGCGAAGCACGCCGCCGGCGGGTCGCTCCCCGAGCCGCAGCGGGTGAGCGGCGCCGGGATCCACATGCCCAACCCGTCGATCAAGCCGCTGATCGCGGCCGCCGGCGTGGCGATCACCCTGGGCGGGTTCATCGGCGGGTCGCACCTGCCGGTGCACATCGTCGGGGTGCTGGTGCTGTTCTACGGAGTCTACTCGTGGGCGTTTGAACCGGCATAGCCGTAAGCCGTAAGCCGTAAGCCATTGGCCGTGCGGTGAGCGGTATGAAGAGGGTGAGTTGAGACGAAGCTCAAACTGAGTGCAATTCCTTACGGCTTGCGGCTTATGGCTAACGGCCACCAGCCCGGCCCCTAACATTCGAGCCCGACCCTTGGCCGACCACGCACACGCTGCCCACGCCGACGATCATCACTACACGGCGACGGGGATCGACAACCGGAAGCTCGCCATTTGGACCTTCATCGGGTCCGAATGCATGTTCTTCGCCTCGCTCATCGGCACCTACCTGGTCTACAAGGGCCGGGACATCGTGGGGCCGAAGCCGCACGCCGAGTGGCTGCTCAACGGCGCGCCGCAGGAGCAGATGCTGGAGATTCCGCTGGTGACCTTCGGCACCGCGCTGCTCCTCTTCAGCTCCTTCTTCGTGGTGCTGGCGCTGAACGGGGCCCAGAAGGGGAATCGCAAGCAGCTGATCGGCTGGCTCGTCGCCACGATCTTCTGCGGCATCTTCTTCGTGGGGATGCAGGTGTTCGAGTTCACCCACTTCGTGCACCGGGGGATGGGGTACACCACCAACCTCTTCTCCAGCACCTTCTTCACCCTGACCGGCTTCCACGGCACCCACGTGACGCTGGGCCTGGTCTGGCTGATCTCGGTCCTGGTGGTGGCGCTCCGCGGCAAGCTGCCGCCGGAGAAGGCCCTCAACCTGGAGATGGCCGCGCTCTACTGGCACTTCGTGGACGTGGTCTGGATCGTGATCTTCCCCGTCGTCTACCTCATCCGCTGAGCCGGCGAACATGCACGCTACCGCGCACGCGACCACTGCCGACCACGGGCACGCGCACCCGACCTGGCAGACCTATACCAAGATCGCCGTCACCCTCTTCATCCTGACGTTCCTCGAGGTGGCGGCCTACGACGTGGTGGAGAAGCACCAGCCCGCCGCCCTCGCCACGATGCTCGAGCCGATCGTGGTGGAGGTGCTGCTCGGCCTGTCGGCCATCAAGTTCTTCCTGGTGGCGATGTTCTACATGCACCTGAAGACCGACGGCCGCCTGCTCCAGAGCATCTTCGGGTTCTCGCTGCTGCTGGCGGCGGTGATCGTGACCGGGCTGATGATCATCTTCGCCTACCAGTACTTCCACGCGCCGACGGCGAATCCGCTCAAATAGGGCGGTCAGGCGGTCGGGCGGACAGCCGCAACGTTGAAAGGGTGAGCTCCGAGAGAAGCTCACCCTTTCGAGTTTTCACTGACCGCCCGACCGCCTTACCGCCTTTCCGCCTCTGAAGCCACCGCCGCGATGATCGTCTCGAATCCCGCCCGGTTCCACCCGCCGAACAGCTTCTCCGCCGCCGCCTCCTTGTGGCCGCTCTCCCGCTGCTCCAGTGCCCCCAGGTCGAAGAGCTGCGGGTCGAGCAGGGCGTAGTCGGGGAAGTCCTCCTGGATCGGGCAGGCGTTCTCCAGCAGCTCCCCCTCGGCGGTCATCATCGGCAGCCCGATCAGGCGGCAGACCAGCGGCCGGGAGGCGTAGACCCGGCAGCGTCCCTCGCCGTCGAGGCAGGGGCAGGGGACATCGTACAGCGACTCGGAGATGCCGTCGAACCGCTCCTCCCCCAGGTCGGCGATGTCCCACGGCGCCCGCCACTCCGGGGCCTGTTCCTTCACCTGCTCGAGCGTCTCGACGGCGCGGGCCCGGATGTCGGCCCGGTCCGCCGGCGGCAGCTCGGCGAGGGCTTCGCGAAGCAGGAGGGCGTCGGCGGCGGAGATGTCGAAGGGGCCGTGACAGCAGGCGGAGCAGCCCGCGCGGCAGGGGATGACCCCGGGGTTCCGCGCCACCGCCTCGTCGAACCAGCGATCGAGCCGCCCGAGCGTCTCGCGATAGGCCAGGGCGACGGGATCCATGCTCAGCGGGGCCGGCCGGCGACGGCGAGCATGATCCAGCCGGCCAGGAAGCACACCCCGCCGAACGGGGTGATGGCGCCGAGGCCGCGGGTGCCGGTGAGGGCGAGGGCGTAGAGGCTGCCGGAGAAGAGCAGGGTGCCGGCGATGAACGCCCACCCGGCCCGCGCGGCCCAGGGTGAGCCTCCCTGGGTGAGCTGCCAGGCGCAGACGAAGAGCGCCAGGGCGTGGTACATCTGGTAGCGGGCGCCGGTCTCGAAGACCGCGAGGAGGTCAGGCTCGAGCCGGGCGCGCAGGGCATGGGCGCCGAAGGCGCCCGCGGCGACGCTCAGGAACGCGGACATCGCGGCGATCGAGGTGAAGTACCGGGAGAGCGGCATGGCTGGCGGTCAGAAGTAGAGGAACGGCGGCGGAGCCATCCCCTGGGCGCGGAAGTTGGCGACGATCTGGCCGGCGGTCCAGATGGTGTGCTGGTTGAGCTCGTCCCACACCATCCACTTGGGCATCTTTTGCCCGAAGTACCAGATGGTGACCTGCCGGTCGTCGGCGGTCTCCTCCTTCAGGACCCGGAGGGAAAAGCCGTAGGCCTGGTCGACGAAGCGGCGCAGCCCGTCGCGGGAGTTGAGGACCTGCGCGGTGTCGGCCTTGAAGGGGAGGCTGTCCCAGCCAAGGATGTAGTGCGAGACGATGTAGAGGTCGGCGTTGGCGGCGTGGTGAATCTGCTCGGCGAAGTCGCGCTGTCCGGCGGCGGCGGGGATGCGGTAGGCCCGCTCCGGCATCGAGTCGACCATCGAGAGGAGCAGGTTCCGCTGGGTCTCCTGGGCCCGGACCTGGATCTCGCGGTACTCCGGCGGCATCGGGAAGGCCACCCGGATCGGCGGGGCCTGCTGGGCCAGGGCAATCGAGGGAAGGGCGAGGAGCAGGAGCAGCAGTCGCGAACGCATGCCGGTGCCTCGTGGGGGAGCGGAACGGGGTCTGGGCGTAAGATACCGCCGGTTCCGCTCCCCGCGAGGCGGGGTGCCGCTAGCCCCCGAGGGCGGTGGGATCGACCGCGATGCCCATCGCGTGGTAGCCGTTGTCGACGTACACCGTGCTGCCGGTGATGGCGGAGGCGAGGGGAGAGGCCAGGAAGGCGGCGGTGCTGCCCACCTCGGTGGCCTCGAGGTCCTTGGGGAGCGGGGAGTTCGCGCGGGAATAGCGGACCATGGTGTCGATGAACCCGATGGCGCTCGCGGCCCGCGAGGCCCAGGGGCCGGCGGAGATGGTGTTCACCCGCACGCCGTAGCGGCGGCCGGCTTCGTAGGCGAGGGTGCGGGTGTCGGCCTCGAGGGCGGCCTTGGCGCTCGACATCCCGCCGCCGTAGCCCGGGACCACCCGCTCGCCTGCCATGAACGTGAGCGAGCAGAACGACCCCCCGGGCCGCATCAGCGGCCCGAAACTCCGGACCATCGAGGTGAGGCTGTACGCGCTCACGCTCACCGCGGCGAGGTAGCCGGCGCGGCTGGTCTCCATGAGCGGCTTCTTCACCTCGGGGCCGTTGGCGAGGCTGTGCACCACGATGTCGAGCGGCTTGTCCCCGAAGTCCGCCACCATCGACTTGACCACGCCCTCGATGGTGAAGTCCCCCCGCTCCTTGTAGCGCTTGTTCTCCAGGATGTCGGCGGGGACCTCCGCCATCGTGTCGAAGGCGGCGTCGAGGGGATAGATCTTCTCGAAGCTCATCTTCCCGCCGCCGGCGAGCGCCAGCGAGGCATCCATCTTCCCCCGCTCCAGCAGGTTCTGGAAGATGTTCATGGCCGGGGGCCAGGTGCCCACGCACACGGTGGCGCCCGCCTGGGCCATGGCCTTGGCGATGGCGAAGCCGAAGCCGCCGTCGTCGGCGACACCCGCGATGAACGCTCGCTTGCCTGTCAGATCGATGGGAAGCATGAAGTGGGGGAGAAAGGGTCGAGGAAAGCTATCCGAAGCGCGCCCGGGGGGTAGGTCTCAGTCGGTCCGGAGCGTCTCCAGCGGGGGCCGCCGGAAGACGTCCAGGCTGTTCCAGAGCCCGGTGGCGATCGTCAGCCCCACCATGGTCAGGGCGAGAATCCCGAAGCCGGCCCACGGCACGGTGAAGGGGATCTCGAAGACCCACTTCATCAGGGCCCACCCGCCCACCGCGGAAAGCCCCGTGGCCACCACCGAGGCGAGGATGCCGAGGGCGGCGTACTCGGTCACCATGATCCGGACCACCTGGCTCCGGGTGGCGCCGAGGGTCTTGAGCAGCGCCGCCTCCCGCATCCGCTGGAAGCGGCTGGTGGCCAGGGCGCCGATCAGCACCACCACCCCGGTCGCGAGACTGAGCAGGGCCATGAACCGGATCGCGAGCGCCACGCTGGAGACGATGCGCTCGATGGTCTGCTGGATCGAGCGGAGGTCGATCGAGGTGACGTTGGGGTAGCGCTGCACCGCCGCCCGCTGCACCTGGCCGATCTGGGCCGGGTCATCGGCCCGGGTCAGGAGGACGAAGCTCTGGGGCGCATCGTTGAGCGGGCCGGTCGGGAAGACGGCGAAGAAATTAGGCTCGAACCTGGCCCAGTTCACCTCGCGCAGGTTCACGATCACGCTGGCAATGCGGACGCCCTGGACATCCCACACGAGCGTGTCGCGCACGGTGACGCCGAGGTCCCCGGCAATGCCGGTTTCCAGAGAAAGCGGAACGACTTCAGCAGAGCCGGGAGCGGTCACGGAGTCACTTCCCGCCTGCCCGCCTGACCGCCTGTCCGCCTTCTTCCACCAGTCCCCCACCAGCACCTTCTCCGACCCCACCGACGTGTCGCGGTAGGTCGAGCGGAACTCCCGACGCAGGGCCCAGCCCGGGATCCGCTCGCCGTCGCGATCCTTCCGCGCCGTGTCGGCGAGGAGCTCGGAGACGGTCTTGCCGTTGATGGCGTAGAGTCGCATCGGCACGATCGGCACCGGGGCCTGGGCCTCGAGCTTGTGTTCCCGGATGATTGCCTCGACCGGCTGGAGCTGGTCCGGCTGGATATCGAAGAAGAGCAGGTTGGGGCGGTTGAGCCCGCCGTCGAGCTTGAGCTGATTGAGCAGGTTGTGCTGGCTCACCGCCAGCGCCCCGAGGAGAAAGGCGCCGAAGCCGAGGGAGAGCACCACCGCCACCGTCTGGTTGGCGGGGCGGTAGAGATTCGAGAGTCCCTGCCGCAGGGTGTAGGTGAGCCCGTGCGGGAACCAGCGCTTGAGCCCGGCGGTGAGTCCCCGCGCGGCGAGGTACAGGATCAGGAGCGCGATGCCGATCGCGACCGAGAAGCCGGCGCCCTTGGCGAGGTTTCGCACCTCGAGGCTGGCCAGCCCGATGACGCTGACCCCCAGGCCGAGGCGCGCGAGCAGGGCCCAGCGGTCGCTCTTCTCGGCGGGGTTCGTTTCCACGTCCCGGCGGAGCACCGCCAGGGGCGGCACCTGCCGGATGCCGAGCAGCGGCAGCAGGGCGAAGATCGTGGAGACCCAGAGTCCCACGCCCAGCCCCGTCAGGATCGCGCCGAGGGACGGTGTCACCGCGACGTCGAGCGGCATGAACGCGCCGAACACCTTCGGCAGGGCCAGCTGGATGACCAGCCCCAGCACGACGCCGAGGCCGCTCCCCGCGAGGCCCATCGCCGCCGCCTGGAGCAGGTAGGCGGCAAAGACCTGCCCGCTGGTGGCGCCGAGGCAGCGGAGTACCGCGATGGAGTCGCGCTTGCGGCGGATGAACACCTGCACCGCGCTGCCGACCCCGATGCCGCCCAGCAGCAGCGCGATGAGCGCCACCAGCCCGAGGTAGCGGCCCAGCTGGTCGAAGTTGCGCTTGAGGTCGCGCTCTTCTTCTTCCGCGGTGCGGAGCCGGCCGGTGAGGGGGCGGAGCTTGTCGCGCCAGGTAGTGGCGTAGTTCTTCGTGTCGAAGTTGCGCGGCGTGCGGATGAACCACTCGTACTCCACCCGGCTGCCGAAGCCAAGCAGCTTCGTCTCCGGGAGGGTGTTCGCCGGGATGAAGACCCGGGAGCCGAAGGCGGAGCGGATGCCCGCGTCACCCGGGAAGGCGGTGACGGTCCCGGCGATGAGGTAGCGCGTCTCGCCCAGCGCCATGGTGTCTCCCACCTCGGCGCTCATCGCAGTGAGGAACGAGGGATCGACCAGGGCGACCCGTTCCTGCTGCAGCCTGGGCCAGGTACCCGCCGGCTGGGTCTGGACGGTTCCGTAGAAGGGGTAGCCTCCCTCGACGGCGTTCACCTGCACCATGCGCGGCGCGCCGGCGGTGCGGGGGACGTAGGCCATCCCGCTGAAGCTGGTGACCTGGGAGACGTCGCGGGCGCGGTCGGCGCCGGTGGCGGCGATGGCGGAGTCGATGGCGGCCTTGAGAGGCGGGGCCGGCTCGCTCCGGGTGCCGAGGGACACGTCGCCGCCGAGGAGGCCGCGCGACTGGTTCTCGACGGCGATGCGCAGGTTGTCGGTGAACGACTCGATGGCCACCAGGGCGCCGACACCGATGGAGATGGCGGCGGTCAGGAGAAAGAGCCGCCGCCCCGCGGCGCGGGACTCGCGGAGCGCCAGGTTCCAGACGAAGCGGTTGCGGCTCATCGCGCCACCGGCGCGCCGGTGTCCTCGACCACCAGGCCATTGGCGAGGCGGATCATCCGGGCGGCGCGGCGGGCGAGTTCCATGTCGTGGGTGACGAGGACCGTGGTGGTGCCGAACTCGCGGTTCAGCTCGAGCATGATCTCCACCACCTTGGCCCCGGTGTTCCCGTCGAGGTTCCCGGTGGGCTCGTCGGCGAAGAGGATGCGGGGCCGGTTGCTGAAGGCGCGGGCCAGCGCCACCCGCTGCTGCTCGCCGCCGGAGAGCTGGGCGGGATAGTGGTGCTCCCGGCCCTTGAGGCCCACGCGGGCGAGCAGCTCATCGGCGCGGGGGCCGCCATCCTCGCCCCGGAGCTCGAGCGGCACCTGCACGTTCTCCCGGGCGGTGAGCGTCGGGAGCAGGTGGAACGACTGGAAGACGAACCCCACCCGTTCGCCCCGGAAGCGGGCCAGCCCGTCCTCGGAGAGCTTCGTCAGGTCCTGGCCGTCCATGAGCACCCGGCCGCTGCTGGGGCGGTCCAGGCCGGCGAGGAGGCCGAGGAGCGTGGTCTTGCCGCTCCCCGAGGGGCCGACGATGGAGACGATCTCTCCGGCGGCGATCTCGAAGGTGATATCCTTCAGGACCGTGAGCGGTCGCCCGCCCGACAGGTATTCCTTGGTGAGCGACTCGGTGCGGATCATGGACCGAAGAAACCGGTGAGTGGGATCATGGCGTGGACGGGTAGAATCATAGCGGGGGCCTTGGTGGCGCTGCTGGCCGGGTGCGGCGGCGGCGGGGAGAGGCGCCCCGAGTCCCGGCGCGGTCCGCCGGACGGCCCGGGGCCCTCGGCGGAGCGTGCCGAGCGGCCGGCCACGCCCGCGGTGCGGCACTCCGCCAATGCGCCGACCATCGTCTTCCTCGGCACCAGCCTGACGGCGGGGCTCGGCCTCGATCCCGACGACGCCTACCCCGCGGTGATCCAGCGGAAGATCGACTCGGCCGGCCTCGACTACAGCGTGGTCAACGCCGGGGTGAGCGGCGAAAGCTCGGCCGGGGCGGTCCGGCGGCTGGACTGGATCCTCCGGCAGCCGCCGGCAATCCTCGTCATCGAAACCGGCGCCAACGACGGGCTGCGGGGGCAGGACCCCGATTCCCTCAAGGCCAACATCCAGGCGATCATCGACCAGGTGCGGAAGGCGTCGCCGTCGACCCGCGTGATCCTGACGGGAATGGAGGCCCTGCCGAACCTCGGGGCCGAGTACACTCGCCGGTTCCACCAGGTGTATCCGGCGCTCGCCCGGCAGAACAGCCTGCCGCTGGTGCCGTTCCTGTTACAGGATGTGGGGGGAGTGGACTCGCTCAATCAGCAGGACGGGATTCATCCGACCGAGGCCGGGGCGAGAATTGTCGCCGCGAATGTGTGGCGGGTGCTGCTGCCTGAACTCGAGCGCGGGGGTAACCGTTGAAACAGCTTTCCGCAGGTTACGCAGATTGCAGGGGATTACGGTCCCAGAGGGATCAGGGCTCGCAGCGAATGACCCATCCAGTCCGCGATCGAAATCTTTCTAATCTGCGTAATCTGCGGAAAGCAGTTCTGACGATGCTTGTCGTTGGCGGCGTCGCGTGCGGTGGAGACGACGGCTCGGGGGCGAGCCGGTCCTTTCACATGGGCTTCTCCCCGATCCCGCCGGCGGTCGATACCTCGCTGATCGTCCCGGTCCTCACCCTCACGGCGCAGCACTCCGATGCCGGGCTGGTGCAGCTCGAGATTCCCTGGACGGTGCTGCTCGCCGATACCGCCGCGGCAACCGAGGTCCGGGTCGTGCGCCTGCCGCTGGTGCAGTACTATCGCGCCACTCATCGCCTCGTCACGGTCGCGCTCGATGTCACCAACGGCCTCAACCGCGCGGCCGAGGCCCAGCCGCTGGTCGATGCGGGCCGGAGCATCACCGACACCGCGGTGCAGCGTCGCTACCGCGAGTATGTCGCGGCGGTCGACTCGATCCTGCACCCCGACTATCTCAGCCTCGCCGCGGAAACCAACCTGATCCGGGCACTCGCGCCGGCGCCGGTCTATCAGGCGGTGGTCCAGATGACCAACGCCGCGGCCGCCGAGCGGAAGGCGCATGGCAGCACCACGCCGCTGATGATCAGCGTGCAGGTGGAGACGGCGTGGGGAAAGCTCCTCAACGGCCCCTTCCTCGGGATCGCCACCGACCTGACCGACTTCCCTTTCATGACCGCGATCGGGTTGTCGTCGTACCCGTATCTCGGCGGGTTCGCCACGCCGGAGGCCATTCCCCTCGATTACTACTCCCGCCTGACCGGCGGCACCGGCCTCCGGCCGGTGGTGCTCGAGGGAGGCTGGCCCTCGGATGGCTATGGTAGTTCCCCGGCGGTCCAGGCCCGCTACATCGCCCGGCAGGCCGAGCTCCTGACAGCGGCACGGGGCGTGGCCCTGCACCAGATCACCTTCACCGACCTGGTCGAAAATCTGGCGCCCAACCTGGGTCCCTTCTCCCGGCTGGGGCTGGTCGACACCCTCCTGAATCCCAAGGCGGCGCTGGCCGTCTGGGACAGCGTCCTCGCGCTCCCCTATCGCCGCTGATGCCGTCTGCAACATCCCGGGGGCTACGGGGGCGCGTTCCGGCTGCTAGCTTCCAGCCCGTTCCCGGGCCAACCCAGTCCCACTCCTCCACGCCAATCGCCATGCGCTTTCGCTCCGTTGGTCTTGTCCTGCTGGTCGCGGCACTTCCCCCGGCGCTCCAGGCGCAGAACGGCGCCCCCAAGCCCTACCAGTTCACCATCGAGGACTATGCCCGGGCGGAGCGGATGCTCGCGCCGAGCACCTTCCCGCTGGTGAGCGGCACGGCGGGCCAGGCGACGTGGCTGCCGGACGGGCGATTCTGGTACCGCGCCACCACGGCGAGCGGGTGGGATTACATCCTGGTGAACCCCGCCAAGCCCGCCCGGGTCTCGGCCTTCGACAAGGCGAAGCTGGCGGCGGCGCTCTCCTCCGCGGCGGGGGGCAGCTACAAGGCGGACAGCCTCCCCTTCGGCGGATTCGCGTTCGCCAATGGCGGCACCGCGATCAGCGTCTCGGTGCGGGGGAAGCCCTGGACCTGCGACCTGGCGGGGAAAGGGTGCACGGCGGGGAAGCCGGCGCCGGTGATTCCGCGGGACGCGAGCCTCTCGCCCGACAGCAGCACGGTGGCCTACATCAAGGACTACAACCTCTGGGCGAAGGACCTCCGGACCGGGACCGAGACCCAGCTCACCACCGACGGGGTCAAGGACTTCGGGTACGCGACCAACAACGCCGGCTGGGTGCACAGCGACAGCCCGGTGCTCACCTGGTCGGACGACAGCAAGCACATCGCCACCTTCCAGCATGACGGGCGCGGGGTGCGCGACATGGTGCTGGGCGGGACCGAGCCGGGCCATCCGCGGCTGGAGCAGTGGAAGTATCCCCTCCCGGGGGACAGCGTGGTCTTCTCGGTGCAGCGGGTAGTGATCAACCTCGGCGGCGGCACGCCCGAGGTGGTGCGGCTCAAGATGGCCCCCGACGCGCACCGCTCGACCGTGAGCGACCACATCGCCTGCGACGACGGCAACGTCTGCGACCTCCAGTGGTATCCCGACGGCTCGCACGTCGCGTTCATCTCCAGCTCGCGCGACCACCGGCAGGTGTGGTTCCGGGTGGCCGATGCGGTGACCGGCGAGGTGCGGGAGGTGCTCCACGAGGAGAGCAAGACCCAGATCGGCGACGCGTCGCTGACCGAGAATCTCTGGAAGGTGCTGCCGGCCACGAACGAGCTGATCTGGTGGTCGGAGCGGGACAACTGGATCCAGCTCTACCTGTACGACCTGCGGACCGGGGCGCTCAAGAACCGGATCACCACCGGCGACGGGAACGTCTCCCGGCTGGTCAAGGTCGACGAGAAGGCGCGGCAGATCTGGTTCACCGCGGTGGGCCGGGAGCCGAAGAGCGATCCCTACTTCAACTATCTCTACCGGGTCGGGTTCGACGGGAAGGGCCTCACGCTGCTGACGCCGGACAACGGCAACCACGCGGTGTCGGTCTCGCCCGACGGGAAGTACTTCGTCGACACCTGGTCGACCCCGGATACCCCGCCGGTGACAGTGCTGCGGAACGCCGCGGGGAAGATCCTCCAGCCGCTGGAGAAGGCCGACATCGGCCGGCTCCTGACCTCGGGGTGGCGGGCGCCGATCCCGGTGACGGTGAAGGCGCGGGACGGGAAGACCGATCTCTACGGGCTGATGTACGTGCCGAGCAAGCTCGACTCGACGAAGAAGTACCCGGTGATCGACCACATCTACCCGGGCCCGCAGGCGGGGAGCGTGGGGCCGCGGTCGTTCATCCCCGCCCGGGGCGACAACCAGTCGCTGGCGGAGCTGGGCTTCATCGTGGTGGAGCTGGACGGGATGGGGACGCCGTGGCGCTCGAAGGCGTTCCACGATTTCTACTACGGCAACATGGGTGACAACACCATCCCCGACCAGGTCGCGGGATTGAAGGAGCTGGGCAGGCGATACGGGTTCATCGACATCGACAAGGTGGGGATCTGGGGCCACTCGGGGGGCGGGTTCGCCACCGCCTCGGCGATGTTCGACTTCCCCGATTTCTTCAAGGTCGGGATCTCGGAGAGCGGCAATCACGACAACCGGGTCTACGAGGACGACTGGGGCGAGCGCTACCAGGGCCCGATGGTCACTGCGCAGGACAGCGCCGGGTACAACAGCGCCGCCAACCAGTCACGGGCGGCGAAGCTCAAGGGGAAGCTCTTCCTGATTCACGGCATGATGGATGACAACGTGCCGCCGTACAACACCCAGCTGGTGGTGAACGCGCTGATGCGGGCGGGGAAGGACTTCGACCAGATCATGCTGCCGGATGCACGGCACGGATACGGGAAGGACGCGGCGTACATCATGCGGCGGCGGTGGGACTACTTCATCAGCAACCTGCAGGGGAACGTCCCGCCGAAGGAGTACCAGATCGGGCGCCCCCGGCCGCTGGTGCCGTAGTTCCCCCGTGAGTGCGTAAAACCGCAGGGGCGCGGAAGCGCCCCTGCGGTTTTTCCTGTGCGGGATATCAGTTCGTCCGGAGCCTGGCGTACAGCCGGATGCTCACCCCGAACAGCGCGCTGATCCCCACGATCACCAGCACGAGGGTCCCCAGCGGGGTCATGCCCTTGAGCACGGCGAGCGACACGCCCAGGATCAGCAGCAGGGTCGGCACCTCGTTGGCCCACCGGAGCTGCTGGCCGGTCCAGCGGATGTCTCCCCGGGCCATCCGCTTGAGGGTGATCTCGCACCAGAAGTGGTAGGCCACCAGGAACCCCACCACCGCCAGCTTCACCCACATCCACCGCTCCGACAGCCACCCCGGCTGGAGGATCAGCAGCGCGACGGCGGTGACGACGGTGATCACCATCGCCGGATAGGTGATCATGTAGTAGAGCCGCCGCTCCATCAGCGAGTACTGCGGCATCAGCACGTCACGGGCGGGGCCCGGGGTCTCGTGGGCCTCGGCGTGGTAAATGAAGAGCCGGACAAGGTAGAACAACCCCGCGAACCAGCTCACCACCCCGATGATGTGGACCGCTTTCCACCAGAGATAGGCCATGACGCGCTCGCTCCCGCGCGGGGGGAATCCCACGCGGGAGCAAGATCCCGGTCGGGCGGTGAAGTCGGTCTGAAGCGCCCGTGAAAGCCGCCGCCGGGCGTCGGTGTTACTGCGGGCACCCGGGGCTACCGGGGACGCAGTAGTCGGTCCCGGTGGGGCCTTCCTTGCTCTCGTCGCAGGCCGAGGCGAGCACGCTTCCCGCGAGCAGGCCCAGCAGCAGAACCCAGTGACGCAGTGCGATCCGTCGACACATAGACCCTCCGATCCTTCGAGAAGATGCCCGTTGGCCCCGATGTCCGGCCCACACCCGCACAAGGGGTGTGCATGAGAGTGACGCACCGGAGCGGGCGGCGTTCCCAGCGGATCTCCTTCATGGCGGACGCCCCGGGGCAGGCTGGGAGCCCGGGCTGCTCACCAGCGTGGGCGTCTTTCGAGCCACCCGGATTTTCACTACCTTGGGCGCATGTCCCGACCCTCCGACAAAGTCTCTCCCGCGCTCGAGGCGATGGTCGCCAAATTCGCCGAGCGGGTCCGCTACATCGGCGTCCAGCACGGTCTTGCGGGGTCCGACGTCGAGGACCTGGTGCAGGAGGTGCGGCTCCGGCTCTGGAAGGCGCTCGAGAGCGGCGAGAAGATCCTCGCGGCTCCTGCGTCTTATATCCATCGCACCGCGGTCTCGGCGGCGCTGGACCTGCTCCGGCGCCGGCGGGCCCGGCGCGAGACGCCGGCCAGGCTGAGCCGGCCGAGCGGGCTCGCCATGCTGGGGGAATCCGCCAGTGCCGACCGGATGCTGGAGGAGCTGGAGCTCCAGGAACAGGTGGGCAAGGCGGTGGAATCGCTGATCCCCGCGCGCCGCTCGGTGGTGCGGATGTATCTCACCGGGTACAGCCGGGAGGAGATCGCCGACCTGCTGGGATGGAGCGAGCCCAAGACCCGCAACCTGCTCTACCGCGGCCTCGCCGACCTGCGCGAGAAGCTGACGGCGATGGGCATCGGACCGGAGGCGCTGGGATGAGCGACGAGCGGCTCAGGCTGAGCTACGACCGGATGATGGGCGTGCGGGCGGCCATGGCGGGCAACCGCGACGGCTGCCCCGACGTGGAGGCGATGATGACCCTGATCCGCCGCGAAGGCGAGGAGGACACCCGCCTCGGCCTGCTCGATCACATCATGGCCTGCCCCTTCTGCCAGGCCGAGTTCGCCCTCCTCAAGACCGCCGGCACCGCCCAGCCGCCGGAATGATCCGTCCATGAACGAGGACCGGCTCCGTGCGCTGTTCACGAGGCACACGGCGGTGCACGCCTTGCTCAGGGACGGCGCCGTGGTGCCACTCGAGGCGATGCTCGAGGTGCTGGAGCACACCGGCACGGAGGAGCGCCGCCGGGAGATCCTCAACCAGATCCTGGCCGACCCCGAGAGCAAGAAGGAGTTCGACCTGCTCCGCGCTGCGATGCGGGCATCGGCTCCCGAGCAGGCACCTCGTGAGGGCGAGGGAGGTACGGAGCAGGATTAGGGGATTCTGAAAAGCGATTGGGGGATTGAACGGGTGGTCGCGAGACCAACCACGCTTCAATCCCCCAATCACGTTCCTGCCGAACTCCTGAACGACCAATCCCCTCATCCATCATCAATCCCCAAATCCTGACTCAGTTCGACGAAGCAGTCCCCTGCACCTGGTTCAGGGCGAGAAACGCCTGCCAGCGCTCCCGCGGGTTCTCCGGTCCGGCACGTTCCGCAATCACCGTGAGGTTCGGGGAGAGGGCTGCCCCGAGCTCCGCGTCCGACACCACCGCATCGTCATTCCCGTTCACCAGGCCCAGCCAGGGGGCAGGCTGGCCATAGGCATAGTCGCCGAAGATCAGGACCGGCGTGCCGTACTCCTTCACCTTCGACCCGCGGCCGGGGACCCACTGCTCGGCCCAGCCGTAGATCCACTGCGCATCGTCCTCGAGGAGCCGGACGCAGCCGTGGCTCGCGGGCCGGCCGGGCAGCTCATACTGGTGGAACGCCACGCCCTTGAGGGCGATGATGTTGAAGTACCAGTTCAGGATCCACTTCGGGTCATCGGTGCTGATCGCGGTGCGCGACTTCCAGTTGGTGAAGAACAGCCCGCTGTCGGTCGGGGTCGCGAGCTTCCCGGTGCTGGTCGGGCCCCAGCGCACCAGCTTGCCATATTCGTACGCGCCGAACGCCTGCACCCGGCGGGAGACGGCGATGAACTTCGGGATGTCGCGCAGCTCGCGCACCTCGGCGGGGAGCGGCGCGTAGGTCAGTTCCTCGGCGATGGAATCGGGCACCACCAGGTTCTTCCGCTTCGCGTGGTCGCGGTCGATCCGGTTGAGCTTGAGCACCGTCACCTGCTGGGCCGAATCGAGCCCGGCAAACCGGCCCCACTGGTCGAAGGGCAGCAGCCGGTAGTTCCGGGCCGCGCTCCAGGACGTGTGCGAGGCGCTGGCGGCCCCGGCCCCGTCGAGGATGGGGGCGGGAAGCACTTCCGGCACCGGCATGGGGGTCAGGCTGGCGTGCCGTTCCCTGTGGTGCGCCGCCAACATCACCGCCCCCAGACTCAACACACCCAGCGCCTTCAGCGCGCTGGTTCCCCGTCCAGCCTTCACCTTCACCGACCAGTTGCGCGACATTTCTGCGTGACGTCCTTCGCGGCGGAACACAGCGTAAGTGCTTGTATTCCAAAAGGTTGCCCTGCAAACCCCAGCCAAGGAACAGCGCGGAGATCATGAACGCCAGCGAGAGCAGCGCGGTTCCTACAGGGATATACGGGCAACCGGCGGGCCAATTCTCAGAGGGGAGCCGCCTTACCGCCCCGCCCGCCCGTCCGAACTGCAAGTGCTTCTGGGGTAAATGATTACTTGAGATCACCGGGGGGTGATCGGGGCGAGATGGAGATCTCATCCCGGGGTGAGGGTCGGTTCCTATGCTGCCACCGTCCGACAGGCGAGGTCGCCTGATTCTCTTACCCCACGACGGAGGGTAGCCCAATGCGATCGACGACGAGCTGGAGCATGCTGGCGGTGGCCCTGGTACTGACTGGATGCGGCGGGAGCAGCGACGGCACCGGGCCCGGTGGTGGTCCAGGTGGTGGGAGCGCGGCTTTCGAAGCCCAGGTGACCGGTGATGTGCAATCCCAGATCAGCGGCGCCGCAACGTTCGGGTCCGGGACCGACGGCAACGGCAACACTCTTCACATGATCCAGCTGAGCGAGACCGGCTCCGCCCCTGGTGGGTTGATCCGGTTCGCCCGGACCGGGGCCCAGGGCTTCGGCGCCGGCACCTATCCGATTGTCGACGCCGCCAACGGCGCTCCGGCCGATGGCGATGTGGAGGTCTTCCTGACCGATTCGGACGGGAACCAGCTGACCGCGATGTTCGTGGGGAGCGGCGGCAGCCTCAAGGTGACGAGCAGCTCCGGCAGCCGTCTCGCGGGGAGCTTCACCTTCCAGGCGACCGGGGCCCTGTTCGCGAATCCCGGCAACACCCTCGCGATCACCGTGACCGGGACGTTCGCCGCGGACCAGGCGCTCGGCGCCATCACTGTGACTTCGGCCGAGATCCATCGGACGCGCTGACACCGCGTTGCCCAGTAGTGAGGCTCGCCGGGGCTCGACCCCGCCGAGCCTCACGCGCCGGGGGGGTGGGTCGGGCGCGGCCATCGGGGAACGGGGAACTCGACGAGGAGCTCGCGTTCTATCCCTGGGAGCCCGGCCCCGGAGCGCGCGTCGCTCCGTGAAGCTGCCGGTGAGGCAGGGACGAAGCAGAGCGGTCGCGCGCTCGCGGCGGGCATGGGACGATGATAGATTGGCGCGTCCTTCCGGCCTGGAGCGCTCGACTGTCCACCCCCGCTCCGTTTCACCTCCGCACGCTCGGTGGCCTGGCGGCCCTCCAGCCCGATGGCCGCCCGGCCGAAGGCGCGGGCGGACAGAAGCGCCGCCTGGCGCTGCTGGCTCTGCTGGACTCGGCCGGAGAACGGGGCCTCTCACGCGACAAGCTGCTGGGCTACCTCTGGCCCGAGTCGGAATCTGACAAGGCCAGAAACGCCCTGGCCCAGGCCCTGTACGCACTGCGGAAGGGGCTGGGCCACGACGATCTCTTCGTCGGGACCAACGAGATCCGGCTGAATCCTGAACGACTGGCCAGCGATCGCGCGGCATTCCTCGCGGACCTGGCACGCGGGGATCGGGAAGCGGCGGTGGGCCGCTACGCCGGCCCCTTCCTCGACGGGTTCTATCTGGCCGAAGCACCCGAGTTCGAGCGCTGGGTCGAGACCGAGCGGGCTTCGCTGGCCCATGAGTACGTCGCCGCGGTGCAGCACCTGGCCGCGAAGGCGGAGGCCAGCCGGGACGCCGCCACCGCGGTTCGGTGGTGGCGCAAACTGGTGGCCATCGACCCGCTCAACGGAGCGCTCACGCTCGGACTGATGCGGGCCCTGGCCGACGCCGGTGACCGGATCGGTGCGCTGCGTCAGGCGCAGGTGTACCAGGCCCTGGTCGAGGAAGAGTTCGGCGGCCCCGGTGACCCGGCCGTGGCTGCGGTGGTCGAAGAGCTCCGGCGGCCGCCGGCAGGTGCCCCACCAGTTCCACCGACGCGGGGGCTGGCGGCACAGCTTTCCACCGCCGAAGTCGTGGCCACCGCACTGAAGCGGCTGCGCACCTCACGGAGCCTGGCCCTCTCCCGGGAGAGCGACACTCCCGGCGCGCCCCAGGCATCACCCCAGCGGCGACGGTTGAGCGCCGTGCAGGAGCGGCTCGGCGCCGGGGGCTACCGGGTCGAACGGGAAGTCGGCGCCGGAGGAATGGCCACGGTGTACCTGGCCCGCGACCTCCGCCACGATCGTCCGGTCGCGATCAAGATCCTGCACGAGGGCCTGGGCGCATCGGTCGGCGCGGAGCGTTTTCTCGCCGAGATCAGAACCACCGCACGGCTGCAGCATCCCCACATCCTGCCCCTGCTGGACTCGCGCAGTATCGGCGCCCCGGGAGAACCGGACGAGCTGCTCTTCTACGTCATGCCGTTCGTGGAGGGCGAATCGCTGCGGGACCGGCTGACGCGGGAGAAGCAGCTCCCGATCGACGAGGTGATCCGTCTCACTGGTGAGATCGCCGATGCGCTGGGGTATGCCCACGCGCACGGCATCGTCCATCGCGACATCAAGCCGGAGAACATCCTCCTCCAGGGGGGACACGCGGTGGTCACCGACTTCGGCATCGCGCTCGCGGTGCAGGCAGCCGGCGGCGCGCGGCTGACCCGGGCCGGCGTGTCCCTGGGGACCCCGGAGTACATGGCACCGGAGCAGGCGTCCGCCTCTGCCGATATCGACCAGCGGGCCGATATCTACGCGCTCGGCGTGGTCGCCTACGAGATGTTGACCGGCGATCCGCCGTTCACCGGCTCGACCCTGCAGGCCGTGGTCGCCAAGATGCTGAACGAGCGGCCGGTGGCACCGCGCACGGTGCGGGACACCATCCCCGAGGGTGTCGAAGCCGCGGTGCTCACCGCGCTGGCCAAGCTCCCGGCCGACCGGTTCCCCGAGGCCCAGGATTTTGCCCGCGCCCTGGTCGAGGCGGCCACGCCCTCTTCGGGGGCACGACCGGCGCCCCAGTTGCGCCGCCCGGGGCGGACCCTGGCACTGCTCGGCACTGGCGCCGCCGTGCTGGCCCTGAGCCTTCTCGCGTTCGCCCTGCTGCGTCCCGGCGCGAGGCCACTGGTGATGGGTGCCATTACACCGGTCACGCACTCGATCGACACGCTCAACTTCGACGCGGCGATCTCGCCCGATGGCCGATTCGTCGCCTATGCTGCGGGGCCGGCTGGCGAGATGCGCCTGCTGCTGCGGCAGGTCTCGGGGTCAGCGCCGGTGCCCATTGTCACCGGCCTCTCCGGTGACCATCGCTGGCCCCGCTGGTCCCCCGATGGCTCCCGGCTGGCCTTCGTTGCCGATCGTGCCATCTACCTGATCCCGGTCCTGGGGGGAGTGCCCCAGCGGGTCGTCAGTCTCGGCGACCTTGGTGGCCAGCCCGCGTGGTCGCCCGATGGCAGCCAGTTGGTCTACGCCGACTCGGGTGGCATCTCGAGCGTGGCGATCAGCGGAGGGGCGCCCCACCGGGTGGCCCGCATGCTCGAGGCGCATTCTCCGTCCTGGTCTCCCGACGGACGGCGGATCGCGTTTGCGGTGGAGAACCTGGTCTTCGTCAATTCGGCGGGATACGGCAACGCCGCCCCCAGTGCCATCTGGACCGCGAGCGCGACCGGGGGCGACTCCGCACTCGTCACGGACGCCCAGTACCTCAACACCGCGCCGGTCTGGTGGCCCGACGGCCGGGGCATCCTCTTCGTCTCCGATCGGGATGGCCCTCGCGATGTCTATCGTCAGCGGGTGAGCTCCAGCGGCCGGCCACGGGGTGCGCCGGAACGGGTCACCAGCGGACTGGACCCGTTCACGTTCACACTGACACCCGACGGCTCGCAGATGGCGTACAGCACCCTGCGACTCCGGTCCAACATCTGGATGGCGCCGATTGCCGCGGATGGGGTGACGCCCTCGTCGGCCGCCCGGGCGGTGACCACCGAGCGGCAGTCCATCGAGGGGATCGCGGTCTCCCACGACGGGAAGTGGCTGGCCTTCGACTCCAATCGCAACGGGAACCTGGACATCTACAAGGTGCCCTTCGATGGCACCGGCCTGGCTGGCGCGCCGGTGGCGCTTACCACCGACTCGGCGCCCGACTACGAGCCCCGGTGGTCCCCCGGCGACAGTGAACTGGTGTTCTACTCCCGGCGCTTCGGAACCAAGGACCTCTTCCTGGTGAATGCGGACGGACGCAACGAGCGCCGTCTCACCACCCTGCCGGGAAACGAGTATTACCCCGACTGGGAGCCGAACGGGGACCAGATCGTGTTCAGCTCCCAGGTTTCGTACGCATGGGATGTGCTTGTCACCACCCGCGGCCCCAACGCGACCTGGACCGAACCTCGCCGCATCGATGCTGCCGCCACTCCCACCGTGGACGTTCGGTGGGCACCCGACGGACGCACCATCGCCCTCGTCGACAACGCCCGCCTCGGCCTCCAGCCGATCGACGGGGGACCGTTTCGCCCCCTGATCGATGGCCGGAGTCTTCGCGAGAGCATCACCTTCGTTGTCTGGGGGCGGGATGCCTCACGTCTGTACTTCCAGACGCGCGACCCGGGTGGGATCTACAGCTACTGGTCCGTCTCGACGGCCGGCGGCCCGCCGCGCCGACTTCTCCGCCTGGCCGAGCCGGGTCGCCGGACCCGGCGTCCCGAGTTCGACACCGACGGCAGGAACCTCTTTTTCACGGTGGTCGACGACGAGGCCGATGTGGCGGTCGTCTCCCTGCGGCAGCAGTAAGCGCCGAGGCCGGCCCTCGCCTCCGGTCCAGCCCCCGCTTTCCCGCCCTACTCCAGCTTCGCGTCCAGCTCGATCACCGCATTGTTCGCGAACAGCTTCGAGATCGGGCAGCCCTTCTTCGCTTCCTCCGCCGCCGCCGCAAACCCCGCCTGGTCGAGCCCCGGCACCGTGCCGCGGGTGGTGAGCTTGATCTTCGAGATGTGCGGCCCGCCGTCCATGCTGAGGATGACCTCCGCGGTCGTGCTGACCCTGGTCGGCGTCTTGCCCTTGGCTTCGAGGCCCGCCGAGAGGGCCATGCTGTAACAGGCCGCGTGGGCCGAGGCGATCAGTTCCTCGGGGTTGGTGCCCTTGGCGCTCTCGAACCGGGTCGCGAAGGTGTACCCTCCGCCGACCAGCCCCGAGTTGCCCTTGAATTCGCCCTTGCCGCCCTTGAGTCCGCCTTCCCAGACCGCGCTTGCCGTCGATGTAGGCATGATCACTCCAGTTCCGAGTTCCGGGTTTCCGAGTTCCGAGCGGACTAATCTGGATTCACGGGTTCGACTTGGCCAGCTACCGCTACCCAAGGGTTAGACAACCCGGCTCATCGCTTCATCACTCCGAACCCGGAACCCGGAACCCAGCTTACGGCCCCACCCCATGTTCGCCGGTCGCCGCGGTCATCATCTGCTCGATCGCGCTCGACCCGAACAGCCGCCGCGCCACCCGCGCGAGTCCGTGCTTGAACTCCACCAGGATCTCGTAGAACGTCGGGATCGCCACCAGGGTCAGCAGCGTCGAGGTGATCACGCCGCCGATCACCGCCACGCCGAGGGGCGCCCGGAACTGGGCCCCCTCCCCGCGGCCGAGCGCGACCGGGATCATGCCGGCGATCAGCGCGAAGGTGGTCATCAGGATCGGGCGGAGCCGGATCGAGCCGGCCTTGATCAGGGCCTCCCGGAGCGGCAGCCCGTCCTTCTCCATCGCCCACTTGGCGAAGTCGATGAGCAGGATGGCGTTCTTCGCCACGATCCCCATCAGCAGGATGACCCCGATGAGGCTCATGATGTTGATCGTGAGCTTGGTGATCGCCAGCCCGAGCATCACCCCGATCATGGAGAGCGGCAGCGACATCATGATGGCGAGCGGGTCGATGAACGACCCGAACTGCATCACCAGGATCAGGTACATGAGCATCGCCGCGACGCCCAGGGCGATGAAGATGTTCCCGAAGACCTCGGTCTGCGACTCGGCGTCGCCACCCTCGGTGATGCGGACGCCCGGCGGCAGCTGGATCTTCGCGAGCCGGGCCCGCACGTCGGTCATCACCTCGCCGGTGGAGCGGCCCTGGGTGTTCCACTGCACGTTCACCACCGGGTCGCGGTTGAGGTGGTTGATCACCGCCGGGCCCAGGCTGCTGGTGATGTCGGCCACCTGCATCAGCGGCACCGTGCTGGGCGCGCCGTTCGGGCCGACCACCAGGAGCGGGAGCCGCCGCAGGTCCTCGGTGCGGGTGCGGCTCTCCGGGGTGAGCCGCACCTCGACGTCGCGGGTCTCCCCGCTCGGGTCGACCCAGTCGCCCGCGTCGATCCCGGCGAAGGCGGGGCGCACCGACTGGGCCACGTCCCCCACGGTGATGCCAAGCGAGCCGGCGAGGCCGCGGTTGAGCTTGATGGTGACCTCGGGCTTCTGGCCCTTGCTGGAGAGGTCCAGGTCCACCACGTTCGGGACCTTCGCCACCTCGGCGAGGACCTGTTCGGCCGTGGCCGTGATCGCGGCGACTTCGCTGCCGCGCACCTCCAGCAGCAGCTGCTTCCGCCCGCCGCCGAAGTCGGTGGTGAACACCGCCAACTTGGCGCCGGTGAGCCTGGCCGTCTTCTCCCGCATCACCGCCGCGAGATCCTCGGCGCTCCGCTTCCG
Organism: Gemmatimonadales bacterium; assembly: GCA_046327735.1. Taxonomy (GTDB): domain Bacteria; phylum Gemmatimonadota; class Gemmatimonadetes; order Gemmatimonadales; family GWC2-71-9; genus JADJOM01. The sequence goes on along the minus strand of JAXLXZ010000007.1, from coordinate 29,529 downwards.
TTGCTTCTTGGGCGTCAGCCGCACGTAGATCACGCCGGCATCGACGGCGCCGTTGGCCCCGCCACCCAGGGTGGTGTAGGTGTAGCGCGTCTCCGGGAGCGAGCGGGCGATCTTCGCGACTTCCTCCGCCTTGACCCGGGTGTAGGCCAGGCTCGACCCCGGCGGGGTCTCGATCTGGATGTTGAACTCCCCGCGGTCGTCGATCGGGAAGAAGCCGACACCCACCAGCGACATCGCCGGCATCGCCAGCGCGAAGACGAACGAGGCGGTGGCGATCGCCACCATGCTCCAGCGGTGATCGAGCGCCCAGGCGATCACCCGCTCGTAGCGCTTCGCCGTCCGGTCGAACCAGGCGTTGAACCGGTCCAGCACCCGGGTGATCCAGGCTTTCTGGTGCTCCTCGCGGTGGGGATCGGGCCAGTAAGCCGAGAGCATCGGGTCGAGCGAGAAGGAGACGAAGAGCGACACCGCCACCGAGCAGGCGATGGTGAGGCCGAAGGGCTTGAACCACTGGCCCGCGACGCCCGGCAGGAAGGCGATGGGGACGAACACCGCCAGGATCGAGAAGGTGGTCGCCGCCACGGCGAGGCCGATCTCGTCGGTGCCCTCGCGCGCCGCGGTCAGGTGATCCTTCCCCATCTCCACGTGCCGCACGATGTTCTCGCGCACCACGATGGCGTCGTCGATCAGGATGCCGATCGCGAGCGAGAGGCCCAGCAGCGACATCGTGTTGAGCGTGAAGCCGAAGGCCCACACCGCAATGAACGACGCGAGCACGCTCACCGGCAGCGCCAAGCCGGTGATGATCGTGGAGCGCCAGGAGTTGAGGAACAGGAAGACCACCAGCACCGTGAGGAGCGCGCCCTCCACCAGGGTCTCCTCCACGTTCCGCACCGACCGGTCGACCCGCTCACCGCCGTCGCGCACCATCGCCAGGGTGGCGCCCTGGGGCAGGGTCTTCTGGATCCGCTCCACCCGCTCCTTGATCCGGTCGCTCACGTCGGTGGTGCTGTAGCCCTTCGACTTCTTGATGTCGATGCCGACCGCCTCGGACTCGTTGTAGAGCGTGAGCGAGCGGGGCTCCTCGGTGCCGTCGATGACGCTGGCCACCTCGCCCAGCCGGATCAGCCGCCCGTTCCGCTCCGCCACCACCAGCTTGAGGAAGTCGCTGGGCTCGCTCAGGCGGCCCTGGAGCCGGATGCTCCGCTCCTCATAGTCCGCCTCGATGCGTCCCACCGGCGCGGCCACGTTCTGGAGCCGCAGCGCCTGGACCACCTGGGCCACGCTCACCCCGGCGCCCTGCAGCGCCTCGGGGCGGAGCAGCACGGTGAGCTCCCGCTCGTGCTTGCCGACGACGTTCACCTCCGCCACGCCCGAGAGCGAGCGCAGCTCGCGCGCGATGCCCGGGTCGGCGACCCGGGTCAGCTCGGCGGCGCTGAGGGTCTTGCTCGAGAGCGCCAGCGAGACGATCGGGCGGTCGGTGTCGGAGACCTTCTTGATGATCGGCTCCTTCATCTCCTCCGGCAGGTCGGCCCGGATGGTGGAGATGGCGTCCCGGATGTCCTGGGTCGCCTCGAGGAGCGGCTTCTCGAACTGGAACTCGATCAGGATCTGGGCAAAGCCGTCCTGCGCCGTGCCCTGCATCTTCTTGACCCCGCTGATCGAGGCGATGACTTCCTCGATCGGCTCGAGCACCTCGCGCTCGACCGCGTCGGGTGAGCCGCCGGGGTAGGGGATGCCCACCGAGACGAACGGCGGCGCGACGTCGGGGAATTCGTCGGTCTTGAGCTTGAACAGCGCGATGATGCCGAAGACCGAGAGCGCCACCATCGTGACGACGGTGATGACCGGGCGCCGGATCGCAAAATCCGAGATCAGCATGGCTTACTCCTTCTCGGGGAGCGTGGCGGCCTGCCCCCCGGTGATTTCCGCCGGGCTGCCGATCCGGACCGGCGTGCCGGGGTTGAGGCCCCGCGCCCCGCCCACCAGCAGCGTGTCGCCGGCGGCGAGTCCGGACTGGATCTCCATCTGCTCCTCCGCTTCATCCACCAGGCCGAGGGTGACCTCGACCCGCTCCACCTTGCCGCCCTTGATGCGCACCACGAAGGGGCGCACCCCGCGCCGGTCCACCGCGCCGGCCGGCACCACGACGCCATCGCGGGTCGTGGTCGCCACCCGCCCCTCGGCGAAGAGCCCCGCGATGATCTTCCCCTTCTCGTTGGGCACGCCCACCGTGATCCGCACCTGCCGGGTGGCGGGATCCACCGCCGGGTTGATGCGGGTGACCTTCCCCTTGAGCGCCCCGACCCCGCCGACCGTGAAGCTCACCGGCGTTCCCACCTTGAGGCCGCCCAGCGCCTCCGCCGGAACGGTGCCCTCGAACTTGAGCGAGGCGGGGTCGATCACGGTGAAGACCGGGTTGCCCGACTGCACCACGTCGCCCAGGCTCACCGGCCGCTCACTCACGATGCCGCTGAAGGGCGCCCGCAGGATGGTCCGGGCGAGCTGCTTCTCGGCGGAGGCGAGCCGGGAGCGCGCCTCGGAGAGCTGGGAGGCCGCCGAGGTCTGCCCGAGGCGGGCCGTCTCGACATCGCGCTCGGCGATGGCCCCGGCGCCGACGAGGGCGTTGGCCCGCTCCAGCTCCTTGGCGGCGATCTGCTGGTTGAGCTCGGCGGTGTTCACCGCGGAGCGGCTCGACTCCCAGGCGTCGCGGATCGAGGTGTCGTCGAGCCGGGCGAGGACCGCGCCCCTCGCGACCGCCTGTCCCGGCTCGGCGTTCACCGCCACCACGGTGGCGCCGATCTCGGCCCGCACCACCGCCTGGCGCTCGGCCTGCAGGGTGCCGCTCACCGCGGGGCCGTTCTCGATCGGCTGCTGCCGCGCGACCGCGATGTTCTCCTTGCCGACCCACGCCGCGCTATCCGCCGCGGTGCCGGTGGCGGTCTGCCGGGCCTTCTTGCCGCAGGCCGCGAGCGCGAGTGTCGCGAGGATCCAGTAGTGCGTCCGCATCGTCTCAAGTCCCTATGGATGTAGTCCTGCACACGTCACAGCATGCTGTCATTCCGACCCGATGCACTCTGTCATTCCGAGCGCAGCGAGGAATCCCGGCTCTTCCTTCCCGATGCACTCTGTCATTCCAAGCGAAGCGAGGAATCCCTGCTTTTTGCTTTCTACGCTCCAAGGTCGGCGCGGCGTCCCGGGGGAGCCCCTCCGCGGAACTGATGCGCTCGGCGAAAGGGCTGGCGTCCATGCGGAAGAGCGGGCGCATACGTTCCGCTCCGGGAATCCCCCGGTCCGCCGCGTCTCTCCCGTACCTTTGCCTGGCCCACTGGCCCACTGGCCCACTGGCCCACTATTGCGCCAGCGGAAGCTCCGGCAGCAACGCCACCCGCACCCTCGCCGTCTGCAGGTCGCGGCCCGCCGTCGCCCGGTTGGCCCGCGCCTGCTCCAGCAGGATCCGCGAGTCGGCCAGCTCGGTCTGGGTGCTGATCCCGTTGCGATAGCGGATCTCCGCGATGGCGTACGCCTTCTCCGCCTGCGCCACGGTGCCCTGGCTCGCCTCCCACGCGGCGCCGGCCGCGCGGAGCCGCTCGAGCGCCGAACGGGTGTCGACCGCCGCGCGCTCCCGGGCCTGGCGGAGCCGGATGCGCGCATCCTCCGCGTTGGTCCCCGCCGACTGCACGCTCCCGCCGATCCGGCCGCCGGTGAAGAGCGGCACCTTCACCGTGAGGCCCACCGTCCAGTCGGAGACGAAGTCGCTCCACGACGGCAGCAGGTCGCTCGGGTAGCCCAGCCGGGCAAAGCTCGAGGAGAGGGTCACCGCCGGATAGCGCTCCGCCTTCGCCACCCGGTAGCGCTGCTCCTGTTCGTCGACCGAGGCCTGCGCCTGGCGCACCGGGGCCCGCTCATCGACCACCGTGTCGAGCTGGCGGCTCACCAGCGAGTCGAGCGCCGGCACCACCGGCAGCAGGCTGTCGACCACCGGCGTGGTGAGCGTGAGCGGCCCCGCGAGCGGCAGGTTGAGCAGCTGCTTGAGCCGGAGGAAGGCGATCTCCCGGTCCGACTCCCGCTGGATCGCGGCGGTGCGGGCGTTGTCGCGCGACACCTGCGCCCGCAGCACGTCGAACTCCGGCTGGGAGCCGACCTTCCGCGCCAGCACCGTCTGCTGGTAGGTCGAGTCGGCGAGCTGCAGCGTGCCTCGCGCGATCAGGAGCAGCTGGTCGGCCAGCGCGGCATCGTAGTAGGCCTGGGTGACGTCCAGCGTGAGCTGCGCCTCCTGGGCGGTGAGCCCGATCTTCGCCGAGCGCTCCGCCGCCTGGGCCGCGCGGGTCTGGGCTCGCACCCGGCCGCCGGCATAGAGGATCTGGCTCCCGTCGAGGCCGAGGCGATACTGGTTCTTCTGGCCGAAGGGGAGGTTGCCGAAGGCCGCGAAGGGGTTGAGCGAGGTGAGGCACCCGACCGCGCTCTCCAGCGAGTCGAGCCGGGTGCCTACCGGCGCCGAGGGATCGCCCCGGAAGCGGTTGCAGCTCGTGGTGGTGGTCTGGGTCGTGTCCGTCGTGCCGCTGCCGCCCGCCGAGCGGCTGAACTGCGACTTGAGGGTGCGGGTGTAGGACGCCGTCCCGGTGATCTGCGGGAAGAACTCACTCCGCGCCTTCTTCACGTCGCCCTGGGCCCGGCGCACCGCCGAGCGGGCGAGGGACACCGCCTCGCTGGCGGGAAGCGCGAGCCGGAGCGCGTCGTCGAGCGAGAGGGTTGCCTGGGGCAGGGTGTCGAGCACCGGGCGCTGGGCGGCGAGGGGCGCGGCGCCCAGGGCCAGCGCGAACAGTGCGGGAGCCATCGCGCGGCGGATCATGCGTGCCTCTGCGCCTTCGCGGCGGTCCGAGGAGTGAACCCGACCGAGGCGAGCACCAGGTCGACATAGTGCCGGATCACCATCTCGGCGGGCGGGAGGTCGGGAGTGGCGAAATGCTCCCGCCAGATCGCGTGCGAGAAGATCGCGCCCATCAGCATCCCCGCGACCGCGTCGGGAAGAAATTCGGCGGGCGCGAGCCCCTGCGCCTTCATCCGCGCGAAGTAGGCCGACACCATCCCGTGCTTGCACTCCGGTTCTTCGCAGACGTCGGGGGCGAGCTCGGGGTGCTCCGCGAGGTCGCCCAGCACCCGCGAGATCACGTGCCGTCCCTCGAACCAGTGGCTGTAGGTGGACCAGGCCCAGGCAAAGAGCTCGGCGGGCGGGTCGACCGGCTCGTTCAGCACCACCGGCACCGCCTCCTGGTAGCCCCGCGCAAGGGCGGCCTTGACCAGGGCTTCCTTGGTGCCGAACTGGCGGAAGAGCGTGATCTCGTTCACGCCCGCTTCCTGGGCGATGCGGCGCGTCGTCGTGCCGCGGAACCCGGCCTCGGCGTAGACCTGCACGGCCGCGGAGAGAATCCGCTCCGTGGTCCCATCGTGGGCCGCGCCCGGGCGGGCCGGGTCGGTGGGGATGGGATGGGGATCGATGGTCATCGGGCAAACAGGGCTTGGGTAAAGACGACGTCTGGTGTCCGATAAAGCGGCGGCTAGGATAACGGGAAGCCGGTTTTGATGCAAGTACGCACTTGCATGACCAAAGTACGGAGGGAAGGTCTTCGGGTTTCAGCCCACAGCGGCGGATTCGCGTGGCTGGTTACTCTTTACCGCTTCGTCCCTGACCCCAGGCCCACGTGCGCTCCAGGTACCTCCTCATCGTTGTCGCCGCGGTGGCGTGCCGTCCCGCGCCACCCCGCCAGGAGCGGCGGGAAGAGCCGGCCGCGCCCGCGGCCCGGGCGATCCAGGAGGCGCCGGTCATCCGGGAGGCGACGGTCGTGGCTTTCTGGCTGCCGGCCAGCGACACCCTCAAGCAGGGTGAGGGCGCGGACCTGCTGGATGACTTCCGGGCTTACACCGGGGTGGTCTCGCCACTGCTCGACCAGCAGGGGATCAAGCTGGAGACCACCACCGCCGACTCGATCGTGGTGGAGCTGGAGAACGGTCCCCGGCGGGTGATCCGGCTCTCGGGGCTCGACTACCCGTTCGGCTATGTGCTGGTGGAGCCGGGATACCCGGAGACGATCCTGACCGGCGTGTCGACCGACGACGAGCTGCTGGAGCAGGTGAGCTGGTACTTCGGGCTGGACGAGGATGCCGACTCGAGCGATGCCGCGGTGACACGGACCTCTGTTTCGTTCAGGGTTCTCCCTGTCATCCCGAGGGCCAGCGGCCCGAGGGATCTACTGGACGTTGCCCTGAAGCGTGCCTCCCGTACCGCGAGCTAGATCCCTCGTCGCTGCGCTCCTCGGGATGACAACCGACCTGCGCTCCTCGGGATGACAACCGACCTGGGCTCCTTGGGATGACAACCTGCGCTCCCCGGGATGACACGGCTGCGTTCACGACCTCAGTGTCCCAGCACCTCACGTACCCGTTCCGCCAGCAGGCGGGGAGAGAAGGGCTTCTGCAGGAAGGCCGTGTTCGGCAGGAAGCGGCCGTGCTGGAGGATCGCGTCGTCGGTGTAGCCCGAGACGTAGAGAATCGGCAGGTCCGGTAGCTTCATCCGGAGGCGGGCGGAGAGCTGCTGCCCGCTCATGCCCGGCATGATGACGTCGGTGACCATCAGGTCGAGCGGCCCCTCCCAGGTCTCCATCATCGCCAGCGCGTCGGTGCCGCTCGCCGCTTCCATGACCCGGTAGCCCAGCCCTTCGAGCACCCGGCGCGCCAGCCGGCGCACCGCTTCTTCATCCTCCACCAGCAGAATGGTCCCATGGGCGCCCGCCTCGGCGGGCACCGCGTGGGCCGGCTCGGGCCGCTCCACCTCGCCGTGCGCCCGGGGGAGGTAGATGCGGAAACGGCTTCCGTGGCCCGGCGCGCTGTCGGCGTAGATGAACCCGCCGCTCTGCTTCACGATCCCGTACACCGTGGCGAGGCCGAGGCCGGTGCCGCGCCCCGGCGCCTTGGTGGTGAAGAAGGGCTCGAAGATGTGGTGCATCGTGTCATCGTCCATCCCGGTCCCGGTGTCGGCCACGGTGAGGAGGACGTATTCGCCCGGCGGCATGATGCTCTCCGGGCCATGGGCCGCGCCGGGGAAGGCGAGGTTGCCGGTCTCGATCCGGAGGGCGCCGCCGGTCGGCATCGCGTCGCGGGCGTTGACCGAGAGGTTCACGATCACCTGCTCGATCTGGCCCGGGTCGGCCCGCACCAGCCAGAGCCCCTCGGCGCTCGTGACGGTGAGGGTGATGTGCTCGCCGATCAGGCGGCGGAGCAGGGTCTCCACGCCGTGCACCAGGGTGTCGAGCTCGAGGATCCGCGGCTGCATCACCTGGCGGCGGCTGAAGGCGAGGAGCTGGCGGGTGAGGTTGGCGGCGCGGGTGGCGGCCCGCTTGATCTCCTCCACGTCATCCCGGGCCGGGTCGCCCTCGCCGAGCGAGCCGAGGAGCAGCTCGGTGGTGCCGAGGATGGCGGTGAGCAGGTTGTTGAAGTCGTGCGCGATCCCGCCGGCCAGCCGCCCTGCCGCCTCCATCTTCCGGGACTGGCGGGCTTCCTCCTCGAGGATGCGCCGGTCGGTGATGTCCTGCTGGGTGCCCCAGCTCCGCACCAGGCAGCCGTCCTCGATCACCCCCACGATGCTGTTGACGAAGTACTTGCGGCGGCCGTGGCGGTCCTGCTCGTGGCTCTCCAGCCCCACCAGCCGGTAGCCCGAGCGGATGAAGCTCCGGAGCATCTCGAGGTTCACCGGGTCGTCGGCGGGGAGCACGTCGCTCATCCGGGCGCCCAGCATCTCCTCCGGCTCCTCGAAGCCGTACATCCGCGCCATGGCGCGGTTGCACTCGGCGAAGTAGCCGCCCGCGTACCAGCGGCGGATCTGCTCGTCCTCGGGGAGGTCGACCGGCACCGGCTGCTCCATCTCGATGCGCCAGATCCCCTCCGAGCTCTGCTCGATGAAGTGCCGGTAGCGCGCCTCCGCCTGTTCCAGCCGGGTGCTCGCCTGCATCAGGTCGTCGATGTCGACGTCGATGCCGGTGAAGCCGACGAACTCGCCGTCGTCGGCATACCGCGGCACGCCGATCTCGATGAACCAGCGGAACACGCCATCGTGCCGCCGGAGCCGGTAGATCACCTGGTAGGGCACCGGGTGCGCGCTCGAGGCGCGGTAGGCGGCCAGCACCCGCTCGCGGTCCTCGGGGTGGAGCCCGTCGGTCCAGTTGAGCCCGACCTCGTCGGCGAGGGTGCGGCCGCTGTAGGCGTCGGCGTTGGCGTTCTGGTAGGTCAGGTTGTGCTGGACGTCGTCCATCCAGACGATCGCCGGGACGCTGTCGGCCAGCTTGCGATAGCGCGCCTCGGCCTGCTCGAGGATCGCGCTCCGCTCGCGCAGCTCGGTGACATCGACATCGACCCCGATGAACCCCTCGAGGCTGCCGTCGTCGTGCCAGCGGGGAATCGCGACCTGGCGGATGAAGCGGTAGACCCCGTCGTGCCGGCGGAGGCGGAGCTCCAGGGTGAAGCCGCGCTGCATGGCGGTGGTCTGCTCGTACTCCCGGTGGACCATCTCGCGGTCGTCGGGGTGCACCGCCTCCATCCAGCCGTAGCCCGCCTCCTGCTCCCAGCTTCTCCCGGTGAACTCGAGGGTGGTGCGGTTTTCCCAGATGAGCCGCCGCTCCGCGTCCTCGATCCAGATCATGACCGGCGCGGCTTCCGCCAGCTCCCGGAAGCGGCGCTCCCGGTCGGCGAGGTCCTGCTCGTACTCGTGCCGGTCGGTCGCATCGCGGAAGCCCAGGATGAAGGCGTCGACCGGCGGGGTGTGCAGCAGGTTGACGATGCTCCCTTCCATCTGCCGGACGGTGCCGTCGGCGTGAATCACCGGCACGTGTCCCGCGATGTGCTCGCCCGGCTCCTGCAGCGCGAGGCTGATGTAGCGGAGGGCGTCGTCGCTGCTCCCCGGGGGAATGAACTCCAGCACCGACCGGCCGATCACTTCCTCGGGGATGTAGCCGAGCAGGCGCTCGACGCCGGCACTGGCGTAGGTGATGAGCAGGGAGTGGTCCAGGGCGACGAGCCCGTCGGCGTCCCGCTCGATCAGCGCCTCGAAGAGCGCGGCGCGCGAGGCCCACTGGGCGAGATGCTCCCCCCGCGCGACGGCGCGGGCGATCGCGGCGCGGAGCTCGTCGGGAGTGGGGGAGGGGGCGGTGAAGCACTCGGCGGCGCCGAGGCGGAGGGCGACCAGTTCCTCGCCGGCATGCAGCCCGGGTACGACCAGCAGGAGCGGAGATTTCCCGGTACTGGCGAGGAGCTGCACGCCCGCCAGCAGTTCGGGTCCGTTGTGCTCGGCGAGGAGCACGATGGCATCGGGGGGCCGCCCATGCAGGTGGCCGCGGGCCGTCGCGGCATCCGCGGCGGTCGTGACCTCGACGAGGTCACCGAGGGGAGCAACCCAGGCCTCGACGAGGTGACCGGGCCCGACAACGAGGAGGCGGGTGCGTTGATTGGACGAGCGGTGAGTCGTCAGCGCCATCCAGGCCTGCCTTGCCGCCCTCGGGGGAAGGGCGTTCAAGGCAATATACGCTTATTCGGACACCCGCCTAGGGAGCGCCAGTGGTCAGAAGCGCTCCGGTCCCCGCGCCTTGATGCTGACGGTTCCCTTGAAGGTGCGCACATCGACGGTGGCACGACCATCGCCGGTAGTGACGCGATACTCCCCCTTGCCCGGTCCCTGTTTCACCGCGCCGGCGGGCACCAGTTCATTGTGCAGTCCGCCGCCATAGCTGACCAGGTGATAGGACACCCCAAGCGCCGGTGGAAGGCGCAATTCGATGTCCCCGGCATGGGTTTCGGCCTGGATCCGTCCATCGGGAATGAGCCCCCCCTTGAACGCGATTTCGCTGCTCACGGTCTCCAGCCGGATGCGCCCGGCGTCGCCTTCCATGCCGATCAGCAGTGGGCCACTCACGCTGGAGGCGTCGAGGTCCTGGAGCACGCCGCGCACCACGATGGTGCCGCTGGCGGTGCGGGCTCGCGCCGTGGCGCCGTGGATCACCAGCTCCACGTTCCCGTCCAGCGTCTCGACCGCGGTCTCGGCGGGGGTGCCATCGACCCGCACCCGCCCGCTGGTCCCGTCGACCTGCACCGTGCCGCCGGCCGCGCTGACCTCGACATCGGCGGCGAGCGACTTGACCCAGACCCTCGCCCCGGCGGGGACCCGGAGATCGAGGTCCGATTCGCCCTCGGCGGCGCGGCCGGCGGGTGGTTCGACGCCCAGCTTGAGGGCGGCGGTGGTGCCGCCGATGAAGAACTTGCCGGCGGAGGGATCCACCCGGCCCTTCACCGCGACGCTGTCGCGGGTCCAGGCCGAGACCCGGAGGGAGCCGGTGTAGACGATCACGCGGACCACGGCATCGCGCGCCACGGCGCGGCCGGCGTTCACCACCTCCTGTGCCGCGAGGGTACTCGCCATCAGCAGTGTGCTTGTGAGGAGGAACGCGGCGCAGGCACGGAACCACTGCCCGCCTGCCCGCCCTCCCCCGAGGGACTCCCTCGCGCCGAGTCGCGCTTCGCGCTCCTGAAGGCGCTCGGTCGCCGCCTGCCCGCCCATCAACTCACCCTCCTTCCGAACTCGGTCGCGTGCTTGAGCAGCGCCAGCCGCTGGGCGTAGCGCGCCAGCACCATCTGCTCGAGCTCGGTGTTGCCGGGGTCGGTGGCGAGGGCGCGCTCCGCCTCCTGGATGGCCTGGTCGACGATCGCGAGGTTGCGCGCGACCACCGCGCGGGTCTGGCCGGCGAGGGCGCTGGAGTCGGCGGCGAGCTGGCCGGCGAGCTGGGCGGTGGCGCGGGCGTAGCGCTCCTGCTCGGCGGCAAAGGCCGACGCTGATGGCACGCTGCGCCGCTGGTAGAGGGTCGCGAGGGTGGCGCCCGCGATCAGCAGGAAGAGCGCGGCGGCGAGCAGCACCAGCGGCCGCTGGGTGAACGGGCGGGGCGGGCGTTCGAAAGGAAGCGCCTGAACGGGGAGCCGCCCCTCGATGCCGCGCCAGAGGCCGGCGGGGGGCTCGACCGAGCGGGGCAGGGCCTGGGCCTCCGCGAGAATGGCCCGGAGCGCCTCGACCTCCTGCCGACAGGAGGCGCAGGTGGCGAGGTGGGCCTCGACCTCGCGCGCCGCATCGGGCGGCAGCGTGCGGTCGAGGTAGTCGTCGAGCCGGGGGCGAATCGTATCGCAGGTCATCGGTTCAGTATCTCCCGGAGCAGCCGGCGCGCGCGGAAGAGCTGCGCCTTGCTGGTCCCTTCGGCAATCTCGAGCAGCGCGGCGATCTCGTCGTGCTGGTAGCCCTCGACATCGTGGAGCACGAACACCATCCGGGCCCCTTCCGGCAGCCGGGCGATGGCCTGGCCCAGATCCTCGGCCGGGGGGCCGGCGGGGGCGGCCACCGCGTCGAGGGTAGCCGGGTCGTCGGCGAGGGTGACCCGGTTCGAACGGCGGCCGGCGGTGCGCCGCGCGTGGAGCACGACATTCACCGTGAGCCGGTGGAGCCAGGTCGAGAAGGCGCTCTCCCCCCGGAAGGAGCCGAGCCGCTCCCACATCCGCACGAAGACATCCTGGGCGTGCTCCTCCGCCTCCGCCGGGTCGGCCGCGAGCCGGAGGCAGAGGGCGTAGACCCGTCCGGCATGCTCCTGGTAGAGCGTGCGGAAGGCAGCGGGGTCGCCCTGCTGGGCTCGGCGGACCGTTTCGTTCACGACACCCGGGGTGGCTTCAGTCACGGGTGGGATGCCGCCGGCGCCCCGGGGGTTTGAACCGGGGGATCCGGGGAAACGGGACAGGGAATGGCTCTCATCGGCTCTTCATGGTTCGTTCAGTCCACCGAGCATTGTATAGAGCAGACCCTGCCAGGGAGGTCCCCCATGCGCGTCGCCGACATCATGCAAACCAACCTCATGACGGTTCGCGGCACTGACACCATCAGTGAGGCGGTTGCGCTGCTGGCCGAATCGCACGTCTCCGGTGTGCCCGTCATCGCCGAGCGGGGGCGGCTGGTCGGCGTGCTGTCCAACTCCGACATCCTCGAGGCGCTGGCCGACAAGCCGGACCCGGAGGAGCGGGAGCGGCTCTTCGACCAGACCACGGTCCAGGAGGTCATGACCGCGCGCCCGCAGACGATCACCTCCGATGCCAGCGTGAAGGATGCGGCGCAGCGGATGCTCTACCTGGAAGTGCACCGGCTGTTCGTGGAAGACAATGGTCGCCTGGTGGGGGTCGTGTCCACCACGGACCTGGTGCGGGCCATGGCCGGGCAGCGGGTCTAGGCGTTCGGGCGCTTCGCAATCGGTCGTTGATGGGGTCGGAAAAGGCGAAGGGTGCGGGGTTGTGGGTGGCCGCAAGGGATCGGCAAGATCGCTGAGCGGCACACCCAACCCCGCACCCTCGCCTTTTCCTTCCCCCACCGCCTGCTGCGTGCCCGAACGCCTTTTCTTGCCCGACCCTCCTAGCGTCGGCCCGCCTACCCGCCCTTCTTGACAAATCCCGCCCGCCGTATCACTGTATCACAACACTAATACACTGAGCCCAGCACACCTGTTCAGCCAGATCGACGCCCGGAGCACCACCCCGCTCTACGCCCAGATCGCCACCCGCATCAAGGTGGCCATCGCGGCGGGGGATCTCGCACCGGGTGCAGGGCTCCCCTCGGTCCGCCAGCTGGCGAGCCAGCTCCGGATCAACCCCGCCACGGTGGTGCAGGCGTACCGCGAGCTCGAGACCGAGGGGTTCGTGGAGATGAAGCAGGGGGCCGGCACCTTCGTGCGGCAGGTGCCGGAGCGGCGGCGGGGGGACGAGCGCAGCCAGCAGGCGCAGGCACTGGTGAAACGGATGCTGGAGGAAGCGGGGCGGCTCCGCATTTCGCCGGACGAGCTTCGCGCGGCGCTCGGCAAACTTCTCGACGGGGAGTCGCGATGAGCAACGCGGCAGAGACGAAGGATCTGGGCTACAGCCCGGGCGGGAAGTTCCGCATCGAGGCGCTGAACCTGCACGTGCCGGCGGGCGCCATCTACGGCTTCCTCGGCCCCAACGGCTCGGGCAAGACCACCACGCTCCGTCTTCTCCTGGGCCTGCTCCGGCCCCGGTCGGGGAGCATCACCGTCCTCGGCCACGCGATGCCGGCGGCATCGGCCGAGGTGCTCGCGCGGGTGGGCTATGTCCCCGAGGCGCCCCACTTCGACGGCACCCGTTCCATTCGCGACCTGCTCCGCTTCCAGGCGGCGTTCTATCCCACCTGGGATTGGGCGGCGGCGGAGGCGCTCCTCAAGCAGTTCGACCTCGACGCGGCCCGGCCCTTCGGCCGGCTCAGCAAGGGCCAGCGCGCCAAGGTGCTGATGCTCTCGGCGATGGCGCAGCGTCCCGAGCTGCTGGTGCTGGACGAGCCCACCGACGGGCTCGACCCGGTGGCCCGGCGCGACATCCTCGCCTCGCTGCTCGACTACGTCGCCGAGCGGCAGGCGACGGTGATCATCTCGAGCCACCTGGTGCACGAGCTGGAGCGGATCTGTGACTGGGTGGGGGTGATGGACAACGGCCGGCTGATCACCGAGGTGCCGATGACCCGGCTCAAGAACGGCACCAAGAAGCTGAAGGTGAGCGGCGCCGGGGAACAGGCGCCGGCGGGGCTGCCCTTCGTGCTGATGGCGCGGGAGGCGCACGGCCGGCGGGAGACCTGGACGGTGCGGAACTGGGAGCCGGCGATGTCGGAGTGGTTCGGGGGGAACGGGATCGCGTTGGAGGAGGTGGTCGATCTCGATCTCGAGGATGGGTTCGTGGAGCTGCTCCGGACGTTCCGGGGAACAGGATTACGGGATTCGATGGATAAGGGGGACTAGACCATGCCAGCGGCCAGGGCCTCGAACTTCGAGCGCTACAGAGTGATCCTCGCCAGCCAGTGGCAGTGGTCGCGGATCGTGATCGTGCTCGGGACGATCGCGGGATTCGCGATTCCCGTGCTGTCGGTGCAGGGAGCGTCGGGGAACGAGCGCGCCCTGCCGCCGGATGCGCTGCTCAGCTGGCTGCAGTCGTGGGGAATTCTCTATCCGCTGCTGGCCGCGGGGATCGGGCTGCTGGTGGCGATGGGAGCATGGGCGCCGGACCACCGTGGACGGCATGTGCACGCCCTCTCGCTGCCGATCGACCGCTGGCGCTACGTCCTGCTCCGGATGCTGGCCGGCCTCACGGTCATCCTGCTTCCGATCGCCGCCGTGTGGGTGGGCGCGGTGTTCGCCACCTCCACGGCCACGATCCCCGAAGGGCTCCAGGGATACGCCTGGGCACTCGGGCTCCGCTTTGCACTCGCCACCGTGGTGGCCTTTGCCGTCTTCTTCGCCATCTCGGGGGGAACCGCTCGTACCGCTGGACTGATCCTGGGGTGCATCGGCGTGTTGATCGCCGCGCAGGTGATGATCTCGGCTGCCGGGGTGGAGCTCGACCTGCTGGGTGGGGTGGGGCAGCTGGTGTTCAACTGGCCCGGTCCGCTCGCGCTCTTCGCCGGGCGCTGGATGCTGATCGATGTCTAGGCTGACCCGCTGGTCCCTGCTGTTCCTGCCGCCGCTGCTGGTGACATCGCTTGCGGCGCAGGACAAGGCGGAGATCGACCGGCTCTCCCGGAAAGCCGACAGCCTTGCGCAGCTCTGGAAAGAGGCCGACGCACTCGCTGACCTGGCCGACAGCCTCGCGAGTGCCCCGGTGATACCGCCGACCGACACCCTTCGGGTTGGCGGGCTCCTGATCATCACCAACCGAACACCCTTGCCGGTGCGGGCCGCCGCCGAGCGCGCCTGGCCGGTGATCGACTCCCTTTACGGGAGTGCCGCTTCCCGACTGGCGACAACGCCGTACTACGTCCAGGCCACCGACCCCGACAGCACCAGACTTTCGCCGAGGTGGTGGGGTACCCAGATCCCGTGGGACAGGACGGTCAAGGAGACCGCCGACCTTCTCGCGCTCTACGTGCCCATGCCCCCGACCGACCAGGCCTATCAGCACTGGGCCGGGAACAACCTGCGGCCGAGCACCCGGGGATGGCTGGTGGACATGGGTGAGTCGTACGTCGCGCTGGTGACTTCCCACTACCAGATCGGTCAGCAGTGCTTCCTCGGTCGGCTCGACCGGTGCCGCACCCTGCTCGAGCTGGACTCGGTGTTCGATCCACTCCGGGTGTACCCCACACTGGAGGAGCGGCAGAAGATCGCGCGGCTGTTATATGTCGCCTATGACCAGGCGGGGCTCCGGGCCGAGGTCGTGCCCTGCCTGTCCGGAGTCGATGCCGCCTGCAAGGCCGCAGTGACCAAGCTGCCGAAGGAGCAGCTGCCCAAACCGGCTTCGCCACTTCTGCGTGCCGCGCTGGCCCAGCTGGCAGTGAAGATCGGCGGGAGAGACGGGTACAGCAGACTCATGGCCGACTCGCTTGCGCCCATGAGTGTGCGTCTGTCGGGCGCCGCCGGCATCCCGCTCGATTCGCTGCTGTCCCGCTGGCACGATGAAGTGATCGCCGCCCGCCCAAGACCTGTGGCCATACCTCCGTTTGGTGTGGCGGTCGGACTCGGCTGGGGACTTGTGCTTGGCCTCGTTGCCGTGAGGAGTTCTCGATGGCGCGCTCTCTGATCCGCTGGCTTGGGGGGACGGCAGCGGCCGTGGTGGTGCTGGGAGCGTTCTACCTCCCACCGCGCGGCATGCCGACCTGGGCCTGGCGCCGGATGCCGATACGCACCGAAAACGAGTCGCGCCTCCGGGCGCGAAAGCTGGTCTCGGAGTTTGTGGAGGCGAATGCGGTGCTTCAGGAGCTGCGCTTCCGGGCCCGGATCGACTCCGCCCTCGCGGCTCGGCGGGCGGCGGGTCAGGTCGGGCCGGTGCTTCTGCTCGACCAGCCGGATACCCAGATGGTGCGCGTAGCGCCCGCCCTCCAGGCCGGCCTGGACCAATACTGGAAGCAGCTCGGGCTTGGGGATACCAAGGTCACGTTCGCGGCCATTGTCAGGGATCCGTCGACCATTCGGGGAGGGAATCTCCTCTACCGCTTCGAGATGACCGGCTACACCTCGAGCTACATCCTGCCAGATACTGTGAACCGGACGACCTGCCTGGCGCAGGTGCGATTTCCCGGCTGGATTTCCAAGAGAAAGTACTTCCCGCCGCGGTACCTGACCTCGTGGAGTGCAGCCGCGCTGGGCCCGTGCGCATTCTACGCCCGCTTCGGTGTGCCAAGTCTGCGAGTGGAGCAGTGGCTGGGCAGGCGGCGCTTCGACCTCGCGCTCTACCCCGCGTGGAACGAGCCCGAGGGACGACGGCGATCGGGGTACGATGACGAGCAGGCACCGTCCTTCTCTCTCTTCGAGGGTATCTGGCGGAACTGGGTCTACAACTTCTCTCCCCGGGTAGCTGGGTGCTACGCCGGGCGACCCGAGGCCTGCCGCGCATCGGTGGCGTGGTTCGACAAGCCGGCGGTGGACCAGCTCAGGCCCAGAGCCGTGCTGCCCTACGACAGCTGGCAGCCTTCCAAGCTGCTCTTGAACGGCTCGGCCTCGTTCCTCTCGGAGGTCGCTCGCGATGCCGGGCCAGAGCGGTTCCAGGACTTCTGGACCACGGATCTACCAGTCGACTCCGCCCTGACGCTGGCCCTGGGCAAGCCGGTGGGTGACTACACGGTGGAGTACCAGCGGAGACTGGGGAAGGCGCCCCGCTTCGGCGCCAGTGCCCGCCCCCTGGACGTTGCCCTCTCGCTGCTGTTCGGTCTGGTAGTCGTCGGGCTCACCCTCGTGGCCCAGGGACGGCGGGAAGTGCGCTGACGATGCGGCTCCACTGGCTGGTGCTCGCCGGACTCCTGCTGCAGCCAGTCGACGCGAAGGCGCAGGACCACTGGAGCGCCGAGGTCACCACCCGCCTCGAGCGCGGTGGTGAACGGCTGAAGCCGCAGGGCTACGCCCCGGCAGGGATCGTGTCGGCGGGATCGCTCTTCGTCGACGAGAAGCGCGATCTCGCGGTGCCCGCCGCGGCGGGGATGGAATCGCTCTTTCTCGGCGCCTGTGATCCCGACTGCACCGGGCTGGCGCTCGTGCTCACCGACAGCGCCGGCTACCAGCTCGACGCCGATCGCGGCCCCGGGATCACCCCCGTGGTGCGCCTTCCCGCCGGATCGCTCCGGGGTCCCTTCAAGCTGACCGTGATTCTGTCGGGCTGCCGGGTGAGTCCCTGCCGCTACGCGGTGGCCCGCTACGCCCGCCGGCCTAGTCGACCGCCGCCCGCCGGGCGAGCTGAGTGACGTAGCCTTCCACCTGCCGCGCGAGCCGCGGCAGCGCGCCCTCGATCCCGTCCACTTCGTCGTCGAGGCCGGTGAACGCGCCGGCCCGGGCCTGGCGCTCGACCCGGGCGCAGGCTTCCGCCATCCCGGTCGCGCCCAGTCCGCTGGCGCCGCCTCGCATCGCGTGGGCGCCGTGGGCCAGCTTCTGCGGGTCCCCCTGCGACAGCCCGCAGCGCATCAGGTCGAGCCGGCCCGGTGCCTCGGCAAAGAAGATCTGCACCAGCTCGCGCACCAGCTCGAGCCCGCCGACCGGGTCCATCTCCACCAGCTCCGCCAGAATCGTGCGGTCGAGCTCGACGTATTTCATGACGCGACCGCCGGGTCGAGCGTGGCGCGGTGCTGCCGCAGCACTTCCTCGGCGCGATTCGCTTCCCGCTCCACGTTCTCGTAGGCGGTCTCCGAGCCGCGCTGGTCCCGCTGGCGCGCGGCCAGCTCCAGGGTCTTGCAGCAGGCCGAGAGGTGCATGGCCCCGATGTAGCCGGCGCTGGACTTGAGGGCGTGCGCGGCGCCGCGGGCCTGCTCCAGGTCCTCCCGCGCGATCCCCTCGCGGATGGTGGCGATGCGGCTCGGCAGGTCTTCCAGGAAGAGGTCGATGAACTCCGACACCACGTCGGGTGCGCCCGGCTCCTGCAGCTCCCGGAATCCCTCCAGCACGCGCATCTCGATGGCCGCGGGCTCGGCCTCCACGGGCGCGACCGGGACCGGCGCCGGCGCGGGCACGTTCACGGTGCGGGCGCCGGTGAACCGGATCAGGATCGCCAGCAGGTCCTCGGTGCGCACCGGCTTGGTGATGTACTCGTCCATGCCGGCGGCGAGGCAGCGCTCCCGGTCGCCGGGGAGCGCGTTGGCGGTCATCGCGACCACCGGGATCCGGCCGGCCGCGCCAGGGAGCTTGCGGATCGCCGCGGTCGCTTCGTAGCCGTCCATCCGCGGCATCATGCAGTCCATCAGCACCAGGTCGTAGCGCACCCGCCCGACCAGGTCCACCGCCTCCTGGCCGTCGGCGGCGCCATCCACCTGGCACCCTTCCCGCGCCAGCATGCGGGCAGCGACCCGCTGGTTCACCGCGTTGTCGTCCACCACGAGCACCCGCACCCCGGTGGCGCCGGTCGCCGTGCCCGGCTCGCCTCGCGGCGCCACCGCGCGCGGCTCGCTCACCGGCGCGGGCGGCGCGAGCCCGAGCGCACGCAGCAACTCGAGGTGCAGTTCGTAGGGGTTCACCGGCTTGCGGAGCAGCGCCGGGATCCCGGCCTGGCGGAGGTCCTGTTCCTTCGGCCGGGTGCTGGCGCCGGTAAAGGCGATGATCGGGGTGCCGGCAATCTCGGCGTCGCCGGCCACCGCCTGCGCGATGGCGAGGCCATCCATGTCGGGGAGCGAGAGGTCGAGCAGCATGGCGTCGAACGGCTGGTACTTCGCCGCCCGGCGGAGGGCGGCCAGCGCCGCCAGGCCGTCGCTCGCCTGGTCCACCAGGGCGCCCATCTGGCCGAGGATCTCGGTCATCAGCTCGGTGACGACGGCGACATCGTCCACCACCAGGATGCGGGTGCCCGGCGGAAGCTGGGGGAGGTCGACGGGGGTGACGCCGTCCGGCACCGGGAGCGGGACGGTGAACCAGAAGGTGCTGCCCCGGGTGGGCGCGCTGATCACCCCGATCTCGCCGCCCATCAGGGTCACCAGCTGGCGCGAGATCGCGAGCCCGAGGCCGGTCCCCCCGAACTTGCGGGTGGTGGAGGCGTCGGCCTGGGTGAACTTGTCGAAGATCGCCTGCTGCTTCTCGGGCGGGATCCCGACGCCGGTGTCCTCCACCTCGAAACGGACCTGCCCGGGGAGGCCGCCCGGGCGCACGTCGACCCGCACATGGCCGGTCTCGGTGAACTTGATCGCGTTCCCCACCAGGTTGAGCAGCACCTGCCGCAGCCGGCCCTCGTCGCCGATCAGGAGGCGGGGCACGTCGGGCGCGAGCCGCACGATGATCTCCAGGTTCTTTTCCCGGGCCTTCATCTGGAGCAGGTCGACCACGTCGTGGGTCACCCGGTAGGGCTCGAAGGTGGTACTCTCGAGCACCAGCTTCCCCGCCTCGATCTTCGAGAAATCGAGGATGTCGTTGATGATCGTCAGCAGGCTCTCGCTGGAGGACCGGATCGTCTCGGCGTACTCCCGCTGCTCCCCGTTCAGGGGGGTGTCGAGGAGCAGCCCGGTCATCCCGATCACCCCGTTCATCGGGGTCCGGATCTCGTGACTCATGCTGGCGAGGAACTCGGCCTTGAGCCGGGCGGACTCGATCGCGGTCTGGCGGGCCTGCACCAGGTCGTTGATGACGTCGGTCACCATCACGATCCCGCCGATCTTGCCCTCCAGCGTGTGCCAGGGGTGGATCGCCCAGCGCAGGTGCAGCGGCAGGCCGTCGCGGTCGCTGAACATGTCCTCCGACTGGGAGAGCACCTCGCCCGCCAGCGCCCGCCGATGCGCCTCCTTCCATCGCTCGGGGATGCTGGGGAAGACCTCGTAGTGGCTCCGGCCCAGCAGCGGCACGCCGTCGAGGTGGTAGTCCTGGACCCACTTCCGGCTGGTGGCGAGATAGCGCATCTCGGTGTCGAACATTGCCATCGCGATCGGCGCGCTGCGGATGCTCTGCTCCAGGAAGTGCCGCTCCCGCTCCAGCAGCTCCTGCGCGATCCGCCCATCGGTCACGTCGGTCCCGACACCGACGAAGCCCGCGAAGGAGCCGTCGGGGAGATAGCGCGGCGTGCCAGCGTCCTGGACCCAGCGGTATTCGCCGTCGTGCCGGCGAATCCGGTACTGGGCGGTGAACGGCTCCCGCAGCCGGTGGGCTTCCGCGAAGGCGGCGTGGATGCGGTCGCGGTCCTCGGGATGCAGCACGTCTTCCCAGCCGATGCCCAGCTGGGAGGTGAGCGTCTTCCCGGTGAAGTCGAGCCAGCCCTTGTTGAGGTACTGGGCGCGGGCCTCGGGGTCGTCCATCCAGATCAGCACGGGGACCTGGTCGGCCAGGGTGCGGAAGCGCTCCTCGCTCTCGCGCAGGATCGCCTCGGCCTTTCCCCGCTCGGTGATGTCGGTGTACAGCGCGCAGAACACCTGGGTACCGTCGCCGGTTGGGGGCATCGGCCCGGCGGAGACCAGCACCCGCATCCGTGAGCCGTCCTTGCGGCGGCGGTCGGTCTCGTACTCGATCGGGCCCTGCGCCGCCGCCACCCGCCGGAGCGTCTCCTCGAAGTCCCGGCCCAGCTGGTCCTCCGGGATGTTCGGCAGCAGCCGCCCGACCGCCTCCTTCGCGCTCCAGCCGAACATCCGCTCGGCGGCGGGACTCCAGCTGAGCACGATGCCCTTCGCGGTGAAGGTCACGATCCCGAGCGGGGTCGCGGCGTAGAGGCGCTCCAGTTCTTCCTTCGCATGCCGGAGGGCCTGCTCCCGCTGGCGCTCGGCGGTGATATCCTCGATCGCCGACCAGATCCGGGGCCGGCCCAGGTCGTCGTGGTGGAGCACGCCCGAGAGCCGCACCGGGACGCGGTGCCCGTCCTTGTGCAGGTACTCCTTCTCGTACGGCCCGTAGCGGCCCAGCGTGCGCAGCTTCGTGAGCTGCTCCGCTTCCTGCTCGTGGTACTCCGCCGGCGTGATGTCCCAGTAGGAGAGCTGGAAGGTCTCCTCCCGGGTGTGGCCCAGGATCCGGAGATAGGCGTCGTTCACCGCGAGCTTTCGGCCGGTCATGTCAGCCAGCTCGAGTCCCACCGGGCTCAGGCCGATCAGGGTTTCGAGTTCCGCCACACTGGTACGGAGCCGATCGGTCTGGAGCTCGGCTTCCTTCACCACCCGGTGGAGTTCCAGCTGGCTCATGACCTGGCGGGCGAGAATCGTGAGGCCGTCACGCTGTTCCGCAGTGAGGGTGCGCGGGTGGGTGTCGACCACGGCGAGGGCGCCGATGGCGAAACCGTCGGGCGTGAGCAGTGGGGCGCCGGCGTAGAAGCGGAGCCCCTGCTCCCGGACCAGCGGGCTCGTCGCGAAGCGGGGATCCACCGAGGCGTCGGGCACGACCATCAGCACCCGCGCGGTGATGGCGTGATTGCAGAATGAATGTTCGCGCGGCGTCTCGCAGGCGCTGAGGCCCACCCGCGACTTGAACCACTGGCGGCCGTTGTCGAGCAGGGACACATACGCGATAGGGGTGTCGCAGAGGTGCGCCGCGAGCCGGGTGAGGTCGTCGATTGCCGGTTCCGGCGGGGTGTCCATCACCCCGTACCGCGCGAGCGCCGCGAGGCGCGCGGATTCGAGTTCGGGATCTGGGGTCAGGCTCACGGTCATCCGGGTCCGGTACGAAGCAGGGTCTTCCCCCGGCGGGGGAGGTGTCTGACCTTATTGTCGGCCGGTGGCGGGTTTGCTAAAGCCGGGTCGAGGAGTTGGGTCTTCTATCTAACGCCTTGTCCTGAAATGGCTTGGGCCGCTCCGCCATGAGGCGAATGGCGCGTTTCAGGACGCTGGGTGGCTTCCAACCCCGAGCGCCCCGCGCCTGTCCAAAGCTGTGCATGAACCAGACTTCGACCGGAACCGACGCCCTGCGCACCTCCGACACCCTGGCTGCTGACGCTGATGCCGTGGACGCGGCGCTCGCCGCGAGCGGGGATGCGCACGCCTTCGAGCGGCTCTATCGCCGGCACGTGAACCGGATCCACACCCTGGTGCGCCGGATGCTCGGGGAGGAAATCGAGGACGTGACCCAGGAGGTGCTGATTCGCGCGTGGCAGAAGCTGGCCACCTTCCGGGGCGAATCGGCGTTCGGCACCTGGCTGCACCGGCTGGCGGTGAACGTGATCCTGAATCACCGCCAGAGCCGGAGCCGCTTCCGGCAGCGCTTCCTCGAGCCGCCGGAGGAAGGACTGGATGCCCCGGCCCGGGCGAGCACCCCGGCGCTGCAGCTGGATTTCGAGACGGCGATCGGGCGGCTGCCCGACGGGGCGCGGCAGATCTTCGTGCTGCACGACGTGGAGGGGTACCGCCACGAGGAAATCGCGGGGATGCTGGGGATCAACGCCGGCACCTCCAAGTCGCAACTGCACTATGCGCGGATGGCGCTGCGCAAGTACCTGGCGTGAGACGATGACACATCCCTCGACCGAGCGACTCTCGGAATACCTGGACGGCGAGCTGGACGCCGAGGCGGAGCGGGATACCGCGGCCCACCTGGCCGGCTGCCCCAACTGCGCCGACCTCCTCGCCGAGCTCCGGCGGGTACTGGTCCGGGCGCAGGCGCTGGAAGACCGGCCTCCGCGCGACGACCTCTGGCCCGGCGTGGCCGCCGCGATCGGCGCGGCACCTTCCCGCCGCTGGCGGGTGCCGGTGCCGGTGCCGCTGCTGTTCGCCGCCGGGATCGCGCTGCTGCTGCTCTCCGGGACGGTGGTGACGCTGCTGCTCCGCGCCCCCTCGACGGCGGCCACCGCGGTCATTCCCCCGCGCCCGCAGAGCGCCGACAGCGCGCTCCGCACCGCGTCGGTCGAGGACCCGCGGGGCTATGACGTGGCGGTGAAGGCGCTCTCCGACGAACTGGCGGAGAACGCCGGCAATCTCGACTCCACCACGGTGCGGATCGTCCAGCAGAAGCTGGCGCTGATCGACCGCGCCATCGCCGAGGCGGAAAAGGCGCTCCAGGCCGACCCGGCGAACACCTACCTCCACGGGCACCTGACCCAGACCCGGCTCCGCAAGCTCGACCTGCTGCGTCGCGCGGCGGTCATCGGCCGGGCCCAGAGCTGAGAAGGGAAACGAGGACCAGATGCTGTTGCTGCTGACGCTGCTCGCGGCCGCCCCGCTGCAGGACACCGACACCACCGTCGCGGTGAAGGCGGGCTCCCGCCTCAACCTCGACAACTTCGACGGCGCGGTCACCGTCACCACCTGGAACCGGAGCGCGGTGCGGATCCAGGCGACCCACGACGATGACAACCGGGTCGATGTCGACGTGCATCTCGCCCGGGTCGACATCCGGGGCCGGAGCCGGGGCGGGCCGCCGGAGATCGAGTACCGGCTGACGGTGCCGGTGGACATGGCGCTGGAGATCAGCACCCACAGCGGGGACATCTCGGTCGAGGGGACCCGCGGCGCGGTGGAGCTCTCGACGGTGGAGGGGAAGGTGACGGTCTCCGGCGGCAGCGGCCGGATCCAGGTCTCCTCGGTGGAGGGTGACGTGACCATCGCGAACGCCGACGGCCGGATCGACCTCAGCACCGTCGACGGGGCGGTGACCGTGACCGACAGCCGGGGTGACGTGCAGGTGAGCGCGGTCGACGGCGAGATCCGCCTCGACAACGTGAACGCGAGCAACGTCGAGGCCACCACCGTCGACGGCGCCATCGACTTCAGCGGCAGCTTCACCGGCAACGGCCGCTATCGCTTCAGCTCGCACGACGGCGACGTCACCATCACCGTGCCCTCGATCGACGCCGCGGTATCGGTGTCGACCTACGAGGGGGAATTCGACTCCGACTGGCCGGTGACGGTGCGGGGTTCCAACGCCCGCCGCCGGCTCGACTTCACCATCGGGGCGGGCAACGCCCGGCTGGAACTGGAGTCCTTCGACGGAAACGTTCGCCTCCGGAAATCCGTCGGGTCGCGGAATCGCTGACCCGATACACGCTCAACGCCCAACCCGGACACCGACGCATGCGCCCGATCCTGTTCGCGCTCACCGCCACCATCCTCTCGGCCGGTTCCCTCGCCGCCCAGGACTTCCGCTGGCACGGCGCCATCGCCAGCGGCAAGTCCCTCGAAGTCCGCGGGATCAACGGCCGGGTGCGGGCCTCCCGCGCCACCGGCAGCGAGGCCGAAGTCACCGCCACCAAGCGGGCCGGCCGCCGGGGTGATCCCGACGATGTGCAGATCAAGACCATCGAGGACGCCGAGGGCGTCGTGATCTGCGCCGTCTACCCGAGCCGCCGCGGCACCAACGACTGCCGCCGCTCCGGGGGCAACAACGACGTGCAGAACAACGACGTGGAAGTGAACTTCGAGGTGAAGGTGCCCGCGGGGGTGAACTTCACCGGGGAGACCGTGAACGGTGACGTGGAAGCCGCGGAGCTTCCCGCCGACGCCGAGGTGGCGACCGTGAACGGCGATGTCGAGGTGACCGCCGCCGGCACCGCCCGCGCCAGCACGGTCAATGGCTCGGTCACCGCCACGGTGGGCAAGTCGGCCTGGAGCGGAACGCTGGAGTTCTCGACGGTGAACGGCGGGATCGAGGTGACGCTCCCGTCCGACATCGACGCCGAGGTGGACGCCAATACCGTGAACGGCTCGATCACCAGCGACTTCCCGATCACGATGCAGGGACGGATGCGGAAGCAGCAGCTCCACGGCACGATCGGGAAGGGCGGCCGGGGGCTCAAACTCACGACCGTCAACGGCGGGATTGAGCTGCGGAAGAAGTGACAGACCTATTTCTTCCAGTAGAGAAACACCGGCACGCCGAGGGCGAGGATCCCGCACCCCAGCGCCGCATTCGTCGGATTTGACGTGATCGACCCCACCACCACGTAGACTGCCGCCGCCACGAAGAGCGCCGGGGTCACCGGCCACCCCGGGACCCGGAAGGCTCCCGGCGGATCGGCCACGCCCGCCGCCTCATCCCGCCGCCGGATCACGAAGAGCGCCACCACCGCGGCGCCGAAGAAGATCCAGTCGCAGAAGACCACGTAGTCGAGCAGCTGGCCGTACTTGCCGGTCAGGAGCAGGAGGATGGCCCAGGCACCCTGGACGATGATCGCCGCGGTGGGCGTCCGGTATTTCGGGTGCAGCCGCGCAAAGGCGGGGAAGAAGAGCCCGTCCGCCGCCATGGTCTGGTACACCCGGGGCGAGACCATGATGACCAGGTTGAGGAACCCGAAGGTGCTGGCCGCGATCCCCGCGCTGATCAGGGTGGCGCCGACGCTGCCGAGGCTCTGGCGGAGCGCGTCGGCCGCGGGGGCGCTGCTCTGGGCCAGTCCCGCGACACCCAGCGAGCGCAGGTAGGTCAGGTTGGCGAGCAGGTAGACCAGGACCACGATGGCGGTCCCGCCCAGGAGCGCCCGCGGCAGGTTCCGATGCGGGTCGACGATCTCCTCGGCGATGAAGTTGGTCTGCTGCCAGCCGCCGTAGGCGAAGAGGATCGGCACCAGCGCCGCGGCCACCGCGAGGAACATCGGCCCGGCGCCCGCCGGGGCGTTCGCCAGCGGGGCCGAGCTCACCGTCACGGGTGGCGTGCTCACCAGGCCCACGATGATGAGGAAGGCGAGCGCGGCGAGCTTGAGCACGGTGAGCACGTTGGTGGTGATCGAGCCGGGCTTGATGCCGAGGTAGTTGATCACCGTGAAGAGCAGGATCGCTCCCCCCGCCACCGGCTTGCCATACGCGGCATCGAGCCCCGCCAGCGAGAGGGCATAGTTCGCGAACGTCACCGCCACCGCCGCGATGGCGCCGGTGGCGATCACCAGCAGCAGGACCCACGCATAGAGGAAGGCGGGGAGCGGCCCGAGCGCTTCGCGGATGTAGACGTAGGCGCCGCCGGCGCGGGGGCGGCGCTGTCCCAGCTCCCCGAAGCAGAACGCGCCGATCAGCGCCACCACCCCGCCGAGCACCCAGACGCCGAGGGTGGCACCGGCGGTGCCGACACGCTGCGCCACGATGGCGGGGTTGATGAAGATGCCGGAGCCGATGATGCCGCCCACGACGGCCATCGTGCCGGAGAAGAGACCGAGGGTTCTGCGATAGGTGACGGATTCAGGCGGGTTGGACACGGAGCCCATTCTAGCGATCCAGTGGCCGTGGCGTAAGAGCCGGGACGCGCGAACCGGTCTGTCATCCCGAGCGTAGCGAGGGATCCCTGCTTTTTTCTGCGGGAACATCAGGGATTCCTCGCCGCTCCGCGGCTCGGAATGACAGAGTGGGTCCTACTCGACTGGCGCCGGAATTCCCGCCACGCTCGGCCGGCGGAGCAGGCGGCGCACCCGGGCCATGACTTCCCTGGGGAGGAAGGGCTTGGTGACGTACTCGTCGGCGCCGAGCTCGAAGGCGCGGACGACGTACTTCTCGTCCCCCATCGCCGTCAGCATCATGATCGGGATGTGCCGCCCGGCGGGATGGGCGCGGACCTGGCGGAGGAACTCGAGGCCGTCCATCTCCGGCATCTCGATGTCCGAGATGATCAGCCCGGCGCCGCTGGTGGGGAACGCGGCGAGCGCCGCGGCGCCATGCTCGTGCAGCAGCGGCTCGAATCCCTCGGCCCGGAGCTGGCGGTCGAGGAGCCGCAGGATGTCGCGATCATCCTCCGCCACCAGCACCCGGATCGCCGGGGGAGCGGCCCCGCTCCCGCCCGCGAGCACCCGGTTCCGCCCGTTGCCCTTGGCGAGGAAGCAGAGCCGGTCGGCGGCGCCGAGGACCTCCTCGATCGATTGCCCGAGCGGCGCCTCGACGACCCCGGCGGAGAAGGTCAGGTGAAGCCCTCCCTCCTGGCCCTGGCGGAAATCCACCTGGCGGAGGGTGTCGAGCGCCTGTTCCACCGCGCGGGTGGTCTCGCCGATGCCGCGTCCCGCGAAGAAGGCGATGAACGCCGCCCCGTCCCACCGCGCGAAGCTCGCCGCCTGCGGCAAACTCATCGAGAGCCGCACGCCGGCTCGGCGGAGCACCGAGTCGGCAAACTGCCGTCCCCAGGTCTCCTCCACCCAGCGGAAATGGTCGAGGTCGAGCACGGCCAGGGTGAAGGGGGTGCCCGCCGGGCTCTTGAGCCGCAGGTGCGACGCGCTCTCGAGGAAGGCGGCGCGGTTGGCGAGGCCGGTGGTGGCGTCGCGACGGAGCATCCGGCCCCCGTCCCCGAGGCGCTCGAGCCGCGAGCTCACCGCCACCGCGAAGGCGTGGATGTCGAGCGGCTTCTCGAAGTAGGCGTCGGCGCCCAGCGCGAAGCACTCCCCCTTGGTGTAGGCCCCGAGCCGGGCCGAGACGACGAAGAGCGGGGTGCCGGCGGTGGTGGGGTCGGAGCGGAGCTCCAGGAGAAGGTTGCGGCCGTCGCCGTCGGGGAGGATCAGGTCGAGCACCACCAGCGACACGTCGCCGCTGGCGAGCCGGGTGCGGGCCGCGGCGCAGGTCTCCACCACCTCGATCCGGCGGTCCTTCCCGTGCAGCGCGGTGGCCAGGGTGGCGCCGAAGACGTGGTCGTCCTCGACGACGAGGATCACCTGCTCCGGGCCGTGCATCTCGACCGGCAGTGCCGCGACCCAGCCGTTCGCCAGGGCCGGCAGCTCCGCCATCGTGGCGGCCAGGATCTGTTCCGCCCCCTGCTGGAGGTCGGGCCGCCCGTCGGCGATGCCGGCATCGAGCAGGGCCAGCACCAGCCGGTGGATGGAGGACGACGGATCGTCCCCCTCGAAGGCGCGCGGGTCGCCCAGCGAGGCGAGCGCGGCCTGGAGGGTGCCGACGAGGGCGCGGACCGGCGACCGGGAACTTCCCCGGCCCCGGTCAGGGGACGGATACATCGGGGGTGCCATGGCTTCACTATCGGCGGGGGGCGGGCGGGTGTGAGGCGGGGGCGGAAATCAGGGCACCCGGAGCGGAGGGCCGGGAATGGCGTATCGTCGTCCTGTGGGGTTGTGTGCCGAAGATAGTTCGGTAAATTGCGGCTGCAAGCGAATAATCGTCTCCCGGGAACCGCCATGCTCGACGCCACCGACCGCGCCATCCTCGACCTGCTCCAAGCCAACGCCCGGATCAGCAACGCGGATATCGCCCGCAAGCTCGACATGGCCCCCTCCGCCATCCTCGACCGGATCCGCAAGCTGGAGCAGCGCCAGGTCCTCCTCGGCTACAGCGCCCGGATCGATCCGGCCGCGGTGGAGGCGGGGCTCTGCGCGTTCATCCTGGTGCGCACCGAGGAGCGGGTCGGCTCCGGCGCCATCGGGCAGGCGCTCGCCCGCATCCCCGAGGTGCTCGAGCTGCACCACGTGGCGGGGGAGGACTGCTACCTGGTGAAGGTGCGGGTGGCCGACACCGAGAGCCTGAGCCGGCTGCTGCGCGAGCGGTTCGGCCGCCTGAAGGGGGTCCGGAACACCCGGACCACCATCGTCCTCAGCACGGTGAAGGAGAACGGCACGCTGCCGCTCCCGGAGCCGGCCGGAGCGGGCCATGACGCCTGAAGCCCGGCAGCGGGCCCGGTCCCAGGTCGCGCTGGCCTTCCTCGCGGTCTACCTCATCTGGGGGTCGACCTATCTCGCGATCGTCTTCGCCATCGCGACGATGCCGCCGCTGTTCATGGCCGCCATCCGGTTTCTCATCGCCGGCACCGTCCTCTATGGCTGGGCCCGGCTCCGCGGTGCCCCGGCGCCCCGGCCGGTCCAGTGGGCCTGGGCCACGCTGCTGGGGGCGCTCTTCTTCCTGGTGGGGAACGGAACCGTGGTCTGGGTGGAGCAGCGGCTCCCGTCGGGGCTGACCGCCCTCATCGTGGCGATGGTCGCGGTCTGGACCGCCCTCGTCGAGTGGTTCCGGCCGGGCGGCGCCCGTCCCTCCGGCATGGTGCTGACGGGGATCATCCTGGGGTTCCTGGGGGTGGCGCTGCTGGTCCTGCCCACCGGCGGGCACCAGGGGGGCGTGGACCTGACGGCGGTGATGCTGCTGATGTCGTCCTGCCTCTGCTGGGCCTTCGCCTCGGTCTTCAGCAAGAACGCCGATCTTCCCGCCAGCTCGCCGCTGACGAGCGGGATGGAGATGCTGACCGGTGGGGTGCTCCTCTTCCTGGCGAGTGTGGTGGCGGGTGAGGCCGGACAGTTCTCCTTCGCGGCGGTGACGCCCAAGTCGTGGCTGGCCTTCGCCTACCTGGTGGTGTTCGGCTCCCTGATCGGGTTCACCTGCTTCGCGTTCCTCCTCAAGGCCACCACGCCCAACAAGGTGGCAACCTACGGGTACGTGAACCCGATGGTCGCGATGTTCCTGGGGTGGGCGCTCGGGGGCGAGAGCCTCTCCACCAGCTCGCTGGTGGCGTCGCTGGTCATCGTTCTTTCGGTCGTCCTCATCATTACCGGGCGGGATCTTTCATTCAGGGCCCCACGCATCGCGTCATCGACGGAATCTCTCAAGTCGCGTGACAAAGTGGTGACTTGACCGGCGGCCCGGAAGCGTCGTATCCTGTTAGCCATGACACGCCTTTCCCGCCTCAACGTCACCGTCGGTGCCTG
>JAXLXZ010000006.1:0-254983 GCA_046327735.1 Gemmatimonadales bacterium | reverse complement strand
GGGACTCATGGTGCGGGCCTGGAAGCGGCGCTCGAACTCGTCGCGCGCCTCCCGCCAGGCGGGCGCCGGCGAGACCAGCGCGAGCCGCTCTACCCGGCCCGGGTGCTCGATGGCGTAGAGCAGCGCCAGCAGCCCGCCCCAGGAGTAGCCGGCGATCGTCAGCCGTTCGAGTCCCCAGTGCTGGCGCAGCGCCTCGAGGTCGGCGACATGTTCGCGCCACCCCACTGGCACGTCGCGTCCCACCGGGGAGCGGCCGCCGCCCCGCTGGTCGTAGTAGAGCAGCTCGTGGGAGGCAGCCAGCGCATCGAAGCCGGGGAGGAGGTAGTCGTGGTGCGCCCCGGGGCCGCCGTGCAGCACCACGACCGGCGAGCCGGCACCGACGCGGCGCTCGAAGAGCTCCACGCCGTTCACGCGGGGCATCGCGCCCCCATTCCGTCCCCACGAGCACAGCGAGGGATCCCTCTGTCATCCCGAGCGCAGCGAGGGATCCCTGATCTTTGGGAGAAAAACCTGGGATCCCTCGTCGCTCCGCTCCTCGGGATGACAGACATGCTCTCCGGTTCGAGGGTCATGCCGTGATCAGCTCCTGCAGGGTTGCCGCGTGGATCTCCGCGACGTCGTTGATATCGCGGGCGTACCCGCCCGACAGCGTCATCACCACCGGCAGCCCGCGGGCGCGGCAGGCGGCGAACACCATCCGGTCGCGCTCGCGCAGTCCCGCCCGGGTGAGCTTGAGCCGCCCGAAGCGGTCGCCCTCGTAGGGATCGGCGCCCGCCAGGTAGAAGGCGAGGTCGGCCCGGGCCTCATCCAGCACCGGGCCGAGGTGCCGTTCCAGCGCGTCGAGGTAGGGCTGGTCCTCGCAGCCATCGGGGAGTCCGATGTCGCGGGTGCTCACTTCCTTGTGGAACGGGTAGTTCTTCTCGCCGTGGAGCGAGAAGGTGTAGACCGAGGGGTCGCCCTGGAAGATCCGGGCGGTGCCATTGCCCTGGTGCACGTCGAGGTCGATCACCACCGCCCGCCGCGCCAGGCCGTCGCGCTGCAGCACCCGGATCGCCACCGCCACGTCGTTGAAGACGCAGAACCCCTCGCCCCGGTCGGCAAAGGCGTGGTGGGTGCCGCCCGCCAGGTTCACGCCGGCACCGTCCGCCAGCGCGTCGCGCGCCGCTTCCACCGTCCCCTGGACGGTGCGGTGGCTCCGTTCCCGGAGGTCGGGACTCCAGGGGAAGCCCAGCCGCCGGACCGCCATCGGCTCGAGCGTGCCCTCCTCGATGGCGTCGACATAGGCCGGATCGTGCACCAGCGCGAGATCCTCGCGCCGGACCCGCTCCGGCTCCTCGACCCGCTCCGGGGCGAGCAGGCCCCGGCGCACGATGAGGTCGCGCACCAGGGCGTATTTCTCGATCGGAAAACGGTGACCGGGCGGGAGGGGAACCCCGAAGCGCGCGGAGGACCAGGCTCGCAGGGACGCCATGCGCGGGACCGAACGGACCCTTACAGCAGGACGGCGAGCCCGTCCGCCACGTCCTTCACCGCCTTCTCCTCCTCGGCGGTGAACGGGTCGGGCACGTCGCTGTCGACGTCGATCTGGCCGAGGATCGTCTCACCCCGGCGGATCAGCACCACCAGTTCGGAGCGGGTGAAGGTGTTGCAGGCGATGTAGTTCGAGATGGCGCGCACGTCGGGCACGTTCTGGTCCTTCCCGGTCGCCACCGCGGTGCCGCAGACGCCGGCGCCCACCTTGATGTGGGTGTGCTCGGTCTCCCGGCCGCTGTACGCCTCGAGCACCAGGTCGTCCCCGTGGAGCATGTAGAGGTACACCGAGGTGTAGGGCGGCCCGGCGGCGCGGATCTTCTCCGCGGCGTAGGTCAGGAGCGCCTCGCGCCCCGCATCCTTGGCGAAGAGCCCGCGGAGTCCGGCGACGATCGGGAGGGCGTTCAGCACCGCCATCAGTTGCCTCGCGTTCCGAGTGTGACCTGCAGCCGCTGTTCCGCGCCGTCGCGGAGGATCCGGATCTCCACCACGTCGCCGGGCTTGTGGGTGCGGAGGGCGTTGGTCATCCCCTCCAGGTCGGGCACCTTCGTCTCCCCGATCTGGACGATGATGTCGTTGCCCTTGAGCCCCGCCTTCTCCGCCGGGCTCCCCGCGCGCACCCCGGTGAGCCGCACCCCGCCCGGGCTGTCGGACATGTCCGGGACGGTGCCGAGGTAGGCGCCGTAGCCCGAGGAGGAGTTGCTCGACGACGTCGTGAGCGCCGGCGGCGGCACGTTGACGAAGGTCAGCGGCTCCCGCCGGCTGCCGAGGGCACGCACCAGCTGGGTGGTGAAGTCCGCCACCTTGGCGAGGCCGTCGGCGTTGATCTTCTCCCAGTCGTCGGTGGTGCGGTGGTAGTCCTCGTGCAGGTCGGTGAAGAGGTGCAGCACCGGCAGCCCCGCCCCGTAGAACGAGGACTGGTCGCTCCGGCCCCACCCGTCCCCCGACGCCTTGAGGTCGAACGCCGCCTCGGCGTTGAGCGAGTCGAGGATCCCGCCGAACTCCTTCGCGGTGGCCACGCCATACACCATCAGCTTGTCGTTCCGGAGCCGGCCCACCATGTCCATGTTCACCATCGCGTAGGTGCGCGAGAGGGGGAACACCGGGTTCTTCACGTAGTAGTCGGAGCCGAGCAGCCCGGCCTCCTCGCCGCTGAAGGCGATGAAGACGATGGTGCGTCCCGGCGGCGTCTTCTTGAGCTTGCGGGCGATGTGGATCAGCGCGCTCGCGCCGGAGGCGTTGTCGTCGGCGCCGTTGTGCACCTGGCCGGCGCTGTCCGGGTCGAGCGACCCGAAATTGCCCGGGCCGAGATGGTCGTAGTGCGCCCCCACGATCACGATCTCGTTGCGGAGATCGGGGTCCTTGCCCGGCAGCACCCCGATCACGTTCCGGCCCACCGCGCCGGCGATGCCGGCGTGCACCGCGGCGGGGGCCCCGGGCGCGACCGTGAACGGCTGGAACCACCCCTGCGGCCCGGGCCTGAGTCCCGACTGCTTGAAGCGCCGGGAGAGCCAGGCGGCGGCGGAGTCGGCGCCCGGGGTGCCGATCAGGCGGCCACCGAGGGAGTCGCTGGCGAGGTGCTTCACGTCCTCGAGGAGGGCCACCGGGTCGACGACGGTCTGGGCGGCGGCAGCATGGCTCACGCCGAGGAGGGCGAGGCCGAGGGTCGTGGCGCGACGGTACAAGGGGTGCATATGGGCCAGAAGCTTAAGTCAGGACCCCGCCGGCTTCCAAGCGGCAGGGGATGGGAAATCGCTCAGTCAGAGGTTGCTAAACCATTGCTGCACTTGAAAATAGACAGTATCTTGAGGTCCATGTGCCCCCTTCGGTGCCCCTTCTGGATTGGGACCCGCTAGTGGCGACGCCCGCCGGCGCCATCAGCGAGCTTGCCCAACTGTTGCTTCTACTCCGCGATCGGCCGGAGCAGAAGGACCAGCAGCGGGACGCCTTCAAGCGGTTTTCGGGCATCCTGGAGGACGCCGACCACCAGGTGCGCCTCACGCCCTCGGGGTTCGTGTGGGACCACGTGGCGGTGGCAGTGGCTCCCGGTGAGCTGGAGTCGTGCTACTCCCACCTGCGGGGCCACGGGATCGGGGAGATCCGCTTTCCCGCCGGCCTGATGAGCTCCACCCTGATCCAGTTCGTCCGCCTGCTTGCGGCGCCGGTCGGCAGCTACGGCGAGTTCGACCACCTGGTGGCGCGGCTCGACGCCGCGGGGTGCGGCGTGATCCAGGTGCATCCGCTGCCGCCGGCCGACATCGCGCCCCAGCTCGATCCACGGATGCGTCCCCCCGCGGGCGCCGACAAGGAAGGCCACCTGACCGCGCTCGGTCCGGGGGCGCTGACCGAGGCGCAGGTCGGGATGATGCACTTCGTGCAGCTGCAGAGCGGGCTGGTCAACCCGACGATGGACGTCATGAGCAACCTCGCGGGCGGCGACGCGACCGGCGTCACCTCCGAGGCGCTCACCCAGCTGCTGGCCGCGGGCGACATGGCTTCGGCCCAGGGGAACTGGCGGGAGCTCTGCCAGGCGGCGTACGGGCTGCTCGAGCTGGAGAAGGCCGCGCCTCGCGAGGAGCAGCGTGGCTACGGCATCGCCCTCCGCCGCATGCTGCCCCGCTCGCACCTGGACCACATCGGCCGGCTCGCGGCCCACGGGAACCTCAAGACCGAGGCGACCGCGGTGCTCCGCCGCATGGGCGCGGACGGGACCGAGGTGCTGCTGAACCTGATGGTCAACTCCGAGGAGATGAACGAGCGGCGGCACTATTTCAGCGCGCTCAAGGAGATGACCGAGGGCACCAAGCTGCTGGTGAACATGCTGAGCCACGACCAGTGGTACGTGATCCGGAACGTCGCCGACCTGATCGGCGAGATCCGGGAGGAGCGGGCGGTGCATTCGCTCGCCAAGCACATGTACCACGAGGACGAGCGGGTGCGCCGATCGGTGGCGGGCGCGCTGGCGAAGATCGGCGGGAACGGCGCGGTGGAGCCGCTGCGGCGGGCCCTGCGCGACGGGGCCCCCTCGGTGCGGCTGGAGGCGGCGCAGGACCTGGACGGCCGGCGGAACAAGGGGATGGCGATGAGCCTCGCCGTGGCGGCCGACGAGGAGACCCGGCCGGATGTGCGCCGGGAGATGCACCTCGCGCTGGGCCGGATCGGCTCCGCCGAGGCGATCCAGGCGCTGGCGAAGGCGGCGGAACCGGGGAAGCGGAGCTTCCTCAGGCGGAAGCCGGTCTCGCTCCGGCTCTCCGCCATCGAGGGCCTGCACATCGCCGGGCCCTCCGGCTCCAACGCCCTCAAGGACCTCATGAACGACGAGGAGCCCGAGGTGCGCGACGCCGTGAAGAAGGCG
This sequence comes from Gemmatimonadales bacterium, assembly GCA_046327735.1. Taxonomy (GTDB): domain Bacteria; phylum Gemmatimonadota; class Gemmatimonadetes; order Gemmatimonadales; family GWC2-71-9; genus JADJOM01. The sequence goes on along the minus strand of JAXLXZ010000006.1, from coordinate 250,098 downwards.
CTGACGACGCTCTGGGAGTAGGGCCTACCGCGGGACCAGGTCGGTCGCCCGGGTGATGCGCCGCGCGGTGGCGGCGAGGAGCCGGGCGGTCCGGTCGAGATCTTCCACCACCACCATCTCGTTGGGGCTGTGCATGTAGCGCAGCGGCACCGACACCAGCGCCGTGGCCACGCCGCGGTGGCTGGTGAAGATGTTGTCGGCGTCGGTGCTGGTGCCGCGGGGCGCCGCCTCGATGGTGGAGGGGATCTGCTCCGCCTTCGCGGCCTCGAGGATCAGCTCCACCAGCACCGGGTTGATCGACGCGCCCCGCGAGATCACCGGTCCCCCGCCCAGCTTGTAGTCGCCGTGCTTCCGCTTCTCGACGCCGGGGTAGTCGGTGGCATGGGTCACGTCGACCACGATCGCGACGTCGGCCTCGACCACCCGGGCGCCGCTGCTCGCGCCGCCGCCGGTGTAGCTGATCTCCTCCCGCGTCGTCGCCGCCGCGGTGACCCGCGCCGCCGGCCGGTCCTTGGCGAGGTAGCGGAGCGCCTCCAGCACCACGAAGGCACCCACCCGGTTGTCGAGCGAACGGCTCACCAGCCGCCCGTTGGGAAACTCGAGCACCGCCGACGCCAGGACCCCCGGATCGCCGATCCGCACCCGCGCCTCGGCCTCGGCCCGGGTGGTGGCCCCGATGTCGATCCAGAGATCCTCCGCCTTGGAGACCTTCTCCCGGTCCTCCTTCTCCATCAGGTGGATCGCCTTCTTTCCGATGACGCCGGGCACCACCCCCGCGGGGCCGAGCAGCTGCACCCGCTGGCCGACGAAGACCTGGTGGTCCCACCCGCCGATGGTGTCGAAGCTGAGGTAGCCCTGGTCGTCGATGTAGCAGACCATGACCCCGATCTCGTCGATGTGGCCGGCCAGCATGATCCGAGGCGCGGCATCGGGGTTGAGGGTGGCGAAGCTGTTGCCGCTCACGTCCGCGTCGACCCGCTCCGCGAAACCCTGTGCTTCATTCCGCCACACGCGGGCGGGGAGGGTTTCGTAGGAGGAGGGGCCGGGAGCGTCGAGGAGCTGCTTGAGGAAGGCGTGTGATCTCTGATCCATGAGATTCGGCAGTGTCGGGGGCGTGAGATGATATCCTGTCATTCCGGATTGTCCAGACGGGTGGGCCGCGCCACCTGTCATTTCCCGGCGCCCCGATCCATCTTCCGTCCCTCGGCCCCCTGATCGCTCACCTCCGACCGCGCCGCCCTGTGCCCTCCCAACCTGGTCCGCACACCGCCCGCCGCACCCGTTCGTTCCGCGAGTCGGTCATTCGCGGCATGTCTCGGGTCGCCGCCGAGCACGGCGCCATCAACCTGGCGCAGGGGTTCCCCAATTTCGCCGCGCCCGAGGCGCTCAAGGAGGCGGCGGTCGAGGCGATCCGCGCCAACATCAACCAGTACGCGATCACGTGGGGCTCGCGCCGCCTGCGCGAGGCGGTGGCCCGGAAGTACGCGACCTGGTACGGGATGACGGTGAACCCCGAGACCGAGGTCACCGTCACCTGCGGCGCCACCGAGGCGATGGTCGCGACGATGCTGGCCCTGGTGGACCCGGGGGACGAGGTCATCGTCTTCGAGCCGTTCTACGAGAACTACGGCCCCGACGCGATCCTCTGTGAGGCGAAGCCGGTCTTCGTGCCGCTCTTCCCCGGCCAGCCCCTCGACCTCGACCAGCTGGCCCGGGCCTTCACCCCGCGCACCCGCGCCATCGTGGTCAACACCCCGGCGAATCCGAGCGGGCGGGTGCTCACCCGCGCCGAGCTCGAGGCCATCGCCGCGCTCTGCCAGCGGCACGATGCCTGGGCGGTCACCGACGAGATCTACGAGCACATCCGCTACCAAGGGGAGCACATCCCCCTCGCCACCCTGCCGGGCATGCGGGAGCGGACGATCACCATCAGCGGGGCGAGCAAGACCTTCAGCATCACCGGGTGGCGCATCGGGACGATCGTCTCGCCGCCGTCGATCACCGAGGCGATCCGGAAGGTGCACGACTTCCTGACCGTGGGTGCCCCCGCGCCGCTCCAGGAAGCGCTCGCGACGGTGATGGACACCTTCCCCCGCTCCTTCTACGAGGAGATGGGCGGCGAGTACCGCGCCCGGAGGGACCTGCTCTTCCCGGCGCTCTGCCAGGCCGGCTTCCGCTGCACCGCGCCCGACGGGGCCTACTACATCCTGGCCGATTTCTCCGGCCTGTCCGACCTCCCCGACACCGAGTTCGCTCTCTGGCTGGCGAAGGAACGGGGGGTGGCGCCGGTGCCCGGCTCCAGCTTCTTCAGTCGCCCCGAGCTGGGCCGGCGCTACGTGCGCTTCGTCTTCTGCAAGACCGACGACCTGCTCACCGAGGCCGCCGCCCGGCTCACCGGCGGGGGTGGCCGGGGTGCCGCGGACGTCCAGCGCTGAGACGAGCCTTTTCAGGGTCCGCCACTCGGCTTAATCTACCGTTCATGTATCGGGGCCCCTTTCGCGCCGCCGTGGCGCTTCTCCAGCTGCTGGTCTTCCTGGGCGTGCAGTTCGCCGAGGGGACCGGGGTGCATCGCTGCCCGGAGCACGACGCCGGGGTCGGCGTGGCGCCGGCGGGGGAGCACGCCATGCACCACATGGCGGCCATGGAAGGCCACGCGGGCCACGGTGGTGCCCCCGACCAGCAGGCACACACCTGTCACTGCATGGGCGCCTGCGCCACCGCCACCGTGGCGATGCCGAGCGCCGCGGCGCCGCTGCTGGCGCGCGCCACGATCGGGTTCCTTCCCCCTGCCGCACAGTCGGTGGTGTCGCACCGCGACACCCTCCGCCGTCTTCCCTTCGCGATCGGTCCTCCCCTCCTCGCCTGAACGGTGACAGCACCGCGCCGGGGTCGTCCCGGCCGGTCGTGCGTTCCCTCATTCGGGCCTGAACATGTCTCGCCAGTCGAGTACGGTGCGCATGCTGGCATGCGTGCCCGTGCTGCTGGGTGCCTGGGGCGTCGGTATCGCCCTGGCCCAGCAGCCGACCCGTGACACCACCGCCGTGGAGCTGGAGACCCTGACGGTCACCGCGCCCGGTCCCCGCAGTACCCCTCCGGTGGAGCTGTCGGAGGAGGTCACGGCGAAGGTGGTGCAGCGGCAGCAGAGCGCCAACGCCTATGACCTGATCCGCCGCGCCGCGGGGATCGAGGTGCACGAGCAGGGACAGGGACCGGGGTGGGCCTCGGATGTGGTGATCCGCGGCTTCACCTCCGATCACTCGTCCGACGTCCTGCTGGTGCTCGACGGCGTGCCGATCAACCTCCCCATTCACGGGCACGTCGAGGGCTACGCCGACTGGACCATCTTCTCGCCGGCGGCGGTGCAGAGCCTCAGGGTGATTCACGGCCCGGCCAGTCCGCTCTACGGGAATTTCGCCGTCGGGGGCGCGGTGGAAGTGAACACCGCGCAGGATGCGACCGGGCTCTCCGCCTCGGTCGGCGGGTCGAGCTTCGGGGATGCCTCCGGCTGGCTGAAGACCGGGGCCCGGCGCGAGCACGCCGGGTACATGGTGGCGCTCTCGGGTGAGCGGGGGCAGGGCTGGCGCGACAACAGCACCAGCGGGCTCGGCAACCTCTCGCTCCGCGGATGGACCCAGCTCGACCAGCGCACCCGGCTTGAAGGGGGCCTGACCGGCTACGGCTCGGAGTGGGATTCGCCCGGCTTCCTCTCAGTGGCGAACTACAACGCCGGGCACCTGCGCCGCGCCGCCGACCCGACCGACGGAGGGTCGAGCGGCCGGGGCATCCTCCACGGACGGATCGCCCGGACCCTCGGCAACGGGAGCTCGATCGACCTCCTGACCTATGTCCAGGTGGCGCGCTCCACGGTGTACCTGACGGTGCCGGACGACGGCGCGGCGCGGCAGCAGGAGGAGCGCGATCGCCGCACCGCGGTGGGCTTCAGCGGCTACTGGCGGGTGCCGGCGGGGCTGGGGGAATCGTGGGCGGGAATCGGCGGCCGGGCCGACTGGGACGACTATGACCTGTACCGCACCGCCAAGCGGGACCGGCTGCTCACCGACCAGTTGACCACCGGGCGCTACCAGGAGGTGAACGCCTACCTCCGCAACCGGGGACTCGCCTGGTCGCATCTCCAGTACGATGTCGCGCTCCGGGGCGACATCCTGCGCTACGCCAGCCTCGACCGGCTGGTGGCCGGCGCACGCCAGCTCAGCAGCACCACCGCGGTCCTGAGCCCGAAGGTCGGGGCGCGCTACCTGCTCGGCGGCGGATGGAGCGCGGTGGCCTCGATCAACCGCGGCTTCCGCGGCCCGATCGGGGTGATCTCCGACGTGCACCAGCCACTGGTGACGTCGTGGGCCAAGGAGCTGGGCATCGAGCTGGCGGGCGAGCGCGTCACCGCCCAGCTCTCCGCCTTCCAGACCGACGTGCAGCACGAGAAGATCCTGGACCCGGTCACGCTCCAGGTGTCCGACGCCGGCACCAGCCGGCGCCGGGGCTTCTCGGCCGAACTCGGGGTGGCGCTGACGCGGGCTCTCCGGGTGTCGGCGGAAGGCACCTTCAACGATGCGAAGATCACCGGCGGGAGCGGCGGGAGTGCCGCGCTCCGGGTGGCGGCACTGGCGGGTGACTCGCTGGTGCAGCTCCCCGACCCGCCCATCGCCTATCACGTCGAGCCGCTCGCGCCGGGCAGCACCATTCCCGGCGTGGCCCGGTACCTGGGCCGGATCGAGGCGCAGTACCGGGTGAGCGAGCGGGTCGAGCCCCGGGTCTCCATCCGGCTCACCGGCCCGTTCACCCCGATCGGCGAGGAGGGGGTGCGCACCCGGGCCTACCTGGTGGCCGACGCGGGCGCGTCGGTGGGACTCACCGCCACCACGGTGCTCGACATCGACGTGCAGAACCTGCTGGACACGAAGTACCCGGAGATCCGGGCGTCGGGGTTCCTCAACCCGGGGACGCCGCGCACCCTGCGCGCCGCGGTCCGGTTCTCCCCACTCAGCAACTGATCATTCACACCAACTCGAGGACATTCGAGCGATGAAGCGTTTCACTGGCATGGCGATCCTGGGCGTGGCCGCGGTCGTGGCGGCATGCAACAGCGACGAGGCGACCGGCACCGAAGATCACACCCCGGTGCGCATGCAGCTGGTCGTCGATGGCGACACGATGACCACGGACACCCTCTTCCTGCCCTTCGGAGGGACGGTGACCGTGCGGGGGGTGTTCTTCAACGCCGCCGACGAGAGTCTCGACCCGCACGAGGGCGAACACTGGTCGAAGCTGACCTTCAATCCGGGCTCGCTGGCCACGGCGGCGGTCGACACCGCTCACCACTATCAGCACACCGTGGAAGTGCACGGCGCCGCGAACGCCACCGGCACCGTGGACGTGGGCTACGGCCATGACGAGCTGGCCGACGAGCACACCCTGAGCGTCCCGGTGAAGATCGTGGCTGCCATCGTGCGCTGAGAGGTCCATCCACAGTGCAGAGGGGGGCCGGTCCTTCGGGACCGGCCCCCCTTTTCCATCGGTCGATGCGGCGCTCAGGCCTTCTGGATCCGGATCAGGAATTCGGCGCCGGGCGTGGCGTCGGTGAGCGTCAGGGTGCCGCCGTGGGACTCCACGATCGAGCGGGCGATGGCGAGCCCCAGGCCGGCGCCGGCGGAGCTGCGCCCCAGCCGGGTGAAGCGCTCGAAGACCCGCTCGCGGGCCTCGGCCGGAATGCCGGCGCCTTCATCCCGCACCGTCAGCCAGCTCCACTCCACGCCCCCGTCGTCCCGCACGCCCGCGCCGAGGTGCACCGCCCCGCTCCCGTGCACGAGCGCGTTGTGCACCAGCATCATGATCACCCGCTCGAGCAGCGCCGGGTCGCCCATCACCGGCGCCTCCTCGAAGCCCTCGCCCCGGATCTCGCGGCCGTGGGCCTGGGGGAGCCGCGCCGCGCGGCTCATCACCGTGCTGGCGAGGTCGTCGAGGTAGACCCGCTCCCGCTGCTGGGAGAGGGCCCCGGCGTCGCTCCGCGCCATGAGGAGCAGGTCGCCCACCAGCTGGCTCAGCGAGGCCGCTTCCGCGGCGATCCGCTCGAGCGCGGCGCGGGCGTAGGCGTCCCGGCCCTGGAGCGCCACCTCGGCCTCGCTGAGGAGGATCGCGACGGGGGTGCGGAGCTCGTGCGCGGCGTCGGCGAGGAACTGCCGCTGCTTCTCGGAGGACTTCCGCTCCTCGGCCAGCGCCCCCGCGAGCCGCTCGATGAGGAGGTTGAGCGAGGCGGTGAGCACCGTCAGCTCGTCGCCGGCGTTCCGCGCGGGGAGGTGGGTGAAGGCGGTGCTGCCGCTGGCGACTTCCTGGCCCACCTGCTCGGCCACGTTGGCCACCTCCACGAGGGGCCGGAGGATCAGGCCCGAGCCCCACGCGCCAAGCGCGGTTCCCACCACGAGGATGAAGGGGAGGCCGGTGAAGAGCGCGAGGCGGAGGTTCGCCTTCTGATGCGCCAGGCCGCTGCCGTCGAGCGCGAGGACCAGGTCGACCCCCTCGGTGAGCGGGGCGCGGAGCACCCGCGCCTCGCCTTCGCGGAGCTCGAGGGTCATTGGCTCCTTCACCGGCATGGTGAGGGTGATGTCGTCGAAGAGCGGGTGATGCGGCACCCGGCGGCTCACCGCCAGGAGCGTCCCGTCGGTACGGAACGCCAGGATGGTGCGGTCGCCGTAGATCAGCTCGCCGACGATATGGGCGACCGCCTCTTCCTTGGTGGGGAACTCGGGGCGGTCGACGGCGAGGAGGGAGCGCGCGGCCATGATGCCGTCGCCCAGGTTGTCGTCGAAGTCCTCCTGGTAGCCGCCGATGAGCAGGTAATACAACAGCGCTCCCCCCGTGACCAGGAGGAGCGCGAAGATGCCCGCGAAGACCAGGGCGAGCCTGGCCCGGAGCGTCAGCGGGGTCACGCCGGCCGGCGGCCCCGCGCTGGGTCGAGGGTGTAGCCGGCGCCGCGCACCGTGTGGATCAGCGGCGTCATGCCGGGGAGGTCCACCTTGCGGCGGAGCCGGGAGACATAGACATCGATGATGTTGGAGAAGGGGTCATAGTTCTCGTCCCACACCGCCGCGCTGATCGTGGACCGGCCGCAGACCTTCGACTCGTTGCGCATCAGGTACTCGAGCAGGGCGTACTCGGTGGTGGTCAGGTCGATGATCCGGCCGCCGCGCAGCACTTTCCGGGTCGATGGGTCGACCACCAGGTTGTCGACCGTCAGCACCACCGGGTGCGACTCCGGCTGCCGCCGCTGCAGCGCCCGCAGGCGGGCCAGCAGCTCGTCGAACGCGAACGGCTTGACGAGGTAGTCGTCGGCGCCGTTGTCGAGGCCCGCCACCCGGTCTTCCACGCTGTCGCGCGCCGTCAGCATGATAATCGGCGTGGACACCTGCCGCTGCCGGAGCTCGCTGGCCAGGTTGAAGCCTGACCCGTCCGGCAGGTTCACGTCAAGGATGACGGCGTCGTACTCCTCCACCGCCAGCTTTTCACGGGCCAGGGACAGGCGGTCGGCCTGGTCCACCGCGTGCGCGGCCTGCCGCAGGCCGCGCGCGATGGAGTCGGAGAGACGGGTCTCGTCTTCGATCAGGAGGAGGCGCACGGGCTCTTTCCGGTCAGTGGTCGTCATCCCGCTCGGACGCGCCGGCGGGCAGGGAGGCGGCCATCGTGGAGCGGATCTCCTCGTGACGGATGGGGCCGCCCAGCTGTGCGGTCCACGCCAGCAGCCCGGCGCTCACCGCGAGCCCCGCGAGCGTGATGCCGCCGAGCGCCGTGCTGGGCGTCCGGCCGCCCCGGCTCTGCCAGAGCCCGAAGAGGGCGATGCCGCCGGTCAGCAGCACGGCGACCAGCGCCGCTTCGGCGCGCTCCTCATGCTCCTCCACCGCGCGCTCCTGGAACCAGGCGTTCTTCTCCACGCCATCTTCCGCCGGCTCACCGGTGAGGAAGACCGGGTAGGTCAGGGCCGCCAGGATGACCGCGGCGCCGAGCGCGGTGCGATGGATCTCCCGCGAGCCGCGGATGAGCGCCCAGCCGAGCAGGGCCCCGACCAGCGGGACGCCGACGACCGGAAGGTGATTGAGCATCAGGTGCAGGTGAGCCGGATTCATGGTGTCTCCTCGTTCAAGGTACGAGGCGAAGCTACCTCCTTCGGATGAATCGGCGATGAAATGACCGGATATCGTCGCGTGTGAAGCGGGCATGAAGCAGCGAGGGCCCCCGCGAAGGGGGCCCTCTGGGCAAAACTGGAATGATTCGTAGCAGTCGATCTCGCGGCTGATGCGCCGCAGCGACTCAGTCGTTGACCGGGTCGCCACCCATCGGGGCCTCGGGATCCTCCGACGCGTCGGTCGAGTCTTCGGCGGGGATCGCGATGCCGTCGGCGCCGAGGAGCCGGAAGACCTGCCACTGGTGGCGCTTGGCGCTCTTCGAGCGGGGACCGTTGTACATGAGGCTGACGAGGAACATCCCGTCCTTGCGCCCGAGGAACCCGACCAGCGTGGACACACCGCTCAGGGTGCCGGTCTTGGCGCGCACCACGCCCTGGTCAGGCAGTCCGCCGGCGAGGCGCGCCAGCGTGCCCTGGCCGTTGGCGGGCAGCAGGTAGGGGAAGTTCTTCCCGCCCGGCGTGCTCTGCACGTGGGCCATGTAGGAGATGAACGTCGCCGGGGTCACCCGGTCGTCGTGCGACATCCCGCTGCCGTCCACCAGCTTCACGCCGCCGGCCACACCGGCCACCTGCTGCACATGCTCGGTGAGGAGCTCGGGGCCGTGGCCTTCGCCACCGGCAGCCCAGCGGAGCAGGAGCTCGGCGCCGATGTTGAGGCTGCGGCGGTTGATCTCGAGCGCCACGGAATCGAAGGGCGCGGACTCGACCTCGGCCAGGACCTCGGTCGGGTCGTTCTCGACGGTGATGTCAGGCGGGGTGCGGTCCCACTCGATGCCCTGCTGCTGCAGCGCGCGGGCCCAGGTGGCGGCAAGCACCGCCTTGGTGTCGGAGGCGGTGGAGACCAGGCGACGGGTGCCGGCGCCCACGCCGACCGACCCGGTCACGAGGTAGCCGCCGTCGGCCATGCGCCGGATGCGGAGCGCCGAGCGGCGGCCGCCGCTGGTGGTCGCGTGCACGTTGACCAGCGCGTCGAGTCCGTCGGGCGAGGTGGCCACCAGCCGGGCGCGTGCCCCGGGGCGCTGCCCCGGCTGCACGTACAGCATGATCAGGTTCTCGTGGAGCGTGAGCGAGCCGATGAGCGGGGCGTAGATGCTGCCGCGGTTGCCGGCGCGCCAGACGTCGGGGAAGCTCGCCTCCGCGGGACGGCCATCGGCGGTGAGCACGGTGAGGGGGCCGTGCAGCCGCCGCACGCCCTTCTCGTAGAGCTGCAGGGCCAGGTCGGCGAGGCGGGGACCACGCCCGTCAGGCGACTCGAGGGTCGGGTCGCCGTTGAGTTCGAGGGCCCACTTGCCGCTCCACTCGCCGGTCGCGTCGACGTTGCCGAAGCCGACCACCCGCGTGGTGCGGCGGGCTTCCCCACCCACGATGGAGCGGGCAAAGCCGGTGGTGAGCAGCTTGACGGTGGACGCCGGGATCAGCTCGCGATCGGGATTGACGCTCCAGAGGATCTGGCCGCTCTGGTCGGCGACGGCGATGCCCCAGGTGCCGTTGGCACTGCGACGGGCGGAGCGGAACCAGCGGTCGAGCTTGACCTTCAGGTCCGGCGTCAGTTCCTGGGCATGCACGCGCGCCGGGCGCCCCGCGCCCACGAGGGCGGCGAGGACGAAGCCGAGCAGAACGCGGTTGGTGATCTGGCGCACACGATCTCCGATGGGCCGGAGGTGGTTCTCATACCCGGGCGAGTTGCCGAACCGGCCAAGCTTGCCGCAAGGTTCGCGAAGGTACCGGCAAAGCCCAAATTACGCCAACTATCGGCTTTGCTTGTGGTTACCTGTAATACGCCGCTGGGCGGCTGATCTTCTCAGAGGGAGTAATGCAACCAGTGTTCCAAGGGTACAGCGATGCGGGCGGGCCGGTAAGGCGGCGTTCACCTCTGCAACGTACGGCGAGGAACGGCAAACCTCAGAAGCTCACTCCTTGAACAAACAATAGTCTGGGGTGACAACGAAGAACAACTGCGTGAGCGGTGAGCGGGAGCGGCGACAGCGTGAGCGGGAAATGCCCGCTGGCTGTCGTCCCGAGCGAAGCGAGGGATCTACTCCGGGCAAGTAGATCCCTCGTCGCTGACGCTCCTCGGGATGACATCGCTTTTCCCGCTCACCGCTCACTGCTCACCGCTCACTGTTCACCGTTTACTTCTCACTCGTCACTTCAACAGCATCTTCGCGATCGTCTGCAGCTGCATGTTGCTCGTCCCTTCGTAGATCGTCCCGATCTTGGCGTCGCGGTAGAACTTCTCCGCCGGATACTCCTTCGAATACCCGTACCCGCCGAAGAGCTCCAGGCAGCGGCTGGTGGTCCGGTCGGCCACCTGCGAGCTGTAGAGCTTGGCCATCGCGGCTTCCCGCTGGAAGGGCTGCTTCGAGTCCTTGAGCCGGGCGGCGTTGTAGACCATGAGCCGGGCCGCCTCGATCTCGGTGGCCATCTGGCCCAGCTGGAACTGCACCCCCTGGAACTCGGCGATCGCCTTGCCGAACTGCTTCCGCTCCTTCACGTACGCGACAGCCGCCTCGAGGGCCCCGGTGGCGACGCCCAGCATCTGGGCCCCGATGCCGATCCGCCCCTCGTTGAGGGTCTCGATCGCGATCTTGTAGCCCTGGCCCACCGGCCCGAGGACGTTCTCCTTCGGGATCTTGCATCCCTCGAGGATCAGCTCGGTGGTGCTGGACGCCCGGATGCCGAGCTTGTTCTCCTTCTTGCCCACCGAGAAGCCGTGGAAGTTGCGCTCCACCAGGAACGCGGTGATTCCCTTGTAGCCCTTGCTGAAATCGCCGTTGGCGAAGATCAGGAAGATCTCCGCTTCCCCGCCATTGGTGATCCAGAACTTCCGCCCGGTCAGCTCCCAGTGGGTGCCCTTGTCCTCGGCCTTGCACTCGAGGGCGAAGGCGTCGCTGCCGCTGGCCGGCTCGCTGAGCGCGAACGCGCCCAGCATTCCGGCGGTCATGCGGGGGAAGTAGCGGGCCTTCTGCTCGTCGTTGCCCCAGCGGAGCATCGCGTTGTTGACCAGGGTGTTGTGCACGTCGACGTAGATCGCGGCCGAGGCGTCCACCCGGGCGAGCTCCTCGATGGCCAGCGTCGCGAGGAAGATGGTGCCGCCGGCGCCGCCGTACTGGTCGGGGACCTCGATCCCCATCAGCCCCAGCTCGAACATCTTCTGGATCAGCTCGGGCTTGAACTTCGCCGCCTCGTCCATCTCGTGGACGTGGGGCTTGATCTCGGCCTCGGCGAACTCGCGCACGGTGGACCGGAACAGCTCTTCCTCTTCGGTGAGCTGGCTGAGCGGCACGGGAATCAGAGTCTCGGACATGGTCTCCTCGGGTCGAGCGGAAAAGCTAACCGGACGTCCCGAAAACCGGGAATCTTGATACGGCCTTAATACGACTCCGGCGATTCGTGATATCCCCTTGATTCGCCCCGCCCCAGCTTTCTCCCATGCCCGATCTCCTCATGCTGGTCCTGCTCATCGTGCTCGGGGTCGCCACCTGGGGCCTCGTCCGCCTCTGCGACAAGGTCTGACCATGCTCAACCTCATCGCCGGCCTCATCGCGGTGGTCCTTCTCGTCTACCTCTTCGCGGCGCTGCTCAAGCCGGAGCTGTTCTCGTGAGCGCGAACGCCTGGATCCAGCTCCTCCTCTACCTCGCCGTGCTGCTGCTGCTGGCCCGGCCGCTCGGCGTCTGGATGGCACGGGTCTACGAGGGGGAACCGCATCCCCTGGCGCGCTGGCTGGCCCCGGTGGAGCGCTGGTGCTACCGGGTGATGGGGGTGAAGCCCCAGGAGGAGATGGACTGGAAGCGGTACGCCTCGGCGGTGCTGCTCTTCAGCGCGGCGGGGACCATGGGTGTCTACCTGCTCCAGCGGCTGCAGGGCCTGCTGCCGCTGAATCCGGCCGGGTTCAGCGCGGTGGAGCCGAAGGTCGCGTTCAATACCGCGGTCAGTTTCGTGACCAACACCAACTGGCAGGCCTATGGGGGAGAATCCTCCCTGAGCTACCTGACCCAGATGGCCGCGCTCACGGTGCAGAACTTCGTCTCGGCCGCGACCGGGATGGCGGTGCTGGTGGCACTGGTGCGGGGCATCTCGCGGCACGAGACCAGCCAGCTCGGAAGCTTCTGGGCCGACCTGGTCCGCGGCACTCTCTACATCCTCCTGCCGCTCTCGCTGGTGCTCGCCGTGCTCCTGATCGGCCAGGGGGTGGTGCAGAGCTTCGCGCCGTACCGGAGCGTCCCGCTCCTGGACGCCACGGGCCCCGACTCCGCGCGGGTCACCACCCAGCTGCTGCCGCTCGGGCCCGCCGCGTCACAGGTCGCCATCAAGCAGCTGGGCACCAACGGGGGCGGGTTCTTCAATGCCAACTCGGCGCATCCGTTCGAGAACCCGACGCCGTTCAGCAACTTCCTCCAGCTGGTCGCGATCCTGCTGATCCCGGTCTCGCTCTGCTCCACCTTCGGCCGGATGATCCGGGATCCCCGCCAGGGCTGGGCGATTCTCGCGGCGATGACGGTCATCTTCACGGCGCTGCTCTTCCCGGCGGTGCTGGCGGAACAGGCGGGGCACCCGGGGTACGCCGCGCTCGCGATCGACACCCGGGTCACGCCCGGGCAGGCCGGCGGCAACATGGAAGGGAAGGAGGTCCGCTTCGGCATCACCGGCTCGGCGGAATGGGCGGTGGCGACGACCGCGGCGAGCAACGGGTCCGTGAATGCGATGCACGATTCGTTCACGCCGCTGGGCGGGCTCATTCCGCTCTGGCTGATGCAGCTGGGCGAGATCATCTACGGCGGGGTCGGCTCCGGCCTCTACGGGATGCTGCTCTTCGCGATCGTCACGGTCTTCATCGCGGGGCTGATGGTGGGCCGGACCCCGGAGTATCTCGGCAAGAAGATCGAGGCTTACGAGATGAAGATGGCGAGCCTCGCCATCCTGGTGCCGAACCTCCTGGTGCTGTTCGGGACCGCGCTTGCCGTCTCGACCGCCGCCGGCCGGGCGGGGCCGCTCAACCCCGGCGCGCACGGCTTCAGCGAGATCCTCTACGCCTGGTCCTCGATGGGGAACAACAACGGCAGCGCGTTTGCCGGCCTGACCGCGACCAACTGGCTCTATACCCTGGTGGGCGCGGCGGCGATGTGGATCTCCCGCTTCTGGATCATCGTGCCCACCCTCGCGGTCGCCGGCTCGCTGGCGCGGAAGAAGCACATCCCCGCGAGCAGCGGCACCCTCCCTACTCACACTCCGCTCTTCGTGATCCTGCTGGTGGGGACGGTCCTGCTGGTGGGGGCGCTGACCCATATCCCCAACCTGGCGCTCGGCCCCATCGCCGAGCACCTGCAGCTGTACCGGAGGTAACGGGAGATGTCGACAGTCACCGCGCGGCCGCTCTTCGACGGCCCGATCGCCCGCCGGGCGATTCGCGACGCCTTCCTCAAGCTCAATCCGCTGCACCTGCTCCGGAACCCGGTGATGTTCGTGGTCGAGGTGGGGAGCGTGGTGACCACCGTGCTGGCGGGGCTCGCCCTCTCCGGGCGGCTCCAGGAGCCGGCCTGGTTCATCGTGGCGGTCTCCCTCTGGCTCTGGCTCACCGTGCTCTTTGCCAACTTCGCCGAGGCGATGGCGGAGGGGCGGGGGAAGGCGCAGGCGGACAACCTGCGGAACGCGCGGCGCGACGTCTTTGCCAAGAAGCTGCGTGACCCGAAGGACAAGCTGACGTTCGAGAACGTGCATGCCAGCGCGCTCCGGAAGGGGGACATCGTGCTGGTGCATGCCGGCCAGCTCATCCCCGGCGATGGCGAGATCATCGAAGGGGTGGCCTCGGTCGACGAGAGCGCCATCACCGGCGAGAGCGCCCCGGTCATCCGCGAGAGCGGGGGCGACCGGAGCGCCGTCACCGGCGGCACCAAGGTGCTCTCCGACTGGATCGTGGTGCGGGTCTCGGCCAATCCCGGCGAGTCGTTCCTCGACCGGATGATCGGGATGATCGAGGCGGCGCGGCGGCAGAAGACGCCGAACGAGATCGCGCTGGAGATCCTGCTCGCGGGACTCACCATCATCTTCCTCGTCGCCACGGTCACGCTCCAGCCGTTCTCCTCCTACGCGGTGGAGCGCGCCGGGACGGGAACGCCCGTCACCGTCACCGTCCTGGTGGCCCTCCTCGTCTGCCTCATTCCCACGACCATCGGCGGGCTGCTCTCCGCGATCGGGATCGCGGGGATGGACCGGATGATCCAGAAGAACGTCATCGCCATGAGCGGCCGGGCGGTGGAGGCGGCGGGCGATGTCGACGTGCTGCTGCTCGACAAGACCGGGACGATCACGCTGGGCAACCGCCAGGCGGTGAGCTTCCTCCCCGCCGATGGCGTCGCCGAGCAGGAACTCGCCGGCGCGGCGCAGCTGGCGTCGCTGGTGGACGAGACCCCCGAGGGGCGGAGCATCGTGGTGCTGGCGAAGGAGAAGTACGGGGTCCGGCCGCGGGACATCCACGAACTCGGGGCCACGTTCATTCCCTTCACGGCCCAGACCCGGATGAGCGGCGTCAACCTCGACGGCCGGCAGATCCGCAAGGGCGCCGACGACGCGGTGACGGCCTGGCTCCGGGAGCAGGGCGTCGAGATGCCTCCCCGGGTGCGGCAGGCGGTGGACGGCATCGCCCGGCAGGGCGGGACCCCGCTGGTGGTGGCGGAGCAGGGCCGGGTGCTCGGCACGGTGCACCTCAAGGACATCGTGAAGGGCGGGATCAAGGACCGCTTTGCCGAGCTGCGGGCGATGGGGATCAAGACGGTGATGATCACCGGCGACAACCCGCTCACGGCGGCGGCGATCGCGGCGGAGGCGGGGGTCGACGATTTCCTGGCGCAGGCCACGCCGGAGGCGAAGCTCGAGCTGATCCGGACGCACCAGGCGGGGGGCAAGCTCGTCGCCATGACCGGTGACGGCACCAACGACGCGCCGGCGCTGGCCCAGGCCGACGTCGCGGTGGCGATGAACTCCGGGACCCAGGCGGCGAAGGAAGCGGGGAATATGGTGGACCTCGACAGCAATCCCACCAAGCTCCTCGAGATCGTCGAGACCGGGAAGCAGATGCTCATCACCCGCGGGGCGCTGACCACGTTCAGCATCGCGAACGACGTGGCCAAGTACTTCGCCATCATCCCGGCGGCCTTCGCGACCACCTACCCGGTGCTCAATGCCCTCAACATCATGCACCTGGCCACGCCGGAGAGCGCGATTCTCTCCGCGGTGATCTTCAACGCGCTCATCATCGTCTTCCTCGTGCCGCTGGCGCTCAAGGGCGTGCGCTACCGCCCGATCGGCGCGGCCAGGCTCCTCCGCAACAACCTCCTGGTCTACGGCCTCGGCGGGATCCTGGTCCCCTTCGCGGGGATCAAGGCGATCGACCTCCTGCTCGTGGCCCTCCACCTCACCTGACGCCATGAAGAGTCTCCTCCGCCCCGCCGTCGCCTCGCTGCTGGTCCTGACGCTCCTGACCGGCTTCGTCTATCCCGTGGTCACCACCGGCCTCGGCGCCCTGCTGTTCCCCGGCCGCGCTGGAGGGAGCCTCATCTACCGGGCCGACTCGGCGATCGGCTCGGCCCTCATCGGGCAGCCGTTCAGCGCGCCGGCATATTTCTGGAGCCGCCCCTCGGCGACGGCGCCGGGGGCCTACAACGCCGCGGCCTCGGGCGGCTCGAACCTCGGGCCTACCAACCCGGCGCAGCTCGAGGCGGTGCAGTCCCGGATCGCGGCGCTCCGGGCGGCCGATCCCGGCAACGCCGCGCCGATCCCGGTCGACCTGGTGACCGCGAGTGCCAGTGGCCTCGATCCGCATATCTCGCCCGCGGCGGCGGAATATCAGGTGATGCGGGTGGCCCGGGCACGCAGCCTCCCGGCCGACGCCGTGCGTGCGCTGGTCCAGCGCTTCACCGAAGGGCGCCAGTTCGGGTTCCTGGGCGAGCCCCGGGTCAACGTCCTCCGGCTCAACCTTGCGCTCGACGGGCATCACGGGTCACCATAGGTCATGACCGAGCCACGCCCGAGTCCGGAGCAACTCCTCGAGCGGATCCGCCAGGAGGAAGCCCGGGCCGCGCGCGGGCGCCTCAAGATCTTCTTCGGCGCCAATCCCGGCGTGGGAAAGACCTTCGCCATGCTGGAGGAGGCCCGCGCCAAGCGGGCCGAGGGGCTCGACGTGGCCGTCGGCCTGGTGGAGACCCACGGCCGCGCCGACACGGCCGCGCTCCTCACCGGCCTGGAGCAGCTGCCCCGCAGGACCCTCGAGCATCGCGGCGTCACCCTCACCGAGTTCGACCTCGACGCGGCGCTGGCCCGCCGCCCCGCGCTCCTGCTGGTCGACGAGCTGGCGCACACCAATGCACCCGGGTCGCGTCACGAGCGCCGCTACCAGGATGTCGAGGAACTGCTCGCCGCCGGCATCTCGGTCTACACCACGCTCAACGTCCAGCACCTCGAGAGCCTGAACGACGTCGTCGCCCAGATCACCGGTGTCCAGGTGCGGGAGACGGTGCCGGACGAGGTCTTCGACGGGGCCGACGACGTGGAGCTGGCGGACCTGACGCCGGAAGACCTCCTCCGCCGGCTGAAGCAGGGGAAGGTGTACCTCGCGGAGCAGGCGGAACGCGCCGGCGAGGGGTTCTTCCGGATGGGGAACCTGATCGCGCTCCGGGAGCTGGCGCTCCGGCGGGTGGCGGAGCGGGTCGACGCGCAGATGCGCGGCTACATGCGCGACCACGGGATCCGGGAGATCTGGCCCGCGGGCGAGCGGCTGCTGGTCGCGGTGAGCGACCGGGCCGACGACGCCCGGCTGGTACGGGCGGGCCGGCGGGTGGCGGCGACCCTCAAGTGCGACTGGATCGTGCTCCACGTCGAGACCCCCGATGTGGGCGGCCTCGGCGCCCCGGGCCAGTCGGAGCTGGTGGAGCTGCTCCAGCTCGCCGAGGAGGCGGGGGCGGAGACGGTGACGGTGCCGGGGCGGCAGGTGGCCGAGGAGATCCTGGCCTGGGCCGCGGCCCACAATGTCACCCGGCTCCTGATCGGGAAGCCGTCACGCCCGTCATGGCGCGCGCGGCTCTTCGGCTCGACGGTGGAGACGCTGGTGCGCCAGAGCGGCGACATCGATGTCTACGTGGTCACCGGGGACGAGGAGCAGGAGCCGCGGCCGCGCCGATCGTTCCTGGCAACCCGGCCCGCGCCGGTGCGGGAGTACGGCTTCGCGGTGGCGGTGGTGGCGATCGTGACGCTGGTCGGGTGGCTCGCGCTCCGGCGGCTCAGCGTCACCGACGTCGCGATGGCCTACCTGCTGGGGGCGATGATCGTGGCCTCGCGCTGCGGCCGGGGGCCGTCGATTTTCGCAGCGGCGCTCAGCATCGCGGTGTTCGATTTCCTGTTCGTGCCCCCGTTCTTCACCTTCGCGGTGGCGAACCTCCACTACGCGCTGACCTTCGGCACGATGTTGGTCGTCGCCCTCCTCATCAGCGGCTATACCCTGCGCATCCGGGAGCAGGCCCAGCTGGCGCGTGACCGGGAGCACCGCACCGCGGCCCTCTACGCCCTGAGCCGGGACCTGGGCGACACCCGCGACCGCGAGGGCGTGGTGACCGCCGCGCGGAAGCACCTGGGCGACAGCTTCGGTTGCGCCGCGCAGCTGCTGGCGCCCGACGCCGGGGGCACGCTCCAGGTCCTGTCGCCCCTCGCGCCGGCCCCGCTGGTCGACGAGAAGGAGTATGGCGTCGCCGACTGGGTCTACCGGCGCGGGGAGCTGGCGGGCGCGGGAACCGCGACGCTTCCCGCCGCGCAGGCGCTGCACCTCCCGCTCATCGGCTCTGGCGGCGTCGTGGGTGTGCTGATGGTGGCCTCTCCCGACCTCCGTCGCTTCCAGGATCCCTCCGACCGCCACCTGCTCGAGGCGTTCGCCGGGCAGGTGGGTGTGGCGCTGGAGCGCGTGACGCTGGCGGAGCGGACCCAGCAGGCGCGGCTCGAGGTGGAGGCGGAGCGGCTCCGCACCTCGCTCCTCAGCTCGCTCTCGCACGACCTGCGCACCCCCCTCGGCGTGATCACCGGCGCCGCCAGCAGCCTGCGCGAGCGCCCCGAGGGGCTCGCTCCCGAGGCGAGGCAAGACCTGCTCGACTCGATCCTGGAGGAGTCGCAGCGGATGAACCGGCTCATCGGCAACCTGCTCGACATGATCCGGCTGGAGACCGGGTCGCTCCAGGTGCAGAAGGAGTGGCAGCCGCTCGAGGATGCGGTGGGGGTCGCGCTGATCCGGCTGGGAGAGCGGCTCCGGCAGCACCCGGTGGAGGTGCGGCTCCCGCCGGACCTGCCGCTGGTCCCGCTCGATGCCGTGCTGCTGGAGCAGGTGTTCATCAACCTGCTGGAGAACGCGGCCAAGTACACGCCCGAGGGCACGCCGATCGAGATCGCCGCCGCGGCGTCGCCTGGGGTCGTGACGGTGAGCATCGCCGACCGCGGGCCCGGCATCGCGGCGGGCGAAGAGGAGCGCATCTTCGAGAAGTTCTTCCGGAGCGAGGGCGCGCCACCCGGGAAGGGGGTGGGGCTCGGGCTCACGATTGCCCGCGGGATCGTGACCGCGCACGGCGGCCGGATCTGGGCCGAGCCGCGCGAGGGTGGCGGCGCGGTGTTCCGGTTCACCCTCCCGCTCTCCGGGATCGCGCCACCGCCGGTCCCCGCCGAGGAAGAGGAGCCGTTACCCTTCACGGCGCCATGAGCCACCCCACCGTCCTCCTCATCGAAGACGAGCCGCAGATGCGCCGCTTCCTCCGGGCGGCGCTGGGCAACCAGCCCTACGAGCTGGTCGAGGCGCCCACCGCGCGGGAAGGGCTGGCCCAGGCCGCGAGCCGCAACCCCGACATCATCCTCCTCGACCTCGGCCTCCCCGATGCCGATGGCCTCAGCGTCACGCGCGAGATCCGCGGCTGGTCGCGCACCCCGATCATCGTGATTTCCGCCCGGGGCCAGGAGCACGACAAGGTGGCGGCGCTCGATGCCGGCGCCGACGACTACCTCACCAAGCCGTTCGGGGTGGAGGAACTGCTCGCGCGGATGCGGGTGGCGCTCCGCCATGCCGCGCTCGCGGGGAGCCCGGGGGAGCCGGTCTTCGAGGCGTTCGGGGTGAAGGTGGACCTGGCCAGCCGGCAGGTCTGGAAGCAGGGCGAGGAGGTGCACCTGACGCCGCTCGAGTACAAGCTCCTGGCGGCCATGGTGCGGCAGGCGGGGAAGGTGGTGACCCAGCGCCAGCTGCTGAAAGAGGTGTGGGGGGTGAACGCGGTGAATCACCCGCACTATCTCCGGGTCTACATCACCCAGCTGCGCCACAAGCTGGAGCAGGACCCGGCCCAGCCGCGTCTGCTCCAGACCGAGACCGGGGTCGGCTACCGGCTCCGCGCCGAGGGCTGACCCCTCGCCTTCACCGGGGAGCCGGAATCGGTCAGCCCTTCGCGGCCTTGATCACCTCGAGCGCGACGCTGGCGCGGCCCATCGGCGCGGCCACCTGCACACCGCGCACCTTGCCGCGGATGGCGCGCACCATTTCCTGCGCGATCTGCACCCCTTCGGCCAGCCCCTCTTCCTTCCCCCGGGCCGACGCGGCCCGCATCCGGTCGAGAATCCACGCGGGGACCGTCACGCCGGGCACCTCGTTGGCGAGGAACTCGGCGTTGCGGAGCGAGACCAGCGGCCAGATCCCGGCGATGATCGGCACGTTGAACTCGCGGCTGCGCTCGAGGAAGCGGTCCAGCTGCTCCAGGTCGAACACCGGCTGGGTCATCGCGAACTCGGCGCCGGCTTCCGCCTTCCAGGCAAAGCGGCGGATCTCGCGGTCCGGCTCGGGGGAGGCGGGGTTGACCCCCACGCCCAGGACGAAGCTGGTTCGCCCGCCGAGGGCGTTGCCGCCGGGGTCGAGGCCGCGGTTGAGCCGGTTCACCAGGTTGGTGAGGCCGATGCTGTCGATGTCGAACACCGCGGTGGCGTCGGGGTACGGCCCCATCTTGGGCGGGTCGCCGGTGACGATGAGGAGGTTGCGCACGCCACTCGCCGCCGCGCCGAGCAGGTCGGAGAGCATGCCCAGGAGGTTGCGGTCGCGGCAGGCGTAGTGCACCACCGGCTCGAGTCCCACCTCGCGCTGGATCATGAGGCCGGAGAGGAGCGCGCCCATCCGGCTCTGGGCCCGCGGGCCGTCGGGGACGTTCACCGCGTCGACGCCGGCGGCCTTGAGCTCGCGCACCTGGTCGAACATCGGGCGCGGGTCGACCCCCTTGGGGGGGACGATTTCCACCGAGGTGACAAATTCTCCCCGGGCCAGCTTGGCGGCGAACTGCGACCGCTCGGCGAAGGGCACCGGTTCGAGCATCGTCGCGTGCGCCGGGACCACGGCGTAGGTGGCACTGTGCACCGGTGCCACGCTCTTCACGAACCCGGTGAGCGCCTTGATGTGGTCGGGGGTGGTGCCGCAGCATCCGCCGATGAAGCGGGCCCCGGCCTCGACGATGCGGCGGCCGTACTCCGCCATGTACTCCGGGCTCGCCATGTAGATCTTGCGGTCGCCCACGTCGCGCGGGAGGCCGGCGTTGGGCTGGGCCGCGATCGGGACGGTGACCACCTTGCTCAGGTGCTCCACCACCTCGAGCACGCCATGCGGGCCCACCGAGCAGTTCACCCCGATCACGTCGGCGCCCATCATCTGGAGCGCGGGGCCGAAGGTCTCCGGCTCGGTGCCGTAGTAGGTCTTGCCGTCGGTGCCGACCGTCATCTGCGCGATGATGGGGAGGTCGGTGCGGCTCCGCACCGCGTCGATCGCGGCGTGGATCTCGTCGACGTCGCTGAAGGTCTCGAGGATGAACCCGTCCACCCCGCCCTCGAGCAGCCCGTCCACCTGGCGGGCGAAGGCGGCGCAGGCCTCCGCCCGCGAGGTCTCGCCGAAGGGCTCGATCCGGATGCCGAGCGGCCCGATGGCGCCGGCCACCGCGGCGCGGTTGCCCGCGGCCTCCCGCGCCAGGCGGGCGGCCGCGGCGTTGATCTTCTCGGTGTCGCCGGCCAGGCCGTGGGTGGCGAGCTTGATCGGGTTGGCGCCGAAAGTGTTGGTCTCGAGCAGCTCGGCCCCGGCCTTCACGTACTCGCGATGGATGTCGCGGATGAGGTCGGGTGACTTGAGCGACAGCTCGTCGTAGCAGACGTTGAGGAAGACGCCGCGGGCGTAGAGCATCGTGCCCATGGCGCCGTCCACCACGTGGGTGCGGCCGTCGGCGATGAGTTCTTTGAGGGTAGGCATTTACACCGTTCCTCGTTCCTCGTTCCTCGTTCCTCGAACGAAGCACGTCGAGGCACGAACAACGTTGCACAAAGCCAACGAGGAACGAGGAACGAGGAACGAGGAACGATTCATCGTGAGTATCCCAGATTAGGCGCCAACCACCGCTCAACTTCCCCGACCGACAGGTCCTTCCGCCCCGCGTACTCCTCGACCTGGTCCTTGCTGATCTTCCCCACGCCGAAGTACTGGCTCTCCGGCCGCCAGAAGTAGTACCCGCTCACCGCTGCCGCCGGCGTCATCGCCATGCTCTCGGTGAGGTGAATCCCGGCGCAGCGTTCCGCATCGAGCACCCGGAAGATCGTCGCCTTCTCGGTGTGGTCGGGGCAGGCGGGATAGCCGGGCGCGGGCCGGATGCCCTGGTACTGCTCCTTGATCAGCGCGGCGTTGTCGAGCGCTTCCTTCGGGGCATAGCCCCAGAACTCGGTGCGCACCCGCTCGTGTAGCCGCTCCGCGAAGGCTTCCGCCAGCCGGTCGGCGAGCGCCTTGGCGAGGATGGCGTTGTAATCGTCGTGCACCGCCTCGAACTCCGCCACGATCCGGTCGAGCCCGTGACCCGCGGTCACCGCGAAAAGGCCGAGGTAGTCGGGCACCTTCGCCTCGGCCGGGGCGACGAAGTCGGCCAGGGCGAGATTGGGCCGGTCGCCCGACTTCTTCGCCTGCTGCCGCAGGGTGTGCACCGTGGCGAGGACATCCTTCCGGCTCTCGTCGCTGAAGAGCAGGATGTCATCGCCCCGCGCCGCGGCGGGCCAGAAGCCGAACCGGGCCTTCGCCGTGAGGAGCTTCTCCCGCACGATGCGCTCGAGCAGCCGCTGGGCATCGTCGAAGAGCGCCCGGGCCGACTTGCCGACCGCGGGATCGGAGAGGATCGCCGGGTAGTGCCCCGCCAGCTCCCAGGTCTGGAAGAACGGGGTCCAGTCGATCCGGTCCACCAGTTCCTGGAGCGGATACTCCTCCAGGGTCTTCCCGCCGAGGAAGGCCGGCGCCGGCGCCGGGGTGCCGGGCGCGGGTGCCCGGTTGGCGCGGGCCTCGGCCAGCGGGATGCGGCTCGCGCTGGTGTCGCGCTCCCCCCGCTCCTCCCGGAGCTGGGCGTACTCCTGCTGGACCTGGGCCACGAAGCCGGCCCGCTGGGTGTCGCTCAGCAGGTTGCTGGTGACGCCCACGGCGCGGGAGGCGTCGAGCACGTGGACCACCGGGCCGGAGTACTTGGGCGCGATCTTCACCGCGGTGTGCGCCCGCGAGGTGGTGGCCCCGCCGATCAGGAGCGGGATGGTGAACCCTTCCCGCTCCATCTCGCTCGCCACCATCGTCATCTCTTCCAGCGACGGGGTGATCAGCCCGGAGAGCCCGATGGCGTCGGCGCCCACCTCGCGCGCCTTGTCGAGGATCTTCGCCGACGGCACCATCACGCCGAGGTCGACCACCTCGTAGTTGTTGCACTGGAGGACCACGCCCACGATGTTCTTGCCGATGTCGTGGACGTCCCCCTTCACCGTGGCGAGAACCAGCCGGCCCTTGCTCCGGGTGTCGGCGTTGGCCGCCTTCTCCGCCTCGATGAACGGGATGAGGTGCGCCACCGCCTTCTTCATGACGCGGGCGCTCTTCACCACCTGGGGGAGGAACATCTTCCCGGCCCCGAAGAGGTCGCCCACGACGTTCATCCCCTGCATCAGCGGGCCCTCGATGACCTCGATGGGCCGGGCCGCCTTCTGCCGCGCCAGCTCGGTGTCCTCGACGATCCAGGTGTCGATCCCCTCCACCAGCGCGTGGGCCAGCCGCTCCTCGACCGGCAGCGCGCGCCACTCCACCTCGCTGGTCTTCGCGGCGCCGGCGCCCTTGCCTTTGTAGCGCTCCGCAATCTCCAGCAGCCGTTCGGTGCCGTCGGCCCGGCGGTTGAGGACCACGTCCTCCACCCGCTCGAGCAGGTCCTTCGGGATGTCGTCGTAGATCGCGAGCTGGCCGGCGTTCACGATCCCCATATCCATGCCCGCCTTGATGGCGTGGTAGAGGAACACGGAGTGGATCGCCTCGCGCACCGGGTCGTTGCCGCGGAAGCTGAACGAGATGTTGGAGACGCCGCCACTGATCAGGGTGTGGGGCAGCTTCTGCTTGATCTGCTTCACCGCCTCGATGTAGGCGACGGCGTACCCGTTGTGCTCCTCGATGCCGGTGGCGATCGCGAAGATGTTGGGGTCGAAGATGATGTCCTCGGGCGGCAAGCCCACCCGCTGGGTCAGCAGCCGGTAGGCCCGCTCGCAGATCGTCACCTTCCGCTCGATGGTGTCGGCCTGGCCCTGCTCGTCGAAGGCCATGACGATCACCGCCGCGCCGTAGCGGCGCACCAGCTCCGCCTGCTTGAGGAAGGCCTCCTCGCCCTCCTTGAGGCTGATGCTGTTGACGATGCCCTTGCCCTGGATGTTCTTGAGCCCCGCCTCGAGCACGCTCCACTTGGAGCTGTCGAGCATGATCGGCACCCGGGCGATATCCGGCTCGCCGGCGAGGAGGCGGAGGAATTTCACCATCGCCGCCTCGGAGTCGAGCATCCCCTCGTCCATGTTGATGTCGATGACCTGGGCGCCGTTCTCCACCTGCTGCCGGGCCACCTCCAGCGCGGTCTCGTACTGGCCGTCCAGGACCAGCTTGGCGAACCGGCGCGAGCCGGTGACGTTGGTCCGCTCCCCCACGTTCACGAAGTTGGTCTCGGGCCCGATCGTGAGCGGCTCCATTCCGGAGAGCCGGCAGCGGGGTGCGAGGTGCGCCTTCTTCCGGGGCGCGATGCGCCGCACCGCCTCGCCGATCGCCTGGATGTGCGCCGGCGTGGTGCCGCAGCAGCCGCCCACGATGTTGACCAGCCCGGCGCCGGCGAACTCGGCGATGGTCGCGGCCATCATCTCGGGGGTCTCGTCGTAGCCGCCGAAGGCGTTCGGGAGGCCGGCGTTGGGATGGGTGCTGACCGCGGTCGGCGCGATGCGGGAGAGGTCCTGCACGTACTGGCGGAGCTGCTTGGCGCCCAGGGCGCAGTTGAGCCCGATCGAGAGCGGGCGCGCGTGCATCACCGAGTTCCAGAACGCTTCCACCGTCTGGCCCGAGAGGGTCCGCCCGCTCGCGTCGGTGATCGTCCCCGAGATCATCACCGGCACCCGCTGGCCCCACCGCTCGAAGTGACGCTCCACCCCGAAGATGGCCGCCTTGGCGTTGAGGGTGTCGAAGATGGTCTCGATGAGGATGAGGTCCGCCCCGCCCTCGAGCAGCGACGCCGTCGCCACCTCGTAGGTGTCGGCCAGCTCCTCGAAAGTCACGTTGCGGAGCCCGGCGTCGTTCACGTCGGGCGAGATCGTGGCGGTGCGGTTGGTGGGACCGAGCACCCCGGCGACGTAGCGGGGCCGGCCGTCCCGGCCCTCGAATTCGTCGGCCACCGAGCGCGCCAGCGCCGCCGAGGCCCGGTTGAGCTCGGGCACCAGCGACTCCATGCCGTAGTCCGCCATCGAGACCGAGGTCGAGTTGAACGAGCAGGTCTCGAGGATGTCGGCACCGGCGGCGAGGTACTGGCCGTGGATCCCGCGAATGATCCCCGGCTGGGTGAGCACCAGGAGATCGTTGTTGCCCTTGAGGTCCCGGCCCCAGTCGCGGAACCGGTCACCCCGGTACTCCGCTTCGCCGAGGCCATGGGTCTGGATCATGGTCCCCATCGCCCCATCGAGCAGGAGAATGCGTTCCTCGAGGAGGCGCGGCAGGAGGTCGAGCCGGGCGGGGCGGGTGAAGCGAGCCATGAGAGTATCAGCCATAGTGGAGCGTGGTACGGCGCAAAAAATGAGCCTCTGGTTGCGCGGCGGCAGCCAGAGGATCGGGCCGTTTTAGCAGTTGTTTAACGTGGCTGCAATAGGCGCAAAGCACCACGACATCAATTGTTCCGAAACCTATACTCCCGTTCAACCCCCGCCAAGACCGAGACGCGCCCGCACCTGATCCGGCCCGAGACCCGTCACCGCTACGGTTTTCCTGCGGGAAGTGGCCCCGCTGACCAGGGTGAGCGCCGACCGGCTCACCCCCAGCTCCCCGGCCAGGAAACGGATCAGGGCCTCGTTGGCCGCGCCCTCCACCGGCGGCGCGGTGAGGCGCACCTTGAGGGCATCGCCGTGCACGCCTTCGACGGCGTTCTTCGAGCCGCGGGGCTGGATATGGAGGGTGAGCCGCGCCCCATCCTTGAGGGAGACCACCCAGCCGGCGTCGGCGCCCGCCACCGTCAGCGGAGCAGCAGGTTGAGCAGGAATCCGCGCGCGAGCCAGAGCATGAAGTAGGCGACCATCGGGCTGAAATCGAGCGGGCCGAAGGCCGGGAGGATCCGCCGGATCGGCTCGATGACCCAGTCGGTCAGGGCGTACACGATGCCCATCGGCTTCGAGTACCGGCTGGCCCCGAACCACGAGCCGATGATCCGGATGAACAGCGCGAAGGTGAGGAGCGAGAAGATGCCGTTCACCAGCAGCGCGACCAGGCCCATCGGCCCGGCGCTGGCGCTCCCGATCAGGTCGTAGATCGTCTCGATCAGCCACTGGGTCAGCCCGATGACCGCGAGGCCGCCGAGCACCGTCACCCAGAAGAAGTAGTAAGGCGCCTTGGCGGGGTTGCCGCCCGAGCTGAGGGCGCGCCGCTCGATCGGGCGGACGAACGGGTCGCCCAGCCGGCGGGTGAACCGGGGCCAGCCGCCGAAGGGCTGGAGCTTCCCGGTCTGGACCAGCCAGTGGGTCCCCGCCACCAGCGCGGCGAGGGCGAAGCAGGCGAAGACCACCACCCGGATGGCCATGCTCAGATAGATCAGGGCTACCATGCGGGAAATATGTCGACCTGCGGGGCGGCGTGCAGGGAGGGGCTAGTCGTCCTTCTTGGGCAGGGCTGGCGGCTCGATCGCGAACGTCCTGGTGCCGCCGTCCGCCAGCTCGCACGCGATCTCGAAGCGGCCGGCGTGCAGCATGGCGTCCTCGAGGACCATGTTGGTCCCGCTGCAGGCGGTGACGGGGTGGCCGGCGGGATTGCGGAAGCGGATGGTGACGAAGGGATCGCTGCCCTGGCGGCGGTACTCCCGGCTGAAGACCGGGGTGAGGCTGTCGATGCCGGCGGCGCGGAGCGAGGCGGGGAGCGAGTTCCGGTGCGCGCTCCGGTACGACATGATCCGGTCGACGATGTCGGCCAGCTCGCGCCCGAGGAGCTGGGCGCTCTGGTCCGGGGTGGAGGCGGGCGCGGCGGGGGCCTTGTCCCTGCCGCCGCAGCCCGCCGCGAGGAGGGCGGCGAGCGCCGCCCCCCCGAGCCTAGTCCATCGCGAATTCACGGTTGAACACCACCTCGAAGCTGAAGGTCTTCGCCTTGCTCCGGGTCTCGATGTGCTCGGCGATGCGCTGCAGGCGCGCCGGGATCTCGAGGATCTTCTCCTGGGCCTTGCGGCCCAGCTCGTTGAGCCCGTTGACCGCGTCGATCCTCCAGTAGCGGATCTGCTCCTGCACGATGCGCAGGTAATCGCGCGGGCCGTAGATGCCAGCCCGGCGGATCACGTCGGCGATCTCGCGGAACTGCGGCATGGTGTGGCCCGGCATCTCGATGCTGGGCAGGATGTGCGCGGCGGAGATCAGCGCCTCGTTCGGGTCGCGCGCGAGGATCTCCTCGAAGATGGTGCGGTAGAAGCTGAAGTGGCGCGCCTCCTCGGTGGCCACGTTGCCCAGCACCTCGCCGAGCAGCGGTTCGTACTCGCCGACGATCCGCCCCGTCTCGGAGTGCGACTGCTGGGTGGCCCGCTCCTGCAGCGTGGTGTAGGCGAAGACCCGGTAGGGGTCCTTGTCCCAGTCAGGCTGGAAGCCGCTCTTGATGTAGGAGAACTGCATCTGCTCGAGCCGGGTCTGGTCGAGCAGGCGGGTGTCGCGCAGGTAGTCATGCAGGATCACGCCGTGCCGGTCTTCCTCGGCGGTCCAGAGGTTGTTCCAGGCGCCCCAGTGGCTGTCGTCGCCGAGATGCACCGCGATCAGCCGGTGGAAGTGGGGCAGCCCTTCCTCGGTGAGCATGTTGAGCGCGAGCGCGGCCCGGGCGGGGTCGGGAATCCCCTGGGCCCGCTTGCGAAGCGTCGCGACGTGCTCGTCGGGGTCCTCGCCCGGGGGCGGGCCGAGGAGCTCGTTGGGCATCCAGAGCGGCCGCTTCTTCTCGTGCTGGTCCATGAGCTCGTAGACCTTCTGCTCGAGATCGCGGAGCACTTCCACCTTGGTCAGTAAGCGGCGGGCGCTGTCGGTCAGTGTCATCGTGCCTCGGAGTTCCCGTCGAGCCGAACGCGGCCCGGACTGTGCCGGGCCGCGTCATGAATCCGCATGTTCGTGGGATGGCGAAGGGCCGAAGGATACCGGGCCCGGCGGTGCGACGCTAGGCCGTTTCGACCAGCCGCTTCTCCATCAGGTACCAGGTCCGGTCGGCGATGTACCCGTCGCGCCGCATCACCCGGTTCCAGCCGTAGGCGATCAGCTCCCCTTCGCCGGCCAGGTCGTCGGTCCAGAATTCAATCAGGTGCGCGCCCGACTCGCGGGCCCGCTCCTCGAACGCCTCCAGCAGCCGGTGGGCATGGCCGTGGTGCCGCTCTTCCGGCCGCACCGCCACGTCGAGCACATGGGCCACACCGCCGCGCAGGTAGTAGCGCAGTCCCCCGATCCAGTCGCCGATGGCGTTGCTCAGGATCAGGTAGTGTTCCTCGAGGAACACCGGATCCCCGGTCGCCTCTTCCTCACGCTGCGTGAGGTCGGCAAACCAGTCGGCGAATTCCTCGCCGGATTCCATTTCCCGTATCGTGAGTTCGCTCATCATCTCACTCCTTGGTATCGGAACAGCAGCCCGAAAGCTCCACTGTCCTTAACGCGGGAGGTGCAACCTTGGTGCCAGCCATCCGGGGAGGGGGTCACCCCGGTACTGTAATGTAATCGATTCCCCGCCAACAACTTGCCTCGAACTGCCGGGTGTCGCTTCTGCCCCCAAAGGTGGACCCGGCCACAGAATTGGGACACCACAGCTCCCAACAATGTTCCGTAAGCTAGCGGAGGTGAGCGGCGATCCCGGTCACCAGCCCCACCGCGGCCAGCAGCACCAGGGCGAGCAGGACCTTGCCGAGGAAGCGCATCCACTGGTCGTAGCGCACCCCGGTCGCCGCGAGCATCGCCATGAGGCCCCCGTTGGTCGGGGTGACCAGCTCGCAGAGTCCCGCCCCGTACTGGTACGCGAGCACGGTCACCTGCCGGGAGAGCCCGAGCAGGTCGGAGAGCGGGACCAGCACCGGCATCGTCAGGACCGCCTGCCCGCTGGTACTGGGGACGGGCACATGGATGAGGGCCTGCACCGCCATCATGCCCAGCGCGGCGAGGGTCACCGGGAGGGTCGAGATGGGTACGAAAAGGGCATGCACCAGGGTGTCCACGATGTGCCCCTGGGTGAGCACGACGTAGATCCCGCGGGCGAACCCGATGAGCAGCGCGGCGTAGGCCAGCGAGCCGAACCCGGTGACGAACGCCTCCGCGGTGCCGGCCGCGCCGAGCCGTCCCAGGACGCCGACCACGACGCCCATGAGGAAGAAGAGCGCGGCGTACTGGTCGAAGTCCCACCCCCACGCCTTGGCGCCGTAGATGAACAGGGCAAAGGTGGCGACGATCGTGCAGAGGATCGCGCCATCCCGCCAGGTGGACAGGGTCATCGCGCTGCCGCCCCCGGCGGGTGCCTGGGGGGCGACCCTGGTCTTCCGGGCGTAGCGCATCACCCCCCAGATCCAGACCCCGACCGCGAGGGCGAGAAAGGCGAGCCGGAACCCGAGCCCGGAGTAGATCCCGAGCTCCGCCACCTTCTGGGCGATGATCACCTGGAAGGGATTCCAGGGGCTGAAGGCGGCGGCCACCGAGGAGGCGCCCATGCTCACCGCCACCGCCACGACCGGGCTGTAGCCGAGCCGGCCGGTGAGGAGCAGCAGCATCGGCACGAAGGCGATGAGCTCCTCCTGCATCTGGATGAGCGCGCCCCCCGCCCCGAACGCGAGGCAGGTGATGGGGATGACCATCCCCTCCTTGCCCTCGAGGCTCGCGACCAGGCGGCTCACCAGCCGGGTGGAGGCCCCGGTGCGCTCCACGACCGCGAAGGCGCCACCCACCAGGAAGACATAGAAGATGACGCCCGCGGCGTCGGCCATGCCGCGCGGGATCGCCACGACGGCATCGAATGCCCCGACCGGGGTGCGCTCCACCTGGTGATAGGTGTTCGCGACCACCACCTGCCGCCCGGTGACCGGGTCGTCGCGCCGCTCGAACTCGCCCGCGGGGAGCACCCAGGAGAGGCCGGCCGCGAGGAGGACGCAGCCGACCAGGAGAATCAGGGGATGGGGGAGGCGCACTACCTCGTCTTGCACTGCGCCGAGACCGGGGTGACCCGGCCACAGGCGATGGCGTCGTTCATGCCGCTCGTGAGGGTGCCGCACGCCGTGGTCTGGGCCGACTGGCGGGCGTCCGCCTCGTTCTCATGGGAGGCGGCGGCGCAGTTGCGCTTGCCGTTGTACTCGACGCAGATGGTGCACTCGACCTTCTGCGCGCTCAGGGTGTTGAAGAGGAGGAGCGCGCCGAAGAGCACGATGGCGACGAGCGTGATGATGGTGCCGCGTTTCATAGGCGAGATCGGGCGAGGGGATATCTGGACGTTAGTGCGCGCCGGGACATTGGGCCAGAGGGCTCACCCTGCCGCCCGCACCGCCCCCCAGATGGGAAGGATCCCGCCGATCAGCCACATGATCAGGGCTCCGAGGATCGCCCGGCCCCGGGGGATGCGCCCCATGACGGCGAGTCCGATCCCCATCAGGGTGGTGATCCAGAGGGTGAAGACATCCACCCGCCCGAGTACGGCGATCAGGACCGACTGGGTGTCGGGATCGAGGAAGCGGCCGATGCCCAGTGTCAGGCTGAAGTGAGAGGTAATGCCCTCTTCCGGCAGGAGCAGCAGCTGGATCGCGTTGACGATCGTTTCGATGATCCGGGGGAACAACGCATAGGTCGCGACCATCATCATCTGGCCGACCTCGGCCTTGCTGTCCAGGAGCTTGCCCACGACCCAGAGCGCCAGGCCGAGGAGCAGCGGGATGATCAGGGCGTACACCGCCACACCCACCAGCGCGAACTTCTTCCCCGTGGCCGAAAAGCCGGCGGCCATCTCGGGCGTCAACTGGGGATTCTGCTTCATGGCGACGGCCATGCTGCGCTTGAGCTCGGCGTCGATGACCGGCTCGGTAATGCTCTGGAACGCGACGGCGAGCCCGATCATGAGCACCGCGAACACCACCAGGGCGAGCCCGAACGCCGGCGTCTCCCGCCGCCGCTCGAACACCGCCCGTGGCGCGTAGAAAATCTCCAGCAGGTCTTCCCACAATGACGGCGGGCGTTCGGCAGGCACCGGGACGGTCATCGTACGCGCTCCAGGGGGTGGCGGGAAAGGTACGCATGACGCCGCGGCTTCGCAGCGGGTTTCGCATCCCCCCGCGACCCGGAGGGGAAGGGGTCGGACCCCGGCGCTAGAGCAGCGTCCCCCGGAGAATCACGAAGGCCACCGAGAAGTAGATCACCAGCCCGGTCACGTCGACCAGGGTGGCGACGAACGGCGCCGAGGCGCTGGCGGGGTCGAAGCCCACCCGCCGGAGGAGGAAGGGAAGCATCGACCCCGCCAGCGACCCGAAGAGCACCACGCCCACCAGCGCGGTGCCCACGGTGAACGCGACCATGAGGGCGTGGTCCCCGTAGTTGTACCAGCCCAGCTTCTGCCAGAGCAGGATGCGGCAGAGGCCGATCAGGCCGAGGATGCTTCCGAGCGCGAGCCCCGTGGGAATCTCCCGCACCGCCACCCGCCACCAGTCGCGCAGCGTCACTTCGCCCAGGGCCATGGCCCGGATGATGAGCGAGGTGGCCTGGCTCCCGCTGTTGCCGCCCGAGCTGATGATGAGCGGGATGAACAGGGCGAGCACCACCGCCTTGCTGATCTCGTGCTCGAAGAAGCCCATTGCGGTGGCGGTGAGCATCTCGCCGAGGAAGAGGGCGCAGAGCCAGCCGGCCCGCTTCCGGATCATGCCGGGGAGGCCGATTTCCATGTAGGGCTCGCCCAGCGCCTCCATGCCGCCCAGCTTCTGCACGTCCTCGGTCTGCTCGCTGATCATCGCGTCGATCACGTCGTCGACGGTGACGATGCCGAGGACGTGGTTGGCGTCGTCGACCACCGGGATGGCGAGCAGGTTGTACTTGGAGATCAGCCGCGCCACGTCCTCCCGGTCGACCAGGGGCCGGGTGGTGACCGGCTTCCGGCCGTCGCCGATATCCAGCACCGAGGTGTCGCTCTCCGCCATCAGCACTTCGCGGAGCGAGATGACCCGGGTGAGCTTCTGGGTCTTCTCCTCGAGGACGTAGATGGCGTAGACCGTTTCCTTGGCCTCGCCGACCTGGCTGATGTGCTTGCGGACCTGCAGCGCGGTCCAGGTCTCGGGCACCCCCACGAACTCGGTCGTCATCAGGCCGCCGGCGCTCTGGGGCGGGTAGGCCATGAGCATCCGGAGCTGGCCCCGCGGCACCGGGTCGAGCAGGTGCAGCAGCCGCGCGCGGTCGGCTTCCTTGAGGTCGCGGAAGAGCCGGACCTGCTGGTCGGCCGACATCCCCTGGATGATGGGGGTGGCCACCGCCTCGCTCAGCAGCGCGAAGAGCTCGTCGCGCCGCTCGAGGGAGGGCTCGTCGAAGACCTCGATCGCGGTGTGGTGCGACAGGACGGCGATGACCTTGGCGGCGGCCTCGACCGGGAGGTCGTTGAGCCCGTCGGCGATGTCGGCGGGCAGGAGGCTGGCGCAGGTGTCGACGAAATCCTGGTCGTCGCCGGCGAGGAGGTAGAGCAGCTCGCCCGGGGGCGGCGTCGGACGGGTCGGCATGGGGGACCTGCCGGTGGTGGTGACGGGCGTTCTGTCGCCCCGGGGTCAGTTTGTCGCGCGCGGGTTTTCTGCGGGAAGATCCCTGCTCTTACTCGCTCTCCCGCTTCACCCAGTCGAGGTATGCCGGGTTCCCGCCGAGCACCGGCGTCACGATGATCTCCGGTACGTCATAGGGATGCAGGGCCCTGAGCCGCGCGAGCAGCGCCTCGGCGCGCGCAGCGGCGGTCTTGCAATGCACGTACCACTCGGTCGACCGCTCGACCTGTCCCTGCCAGCGGTAGGTGCTCTCGATGGGACCGGCGCACTGCACGCAGGCGGCGAGGCGCTCCTCGACCAGGAGGCGGGCGATGCGATCGGCGTCGTCCCGGGTGGGGAGGGTCGAGGTGACCACCACGACGCCGCTGCCGCTGGAAAGCGACGAGGAGCCGGCTGGCAGCTCGTGGTTGTGAGCGTCGCCGGCCGGCTCCTCGGGAGACCTCCGCATCGATCAGCTGGGAACTTTGGTGTCGTCTCCGGTCTTCCCATCAGCGATCGGGACCACCGCCGTGCGCCAGCCGCTCTTGAAGGTGACCACGATCCGGTTGCTCTGCCCGTCGGCCGACATCTCGACGATGTCCTTGGCGAACTTGTTCCGGGCGTAGGTCATGGCCACTTCGGCCTGGGTGGCGGCGCCGGAGTTGTAGGGGCGGGCGAATTCGCGGCCGATGGCCACGGTGATGGCCTGCTCCCGGCCGTAGCGGGCGTACTGATCGGGGGGGATCAGGCCGTCCTGGCTGGCCACGTGCTTGGTGAACTGGTAGTCGCGGCACCCGGCCATCGGGACGAGGGCCAGGCCGAGCAGGAACGAAAGACGAAGCGCACGCATCAGGGTAGCCTCCGGGTCGCCCGAAGCTACTAGATTCACGGGCTTATGCGCAACCGACCGCGGGCCGTCGCCTGCATGCTGCTGTTCATGGTAGCGGGGCTCCTGCAGCCCGCCCTTCTCGGGGCCCAGACGCGGGCCCACGCCCTCGCCGACCTGGCGGAGCTTTCGCCCAGATCCTCCCTCCTCCCGGCCCCCGTCGATGGCCCGGGACCGGTGCCGCTGCCGGCCACCCGGGATGATCACCCGCAGGTGATCCGCTGGTACCACGGGCTCCTCTTCATGGGCGCCGTGGCCGCGCTTACGCCGCTCGATGAGCCGGTGCGGAACGGGGTGCAGGACCTCCGCTCCGGGGGCAGCAACGATGTCGCCCGGGTCATCCGGCACGTGGGGCAGCCGGAGGTCTACGCCACGGTCGCGCTCGGCACGGTGGCGGCGGGCCTGGTCTCGGGAAACGCGAACATCACCCGCGCCGGTGCCCGCATCACCTCGGGGATCGTCCTGGGGGGCGCCACGGTGGCCCTGCTCAAGTTCGGGATCGGGCGGCGGCGCCCCTTCTCCGCCGAAGACCAGTACACCTTCGGGCCCTTCTCCAAGGCCGATGCCTCCTTCCCGAGCGGGCACACCATGACCGCCTTTGCGCTGGCCACCGGGGTCAGCGACGAGGTGCACTCGGTCCCGGTCACCATCGGGATGTACACCCTCGCGACCGGCGTGGCCTGGTCGCGGATGAACGACAACAAGCACTGGCTCTCGGACGTGGTGGCGGGCGCGGCCATCGGGATCACCAGCGTGAAGCTGATGAACGGCCGCTGGCGGGTGTTTGGGATCTCGGCGCCGAAGGTGCTGCTGGGGCCGGGGGCGGTGGGGGTGAGTTTGAGCCATTAGCGGGCGGCTGTTAGCTATTAGCTGTTAGCTGTTCGCCGGTCCATGCGAAGCGGCCCTCCATGCCTGAGGCACGGAGGGCCGATTTGCATCGTCTGGCTAACAGCTAATAGCTAGTAGCTAACAGCCTCTCCGGCCCCCAACCTGACATCGTCTTCAGGCAGCGAGCGGCTCCTCCACCCAGATGTACTCCGGGTCGATCACCCCGGTCTCCTCGTCCCGGATGTGCCAGGGCATGCCGGAGACGTCGAGCAGGCGCATGAACGGATCGGGATCGAGCTGCTCCGGCGAGAGGACGCCGTGGCCGGCCCAGTCGCCGGAGGCGATGAGCTTGGCGGCGATGACCGGCGGCACCCCGGTCTGGTAGGCGGTCGCCTGGACGCCGAGCTCACGCCAGGTCTGGTCGTGGCTCGTCACATTGTAGATGTAGAACGACCGCTCTCTCCCGTCACGCAGCCCGCGGGCGAGGGTGCCGACACAGGTCTTCCCCCGCATCCGCCCCGCCAGCGTCGCCGGCTCGGGCAGCAGCGAGACCACCAGGTCGCGGGGCGCGATCTCGACGCCGCCGACCCGCACCTTGTCCTTGCCGTGCAGCCGCAGGTCCTTGAGGACCTTGAGCGTCTGCCAGGTGGTGTCGTCCATGCAGAGCTTGAAGTCCGCCACCTGGAGCCCGGGGAAGAACATCGGCAGGGTGCGCGCTTCCTCGTGATCCACGTAGTAGGTGTTGAGGGGGCCGAGTTCCGGGAAGTTGAAGGCCTCGCGCCCGCTGAGCGCCTCTTCCAGGTGATAGCGCCCGTTACGCCAGCTGATGGCGCCGCAGGTGCACTCGTCGATGAAGACCCACGGGCTGAAGGTCGCGAGGAAACCGTCGTGACCGTCGCAGGTGGAATTGTCGCCATCACGCACCCGGAACTCGCTCACCTCGTCGAGCAGGTGCTTCGCCGCGTAGGCGGCGTAGATGTTCGACGTGCCCGGGTCGGCGCCCATGCCGAGCAGCGCCATCCGTCCCGCGGCGCGGAACTCGGCGTCCAGCGCGAACTGATCGGGCAGCTTCGGGGTGCCGTCGTTCTCGGCGCCGCCCGAGGCCATGTCGATGTAGTCGCAGCCGGCCTCGAGGCACGCCCGCATCACCACCAGGTTGGTGGCCGGGAGCGCCGCGTTGAGCAGGATGGTCGTCCGGGTTTCGGTGATGGCGCGTACCAGGGCCAGATGATCCCCGGCGTTCACTGTCAGCGCCCGCACCGTGGCGCTCCCGATCCGGCTGGCCAGGGCGTCGGCCCGGCCGGGAAGGGCATCAGCAACAACGAGCTGCGTGACCTGCGGGTCCTCCGCGAATTTGAGCGCCGACACGGTCCCCACCGCGCCGCACCCCAACACCATGACTCTCACAAACTCCTCTTTTCATTGTGAAGCGGGTCTCGGTCTGGTGTCCGTTCGGCCAAAGGAGTGACGCGGCGTCCCCCGCGTTCCTTCTCACTGGCCCCCAGGCTCACCTCGCCCCCCCCGCTGTCAGGGGTCGCGACTCAAGGGTGGTGTCAGTCGCGAGATCGGACCCTCCGGGTGTCGGAGGATTCAAACACAGAGTCCGGCCTCTGGAGCCGGACCCCGCATTGCCAACCTAGCTCCGCCCCCCACCCGGCTGTCCAGAGTGGGCCAATCGCGTAACCTGAATTGCATTCGGGGGTTGACAGACCGGGACCGGGCGGGACCTCAAGGCCCCCAAGGAGTTATCGCAGAAAATGCGACCCGAAGAGAGACCGGAGAGTGGTGCTCGAAAATGAGTCGTTCTTCATCTGGTTCAGCGAAGCGTGTCGCAGGGCCGATAGTACCGTGGTGGAGTCTGTGGTCCAGCAACAGAGGCGTGCATTCGATGAATCAGCCCGGCAAGGGACGGCCGTCGCTCCGGTACGAACTGGCAGGCAGCAACCCGCAGCGGGTCGCGCACAACGCGCCGCATGCGGCGGGCCCGCGCATCCTGGTGGTCGATGACGACCCCGACATGACGCGGCTGGTCTCCGCGGCGCTGGGCGCGGCGGGGCTCGAGTGTCTCGCCGCGTACGACGCGCTGCAGGGGATGGTGGTGGCCCAGCGGGAGCACCCGGCGGTGATCCTGCTCGACCTCCACATGCCGGCCGGCGGCGGGCTCAAGCTCCTGGAGAAGCTCCGCGCCAGCGTGAAGACCGCCACGACCCCGGTCCTGATGATCACCGCCGATCACGCGAGCGACCTCCCCGAGAAGGCGGCAGCGCTGGGCGCGACCGGCTTTCTCTACAAGCCGCTCGACCTCACCCAGCTGGTCGACCAGATCCGGCCGCACCTCACGCCCGCCGCCTGACCTCTGTCGGGCGGGACCCGTCCCGCACATTCTTCTCCCCGTCATCGCAGCTCAACTGATCCCACCAGACCGGCGGGTGTGTCGTGTCGCCCAGTGAGACCCTGAGTGCCAGTGAAGCGGCGGCGCTCCTCAAGCTCAACGTGAAGCGGGTGCAGGCGCTGGCGCGGGAAGGCCAGCTCCCGGCGAAGCGGGTGGGCCGGAAGTGGCTCTTCTCGCGGGCGCGGCTCGAGGCCATGGTGGGGGTGAGCTCCCCGGGCGGCAGCCGGCGGAGCAGCGCGAGCGGCGCCATCGAGCTGAGCGCCAGGAACCAGCTCCGGGGGAAGGTGCTGTCGGTGTCGGGAGACGGGATCATGGCGGAGGTGCGGCTGGACATCGGCGGGCAGGAGCTGGTGGCGATCATCACCCGGTCGTCGGTGGAGCGGCTCCGCGTGAAGGTGGGCGAGGAGGTACTGGCGGTGATCAAGTCGACCGAGGTGATGATCGGCCGGTAGGGTCCCACCTTCCCCGAACGACCTCGCAGGGTATCTTTAGGGACGATAAGGTCACTTAAGGATTCCTGCGATGCCTTTGAAGGTCGTGTTGAGGCGCGCCAGCGCCTTTGCGCTGCTGGGCCTGCTTCCGGCAACGCCGCTCCCCGCGCAGCAGGGCCTCACGGTCTTTGCCGCCGCCTCGCTCACCGAGGCGTTCACCGCCCTTGGCAAGGCCTTCGAGCAGCAGCATCCCGGGACCACGGTGAAGTTCAACTTTGCCGGGAGCCAGGTCCTCGCCACCCAGATCGAGCAGGGCGCCAGGGCCGATGTCTTCGCCTCGGCCGACCAGCGCTGGATGACGTACGCCGGCGACCGAAAGCTGCTCAGCGGAGCGCCGGTCATCTTTGCGCGCAACCGGCTGGTCCTCATCACCCCGAAGACGAATCCGGGCGGGATTGCCAGGCTCCAGGACCTGGCCCGTCCGGGGCTCAAGCTGGTGCTGGCGGGGCGGCAGGTCCCGGCGGGGGCGTACGCGCGGGAGGCGCTCAGCCGCCTGGCCACGGCCCCGGGCTTCCCGGCACACTTCGACCAGCTGGTGCTGGGCAACCTCGTCTCCGAAGAAGAGAACGTCCGCGCGGTGGCCGCCAAGGTGCAGCTTCGCGAGGCGGACGCTGGGATCGTCTACCAGACCGACGTGACCGAGGCGGTGCGGCCGCAGCTCCGGCTCCTCGAGATTCCCGACCGATTCAACCCGGTCGCCGAGTATCCCATCGCCACCGTGGCAGGGGGGAGCGCGCTGGGCGCGGAGTTCGTGAGGCTGGTGCTCTCGGGCGAAGGACAGGCGGTGCTCGCCGCCCGCGGCTTCCTGCCACCGGCGGGCGCGCCATGAGTCCCCGGGCGACCGAACTGCTCGGTCGGATCGGGACCCTGGTCCTGGCGGCGGTGCTGGGTGCGCTGCTCGCGCTTCCACTGGCGGGGATCGTCCTCCGGGTCTCGCCGGGCGCGCTGGCGGAGCAGCTGGCGTCGCCGGGTGTGCGGGAGGCGCTCCGGCTCAGCCTCTTCACCAGCCTCGCGGCCACGCTGGTGTCGCTCCTGCTGGGGCTGCCGATGGCGGCGCTGCTGGCGACGCGGGAGTTTCCCGGCAAGCGGATCGT
Source organism: Gemmatimonadales bacterium (assembly GCA_046327735.1). Lineage (GTDB taxonomy): Bacteria > Gemmatimonadota > Gemmatimonadetes > Gemmatimonadales > GWC2-71-9 > JADJOM01. The sequence continues at coordinate 211,919 of JAXLXZ010000006.1, read as the reverse complement.
CGAGGTGCTGGTCGACCTGCCGATGGTGATTCCCCCGACGGTCGCCGGCTTTGCGCTGCTGCTGGCCTTCGGGCGGGCGGGGCTCATGGGCGGCACGCTCACCGCCCTCGGCATCACGCTGCCGTTCTCGACCGCGGGCGTCGTGGTGGCGCAGGTCTTCATGTCGGCGCCGTTCCTGATCGGCGCGACCCGGGCGGGACTCGCCGCGGTGGACCAGCGCTATCTCGACGCCGCGCAGACGCTCCGGGCCGGCGAGGTGTACGCCTTCCTCCGGGTGCGGCTCCCGCTGGCGCTGCCGAGCCTGGTAGCCGGGATCGGGATGTGCTGGGCCCGGGCCCTGGGGGAGTTCGGCGCGACGATCACCTTTGCCGGCAACATGGCAGGCAGCACCCGGACCGTTCCGCTGGATGTCTACCTGCTGCTGCAGGAGAATCTCGACGCGGCGGCGACGCTCTCCCTCATCCTCGTCGTGATGGCCGCGGTCCTCCTCGCCGGCATGCGGCAGGCGGGGCTGGGCCTCTTCGCTCCTCCCCGTGCTCCGCGCCCGGCTCCGTCACCGGCTCGGTGAGTTCGTCCTCGACGCGGGGGTCGAGGCCCCGGACCGCTCCACCCTCGTCATCGTGGGGGAGAGCGGCTCGGGGAAGACCTCGCTGCTCCGCTACCTCGCGGGATTGCTGTGGCCGGACGAGGGGCTGCTCGAGGTGGGTGGTGCGACCTGGTGCGACAGCGAGACCCGGCGCTGGATCCCCGCGCCGGAGCGACCGGTGGGGTATGTCCCGCAGGACTACGCGCTCTTTCCCCACCTGAGCGCGGCGGAGAACATCGCCTTCGGGCTCCGGGCCTCGGGACTCGACCGCGGCACGGTGCGGTCGCGCGCCGGGGCCATGCTGGAGCGGTTCGAGCTCACCGCACTGGCGGAGCGGCGGCCGTCGCAGCTCTCGGGGGGGCAGCAGCAGCGGGTGGCGCTCGCGCGGGCCCTGGCGCTCGAGCCGGCGCTGCTGCTGCTGGACGAGCCGCTCTCGGCGCTGGACGTCGAGACCCGGCACACGGTGCGCACCGAGCTCAAGCGGATGCTCACGGGTCTCCCGTGCATCACGGTCTTCGTCACCCATGCGCCGATGGAGGCGCTGCTCTTCGGGGACCGGATCGCGGTCATGGAGAAGGGGTCGATCGTGCAGGCGGGCGACCGGCTTTCCCTGCTCAAGGAGCCGCGCTCGCGATACGTCGCCACCCTGCTGGGGCTCAATCTCCTGCCGGGCCGGGTCAGGGGACGTGGCGCCGGAGAAGAGCTCGCCATCGAGACGCCGAGAGGTATGGTGTATGCGGTGTCGGGAGAGCCGGACGACCAGGTGTTCGTGGTGGTGAGTCCCGAGCAGGTCACTCTCTCGCGGGAGCCGCCGGGGGGCAGCGCCCGCAACGTCTTCGCGGGCGAAGTGGTCGAGCTGCTGCCGGAACCGCCCTTCGGGGAGCGGATCCGGGTGGTGATCGGGCCCTCCCCGGTATTCGTCGCTGAAGTCACCGCTCCCGCCGCGGCCCGGATGCATCTCACGGCCGGGGCGAGAGTCCATGCGTCGTTCAAGGCCACCAGTGTCACGGTTCATTCACAGGGGGCGTCATGAGGGTTCGTTGTGCGCACGGCATTCGTTCCGCGTTCCGCCCTGAAGGACTCCCTCGCGCCGAGTCGCACTGCGCGCTCCTGAAGGCGCTCGGTCGCGTTCCGCCCCTCGCAAGGCTCGGGGCAGGCTGTTCCGCGTTGACGATCGCGCTGCTTTGCCTGGCGGCGCCGAGCTGGGGGCAGTCACCCGCCCCCGCGCCGTCGACACCGGCCAAGCTGGGCGGGTATCTCCAGACCCGGCTCACCTACCAGAGCAAGGTCGGGATGACGGCGACCATCAACCGGGCCCGGCTCCAGGCCGCCGGGACGATCGCGACCGGCTTCTCCTACAAGGTGCAGGGTGAGTTCCGCACCGGGAGCGCGGGGCGGAACGCCTCGGTCTCGCTGACGGACGCGTATATCCGGTACTCGCACCAGGCGGCGGGGGTACAGGTGGGCCAGTTCAAGACCCCCTTCACCCTGGAGTACCTCACCTCGATCGCGGACATCGAGAGCCTCGACCGGTCGACCGTGGTCGATTCGCTCTCCCCCAAGCGGGACATCGGCATCATGGGCGACTACCAGGTCGGGAAGTACGCGCTGGTGAGCGCCGGCGTCTTCAACGGCGAGGGAATCAACGTCACGGCCAACAAGGACTCGACGGTGCTGGGCGTGGCGCGGATCGCGGTCAAGCCGATTCCGCAGCTCACCGTCGGGCTCAACGCGGCGCGCTGGTTCGGCGACAGCCTGCGCTACGGCGTCGACGCGGCGTGGCAGGACACCCGGTTCACGGTGAAGGGCGAATACCTCGGCGGGTCGCGCGATTCGCTCGGCGGCAAGGACGACTGGGGGTGGTGGGGGCTGGCGGGGTACAAGGTGGTGCCGGCGGTGCAGCTGGTGGCCAAGTACGAGGACTTCCGCCGGGAGGCGATCGGGCCGCAGTTCCGCAACCGGGCGATTTCGGTGGGGGTCAACGGGTTCCCGGTGATCCCCACGGTGCGGCTCTCGCTGTTCTATGTCAGCCGGAAGGTGGGAGAGCCGGGCGAGCGGAAGGGGGTACTGCAGACTCAGCTCCAGGCCAAGTTCTGACCCTTGCTGGATATCCGCCGGGCCCGCTAATGTCCCCGCTCCCTTACCCCATGGGCCCGGCATGAGCGGCGCGTTTCTTCCCCCCAAGTCCTACAATGAGCCGATCCTCGGCTACGCCCCCGGCTCTCCCGAGCGGGCGACCCTCAAGGCCGCGCTCGCGAAGATCACCTCCGAGACGATCGAGATCCCGGTCATCATCGGCGGCAGGGAGATCCGCACCGGGAAGCTGATCGACGTGGTGAGCCCGCACGATCACCAGCGGGTGCTGGCGCGGGCGCACCTGGCCGGCGCGGGCGAGATCCAGCAGGCGATCGCCTCCTCCCGCGAGGCGTGGAAGACATGGTCGGCAACGCGGTTCGAGGACCGGGCGGCAGTGCTGCTCAAGGCGGCCGATCTCCTGGCCGGGCCGTGGCGGGCGGTGCTCAACGCCGCGACCATGGCGGGCCAGAGCAAGACCGTCTTCCAGGCCGAGATCGACGCGGCCTGCGAGCTGATCGACTTCTTCCGCTTCAACGTCGCCTTTGCCGAGCGGCTCTACCAGGAGCAGCCGGAGAGCTCGCCCGGGATCTGGAACCGGATGGAGCACCGGCCGCTCGAGGGGTTCGTCTACGCCATCACGCCGTTCAACTTCACCGCGATCGGCGCGAACCTCCCCGCCGCGCCCGCGCTGATGGGCAACGTCGCGATCTGGAAGCCGGCCAACACCGCGCTCCTGAGCAACTACTACGTGATGAAGCTGCTGGAAGCGGCGGGGATGCCGCCGGGGGTGATCAACTTCCTCCCCGGCGACCCGGTGGAGGTGAGCAACGCGCTCCTGGCCGACCGCGCCATGGCGGGGATCCACTTCACCGGCTCGACGGCGGTGTTCCAGCTGCTGTGGCAGCAGGTGGGCCAGAATCTCTCGACGTACGTCAACTATCCGCGCATCGTGGGCGAGACCGGCGGCAAGGACTTCGTGCTGGCGCACCCGAGCGCGGATGTCGACGCGCTGGCCGTCGGCCTGGTGCGGGGCGCCTACGAGTTCCAGGGCCAGAAGTGCTCGGCGGCGTCGCGGGCCTACATCCCGGCCAGCCTCTGGCCGCGGGTGAAGGAACGGATGCTCGCGATGATGAGCGAGATCCGGATGGGCGACGTGGGCGACTTCCGGAACTTCATGAGCGCGGTGATCGACCGGCGGGCGTACGACCGGATCACCGGCTACCTGGCGCGGGCGAAGAGCGACGCGGGGGTGAGCATCGTCGCGGGCGGCGGCGCCAACGCGGAGCGGGGTTTCTTCATCGACCCGACCCTGATCCAGGTGGAAGACCCGCGCTATCGCACGATGTGCGAGGAGATGTTCGGGCCGGTGCTCACGACCTACGTCTATCCCGACGCGAAGTGGGCCGAGACGCTGACGCTGGTGGACCAGACCGGGCCGTACGCGCTGACCGGCGCGGTGTTCGCGCAGGACCGGCTGGCGCTGGCGGAGGCGGAACGCGCCCTCCGGTACTCGGCGGGCAATTTCTACCTCAACGACAAGCCGACCGGCGCGGTGGTGGGGCAGCAGCCGTTCGGCGGTGCGCGAGCCAGCGGGACCAACGACAAGGCCGGGTCGATCCTCAACCTGATGCGCTGGACCTCGCCCCGGACGCTCAAGGAGACGATGGTGCCGCCGAAGGACTATCGGTACCCGTTCATGGCCGCGGAGTAACTCGGCGAGGCGTTCCGGGGGCGTCGCGGAAAAGAGAGGGGAGCGGGGAGCAGCTCGGCCGCAAGGGATCGGATGGATCGCTTCGCGGCGTGGCTGCTCCCGCCCCCCTCTCTTTTCCGCTCCGGATCCCGGTCCACCGCGCCTCAATGCACGCCCTTTCGCGCCGCCTGACCGCCTGACCGCCTGACTTGTAGTCCCCCGTCCTACACCGCTGTTCTTCACTTTCCCATCCATCCGTCAGGCACCTCCCGATCGTAGGGGAGGGAGACGATTCCTACCTTGGTTCCACGCTTCGCGAGCGGGGCTCGCTGGAGCGCGAACGGCGCGCGTGAGGGAGGCGGTGGTCGCTTTATCCCCGGCGCCATTTCACGGAGTGGAACCATGGGACACGGCATGCGTCGCGGGATGATGGGTCTGGTGCTGGCGGTGGCAGGGGCGGTGGGCTGCGGCTACGACAACAACGGCGGCTACGGGAGCGGGCCGAATACGCCTCCCCCGGCGCAGGTCGTCACGGCGAGCGGTGACCTGACCGCGGCGCTGGCGCAGTTTCGCGGGCTCCTGGGGGATTCCGCCAATCGCACGGTGGGCGAACAGGCGGGCGGCCGACGGGAGATCAACTGGGACGGCGTGAGCGGGGCGATCCTCAACTCCGACAGCTTCCCGGCCGACCAGTTCAACCGCGTCGTTCCGCGGGGCCAGGTCTTCAGCACGCCGGGAAGCGGCCTGCGGGTGAGCGACAACGCTTTTTTCGACCTGGACCCGAGCGACTCGACCCAGTTCTCGGCGTTCAGCCCGAAGAAGATGTTCATCGCCGTGGGGAGCCCGGTGATCGACGTGACGTTCCGGGTGGCGGGGAGCGACACGCTGGCGAGCGTGACGGGGTTCGGGGTGGTCTTCGCCGATGTGGACCGGGCGGGGAGCACGACGCTGGAGTTCTTCGGGACCGGCGGGGAGTCGCTCCGGAAGATCACCGTCCCGGTGCGCAGCGACACTGCGGGGCACAGCTTCGCGGGGGCAGTGTTCGAGAGCCCGCTGGTGGCCCGGGTCCGGATCACGGCGGGGGAGGCGGCGGTGGCGCCGGGGGCCAAGGACCTGAGCGCCGGGGGTACCAGGGACCTGGTGGCCACCGACGACTTCATCGCGGGGGAGCCGCATCGGATCGGTTCGACTCCCGCGAACTGAGTTCGCACTACGCAGGATAGGCATACGGCCGGCCCCTCGGGGCCGGCCTGGTGCGTGGGTGGTGTCTCGCCGCCCGCGCTGGTACTGTGGAGAACCTCTGGAGGATGCATGATGCGACGCTGGATCCTGCTGCTCGCCGCACTGCTGGTCACCGCCGCCCTGCCCGCCGTGGCGCAGGCGCCGATCGCGTCCGGCAAGGTGGTGGCCGGCACCCTGAGCTTCGACGGCCATGCGACCGTGGGCGATTTTGTCGGCACCACCGACAGCGTGAGCGGTGAGCTGACGGGGGCGCCCGCGCTGGCCCAGGTGAAGGGGTGGGTCGAGGCGCCGGTGACCAGCATCCGCACCGGGAAGGGGAAGCGCGACACCGACATGAACAAGTCGATGGAGTCGGGCCAGTATCCGATGATCCGCTTCCAGCTCGACAGCATCACTCCGGGTGTGCCCGCCGGCGACACGGTGGCGGTGACGCTGCACGGCGCCTTCGTCATTCACGGCGTGACTCGCGCGGTGGACCTGCCGGGCCGGGTGCTGGTGGGGCAGGAACACTCGCGGGTCTGGGCCAACACGCCGCTCAACCTCAAGGACTACAAGATCGGCGGGCTCAGCAAGATGCTCGGCGTGCTCAAGATGCACGAGAATATCGAGGTGCACGTGGACGTGACCTTCGGGCACCAGGCGACGGAGCCGCCGCGCTGATGGCCTGGCTCGTCGCCGGACTGGCGCTGGCACTGGTGGCCGCGCTGGTCGCGCTGTTCCGGGCCCGCGCCGCCGCCCCGGCCGCGTCGCCCGACGCCTCGGTCCAGCTGGAGCAGCTGTTCGAGACCTTCCCACACGCATTGACGCTTCGGGGCCTCGATGGCCGGCTGCTCCGCGCCAACGCGGAGTTCACCCGGCTGTTCCAGTATCCCATCGCCGAGGCGGTGGGGAAGCCGATGGACCAGCTGGTGGGACTGGCGGATGGGGAACGGGGCGGCACCGTCGAGCGGATCCAGTCGTCCACCAGCAAGGTGTGGCGGCAGACCCGCCGCCGCCGGCGGGACGGCTCGGTGGTGGAGGTCTCGCACACCGGCGGACTGCTGACCCAGAACGGCGCGCCGGTGGCGCTCTACGAGGTCTATCACGACCTCACCTCCCAGCTCCGCGCCGAGGCCACGATCACGGGGCAGGAGCGCCTGCTGGAGGCGTTCTTCACCCAGTCGCTCGATGGCTTCTTCTTCATGATGCTCGACGATCCGATCCGCTGGGACGCGGCATCGGCCAAGGAGGCGTTGCTCGATTACGCCTTTGCGCATCACCGGGTGACCCGGGTGAACGACGCGATGCTGGCGCAGTACGGCCTGACCCGCGAGCAGATGCTCGGGCTGACCCCCGCCGATCTCTACGCCCACGACCTGGCGGAGGGGCGGGCGGCCTGGCGGCGCTTCTTCGACGCCGGCCAGCTTCACACCGTCACCCGCGAGCGGAAGGCCGACGGCACCCCGATCCTGGTCGAGGGCGATTACGTCTGTCTCTACGACGCCTCGGGCCGGATCACCGGGCATTTCGGAATCCAGCGCGACATCACCGAGCGGACCAAGCAGCAGGAGGCGCTCCGCGAGAGCGAGGCCTCGCTCCGCCGCTCCCGCCAGGAGCTGCGTGACCTGGCGGCCCGGCTCCAGGGGGTGCGGGAGGAGGAGCGCACCCGCATCGCGCGGGAGCTGCACGACGAACTGGGGCAGGCGCTCACCGGGCTCAAGCTCGACCTCTCCTGGGTGAAGGGGCGGCTCGCGAAACCCCAGGGCGACCTGGCCGAGCGGCTGCAGGCGCTGATGTCGCGGGTGGACGGCACGGTGGACGCGGTGCGCCGGATTGCCACCGAGCTCCGTCCCGGCGTGCTCGACCTGCTCGGCCTGGTGGCCGCGATCGAGTGGCAGGCGCAGGAGTTCACCCGCCGGACCGGCATTCCGGTCGACCTCGACATCCGCTCCGACCAGGCGCCGCTCGAGGGTGCCCGGGCCACCACCATCTTCCGGATCCTCCAGGAGACGCTCACCAACGTCACGCGGCATGCGGCCGCGAGCCGGGTGCGGATCGCCTTCGTGCAGGCCCGTGACCAGCTCGACCTGGAGGTCTCCGACAACGGCCGCGGCATCAGCCAGACGGAGACTGCCGGAAGCCGTTCGCTCGGGCTGGTGGGGATCCGCGAGCGGGCCATCGCCTGCGGGGGCACTCTCGAGATCCAGGGGGAGCCGGGGGTGGGCACGACGGTGCGGGTCCGCCTGCCGCTGGGCCAGACCGGCGAGCACGAGGTGGTCGCATGATCCGGGTGCTGATCGCCGACGATCATCCCATCGTGCGGGAGGGGCTCCGGCGGATCGCCGCGGACCAGCCCGGGATCACGGTGGTGGCGGAGGCGGCGGACGCGAACCAGGCGCTGGCCCGGGTCGGCGACACCGCGATCGACGTGGTGCTGCTCGATGTCTCCATGCCGGGGCCGAGCTTCATCGAGGTGCTGCAGGCGGTGCGGCGGGATCACCCGTCGATCAAGGTGCTGGTGCTGAGCGTGCACCCGGAAGACCAGTGGGCGGTTCGGGCGCTCCGGGCCGGCGCGGCGGGCTACCTCACGAAGGACCATTCCCCGGAGCAGCTGATCGAGGCGATCCGGCGGGTCTGCCGGGGCGGGAAGTACGTGAGCCCGACCCTCGCGGAGAAGCTCGCGACCGGGCTCGAGGCTGGGGGCCTCGCGGCACCGCACGAGTCGCTCTCCGACCGGGAGTACGAGGTGCTGCGGGCGCTGGGGTCGGGACTCACGGTGAAGGAGGTCGCGGAGCAGCTCAAGCTCAGCTCCAAGACGGTGAGCACCTACCGCACCCGGATCCTGGAGAAGATGCAGGTGAGCGGCAACGCGGACCTGGTGCGATACGTCCGAGATCACGGGCTTTGAGATGCGACCCTTCCTCGGCACGACCCTCGTCAGCGCGCTGCTCCTGGTTCCGCCCGGACGGGTGCCGGGCCCCGAGCCGCTGCGCTACGCCCCCCTGATGCTCGACTGCGCCCGCTACCGGGTGGAAGTGGATTCGAAGATCACCATCGTGGCCGGGCGCCAGCTCACCCGGGAGACGTCGCGGCGTGACGGCATCATGGTGCTCCGTGCCACCGCCGCCGACTCGCTCATCAAGCTCGAAGCCTGGTTCGATTCGCTGTCCCTGTGGCGGGAGGGCGAGGGAGGACGGCTCGGCCCGGACACCGACGGCCTCATCGGCGGACGCTATCGCGGGTTGCTCACCTCGCTCGGCGGCTTCACCGCCACCGACACCCCCTTCATTCCCGATGAGGTCCGCGAGGTGGCGGAACTGGAAGGCGCGCTGGGCGACCTGCTGCCGCAGCTGCCCGCGGTGCCGCTCAGGCTCGGTGCCGGGTGGAAGGACGATTTCGGCACGGTCATCAGCCGGGCCGAGGACGGGCGGGAGAACGGCCAGCGGGTCGAGCGCTACCGGCTGATCCGCCGGGGATCACGGGAAGAGAAGCGGCTGCTCCCGGACTCGACCGAAGTCAGCGCCACGAAGAACGAGAACGAGAGCGGCATCTTTTCCTGGTCGCCGGAGCTGGGGCTGGTACGGTGGGAGCGGGAGGTGCACGACGAGGTGCGGGTGCCGAAAGGCGGACTGGTGAAGCAGCCGTTCACCACCGGCATCGTGCAGCAGGTGCGGGTGACCCGTGTCGGGGGTGGGTGCGGAGAGTGAGCCATGCTGTCATCCTGAGCGAAGCGAGGGATCTACTTCGGGCAAGTAGATCCCTCGTCGCTTGCGCTCCTCGGGATGACAGCCCCGTTCTCCCGTCTACTCGATCACCCGATACACATACCCCGGCACCACCGCCGGTTCCCGCTGTGCTTCCACGATCATCTCGTGTCTTGGCGAGAGGCTGCAGACCGGGTCGGTATTGGCCGCGTCGCCGGTGAGCGCGAACGCCTGACAGCGGCACCCCCCGAAGTCCTGCCCTTTCCGGGGGCAGCTCCGGCACGGCTCCTTCATCCAGCTGTCCCCACGGAAGGCGTTGAAGATCGGTGACCGCTCCCAGATCCAGGGGAGCGGATGCTGGTTCACGTGGACCATCTCGAGAGTGGGAATCTGGGTGGCACCATGGCAGGGGAGGGCCCGGCCATCCGGGGTCACCAGGATGTACACGCTGCCCCAGCCGCCGTAGCAGGGCTTGGGGTACGACTCGTAGTAGTCGGGCAAGACGTAGATCACCTGCATCCGCCCGCGATACTTCCGGATCGCCGCCTCGGCGACCGGGCGGGAGCGCTCGACCTGCTCCCGGGTGGGCATCAGGGCATCCCGGTTCTTGAGCGCCCAGCCGTAGTACTGCGTGTTCGCCAACTCCACCCGGTCGGCGCCGAGGCCTGCCGCGAGGTCGATGATCTCGCCGAGATGATCGAGGTTGGCGCGGTGAAGCACCACGTTCACCGAGAAGGCCAGCCCCAGTTCCTTCACCAGTGCCGCCGCCTCGTATTTCTGCCGCCCGAGCTTGATGCCGGCAATCCGGTCGGCGTTGGCGGCATCGATGTCCTGGAACGAGACCTGGACGTGATCGACCCCAGCGTCCCTGAGGCGCTCGGCGCGGGCGCGGGTAAGTCCGAGCCCCGAGGTGACGAGCGTGGTGTAGAGGCCCTCGTGGGCGGCGTGCGCGACCAGCTCCTCGAGATCCTTCCGGATCAGCGGCTCGCCGCCGGAGAGCCCCAGCTGCATCACGCCGAGCCCGCGGGCCTCGGTGAAGACCCGCTTCCAGTCGTCGGTGGCGAGTTCCCGCTCCGCCCGGCTCAGCTCGAGGGGGTTGGAGCAGTAGGGGCAGCGGAGCGGACATCGATAGGTCAGCTCGGCCAGGAGCGTGGTCGGGGCGCGCAGCGAGGGCGGCACCGCGGTGGCCGCGGCGGAGGGGGACGGCGGCGCGGCGGTCGGGCCGATCCCGCCGGTGGAGCGGGACTCCCCGGTGGCGGCGCCGCTGATGGTGCCGCTCCAGGTCACGAGGTCGTGCCGCGCCAGCAGGGTGAGGTACTCCGCCACGTCGGCTTTCACGTCGGTGTTGTAGCGGGCCCCGAGGGTGGCGCTGATCTCGTCGAGCGTGCGGCTGCCATCGCACAGCTCGAGGATGGCCTTGCCGGTCTCGTTGAGGAACATCGCCCCTTCGGGGTACAGCAGGACCGGCCGGTTGCGCACCCGGTCGAAGCCGATCCGCGCGAGCCGCCAGAGCCGTGGGTTGGAGGGCGTGATCATTCGCGGTAGGCGTTGTGGATCGTGTCGATCATCGACCAGAGCATCTCCAGCTTGAAGGCGAGCGCCTCGAAGGCCTGGCGCTGGGTCTCGACCGTGGTGCAGTGCCGCTGGACGATGGCCAGGCCGTGACGCACGTCGCGCGGCGCCTGCACCAGCCGGCTCCGGAAGTACTCGAGGCCCGCGTCGGGGATCCACGGGTAGTGCTTCGGGAACGACTCGATCCGCTGGGCGTGGATCTTCGGGGCGAAGAGCTCGGTGAGCGACGAGGCGCAGGCCTGCACCCAGGGCCTGGACTTGCAGAACCAGACGTACGATTCACAGATGGTGCGGACGGCGGGGAGCACGTGCCGTTCGTCCTCCATCTCTTCCCGCGGCACGCCCAGCGCGATGCCGAGCCGGATCCAGAGCTCGATGCCGCCCTCCCCCTCGCGGGTGCCGTCGTGATCGACGATCCGCTGGATCCATTCCCGGCGGACCGCGGGGTCGGGACAGTTGGAGAGGATCGCGCCGTCCTTCCGCGGTACCACCCGCTGGTACGCCAGCCGGTTCGCGACCCAGCCCTGGAACTGCCGGCGGGTGAGCTTCCCCTCGTACATCAGCTTGTGGAAGGGGTGCTCGACGTAGTAAAGCCCGTGGAACGAGCGCAGCGCGGCCTCGAGGCCGTCGGGGCTGAGCGGGGCATCGTAGCTCGGCAGGTCGATCTTGTAGTTCCGGGTTCCGAGTTCCGAGTTCCGAGTGTCGAGCGTCGTTGCCATGGAAGTTCTCTCCAGAAGATCAGGGATTCCTCGCCGCTTCGCGGCTCGGAATGACAGAATTCCCTGCGGCCGTCGCCCTGAGTCTGTCATCCCGAGCGCAGCGAGGGATCCCTGCTTTTTCTTACACCGTCCAGCGCATCCCGTCTTCCCCCACCACCAATCCCGCCTCCACCACCGCCCGTCGTTCCGGTGAATCCTCGATCAGGATCGGGTTGGAGTTGTTGATGTGGGTATAGACCCGGTGCCGGCAGGGGAGCTGCCGGAGTGCCGCGAGACTGCCGTCCGGTCCCGAGATCGGAAGGTGATCCATCTCGCGCGCGGTTCTCGTGGCGATGCCGAGATCCACCAGCTCCCGGTCACTCCAGAAGGTGCCGTCGAACAGCAGCAGGTCGGCGCGGCCCAGCCGGGTCAGGAGCGCAGGGTTCAGTCCGCCGCACCCCGGCACGAACGCCGCCCTCCCGGTCGCCGACTCGATGATGAGCCCCACGGTGTGCCCGGGGAGTTCCTGGCTGGCGAATCGGGGCGGGTCTCCCTGCACCGGGAACGCCGTCAGCGTGAGGCCCGCCGGAGTTCCGTCGCGGTAGCGGAGCGGCACCGGCTGCTCCAGGGGCAGTTCAGTCACGGTCACGTCGGAGAAGGCCTGGGTGACCGGGAGGACCCGCGAGTCGCGGGTGAGCACCTCGACCACGGCCCGGCTGGCGAAGAGCTGGAGCTGCCGCGCCTCGCGCAGCAGGGCGATGCCGAGGGTGTGGTCGAGCTCGGCGTCGGTGGTCACCACTCCCTCGATCGGGACGTGACGCATCCCGGCCGGCGGGGCGACGGTGAGCTCTGCGATCTGGCGGTGGACGTCCGGGGAGGCGTTGAGCAGGAACCAGTGCACGCCATCACTGGAGATGGCCACCGACGACTGGGTGCGCGGCCGTGCGCGGTGCGGCTCGCTGCGCGCTACCCGGCAGGTGGGGCACCAGCAGTTCCACTGGGGGAATCCGCCGCCGGCGGCGGTGCCAAGCAGGAGCAGCTCCATACAAAGCGAAACGGGGCTCGCTCAGCGAGCCCCGCTCCGTGGCATCGTGACTTAGAGGGTCGCGACGTACGCGGTGACTTCCATCGTGACCGCGACGATCTCGGCTTCGGGCTTGGTCCAGGTCATTGCAGCCTCCAGAAGGGTGAGCAGCGGGATTGGGTTTCTTGACCCAGCCGGGATGGTGATTCCCGACGTCGCCTGTCATAGTGCAGGCACCGTGCCCGGCACGCTGTCGCCCGACCCCTGCCTCCAAGCCATTGCCCCACAACGTCATCAATCCACCAGCGATCGAGCCGCCCACCCCCGATCCACTGGGGGAGAGCCCCCAGTCTGGGGGATATCACCCACCGCCCAGCCCGAACTTCTTCATCCGGTAGCGCAGCGTGTCCCGGGAGATCCCCAGCTGCTGGGCCGCGCGTGTCTGGTTCCCGGCCGTATCCCGGAGGGCCTGCTCCAGCATGTTCCGCTCGACCTCGTCGAGCGTGAGACCCGAGGCGGTCAGGCGGTCAGCTTTCTGGCGGTCCGTGGAATCGTCCCGCATCTCGGGCGCGGCGTTGATGGGCTGTCCGCCCGACCGCCTGTCCGCCTGCCCGCCCTCCTCCACCGGCCGCGTGAGGGAGAGGTGGTCCACCCCGATCTCCGGCCCCTTGCTCCAGAGCACCGCCCGTTCGATCACGTGCGAAAGCTCCCGCACATTTCCCGGCCAGGGATAGCCGAGCATCAGCTGTTCGGCCGCGGCGCTGATCCGCCGGACGTCCTTCCCGTACTTGGCGCTGAAGCGCTTGAGGTAGTGCTGCGCCAGGAGCAGCACATCGTCGCCGCGTTCCCGCAGGGGCGGGAGGCGCAGCGGAATGACCGCGAGCCGGAAGAAGAGGTCGCGGCGGAAGCGCTCCCGCTCCACCTCGCGCTCCAGGTCGCGGTTGGTGGCGGAGAGGATCCGCACGTCGATCTTCCGGTCGCGCACTCCGCCGACCCGCCGTACCACCCGGTCTTCGATGGCGCGCAGCAGCTTCCCCTGCAGCGCCAGCTCGAGGTCGCCGATCTCGTCCAGGAAGATGAACCCGCCCTCCGCCGCCTCGAAGAGGCCCACGCGTGACTGCTTCGCGTCGGTGAACGCCCCGCGCTCGTGGCCGAAGAGCTCCGCTTCCATGAGCGAGGCGGGGATCGCGGTGCAGTTCACGTCGATGAATGGCTGGCCGCTGCGGGCGCTCGAGGCGTGGATGGTGCGGGCGACCAGGCCCTTGCCGGTCCCGGTCTCGCCGGTGATCAGCACTGGCGGGGTCTCGTCGAGGGCCGCGACCTGGCGGGCCTGCTCCAGCACCGCCCGCATGGCGGGAGAGCTTCCCATCACGTCGGCGAACGGCTCGTCCCCGCCCGATTCGCGCTTCCGGTACCAGGACAGCTCCTGGCGGAGCAGGGTGTTCTCCCGCGCCCGGTCGGCCAGCAGCTTGAGCTCCTCGAGGTCGATCGGCTTCTTGACGTAGTCGAAGGCGCCGAGCTTCACCGCCTCCACGGCGCCCTCGATCGAGCCGTGCGCGGTCATCACCACGATCGCGATGGCGGGATCGAACTCCCGGACCCGCTTGAGCAGTTCGATGCCGTTCATGCCCGGGAGCCGCACGTCGGTGATGACGACGTCGGGCCGCAGCGTCGCGAGCAGCGGCAGCGCCGATTCGGCGTCGTACGCCACCTCGGTCTCGTAGCCGTTCTCGGCGAGGTAGGCCTTGATCGCGCGGGCGAGGTTCCGCTCGTCGTCGACCACCAGCACAGTCGAAGCGCTCATGGGGTCAAACTAAACCCGAGGCTGAGGCGGGAAGCCAGAGCCGGGCGGTGGTGCCCACCCCGACCTCGCTCTCCAGCTCCACCCGCCCGCCGTGCTGCTCGATGAACCGGCGCGCCGTCGCCAGACCGAGGCCGGTGCCCTCCGGCCGCGTGGTAAAGAAGGGCTGGCCGACTTCCCGCAGCGTCTCCGGCGGGATTCCCCGGCCGCTGTCGGTGATGGCCAGCGCCACCCCCGGCTTGCCGTCGCGCTCCTGCCGATGCCCGGCGATCCGCAGCGTGCCGCCCCCGGGCATCGCGTCGAGCGCATTGCCGATCAGTTCGAGGAGCGCCTGTTCCACCCTCACGGCGTCGGCGGGGATCGCGGGCAGGTCGGAGTCGAGCACGGTGGAGAGGGTCACGCCCTGCAGCTTGATGCGCTCGCTCACGGCGGGGAGCACCGCCTGGAGCAGCGTCTCCGCCTTCTCGGGCGCGGGCTCGAAGGGCGACGGGCGGGAGAAGGTCAGCAGGTGGGTCACCCGCCGGTCGAGCCGGTCCACCTCGTCGATGATGGCCTGGAGCTGCTCCCCCGCGGCCGGCGAGTTGGGGTGGCGGAGCACCAGCTGGGCCGAGGCGCGCAGGCTCGCGAGCGGATTGCGAAGGCCATGCGCCACCCCCGCCGCCATCTCGCCGAGGGAGGCGAGCTTCTCCGACTGGACCAGCTGCGACTGGGTGGCGCGCAGCTGCCGGGTCATGCCGGCAAAGGCGCGGGCGAGGTCACCGATCTCGTCCTGGGCGCTGGCCTGCAGGGGGTGATCGAGGTCGCCGGCGCCGACGACCGCCATCGCGTCCCGCAGCTCGTTGATGGGGCGGACCAGGCTCCGGGCCATGAGCCACGCGGAGGTGACGCCGAGGACCAGGGTGAGCGCGAGGATCCCGATGAGGATCTTCCGCTCGGTCTCGACCACCGCCTCCACCCGCTTGAAAGCGGCGGCGACGCTGGTCTCCCGCTGCTGGCGGTAGACCTGCCGGTTGAGGGTGGTGAGGGCGGGCTGGAGCCGGGTCCGGAGTTCCGCGACGGCGTAGCTGTACGCCTGGTCCCGCTTGCCGAGGTCGGTCAGGTGGAAGACGCTGTCACCCACCTGCTCGAACTGCTGCTGGATACCCTGCACCGTCTCGGCGAGCTGCGCTTCACCGGGGCCGAGCTCGACCTTCCAGCGCTCGTACCAGTAGTGGACCACCTGGTTGGTCAGCCGGAAATCGTTGCGGGCGGAGGTGTCGAGGCCGGAGAGATAGCGCCAGATGACTTCGCTCTGGTTGAACATCGCCGTCTCGAGCTCGGCATAGGTGCGGTTGCGGCCGAGGCTGGTGCCGAGGGCCTCGAGGGCGCGCTGCTCGAGGGCGTTGCTCCGAATGGCTTCGGCGCCGACCAGCAGGGCGGGGAGCACCATGCCGGAGACGCCGAGGAGGAGTTTCTGCTGGAAGTTCATGGGGGCTGTTAGCTGTCAGCTATTAGCTGTTAGCGATTCCGGAGAGGAGGCGGGCGACGTCGTGGTGGTCCGCCCGTCGACCAGCAGCTAACAGCTAACAGCTTACGGCTAATAGCTAACGGCTACTGGCACTCCGGCGCCTTGTACCGGTGCTCCCGCCAGGTCACTTCGCTCGCGGCCTTGGGGATGCGCGCCATCTCGAAGGGATACGCCGTCATCCGGAGGTCCTGGCAGCCGAGAGTGTAGCGCAGCACCACCACGGTCAGGTCCTTCCGGGTGCCGATGCTGTCGATGTGCACCACGTCGCCCGGCTTCATCCGGCCGGCCGCGGCGAGCACCACCGCTTCCTTGGTGAAGTCGATGGCGGGGAGTGGCAGCCGGGCATTGGCCGCGCGGCGGCTCATCGCCTGGGTCCAGACGTCCTTCCATTCGACCGTGTCGCGGATGACGCGGGTGGTGCTGTCGGTGAAGACCGGGGCGTTGTCGGACAGCACGAAGGATTCGTCGCCCACCGCCCGCATCTCCACCAGGAGCGACGGGGCGGGGCGCGGGGCTTCGGGAGCCTTCTTCCCGCCGCACGCCGCGAGGGCAAGAAGGCACAGGCCCGACAGGGCCGACGACGGCAGTCTCATGACACGCTCCGGCTGGCAGAGGAAAGAGCCCGGATCATTGGGCGGCGATGGCGCTCACGCAGCTGATGCCGCGGAGCCATTCGGGGTTAAGTATCGGGTTCGAACCGGGCAAGGTCAACTCGAACTGCACCGGGATCGTCTGGTTCTCGTGCTGGAAGGTCCACTCGCCGGTGTACTTGAGCCCGTTCTGCTTCCAGTTCTTCGCCTCCGCGAAGAGCTGGAACAGTGCCCAGGTGCCGCTCTTCAGGCGCGGCTGCTGGTTGCCGCGGATGGTTACCTCGAGGCGCGCCTCGGCGGCGGTCTCGCCGATCCAGGTGAAGGGCTGGTCGCCGGTGCGGGTGGCGCTGTAGACCCGGTTGTTCCCGTCGACCGCCAGCTTCACCAGGGTCACGTCGCTGTTGGTGATCGCGCGGAAGCTGAAGGACAGGCGCGGCACCTGGTCGGCCCCGTCGGGGTAGAGCGCCTTGGAGAACTGCGCCGCCCGGCTGAAGAACTGGGCGAAGCGCGGGTTCACCTTCACGCTCGAGCCGGGGGTGGGGGCGTAGCTCCCGCTGCCGGTGGGGGTGAGAAACTTGGACAGCTGGCCATTGTAGAAGGCCCACATCGCGCCGTCGGGCCGGCCGAAGAAGGCGGTGACTTCGTCGAGCGATGCGGGGGCGCCGCCCGGGGTGATCGGGCTCCTGGTCAGCACCCTGCCGTAATCCCGGCAGAAATCGGCTCCCGACTTGTTGGTTCCGGCCACGCCCACGTTGCCGAGCATCCCGTCGATGGACGAGAAGCCGCTGTTGAGCAGCCGGGAGATGTCGGGGCCCACGCTGGTGGTGCCGCCGGCGAAGCTGATGCTCATGGCGGCGGCGGCATTCTTCGCCTCGGTCACCAGCCCCTTGGCCTGCTGGGCCGGCGCTTCCCGGTCGGTGGGTGACGCCGCCGCCACCGCGTCGAGCGCGGTGCCCAGCGCCTGCACCGCCTTGAGCCAGGGGGCGCTCGCCTCGCTGATCACCTTGATGGTGTCGGCCGGGGAGACCGTGAGTGCCGGCTGGAAGATGGTGCTCGCCCAGATCGAGTCGACCGCGGTGTTGAACGAGACCGCGTTGATCAGCTGGATCAGCGGCGAGGGGTTGCTCCCCAGCGCCTTCACCTTGCGGGCCGCGTCGGGGAGCCCGGCGAAGCCCGAGACCTTCGCGTTGGCGAGCAGCGTGCGCCAGACGCGCACGTAGTCCTCCCGGTATTTCTCCTTGATTCTGTTGACGATCCCCACGCGCTGGTTCTCGCTCAGCTTCTCCTGCCCCAGCACCCACTCCTCGCCCTGGAAGTACGCGTCGGGATTCTTGAAGGCGACGCCCGTCATGTAGTTCCATCCCTTGCGGGTGAAGGCGGCGGGGACCACCGTGTTCCCCGTGCTCAGCACCTGGTTGGGATAGGTCCGGTCGTAGTCGAACGGACGCGCGCCACCGGTCCTGGCGGCCTCGCTCTGCATGATCTGGTAGATCTGCTCGCCGTCCTTGAACTGGCGGAGCAGGGTGCGTGACTTCTGGATCAGGAGGCTGTCAGCGGGATTGGGCACCATGTTGTTGCCCCGCGCCAGCTCCCCCGCGAAGTAGGCGAACTGGGCCCGCGCCAGCCGGATCTTCTCGTCGCTGGGGATCTCGTGGCCCTGCTTCCAAGCCTCGAGCAGCACCGGCTCGAGGTACTCCGGGGTGCTCTTCTCCGGGTACGCCGTGGTGATCAGGTGGGCCTTGAGCTGGTTGTAGCTCCACTGGTAGTCGGTGCTGTCGGTCCGGTTCACCGGGAAGTTCCGCATGTTCTCGAGGATGCGGTTGTAGGTCCCGGCGTACATCAGGCTGTCGAAGCGCGCGAAGTAGACCCGGTTCGACTGCCGCCAGAGCGAGTTGCCGCTGTAGAGCCCCCACTTGAGCCCGATCGGCGCGCCCTCGCGGTTCCAGTCGCCCAGCTGCTCATTGATCATCCGCAGGG
This sequence comes from Gemmatimonadales bacterium, assembly GCA_046327735.1. GTDB lineage: Bacteria > Gemmatimonadota > Gemmatimonadetes > Gemmatimonadales > GWC2-71-9 > JADJOM01. Next base: position 193,473 of record JAXLXZ010000006.1, on the reverse strand, counting down.
TGTCGAGCCGTCGGAGCGTTTCGGCGGTGGCGAGGTCGCCCGCGGGGAGCGCGTCGGCCGAGACGTTGCGGATCGCGGCCTCGACCCGGTTCTTGAGCCGCCGGTTCCCCGCGAAGGAGATGATCAGCATCAGGGCGTAGAACACCGCCAGCCCGGTGGCGGTGGCGAGCACCACGCGGCGGAGCAGGTTCACCTTCGCGCCGCCGGCGGTGGCCGCCAGCGCCACCCGGTCCTTGAAGATCACGTCCTTGAAGAGCCGCCCGAGGAACATCCACTGCGGCACCTTGCGGGAGACCGGGCCGACCGGCGCAGCCGGCGCCTGCGGCACGCCGAAGGCCGCCGGCACGAACGCCTGGGTTGCGTCCATGATGCCCGGCGCCTGCCGCTGCTGGGCCTGCTGCTGCATCAGCCCCGCCTCTTCCACCACCACCGCGCGCACGCCGGTGAAGTAGAAGCCCCGCAGCACCGGGCTCACCTCCAGCTGGCTCGGCTTGCAGAGGTCGACCAGGAACTGGGTGGCCTGGGGGACGACCTTCCGGAACTCGCGGGCGAACTCGTACGCGTTGTACCCGATCGCGGGCTGGTTCTCCCGCGGGAGGAACTGCAGCCGGTGACCCGAGAGCGACCCGGCCAGCCGCTGCATGGCGGAGCCGATGCGGCTGGCGGTGCGGTCGGCGTACGTCCCCGCCGGCCCGCTGTCCCACGGCAGCGTCGCGCCCAGCACCTCGCGGGCCTCGTCACTCGAGAAGTTGCGGACGAAGTCGGCGAAGTAGGGGAGCTTGTCGGCCTTGGTGAAGATGACGTAGACCGGGAGCCGGATCCCCAGCTTCTTGGACGTCTCCAGCAGCCGGGCACGGAGCTCGCGGGCGTGGGCGGCGACCGTCTCGCCGCCGCCGGGACGCACCAGGTCCTCGACGCTGAGCGTCACGATCGCGACCCGCGGCGCCTGCCGCCCCGAGGTGAGCACCGCGCTGGTACGGCTCGGCTGGATGTAGCGGATCAGCCGGGAGAAGCGGCCGGCATCGGCCACCAGCCGGCCCCCCGCCTCGAGGAGAATCGTCTTGTTGCTGTACCAGAGGTTCACGCCCCGGGTCGCGACCACCGCGTCACCCCGCTGCACCTCGCCGGTGAGCAGGTCGGGATCGAGGCCGGAGCGGACCAGGATCGAGGTCTTGGCGCTGTCAGCCGGGCCGAGGCAGAGGATCAGCGGGAGCTGCGAGAGCCGGGTCTTGTCGGAGAGCTTGGCCGCTGCCAGCCGCGCCCGCGCCGCGGTGATGTCGCGGTCGATCTCGTCGACCGGCGCGTCCTTGGGCCCTTCCTTGGCGGACAGCTCTTTCAGGAAATACCAGACCAGCCAGCAGATCGCCCCGGTGCCCAGGGTGATCAGGGTGATGGCCACGTACTGCAGCTCGCGGCCCGAGATCCCCAGGAAGTGGATCACCAGCCACACCATGAAATACCAGATCAGCGCGGCGAGCACGCCGAACAGCCAGATCTTTGCGCGGGCTTTCATAGTGGCGTCAGGGCGCGAGCGACTTCGCGAGCGTGGCGATATCGGACACGCCCGAGCGGAGCAGCAGGGTGAACACGATGAGGAAGAAGAGCGCCACGCAGGCGCTGATGCCGGCCGACATCAGGAGCCGGTGCAGCCACGGGTCCACCGTGGTCGGTAGCGACTCGTTGGCCAGCGGGGCCCACTGGGGTGCGAGCGGCCCGTACCCGCCGCGAATCCGCTGGATCTTCTCCGCGGTCTGGCCCATGAAGGCGCGCAGCTCGCCGGTGTCGCCCAGGGTATAGCGGCCCTTGAAGCCGAGCAGCATGCAGAGCTGGTGCACCTCGAGCAGGTCGGCCAGGTCTTCGCTGTCGGGGCGGCCGAGGAGCTCGCGCAGGTTCTGGAAGAAGACCTCGCCCCCCATGTGGCCGCCGAAGATTTCCTCCTGCAGCGGCTTGCGGGGCCAGTCGGCGAACATCGGCTGGCTGGAGTTGAGGACCGACTCGTCGAGGAAGACGGTGGCGGCGTAGATGGCGCGCTTCACCGTGCCCTGGTCGTACCCGGCGCGGCGCGACTGGTCGTCGGCCGTCGCCAGCAGCTGCTTGAGGTGGGCCCGGAACGACTCGGCGTCGGCCGCGGCCTGCCGGTTGGCCCGCAGCCGGACGATGGCGGTGAGCGCTTCCTGGAGCACCAGGGCGAGCGTCCCACGCCGTCGGGCCGGTTCGGCCTGGAGATCCGCCTGGGGGGCGGCTGGGCTGCTCATGAGGTCTCGGCCATGTCGTTTGGGATCCTCAACTTACTGAAAATCACGGAGCGGGGGAACAGCCTCGGTCGCTGGCTAGAAAATCAGGGATTCCTCGCCGCTTCGCGGCTCGGAATGACTGACCGGGTGCCAAGCGACCAGTTCTGTCCCGAGCGCAGCGAGGGATCCCTGTTTCTTTCCCCGCGACGAAGCAGGACCTATCCCTACCCCTGCAGCAGGATCCGCAGGTCCAGCTCCACGTTCCGGAACGCCTCGGGGACGTAGATCCCGATCTCCCGGGTCTTCTGGATCGCTTCCCAGCAGGGACCCGACCGGCTGATCAGGAAGTACTGGGTGTCGACCCGCGGGGCGATGCCGGCCGGCGGCGAGGGGATGTGCTCCAGCCCGAGCCCGGCATAGGCCTCCTTGACCAGGCGGAGGATGTGCTTCTGGGAGCAGATCTTCACCAGCGCCGGGGCCTGGCGGATGATCTCGCTTTCGCCGAGGGCGGCGCGGATCCCGAGGATCCACTTGGACGGGCCGAAGGCCCGCTGGTCGTTGACCGGCGCGGCGTAGAGGTAGTCGGCCTGCCGCGCGAGCGGGACCGCCACGTAGGACGAGGGGAGGATGACGTCGAGATTGGCGCGGATGTGGCGCTCCATCGCCAGGAAGCACTCGCCCAGCCGGTCGTGGTCGTAGCCCGGGACCGTGCGGGGGTGGGCGTCGAGCGCGAAGGTGCAGAGCGCCCCGCCCAGCCGGGCCAGCTCCACGTAGAGCTGCTCGGGGTGGGCCGAGCGGGTGTCGCGATGGTAGCGCAGCGGCCCCAGGCTGGCGTGGATGGTGTGGGCCAGCCAGAAGCTCGCCACCTCGTGAGCCGCGTACTCCGCCACGCCTTTGCGGTCGGAGCGGCGGTCCTGCAGCATCGCGTCGCTCTTGCTGTCGAGCATCTCCACCATCCGCGCAACCAGCGCCATCAGCTGTGGGCTCGCGCCGATCTGGAGGCAGGGCGGGACGTAGGTCGGGTCGTACATGAACGCGCCGGTACCGTCGCGCTTGATCCGGGCGAGCGGCATCGAGACCGTGCCCTCGGGCGGCTCCAGCGAGAGGGTGAAATTCTTCCGGCCGAGGCTCACCTCCTGCTCGTCCCGGCCGGTGGTCTCGTCCCGCACGAAGGTCGGGTCGACCACGAACCGGCGGGTGGCGCTCTCGAGATCTCCCTCCGCGGCGCAGTTGGGCTGTCCCGGGCGGTAGGGCGGGATGACCAGGTGCACCAGGTGGCTGTCGGCGGTGGGCGAGAAGAGCTCGCGGATCTCCAGCGGCTTCGGCGGGGGGTCGCCTTCCGGGACGTGGAACGCGAGCCCGTCGGGCAGGACGCCCCGGGCATGCACGACCGCGACGGTCCCGTTCCGGAGCGCCTCGGCGTCGAGTTCGAGGCCGGCGTAGCCGTAGGGACGGTAGAAGAGGTGCTCGACCGCGAAGCGGAGCGAGTCCTCGAAGTACTTCCCCTGCAACTGGAAGTGATGCTGGGCGAGGTGCATCCCCTCCTGCCAGACCACCCGTGTCAGCGCGGACATGTTGCCTCGATTCGCGGGGGCCAGCTGATGAAGGAATGCGATTTGCCGGGGGCAAGGCTCATGGCTAGTATCATCTTAGCACCTCACGTTCCGGGCAATCAACCGGTACGATGCATCCACCGACAGCCTCCTGGCCGCGATGACTCCTGAGGAACTCAGCGCCCGGTACGGTCTGCTCAAGCAGCTGGTGGGCGGGCCGGTGCGTACGGTGCTGGCCATGCGGTCGGCGACGAAGGCGATCGTCATGCTGCATTACTTCGAGGCGCCGCCCGACGACCCGAGCTACGATCTGCTCGCGCTCCTCGAATATCTCCCCGTCGAAAAGAAACAGCGCATCGTCGAGAAGCTCGACGTGGCCGGCAAGACGGTGCTGGTCACCAAGATGCTGCACAACTTCACCGGCCTCGAGGCGTGGCTCACCGACCTGGGAGCCGATGCCCCGCCGCTGCCGACCTCGCACCGGCCGGGCATGACGCCCTCGCCACCGACCCACGCGCAACCCAAGGTCGCGCCCCCCAGGGCCACGATTCCCGAGCGGCCCGCACCGCCGCCCGCCGCGCCTCCGCCCTCAGCCGACGCGACCGTGGTCCTGACGCCCAAGTTCGTGCCGCCACCGGCGCCGCCCGCCCCTCCGCCGGCGCCCGCCGCACCCGCGCCGCCCGCGCGTCCCGCTGCCAGCAGCCTGCCGAGCGGGATCGCCGCGCCGTTCACCGACCCGAGCGTGCCGCCGTCGCCACCGGCCGGCGGAGGCGAGTTCACCGCGCTCTTCGGTGCTGTCGAGACGCCCATGCCGCCGGCGCCTCCACCGCCGCCGCCCAAGGCACCGGCGCCGCCGCCTGCTCCTCCCGCCGTGAGTGCGCCGGCCGCGCCGGAGGCGGGAGACTTCACCTCGCTCTTCATGGCGCCCAAGCCGGCCCCGGCACCACCGCCGGCGGCTCCGGCTCCACCGCCCGCGCCGCCCGCCCCCCCGCCGGTCGCGGCGAGCGCGCCGCCCCCACCGCCGCCCCCGGCCGCGGCACCCGAGGCAGGCGACTTCACCGCGCTTTTCATGGCACCCAAGGCGCCCGAGCCCCCGGCGCCTCGGCCCGCCGCGCCACCGCCGCCACCACCTGCACCAGCACCTCCGCCGCCGGCACCGCCCGCGGTGCCAGGTCCGGCTTCCATCTTCACGCCCCCGGCGTTCCAGTCGCCGGTGGACAAGACGCCGGTGGTGGTGCCACCGATCGTGCCGCCGACGACGGTCTCACCGCTGACGCCGCCGCCGGTGCCTCCCAAGGCTCCGCCGGCCCCGGTGTACGAGGTGCCGAACTTCGACGATCCGGTGGTCCCGGCGCGGGTCGAAGGCCGCTCGCCGCCCACCAAGCCACCCTCGCTCAATCCGCCGGCGCCGCCGCGCGCGCCCGCCCGGCCGGCCGCGCCGCCTCCGGCTCCGGCTCCGGCTCCGCCGCCGCGGCCGCCCAAGCCCCGGGCCGATGAACCGCTGAGTGCCACGGCGAGCTTTGCCGCGCCGCCGCCTCCGCCCCCCGCGGCCGATCCGTTCAAGGCACCGCCAGCGCCGCCGCCGTCACGGGCGCCGGCGCAGGGACCCGGCGACTTCACCCAGCTCTTCTCGGGGGCCACGCCGCCGCCGAAGAGTGCCCCTCCGCCGCCCCCGGCGCAGGAGGGGGGGAATTTCACCCAGCTCTTCACGCCCAAGTACAACGAAGCGCCGAAGGACGATCTCTCTCAGCGGCTGAACCGCGGGATCGAACCGACGCCGGGGATGTCGGGTGCCACGGGGACGTCGATGCCGGCGCAGCGGCCCCCGGCGGCGCCGGCCCAGCGGCCGCCGGAGCCGGGCGACTTCACCAAGATGTTCTCCGCGCCGTCCAAGCCGCCGGCCCCGTCCTCGGGCGGGTACGGCGGAAGCGCGGGCAGTGGCGGCGACTATACCGACAGCCTCTACCAGCGGCAGCCGGAAGCGAGCGGGCTCCCGCCCAGCAGCAATGCCGGGGCGAGTGCCGCGCCGTCACCCGGTGGCAGCGAATACACCCGCGCCCTGCAGCGCGTCGATCCCGCCGAGGTGCAGGCCAGCCGGGGCAGCGCGGGGGCCAGGGGAGGCGACGCGAAAACCCCGGCCTCACAGGGGGCCGGGGCGGGCGGTGGTGCCGAGGAGGAGGGAGAGAAGAAGAATCGTCTCCCGATCATCCTGGTGGTGGTGGGACTGATCGTGATCCTGATCATCGTGGTGGTGGTGTTCAGCAGCATGTCGGGGCTGTGAAACGTTCCTCGTTCCTCGTTCCTCGTTCCTCGTTCCTTGTTCCTCGTTTCTCAAGCAATCTCCGCCGTGACTGGCGATCTTCAGCTGAGACGGAAGCACGAGGAACGCGGAACGAGGAACGCGGAACGCTTCACCGCTCGTTCTGCGGCAACACGATGACCAGCTCGAGTTCCGGCGCCGGGAAATCCTGCGGCACGTAGGCGGCGAGGTTGCGCGCCAGGGCCATCGCTTCCCAGTCGGGTCCCGACTTGCTGAGCTGGAAGTAGTGATGCTTCACCTTCACCGGGATGGCGCTCGGCGGGTTGGGCACGTGGGTCAGCGCCACGCCGGGAAGCGCCTGCTTGATCAGCCGGTCGATCTTGTCGGCGGAGCTGATCTTCACCAGCTGCGGCACCTTGCGGAGCAGGTCGGCGGGATTGAGCTCGGCGCTGAATGCGAGGTAGAGGCCCGGCGCCTTGAAGTACTTGTCCTGGTCCACCGCGGTGGCGTAGACCGAGGGCTGTACCTGGCGGAGCGGGAGCGAGACGCAGTTGGCCGGCACCACCGTTTCCAGCAGGGTGCGCACGATCTGGTCGAGGCTCGAGAAGCAGCCGGTCAGGTCGGCGTGGTCGTACACCGGCAGGTCGCGCGGGTGCACGGTGGTGCTGAAGGTGGTGAGCGCCCCGCCCAGCGCCGACATCGCCTCGAAGAGCTGCGCCGGGTGGCCCCGGCGGGTCTCGAAGAGGTGGCGCAGCATCGGAGAGTGGGTATTGATGGTGTAGAGGAGCCAGAAGCTGGCCACGTCGGAGATGCTGAACTCGGCCAGGCTCTGGTTCTTCTGCCGCCGGGTGCCGGCCAGCGCGGTGCTCTTGGCGGAGAGGATCTCCACCAGCCGCCGGGCGATCGCGAGCAGGTAGTCGTTCGCGCCGATGTCGAGGAGCGGGGGCACGAACTGGCTGTCGAGGGTCAGTTCGCCGGCAGCGCCCCGCCGCAGCCGCGCCACCTTGATGACCGAGTGGCCCTCGAGCGACTCCCCCTCGACCAGCAGCCGGAGATTCTTCCGCGCCACCTGGATCGGCTTCTCGGCGAGGCCGGTGTTCTCGTCCCGGCGGAGCTGCACTTCCGCGATGTAGCGGGTGTTCCGGTCCTTCTGGAGCGCGGAGACGTTGCTGGCGGAGGGGCGGTGCTCCGGCACCGCGAGGTACACCTCGAGCGTGGTCTGGTCCGGTTCCCAGGCGGTGTCGAGCGGCTTGGGCGGCGGCGCCACGTCGGCGGCGGGAAAATCGAAGAGCAACCCGTCGGGAAAGCGTCCGGCGCCGCGGGTGATGGCCAGCGCCCCACCGGAGAGCGCTTCGCGGTTGATCTCGAGCTGGCTGAAGCCCCAGGGACAGAAGGCCAGCGTCCCCAGCTGGAAATGCAGCTGGTCCTCGAGAAACCGGTCCTGCGTCTGCAGGTGTTGGGGGGTGAGCAGCGCTCCCTTGGTCCAGAGCACCGGTTGCATTTGACGCATGGGGGAAGTGTAGTGTGACTTCGGGGCGTTGGCTATTGGCTCTTCGCTATTAGCCATTAGCTATTAGCTGTACCGGTGCCCCCGAGTCCGGGGCGACCCGCCGTCCGCCGAAGGCATGGTCGCCTGTGAGCTAACAGCTAACAGCTAACAGCCCCATGGCCCCCAAACACGAATTCCATCTCGACGTCAACGCCGGGCTCGACCGCTCGACAGCGGTCCCGCTCGACGACACCCCGTTTCGCATCGCCATCCTGGGCGACTTCAGCGGCCGGGGCAGCCGGCGTGCCGTCGAGGGCGGCGCCGCGCTCGCCCGCCGTCCCGCCTGGCCGGTGGATCGCGACGATCTCGACGTGACGCTGCGGGAGCTGGGGCCGGTGCTCGAGCTGCCGCTCGAGGGGGACGGCCCCCCGCTCACCATCCGCGTCCGGGCGCTCGACGACTTCCATCCCGACCACCTCTGGGAGAAGCTGCCGCTCTTCCAGGCGCTCCGGGAACTCCGCGGGAAGCTGGCCAATCCGGCGACCTTCAAGGCCGCCGCGGCGGAGCTGACCGGCGCCGCGCCGCCGCCTCCGCCCAGGCGTCCCACTGGCGGGAGCCTCCTCGGCGACATCCTCGACGCCCAGTCGCCCACCGACGTCGAGGAGGTGCTCGCCGATGCCGAGGGCGACCTGCACGGCTTCATCCAGCGGATCATGAAGCCGCACCTGGTCCCCAATCCCGACCCGCGCCAGGGCGAGATGCTGGCGCAGGTCGATGCGGCCGCGAGTGCCACGCTCCGCAGCATCCTCCATCACCCCGCCTTCCAGGCGCTCGAGGCCCTCTGGCGCGGCATCGATACCGTGGTCCGGCAGCTCGACACCGGGCCCGATCTCAAGGTGCTGCTGCTCGACGTGAGTGAGGCCGAGGTCGCGGCGGCGCTGCCGTCGGGCGGCGACCCGGGGAAGAGCCCCCTCTTTGCGCTGCTCGCCCGCGACCGGGAGACCGCGCCCTGGGGCCTGATCATCGCCGCCTCCACCTTCGGGCCCAGCCTCGACGATATCGAGCGGGTGGCCCAGCTGGCCGCGATCGGGATGACGCTGCGGGCCCCGGTCATCGCGGCGGCCGACCCGGCGCTCGCCGGGGTGGGAGCGGAGTTCAACGAGGTCTCCAGCTGGACCTCGCCCCCGCCAGCCTGGGTGGCGCTGCGGGCAACCAGCTTTGCCCGCTCGCTCGGGCTGGTCCTGCCCGGGTTCCTGGGCCGGGTCCCCTATGGCGCGGGCCTCGAGGAGTGTGAGCGGATCCGCTTCGAGGAGTTCGAGGGGGGCCGGGTTCCCGACCGGCTCCTGCTGGGGAATCCAGCCCTGATGGTGGCGGTGGTGCTGGGGCGGGGATTCACCGAGTCCCGGTGGTCCCTCATGGGGAGCCTCGAGCCGATTGTATCCGGACTCCCGGTCGGCAGCATCGGGCGAGGTCCCGGGGCGGTCGCGGTGGGTCCGGGGGCGTTCCCGGTCGCGGTCCGGGCCGCGGAGGCGCTCATGGAGCGGGGCTTCATGGTGCTCGCCCCGGTCAAGGACACCGACCAGGTCCGTCTGGTGCGGGTCCAGTCGTGCGCGACGCCCCTCGGCGGGCTGGCCGGCCGCTGGGGGTGAGCCGGGGTCGGGTGTCCAGGATTTTGGCGGCTGGGTGCCGGGGTTGCCTGGCCGGTTCCGGGGCCGGATGGCGCCACAAGTGAGACGAATGTCGTGTCGCGCGCGTCTGATGCGATATCCGGGTGGAGCAGGTCGTGTGGACGCCTCCTCCCGGGCCCCGGCGGACGTACCTCGCGTGCGGTGCAGGATCAAGTTTGACAACCACTTGGGCAAATCGTAGGTTGGACATCTCCTTCCGGTGAACCACTGTTGGCGACTTCGAGAGCGGTCGCGGCTCCTACCTTTCAACTGAGGTCCGCGGTATGGCCAAGGAAAGCACGCAAAAGAAACTCGAGCGGGTTCGCCCCCCACGGGTGCAGATCAGTTATGACGTGGAGACGGGTGGCGCCATCGAAATGAAGGAACTGCCCTTCGTGATGGGCGTCCTGGGCGACTTCACCGGCCAGCCGGTCGAGCCGCTGGCCAAGCTCAAGGAACGGAAGTTCGTCGACATCACGCTCGACAACTTCGACGAGGTGCTCTCCAGCATGAAGCCGCACCTCGCGCTCACCGTCGAGAACAAGCTGAGCGACGATCCCAACGCCGGGAAGCTCGCGGTCGACCTCAAGTTCGAGAGCCTCGACGACTTCTCGCCCGACGCGGTCGCCCGCCAGATCAAGCCGCTCAAGGAGCTGCTCGAGCTGCGCACCAAGCTCGCCGACCTGCGGGGCGCACTGGGCACCAACGAGAAGCTGGACACGATCCTGGCGGAGACGCTGGGCGACGAGGAGAAGATGAAGAAGCTCAAGGCCGAGCTCGAAGCCCAGGGAGGCGGCAATGGCTGACGCCAAGGCGGAAGCGGGAGCGGCGGGCGCCCAGAGCCAGGAACTCAGCCTCCTCGACAGCATCGTCGAGGAAGGGCGGGTCGGCAAGGACGCGGCGGCCAAGGCGCGCGGCAAGGACCTGATCAAGAGCTTCGTCGGCGAGGTGCTGGCGGGCTCGGTCACCGCGGGCAAGAACGTCGAGGTGATGATCAATTCCCGCATCGCCCAGATCGACCACCTGATCTCGCTGCAGCTGAACGAGGTCCTGCACCACCCCGATTTCCAGAAGCTGGAAGGGACCTGGCGCGGGCTCCGTTACCTGGTCAGCAACACCGAGACCAGCGAGATGCTCCGGATCAAGATCTTCAACGCCTCCAAGAAGGAACTGCTGCGCGACCTGCAGCGGGCGGCGGAGTTCGACCAGAGCGCGCTCTTCAAGAAGGTGTACGAGGAGGAATTCGGCGTCTTCGGCGGCTCGCCCTTCGGCGCGCTGGTGGGCGACTACGAGTTCGACAAGTCGGGCCAGGACGTGGAGCTGCTCGAGAAGGTGGCGGAGGTCGCCGCGGCGGCCCACGCGCCGTTCCTCTCGGCGGCCAGCGCCGACATGATGAGCCTCGACAGCTTCACTCAGCTGGACCAGCCCCGCGACCTCGCCAAGGTGTTCGACACCACCGAGTACGCCCGCTGGAAGACCTTCCGCAACAGCGATGATTCCCGCTATATCGCGCTGGCGGTGCCCCGGGTGCTCATGCGGGAGCCCTACGGCAGCGCCACCGTCCCGATCGACGCCTTCAACTACGAGGAGCACGTCGACGGCACCGACCACAGCAAGTACCTGTGGGGCAACGCGGCGTGGGTGCTGGCCAGCAAGGTGACCCAGGCCTTCGCCCGCAGCGGCTGGTGCGCCACCATCCGGGGCGTCGAGAGCGGCGGCCTGGTGGAGGGTCTCCCGACCCACAACTTCAAGACCGAGTCGGGCGACGTGGCCATGAAGTGCCCCACCGAGACCCCGATCACCGACCGGCGGGAGAAGGAACTCGCCGACCTGGGCTTCGTCCCGCTGGTGCACCAGAAGGGCAGCTCCAACGCCTGCTTCTTCTCGGTCCAGTCGGCCCAGAAGGCCAAGACCTACAACACCGACGCGGCCACGGCCAACGCCCGGCTCTCGGCCCAGCTCCCGTACCTGTTCGCGGTGTCCCGGTTCGCCCACTACCTCAAGGCGATGATGCGGGACAAGATCGGCGGCTACTCCTCGCGCAGCGAGATCGAGAGCTACCTGAACAAGTGGATCATCAACTACGTGGTGGCGAACGACGACGCCTCCGCGGGCATCAAGGCCAAGCGGCCGCTCAAGGACGCCCGGATCGAGGTGGTGGACGTCCCCGGGAAGCCGGGCGCCTACCGCGCCGTGGCCTTCCTCCAGCCGCACTTCCAGCTGGACGAGCTGACCATGTCCATGCGCCTGGTCGCGGACCTGCCCCCCCCGGGCAAGTAACCGGGAGGCGCGGGTGAGAATGCGCGCGCGCGCGCGCGCGCGCGCGCGCGCGCGCGCGCGCGCGCGCGCCCGAGCGCGGGCGTGCGCGCGCGTTACTCACACGGGAGCAAGCAGGCCCACGGCGACGGTACAGCACACACACACACACACACACACACACACACACACACACACACACACACACACACACACACACACACACACACACACACACACACACACACACACACACACACACACACACACACACACACGCAATCTCTCTCTCTCTCTCTCTCTCTCTCTCTCTCTCTCTCTCTCTCTCTCTCTCTCTCTCTCTCTCTCTCTCTCTCTCTCTCTCTCTCTCTCTCTCTCTCTCTCTCTCTCTCTCTCTCTCTCTCTCTCTCTCTCTCTCTCTCTCTCTCTCTCTCTCTCTCTCTCTCTCTCTCTCTCTCTCTCTCTCTCTCTCTCTCTCTCTCTCTCTCTCAGGGGGATACCATGGCGTTCGATGCATTTCTGCAGCTGGCGGGAGTGAAGGGCGAAGCGACGGCGCAGGGGTTTGAAGGGGCGATCGAAATCCTCTCGTTCAGCTGGGGCGCGTCGAACCCGATCAACGTGGCCGGCGGCGGTATGGGTTCCGGCAAGGTGTCGGTGAGCGACTTCAACGTCATGAAGAAGACCGACATCGCCAGCAACACCATGTTCCAGAAGTGCTGCACCGGTGAGCACTTCGACAACGCGACGGTGAGCTTCCGGAAGGCGGGCGGTGAGCAGGTCGTGTACCTCAAGTACGAGTTCACCGAGGTCTTCGTCTCCTCGATCCAGTGGAGCGGCTCCACCGGTGGCGACGATGTCCCGACCGAGTCCGCCTCGTTCGCCTTCAAGCAGGTGAAGGTGACCTACCAGCCGCAGGACAAGAAGGGCGGCGCGACCAAGCCGTCGGTGTATGGCTGGGATGTGGCCGGCGTCCACAAGCTCTAAGGCCCGGCATGAAAGCGCGAGCCCTCCTCGACGAGGGCCGACTGGCAGAAGCAATCGAGTCGCTGGGTGTCGAACTCCGGAGCAATCCGGGCGACGCCCAGCGCCGCGCTTTTCTGTTCGAGCTGCTCTGCTTCGCCGGGGAGTATGATCGGGCCGAGAAGCACCTCGATGTGCTGGCGGGCGCCGGCGAGAAGGCCGCCATGGGCGCCCTGGTGTACCGCAGTGCCCTCCACGCCGAGCGGACCCGGCGGCGGATGTGGCAGGAGGGGAGCTATCCGCGGCACAAGGAGGCCCTCCCCGCCCTGACCGGGACGGTGAACGGGAAGCCGTTCACGTCCCTCACCGATGCCGACCCCCGCATCGGTCCCCGGCTCGAGATCTTCGCGGCCGGTCAGTACAGCTGGCTGCCGCTCGCCTCGGTGGCCAGTGTCCGCATGGGCCCGCCCCAGAAGCTTCGCGATCTGCTCTGGGCCCCTGCCAAGCTCCTGACGGCGCCGGGATACCAGGGGCTCGACCTGGGCGAGGTGCTGCTCCCGGTACTGGCGCCCCGCTCCGACGAGTCCGACGATCCCAACGTCCGCCTGGGCCGGGCCACCGAATGGGTGCGCTGGGACGACGGCGTGGAAGCGCCGCTGGGACAGAAGGTGCTCCTGGTCGATGGCGAAGAGATGCCCATCCTCGAACTCCGCGAGCTGGTCATAACCCCAGTCCAGACCTCCGCCTGACGGGGGCTGCATGCCGCTGCGCGACGACCTGCTGAACCCGATCGCGGGGGCCAGCCCCGCTGGCGCCGATCTCCGCTACGATCCCCTCTACGACAAGATCAAGGAAGCCCGCCGCGAGGAAGAACTCATTCCGAGCGGCGGCTACGACCGGCCCCGCAAGGTGGCCGACTGGCCGCTGGTCATCAAACTGGCCAGCGAGGCCATCGCCACGAAGAGCAAGGACCTGCAGCTGGCGGCGTGGCTCACCGAGGCGATGCTCCGGAAGGAAGGGTACGCCGGGCTCGCCGGCGGGCTCACCGCCATCCGCGGGATCCTCAGCCAGTACTGGGACGGCCTCTTTCCCGAGATCGAGGACGGCGACCTGGAACTCCGCGTCACCCCGCTCGACTGGCTGGGAGGCCGGCTCGACTTCGTCATCAAGTCGGTGCCGATCAACAAGGGAGGCCACTCCTTCTGGCACATGAAGGACGGGGCCGGGATTCCCAGCGAGAAGGACGCCGAGGAGGACAAGGAGAAGGCCGAGGCCCGCAAGCAGGCGATCGAGGAAGGGAAGGTGCCCAAGGACGTCTTCGAGAAGGCGTTCGAGGGCACGCCCAAGGTCTTCCTCCGCCAGGTGTCGGGCGACATCAGCGGCGCGCTCGCCGCGGTCGACGCGCTGGATGAGGTCTGCCAGGAGAAGTTCGGCGATGCCGGTCCCAGCTTCCGCGGGATGCGGGAGAGCCTGGGTGAGGTGCAGCACGTCATGGGGCAGCTGATCGAGCGGAAGCTGCTGACCGACCCCGACCCGGTCGCGCCCGCCGGCGGGGATGCCGCCGTGAGCGCCGCCGCCGCGGCCGGCGAGTCCGGCGCCGCCGGGAGCGGCCCCCTCGCCGCGGAACCGGTCGACCGCAACGATGCCACCGGCCGGGTGATCGGCGCGGCCCGCTATCTCCGGAAGACCGAGCCGACCAGCCCGGTCAGCTACCTGATGCTCCGCGCCCTCCGCTGGGGCGAGGTGCGCGCCGAGGCGCCAAGCCCGGATCCCCGGCTGCTCGACGCCCCGCCCGCGCCCATGCGCACCCAGCTCAAGACCCTGCTGCTGGACCAGGATTACGCCCAGCTGCTGGAGGTGGCCGAGACCGTCATGGGCTCGAAGGCCGGCCGGGGATGGCTCGACCTGCAGCGCTATGTGCTGAACGCGCTCGATGGCCTGGGTTCGGACTACGCCCACGTCTCCGAGGCGATCCGCCGGGAACTGCGGGCGCTGCTCTCCGAGGTGCCCACGCTCCACGAGATGACCCTGATGGACGACCTCCCCACTGCGGGGCCCGCCACCGTCCAGTGGCTGACCGCGGAGGGGCTCCTGGGCGGGGAGGGGGATGCGGCGCCGGTCGCATCGCCCCAGGCGCTGGCCCCGAAGGGCGCGGAGGGCGGGCGGGACCAGACCCTCGAGCGCGCCCTGGCCGAGGTCCGCGCCGGCCAGGCCTCCAAGGGCATCGAGCGGATCAAGCGGGCCCTCGACCGGGAGAACAGCGAGCGGGGCCGCTTCATCCGCCAGACCCAGCTCGCCCACGTGATGCTCGAGGCGGGGCTCGACGCGGTGGCCACGCCCATCCTCCAGCAGCTGCTGGCGAAGATCGACGAGGCGAAGCTGGAAAGCTGGGAGTCGGGCCCGCTGGTGGCGGAGCCGATGGTGCTGCTCTACCAGAGCTACCTGAAGGCGGATGTCGAGGGAGACAACCGCCACGAACTCTACCTGCGCATCTGCCGGCTCGACCCGGTGCAGGCGCTCACGCTCTCGAGAGGCAAGCCGAGTGGCGAAGCGTGAGCTCGACCTGCTGGTCGAGGGCACCCTCCTCGACCGCCTGATCGACCGGGAGCCCGACGCCCCGGGCGACCGGCCCATGACGCGCGCCGACTCGATCCGCGAGTACAAGCTCGGCCTCCAGCGCGACCTCGACTGGCTCCTCAACGGCCGGCAGACCGACCCGCCCAACCCGGCGCGCTTCCCGGAGCTGGCGGACTCGGTCTACCACTTCGGCCTCCCCGACCTGACCTCGCTCAGCCGGGATTCCGCCGACAGCATGGCGAAGCTGGCCGCGATCGTGGAGCAGGCGCTCGCGACCTTCGAGCCCCGGCTCACCGGCGTGAAGGTGACGATCCCGCCGCGGGGCAGCAGCCCGCTGGCCGAGGTGCGGCTCCAGGTGGAGGCGGTGCTGCAGCTGGAACCGAGCCCCGAGCGGATCTCCTTCGATACCGTCCTGCACAAGGCGAACGGCGACGTCGAGGTCGCCACGATACGCGATGCGTGACGACCTGCTCTATCACTACGAGCGCGAGCTGACCTACCTGCGCCGGCTCGGCGCCGAGTTCGGCAAGAAGTACCCCAAGGTGGCGGCCCGCCTCCAGCTGGAGCCCGGCAAGTGCGAGGACCCGCACGTCGAGCGCCTGCTGGAGGGGTTCGCCTTCCTGGCCGCCCGGGTGCAGCTCCGGCTGGACGACGATTTCTCCGAGGTGAGCGAGGCGCTCCTCGGGGTGGTGAACCCGAACTACATCCGGCCGGTGCCGTCGATGTCGATCGCGCAGTTCGACCTCGACCTCCAGGCCAAGCAGGGCAGCGGGTTCGCGCTGGCGCGGGGCACGCCGATTCACTCCCGGCCGATCGGCGGCGTGGCCTGCAAGTTCCGCACGTGCTACGACACCACCCTGTGGCCGATCACCGTGGCCGACGCCCAGTGGACCACGCCCGACCGGCTCAAGCCGGCGGTGAAGTCGGCCGACGCGGTGGCCGCGCTCCGGCTGGAGCTGCGGGGCTTTCCCGACGTCACCTTCGACAAGCTGCAGCTGAACACCCTGCGCTTCTACCTGAGCGGCGAGACCAACCTGGTCTCCGCGCTCTACGAGGTGATGGGCAACAACTGCGTCCAGGTGCTGGTCCGCGACCCGGCCAGCGGGACCCGCCGCCGCCCCATCGCCCTCCCCGCCACGGTGCTGCAGCCCGCGGGGTTCGGCCCCGACGAGATGATGCTCCCGGTGTCGCGCCGGTCGTTCGGCGCCTACGGGCTGCTGCAGGAGTATTTCACCTTCCCCGAGAAGTTCATGTTCTTCGACCTCTCGGGGTTCGACCAGGTGCGCGCCGCCGGGTTCGGCGCGGTGGCCGAGGTGGTGCTGCTGATCAGCCAGTTCGAGCGCTCCGAGCGGCGCCAGCTGCTGGAGACCTCGGTGAACGCCGGGACCTTCCGGCTGGGCTGCACCCCGGTGGTGAACCTCTTCGCCCAGACCTCGGAGCCGGTGGCCCTCACCCACGAGAAGCACGAGTACCTGATCGTCCCCGATGCCCGGCGCCGGAGCAGCACCGAGATCTTCTCGGTGGACGAGGTCGTCGGCGCGGTGGCGGGGGGCGCCCAGCAGCTCCGCTTCGAGCCGCTCTTCTCCTACCGGCATGCGCACGGGGCGGGGCAGGAGCTGTTCTGGAACTCGGTCCGCCGCCCCAGCGGGTGGCGGCTCGATGCCGGCTCGGACGTGTTCATCTCCTTTGCCGACCTCGAGGGACGGACCCAGCAGCCGGGGCTCCCGGCGGTCACCTGCAAGCTGACCTGCTTCAACGCCGACCTCCCCTCCCGGCTCCCCTTCAGCGGGGAGGAGGGCGACTTCGAGCTTCCCGGCGGCGGGCCGGTGCGGCGGATCATGTCGCTGGTGAAGCCCACCACGGTGATCCAGCCGCCGCTCGGCAAGCCGCAGCTCTGGCGGATGGTGTCGCTCTTCGCCCTCAAGTACATGTCGCTGATCGAGTCGGGCACCGACGGCCTCCAGGAACTGCTGCGGCTCTTCAACGCCGGCGACAGCGTGGTGGGCGAGCGGCAGATCCAGGGCGTGCAGGGCGTGAAGGGCAGCCCCTGCTTCTCCCGGGTCACCACCGATCACGGGATCGCCTTCGCCCGCGGGCACCGGGTGGAGATCGATTTCGACGAGGAGCAGTTCGCCGGCGGCGGGCTCTTCCTCTTCGCCAGCGTGCTGGAGCGGTTCCTGGGGCTCTACGCCTCGCTGAACAGTTTCTCCCAGCTGGTGGTCCGCAGTCAGCAGCGGAAGCTGCCGCTGCGGGAATGGGCGCCGAGGGCCGGATGGACACCGCTGATCTAGAGGAGCTGACGCCGGCCGAGCGCCTGGCCAAGGACCCGACCTCGTTCGGGTTCTTCCAGGCGGTGCGGCTGCTGGAGCGGGAGTATCCCGACCGCTCGCCGGTGGGTGGCTTTGCCGACCCCGCCGCCGAGGTGGCGCGCTTCACGGTGCATCCCTCGCTGGCGTTCCCGGCGAGCGAGATTCAGGAGATCGAGGCGCCGGAGGACGCGCCGGCCCGGCTGTCGCTCAACTTCCTCGGGCTCACCGGTCCGCAGGGGGTGCTGCCGCACCGGTACACCCTCACCGTCATCGAGCGGCTCCGGGCCCGCGATACCACGCTGCGGGATTTCCTGGATGTCTTCCATCACCGGCTGATCTCGCTCTTCTACGCCGCGTGGGAGAAGCACCACTTCCTGGTGGCGCACGAGCGCGACCAGCAGGACCAGCTGGGACGCCACCTCGCCGACCTGATCGGGATGATCGGCGAGGAGAAGCCGGCCGAGCTCCGGGTCATCCGGCGGGAGGCGCTGCTCTACTACGCCGGGCTGCTGATGTCCCGGCAGCGCTCGGCGCTGGCGCTGGAGCAGCTGCTGGAGGACTTCTTCGGGCTCGAGGTGGCGGTCGACCAGTTCGTGGGGGCGTGGTACCCCCTGGAGGAGAAGGTCCGCACCTACGTCGACGACGACCCGGGCCCGGGCGTGGCGCCGCTGGGCCTCGGCTGCGCGATCGGCGACGAGCTCTGGGACCAGCAGGCGCGGGTGCGGCTCCGGCTCGGCCCGCTGACCCGCAAGCAGTTCGACGGATTTCTGCCGCGCGGCTCGGCCTACAAGGCCCTGCGGGAGCTGACCCGGGCCTTCGGCGGCGATGGGATGGACTTCGAAGTGCAGCTGACGCTCCGGCGGGAGGACGTCACCCCGACGGTGCTGGGCGATGGCAGCCAGATCCGGCTGGGCCAGGGCACCTGGCTCAAGACCCGGCCGATGGACCGCGATCCCGACGACACCATTCTCACCCTGCAGTGACGAAGGAACGCCCGCGATGAACGTGAATCTCAAGGCTCTCGTCCGTGAAACAATCCGGAAGCGGAGCGCGCTCGAATCGGCAGCGGGGCTCTGCACTACTCCCGGACCCACTACGACGTCGAGATCGAGCACTACCTGATGAAGATCCTGGACCGCGTGGACGGCGACGCGGCCTCGATCCTCAAGCACTTCGGGGTGGACCGCTCCCGGCTCGCGAGCGACCTCACCCGGAGCCTCGACAAGCTCAAGAGCGGGAACGCCCGCAACCCGACCATCTCTTGGCGCTGATGCTGAAGATGTTCAGCGAGGCGTGGCTGCTCGCGTCGGTCGACCTGGGCGACACCGGTGCGCACCGGGCACACCCTCCTCGCGCTGGTGGCCAACGAGGGCTGGCCCGGATGGTCGGGGAGATGAGCAAGGAGTTCGCGAAGATCAGCCGGAGGCGCTGCGCAAGGAGTTCGACACCGCCACCGCGAGCTCGGCGAGATGACCAGCGCGCCCGCGGCCCGGCGGCGGCGAAGGGGGCGAGGGGGCAGGGCGAAGAGCCCGGCGAGCAGACCCCCGGCGCCGACGCCTACACCGTGGACCTGACCCAGCGCGCCAAGGACGGGAAGATCGACCCGGTCCTCGGCCGCGACTTCGGTCCACCCGGGTGGTCGACGTGCTGACCCGGCGGCGGCAGGACAACCCGATCCTGGTCGGCGAGGCCGGCGTCGGCAAGACCGCGGTGGTGGAAGGGTTCGCGCACCGGATCGTGACCGGCGACGTGCCGCCCCGCTCCGCAACGTCGTGCTCAAGAGCCTCGACCTCGCGCTGCTGCAGGCCGGCGCCGGGGTGAAGGGCGAGTTCGAGAACCGGCTCAAAGGGCTGATCGAGGAAGTGAAGAACTCGGTGGTGCCGATCATCATGGTCTTCATCGACGAAGCCCACACCATGATCGGCGCCGGCAGCTGCGCCAGCCAAGACGATGCCGCCAACCTGCTCAAGCCGGCGCTGGCCCAACGGCGGCTCACCCATCGCCGCGACCTGGTCGGTACGAAGTACTTCGAGAAGGACCCGGCGCTGGCCCGCCGCTTCCAGCTCATCAAGGTGGAGAAGGGCCACGAGGAGACCTGCAAGCTGATGCTCCGCGCCACGGCGTGGACGCCCTCGAGAAGCACCACAACGTGCGGATCCTCGATGACGGCCTCGAGGCGGCGGTCAAGCTCTCCACCGCTACATCCCCGACCGGCAGCTCCCCGACAAGGCGGTGAGCGTCCTCGATACCGCCTGCGCCCGGCTGGCGCTGGAATAAGTACCACGCCCCGCCATCGAGGATGCGACCCGCACCTGATCGACGATCTCGGGATCAGGGCGCGGGTGCTGGAACAGGAAGCCACCGTCGGCGCCGACCACGGCGAGCAGCTCGAGTCGATCGCCCGGGCTGCGGGTCAAGACCGAAGAAGAACCTCCAGGTGCTCAAGGAGCGGTGGGAAAAGGAGCGCGGGATTGTCGAGAAGATCCGCCGCCCGGGGCACCTGGAGCAGACGCTGACCAGCTCGGGGCCGGGCCGGCAGTCGAGTGGGCCGGAACCCCATCGAGCTCAAGGGAAGAGCTGCAGAAGCTGGAGAAGGAGCTGGAAACCCTCGAGGGCGACCAGCCGCTGGTGCGGGTCTGCGTCGACGGGAGCACAGTGGGCGAGGTGATCTCCGGCTGGACCGGGATCCCCACCGGCAAGATGGTCACCGACGAGATGAGCACCGCACTCAACTGGAGCAGCATCTCGCCAAGCGGGTCATCGGCCAGGACCACGCGATGACCTACATCAGCAAGCGGATCCGGACCAGCAAGGTGGGGATCACCGACCCGGAGAAGCCGATCGGCGTGTTCCTGCTGGTGGGGCCCTCCGGCGTGGGCAAGACCGAGACGGCGCTGGCGCTGGCCGACTCCTCTACGGCGGCGAGCACAACCTGATCACCATCAACATGTCGGAGTTCGAGGAGGCCCACACCGTGTCGGCCTCAAGGGGTCGCCCCCGGGCTACGTGGGCTACGGCGGGGGCGGCGTGCTCACCGAGGCGGTGCAGCGGAAGCCCGCCAAGGTGGTGCTGCTCGATGAAATCGAAGAGGCCCACCCGACGTGCTGGAGGCTCTTCTTCGAGGTCTTCGACAAGGGCCGGATGGACGACGGCGGGCCGCTCCATCGACTTCAAGAACTGCATCATCGTGCTGACCACCAACTGCGGCACCGACACGCTGATGAAGCTCTGCGCCGACCCAGGAGACGATGCCCGACGACGAGGGCCTCGCCAAGGCGCTCAAGCCGGAGATGGACAAGGGCGCTTCAAGCCCGCCTTCTGGGCCGCACGGTCATCATCCCCTACTTCCCGATCCGGGACCAGAACTGAAGTCGATCATCCAGCTCAAGCTGAAGAAGATCCAGAAGCGCCTCCTACGGTGCCACCGGATCGAGCTGGTGGCCCAGCCGGGGCTGATCGAGGAAGTGGCCCGAGCGCTGCACCGAGGTCGAGAGCGGCGCCCGGAACACGTCGACAGCATCCTCACCAACACCCTCCTCCCCGAGGTGTCCACGATGCTGCTCGGCGCCATGGTGGGCGGCACCAAGCCGACCACCATCCGAATGAAGTGGGGGACAGCGGGGTGTTCACCTACCAGCCGGGAAGGCTCCCAGCCGGTAGGTGCCGGTGCCCGGGCGGGGTGAGAACCCCCGCCCCCCGGCTGCGTTGCTCAAGGGAGGGGATGGAGGGGGGCTGCACGGCGGCCTCCCGGGCCCTCGCACGGGCGGAGGCGGCCAGTATCGCCTGCAGTGCTCCCTGCCCGGCCGGCCTGACTTCAGCACCGACACTCAACGCGGGACCGATGCATGGCCATCACCAGGACAAGCGCCTCCTCGGTCAAGACCGACGCCGGCACCGATGTGCTGCTCTGGAGCAGTTCACCGGGTCGAAGCGGTCTCCCGTCCTTTCGAGTACCACGGCCCTGCTGGCCGAGCTCGAGCAAGAACCACGAGAAAGTGAAGTGCAAGGACCTCCTCGGCACCAGCGTGACGGTCACGATCGAGGGGTCGGCGGGGTCAAGCGGCACTTCAACGGCGTGGTCCAGCGCATCGCCAGGGGTGAGCGCGACCGCCGAGTTCGTCCACTACCGGATGCAGGTCGTCCCCAAGATCCGCACGCTGCAGCTGACCCAGCAGGCGGATCTTCTCGAACATGACGGTGAACGACGTCCTCAGCGAGGTGCTGTCGAAGCACGGCATCGACCACGACCTCGACCTGACCGGGACCTACACCGTCCGGGACTACTGCACCCAGTACCGGGAGACCGACTTCGCCTTCATCTCGCGGCTGATGGAGGAAGAAGGGATCTACTACTACTTCAATCATTCGGCGGGGGGCACACGATGGTGCTCTCCGACAACGCCAACGGATACGCCGCGGCCACCGCCAGCGCCAAGGTCATCTTCGGGCCCCAGAAGCTCACGCTCAAGGATCCCCTGATCGCCCACTGGCAGACCCGCTACCAGATGCTGCCCGGCAAGTGGACCGTGCAGGACTACGACTTTCCAGCCCGAGAACAAGCTGGAGGGGTCGGCCCGGCGGTGAGCCCGGCCCAGCTGGCGAGCGCCACCAGGTCTGCGACTGGCACGGCTACGCCAGCATGTTCAACGAGCCCGACAAGCGGACCGGGAACGTGCAGTCGGAGGCCGACGCCCGGGCCGAGTTGCGGATGCAGCAGGAAGAGGTCGGGCGGAGGTGACCGGGGAGCGGCAACGTCCTCGGCCTGCGGGAGCACAAGTTCGAGGGTCGAGAGCCGAGGCCGACCAGGGCGATCTCCGGCTCCTACGTCATCACCTCAGTGCAGCACAGCGCCGAGCAGGACCCGTCGTACGTGGTGGAGAACAAGGGCGGGAGCTACGCCAGCAGCTTCACCGCGCTCAAGGACTCAGTGGTGTACCGGCCCCCGATGGTCACCCCCGGCCCAAGGTGTCAGGGCTCCAGACCCGCGAAGGTGGTGGACGAGAGCGACCCGGGCGACCGAGAGGAGATCTGGCCCGACAAGTACGGCCGGTGCGCTGCCGCTTCCCCTGGGACCGCGACGGCAACTATACCTGCTGGGTGCGGGTGGCCCAGCAGCGCGCCGACGAGTCTACGGGGCTTCGTCTGGATTCCCCGCGTGGGCGACGAGGTGGTGATCTCCTATGTCGAGGCGATCCCGACCAGCCGCTCGTCGTCGGCTCGCTCTAGCGCCGACAACCCGGTGCCGTACCTGCTGCCCGACAACAAGACCCAGCATGGCATCAAGACCATGAGCAGCCCGGGCGGTGGCAGCGAGAATTACAACGAGTTCTTCATCGAGGACAAGAAGGGCTCGAGTTGATGGTTCCACGCCGAGAAGGACATGCACACGACGGTGGAGAACGACGAGATCCGGCAGGTCGACAACGACCGGACCACCACCATCAAGAACAACGAGACCAAGACGGTCACCGACGGCGACGAGGTCCACAAGGTCGAGAAGGGGAAGCACCGTCACCATCCATGGCGACGAGGTGACGACCATCGAGACCGGGAAGCACAGCCTCGAGGTCCAGCAGGGCGACCACCTGATCACCGTCAAGCAGGAAGCAGGCCACCAAGGTGGATACCGGTGACCAGACCAACGAGCTGGGATGGGGAACCAGAAGAACGAAGTGAAGATGGGAACATCGACACCAAGGCGGGGATGGGGAACATCTCCACCAAGGCCGACATGGGGAACATCTCCACCGAAGCGAGCATGGGGAACATCAGCACCGAGGCCAAGCTGGGCAACATCTCGATCAAGGCCGACCGGGAAGATCACCATCGAGGCGCTCCAGGGCATCGAGATCAAGTGCGGGCCGATGAGCGTCATCAAGATGGATCCCAGCGGGGTGCAGATTCCGGCCTGATGACCAAGGTCGAGGGGACGGTGCAGACGCAGGTGAAGGGCCTGATCACCCAGGTGACCGCCGATGTGATGCCTGGCGGCCGGCGGCGCCATCACCATGATCGGATAATCATGACCGCACCCGGACGGCCGGCTGCGAAGAAACCCGCCGAGCTGGTGGCGCTCGCCAAGCTCGGCAAGGATGCGGACCGCGCTCCTTGCGCCGGACATCGCGCACCGCGCTTCTGTGGCGAAGCTGGTGGAGAAGGAGCTCTGGATGGACGCGGTGGCTACCTGGCCCACGCCCTTCCAAGCGGGAGGTGTGGGCCTGGGTGACCGCCAAGCGCGCGGCAGCCTCGAGCCGAGCTGAAGATCAAGGAGTCGCTCGAGGCCACGAGAGCTGGATCGCGCAGCCCACCGACGAGAACCGGCGGGTGGCGTTTGCGAAGGCGGAGAAAGCCGACCTCGGCACGGCGGCGGGGTGCAGGCGGCGCCGCGCGTTCTTCGCCGGCGACAGCCTCGCCCCGCCCAGGCGGTCCTGCCGGGCGAGTGATACCGGCGATCGCCGGGGGCGGTGCTGATCGCGGTGACGGCGACGGAGTCGAGAAGCTCAAGGAAAATTCCAGGCCGCGATCCAGCAGGGGCTGGACGTGATCACCAAGATCAAGCTCTGGCCCGAATCGTAGGGCGGAGAGGAGCGACACCATGCCACAGCCAGCAGCCCGCGTCGGCGACATGCACGTCTGCCCGATGGTCACGCCGGGCGTGCCTCGACCACGGCGGCCGGTGCTGCCACCCGGCGGCATCACCGTGCTGATCGGCGGCATGCCCGCCGCCCGGGTGGGCGACATGTGCCTCTGCGTCGGGCCCCCGGACGTCGTGGCGATGGGGGCGTTCACGGGTACTGATCAGCAACATGCCCGCGGCCCAGATGGGAGCCTGACGGCGCATGGCGGGACGATCGTGATGGGATGCCCGACGGTGATGGTGGGCTAGTGGGCTAAAATAGGCCGGAGAAGGCGGAGGCTGGACGAGGGTGGTGATCCCGGAGCGGCGTCAGGTCGTTGAGCCCCGTGGTGGTGATTGCGTGCGGCGACCTGCAGCCGCGAGGAATCACCGCCCCTCGTCCCCACCTCCGCCCTTGCCCAGGTCTGGCGCCTAGCGCGCGGCGCCGCCTCCGCCCTGGGTCCTTCCAGTCCGGAATGCTAGCAGCAGCGGCAGCGCCAGCACGAACGTCACCCCCATGACCAGGAACACCTTCGAAGGCGATCACGCTCGCCTGCTGGTGCAGCTTGAAGTCGAGCAGCGCGTAGGTCTTCTGCCGCGCGGTCTCGATTCCCGCCCAGCTGCTGCATCCGCGCCGTCACCGCCGCCACCCAGTTTGCCGTCACCGGCTCCGCCAGGTTGAGGTGGGCCCGGAGCGCCTCCCGGCTCTGCTCGGTGAACCGCTGCAGCAGCGTCGCGGCCACCGCGATCCCGAAGCTCCCGCCCAGCTGGCGCGAGAGGTTGAAGAGGCCGGTGCCCTGCGCCAGCTGCTGCGGCTTGAGGTCGGCCACCGCCACCTGCGTCAGCGGCACGAAGATCAGGCCCAGCTCCTGTTCCTGCGGAGAATCATCGGGAAGACCGTGTCGCTCATCCCGATGCCGAGGTGAGCTGGTAGTGCAGCCACATGGCCCAGAAGAAGAGCCCCCACCCCGGTCACGATCAGCCAGCGCGCGTCCATCTTCCCGGTGATCCGCCCGGTGATAGCCATCGTGACCGCGCTCGCGATCGCGCCGGGGAGGGATCACCTTGCCGGTGTCCCACGCGGTAGCCCAGGTTGCTCTGGAGGAACACCGGCAGCGCGAAGACGCTGGCGTAGAGCGCGGAAGCCGAGGATCAGGCCGAAGACGACCCCGCTCGCGAGCTGGCGGTTGCGGAGAATCCGGAGGTCGACGACCGGGTGATCGGTCACCAGCTCGTGCCAGGTGAAGGCGACGAGGCTGAAAAGGCCACGATCGCCTCAACCTTGATCTCGTGCCTGAACCAGTCCTTGCTCTCCCCCCGCTCCAGCATGATCGGAGCGCGCCGATCCCGGCGATCAGGAGCAGCAGCCCGATCCAGTCGACATGATCGGCCCGCTCGTTGGCGTGGAACGGCTCCGGCACGCGCCAGGTCATCATCGCCGCGAGGATGCCGAGCGGGAAGCCGTTGATGTAGAAGATCCAGGGCCAGGAGTAGTTGTCGGTGATCCACCCGCCCAGCGTCGGCCCGAGCGTCGGTCCTACCATCACGCCCATGCCGAAGATCGCCATGGCCTTGCCGGGTGCCCGTGCAGCGGGAAGACGTCGAAGAGGATCGCCTGCGCCGTCGAGATCAGCGCCCCGCCCCGATGCCCTGCAGCACCCGCGCCGCCACCAGCGACTCGAGCGTGTGGGCGTTGCCGCAGAGGAACGAGGCGAAGGTGAAGAGGATGATCGAGCCGGTGTAGTAGTTCCGCCGCCCGAACCGGTCGGAGAGCCAGTTGGTGAGCGGCAGGATGATCACGTTCGCCACGATGTACCCGGTGCTCACCCACGCGATCTCGTCGAGGGTGGCGCCCAGGTTCCCCATCATGTGGGGAATTGCGACGTTCACGATGCTGGTGTCCACCAGCTCCAGCACGCTGGCCGACACAACCGCGAAGGCGATCAGGTACCGGTAGCGGTAGACCTCCTCGCGGGAGAGCGGCGCCGGCCGGGCCGGCAGTGCCATCGTCGCCATGGGCCACCGGGTCGTGGATCACCACGACCATATCCTCGGCCGCAACGGATGGGTCTCGTCCGCGCCGCCATCGACCGCCACCCCGCACCGGCACCCGCTGCACCACCTTGCGTAGGTTGCCGGTGGCGTTGTCGGCGGGAGCAGCGCGAAGCGCGCCCCGGTGGCCGGGCTCAGGCTCTCGACGTGCCCGCGGGAATGCCGGCCGGGATAGGCGTCGATCGTGAACTCCACCGAGTCACCGACTGCCACGTTGGCCATGTCGGTTTCCTTGAGGTTGGCGGTGACCCACACGTCCTTGTCCGGGATCACCTCGACATCAGCGTCTGCCCCACCTGCACCAGCCCGCCCCGCTCGACACTGCCGGCCCACCACCCCGCCGATC
Organism: Gemmatimonadales bacterium; assembly: GCA_046327735.1. GTDB lineage: Bacteria > Gemmatimonadota > Gemmatimonadetes > Gemmatimonadales > GWC2-71-9 > JADJOM01. The sequence continues at coordinate 167,154 of JAXLXZ010000006.1, read as the reverse complement.
GGCGCGGTGAGCACCGTGTAGGAGAGCTGCGGCCGGGCATTCGACACCCGCCGCGCGCGCTGCCGCGAGCCGCGCCTCGGCGCCGCTCACCGCCGCGCCGGAGGCCTGCACCACGCTTCCCGCCGCCGCCGCCGGCTCAAGCCGCTGGGCCGCCTCGAGGTTGGCCTGGGCCGCGTCGTTCGCCGCCTGGGCCGCGTCCAGCTGCTGCGCCGAGACGATCTTCTGGGCCGCGAGCCCCTTGGAGGCGCCTTGAGGTCGAGGCCGCTTTCCGTGCCCCGCTTCCGCCGACGTGACCGCCGCCTCGCGAGAGAGGCCTCCTGCGCTTGACTCGCCGCGAGCTGGGCCACCGCCTGGCCGCCCCGGCCGCGATTCCCTGCCGCCGCTACCGCCGCGGCGAGCTCCGCCTTCCCGGCCTGGTCGGAGCCGGACCTTGAGGTCCCGGTCGTCGAGCACCACGAGGGTGTCGCCCGCGTTCACGTGCTGGTTCTCCTCCACCCGCACCCTCGGCGACGAACGCCTGTACTTTGGGAGCGACGGGCGTGATGTGCCCGTCGACCATTGTCGGTCTCCACGTTGCGGGAGAAGAGGAACTTCCGGATCCCCACCACCGCGAGCGCGAGGACGATCACGCCCAGATGATCACGTGGAACCTGGAGCGGGCCTTGGCCGGGGCCGGTTCCGGCGCCGCTGAAGCCCGAGGGGCCGAAGGCGCCGCGCCGGCAATCTCGAGGTGTTGAGGCGGTCATCGTCGAATTCTCCCCTGCCGTCGTCACGGCGTCTGGTCGAGCACGCCCAGGCGCGGCGGGACACCACCCGCGCCACGGCGGCATTCACCTGGCCTCGATCGCGCCCTCGTCGCGCGCGGCGACGAGCCCGGCCTGGGCATTGGTGGTCTCCGCGACTTCCCGCGACACCGGCCACGAAGCGCCGCGCGCCTGGGCCAGCTCCTGTTCCGCCAGCCGCAGGCGGTCTCCGCCGCTTCACCGGGTCTCGGCCGGAGCCGAGGTCCAGCACCGCCTCGGCGGGTCTCGACCGCCACCTGTTGCTCCAGGTCAAAGCGTCGAGCTTGGGCATCGAGGCGCGCATTACCCTGCCGCGCCGGGCGGCGGAAACCGTGGTCGAGCAGTGGGGATGGACAGCGCCACCTCGGATCGCGTAGCGCCCGCGAGGCCGTCAGCTCCTCGCCGCTCTGCTGGCAGGGCTTCGCCGACCCGCGAGGCTGGGGACGTACTCGAGGGGCCGATCGCCTTGAGCGAGCGCTCCGCCACCTTCGTGCGGGTCCGCTCGGCCTTCACCTCCGCGCGATGCTCGGCAGAGCGCGAAGCTCACCGCGCTGTCGGCTGCTCCGGCAGCCCGGCGCCGAGGTTCCCGAGGGTGTCGGCCGTGGTCACCGGGTCGACCGGGAGGTCGAGGGCGCGGAGCAGGTCGAGCCGGGTCCGGTCGCGCAGGTTGCGCGATCTCGAGCTGGGTCAGCACCCCGGCGAACTGGGTCTCGCCCGGGTGGCGTCGATCGTGGGTTTACGCCCGCCGACACCTGCTGCCGCGACTGCGACAGGAGGTCGGCGGAAAGGCTGCCGTCGGCCAGCCGGGCCGCCACCGAATGTCCTCGGCGAGGCGCGGAGGTAGGCGATGCGCCGGCGGTGGCCCCGGCGAGCTCCCCGACGGCGCGGGCGTCGGCGCCCACCGCGAGGGCCGAGTCCTTATGAGCGAGCTGGGCTGTGGTGCTCAGGTCGAACAGGGTCTCGCGCCTGCTCACCCGAAGCGCCAGAGATTGCAACGGATCGGTCACGCCGGTGGGCGAAAAAGGCAGCCCGAACCGCCGAGGTTGAGCGTCTGGCGCGTGGCCGAGCCGGAGAGCGTCAACAGCGTTGTAGGTCGGCGCGCCGCTGCCCCATGCGCTGGGTGATCCGCTCGTTCAGTTGGCCAGGCGGCATTGATGCCGCGTTCCCGTCCCGGCGATCGCCCGGGCGAGCGGCTGTAGAGCCGGCCGCCGGCGACCGGCTGCGGCGGGAGGGCTGCGAGGGCCGTGCAGAGCAGGGTAGAGATCCGCATCATCTAGTCCGGCGTCACGGGCGCCGGCATCATCGGCACGGGCGCAGCGGCGGTTGATCGAGAATGCTCTCGTGATGTCGTCGCTCGACAGCGGCGCGGGGTCGTATTTCTGGAAGTAGTGGAGGAACTGCGCCATGCCGCTGACCACCAGCAGCCGTGCGGTGCGCGCGGGCGGTCAGCGCGGTGTGGACGGGCCGGAACTCTCCGCCGATTCGATGCCCTGCCCCAGGATCGTCTCGATCACTCGGCGGGTCCGCAGGATCACCGGGTAGTACCACTTCTGCCAGCTCGGGGAAGCTGCTCAGCTCACCGATGACCACCTTGGCGACGCAGCTCGGGCTGGCTGGTTCATCTTGGCCCAGTAGCCGGTGGTGAACGCCTGCAGGAGGTCGCTGGTACTCCCCTTCCAGCCGCGCACGAACTCCTCGGCGGTGCGCCGATCGCCGCGCTTCCAACCGGCGGTCACCATCGCTCTGAAGAGGATTCCTTGTTATCGAAATAGAGGTAGAGGGTCTCGACGCCGGCCCGAAGCGCGACGTCATCCAGTGCCAGTGCGCAAACCCAAGCTCACCAAAGACTTCCAGCGCAGCGCAAAGGATGCGCCCGGACGGCGCCGCCAGCGGGTCGCTTGGCTTGTCGGGACGGCGGGCATCGCAACGCCCTGTTGCCGGCCGACCGGTCAGGCACATGCGCGAGCGCCGTGCTTGTCAAACGGCGACCGCAGCAGGGTGAGCGGGAAATGGTGTGCACGAGCGGTGAGCGGGAAAAGTATTTCCGGTCATCCAGCGCGAAGCGAGGGATCTAGTCGAGAGATCCCCGCCAATGCTGACGCCCTCGGGATGACACTGGCCCCGCTCACGCTGTTGGCCTTCCCGCCACCGCTCACGCCTAAGCTGTTCCGGCTCACCAATCCACCGGTCCTCCTCTTGCCCTGATCTGTGCTTTTCCCTCTTGCCCCAACCCGAAGCTCCATCCTACTTTAGAGCTACACTTCGCCGCTGGAGGGGAACTTTGCAGCCGGACCGGTTTCCGCTCCGACGACGGCTTGGCCGAACGCACACCAGCTCTACAACGAGGGCCGCTTCGAGGCTCGACTTCCTCCGTGAAGGACCCAGCTCTATCCCAATAGCGTAGAATCCTTCACGTCGGATGGCCTATGCCTACCTCGGGGAAGACTACGCCCTGGCCCGCAGAGCTTCGAGCGCGCCCTCACCCTCGATCCCGATCACGAGGATACCCTCGCCGGCTACGGCGAGGTGCTCCTCAAGATCGAAGACCGGCAGAAGGCCCTGGCGCGTTCGAGATCTTCCCTCGGCTTCCGCGACGACCACGAACTGCTCCAGATCGGCCGCGCGCTATTCCGCGAAGGCCTGATCGCCGCGGCGCAGCAGTTCTTCGAGTATGCCGTCGCCGCCCAGCCCGATTGCCCCGAGGCCGCCGCCTGCGTCGGCTACGCCTGCCATCGCCTCAATGACGACAGCGGGGCGCTCTACTCGGCCCGCGCGCGCTCCAGATCGATCCCCAGTACAGCGAGGCCTGATCTACCGCCAACATGCTGTACGACCGGAGCGAGTCCCGGACGCCGCGACAACCACCTCACCCAGACCTCCCCGAGGATCATTTCGACGAACTCGGCATCTGGCGCTACATCGAGCTCAAGAAGACCACCTGTCGCCTCGGCGACCAACTGCTGGAGCCCGCCCCCGGTTCGCCCGGCTGGGCGAGGTCTCCGGCGAGGTCGACCCCATCGACCACCCTCGCCGAAGTCGAGGCTACCCAGCCCGATGCGGCACCACCCGCGACCCGGCGCAGCTGGAGCTCGGCACCCTGCTCACCGAGCTCCGTGCGATGGGTGAAGGCCATGCCCTGGGCGGCATGCACACCATCGCCACCCTCACCGGCCGCACCTGGGCGGCACCTGGGTCGAGCTGCTCGAGCAGATGAAGCAGGCCGACCGCGAGGGGCTGATGGCTCCACCCACGAGTTCATGCTCGATGCCGCCCGCCGGGGCGCCGCCGAGACCGGGGTCGTCATCCCACGACCGATCCCGAAGCGTTCATTCGCAGGAGTGCGGCTGCGGGAGTGGTGATCATCCAGTAGCCGTTAGCTGCTGCTGCCAGCTGCGCCAGTCGATGCAAAACGACCTCCGCCATTGGCTGGAAGGGTCGCTCGCTCACCGGATGGGCTAATAGCTAAGAGCTAATAGCTAACAGCTAACGGCTAACGGCCAGTCTTTCCCACCATGACGACACTTTGCCCCTGCCATCGTGGACCGCCGGCGTTCGGAAGGTCGCATAACGGCCTCACCTCCTGGGTCCAGCGCGACAGCTCCGCCCCTGTCGCCGCCGTGGTCACCCACGTGAAGGCCGGATTCTTCGACGAGCCCGACCGCTGATCGGCATCAGCCACGTCTTCGAGCACATGCCCTTCGCTGGTTGCCGCGCGCGGGCGGGGCCAGATCGCCCGCGACACCCGCGGCCGCCGGCGGCTACCTCAACGCCAGCACGACCTACGATCACCAGCTACTACGTCCTCCCGCCAGCCGTATCGCCGACGCCGTCGACATCCGTGCCGATGCCCTGATGCACCTGCTGGTCGACCGCGAGGAGCTGGCGCGCGAGCTCAAGGTCATCCGTGAAGCCAAGCGAAACCGACAACCGCGCCCTGACCCACGAGACGCTGCACGAGCTGATGTACGACCGGCACCGCATCCGTCGCTGGCGGATCGGCTACGAGAGGACCTCGCCGCCTCCACCGCGAGGACGTCTTCGGCTACTACCACCTGCGCTATGTCCCCGTCACCATCGTCGCGATCGTCGGTGACGTGGACGTCGACGAGATACCGGCCCCTCGGGCGAACGGACCTACGGCGGCTGGGACCCGCGCCCCGGGCGTAGTCGACCTGTCACCCGATGAACCCGCTCGCCGCGAGGTGCGGAGCCGACCTCCGCGGCGACGCGACCCGCCGACCTCGCTCGGCTGGCGCGGCGTCGCCGCGCTCCACGACGATGCCATCCCCTCGATCTCGCCGCCGGCGTGCTGGGCGCGGGCGGGGAGCTGGTTCTACCGCGAGGCCTGCGAGACCGGGCTCGGCTCGGTGAGCGCCCACCACTACTCTCCCACCGAGCTCGGGGTCTTCCTCGGCGCCGAGTGCGATCCCGAGCGGGTGCCGGTGGTGGTGACGAAGATGGCCGAGGCGGTGAGCCGGCCTGCCCCGACCGGGGCGCCCTGATGCGGATCTCGAGCGCACCCGCACCCTGCTGCTCACCCGCTGGTCCCGCCGCATGGAGGAGATGGACGGCCGCGCCGCCTCCTCGCTTCCGCCGAGGCGCTGGGCGACTACCACGAGCTCGATCGCGAGTTCGAGATCCTCGCCGGCACCACCGCCGCGCAGGTGCGGCAGGTCGCGAGCGCTACCTCGATCCGCAGGCGGCCTCCCCGGGCGTGGTGTACCAGCCGCGCGATCGGGGCGCCGACCACCGCCGGCGAGCTGGCCGCCGCTTCTGCCGTGACCCGGCTCGAGCCGGTCGAGGCACCCGGGATCTCCAGCCTGTTCCTCGCGCCCACGCCCCGCGCCGGTCGTACCACGCCCCCGGTGGCCCAGTCCATCACGAGGCCACGCCGGCCTTGTTCGCCCTGCTGGTCTGCCGCAAGCCGGGCGTGCCCGCCGACGCTGGGCGTCTACCTGCCGCGGAGCGAGTTCGATCCTGCCGCGGCCAGCGGCCTCACCGCGCTCGCGATCCGGAGCGCCATCCGCGGCGCGGCGGGCTCGACGCCGCCGGCCTCGGCCGGCTTCGAGCGCCTCGGGTGGAGCGTTCCGCCCACCATCGGGGCCTTCTCGGCACTGCGGGCTTCGGCGTCAGCGGTGCTCGCGTCCACCCTGGCTGCGCCGCGGCCCTTGCTCGACCAGTTCGGGACCAGCCCACCTTCGCCGGCCCTCGGATTCTCGCCGAAGGCAGATGCCTTCGAGACCAGCCAAGTGGGGCGGACGACATGTACCGCGAAGCCCCCTTCCAGCTCGCCTTGCTTCCGCCTATGGCGACCAGGGCTACGGGGTGCCGGCGCACGGGTGGCCCGCCGAAATTGCCGCGCTCGAGCCGGCGCTGGTGAAGGAGTGGTATGCCCGGACGATGCTGGCCCGGCGTGGGGTGGTGATCGCGGTTGGCGACCTCGACCCCGAGGCGGCGCTCGCGGAGCTTGCCCCGGTCTTCGGCCGCTACGAGGCCCGCACCGCGTCGCCGCTGGTCACGCCCGTCGCGTGGGCGGCCGGGAGCGGTCTCCCCGCCCGGGTGGTCGAGCGGGACAAGGCCCAATCGGCCTTTGCGCTGGCCTTCCCCGGTCCCTCGCGCCGCGCGCCCGACCGTCATGCCGCCGAGGTCTGGTCGGCGGTGGCGAGCGGGCTGGGAGGGCGGCTCTTCGAGGCGCTGCGGGACAAGCGCTCGCTCGCCTACACCGTGGTCGCCACCAGCTGGCAGAAGGCGCGTGGGGGAGCGTTTCTCTCCTACATCGCGACCTCCCCGGAGCGGGAGGCCGAGGCGCGCGAGGAGATGCTCAAGGAGCTGGGGCGCTTCGCGGGGGAGCCGGTGTCGGCGGATGAGCTGTCGCGCGCGGTGAACTACCTGGCGGGCCAGACCGACGTGGGCCGGCAGAGCGCTGCCGCGGTGGCGGGGGAGATTCTCGACGCCTGGCTCGCGGGTCCGGGGCTGGAGGAGCTGGTCGATCCCGCGGCGGCGTACCGCACTGTCACTGCGGAGGACGTGCGCGCGGTGGCGGAGCGCGTCCTGGCCGCTGGCTTTGCCGAGGGTGTGGTGCGGGGCAAGGGTGGGGGGAAGTAACTGTCATCCCGAGCACGCCCGCGCATGCGGGGTGCGAGGGATCTACTCCCCACTTCATTGGCGGCGCATCCTCCCCGACCTGGACAGTAGATCCCTCGCTTCGCTCGGGATGACACCGCCCGAACCTCAAGTTTTTGCCGTCCCTGCCGATAACTACGGCGTGATATCTCCTGTCAGCAACGCCGGGGCGTATTCCCGGCCAGCGATTCCGGTGCCCTCCTCCACGGCGCCCAGCCCGGCGATTGCCCGTAACACGGCGCTCCCGGTGCGGGATGTGCCCGTGACGATGATGGCGGCGCCCTCCCTGGTGCGGGTCACCCCCGATCACCTGGCCCTGATCCGGGCCCTGATCACCGCCGGGCAGACCACCCGCGCGCTCGAGCTGCTCGACTCGGTCTGGCATCCGACCTCGCCCGAGGAGCAGTGCTGGTACCTGCGGTTGTGGGTGCTGGTGGAAGAGGGGCGGGTGATCGAGGCGCTGGAGCTGGCCCGCGGCGCGGTGCGGGAACTCCCGGGGTCGGCGGCAACCTCCTACCTGCTGGCGGCGCTGGAACAGGCGCACGGGAGTCCGGCCCAGGCCCGGCAGGCGCTCGAGCGGGCCCATCTGCTCGCCCCGGAGGACCAGTGGACCCCGCAGCTCGCCGCGCTCCTCGAGGGGACCGATCCCCTCGAGTCGCGGGCGGAGTCGAGTGGGGCGCGGCGCGATCCCGCCCCCGATGTGCGGGACGGGACCGCCGGCATCTCCACCCTCACCCTCGCCACCCAGCTCGGCGCGGGCCTGCTCTTTCCGCTGGGGAGCCGCCGCCCGCTGCTGCCGGTCCCCGATCCGCGCACCCTCCGCTTCGACGCGGCCGACCCCGCGCCGCGCGTCGCTCCGGCCCTCTATCGCCGTTTCGGCCTCATCGCGGGCGCCACTGTACTGGCCTCGCTCTGGGCCATCAAGGACCCGATCCCGGCCTTCCTCGCGCTCGCCGCGATGGTGGTGCTCATGATCCGGGTCCCGCAGCGCTCGTAGCCTCTCCCCGCGTCGTCCCCAGGATCACCAGCTTCTGCCAGATCTTGGCGGAGAGCCCCGTCGTCAGCCCCTCCACCTCGTTCACCGCGTCGAGGACCACCGGGTCGTCGAGCTGCTGGGCGTAGAGCGCCGCCACCTTGCTGGTCACCGACAGGAGCTCGGAGCAGTAGTCGAGGTAGCGGCTCAGCTCGAAGGGGGTGAGGCGCCGATCCGGGCTCGAGGCGGTCTCGCTGTGTTCCCCGACCGTGTCGGGGTCCTTGGTCAGCTGGTGCATGTCGACGATGTGCACCAGGCTCCGGAGTTCGTGCAGCGCCTTGAGGGTGGCGTGCCGGCGGATCCGTGATTCAATGGTCACGAGGAACGCGATCGCAATCCCCACGAAGACCGCGTCGTTGATCGCCGATTCCAGCAGCGGCACCACCTGGCTCAGCTCGGTGATCGAGCCGGGCATCGAGAGCCGGCTCAGGGTCAGCCCGGCGATCGCGAGCATGCTGAGGATCAGGAGCCCGATCCCGGCCCGCAGGCCCCAGCGGGGGCGGGTGAGGCGGGCGATCCGCGCGGAGGTCTCCCGCGCCACCAGCAGCAGCTCCCCCGCCACCCGCGAGAGCCCCGACCCCGGGAACCGCTCCACAATCCGCCGCTCGAGCCGCTCGGCGGTGGCCACGATCATGGATGCATCGAGGGACCGGAACAAGCGGTTCAGTTCCGCCAGGCGAAGTGCGGAACCCCGCTCAGGTTCTTCGCGGGCGTCTGCCCGCCGGTCGCGGCATCGACGGTGAAGAGCGTGGTCCCGGTGGAGACCACGAGGCTGTCTCCCCCCGCCGTCCAGCCGAGTCCGGCCGTGTACTGACCCGCACCGGGGAAGGACGTCAGGGCGTGACGGTTCGACCCATCGGCATTCATGAGCATGACTCGAGTGCCGTATGCCCCGAGCGGGGCGGTCGAGTCGGGCGCCATGAAGGCGATCCGGCTGCCATCGGGGGACCAGCGGGGTCCGAAGTTCGTGCCCGGCGTCAGGAGGGATTCACCGGAGCCATCGGTTCGGGCGATCCAGAGACCGCCGTCGAAGGCGAGTCCGCGGGAGAACACGATGCGATCGCCGGAAGGGGCCCATTCCGGCTGCTGGTCATAGGACGCTCCGAAGGAGATCTGCCGGAGGTTGGCACCGTTGGTGTCGACGACGAACATGGTTACCGAGCCGGGGACCGGCCGCATGGCGACGGAGATCCGGGATCCATCCGGGGACCAGTTCGCGCCTGCGATGATCCCCCCGCTCAGGCTGACTTGATGCACTCCCGTGCCATCCGTGTTCATGATCACGGGAGTTCCCTGATAACTCGAGAGCAGCTGGCGGCCGTTGGGTGACCACTGCGGATACGCACCCGGCCCGATGCGCGACCATCCGGTGCTGTCAGGGTTGATGGTGTACGTACCGCTGCTGAACGTGAAGGCGATCCTGGGCGTGTGGACACACACCACGGTGAACGACACTTCGGTGACCTGTTCACGCGGAAGCGCGACACCACCGGCCGGGCCACCGGTGATGCTGCAGTTGCTGGCCCGGTCGCCCAGGCTGATGACCCGGAGCCCGTTCGCCGCCTTCAGATCCACCTGCCCATTGCTGGGGACCGGCACGGTGAGATCACCGTCGACCGTCACGACATAGCCGCTCGGGTCGAGGTCTTCTCCCGTGGTCTGGACCGTCACCCGCAGGTCGGTGCGCGCGGTCGTGCAGCTCACCGGCAGCGCGACCGGCGTGATCACGCCGGCCACGACATCCACTGTGTCAGGCACGGCCAGCTGGCAGTTGTCGGCAATCCCGGTCAGCAGGGTCAGGTACCGCCCCGGCGCGACATCGACGCTCACCGTGGCGTTGCTGCCGATCGAAACCGCGGGCAGGTCGGTGGCGAAGAGCGTGTAGCCGTCGGCGTCGGGGTCGGCGCCGCCGGTGGTGGTGGTGAGCCGGAGCGTCCCGGTGGTGGGCGGAGGAACCTCACGAGTCCCATCGGAGCCGTCGCACGCGCCCACCAGCAGCAGCGTCAGGATCAGGGGAGAGAGGCGGAAGGTCATGGCCGGCTCGGGAAGAGGCTTGCCTAACTTGCGGGCCGGTCGGGTCCGGGGCAAGTGCCGCCCAGCAGCGCCGCCACCGCCTGCTGCCGGTAGTCGAAGATGCGCCGCAGCTGGAGCGCCACCAGCGGCCAGGCCCCCCGGCCTGCCGGGCCCAACGGCAGGCGATAATCCACCTGGTCGTCGATCCGGGTGCCACCGCGCTCGTCCCGGAAGCGGTGCCGGTGGATCCACTGGGCGTAGGGCCCGTCGAGCTGCTCGTCCACGAAGCACTCTCCCGGCCGCCAGACGGCGATGAGCGTCCGCCAGTACATCGGCACCCCGAAGAGCCGGAGCCGGTACTCGATCAGGGCTCCCGCACGCAGCTCGATCGGGGCGGGGGTGACGACCTGGAAGTGGAGCTCGGGCGGGGTGATCCGCTCGAGGTTGAAGGCGTCGGCGAAGAAGGCGAACGCCTGCGGCCGCGCCAGCGGGAGCCAGAGACTCCGGGTGAGCCGGTGGCTCACCGGGCGGCGATCGCCTTCGCGTAGCGGGCCCGGAACCCCTCGATCATCGCGCGACCCGTCTCGGTCTCCCGGGCCACCCACTCGGCATTGCGGAAGGAACGGGGGGAGCTGGCCTCGCGGATGGCGGCGAGGTACGGCTCCGCCCGCACGAACAGCACCAGCCCCTCGCCGTTGTTGTCCACCAGGAACTCGGGGTGGATCGCCCCATGCCGCGCCATCCCGTAGACCATCTCCCAGTAGCTGGTCATCTGGCGCCACGCCCGGTTGAGCGGGTGATCCATGCGGTACACCACCACCGCCTCCTCCACGTTCGTCGGCCAGTAGTCCTTGAGGACCTGGGCCCGCGACTCGCGCAGCACCGCCTCGCGGCGAAGGTCGTAGATCTTGAGGATCAGCTCGGCGTCGTGGTGGTCGGGAGGCTCGGGATGCATGGGGGTCAGTCCGCCTTTAATTCCACGCCCAGCCGCCGCGCGATCACCTCGATGGCGCGGGTGGCCGGCGTGGTGCCGGGGGTGACGATGTCGACGAGGACGCTGCCCTCTGTCGGGGCGGCGTGGAGGATCACGTGGCCGCCGTGCCCCAGCAGGCCCACCGCGATGCCGCGGGGACCCGACTTCGCGGTCGGCGGCCCGTGGGCGGTCAGCCCCAGCGCGCCGCCCGCCGCGATGGCGAGAGCAGCCAGCCCGCTCTCGTCGGCGAGAAGCGGGCTGGTGATGCCGGTCAGTTCGGTCAGCGAAGAGGAGATGGCCACCTGCGACGACCTAGAACATCGAAATCGCCAGCAGCGACCTCAGGTTGTCGTTGGTGACACGAAGCCGGGAGGAGAGGAGCCGCACCATCGACCAGAGAATCTTGTACGCCATGTCGCGGTTGAAGTCGAGCAGGATCTCGAAGTCGGGCCGGGTGATCGTCATCAGGGTGACCGGACCGTTGGCGATGGCGTCGGTGCTCCGCTCCGAGCGGTCGAACACCGCCATCTCGCCGAAACAGGCGCCGGGCTGCAGCACCGCCAGCGCTTCCTCGCCGCTGCCGGGGATGTTCCGGCTGATCCGCACTTCGCCCTGGACGATGATGTAGAACCGGTTGCCCGGTTCCCCTTCCTTGAAGATCACCTGCCCGCCCTGGTACTTGAGCTCCTTGCAAATCTCCGCAACGCGCGCAAGTTCTCCCTCATCGAGATCGGCGAAGATCGCCGTCTTCTTCAGCAGCTGGAGGTCCATAGCCGTGGTGAGCAGTAAGGGAAGCGATCCGCGGGAGGCCGACATCCCCGCCGGGCCGATGGCTTCCCAAGGTACCCCCCGGTGGGAGGGGGATCAAGGTCAACCGTCACCGCCCCGGTCAGGCGTCACCCTGGCCGATCTGCTCACGCTGCTGCGGCTGCCGCTCGCGGTGCTGTTCCTCGTGCTGCACGATCCCATCCTCCGTCTCGTCGTCCTGGTCGTGGCCGCCACCAGCGACCTGCTCGACGGCGCGATTGCCCGGCGCATCGGCAGCTCCCGCTTCGGGACCTTTCTCGATCCGGTCGCTGACAAGCTCTTCATGCTGGCGGCGTTCATCGTCGTGGCGCTCTCCGGCCGGCTCGCCTGGTACGAGATCGCCGGCGTCCTCCTGCGCGACCTCGTCGCCACCATCGCCTTCGTCGTTACCCTCGTCTCCGGGCGCCCCATGGCCATTCCCGCCCGGCTCGGCGGGAAGGCGGTGACGGTCTGCCAGCTCCTCACGCTGATCGCCTTCCTCACCGACAGCACCCTGCTCCGCCCGCTCGCCTGGGCCACCACGGCGGTCGCGCTGTACGCGATCTGGGACTACAACGCGGCGGCGCCGCGCGCCAAGCGGCCGGTCGGCTGAGCGTTCCGCGTTCCGCGTTCCGCGTTATCGTTCCTCCAGCCCCCGAGCGGTTTCCCCATACCTGCTCGCCCTTTCCAACGCGGAACGCGGAACGCGGAACGTGACATCGAACCTCAGACACGCGACGCTCACCTGGGACCACGGCATGGTCTTCGACGGCGCCGCCCCCGGTGGCCCCGCCATCCGGCTGGACGGCGACGGTGCCGAAGGGCCGAGCCCGGTCGTCGCCCTCCTGCTGGCGGCGGCGGCGTGCACCGGGTCCGACATCGTCTCCATCCTCGAGAAGTCCCGCGCCGGGCTCACCGACTGCCGGATCGAGATGCGCGGGACCCGCCGCGAGGATCATCCCCGCCGGTTCGTTGCCATCCACATGACGGTGCACCTCGCCGGCACCGCCCTCGACGAGACGAAAGCCCGCCGGGCGATCGACCTCTCGCTGGAGAAATACTGCTCGGTGGTCCACTCGCTCGCGAAGGACATCGCGATCACCCACGAGCTGGTGCTGGGCTGAGCTGGACCGGCATGGGTCCCCTCCGTCCCCTGGCGGCCGCGCTCTTCCTCCTGGCCGCCCGGCCCGCCGCAGCGCAGGCGCCCCATGGATTCGAGGCGGGGCTCGGTGCCATGGTCGTGGCCCGGGATCCGGCATGGGCCGGCGGGGCGCTGCACCTCGCGCTCCGGCCCGGTGGCGGCACCAGGATCTCGGCCGGCGTCGGACTCGGTGGGGCGGACGGCAGGACGATCGGCCGGGGGGAGCTGCTGGTGGCCTGGCTGGTGGCGCCCCGGCGCCGGTCAGGGGTCGGGCCGTACGCCTTCGGGGGAATAGCGGGGGTGACTGGCTCGGGGCGGCAGGGCTACCTGGCGCTGGGCCTGGGACTCGAATCCGCCCCGGGCGGGCGGTCGGGGTGGTTCCTGGAAGGGGGGGTGGGGGGCGGAGCGCGGTTTTCGGCCGGGTGGCGCTGGCGTCATTTCACGTCACCGGCCCGGCCCTGAAGTCAAAACGCCCCGGCGTCAGGCCGGGGCGTTTGCTGCGAGCGTCAGGTCCTGCTCAGTTGACGCTGGCTTCTTCCGGTTCGGCGGATGCCGCGGGCCGGTTCATCACCGGCTGGCAGTACCGCTCCCCCAGGGTCCGCAGCTGGGTCCGCTCTTCTTCGGTCAGGCTGTCGTAGCGTTCCGCGAGGTAGAGCATCGTGTCGTCAAACCATTCCTTCTGGTGCTCGGGAAGCGCCTCGAGCACACCACAGCGAAGGATGTGGCTGAAGAGTTCGTCGCGGGCCTGATCAAAGAGGCGGGGTTCCGGCGCGGTACGGCGGGGGGGCTTTGCTTTAGCCATTGCTGCTGAATCTCCAAGGGTTGTCCGGCCAACAATATACATCCCCCGGAGGGGGCGGGGCAAATGGCCCACGTTGCCCGCCCGGCTCTCGGGCTGATTAGATTCTGAAGCCATTCAGGCAGATCCAGGGCGCCGTGTCGGGACGCCACGAGGGATAGAGGCAGGAGCATGGGCGATCACGATGAGGTGTACGGGCGGCAGCGGGAGGAGCAGCTCCTGCAGCTGCTGCGCCAGCTTGCCGAACGGATCCAGCAGCTGGACCGCTCCGGCGACCTCCTGCGGGCCGCGGCCGAGCTGCAGCGGCTCCTGGGCGATGCGCGCAGCGAGTTGTTCCACTACGAAGTCCGCTCGACCTACGACACTCCCGAGATCGCCGAGAGCCGGCGGATCGTGGAGGAGGCGAAGCGGCGTTTCCTTCCACTCGATCAACCAGAGGACGACGAACCATGGCGGCCGCCACCGGCGGAATGAAGGGATTCTACACGCTCCTGGGTGGAGCGGCGGTCATCGGGGCCGCGGTCATCGGGTACCTGACCCTCCGCAAGCCCGCGGTGAGCATCCCGGCGAATCCCGAGATCAAGGTGGCGGACACCAGCGGCTTCCGGGGCTACTTCCTCGGCAGTGACAGCGCGCCCCTCACGGTCACCGAGTACGCTGACTACCAGTGTCCCGCCTGCCAGCAGTGGGCCACGGTCCAGTTCCCCACGATCAAGGAGCGCCTGATCGCGAGCGGCAAGGTGCGCTGGCGCTACCGGGACTTCCCCCTCGAGATGCATCCGCACTCGCGCATTGCCGCGCACGCCGCGGCCTGTGCCGGCGACCAGGGGAAGTACTGGGAGATGAACGAGAAGATCTACAGCTGGGAAGGGGACTGGCCCTCGAAGTCGAACCCGATCGGCGTGTTCAACGACGACGCCAAGGCGGTCGGGCTCGACCTGGTGCAGTACCAGGCCTGCATGGAGTCCGGCAAGTACGCCGGCCGGATGCGGGCCAGCTACCTCGAGGGCATCAGCGTGGGCGTCAACTCCACGCCCACCTTCCTGATCGGCAACCGCCTCTATCCCGGCGGCGGCGGCGTTCACTACGACATGCTGAAGGCGATGCTCGACTCGCTCGCCGGCGCCAAGCCCGCCGCGAAGTAACCCTCCCGTGAGTACCCCCGACACCGGCAAGCCCCAGGGTGGGAAGGCGCTTGCCGGTCTCGCCCTGGCGGCGCTCGGCGTCGTCTTCGGTGACATCGGCACCAGTCCGCTCTACGCCCTGAAGGAGTGCTTCGGGGAGACCCACGGCATCCCGCCCACCCCCGACAACGTGCTGGGCGTGCTGTCGCTCATCGTCTGGTCGATGAACTTCGTGGTCTCCTACAAGTACATCGCCCAGGTCATGCGGGCCGACAACCGGGGCGAGGGCGGCATCCTCGCGCTGCTCGCCCTGATCCGGAAGCCGTCCGACCCCCGCCGCCGCACCGTGCTCGTGACCCTCGGCCTCTTCGGCGCCGCGCTGCTCTACGGTGACGGGGTCATCACCCCCGCCATCTCGGTCCTGGGCGCCATCGAGGGCATCGAGTTCGCCACCCCGGCGCTCAACAACGTCATCGTCCCGATCACGGTGGCCATCCTGCTGGTGCTCTTCTTCTTCCAGAAGAAGGGGACCAGCGGCATCGGCCGGGTCTTCGGGCCGGTGATGATCGTCTGGTTCACCTGCATCGCCCTGCTCGGCATCGGCGGGATCGTGCGGGAGCCGGGGGTGCTGAAGGCGATCAATCCCTGGTACGCGGTCGACTTCTTCATCCGCGACGGGCTCCAGGGCTTCCTGATTCTCGGTGCGGTGGTGCTGGTGCTCACCGGCGGCGAGGCGCTCTACGCCGACATGGGCCACTTCGGGAAGCGGCCGATCCGCCTCGCCTGGTTCGGGATGGTGCTGCCGGCGCTGATGCTCAACTACTTCGGGCAGGCGGCGCTGCTGCTGCATGACCCGACGATGGCGTCGAACCCCTTCTACGCCCTCGTCCCCAGCAGCCTCATCTATCCGATGGTGGTCATCGCCACCGCCGCCGCCATCGTCGCCTCGCAGGCGCTGATTTCCGGCGCGTTCTCCCTCACCCAGCAGGCCATCCAGCTGGGCTACTGCCCGCGGATGACCATCCGTCACACCTCGGAGCGGGAGCGGGGCCAGATCTATGTCCCCGAGGTGAACTGGGCGCTGATGGTCGCCTGCATCTGGCTGGTGATCGGGTTCCGCTCCTCCACCAACCTGGCCGCCGCCTACGGCATCGCCGTGACCGGCACCATGGGGATCACCACGATTCTCTTCGCCGTGGTCACCCAGGAGCAGTGGGGCTGGAGCCCGCTCAAGAGCTGGGTGCTCTGCGGGCTCTTCCTCTTCGTGGACCTCTCGTTCTTCTCCGCCAACATCATCAAGTTCGTGGAGGGGGGCTGGTTCCCGGTGGTGGTCGCGATCTTCGTCTTCGTGCTGATGAGCACCTGGAAGCGGGGACGGGCACGGCTCACCCGGATCATGGAGGACATCTCCCTCCCGATCGAGATGTTCATCAACGACATCGGCAAGCGGCTCCAGCAGCGGGTGCCGGGGACCGCGGTGTTCATGACCTCGCACGAGGGCGGCGCCCCACCGGTGCTGCTCCACCACGTGAAGCACAACAAGGTGCTGCATGAGCAGGTCATCCTGATGTCGGTGAAGACCGACGATGTCCCCTACGTCCCCGACGAAGAGCGGGTGGAGTTCAAGGACCTGGGGCAGAAGTTCTACTCGGTGACCGCCCACCACGGGTTCATGGAAGGCGCGGACGTGCCCGAGGTGATCCGGATGCTCCAGGCCAACGGTCTCTCCGCCCGCCCGCTGGAGACCACCTACTACCTCGGCCGCGAGACGCTGATCGCGTCGGCCGACAAGAAGCCCCCCACCGCCGACTCCCCGCCGTCGATGAGTCTGTGGCGCAAGAAGCTCTTCATCCTGATGAGCCGGAACGCCCAGACCGCGACCACGTTCTTCAACCTCCCGCCCAACCGGGTGGTGGAGATGGGGGCGCAAATTCAGTTCTAGGTACGGCGTGTGGGCTAGAGGCTGTTAGCTGTTAGCTGTTAGCCGTACGATGTCAAACGACCCTCCCTGAGAATTCTCAGGGAGGGTCGTCGTTCATGGAGCGGCTAACAGCCAATGGCTAACGGCTGCTTTTCAATGCTTCGCCCACACCGTCGTGTTCCCCTTCGCGTCGAACGCCAGCACCTCGTAGGGATCCTTGCTGGTGTCCATGCCGGGGCCGGCGCCGGGCATCCCGGGGGCGCTGATGCCGACGATCTTTGGCTTCTCGGTCAGCATCCGCTGGATGTCGGCGGCGGGGACGTGCCCCTCGACCACATACCCGCCCACCAGGGCGGTGTGGCAGGAGGCGAGCTTGCTGGTGACGCCGGACTCCGCCTTGATCTGGGAGAGATCATCCTGGAGGATGTCCTTCACCACGAACCCATTCTTCCGGAGGTAGTCTTCCCACGCCTTGCAGCAGCCGCAGGAGGGGGAGCGGTAGACGGTGATCTCGGTCGGCGCGGCGAGGCGGCTAGGCGGCGAGGCGGCTAGTGAGTGCTGTGCCAGCGCCGCCGACGTAGCGAGTCCCGCCAGGAGCAATGTTGCACGAGTCAGTTTCATGTTTCGTCCCTGAGGATTCTGCATTGAAGCTAACCTGGTACCCTTGCGAGCCGCCTAGCCGCCTAGCCGCCTAGCCGCCTAGCCGCCTAGCCGCCTGACCGCCTGACCGCCTCACCGCCTACTCAGCTCTCCTCCGACTCATACATATCCTTGAGCCGGCTCACCACCGACGGATCGGCCAGGGTCGTGGTATCCCCCAGCGCCCGCCCCTCGGCGATGTCCTTGAGCAGCCGGCGCATGATCTTTCCGCTCCGGGTCTTGGGCAGGTCGGCGGAGAAGAGGATGTCGTCCGGCCGCGCGATCGCGCCGATCTTCTTCGCGACGTGGTCCTTGAGGTCGTCCTTGAGCTCGGCCGACGCCTTCTGGCCTTCCTTGAGCGTCACGAAGGCGGCGAGCGCCTGGCCCTTGAGGTCGTGGTGCTTCCCGACCACCGCCGCTTCCGCCACCGACGGGTGGTCGACCAGGGCGCTCTCGACCTCCATCGTGCCGATGCGGTGCCCCGCCACGTTGAGCACGTCATCCACCCGGCCCAGGATCCACCAGTAGCCGTCGTCGTCCACCTTGGCGCCGTCGCCGGCGAAGTACTGGCCGGGGAACTTGCTCCAGTAGGTCTGCTGGTAGCGCGCGTCATCGCCCCAGATGGTGCGGAGCATCGAGGGCCAGGGCTCGGTGATGGTCAGCAGCCCGCCACCCTTCGGCAGCGTCTTTCCCTTCTGGTCCACCAGCTGCACGCTGATCCCGGGGAAGGGCACGGTGGCGGAGCCGGGCTTGGTGGTGGTACAGCCGGGAAGCGGCGTGATCATGATCCCGCCGGTCTCGGTCTGCCACCAGGTGTCCACGATGGGGCAGCGCCCCTTGCCGATGTGCTCGTGGTACCAGATCCACGCCTCGGGGTTGATCGGCTCGCCCACCGTGCCGAGGAGCCGCAGGGTCGAGAGATCGTGCTTGGCGGGGAGCGATTCCCCCCACTTCATGAAGGCCCGGATCGCGGTCGGCGCGGTGTAGAAGATGGTCACGCCATAGCGGGCGATGAGCTTCCAGAAGCGATCCCGCTCCGGCCAGTCGGGCGCGCCCTCGTACATCAGCACCGTGGCCCCGTTGGAGAGCGGGCCGTACACCACGTAGGAATGGCCCGTCACCCACCCCACATCCGCGGTGCACCAGAAGACGTCGTCGTCCCGGAGGTCGAAGACATACTTCATCGTCGCCGTCACCTGGGTGAGGTACCCGCCGGTGGAATGCACGATCCCCTTCGGCTTCCCGGTGGTGCCCGAGGTGTACAGGATGAAGAGCAGGTCTTCGGCATCGAGCGGCTCCGCCGGGCAGTCGGGCGAGGCCTGGTCCATCAGCCGGTGCCACCAGTGGTCGCGCCCCTCGGTGATGTTGGCGAAGGCCTCGTCGCCCAGCGCGCCCGGGCGCCGCTGTACCACCACCACGTGCTTGATGCTGGGGCACTCCTTGAGCGCCTCGTCGGCGAAGCGCTTGAGCGGCAGGACCGAGCCGCGGCGGTAGCCGGCGTCGGCGGTGATGAGACAGACCGCGCTGGCGTCGTTGATCCGGTCGCGCAGCGACTCCGCCGAGAAGCCCCCGAACACCACCGAGTGCACGGCGCCGATGCGGGCGCAGGCCAGCATCGCGATCGCGGCCTCGGGGATCATCGGGAGGTAGATCGCCACCCGGTCGCCCTTCTTGACCCCCAGCGTCTTGAGGGCGTTGGCGGCGCGGCCCACCTCGCGGTGCAGCTCCCAGTAGGTGATGGTGCGGCGGTCGCCCGGCTCTCCCTCCCAGATGATCGCCGCCTTGTTGCGGCGCGGGCCCTTGAGGTGCCGGTCGATGCAGTTGGCGGCGATGTTGAGCTTCCCGTCCACGAACCACTTCGCGTGGGGCGGGGTCCACTCGAGCACCTTGCTCCAGGGCGTGATCCACTCGAGCGCCTTCGCCTGCTCCTCCCAGAAGCGGAGCCGGTCGGCGCTGGCCGCCTGGTAGATCGCGGGCTGGGCGAGGGCGCCGGTGCTGAACGCGGGGGACGGCGGGAAGCGCCGGGTTTCGTTCAGCAGCGTGGAGATCTGATCAGTCATGGGCCTGGGGGCTGGGGACCGGTTCAGTGGGCGAGTGGGTCGCTACAAAACTGTGCATTCCGATCCTAGCCCACTAGCCCACCGGCCCACTAGCCCACCGGGACATGTGTCTCGGTCCCGGGCCGCCGCCAGCTTCTTGCGCATCGCCCCATCCCGCTGCGCGGTGCGAGGCTCAGAGCCGTTGCAGCGGCCCTACGACATGGCCTAAGTGATTGGCAGTCAACAAGATCCAAAACTGGCACCAGCCTCGCTTTTTGGGGTGGCGGAGGCCAGAAGGTCTCTGACAACCGATCCGCCCGATAAGAGCACACCCGGAGTGATCCGGGGCCGCAAAACTAGAGGTCTCGCCGTCCTGCGAACGCAGGCACGAGATAGCTCGGTGCCGAAGGCGGGTGCCCCGCGCCAACGAGCGCGATGCCCCGCGAACAAGAAAGGCTCGGCGGAGCATCGCGCTCGGATCACATCCGGCGCTGGAGGCAACCATGCAGGCGACGCAATCGCAGGTGATGGAACTCGTGGCCCCGGAGCACCTCGGGCTCGAGAGCCGTACCTCCTTCCGGCAGAGCGCCGTCAGCCTGCTGGACCAGCTGCCGGAGCGCTCCGGCCGCCTCGTCATCGACCTCCGCGGCACCCGGTCGGTGGATTCCGCCGGCCTCGGCGCGCTGATGCTGATCCAGCGCCGGGCGTCGGAGCGGCGCCAGGTGGTGGTGCTCCGCCGGCCCAATGATGAACTGCGGTTCCTGCTGGTCCTCACGAAACTCGATGACCTTTTCGAGGTCGAAGCCGAAGCGGCCTGATGTATATTCGGGGCATGGCCACCGCCATGCCCCGACGGCGCGTGCTGTTCATCGAGGATGAGCCCGCGCTGCGTTCGAGTTACGAGCGCGCCTTTGCCCAGCGGTACGACGCGGCGTACGCCGCCACCGGGGCGGAGGCGCTGCGTCTCGTGGTGGAGCACCGGCCGGAGGTGGCGGTGCTCGACCTCCGGCTCCCCGACACCGACGGGATCGACCTGCTGCGCCGGCTGCGCGCGCGGGTCCCGTCGCTCCCCGTGATCATCACTTCCGCCTACATGAGCTTCGAGCCGCAGCTCAAGGTGCTCGACCTGCCGCACCACGGGTACCTGGTCAAACCGTTCGACCTCGCGGACCTCGCCCAGCGCATTGATGCCGTCGCCTGACACGCCGCTCGTCGACGCGCGGGGACTCACGCGGCGCTACGGCGCCGTGCGGGCGCTCGCCGGGGTCGACCTCCAGCTCCACCGGGGTGAGGTGCTGCTGGTCCTGGGTCCCAACGGGGCCGGCAAGTCGACCCTGCTCCGGAGCCTCGCGGGCCTGCTCCGGCCCACCGCCGGCACGGTCCTGATCGACGGCCGGCCCCTCTCCCGCGACGACGCCGATGCCCGCCGGCCGATCGGGCTCCTCTCCCACCAGTCGCTCCTGTACGACGAGCTGACAGTGCTGGAGAACCTGATGCTCGCGGCGAAGCTCTACGATTTTCCGTCGCCCGAAGAGCGCTGCCTCGCGGCGCTCCGGGCCCAGAGCCTCGAGCACCGCGCCCACGACCGGCCCCGCAGCCTGAGCCGGGGCATGCTCCAGCGCGCCGCAATCGCGCGGGCGCTGCTGCACGATCCCTCGCTCATTCTGCTCGACGAACCCTTCACCGGCCTCGACGCCATCGCCGCCGACCGGTTGCGCGAGCTGCTGCTGGCGGAGCGGACCAGCACCCGCGCCATGGTGATCGTGACCCACCAGGCCTCCGAGGCGTGGGAGCTCGCCACCCGGGTGGCGGTGCTCAAGAACGGGCAGTGGGCCTACCAGGAGCCGCGGCCCGCGAGCCTCGACCAGTTCAACCGCGACTACCAGCAGCTGGCGAGGACCTGAGCATGTTCCGCCACGCCCTCGCCATCGCGGCCAAGGACCTGCGCCTGGAGTGGCGCACCCGCACCAGCCTCCTCTCCGCCGTGGTCTTCGCGGCGCTGACCCTGCTGGTCTTCAACTTCGCCCGCGACCCGACCGCGGTCGCCACGGTGGACCTCGCGCCCAGCGTCCTGTGGGTCACGGTCTCGTTCGCCTCGGTCCTGGCGATGAACCGGGCCTTCACGGTGGAGCGGGAGAACAGCGCCTTCGACGGCCTCCTCCTCGCCCCGGTGGCCCGGGAGCAGATCTTCCTCGGCAAGTACCTGGCGAACCTGCTGTTCGTGCTGGGGGTCGAGGCGGTCGCCCTGCCGCTGTTCATCCTCTTCTTCAACCTGGACCTGGGCCGGGTGATCGGGCCGCTGCTGCTGACGCTGCTGCTGGCGACCATCGGGTTCGTGGCCGTCGGGACGCTCTTCAGCGCCATCGTCGCCCGGACCCGCTTCGCCGAGCTGATGCTCCCGGTGCTGCTCCTGCCGTTCATGGTGCCGCCGCTGATCTACGCGGTGAAGGTCACGGTGCCGCTGTTCGCCAACCGTCCGTTGAGCGAGGTGGTGCCGGGCCTTACCTTCCTGCTGGTGTACGACGTGGTATTCATGACGCTCGCGCTTCTTCTCTTTCCCGCGGTGGTCGACGAATGACTCCCGATCTCGCACCGGCGAAGGCCCTCATGCGCCGGGGCACGATTCTCCTCGCGCTCGGCCTGCTCGGTGTCGCCGGGGTGATGGTGATGGCGCTGCAGTTCACCCCCACCGAGGCCCGGCAGGGGCTGGCGCAGAAGATCTTCTACATGCACGTCCCCTCCGCGACCGTGCTCCTCTGGATCGCGATGCCGTTCGCGGGGCTGATGAGCGTGCTCTACCTGTGGCTCCGGGAGCCCCGCTTCGACCGGCTCGCCGCGGTGACGGCCGAGGTCGGCACCGTCTTCTGCGCGGTGGTGCTGGTGACGGGGCCCATCTGGGCCCGGCCGATCTGGGGCGCCTGGTGGACCTGGGACGGCCGCCTCACCCTCACCCTCTTCCTCTTCTTCCTGCTCCTCGGCTATCACACCCTGCGCGCCTCGGTGCGCGATCCGGTCGAGCGGGGCCGCTTCTCCGCGGTGCTCAGCGTGATGGGCGTGATCCTGGTGCCCTTCATCCACCTGAGCGTGTATCTCTGGCGCGGGCTGCATCCCATGCCGGTGGTGATGAAGCCGAGCGCGCCGTCGCTGCCGCCGGAGATGCTGCGGACCCTGCTGAGCGGCTTCGGGGTGTTCATCCTGATGTTCGTGGGGATGGTGACGCTCCGCTACGGCATCCAGCTCGCTCGCGACATCAAGGAGGCCGCCGGTGACGCCTGACAACGGCTCGTTCATGATCGCCGCCTACATCGTGGTCGGCGTGATCTACTTCGGGTATGCGGTGAGCCTGGTTCTGAGGGCGAGGAAGGAAGGGTAGAGGAAGCGCGCAGGAACACGATCTGTCATCCCGAGGAGCGCAAGCGACGAGGGATCTACTTTCCCGGCTGCGTAGCCGGCAGAGTAGATCCCTCGCTTCGCTCGGGATGACACCCTCCAGGCTATTTCTTCAGCAACACCCGCTCCCACAGCTGCGCCGCCAGGATCCCCCCGACGATCGGCCCGATCCACCAGACCGGCTGCGCGTACCAGGTGCCCGACACCAGCGCGGGGGCGAAGGCCCGGGCGGGGTTCATCGCCGCCCCGGTGAGCGTGCCGCCGACCAGGATGTCGAACAGCAGCACCAGGCCGATCCCGAACCCGCCGATCTTCGGCGCCTCGCTCGACACCGCCGTCCCGAACACCGCCGAGACCAGGAAGAAGGTGAGGATGGCCTCGAACGCGATCGCACCCGGGAGGGTGAATCCGTTGGCGAGCGACGGGGTGCCCAGCGTGCCGATCTTGCCCATGCCGGCGGGGAGGATGTTCTGCAGGATGAACGCCGCGAGCACGCCGCCGGCCAGCTGCGCGACGACGTAGACGCCGGCGGTGGCCGTGTCCACCCGCTTCACGCTCCAGAGGCCGATGGTCACCGCGGGATTCAGGTGGCCGCCGGAGATGTTCATCGTGGCGCTGATCATCACGCTGAGGACGATGGCGTGCGCCAGCGCGATGCCGAGCAGCCCGTACCCGGCGCCGGGAATGGAATTGACTACAACCGCACCGCAGCCGAAGAACACCAGCCCGAAGGTGCCCAGCGCCTCGGCGGTGGCGCGGCGGGGAAGCGACGTCATGGCAGGAACTCTGTGGTTAAAGGCGGGCGAGAATTTAGGGCGGGCCTGATGCGGGGGCTAGTGGGAGAAGCGTTCCGCGTTCCTCGTTCCTCGTTCCTCGTTGACACCGGCGTCCGGGGCAGAATGTCCTGCCCGACAATCTGTCCCGGCCACGAACCCGCACGAGGAACGCGGAACGAGGAACGAGGAACGTTTACCTCCCGTCACTCCGTCGGAAGACCAGGCACGCATTGATCCCCCCGAACCCGAACGAGTTGCTGAGGATGTACTCGGGGTCGGCGGTCACGCCTTCGCCGGCGAGATAGCTCAGGTCGCAGGCGGGGTCGGGATGTTCCAGGTTGACCGTCGGCGGGAGCCAGCGGTTGGCCGAGGCGAGGGCGCAGATCGCGGCCTCGAAGGCGCCGCTCGCGCCCAGGGCGTGGCCGTAGTACCCCTTGGTCCCGCTGATGGGGATGGTCGTCGCGTGGCCGTCGAAGACCTGCCGGATCGCGCCGCTCTCGGTGGGATCGTTGAGGGGCGTCGAGGAGCCGTGGGCGTTGATGTACCCGACCTCGCCCGGCGTGATGTGCGCCTCCCGGAGGGCGAGCCGCATCGCGCGCGCGGCCTGCTGCCCGTCGGGCCGCGGCACGGTCATGTGGTGCGCGTCGTTGGTGAGCCCGTAGCCGGTGATCTCGGCGTAGATCCGGGCGCCGCGGGCCAGGGCCCGGCTCCGCTCCTCCAGCAGCAGTACCGCCGCCCCTTCCGCCATCACGAACCCGTCCCGGCCCGCGTCGAAGGGCCGGCTGGCCGCGGCGGGGGCGTCGTTGCGGGTGGACATGGCGCGGATGATGGCGAAGGCGCCGTAGCAGAGCGGCGCGAGCGGCGCTTCCGAGCCGCCCGCCAGCATCACGTCCGCCTCCCCCCGCTGGATCGCCCGGAAGCCGTCGCCGATGGCGATGGTGCCGGAGGCGCAGCTCATCCCGTTGGTGGAGTTCGGCCCGGTGATGCCGAACTCGATCGCCAGGTTGCAGCTCCCCGCGCCGGCAAAGACCGTGAGCGCGAGCGTCGGGTCCACCTCGCGCGGTCCCCCCTTCATGTACCTGGGATACTGCTCTTCGGCGTAGGCCACGCCGCCCAGCGCGGTGCCCATCATCGCGCCGACCTGGTCCCGGTCCTCCTTCGCGAGGTCGAGCTCCCCGTCCGCGAGGGCGAGCTTGGCCGCCGCGATGCTCAGCTGCCCGAAGCGGTCGAGCCGCTTGAGCCGCCGGTCCTCGAGGAAGTCGCCCGGGCGGAAGTCGGGGATCTCCGCCGCGATGCGGGAGCGGAAGGGTGAAGGATCGAACCGGGTGACCGGCCCCACCGCCGAGCGCCGGGCCTGCAGGCCGTCCCAGAGGCCGTCCTTCCCGGTGCCGATGGGGGTCACGGCGCCGATGCCGGTAATCACGACACGTCGAGTCATGCGCATACCACCCGTTCTGATGTCACCGTCCCTCGCAGCTCCGGGCGATGCCCGCCAGGGTGCGCGACGCGATCCCGTGCACGAACACCGGTCCGATCACCCACTCCGCCGCCGGACGCCGGATCAGCGGCCACGCCGGCCCGTTCCACTCGTGGATGATGGTGGCGCTGGTCCCCTCGCCGTCGGGCTCCACCTTCCAGACCACGTCCATGCCCCGGGTTATTCCCCGGATGTGCCGGTAGCGGACCTGCCGCGCGGCCGCGTCGACCCACATCTCCGAGACCCACCAGGTGGGCCAGTCGAGCGGCCCGAAGGGGCGGTTGGCGCTCATCTCCACGATCCCGCCGCCATCGGGCCGCCGCTCCAGCATCCGTACGTACCGGTAGTGCGGGAGGATCTCCGGCCACCCCTCCACCCGGCTCGCCGCCTCGAACACCCGGGCCGGCGGCGCGGCGATCCGGAGGTGATCCACCGTCCGCATCATGCCGTCCTCCAGCTCGCGACCAGGCGGAATCCCGGGCTCCGCTCGATCTCCGCGGCGATCCCCGCGCGCTGGCAGAGCGTCGCCAGTTCCCCCGGCAGGAAGCCCCGCATCACCGAGGTGAGCCCGTCGGCGCGCGTCGCGGCGTCGAACCCGAAGATGCGGGAGCCGATCCAGAACCCCGCCAGCGCCAGCCGGCTCCGGCGCAGGTCGGCGATCACCACCCCCAGGCGCGCGGCCTGGCTCACCGCTTGGAAGAACTCGACGTTCGCCGCCGCGCTCAGGTGATGCGCCAGCTGGCTCGCGAGCACGAGGTCCACGCTCCGGGGACGGATCGGCAGCGCGCCGGCACACCCCAGCACCGTCGCGATGCCGCGCGCCCGGGTCAGCGCCGCGGCGGTCGGGTGCCGCTCGAGCCCGATCGGAACCAGCCGGATGCCCCGGCGGGCGGCCCAGGCGACCGCCCGCGCCGGGAGATCGCCGTTGCCGGTGCCGACGTCCAGCAGCGTGAGGGTATTCCCGCGGGGGACGCCGGCCAGGAGCCGGGTGAGCCCGCGGCGCACCGCCCACCAGCCGCCGAACCAGCGATTGGCCCGCGCGATGTGATGGAGCGAACTCGCGACGCTCGCCGGATCGGCGTCCGGGTGGTCCAGCAGCTCGTGGCCCACTGGAGAGAGAAGAGGCATCCCGCTCATCGATGAAAGCTGCCGTACCCGCCGCGGAAATACAGCAGCGGATCGCCCTCGGTGGCGGTGCCGCCGGTCACCCGACCCACGAAGAGGGTATGGTCCCCGAGGGGGAAGTCGGCGTACCGCTCGCACTCGATGTGGGCCAGCGCCCCACCCAGCAGCACCAGCCCGCTGCCCGTCTCCTGCCAGGCGATGCCCTGGAAGCGCTCCTCCGGGGGGAGTTCCGCGAAACGCCGGGAGAGCTCCTCCTGGTGCGACGCCAGCACGTTGATCACGAAGCTCCCCGACGACGACAGCACCTTGTGCATGTCGGCGGTGAAGTCGACGCAGACCGAGAGCAGCGGCGGCTGGAGCGACACCGACGCGAGGCTCGAGGCCGTCATCCCCACCGGCCGGCCGTCCTGGTCGCGGGTGGTGAGGACCGTGACGCCGGTGGCGAACCGCCCCAGCAGCTGCCGGAAGAGCGCCGGCTTCACGTCGGGACTCACAGGACCATCCGGGAGAGAAAGCCGGGGTTGAGCACCGCGCGGGCGGGCAGCATCCCGGCGGTGACGCCGACGAAGGTATGTCCCAGGTCGCGCGACGCGAGCCGTGCGACCGCGCGGTCGAAGAGCCGGGGCGCCAGCATGCCGTACCCGACCAGCCGCTCGACCATCCACTTGCCGAGAAAGGCGCGCCGCCGCGCCGCGACATACGGGGCCAGGGCCGGTGCGCGCAGCACGCCCTCGCCGGTCGCGAGCGCCGGGCCGATGACCCCGGCCGCCAGCCGGGCGCCGGCCAGCGCGCTGTGAATCCCCTCGCCGGTGAACGGGTCGAAGAAGTCGGCGGCGTCGCCGACGAGCAGGGCGCCATCCACCACGATCCGGCCCGACCAGGCGGCGAAGGGTCCGGTCACGAGGATCTCCCGCACCACGAGGTCGGGTCGCACCCGCCCGGCCACGCCGGGAAACTGCTCCAGCCGCTCGAAGAAGAACTCGCTCACCCGGCCCCGCGCCGCCGGCGCGAGGCGGCGGGGCAGGACCAGCGCCACGTTCGCCACGTTCTCCCGCGCCGGGCCGGTGCCCCGTCCGATGCGGTTGAGTCCCACATATCCCTCGCCCCCCACGTGCATCTCGGCGTGGCCGTCGAGACCGGACACGTCGCCCACATGGGCAACGAGGGCCAGCCGGTCGGGAGCGCCGTACCGGCGGCGACCGATCCGGCGCGCCACCTGCGAGCGCAAGCCGTCGGCCCCCACCACCAGCCGCGCGCGCAGGACATCGGTGCGGCCATCCTGGTCGCGCAGTACCGCCCCCGCCACCGCGCCCTGCTCGTAGATCAGCTCCTCCAGCGCGCATCCCTCGCGCACCTCGGCGCCGGCGCGGCGGGCGAGATCGACCAGCCGGGCATCGAGGACCCGCCGCGCGACGGCGAGTCCCTCCGCGGCGGCGGCACTCCGGTCGAAACGTCCCGTCAGCACGGCGCCGTGCGGGGCGATGACCCGGGTCCCATAGAGCGGCTGGGCTCCGTCGGCGATGAGCGACTCGGTCGCGCCGACCCCGGCGAGTTCGGCCACGGCCGCGGGGCTCAGGTATTCCGAACAGGGCTTCTCCCGCGGGAAGCGGGCCCGGTCGACCACGACGACCCGGTGCCCCGCGCGGGCGAGGTGAATCGCGAGCGCGCTCCCCGCCGGGCCGGCGCCGGCGATCAGCACATCAGGGAGAAGGGAGACCGTCATTCGTGAAGGGTAACCGTCCGAAGGCGACGATGCGGGAGTCCGGGCGGCAAGTCTATACAGAGAGGAAAGCCGGGTATCCCTCTGGGGGCTGGCTGGTCCAACTGACTAACACCGATAGATGGGATGGGAACGGATGGACTCCCAGCCGGGGAC
This sequence comes from Gemmatimonadales bacterium, assembly GCA_046327735.1. Classification (GTDB taxonomy): domain Bacteria; phylum Gemmatimonadota; class Gemmatimonadetes; order Gemmatimonadales; family GWC2-71-9; genus JADJOM01. Next base: position 139,137 of record JAXLXZ010000006.1, on the reverse strand, counting down.
GGCACGTCGAGAGGGCGCTTGCTCGCCGAGTACTCTGATTCTGTATTGGTGTGCGCACTGCTATTGGTCATGCGCACCCTCCCACGTAGATCTCCCCACATTCCCCACCACCAATTCAACATCTGACAAGACCACCAACAAATCCTCCGCATGATCTCGGCGAGCAGAATAGACAGAACGACGGACTCTCCTGTGCGGGGCGTCCATCCGTTCCCATCTGGTCCTCATCTGTGTTAGTCAGTTAAGAAGCCAGGTATCCAAGCAAGGCTGCAGCGAGAGTGGCCAGCGCGTTGACGCCGTCGTTGGTGATCCAGCGGAATCCGCCGACCACGCGGGTCGCCGAGCCGCAGCGGTGCATGGCTCGCTCGGTGTCCGCATCGCACCGGTCGCAGTGGAACCGGCCCTGGAGTGCCGCGCCGATCACGCTGTCGAGCAGCATCCCCGCTACGCCGATGGTGGTGGCCCACACCACGAGCCGCAGGTCGCGCGCAACCAGCCCGGCCATCCCGGCGACGCTCAGCGCTCCCGCCGCCGCGCCGGCGCTGCCCAGACTGGTGATGCCGCCGCTGGTCCCCGGTGGCACCGTGCGCCCGGTGAGTACGTGCCGCGGCGCGATCCGGCTCCATCCCCCGGCCGAGGTGGCCCAGGTGTCGGCGGCGGCGGCGGCGAGGCTCGCCGTCACGCACCAGAGCGCGGTGGCGCCGGGGGCGAGCAGCGCGGCGAGGGCCGCGGCGCCGCCATTCGCGAGGACCTGGATGGCGTCGCGGGTATTCCCCTTGGCCTCGAGCGCGCGGGCGGCGGGGTCGGGCGCCAGGCGGGAGATGAGGCTCGCGCCGACGAAGAAGGTGCCGAGCGCGGCGAGGCCGGCGGTCCCGGTACGCCAGAGGATGGCGGTACCCACGAGGGTGGCGGCGACGGTTCCCGCCCGGGTGAGGGCGCGCGCCGCGAAGCCGCCGAGGGCGACCAGCAGGGAAATGGCGAGCGCGGAGGGGAACGCCATGACCGGGAATCGTGTCTTTCGCGAAGGTGAAGCGCGGACGCTGTCCGTGGGGGTGGGTGCACCTTCTATATTGTAGCCCATCCCGGCACCCGGAACTTCCTTGTCCGTTCCCACAATAATCCCGCTCAGCCTGCTCGAGGCCCTGCGCAACCTCGACACCCCGGTCGAGGATGGCCTGGAGGAGCTGGCGGGGGAAATCGTTTCCAAGCGGCTCGGCCTCTCGGCCACCGTCGCGGCCCAGATCGCCCGCTACCAGGACCAGGTCCGGCGGGACGAAGGGGTCACGGTGGACGAGGCGGTCTCGGTCTTCCGACTGGCCGGCCGGCGTCCCGATGCCCAGCTGGTCTTCGCCGATGCCGGCCGCCGTGCCGCCCGGCACACCGCGCGGAAGGGTCCGGTGCTGAGCCGCGCCGCGGTGCGGATCGCGCCGGGCGGGCTGGGCCGCTCGCTGGGCGCGGGCGCGGCCTCGCGGGCGGCCAAGCGGGTGCTCTCGGTCGACCTCCGGGTGAGTGACAGCGGGGCGGAGGCGGAATCCTCCAAGCCGCTCTCGATCCTGGCCCTGCCCGACGGGGCGGGCTGTTCCTTCTATGGCGCCGCGCTCGCCGAGCTCCTCCGGGTGCTCACCGGGTTCGAAGGCGCGATGATTCACGAACGCTGCCGCGGCAAGGGCGATCCGTCCTGTGTCTGGCGCGCCACCGCGGTAGGAGGCTACGAATGACGCTCTTGAGCGAGATCGACCTGGCGGCGGTACGCGCCGCGCTGGCCGAGCAGGGTCTCGACGGCTGGCTCCTGTTCGACTTTCGCGGGGTCAATCCCATCGCCGGCCGGGTGCTCGGCCCGATCGGGATGGGGAGCCGGCGGCTCTTCCTGATGCTGCCGAAGAGCGGCGACCCGGTGGCGGTGGTCCACAAGATCGAGCTCCAGCCCTTCAGGGAATTTCCCGGCACGGTACTGACCTACTCCCGCTGGGAGGAACTGCACGCGGCGGTGGGGAGCCTGGTGCACGGGAAGAAGCTGGCGATGGAGATCTCGCCGGACGACGCGGTCCCCTATCTCGACCGGGTCCCGTACGGGGTGGTGGAGCTGGTGCGGCGGCTGGGCGGCACGGTGACGGGATCGGGAGGGCTGGTCACCCGCTTCGCATCGAGCTGGAATGCCACCGAGCTCGCCAATCACCGCTACGCCGCGGAGGCGCTCGCGGCGGTGGCGCAGGGCGCGCTGCGGGAGGCGGTGACGAAGGGCGGCACCGGGCTCACCGAGAGCGCCATGCAGCGGCAGGTGATCGACGCGATCCACGCCCGCGGGCTGGTGTTCGATCATCCCCCGATCGTGGCGTTCGGGGCCAACGCCGCCAATCCGCACTACGAGCCGAAGGCCGGGTCGGACGCGACGCTCCAGCGGGACCAGGTGGTGCTGCTCGATCTCTGGGGCGGCCGGGCGCTGGGGTCGGTGTTCGCCGACCAGACCTGGATGGGGTTCAGCGGCGGGGCGGTCCCGGCGAAGGTGGCGGAGGTCTGGCGCACGGTGCGGGACGCACGCGACGCGGCGATCGCGCTGGTGCGCAGCAAGGCGGGGAAGGGCGCGCTCCGCGGCTTCGAGGGCGACGATGCGGCGCGGCAGGTGATTCGCGCGGCGGGTTACGGGGATTACTTCGTGCACCGCACCGGCCACTCGATCGACCGGGACCTGCACGGGTCGGGACCGCATCTCGACAACTACGAGACCCACGACGACCGGGAGATCCTGCCGGGCGCGGGCTTCTCGATCGAGCCGGGGATTTACCTCCCGGGCGAGTTCGGAGTTCGCAGCGAGGTCAACATGGTGTGGGCTCCGGCGGGGCCGGAAGTGACCCCAGGCGCGCCCCAGGTGGACCTGATCACGGCCTGAGCGAGGGGAAGGATCTCGCGCCCGGTTTTCCATCCGGCGCCGGGCGGGGGCCTGAAAACGTCCCATCCGGTGAAACGTTATGTTTCACCAATGTTCAATTGTTCCAAGAGGTTACACGTTTCTTACCGGTTACTTTCGGTTGGCTTACCCTTCCTTGACACGTGATTTTGCTCACTCCATATTCATGCCGCCTGACCGGGCCGAGGTCAGGCCGCTAAGTGGTTCCTGAGTTCGTTCCAACTCCAGTTCTCGTCAGCGGTACTCCATCAGGTAGGACAGGTGCATCTCGTCTCGTCAATCGAGGTCGAGGGCGACCGGCTCGGTCGTCTGCGCCTTTTTGGGTTTTCGTGTCAGGTGTTGTGTGTTGGTTTCACGCCTTCGGAGGACGACTCCATGAGAGAATGCAGTGTTGGCGCCTTCGCTCGCAGCGCGCGGTGGCTTGCGCTTGCGGCAGTCGCCCTGCTCGCGGGGGTAGGCTCACTCGCGGCGCAGTCGACTGGTAAGCTCGAAGGTCGAATTCGGGACCAGGCCGGTGCCCCCATCGCGAGCGCGCAGGTGCGCATCGAAGGGACGGCCTTCGGCGCAGTGGCCGACAGTCGCGGCTACTACTTCATCAACAACATCCCGGTCGGCTCGGTCGACGTCATCGCCCAGTTCGTCGGCTACAAGCCGGTGCGGGTGAACGGCCAGCGTATCAGCGCCGGCCAGACGGTCACCCTGGACTTCGCCCTCGAGCAGCAGGCGGTCGACATCGGCGAAATCGAGGTGACGGCCGCGGTCAACGCGCTGGTGCCGCGCGACGCGGTCACCACCAAGCAGACCATCAACGGCGAATACACCGAGAAGCTGCCGGTGGACCGGATCACCAACGTCATCGGCCTGCAGCCGGGCGTGGTGGTGAACCGGAACGGCGGCCTCAACATCCGCGGCGGTCGTGACGACGAAGCGGTGACCTACATCGACGGCGTGCCGGTCTCCCCGGGCGGCCGCGGCAATGCCTTCGTGGGCATCAGCGGCGGTACGGCGGCGGTCTCGACCAGCTCGTTCGAAGAAGCCTCGGTCACCACCGGCGGCAGCTCGGCCGAGTTCGGCAACGCCCAGTCGGGCGTCATCGCCATCCAGACCAAGGGCGGCGGGTCGAAGTGGTCGGGGAGCCTCGGCTACGAGAACGACGAGATCGGCGGCCTGAACCACAGCCGCGGGTTCAACCGGGTGCAGGGCGGCATCGGTGGCCCGATCACCGGTGGCCTGACCTTCTATCTCTCGGGCGACCTCGAGGGCGCGAAGTCGGACGCCCAGGGCTTCGAGGCCCAGAAGTTCCCGATCTTCCTCCCGGCCGGCGTGGACACCACCGTGGCCGTGGTGAAGGGCAACGACACCACCCTGGTGGACGTCAGCAAGTTCGCGATGTCGCTGGGTGAGTGCGATGCCTTCAGCAAGGCGGGCGCGGCCGGCCTGGCCGGCGGCGACGCCAACGCCCAGACGGCGATCCGCGGGATCCGCAACAACTACGGCATCGACTGCCGCGGCGCCCGGCTCCCCTTCACGGCGAGCTCGAGCTACCGGACGGCGGGCAAGCTGCAGTACACCTTCGGTTCCGGTAACCGCGTGGCCCTCTCGCTCCTCCGCAGCAATGCGCAGGACCGCGACTTCGGCTACGGCCAGGTGACCAACCCGGCGAACCTGTTCGCCAACTGGAACCGGCAGCACGTCGCGACCCTGAACTGGACCCAGAACCTGTCCAAGTCGGCGGACCGCGCGCTGGCGCTCGACCTGTATGCCTCGTACCAGTGGGACCGCGCCATCCGCGGCCCGCTCAGCCGCACCAGCGAGGAGAACACCCGCGATCCGTTCGGCGGCTTCATGCTGAAGCGGTTCGACTTCCTGTACGACTTCAAGACGTTCCCGATCGACGGGATCGACGCGAACTTCCGGACCAACACCGGGACCCGCTCGCCCTACGATCTGAGCAACACCACCCAGTACCAGGTCATCGACCAGTACCGCAACAACCCCTACGGCCTCACCGGCTTCGACGAGAGCGGCGGCCCGACCGGCCGGATCAGCCTCTACAAGGAAGACCGCGCCGTCGGCAAGGGGAACCTCGACTGGCAGGTGGACCGGTACAACCGTCTGAAGATCGGCGGCGAGTACACCAAGTACTTCATCAACAGCTACTCCTCGGGCCTCACCTCCCAGGCCTTCGCGGACGCCTACCACGAGAAGCCGGTGCGCTGGAGCGGGTTCGTGGAAGACCGTCTCGACCTGGGTGACGTGGTGCTCGTGGGCGGTCTCCGCTACGACTACTACAAGACCGGCGCCAAGCGGTCGTACTTCTTCGCCGACACCCTGGGCAACCTCAGCTGGTTCCCCCGTCTGTCGTCGGGCCCGGGCTTCAACCCGGCCGATCCGAGCGCCGCGGCGGCGGGTTGCTCGCGGGGCGGGCCGGTGGCCGCGTCCTGCGTCAACGAGTACGCCGGCCTGGTTGCCGACAAGAGCCACACCTACCTGAGCCCGCACATCCAGGTGTCGTTCCCGGTGACCGAGCGGACCAACTTCCGCCTCTCGTACGCGCACCAGGTGCAGGCGCCGGACTTCAGCCTGATCCTGGGCGGCATCAACACCGACCTGTCGACCACCAACACCAACCACGTGTACGGCAGCGACCTCGACTTCGGCCGCACCATCACGTTCGAGTTCGGTGTCCGCCATTCGTTCAATGACGACATGGTGCTCGACATCTCGGCGTACAACAAGGACAAGCTCTCCGACGCCGCCGGCCGCCTGGTCTCCTACACCGACCCGTCGCGCGGCACCTCGTCGGACATCCGGGTGATCACCAACGCCGACTTCGGCAACGCCCGCGGCGTGGACATCCGCTTCGACCGCCGGATCGGCGAGCTCTTCAACGGCAGCATCGCCTACACCTTCCAGCAGGCGAAGAACACCGGGTCCGATCCGTTCACCTACATCAACGTCGGGTCCCGCGTGCTGAACGCGATCGCGGGTGGCAACCAGCCGCCCCCGCAGGCCGCGCTGACCACGAACCAGGACCGGCCGCACAACCTCGCCGGCCAGCTGGCCCTGAACTTCCCGAACAACTGGAAGTCGGGCAGCACCGCCGGGAAGATCCTGGAGAACGTGGGCGTGTTCGCGGTGTTCCGCTTCGCCAGCGGCGCGGCGTTCACCCGCTGCCCGCCGACCACCCCGGAAGACAACGCGGTGTTCGCCGGCGGCACCTGCAACCAGGGCAACTCGTTCGGCGACTACAACGGGGCCCGGCTGCCGATGACCAAGCAGTTCGACCTCCGCGTGACCAAGGGCTTCGGCGTCGGCGGGCTCGACTTCACGGCCTACTCCGAGGTCCGGAACCTGTTCAACTTCAAGAACATCAACACCGTCTTCGCGCAGACCAACGACGTGGTGAACACCGCCGAGCGGGACAAGAACCGCGCCGGTAACCTGTCGGAATTCGCCAACGAGGCGACCTCCAACGGGGTGTTCGGGACCGATCAGTCGATCGATCTCCGCTTCGGTGGCGCGGGCGTGGCCGGGTGCGGCAACTGGATCAAGGGCGGCGTCAGCGCCACCCCCAACTGCGTGTACCTGATCCGGGCGGAGCAGCGCTACGGAGACGGCGACGGCGTCTTCTCACTGGCCGAGCAGACCCGGGCGTCGGACGCGCTGTACTACGTCGCGCGCGGCATCAACAACTTCACCAACGCGCCGCGGTCGATCCGTCTCGGTCTCGAAGTCAACTTCTAAGGCTTCATGGTGGCGCGGGCCGGGGTGACCCGGCTCGCGCACCCTGCACATCACAGCGAGGGGAGAATGCACTCACGATTCCGTACGAAGGGCGTCCTGCTGGCCGCGCTCCTGGCGCTGGTCGCCAGCATGGCGCTGCCGCACAGCGCGTCGGCCGAACCGGAGCCCGGGGTCAGGAAGAAGGGCTTCCGCCTGTTCGCCAGGGCGCTCGGCGCGATGACGATCAACCGGGTCTACTGTGGTATGGCCACCACGGGCGAGATCTGCGTCGACTCCACCAACAGCTCCACCATCGGCGGTGGCTTCTGGCCGAAGGGGACGCCGGACCAGTACATCTTCAACTCGGGTCTCCAGGTGGCCGGTATCGTCGGCCCGGATGGCGGGACCTGGGCGGGGGATACGGTCGGCGGCTTCTTCTTCGACCCCAAGGGCACCACCCAGCATGGCGAAGAGGTCGAGCCGATCTACAACGCCAGCAACAGCGCGGATCTGGCGATCTGGCCGGAAGCGGCCTGCGTGCCCTACAACCCGACCAACCCGTCGGACGAGGCGCCGCAGCTCTTCAACACGCTGCTCCAGACCGATCCGAGCAACACCAGCACCAGCTACAGCTATCCCTGCCGCAAGTCGGCCTCGCAGGGTGACGTGTGGTTCATGTCCTGGGAAGGCAACCCGGCGCTTCGCGCCGGCCGCAAGCACCCCCTCGGTGTCGTGGTCGAGACCCGCGGCATGGGCTGGAACTTCCCGTCGGGCAACGAAGACATCCTGTACTACATCTACACCTTCTACAACGTCACCTCGCTGAACGCGGCGGATTACGCCAACGCCCGGCCGAGCATGCGGCCGATCCTGCTCCAGAAGGCGCAGGACTTCCATGCCGCGGTGGCCGCGACCGGCGTCACCCTGCCGGCCAGCGGCTACACCTTCACCAACCTGTTCGCCGCGTTCGCGCGGGACGACGATGTCGGCTCCGCGGGTGCGAACTACTCGTCGGTGAACCTGCCGTTCGCGCTGGGCTACACCTACGACCACGGCTTCTCCCCGGCGCTCCCGGGGTGGAAGTTCGACGCGTCGATCTTCTCCGCGCCGTTCTTCCCGGGCGTGGGCTTCACCGGCGCCAAGTACCTCAAGAGCCCGACCGGCCCCGGTGCGATCCAGCTGTTCTCCAACACCATCAACGGTTCGCCCTTCGCGGGCGCCGTGAACGACCCGCGTGACGTGGTGCAGCTGTACCGCTACCTCAGCGGCACCCTGAGCACCGCGGCCGGCGACCAGAGCTGCAACACCGGTATCCAGTCGCAGACCAACATCTGCTTCATCAACAACACCTCGTCGCAGGACATGCGGTTCTTCCAGTCCTCGACGCCGCTCAACCTGGCGCCCGGCGCCAGCGGCTCGATCGTGGTGGCGTACATCTTCGCCGCCCCGGTCCGCGTCGCGGGCTCGGTCAACAACACCGACGTGAAGCCGGGCGATCCCCGCCGGCTCAGCAGCGTGCCGCTGCTCGCCGGTGGCGCCAACCTGGTGGACTCGATGACCGGCTACCGCGGCTTCAATGACGCGAACGCCGACAACATCCCGCAGCAGAGCGAGTTCAGCGTCGTGCCGAAGTCGCTGCTCGGCAAGGCGAAGACCGCGCAGGACGTGTTCGACAACAAGTTCCTCCTGCCGTTCGCGCCGGACGCGCCCCAGTTCTTCCTGATCCCGGGCGACAACCAGGTCACCGTGCTCTGGCGTCCGTCGAACAGCGAGGACACCGGCGATCCGTTCTCCGATATCGCCAACGCCCCGACCGTGGGCGCCTCGGCGAACTCGCTGTATGACCCGAACTACCGCAAGTTCGACGTGGAGGGCTACCGGATCTATCGTGGCCGGGTGGATGCCCCGAACGAACTGGCGCTCATCGCCCAGTTCGACTACGCCGGCACCGTGATCCGGGACTTCACCGGTATCGTGAACCCGACCGCGGGCTGCGCGCCGGAACTCAGCCCCACGCTGGCCACCCTGGCGGCCTGCGGCGTGGCGCTCTCCCCGAACAACAAGAACGGCACCGCCCTCACCGCCCACCGCGATTTCGACCTGGTCGGCGATGTCGTCCAGCTGAACGCGGGCGCGGGCCGGGTGCTGCTGGCCTCGGGCACCTCGCAGATCCTCAAGGCCGACACGGTCGGTGGCGGCGGGACCGCCGGCAACTGCGGTCCGCGCACGGCCTGCCCGGCGCTGGCCAACACCGGCGTGCCGTTCTCCTTCATCGACCAGGGCGTGCGGAACAACTTCCGCTACTTCTACGCGGTCACGGCCTTCGACGTGAATTCGATCGAGTCGGGCCCGACCTCGCTGGAGTCGCCCCGCGCCACCCGCTCGGTGCGGCCGATCAAGCCCGCCGGCAACTACGAGGGTGGTTCGACGCTGGTCTCGGCGCTGGTCGGCCGGGGCAAGCGGGTGGACACGCTCTTCAGCACCCCGAGCATCGACGCGGCGACCGGCAAGTTCAGCGGTCCCTTCCCGGCCACCAACGGCGCCACCCTCGGCTTCGTGGGCGAGCTGGCGAGCAAGGTGGTGGGCGCGCCGGGCGCGCTCTCGCTGACCCTGGATTCCATCGGGGCCGGCAGCGCGTACGACGGCACCGCGACCCGGTACTTCGTGACGCTGTCGTCGCCGGGCACCACGGTGAAGCTGACCCTGCCGCTGGTGCAGGACCAGTTCAACTCCAACGTGTCGCAGGCGCTCCTCTTCGACGCGATCAAGGCCGACCAGTCGCTCGCGAACAAGTACGGCGGCGACTCGACCTTCAGCATCCTGGCGCAGGCCTCGGTCACGCTGCCGGGCAACTACTACACCAACTCGTACGGCCGTGGCTGCGTCAACGCCGCCCCGGGCTTCACGACCAGCAAGTGCTACTACAATGGCTCGCGCTGGTTCGCCGGCCCCTCGCCGGCCCAGAACGAGACCAAGGCGAACCCGAACGGTGGTAACGGCGTCAACAACACCCCGCCGCTGATGGACACCACCGCGGCGAACAACGCCGGCTTCAACAACGCCGGCGAGCTCCCGGGCGTGGACGTGATTCACTCGCCCCAGGGCTACGAGACCCGCCAGAACACCTGGCGCGTGGTCGAGGGTGCGATCGGCAGCTTCAAGCGGGCGGCGGACTACAACGTCTACTGGAGCGCCACGACGCCGGGCCTGGTCGACAGCGTCATCGACGTCACCCACAACCTGGCGATTCCGTTCGACTCGCTCCGGATGAATGCCTCCTACGGCATCCTGACGGCGGGCACGGCGTCGCCGATCGGCGGCTCGTTCGACGCCCGGGCGCAGCTCACCCCGTCGGACTTCGGGTGCGTCGCGCCGCTCAAGACCTCGGCGGCGGTCCAGGGGGTCATCCCGTGCACCGGGGCGACCCAGTACACCCTGACCCGCCAGGCGGCCCTGAGCCCGGTCATCTTCGCGGTGAACAACAGCAACAACGACCGCACGGCGCAGAAGGGCGGCACCGGCTTCCTGATGTACATGCCGGGCGGCATCTACGAATTCCAGATGGCCGCGCTGCCGAGCAACACCGTCTGGGCGCTCCGCGATTATGTCGGCGGCATCAGCGGCGGCACCGGCTTCGGCGGCAACCTCGGTCCGTTCACCTTCCTGGAAGCCACCCGGCCGTTCAGCGCGGTGGGCCTCCAGGTGAACGTGTCCTTCGACGTCAAGAACAACGTGCTGGCCCCGACCTTCGCCGATCTGAAGCGGGTCCACACGGTGCCGGACCCGTACTACATCACCAGCAGCTTCGAGCAGTCCACGGACACCAAGGTCATCAAGTTCGTGAACCTGCCGGAGCGCGCCATCATCCGCATCTACAGCTCCAGCGGCGTGCTGGTGAACCTGCTCGAGCACCCGGGCCCGAACTGCCAGAACGTGAACATCGGCACCGGGGTGCGTCTGGATCCGTTCGGCGGCGAGTGCACCTGGAACGTGCGGAATCGCAACAACCAGGTGGTGGCGAGCGGCGTGTACTTCTACCACATCGAAGCCAATTCCGGCGGTGGGACCGCACGGCGGGTTGGCCGGATGACCATCGTCAACTTCGCCCAGTAGCTCACCGGGGGGCGGGTCCCGCGAGGGACCCGCTCCCAAGCCAGGAGAATGCATCCGATGACGAAGACCCTTTCCTCGCGCCTGGTGCTGCTGGCGGCTCTCGTTGGGAGCACCGCGCAGGGCCTGGTCGCCCAGTCCGGCACCAAGCAGGACAACACCGCCTACGGCAGCACCTCGGCGGAATTCCTGCTCCTCGGCGCCGGGGCTCGCGGCACGGCTCTCGGCGGGGCGTATACCGCCATCGCCAATGACGTGAGCGCCCTGTACTACAACCCGGCCGGTGCGGCGCTCATGACCCGGCCCGGCGTCATGGTCGGTACCTACGACTACGTCGCCGACACCCGCTACAGCTGGGGCGGCATCGCCTTCCCCTTCGGTGGCGGTTCCAAGACCTTCGGCGTGCAGGTCGGCACCTTCGGGTTCAAGGACCAGCCGATCTACACCGCCGAGCAGCCCGACGGCACCGGCGCGACCTACGACGTCAGCGAGACGTTCGTGGGCCTCAGCTACGCCCAGAACTTCTCGGACCGGTTCAGCGCCGGTGTCACCGCGAAGTACGTCAGCGACAACCTGGGTGACGTGACCGGCCAGGCGCTCGCCGTGGACTTCGGCACCAACTTCCACGCGGCGCTCAACGGCCACCCGGTGAAGTTCTCGTTCGTGCTGTCGAACCTCGGCACCAACGTGTCGTACAACGGCAACGCGCTCAACGGCGGCATCACCCGTGACCAGCCGGCCGGTGAAGACCCGGTCGCGAGCGTGCCGCAGCCGTCGCGGTTCCGCACCAAGGCCTTCCCGCTCCCGACGACGTTCCGGGTCGGCCTGGCGTACGACATGCTGACCAGCGCCAGCAACCGGCTGACGGTCCTCTCGGACTTCAACCAGCCGAACAACAGCAAGGCCGGCTTCTCCGGTGGCATGGAGTGGTCGAGCAGGAACCTGGGCGGCTCGCCCTTCTCGGCGGCCATCCGGGGCAGCTACAGCTACTATGCCGCGAACAACATCAAGCCCAGCACCCTCCCGACCGCGATGAGCGACGAGGAGAACCTGCAGGGTCTCGCGGCGGGCGGCGGGCTGAGCTACGGCAGCGGCAACTTCAACCTGTCCGTGGACTACGCCTTCAAGTACATGGGTATCCTCGGCCCGACCCACTTCGTGAGCGTCGGCCTGGGCTGGTAATACGCGGGGAGCCTTCCGGCGCCGCATGGCGCCGGGAGGCGGTCTTGCTGCAAGGAGTCCAATGCGACGGTGGATGGCAGTAGCCGGGGCCCTCTGTGCCTTCGTCCCGGCGGTGGTGGCTGGCCAGGGGAGCGGAGTGAACATCCGCGCGTACCGGTTCTATCGCGCGGACAGCCGGCAGACCCTGGTGACGGCGTTCGTCGAAGTGCCCTATGGGTTGCTCGAAGCGCCCGCGGCGGGGACCGGCACGGACCTCCGCTACGGCGTGGAAGTGGCGATCTTCGATTCCGCTGGCACGCGGCTCAATGATGCCTCGTGGCCCGGGAAGCTCCGGGCGGACCTCAGGGCCCCCGGCATGGTCGCCCTCGAGACCCTCGACTTCGCGCTGGCGCCCGGCCGCTACCGGATCGATGCCACCGTCACTGATTCGGTGTCGGGAAAGCAGTTCAGCGCGCGGAGCGATCTCGTGGCGTGGAAGGACTCGCCCGGGGCCTCCGACCTGGTGCTCTCCCCGGAAATGCGGCTCGCCACCGGGGACGATACCATGCCCCGGCGCGGCGAACGGCGGTGGGGCAACACCCTGGTCACCTCGGTGACCCAGCTGCGGCTCTCCGCCACCCGTACGCGGGCCTACTACCTCCTCGAGGCGTACGCCCCCGCCGCCGACTCGGGCACGATGTCGGTCGAAGTGGCCGACTCGAGCGGCAAGGCGCTGGTGCACAGCAAGCCGGCGCTGGTGCGGGTCTCCCCGGGCGGGTCGGTCCTCAAGGGCCAGCTCGACCTGGCGGGCCTCCCCGAGGGGCGCTACACCCTGAGCGTCAAGCTCGAAGTGGGTGGCCGCAAGCAGGAGCGCTCGGACCAGTTCGTCATGGGCGACTTCCAGGCGGCGATGGAGCGCGAAAGCGCCCGCCTGGCGCAGCTGAAGGTGACGGATGAAGGGTACTTCGGGACGATGAACGAGGATCAGCTGGAAGAGGCCGCCGCCCCGCTGATCTACCTGACCCGCCCCGATTCGCTGAGCGTCTGGAAGACCGGCCTGTCGCTGGCCGCCAAGCGGGCCTTCCTGACCAAGTTCTGGCAGCAGCGCGACCCCTCGCCGGGGACGCCCCGCAACGAAGCGCGGGAGCAGTTCTACAGCCAGATCGACCTGGCGAACCGGGATTACGGCGAACGCAACAACAACCGGAGCGGTGGACGCGCGGGGTGGCGCACCGACCGGGGCCGCATCCGGATCAAGTACGGGGAGCCCTCCGATGTGCTCGACCGGAGGACCTCGCTGGGCCAGGCGCCGCCCTACCAGGTGTGGCGCTACGCCAAGGGCAAGGAGATCTACTACATCTTTGCCGACCGCTCGGGATTCGGGGCGTACCAGCTGATCGCCACGAACGATCTGAAGGAAACCAGCCGCTCGGATTACGCCGAAATGCTCGGCGCCCAGGCGTTGCAGGATGTCAGCCGCTGGCTGGGGATCGACCTCTTCCAGACCGGCGTGAACCGCGGGCTCGACAACCCGCAGAGCAACTGAGCACGGCAGGACCGCAGGTTTTCCAGCAGGACTGAACCCATCCCGGGCCCCCGGGGCAGGGTTGAACAGACCGCAGCCACTCGCGCGAGGCTCATGATGATGAGACACATGGTGCAACGTTCACTGCCGTTCCTGGTGCTGGCCGGACTGGTGTCCTGCAAGGGCGACCCGACCGGTGACCTCCGTAACGGCACCGATCACCTGCTGGCCAGCCCGTCCTCGGTCTTCGTCACCGAAGGCACGACCAAGTTCGTCGTGATCACGGCGGTGGACGAGCAGGGCAACAGCGTCGCCGCGAAGTTCGGCGATCCCCAGGGTGCCGGCGCCGGCGTCACGGTGACCCGCGACCTGACCTACCAGCCGGTGTACGACGACAAGGGCAACCTGGTCGCCCCGAAGGAAGTCACCTCGGCCCGGTACATCGTCGAAGCCGTGGCTAATACCGCGAACACCAGCTTCACGGTGTCGGCGGGCGGCAAGTCCGTCGAGGTGCCGGTGCGGATCACTCCGGCCACGACGGCCGGCATCGTGACCCCATCGACCGTCACGCCGGGCACCGCGGACACCACCACCCTGACCCTGCCGGCCCCCTACAAGTTCTCCTCGAACTCGGTGGCCAGCATCGGCGGGACCGCGCTCTACAAGGTCAGCACCTCCGCCGACAGCTCCACCATGCGCGTCGTGGCCGGCCCCGGTCTCAACGCCGTGGTCAGCATCAGCAACGTCGTGCTGGGCTACGCGCCTGCGTCGGGCACCTTCACCGCGACCAGCCCGGCCGCGGTCACCACCGCGGCGATCCCGAGTGTCGCGCTCAACAAGACCAACGCGGTCGCTGGTGACACGATCATCGTCACCGCCCCGGCCAAGTACAAGTTCACGTCGAGCTCGGCCCCGACCGTCACCGGCGCGGGCCTGGCCAGTCTCGGCATCTCGGCCGACAGCAGCACCCTGCGATTCCTGATTGGCCCGAACGCGAACGCGGCGGTGTCGATCAGCAACGTCCGGCTCGCCGGCGCACTGACCCTCGGCCCCTTCACCGCGACGAGCGCCGCTCCGCTGGTGACCCCGGCGATCCCGAACTTCGCGGGTACGTTCTCCTCCGCGACGCCGGCCTCCAGGGATACCGTTACGCTCACCGTTCCGGCCGGCTTCAAGTTCCTCCCGACCGCAACGCTGTCGAACGCCGGTGCGAGCCCGCTCATCGTGTCGCGCTCGGCCGACAGCACCCAGATCCGCTTCGTGCCGGCTCGTGGGACCACCGCCGGGCCCGTGACCGTGACTGGTATCGTCCTGTCCTTCCTCCGGACGGTGTCGCTGACCCTGCCGACCGCGGCCAGCCTGACGCCTCCCGCCGCGCTGGCCGGGACCGGGGCAATCGCCACCGCGCCGACCATCACCCTGCCGGCCGTTGGTGCGAGCACCACGATCTATGATGGACTCGCCTTCGGCGGCACGAACGGCGTGTCCGGCGGGGTGGGGAACAAGTTCTACAAGATCACGGTGCCGGCATCGACCTCGGTGACCGTCAGCATGCAGTGGACGAATACTGCCGACATCGACATCCTCTTCGGTCTGTCGGACGGCAGCGACTTCCAGAACTGCTTTGCGGGTGCGACCGCCGCCAACCCGGAGACCGGCACCTGCACCCTGCCGACTGGCGACACGATTCTCTTCGCCAACCTGTTCGCGGGGACTGCGCCGGGCCTGCTCAAGATCACGCTCACGCGGAATAACTGATCCCTGCAGGCAGCAAATCGAATGGGGCACCCGACCGCTGGTCGGGTGCCCCATTTGCTTGTGCACTTCTTCGCCGCTGTATGCCTATCCGCACAGGGCAAAGGTTGCCCGTATCGATTCTGCGGGGCGAAAACACGCGGGGCTCAGCTTAAGCCATGGGCGGCTGCTACTGCGCACTAATGGGCCAAGCCTGGCCCGAGGTGCTACAAGCAAAGAGGTTGACAGCAGCTGCCACAGCAGTGCCTCCTGCAGCAAAGGTAACTGTCACCAGTCTAGATCCTCCGGGGGCGAGCAGGAAAGTGTCAGGTGAGACAAAGGTGCACGTAAGGGTCTTGGTGGCCGAGCAGGAGGTGGTCACCGTTGCGGAGTCGGTGCTCGTGTTCTTTACGGTGAATGCGGCATGGTGGCCCCCGGTGTTTACCGCGACAGGCGTGTCGTAGGATTCGAGGGTGACCGATCCGGAGCTACAGCTTCCAGGAACAAAGCTGGCTGGGACGGACGGAGCGACAAGCAGAACTGAGGTGATGATGAGTCCGGCGATTGGGGCGATCCTCATATGACCTCCGGCGCGTTGTCAGGGGGTCATAAACAATAGAAGTAGCCAGCTCGCCTGCCATCACCCTAAGGGGGCGGCAAACCGCCCCAAGAGTCATCCCAAGGCCCGTCGCTCCGCAGGCCGATCGTCATCCTCCCGGAACTGCTGCTGGTAGAGCCGGGCGTACAGGCCACCGAGCTCGAGCAGCTCGGCGTGCCGGCCCATCTCCACGATGCGCCCGTGGTTCAGCACCACCAGCCGGTCGGCCCGGCGCACCGTCGAGAGCCGGTGGGCGATGATCAGCGTGGTCCGTCCCACCAGCAGCTTCTCCAGCGCATCCTCGATCAGGCGCTCGCTCTCGGTGTCGAGGCTGCTCGTCGCTTCGTCGAGGATCAGCACCCGGGGATCCTTGAGGATCGCCCGGGCAATCGCGATCCGCTGCCGCTGGCCCCCGGAGAGCTTCACGCCCCGTTCCCCCACCAGGGTGTCGTAGCGCTGCGGCAGCCGCTCGATGAACTCGGCGGCGTGCGCCGCCCGGGCCGCCGACTCGATCGCCTCGAGCGGCGCGTCGGGGCGGGCGTAGGCGATGTTCTCCCGGATGGTGCCGCTGAAGAGCGCCGGCTCCTGGGGCACAAGGCCGATCACCCGGCGGAGGTCGGCCAGCCGGAGCGACCGGATGTCCCGTCCATCCAGCTGGATGCTCCCCTCGGTCACATCCCAGAACCGGGGCAGGAGGGAGACGAGGGTGGTCTTTCCGGCGCCGCTGGGGCCCACCAGCGCGACAATCTCCCCCGGGGCGAGCCGGAGGGTGACCTGGTCGAGGACCGGGGGCTGGGAGGAGTCCGTGCCGTAGCGGAAGGTGACCCCTTCATAGGCGATCCGTCCCTCCACCGGCGAGGGGAGGGAGGCGGGGGCAGGGGGATCGGCGATGGGGCTGGGCCGCTCCAGCAGCTGGAAGACCCGCTCCGCCGCGCCCACCGACTCCTGGTAGTTGCTGAAGAAGGTGGCGAGCGAGCCGACCGACCCGGCAATGGTCAGGGTGTAGATCAGGAAGGTGAAGAGCTTCCCCGCGGTGAGTTTCCCCTCCGTCACCAGCACGCCACCCTGCCAGAGCACCACCACCGCCGCGGTGAAGGCGGCGAAGGTCAGGGCACCGAAGAAGATGCCCCGCACCCGGGCGCGCACCAGCGCCGCGTCCACCACAGCCTTCACCCGGTCGGCGAAGCGGGCACGCTCCGCATCCTGCTGCACGAAGCTCTGCACCGTGCGGATCTGGCTGAACGCCTCCTCCGCCACCGCGGTCGATTCCGCGACCCGGTCCTGCACCCCGGTCGACATCGCCCGGAGCCGGCGGCCCAGCACGAAGGCGGTGGCCACCGCGACCGGCACCACGGCGAGCGCTGTGAAGGTGAGCCGAGGCTGGGTGAAGAAGAGCAGGATCACCGCGCCGACCAGCGAGAGGAACTGGCGTGAGAACTCGGCCACCTGGTGGCTGACGGTGCCCTGCAGCAGGCCGATATCGGTGGTGAGCCGGCTGGTAAGCTCACCGGTGCGCCGGTCGGCGAAGAAGCCGGGGGGCTGGTCGAGGAGGTGCCCGAACAGGTCGCGCCGGAGCCCCGCCACCGCCCGCTCACCGGTGGCGGCGAGGAGATAGGCCTGGGTGTAGTTGAGGATCGCCTGCATCACCACCAGCCCCATGAGCCCGAGCGCAATCCGGTCGAGCAGCTGCCGGCCCCCCTGCGCGAACGCGGTGTCGAGCAGCCAACCCATGATCTTGGGCAGGGACAGCCCCAGGCCGACGCTCAGGACCAGCGACAGGCTCGCCGCGGCCAGGTGCCAGCGGTACGGGCGAATGAGGGGGAGGAGGCGCTTGAGGGCGGTGGGGGGCGGGAGCTTCCGGCGGGGGGATCCGTCTTGCTGGGCCATGCTGCAAGATAAGGCCCCCTGGCAGCTTCACCGCAGAGGCGCCGGTTGCGCCTCCGCGGTATGCAGCGTCAAGACCAGGACTATCGAGGAGGCTGGTTCAGCGCCTCGGTCTCGGGGTGCGTCAGGATCAGCGTCGGCGCCCGCTCGAACATGTGCCCGAACGGCACCGCCCGGTCCACGCCCATCGCCGCGAAGAGCAGGAAGAGGTAGAGCAGGGAGTAGCGATACATCTTCCACGCGGTCGGCTGCAGCGCCGGCGCCCGGAGCAGCGTGATACAGTACCAGAGGAGCCTGCCACCCAGGAAGAGCGCCACCGCCGCGTAGAGGAGCCCCATCGACCCGAACACCGACGGCATCACCGTGAGCGGGATCAGCATCAGGGTGTACGCCAGCATCTGCACCTTGGTCCACTGCTCCCCGGCGACCACCGGCATCATCGGCACGCCCGCCTTCGCGTAATCCTGCCGCTTGATGAGGGCCAGCGCCCAGAAGTGCGGCGGGGTCCAGAAGAAGATGATGGCGAAGAGGTAGATCGCCGGGAGATCGAGGTGCCCGGTCACCGCCGTCCAGCCCACCAGCGGCGGGAAGGCGCCGGCCGCGCCACCGATCACGATGTTCTGCGGCGAGGTGCGCTTGAGCCAGATGGTGTAGATGAAGACGTAGAAGAGGAGCCCGCCCAGGGCCAGCCACGCGCTCAGGGCGTTCACCTGGGTCCAGAAGATCCAGAACGCCACCGCCGCGCACGCCAGCCCGAACACCAGCGCCACCGCCGGCGAGATCCGGCCCGACGGCACCGGCCGCAGCTTCGTGCGGGACATCAGCTGGTCGATGTCCCGGTCGAACCACATGTTGATCGTGTTCGCCCCGCCCGCCATCAGGTACCCGCCCAGCATCACCCAGAGCACCAGCCGGAGCGTCGGCACGCCCTCCGGGGTGATGAACATCGGGAAGAGCGTGGTGACCAGCAGCAGGGAGATGATGCGCGGCTTGGTGAGCGTGATGAAATCGCGGAGGAGCGAGGGGCGTACAGGGACTTCTGTCATCCCGACCCCGAGCGGAGCGAGGGGGAGGGATCCCTGCTTCTCCGAAGAAGAAATCAGGGATTCGTCGTCGCTTCGCTCCTCGGAATGCCAGACCTGGTCTTGCATCCGCCGTGCCTTGAACAGCAGCACCACGATCGCACCCCAGACGAGACTGCCGACGAGAAGGTGCATCGCCCGCAGCGAGGTCGGCAGCAGGTGCAGGATCATCGCCGCCGCCACCGCGATCTGTGCCACCGTCGCGAACAGCACGTGCCGCGCCGCCGAGCGGACACCCCGGTACTGCGCCCGGTCGAGCCGCTGGCCCCACGCGAAGACGAACCCGGCCGATGCGAGGAACCCGAACGCCAGCAGCCGGTGCACCCACTGCACCCGGCCCAGCACCGTGGCCGGCGGGCCCAACTCCCCGGCGCACAGCGGGAAGCCGAGGCAGTAGAGTCCCGCGTCGTAGTTGGCGACGAAGGCGCCGGCCAGGATGGTGACGAACCCGAGCATCGCGGCGAAGAGCACCACCGGCGGGATCGAGCCGCCCCCCGCCGGCGCGCCCTCACCGGTCCGGAGCGCGCAGACGATCAGCACCGCCAGGAGGAGCATGGCGTTGCCGAGGTGAATGACCACCGCGGGCGCGGCGGTCCCCAGCTTCACCGTCACCGCTCCGAGCAGCACCTGGAGCACCAGGATGCCGAGGGCGAAGAGGGCAGGGTTCCGCAGGTAGGGGTCGTTCCGGTGCCGGCGCCAGGCCACCACCGCCAGCGCGAGGATCGTGGTGCTCAGGAGCGAGGCCACCCAGCGGTGGCTCCACTCGATGACTTCGAGGGTGTCGGCGAGGTTCGGGAAGATCCGGCCATTGCAGAGCGGCCAATGGTCGCCACACCCCATGCCGGAGCCGGTGATGCGAACCACGCCGCCCAGGGTGATGAGACCGATGGCCAGTATGACTGCTGCGACCGCGAGCCGCCGGTAGAGCCGGGCAGCCCCGCGAGCCACGTCGTTCTGCATTGCAACTCCAGGTAGCCGGAGCGATCGGGCCGGTTCCGGCTATATAAGGAAAGGGGGACGGCCTCCCCCGTCGAACCGAGCGGAAAAGAACGACCCCGGACAGCGGGTTGTCAAGCTACTCACGGATGGCCAACTTACCGGGGTCCTCCCCATTCCATCCCCGCCACGTTCAACGTCCGGCACCCGCAACCTGATGACCACACGGCAAGACGAGTGGGGCGAGCGCCTCCCCCGCCAGCTCGGACTCTGGAGCGCGGTCGCGGTCCTGATCGGCTCCACCATCGGCAGCGGGATCTTCCGCACCCCGGCCAGCGTGGCCGGCCGGATCGAGGATGTGCCGCTCTTTCTCGCCGCCTGGGTCATCGGCGGGGTGGTGGCGGTCTGCGGCGCCCTGACCTACTCCGAGCTTGCCGCGATGTACCCCCGGAGTGGCGGGATCTACGTCTTCATCCGGGAGGCGTTCGGCCCCCTTCCTGCCTTCCTCTTCGGCTGGGCCGAGCTGCTGATCATCCGGCCCGGCGCCTACGGGGCCATCAGCATCACCGCCTCGGCATACGCCCTTCGGACCGTGGGTCTCGACCCGGGGGCCGAGCTGGTCGCGACCATCCGGGCCGACCAGCTCTTTGGCGCCGTCCTGATCATCGTCGTGGCGGTGGTGAACTATTTCGGGATCAAGCGCGGCGCGGTGGTGCAGAATCTGAGTACCGCCTTCAAGGTCGCGGCCCTCGCGGCGCTGGTGCTGGTGGGCTTTGCGATGGGCGAGGGGATCGGCTTCGGGCCGATGCTGGCGCAGCGGAACCCGGTGGCCCTCTCGCCCTTCCTGCTCGCGATGGTCTCGATCCTCTGGGCCTATGACGGCTGGGCCGACCTCGCCTTTGTTGGCGGCGAAGTCCGCGATCCCCAGCGGACCCTCCCCAAGGCGTTGCTCATCGGCACCAGCATCGTCGTCGTGCTCTACCTCTCGGCCAACCTGATCTATCTCTACCTCATCCCGATCGACCAGATGAAGCAGGCGGAACTGGTCGCCTCGGATGTGGCCCGGCTGCTCATCGGCCAGGCGGGAGTCGCGGCCATCTCGGCGGCGGTGGCGGTGAGCACCTTCGGCACCCTCAACGGGTCGATGATGACCTCGCCCCGGATCTTCTATGCCATGGCGGAGGACCGGCTCTTTCCGAAGGCGATCGCCAAGGTCGACCCGGTGACCGGATCGCCCACCGGCGCGGTGCAGCTCGCGGCGGTCCTCGGCGTCATCTTCGTCCTGATCCGGACCTTCACCGAGCTGGCCGACCAGTTCGTCATCGGCATCTGGCCGTTCTATGCCCTGGCGGTCGCGGCGGTGTTCGTGCTCCGCCGGACGCGGCCGGATGTGCCGAGGCCGTACAAGACCTGGGGGTATCCGATTGTCCCGCTGCTGTTCCTGGGGGCGTCGCTCTTCCTGCTCGGCAACTACCTGGTCTCGGTGCCGACCGCGTTTGCTGTGGATGTCGCCGTGATCCTGAGCGGCGTTCCCGTCTATTACGGTTGGAAGAGGTTCGCGAGGGAGTGAACTGCTTTCCGCAGATTACGCAGATTCAGGGGATTCGGCTCTGTGTGCGGGCTGGTCTGCAGCAACAAAAAACAGCAAATTCACGAAGAGCACGAAGTCACGAAGATCTCAGCTCTTCGTGTCTTCGTGGCCTTCGTGTACTTCGTGATTGCTGTTGCGGTTTCAGGGCTCGCCTTCACGCCAGGCCGAATCCTTCAAAATCTGCGTAATCCTGCGGAAAGCAGTTTCAGTCCAGCTTGACCTCGAGGGACACATCGGCCGCGATCACGCTGTGGGTCAGCGCCCCGATCGACACGAAATCCGCGCCCGCCTCGGCAAATGCTCGCACATTCTCCAGGCTGATCCCGCCGGTCGCCTCGATCTCGATCGCCGGGCTCTTTCCCCGGGCCATCCCGGCCCAGTCCCGCACCGTCGCCGGCGTCTGGTTGTCGATGAGCAGCCGGGTGGCGCCGGCGGCGCAGGCGGCCTCGAGCTGGGCCGGCGACTCCACCTCCACGTGACACTCCGCCACCCCCGCTGATCTCGCCCGGGCCAGCACGTCCTTGAGCGAGTGGCCCGACTGCTCCAGCGCCCGCCAGTGGTTGTCCTTCACCATGACGGTGTGGGCGAGGTCCAGCCGGTGGAGATACCCGCCCCCGGCGACCACGGCGCTCACGTCGAGCAGGCGAAGTCCGGGCGCGGTCTTCCGGGTGTGGAGCACCTTGGTGCGGGTGCCATCGACTTGGTCGACATAGGCCCGCGTCAGCGTGGCGATGCCCACCGCCCGCTGCAGCAGGTTGAGCATGGGGCGCTCCGCCCGGAGGATCGCCGCGAGGTTCCCCTGCAGCACACCCACCGTGGTCCCCGCCTTGATTTTGCTTCCTGTCGCGCTCTGCCAGATCACGCCCCCGAGTTCGCAGAGCGTGGTGACGGCATCAGCATAGGCGGTTCCCGCGAGCACCCCATCGCTTCGGAACTCGACGATCGCCGTGGCGAACTGCGAGGGATCCACGGCGACGCGCGTGGTCACGTCTTCCGGGCCGTCCTCGGCGAGTGCCCGTTCCGCCACCAGGGCGCTGTCGGTCCCGATCCGGATTCTCAAGTCGCGTTCGATCACGGCCGTAATCCCAGGTTGGAGGGCAGGGCGGTGCGAGCCAGTTCCAGCGTGACGCGGGTGCGCTCCCATTCGAAGGCCAGCGCCACCCGCCCGGCGCTGCCATGATCCTCGACCCGCGCGGTGAAGGTGTCGACCGCCTCGGGCAAGACCTCGACCGGGACGGTGGCATGACCCACCTCCCGGGCGCGCACCGACGGGGAAATGTCATTGCCCCAGTGCAGCGTCGAGCGGCTCACGAAGATGGTCCAGTCCGCGGGGCCCGGCTCGGCGTACAGGGAGTATCGGCCGGCGGGGAGGGGAATTCCAGCGAGGGTGGCGGGCTTCGACAGGTAGAGCCGGGTCGGCTCGTTGGCGCCGAGGCGCCAGATCGCGCCGAAGGGGACCAGCTGCCCGTAGATGGGCCGGCCCCGCGCCACCGGCCGGCCGTAGCACAGCTCCGCCTCCGCATCGGCGACCTGGAAGCGGATCCCCGCCAGGGCGCTCACCCTGGGGCGGTAGGAGACCAGCGAGGTGTAGTCCTTGAGGCAAGGCCCGAGGGCCAGGGAGGGCGGAATGAGGGAGACGCCGGTCACAACGAAGGTGACCAGCAGCACCACGAGAGTTGCGACGCCCAGCAAGATAGGTCGCTTCACGAGCTACCGGCTAAGGACTAGCAGCTAACAGCTAACAGCTAATAGCTAACGGCTAACGGCTAACGGCTTCTCAATCCCCCGGCTTCTTCACCACCGCCGGCCCCAGCGCCACCATCCGGTCCAGCGATGCCCGGGCCCGGTCGGCCACTTCCTTCGGCACCGTCACGTGGTAGCGGTCCAGCTTCAGCGCGTCCCGGGTGCCCTCGAGCGTGATCACCTTCATGTAGGCGCACACCGCCGCCCGGTCGGCGGCGAAGAACTGCTTCTCCGGCGCCAGCTGCTGCATCCGGTGCATGATCCCGGTCTCGGTCGCCACGATGAATTCCTTCGCCGGGCGCTCCTTCACCAGCTGGACCATCCGCTCGGTCGAGGCGATGTGCACTCCCTCGGCCGGAATCGTCCCTTCGCCGATCGCATAGATCAGCTGCCCGGCGCAGCCGCACTCGGGGTGCACCAGCACCTCGGCGTGGGGGTGCTCCCGGCGGTGGCGCTCGAGGGTGTGCGGGTTGATGTCGCGGTGCACGTGGCACTCGCCCAGCCACACCTCCACCTTCCGGTGCGGCCGCATCCGCCGCACATGGCTGCCCAGGAAGAAGTCGGGGCAGAAGAGGATGCCCTTGTCCTCGGGAATCGCATCGATCACCTCGAGCACGTTTCCGCTGGTGCAGCAGTAGTCGAGCTCCGCCTTCACCTCCGCGGTGGTGTTCACGTAGCCGACCGCGATGTAGCCGGGGAACTTCGCCTTCCACCGCCGCACATCGTCGGCGGTGATCGTCGCCGCGAGCGAGCACCCGGCCGCGAGGTCGGGGAGCAGCACCTTCTTGGCGGGCGCGAGGATCGCCGCCGTTTCCGCCATGAAGTGCACCCCGCAGAAGACGATCACGTCGGCGTCGGTCGCCGCCGCCTTCCGGGAGAGGCCGAGCGAGTCGCCCACGTAGTCGGCGACATCCTGCACCTCGGCCCGCTGGTAGTTGTGGGCCAGCACCACCGCGTTCCGCGCCTTGGCGAGGGCGCGGATCTCCTCCTGCAGCGCGGCGATCTGCGCCGGGCTGAGGGTGGTGGGCTCGATGACCGGGAGGGACTTCCCGGCGAGGTCGGACGATACCGGGGTCATGCGCTGCTCCCGCCGATCTTGTGGGCCGCCGGCCGCGCGGCCGGGGGATAGTCGATCCGTCGATGTCCGCCCCGGCTCTCCCGCCGGCGGAGCGCCGCGTGGGCGATGAGCCGCGCGGTGAGCAGCTGGTTGGCGGTGCGCCACGCTTCCGCCGGCACCTGGCGCGCCAGCCGCCCCAGCGCCCGCTTGGCGCGGAGCAGGCCGGTCTCGTTGCGGAGCATGCCCACGTCGGTCGTCATGATCTGGCGCATCTCCTCGCGCACCCCGCCCATCGCGTCCTCGGCCGCTTCGGTCGCATCCGGTTGCCGTCCCTCGGGGAAGGGGGGCACCGACGGCCGCCGCGCGGCGCTGGGCCAGCGGCTGAGGATCGCCGGGGCGCGGCTCGCCGGGATCGGTCGGGTCGCGCCGCGCTCGGTCCAGCCCTGCCGCACCGCGCCGTCGTGCTGTCCCGCAAGGAGGGCCCGCGCCACCCGGTCGGCGAACACCAGCCCCTCCAGCAGCGAGTTCGACGCCAGCCGGTTGGCGCCGTGCACGCCGGTGCTCGCCACCTCGCCCACCGCCCAGAGCCCCTCGCGGGTGCTCCGGCCGTCGAGGTCGGTGCGGATCCCGCCCATCGCGTAGTGCAGCGCCGGCGCCACCGGCAGCAGGTCGTGGGCGGGGTCCAGCCCATGTTCGTGCAGGATCTGGGTGACGCCGGGGAAACGCTCGGGGAAGTCGCGGATCTCGCGGGCGTCGAGCCAGGCCCCGCCGGTGACGTCGGCGGCCGCTACGGCGCGCGCTACCACGTCGCGGGGGGCCAGTTCCCCGCGCGGGTCCGCGTCGAAGGCGAACCGCCGTCCCTCGGCGTCGATCAGGATTCCGCCGGCGCCGCGCACCGCCTCGGTGATGAGCGGCGCCGGATTCACCCCCGGGAGCTTGAGCGCGGTCGGATGGAACTGGAGGAACTCGAGGTCGCGGAGGTCCGCCCCCGCTCGCCAGGCCAGGGCCCAGCCGTCGCCGGTGGCGACCAGCGGATTGGTCGTGACCGCGTAGAGCTGGCCCACGCCACCGGTCGCCAGCACCACGTCCCGCGCGTCGAGCTCGACCAGCACCCCGTTTCGCACCGCGAAGATGCCGCTCACCCGCGCGCCGTCGTGGCGCAGCGAGACCACCTCGGTGTAGCGCAGGATCTCGATCAGCGGGTGATGGCGGATCTTCTCGGTGAGGAAGGCGACGATCGCCGCGCCGGTCCGGTCGCCGCCGGCGTGGATGATCCGGGGACGGGTGTGCGCCGCCTCGAGCCCGAAGCGGAGTGACCCCTCGGGGGCCCGGTCGAACACCGCGCCCATCGCCAGCAGCTCGCGGATCCGGTCGGGGCCCTCGTTGGTCAGCACCCGGACCGCTTCGGGGTCGGAGAGCCCATCGCCCGCGGCCAGGGTGTCGGCGGCGTGCTGGCTGGGGCTGTCGCCCGGGCCCAGCGCCACCGCGATTCCCCCCTGGGCCCAGGCGCTCGCGCTGTCGGCGAGGAGGCCCTTGGTCAGCAGCAGCGACGGCTGGCCTTCGGCCGCAAGACGCCACGCCGTCCACA
Organism: Gemmatimonadales bacterium; assembly: GCA_046327735.1. Lineage (GTDB taxonomy): Bacteria > Gemmatimonadota > Gemmatimonadetes > Gemmatimonadales > GWC2-71-9 > JADJOM01. The sequence continues at coordinate 113,497 of JAXLXZ010000006.1, read as the reverse complement.
GCCCGGCGATGCCGGTGCCGACGATGATGGGGCGCTTCGCGGAGGTGGTCATGGGCTGGGAAATATACCGGCGTTCGGCCGGGTCGGGTGGGAGAGCCGCCGTGTGCTCAGGCGGCTACGACCTCACCCTGGTCATGAGCCAGATCGCCGCCCCGAGAAACAGCACGTTCGGCGCCCACGCCGCCGCGACCGGGTTCACGATCCCCGACACGCCCACCGCCTTGGAGAGCTGGATGAGCGACAGGAACACCACCGTGGTGCCGAGACTGATCGCGATCCCGATGGCGGCGCCCTGCCGGGGCGACGAGATCGCCAGCGGCGCCCCGAACAGGGCGATCACCAGGCAGGTGGCGGGCAGCGCGATCTTGAGCGCCCGGTCGACCTCGATCTTGCTCGTGTCGTTCCCCGAGCGCTGCAGCGCCTCGATGTAGCGGGTCAGCTCGGCGTAGCGCATCTCCTCGGGAGCCTTGGGCTCGGCCAGCAGGTCCACCGGCTCCTGCGACAGCGCCCTGAGCCGCGCCGTCTTGAAGCTGAAGGCCACCTGGCCCGCCGGCCCGCCGATCCGCCGGCTGGTGCCGGACCAGAGCCGCCAGGTGTGCGCCTTCTGGTCGTAGGTGGCGCTGTCCGCGCTGATCGCGAGGTTGGGATAGTCGGGCCCCTTCCCCTGCCGCTCGAACACCAGCTGCCGGAGGCTCCGGTTCTGCACGTCCAGCGACCGGATGGTGTAGACCCACCCCTGGTCGGCGCGGAACACGAAGTTGTACCGGGCGGTGCGCGGCTTCGCGATCTTGGTCTTCTGCAGTTCCAGCTGCTTGCTGGTCGATTCCGGCGCCCATTCACCGATGATGAAGGCGAGCCCCACCGTGAACGCCGCCGCCACGTAGAGCGGGAGCGTGAGCCGGAAGAAGCTCTGGCCGCCCGCCTTGGCCGCGGTCAGCTCCGAGTGCCGCCCCAGGTTCCCCACCGTGAAGACCGTCGCGAAGAGCACCGCCGCCGGCATCACCAGGAAGATGTTGTCCGGCATCGCGTAGATGTAGCTGACGAAGATCTCCGGCAGCTTGAGCCCGCGGTCCAGCAGCTTCTCCAGGTTGTCCGTCATGTTGATCATGATGGACACCACCGGGAAACCGATCGCGGTGAGGACGAAGATCGTCACCCAGGAGCGCAGTACGTAGCGGTCGAGGATCCGCATCTCAGCCCCCCTTTCGCCGGCGGAACTTGCTGGTCAGCGTCTCCCACAGCTCGGCCAGGTCGCCGCCGCGGGTGGAGCCCGACTCCCGGCTGACCCGGTACATCCCGAACACCCCCACCACCGCGAAGATGATGTTGGGCGACCACATCGCGATCCAGGGATGGACGATGTCCTTGTTCCCCAGCCCCTCTCCCGCGATCAGCCCGACATAATAGATGGCGAACACGAAGAGGCCGCCCCCGATGACCAGGCCCATGCCTCCACGCGGGAAGCGGAGCGCCATCGGGATCCCCACCAGCGCGAAGACCAGGCAGGCGACGCTGATCGCCCACTTCTTGTGGACCTCGACGAGGTACTGGTCCGCCCGGCTGGTCGAGGTCTTCACCTCGTCCCGGGCGCTCGAGACCTCCGCCCAGTTGGTGACGCGGGGCTCGGGGCGCTGGTGGGTTGCGGTGTCCTGGACCGGGGGAATCGAGCTCAGCACCCCCGGCCTCGCCGGGACGCCCTGGAGCGGCTGGGTGACCGGCATGTCCGGGATCACCGCGGTGGTCCTGCCCGGGACCGGCTTCGCCGGGGTCGGCTTGGGTGCCACCTTGGGCGGCGGCGGGGGCGCCTTGTTGGGGATCGGCGGGGCGGTGAGCGGTCCGCTGGTGCGGCTCGGCTGCTCGATCGAGTCCCGCTGTGCGGCCGAGTCGCCCTGAGCCGTCCCCAGCCGGGCGGCAATGGCGTCGAGGACGGCGCAGTACCCCGGCAGCTTCCCCTGGGTCACCGGCCGGAGCTTCGAGGTCGGCTTGAGCGCCAGCAGCGACCGCAGGTCCCGGTCGAGGGTCAGCCGCCGGCGCTCCTGGGCCTGGCCGATCTCGTACTCGGCGCCGCGCACGGTCACCATCATCTCGCAGGTGCTCATCTCCCGGTCACCCCGGACCCCGTCCGAGGACTCGAGATCGAGCTGGTTCGAGACGTCCTTCACCAGGATCGTGTTGACCCGGAAGTCGGTCACCTGGAGCAGCGTCGGGTCGCTCTGCTTGAAGGCGTGCACCGCGCCGTCGAAGAGGCGCAGCTGCAGGTCCTGCCCGTCGTTGGCGAACCCCATCACGCCGCTGTCGGCGTAGATGATCCGGCGGTTGTCGGTCCCCGCCATGTCGTAGATCGTCACGCTGCGGAGCCGCCCGCTGTTCGGGTCGATCCGGCTGGACCGGAGAAACAGCCCGCTCGGCGGGATCTCGTTGATCACCTGCTCCCGCAGTTCCAGCGTCGGCTTCTTGCGGGAGATGTTGATCAGCAGGTTGCGGAGCCGGGCGTTGCTCTTGGGCAGGACCTGGTCGGTGAACCAGAAGTTGCCGGCGGTGAGCAGCGCCCCCGCCAGCAGCATCGGGCGCAGCAGCTGCACCACGCTCACCCCGCTCGCCCGCATCGCGGTGATTTCGCTGTCCGCGGCCAGGTGGCTGAAGGTGTAGAGGACCGCGACCAGTACCGCCATCGGCAGCGTCATGGCGATGATGAACGGCAGGCAGAGCAGGAACACCTCGCCGATCACCGACCAGGGCAGCCCCTTGCCCACCAGCTGCCCGAACCGCCGGGCCACCTGGTTGAGCAGCATGATGCTGGTCATCGCCGCGAAGGCGAAGAGAAGCGGCGGGAGGAACTGCCGCACGAGGTAGCGGTCCAGTAGGCGCAAAAGCGGCGAAGTCTCCAGTTGATAACGAGTTGTGAGCCCTTCAGACGGCCAGTATATTTGCGGTGTTCCGCGCCTTCAAGCGATACGTCCCTCGGGCACGTCCCCCCGCCCCGGTCCTAGTGCGCGTTCTTGCCACGCTGTTCCTCCTTGCGCTGGCCGCTCCAGCGGCACTCGAAGCGCAGGGAGACACCACCTTCACCGCCTGGCTCCGCTTCCGGACGCCCGCGGGCCTCACGCTCACGGAGCCGGAGTTCCTCCGGAGCCCGTGGGCCGGGACCCCGCGCCTGCCCGCGAGCCGCGCCGGCGATGCCTGGGCCCGGTCGGTCAACGCCCTGCGCGACTCGCTCGACCGGGCCCGCGCCACCGCCCTGCGGCTTCGGCAGATCTACGGCCGCAAGGCTGCTGGAGTGGAAGATAGCCTCTCATCCCAGCGGCGCGGCGCCTTCGGGCTCGACCGGAAGTACGCCGACCTCAACATCGACGGGCAGGCCCGCACCGAGCTCCGCACCGAGAAGCTCAAGAACCTCCGCTGCACCCCGGCCCAGTTGCTGGACCTCAATTCCGGCTGCCGCGGCGGGTTCAAGGCGCCCCGGTTCGACACCTATCTCGCGGTCCGGGCCGGCGGCCTGATCGGGCGGCGGCTCCACGTCGACGTCGACTACGACACCGAACGGGACTTCACCGCCCGCAACAATCTCCAGGTCTACTACGAGGGGCTCGAGGACGAGATCGTCCGCCGGGTCGAGGTCGGCTCGGTGACCTTCACGCCGCCCCCCTCGCGCTTCATCGCCGCGAACATCCCGGCCAACAACTTCGGCATCAACGCCACCTTCCAGGTCGGCGCCCTCGAGATCCGCAGCATCGCCGCCACCCAGAAGGGGAGCGTCGTCGCCGAGCGGTCCTACACCGTCGGCAACACCACGGTGCAGCCGCAGGACCGCGAGGCCCGCGATCTCGATTACGAGGCCGGCCGCTTCTTCTGGGTGGCCGACCCGGCCGCGCTCCCCGGCTACCCCGCCGTCGACATTCTCCAGGTGCCGTCCCGCGGGTCGCTGCCCCCCGCGGCCCAGATCAACCAGGGCGACGTGCGGGTCTACCGCTACCGGCCCTTCACCAACAGCCAGACCAACCCGAACCTTGGCGGCATCAACGCCATCGCGCTGAGCGCCGACGGGAACCAGCAGCAGACCGGCATCTGGCAGCTGCTCAACCGCGACGTCGACTACTACGTCGACCCCAGCGGACTCTGGGTCGCGCTGGCCGCCCGGCTCGACCAGAACGACTTCCTCGCGGTGAGCTACCAGAGCGCGGCGGGGCTGGTGGGCACCTTCCCCTCGACCGACCGGGGCCTCCCGGTGCGCGACACCCTCCGGCTCATCTTCCAGCCCCGGGTGGGCGCCACCGCCGTGACCTTCCGGCACGAGATCCGGAACGCCTACCGCGTCGCCGGCGCCGACCTCGATCTCTCCTCGCTGGTGGTGAACCTGACCCTCAACCGGTCGGAGCGGCCCCTCGCCCCCGGCGCGCAGGCGACCTATCTCGCCCAGCTCGGCCTGGCCACCAGCAACAACCCGTCGCTCTTCAACCGGCAGGACCGGCTCTTCCCGCGGACCCGTGAGCCCAACGCCCAGCTCACGATCAAGGAGTCGTACATCGTCTTCCCGACGCTGACGCCCTTCGCCGATCCCGCGAAGCTCCTGCCCACCGAGCGGAGCGACTCGCTCTACCTCACGCCCGACTACCTGCTCTTCGACCAGGGGCCCCCGGCCAAGTTCGTCTTCCGGCTGCGCTACAACGCCAGCTCCACCAGCGACCGGAGCGCGCTCGACCTCGGCGCGCTGCAGATCCGCGACGGGAGCGAGGTGCTCTACATCAACGGGCGCCGGCTCGACAAGGGCATCGACTACAGCATCAACTACGACCTGGGCCAGGTCACCTTCCTGAATCCGCAGGGCCTCTTCGGCAACGGCTCCGCCACCGTGCAGGCCCGCTTCGAGGAGCGCGGCGTCTTCGCCGTGGCGCCCACCCAGATCTACGGGCTCTCGACCCGCTACAGCCTGGGGGAGACCGGCGGCGTCAACCTGATGGGCATCTACCAGGTGGAGCAGAGCGCCTTCAACCGCCCCCAGCTGGGCTTCGAGGCCTCGGCCCACATGGTCGGCGGGATCAGCACCGACCTGCGCTTCAAGCCGTCCGCCGTCACCCGGCTGATGAACAGCCTGACCTCGACGCCCGCCACCGCCCCGTCGCGCCTCGACCTCAATGCCGAGCTGGCGCTCACCCGGCCCGACCCCAATCGCTCGGGCCAGGCCTACCTCGAGGAGTTCGAGGGCGATCGCGGCATCTCCCTCTCGCTCCGCGAGTCGCTCTGGCAGTTCGGCAGCCGCCCCGCCTTCAGCGACGGGGTGCAGGATCTCTGGCCGGTGGCCTTCGACACCGCCGACGCGGTGCAGCTCAGCTGGCAGAACCTGATCTCCGAGAACCAGGGGACCAGCCTGCGTGCCCGCGACATCGACAACAACATTCTCGTCGTCGGCCAGCAGGATCAGCTCGAGACCGTGCTCTACACCCGGCTGCAGGCGGATACCGCCGGCGGCCAGGTGCTGCGCTCCACCCGGATGCAGTGGACCATGCCCCAGCGGCTCAACGCCCCCCGCTGGCGCTCGATGGTGACCTCCATCAGCAGCACCGGGATCGACCTCTCCAAGAACGAGTTTCTCGAGTTCTGGGCCTTCGACCGGCTGGGCCGTGCCGACTCCGCCGGACTGCGCCTGGTGATCGACCTCGGGAACGTCAACGAGGACGCGATCGCCATTGCCCCCGAGAGCCTCACGGTGAACGGCACCGACAGCGTCTTCACCGGGCGGCAGTTCATCGGCCTCGGCCGGCTCGATACCGAACGCCAGTCCACCGGCATCTACAACGCCGAGACCGACGACATCGGCATCCTCGGCGATCGCCCCGATGCCCTGGTGGTCGACGGCACGGTCCGCGAGCGCTTCGCCCTCTGCCTCAAGCAGCTCGGCAACACCGTCCCGATCTATCCCTGGGGCGATCTCGGCGCCCGCTGCTCCAACGGCAACGGCCTGCTCGACACCGAGGATCTCGATGCCGACAACGCCCTGAATGCCGGCGGCTCCGCCGAGAACGTGGTGCGCTGGGTGGTGGACCTGCGGAACTCCCCCTACTTCGTGCGCACCGGCGTGACCAGTGCCGACGGCAGCGCCTGGAAGCTCTACCGGATCCCGCTGCGCACGCCGCAGTTCACCCTCGGCAGCCCCAACATCCGGCTCATCAAGCAGCTCCGGATCACCTATACCGCGGCCAACGACGGCGGCCAGCCGGACATCCAGGCCGACCTGGCCTTTGCCCGGATGCGCTTCCTCGGGTCGCCCTGGACCCGCCGCTCCGACCGCCCGATCGCCGGGCTCGCCGGCGCCACCGGCGGCTTCACCGGCGACGTGGTCGCCTCGACCGTCTCGACCGAGAACCAGGAGCTGGGCTACGAGTCGCCCCCGGGCGTGCGCGGCGGGCTCGACAGCCGGAGCGGCGGGAAGAACGAGTTCGGCACCCAGGTGAACGAGCGGTCGCTCCGCCTGATCGGCCGGGGCGTCGCCGACAGCCAGCGGGTCGAGGCCTACTTCCGCTTCCCCAGCGGCCCCCAGAACCTGCTCGGCTACCGCGAGCTCCGGGCCTGGTTCCGCGGCCGCGGTGCGGGGTGGGGACCCACCGGCGACTTCCAGGCCTACCTGCGGGTCGGCAGTGACAGCCGGAATTTCTACCAGTACACCACCGACGCCTCGACCACGACCTGGCTGCCGGAAGTGCGCGTCGATCTCGAGCGCTGGCGCGCGCTCCGCGGCGCGATCGAGTCCCGCCGGCTCCAGGGCCTCGCGCCCGACAGCGCCGCCCGGGTGGCCTGCGGCGGCAACCCGCGCGACATCGAAGCCTACGTGCTCTGTGACGGTCCCTACCTGGTGCACGTGCAGGACGTGGCGGTCAATCCGCCCAACCTCGCCAGCGTCCAGGAAATCGCCGCGGGGATCTACCGGCGGAACACGGCCGATGCCAGCGACAGCGCCGAGGTCTGGGTCGACGACATCCGGCTGGTCGACCCCATCTCGAAGGTCGGCTCCGCGGTCGCGGTCGATGCCCGCCTGGTGGCCTCCGATGTCGCGGAGTTCTCGGCAGGGTATGTCAGGCAGGATGGCTACTTCCAGCAGATCGGCGGGCAGCCGAGCTATCGGACCTCCGGCACCTTCCAGCTCGGCACCGGGGTGAAGCTCGATCGCTTCCTCCCCGCCTCGCTCGGTATTGCGCTGCCGGTCCAGGTCGCCTTTGCGCGGACCGACGTCGATCCCCAGCTCATCAGCGGCACCGACATCCAGACCAGCGACCTCGCCCGGCTCCGGAAGCCCACCAGCTGGGACCTGAGCTACAACTTCGACCTCCGGCGGGTGCGGCAGGGCCGGGGCTGGCTGATGCGCGGGTTCGTCGACCCGTTCTCCCTGAGCGGCGCCTTCTCCAGCGGCCGGAACGTCTCCGAGCTGAGCAAGGCCACCAGCAGCGGCCGCACCCTCACGCTCTCCTACCTGCTCCAGCCGGGCCGGGGCGGGTTCGGCATCAACCTCACCAAGCTGGTGGAGAATCTTCCCGGGTTCGTCCGCAACAGCGAGGCGGGTGCCGGGCTCAAGCGCCCGTTCGTGAACCTCGCCCCCACCTCGGTGCGGCTCCAGAGCGGGATCACCCGCAACCAGGCCGACCTGATCTCCTACCAGGTGCCGGTGTTCCGCTCCGCCGATTCCCTGCTGCGGCCCGTCACCGCGCTGGAAGATGTCTGGCGGAACTCGGCGGGCCTCACCTGGCAGCCGCTGGGCATGCTCCTGCTGTCCGGCGACCTGACCAGCACCCGGGATCTCCGCCGGTACGCCGACTCGACCTCGCTCGGGCGCCTCGCCGGCGAATCCCGCCGGAGCTTCCTCGGCATGGACGTCGGCGTCGAGCGCGACCGGCAGCTCAACACCGCGTGGGCCCTGACCCCGCGGGTGACCAGCTGGTTCCACCCCCGGTTCACCTCGCAGAGCGCCTTCGTGCTCTCGCGCAGCCTCAGCAGCCGTGAGCCGATCCGGACCGATGGCGATACCGCCGGTGCCTTCATTCTGCCGCAGACGCTGAACAATTCCCGCAGCTACGAGCTCGGTACGGGCGTCGAGGTCGGGCGGCTGCTGGCCGGCGCCTTCGGCGACTCCAGCACGATCGGTCGGGCCACCCGGCGCATCCGCCCCTTCGACGTGAGCGACCGGCTCACCCGGAACTCGACCTTCGACCTGGCCGCGTTCGACCCCGACCTCAGCTATCAGCTCGCCCTCGGCGGGCTCGACCACTTCCTGACCCAGGGGAGCGACTCCGCCATCGGCGCCGCCGAGGTGCGGGCGACCACCTTCAGCTCCGGTGCCGACCTGCCCCTGGGACTCTCGTTCACCCTGGGCTACAGCCGCACCCGGACCAGCCGCTACCAGCTCGTCGCCGGCAGCTTCCTCACCTCCGAGAGCAAGCAGACCGAGTGGCCCCGGGGCAACGTCCGGCTGACCCGGAGCCTCCGGCGGGGCCCCGTGTCGGTGGTCTCGCTCGGGACCATTTTCCGCACCGCCGATGGCACCACCACGACCCCCAGCTTCGGCGGGGCCCCGATCGTATCCCGGCTCTTCTCCTCGACGGTGACGCCCGACATCCAGCTCACCCTGCGGAACGGGATGGTCTTCTCGGGCTCCTACAACCGGTTGCGCCAGGAGACCTTCACCTCCGGCAACCTGACCCGCACCAGCCAGAACGACATTACCGCCGGCCTGACCCACGCCTTCAACCTGCCCACCTCGATCAGCCGGATCCGGCGCAGCATCCGCTCGCAGTTCAGCGGGGTGCTGTCCCGGAGCACCAGCTGCCTCCAGCGGCAGGACATCGATCAGTGCCTCACGATCTCCGATACCCGGCGCACCGAGGCACGCGCCACCTTCGACAGCGACCTGGCCCGCATTCTCACCGGCGGCCTGTCGTTCAGCTACAGCCTCAACGAGGCGCGCCACCTCGACCGCAAGTTCTCCCAGATCATCATCACGGCGTCCCTCGAGATCAGCCTCTTCTCGGCGGACTACCGGTGATAGTGGGCTGGTGGGCTGGTGGGCTGGTGACCGCGGGGGCAGGCGGAACTGGTTGGTACATTGGGTTCACGACGTTACCATCCCTGCAGCCTCCAGCGACTAGCCCACTGGCCCACTAGCCCACTAGCCCACTAGCCCACTCCGCATGCGTCCCCTCATCGCCCTCCTGGCCCTGCTCACCGCCTGCGACTCCGCGCCGCCGCCCCGCGAGTTCGACGGCACCAGTGCGTTCAAGTATCTCGAGCAGCAGGTCGGGTTCGGGTTCCGCATTCCCGGAACGCCGGCCCATGCCCGCACGGCGGCGTGGCTCGACTCGATGGCGCGGGCCCGGGCCGATACCGTCATCGTGCAATCGTGGAAGCACGTCACCGCGAAGGGCGACACCCTGCCGCTGGTGAACGTGATCGCGCGGTTCAATCCGCAGGCCCAGGAGCGAATCCTCTTCCTGGCCCACTGGGATACCCGGCCCATCTCGGACAACCCCGAATACAAGGGCGACCGGAACCAGCCCGTGCCCGGCGCGAGCGACGGTGCCTCCGGGGTGGCCATGCTCCTCGGGGTCGCCGACGTGCTGAAGAAGTCGCCGGCCAAGGTGGGCGTGGACCTGCTCTTCGTGGATGGGGAGGATTACGGCGATTTCAGCGCGAAGCCGCCTGATGATGTACTGATCGGGTCCCGCTACTACGCCCAGAACCGCCCCGCGGGCCCGACGCCGCTCTACGCCATCCTCTTCGACATGATCGGGGACAAGAACCTCGATATCTCCCAGGAGGGCAATTCGCTCCTCGGGGCGCCCGAGGTGGTGGACCTGGTCTGGAAGGTGGCGAAGGAAGTCGGGCACGGGGACGTGTTCCGGGCGAGCCCCCGGTACACCCTGACCGACGATCACGTCGAGCTCCAGAAGGTGGGCATCCGCGCCATCGACGTCGTCGACTTCAACTATCCCTCCTGGCACACCCCCGACGACACCATCGACAAGGTGAGCCCCCAGAGCCTGCAGGTGGTGGGCGACGTCGCCATGGCCCTCATCCGCAAGCACTAGCTCCGCGTTTTGCCGCGCCGGTCCCCGTCGTTCGGAGACCGGCCCCCGGCCCCGGCGGCCCTACCGTCAGGCATGACTGCCGAACGGAGGGCCGTCCTGCTGTTGCTGGGCCTGGCCCTGGGCGGCCAGGCGCTTCGACTCTGGCATCGCACCCCTGACACCCCACCCGGCCAGCTCTCCCTCCTCCCGGCACCCTCCCCGGGCGGGCCCGCGGCCCACCGCGATTCGGGCCTCGCCCTCGCCCGGCCCCTGGCGGAGGGAGAGCGGGTCGACCTCGACCAGGCCAGCGCGCTCGAGATTTCCCGCCTCCCCCGCGTTGGTCTCCACCTTGCCAAGGTGATCGTCGCCGACCGGCAGGCCCGGGGCCCCTTTGGCAGCCTGGAGGCGCTCGACCGAGTCCCGGGTGTGGGTCCCGGGCTGCTGGCTGCGATCCGCGAGCATGCCCGCTTCTCCGCGCCGCCTCCGGCATCGCTGCCCGTCCTGCCATCGGATCCAACGCGGAACGCGGAACAGCCTGCCCCGAGCGCAGCGAGGGGCGGAACGAGGAACGCCCCGGAACTCGGAACCCGGAGCCCGCAGCCGATACTGGATCTGAACACCGCCTCCGCCGCCGACCTCGAGTCCCTACCGAAGGTTGGCCCGGCATTGGCGACTCGGATCGTGGCCTTTCGCGAGAAGTACGGGCCTTTTCCGGCGGTGGACAGCCTGGTCCGGGTGCCCGGGATCGGCCCGGCGACACTCGCGCTGCTGCGGGGCAGGGTGATGGTCCGGTAGGGGCTGTTGCCCTTGACACTCCCGACCACCATCCTAGCTTGTATGAAACGCGCTAAATCGTTGTCACACTTCACAATCCAGCACTAGAGGGCGATGGCGACCGCAGCTGCCGGCAACGATCGGCTGGGCGACATCCTGATTCGCGAGGGCCTCATCACCCGTGACCAGCTCACGGCGGCCCTCGCGGAACAGAAGTCCTCGGGCCACCGCCTGGGCTATGTCCTGGTCAAACTGGGACTGGTCCAGGAACTCGAAGTCACCAAGATCCTCGCCCGCCAGTACCGGATGCCGGCGGTCGACCTCTCACGCTTCGAGGTCGACCCGAAGATCCTCAAGCTGGTGCCGTCGGATTTCGCCCTCAAGCACGTGGTGCTCGCGCTCAAGCGCGAGGGCCGCACGCTCACCGTGGCGATGGCCGATCCGACCAACACCGGCGTGCTCGACGACCTCAAGTTCATCACCCGGTACGACCTCTTCCCCGTCATCGCCGGCGAGTACACCCTCCGCAACCTCATCGAGAAGCACTACGAGTCCTCCGACGAGCAGATGCAGACGCTGCTCAAGGAGATGGAGGGGCTCTCCGACGGCGATGTCGAGGTCGTGGAGGAGATGGAGGACGAGGCGGCCACCCAGGCGCAGATCAACGACGCCCCGGTGGTCAAGCTGATCAACGGCCTCCTCACCGACGCGGTGAAGCGGGGCGCCTCCGACATCCACATCGAGCCGTTCGAGCACGAGATCCGGGTGCGTTACCGCATCGACGGCTCGCTGCTCGAGGTGATGAAACCGCCGGTCAAGATGAAGGCGGCCCTCACCAGCCGCATCAAGATTCTCTCCCAGCTCAACATCGCCGAGCGGCGGGTGCCCCAGGACGGCCGCCTCAAGCTCAAGATCGGCAACAAGGTCATCGACTTCCGGGTCAGCACCCTGCCGGTCATCTACGGCGAGAAGATCGTGCTCCGGATCCTGGACAAGGGGAACCTGACCCTCGACCTGTCCAAGTTCGGCTTCGAGCCCCGGGCCGAGCAGGACCTGATGCGTAACATCCTGAACCCGTACGGGATGGTCCTGGTGACCGGCCCGACCGGGTCGGGGAAGACCACGACCCTGTATTCCGCCCTGTCTCGGGTCAATACCATCGAGACCAACATCATGACGGCGGAAGACCCCGTGGAGTACAACCTCATGGGGATCAATCAGGTACTGGTCCGGAACGAGATTGGCCTGACCTTTGCCGCTGCTCTGAAGGCATTCCTGCGTCAGGACCCCAACATCATCATGATCGGGGAGATCCGTGACCTGGAGACCGGTGGCATCGCCATCAAGGCGGCGCTGACCGGGCACTTGGTGCTCTCCACCCTGCACACCAACGATGCCCCGTCGACCATCACCCGCATGATCGACATGGGCGTCGAGGCGTTCAACGTGGCGAGCGCGGTCAACCTGGTGGTCGCCCAGCGGCTGGTCCGCCGCATCTGCAAGGAGTGCAAGGCGCCGCACACCTACACCGATGCCGAGCTCGCCGCCCTGGGTGACAACATCGAGGAGTACCGGAAGATCCAGTACATGAAGGGCACCGGCTGCGACACCTGCAACGGCACCGGGTACAAGGGCCGCGCCGGTCTCTACGAAGTGATGTCCCTCTCGCCCGAGCTGCGCCGCCTCATCCTGCGCGGCGGCTCGGTGGCCGAAATCCGCGACCAGGCGGTGGCCGACGGGATGCTGACGCTGCGCATGGACGGGATGAAGAAGGTGGAGCGGGGCGTGACCACGCTGGAAGAGGTCATCAAGGAGACCGCTGCATGACCGTGAACCTCCGGGCGTTGCTCGAGGAAATGATCGAGAAGGACGCCTCCGACCTGCACATCACGGCCGGGGAGCGTCCCAAGCTGCGGATCGACGGGGACATCACCAATGCCTCGGCGCCCGACGTGCTCACCCCCAAGGACACCCTGGCGCTGGCCTACTCGGTCCTGACCGAGAACCAGAAGAAGCGCTTCGAGACCGAGGACGAACTCGACTTCTCCTTCGGCATCCAGAACCTGGCCCGCTTCCGCGGCAACGTCTTCAAGCAGCGCGGCTGCGTCGCCATCGTCATTCGTATGATCCCGTTCAACGTCCGGACCTTTCAGGACCTGGGCCTGCCACCGGTCATGGGCAAGCTGGCCGAGCGGCCCCGCGGGCTGATCCTGGTCACCGGCCCCACCGGCTCCGGCAAGTCGACCACGCTGGCCGCGGTGCTCGACAAGATCAACAAGGAGCGGAAGGGTCACATCATCACGGTGGAAGACCCGATCGAGTTCATCCACCGGCACCAGGCCTGTATCGTCAACCAGCGCGAAGTCGGCACCGACACCAAGAGCTTCGCCAGCGCCCTCAAGTACGCGCTGCGCGAGGACCCCGACGTGATCCTGGTGGGCGAGTTGCGCGACCTGGAGACCATCGCCGCCTGCCTCACCATCGCCGAGACCGGCCACCTCGCCCTCGCCACCCTGCACACCAACTCGGCGGCGGAGTCGATCAACCGGATCATCGACGTCTTTCCCAGCAACCAGCAGCAGCAGGTCCGCGCCCAGCTCGCCTTCGTCCTCGAGGGGGTCGTCACCCAGACCCTGCTCCAGAAGGCCAAGGGCCGCGGCCGCGCCATGGCCTGCGAGATCATGGTCTGCACCCCGGCCATCCGCGCCCTCATCCGCGACGACAAGGTCCACCAGATCTACTCGGCGCTCCAGTCGGGCAAGAAGCACGGCATGCAGACCATGAACGATTCGCTGTTCCAGCTGTACATGACCCGGGAAGTCACTCTCGAGGAGTGCATGCGGGCCTCGAGCGATCCCAACGAGCTGCTCCGGATGTGCGGCGAGACGCCGCTCGAGGAGCAGGAGATGGGCGCGGCCGAGAAGTCCGGCCGCCCTGCCGCCCGCCGCTAAGGACAGAGGAGCCTCACGATGCCAACGTTCGAGTATACCGCGCGCAACGCGTCCACCGGCCAGATCATGAAGGGGACGCTCGACGTCGCCACGCGCGACGATGTGCTCAAGCACATCAAGCAGCAGAAGATGATCATGGTGAACGTGCGGGAGCAGCCCAAGCAGCTCTCCTTCGCGGCCCTCAAGCGCAAGGGCATCCGCACCCGCGACATCGTGATCTTCACCCGGCAGTTCGCCACGATGATCAACTCCGGCCTGCCGCTGGTGCAGTCGCTCGACATCCTGGCGCGCCAGACCGAGAACCCCTCCCTGGCCGAGGTTACCAAGCAGGTGGTCTTCGACGTCGAGAGCGGGCACACCCTCGCCGACGCCTTCTCGAAGCACCCCCGGGCCTTCACCGAGCTCTACGTGAACATGGTGGCGGCCGGTGAGGCGGGCGGTATTCTCGACACGATTCTCATCCGTCTGGCCACCTTCCTCGAGAAGAGCGACGCCCTCATCCGCAAGGTCAAGGGCGCCATGGTGTACCCGGGCGTCATCATGTCGGTCGCCGCCATTGCCGTCGCGGTGCTGCTGATCTTCGTGATCCCGACCTTCCAGAAGATGTTCGCCAGCGTCGGCATGGAACTCCCCCTCCCGACCCGTATCGTCATCGGGATGTCGGACTTTCTCATCGGCTTCTGGTGGCTGCTGATCCTGATGATCGGCGGCGCGGTCTTCGCCATCCGGCGCTACTACGCCACCAGCGATGGCAAGCTCCGGATCGACCAGATGCTGCTCAACGCCCCGGTCCTGGGCGACCTCCTCCGGAAGTCGGCCGTGTCCCGCTTCACCCGGACCCTCGGCACCCTGATCTCCTCCGGCGTGAGCATCCTCGACGGGCTCGAGATCACCGCCAAGACCGCCGGCAACCGCGTCATCCACGACGCAGTCATGGAGTCCCGCAACTCGATCGCCGGCGGTGAGACGATCGCGGGCCCGCTCGAGAAGTCGAAGGTCTTCCCGCCCATGGTCATCTCGATGATCGCGGTGGGTGAGCAGACCGGCGGCCTCGACGAGATGCTCTCCAAGATCGCCGACTTCTACGACGAAGAGGTGGACGTGGCGGTGAGCGCCCTCCTCTCGCTGATGGAACCGATGATGATCGTGGTGCTGGGCGTGATCGTCGGCGGCATGGTCGTCGCCATGTACCTCCCGATCTTCGACATGATGAACGCGGTGCAGTAAGGCGCGCCCCCTCACAGGGCGAGCATGGTTCGGCGGCCCCCCGGGACTCCCGGGGGGCCGCTCTGCTTTCGGGGGGAGGCGGCGCGCCCGCTCCGCCCTCAGTCGACCGTGAGGACCCGTACCATGCCGTGCGCCGTGTGCGGCCGCTGGTCCCGGGTGTCGGGCACGAAGCAGATCAGCGCGTAGAGCCCGGGGGTGAAGTCGATGGTGGCCCAGGTGACCTGGCCCCTGTCGAGGACCATGCTTCCGCCCGCGGCCGCGAACGGGGGCGGGCCCTGGGGCGCGGACAGCCAGAGATCGAGGTCGGTGGCCGAACGCCCGGGCAGCAGCCGCACGATGTCCACCTCGTGCGGCTCCTGGACCAGGTTCTCGATCCGCAGCACTCGCCGCCCCGCGGTGATCGGCGCCGAGAGCTCGAACCGGTAGCTGGTCAGGACGATCCGGATGTCGTCATGGACCGGCGCATCCTGCCCCCCGGGCGACGGCACCACGACCAGCTCCCGCGCCATGCCCATCGTCAGGTGGCGGGACTTCCCCGCGGGCATGTAGCAGACCATCAGGTAGCGCCCCGGCGGGAGCGTCACCAGGACTTCGCTGGCCCCACCGACGGGAGGAATGGCCGGTCCGCCCATGAACCGCGCTTCCGGAATCACCAGTTCTCCCCGCTCGGCGCGGGCCAGCACCTCCGCCGCGCCATGACCCGGCTCCAGCCTGAGGAGCTGCAGGTGATGCGGCATCATGCCGTCGTTCTGCAGCCGGACCCGCACCCGGCCAGCCCGTACCGAATCCACTGCGTCGAACCGGAATTCGTTGGCCCGGACCACGAGCACCTGCTCCGCCGGGCCACGCTCCTCCGCCTGGGCCAGGCACCCGCCAAGGCCGGCGGCAGCGAGGGTCAGGTATCTGCCGAGATTTCGCATCGTGTCGCTCCCTGTTTGCGTGCAGGGACACGATCGCTTCGAGGTCGGGGGCGGCTGCATCGGCCCTGCTGCACACCTGCTGTAGGCCGCCGCTCCCACCCCCTGTCGGCCGGCGTCCGACACCGGAACCGGTCAACATCGGGGCTGCCCCCCGCGTATACCGGATATCCGCCGGGTCCCCGGCGGCTCCACTCCCAACCCGACGGCACGCATGTCCAGACGATTCCTCGCACTCGGCGCCGCCCTGGCGCTGCTTCCCGCCATCGCGGCCCCCGCCGCCGCACAGGCTCCCACCGACCCCGTCCTCGCCCGGATCTGGACCATCGGCATGGACAGCTCCTGGACCGAGCGGCTGGCCCAGACGCTCTTCGACTCCATCGGCCCCCGGATGACCGGGACCGATGCTCTCAAGCACGGCAACGACTGGCTGGTGAAGACCTACGCCTCGTGGGGCATTGCCGCGAAGAACGAGAAGTACGGGACCTGGCGTGGCTGGCGCCGCGGCTACTCCCACATCGACCTGGTGTCGCCCCGGGAACGCACCCTCGAAGGGACGATGCTGGGCTTCAGCCCCGGGACGAAGAAGAAGGACCTGACCGCGAACACCATCATCCTCCCGCGCTTCCCCGACAGCACCGCCTTCGTCGCCTGGCTGCCCCAGGCCAAAGGGAAGTTCGTGCTGGTCTCCGCCCCGCAGCCGACCTGCCGCCCGGTCGAGAACTGGGAGAAGAACTCCACCCCCGAGGCCAAGGCCCGGATGGATACCCTCCGCGCGCAGATCCGGCGGGAGTGGGCCGGGCCGAACGTGCGCGGCACCGGCTACAGCCTGGCGCTGGGCACCGGTGAACTGGGCCTTCGACTGGAGCAGGGTGGGGTGGCCGGCGTGATCACCAGCCGGCCCAAGGATGCCTGGGGAACGATCGAGATCTTCGATACCTACAACACCAAGGCGCCGGCGGTGGCGCTGAGCTGTGAGGACTACGGCCTGGTCTATCGCCTGACCGAGCACAACCAGGGTCCCAGGCTCCGGCTCAACCTCGACGCCGAGCTCCGGCCCGAGCAGCCGATCTTCAATACCGTCGCGACCATCCCCGGCACCGACAAGGCCGGTGAGTACGTCGTGCTTGGCGCGCACTTCGACAGCTGGGACGGCGGCTCGGGCGCGACCGACAACGGGACCGGCACCCTCACGATGCTCGAGGCCGCCCGCATCCTCAAGCAGGTCTATCCCCAGCCGCGCCGCACCATCCTCATCGGGCACTGGGCCTCGGAGGAGAATGGCCTCATCGGCTCCCGCGCCTTCACCGAGGACCACCCCGAAGTGCTCAAGGGCCTGCAGGTGCTGATGAACCAGGACAACGGCACCGGGCGGGTTGTCCGGCTCGGCGCCGGCGGCATGGTCGATGGCGCGGCCAAGCTGGCCGGGTACTACGCCCGGCTTCCGCAGGTGCTCCAGAAGCAGATCAATCTTCCCGGCCCCGGCTTCCCGAGTGGCGGTGGCAGCGACGATGCCTCGTTCGCCTGCTACGGCCTGCCCACCTTCGGACTGGGGGCGCTCGGATGGGACTATGGCACCTACACCTGGCACACCAACCGCGACACCTACGACAAGGTCGTCTTCGATGACCTGAAGGCGAACGCGACCCTCGCCGCCATGCTCGCCTACATGGCCGCGGACGACTCGAGCACCATCTCGCGGGAGCGCGTGGACCTGGTCGCGGCGGCCCAGAAGGCCCAGTCCGATACCACCATTCCGGCGCAGTTCCGCCGCCAGATCCCGACTACGTGGCCGGAATGCCAAGCCGCCCCCCGGGTGACCAAGGGGCGGCTCAAGTAGAGAAGCTCTGTCATTCCGAGGAGTGTCAGACCGAGTCTGTCATTCCGAGGAGCGAAGCGACATAGAACCACTCTGTCATTCCGAGGAGCGAAGCAACATAGAACCGCTCTGTCATTCCGAGGAGCGAAGCGACGAGGAATCCCTGATCTTCCTGCAGAGGAACCTCAGGGATCCCTCGTCGCTCTGT
Organism: Gemmatimonadales bacterium; assembly: GCA_046327735.1. Classification (GTDB taxonomy): domain Bacteria; phylum Gemmatimonadota; class Gemmatimonadetes; order Gemmatimonadales; family GWC2-71-9; genus JADJOM01. The sequence continues at coordinate 95,552 of JAXLXZ010000006.1, read as the reverse complement.
TTCCATGTCTTACCTCATCGATGTCACTTCTTCCCCATCGCGTGGTCCACGCTGGCCGGCCCGCTGCCCAGCGCCGACAGCGCCAGGAAGATGAACGAGTACAGCATCACCAGCTCTCCGTGGTTCTGCCACCAGAGGATCTTCCCGTCGCCGGAGTGAATCCAGAAGTACGCCACCGCCATCTCACCCGATGCGATGAACGCGGCCCAGCGGGTCCCCAGCCCGATCGCGATCAGCGCCCCCCCGACCAGCTCGATCACCGCCGCGATGCCGAAGCGGCTCATCAGCTCCACGCTGCCCCCGTTCGGGCCGAACCCGCCCAGGAACCCGAACTTCTGGAGGCCATGGCTCATGAAGGTCAGCCCGGCGGCGATCCGGAGCGCGGCGTGAGCGGCGGGGGCGAAACGGGCGGGAATCGGACCGGACACGGAACACTCCATGGACGCGGGAAGGGTGACAGCCGGGAAGATCCTCAAACTGGACCGCCATAGGAGGCTGGGCAAGTCTTAATTCTGTTCCACCTTGCCTGAAACGTCTCACCCTGAAACTCCCCCGTCGAGCCCGGCGTAGGGGGCCCGTTCGCCCGTGGGTTCGTTTTCCTCGGAGGTCCCCCATGCAACGCTTCTGGCTCAAGATCGGGTTCGGCGCCTTTGGCATCTTCCTGGTCGGCATGCTGCTCGTGACCCTCGGCAGGCAGGCCAAGGCCGCCGCCACCGATGCGATCGCGACCGCCGTCACCAGCCAGCTCAGCGCCTCCACCGACATCGGCAAAGACCTGCCCTTCCGCCTCGCCGGGGCGGAGATCGGCAACATCGAGCGGGCCTCGATGCACCGCGTCGCCAGCGGCGATATCCCCGAGGTCAATCTCGTCGTCCGGCTCAGCGATCCCGCCGCGGCGCGCCAGCTCGAGGACTGTGTGCTGGTTCCGGCGCGGGAAGAGCATGTCGACCTCGACCGCGGTTTCCGCTGCGCCGAGGGGATGACCGGAGACCTGGTCGAGATCGGGCGGGTGCAGTTCGAGCCTGTCGGCTTCCACCGCCCGCTCATGGTGAGCCGGCCGCTGTCACGCGACCTCGCGAAGGGAAAGCCGTTTACCGCCGATGCCGACCTGGCCGGTGGGGTCCGCGTCAACGTCAGCGGGGCGAACGGGGAGCTGGTGCGCCTCTTTGCCGACAGCACCGGCGCCGTGCTCCGGGTGCGTGACGAACGCGGCCGCGACGTGGTGCGGCTCGATGCCGGCCATGGCAAGCTCTCGCTGTCGGTGGATACGACCGGGCACTGAGGCGCTCGTCAGGCAGTTGACAGCTGCGCAGCGTCTTCGTAGACTGTCCCCCTTCTGGGAGTCGCGTCCCGACTGGATCACCCCGCCTGCACCGGCGGAGATCCGCGGCGACGCGACTTCGTCGTTTCCGGGAACCTGTGATGAGGACTGGATGACCAAGGACTCGTTCGAGGTGAACACGCGCTGCAGGATGCTCATCCCCCCGGGCTGACCGGGGAGGCATGCGCACCGGGATCGCCCCGCCTGCAGCGTCTTGCCGGTGGGGCGATTGCTTTTGCAGGAGGTCATATGCTGGTGCAGCGCGAGCAGGTGCGGCTCATCCCGCCCGACGATCGGTACGAAGCGAGCCCCGGGTGGCGTCAGGTGGAGCGGGTGATCTGGCTCCTCCTGCGTCGGGCGAACGATTCACGCAGGACGCAGAGAGGCTGGTATGGGAACTCGAGAGGAACGCCGGCGGGAACCGGCGCAGCAGGCCGCTGACTGCTTCGTGCTGGCCACCAGGGATACCCACTGGTGGATCAGCACCGCGATGGCGCGTGCCGTCGAGGCCGAGCTGGTCGCCGTCCCGGCGGTGCGGTGGCTCACGTTCGTCGACCTGACCGGCGCGCGGATTCGCCTGCGTGCCGACCAGGTGACCTGTCTCGCGCAGTTCTTCGCCGAACAGCGTGCCGCCGAGCGTCGCTTCTGCGCCGACCTCCGCCGGGAGGCCAGGGCCGATGAGGGGTATGACGACTGATGCCGCCCCTCATCGACCCCCTTCGATTCATCCGTACTTCCCCGGAGACGGCACCAGCCTTGCTACCTCACCCCCATTGATGAAGTAAATGACGGGAAACCGTCCAGTGAAAACCGTGTAAGTCAATATTATACAATGACTTAACGAGTTTGTCCCCGCCGGTTTGTGAGGCTGGGTACACCAGCGAACCGCAAGGCCAAGGACTCCGTGGAGCGTCAACCCGAAGGGCAGGGCCTGAACCCCGCCGTTGATGAACCGCAGCAGGGGCTGCCGGTGGGGATCGTTACGGCCCTGATGGCCATCTATGGGTTGACCTACCTGATCTGGGAGCGCGCCGGGTGGGGCTCACCGGGCACCCGGGAGATCGTGGGGACGGCGGCGTTCATGCCGCTCAACCTGCTGACCGGGACGCTCTACCTGCTGGCCTCGCGCCGCCCCGAGCTCGATGAAGGCGTGCGCCGCGCCCTGGCCATCCTCGGTCTCGGCTCCTTCGCCGTGCTCGCCGGCAACACCATCTCGCTCTATCACATTGTCGCCTTGTCGGAGAGCCCCGCCGTCTCCTGGGCCGACGCCTTCTACCTGGCCGACAGCTTCCTCATGCTGGCGGCGCTGCTGTCGTTCCCGCTGGTCCGGCGCATCCGGCTCGAGAAGTGGAAGTTCGTGCTCGATGCGTCCATGGTGCTGCTGGGTGGCGCCGTCGCGATCTGGTATTTCAACGTCCGCCCCACCGCCGCGGCGGGTGGCCCCGGGCTCGGGGGAACCCTCCTCGCCTTTGCCTATCCGCTTGCGAACCTGCTGGTGATGCTCGGCGTCACCACGGTGCTGCTGCGCGGTCCGCTGGACGAGAATCGCGTTGCATTCCGGCTCCTGGTCATTTCGGTGACCGTGAGCATGGTGGCCGACCTGATCTTCAACCTGATCCTGATCCAGACCGGGGAACGGACCGCCGCCTGGGTCGACGCCGTCTACCTGCTCTTCTACCTGCTGGCGACCGCGAGTGGCGAGCTCTACCTCCGCCGGCCGGTGGCGCGCAGCGCGGGCCGGGAGGAGTCTCCCAACCGCTCCCAGCCGCTGAGCCCCCTGCCGTACGTCGCGGCGGCCTTCACCTACGGCCTCCTGCTCGCCGCGGCCATCCGTCCCTGGCGCGACCCGACCAGCGGGATCGCCGTCGGGACGGTGCTGATGACGCTGCTGGTGGTCGGGCGCCAGCTGCTGGCGGTGCGCCAGAACGTGCGCCTCCTGGCGGAACAGGCGGCCCGGGCCAACGAGGCCCGCTTCCGCTCCCTGGTCCAGAACTCGTCGGACGTGATCCTCGTGATCAAGCCGAACGGGATGATCCGGTTCGTCTCGCCCTCGGTGGCCCGGGTGCTTCGCTATGATCCCGCGCCCCTCATCGGGCGGGGCTTCATCGACCTGCTCGATCCCGAGGACCGCGACCGGGCCCGCACCTATCTCCGCGACGCGGTCGAGAACGTCGGGATTTCGCCGCCGGTCGAGTGGCGTTTCCGCCAGCCCGACGGCTCCTCGCTCCACGCCGAGATCATCGCCACCAACCTGATGCACGATCCCACCGTCCGCGGGATCGTGCTCAATACCCGCGACGTGAGCGAGCGCAAGCGCCTGGAGAAGGAGCTGATGCACCAGGCCTTCCACGACGCGCTGACCGGGCTCGCCAACCGGGCCCTCTTCCGCGATCGCGTGAGTCACGCGCTCGCCCGCGCCCGCCGGCAGGGCGAGCCGATCAGCGTGCTCTATCTCGACCTGGACGACTTCAAGAAGGTCAACGACAGCCTCGGTCACGCCGAGGGCGACCGCCTGCTGGTGATGGCGGCCGAGCGATTCCGGATCAGCGCCCGCGCCGGGGACACCGTCTCCCGCCTGGGCGGTGACGAGTTCGCGGTGCTGATCGAGGATGGGGCCGGCCCCGAGGGGGTCACCTCGGTGGTGGAGCGCCTGACCGAGGCGATGTCCCGCCCCTTCGTGCTGGGCGGCAACGAGGTGCGGATCACGATGAGCGTGGGCGTGGCCACCGCCGGCGACGAGGACAGCGCCGACGACCTGCTCCGCAATGCCGACATGGCCATGTACACCGCCAAGCGGCGCGGCAAGGGCCGGAGCGAGACCTACCAGTCGCACATGTACACCGACGTGCGCCACCGCGGCGAGATGGAAGTCGCGCTCCGCGCGGCCATCGAGAACGAGGAGCTCTATCTCGCCTACCAGCCGATCTTCTCGCTCAAGAACGGCCGGCTGGAAGGCGTCGAGGCGCTGGTCCGCTGGGAGCATCCCCAGTTCGGGCACCTGCTGCCCCAGCACTTCGTGCCGCTGGCCGAGGAGACCGGCCTCATCGTGCGGATGGGCCGCTGGGTGCTGCGCGAGGCCTGCCGCCAGACCCGCGCCTGGCGCACCGCGTTCCCCGAGACGCCGCTCACCGTGTCGGTGAACATCTCCGGCCGCCAGCTCACCGAGCTCGACCTCGTCTCCGAGACCCGCAACGCTATCGCCGAGTCCGAGGTCACGCCCGGCGCGGTGAGCCTCGAGATCACCGAGAGCGTGCTGATGCAGCAGACCGGCTCGGTGCTGGAGCAGCTCCGCGCCCTCAAGGGGCTCGGCGTCAAGCTCGCCATCGACGACTTCGGCACCGGCTACTCGTCGCTCAGCTACCTCCAGCGCTTCCCGATCGACACGATCAAGATCGCGCGGCCTTTCGTGGAGGATGTCACCGCCGGGGTCGACAAGTCGGCGCTGGCCCGCGCCATCATCGGCCTGGGCGATACCCTGCGGCTCCAGACCGTCGCCGAGGGCGTCGAGACCCCCGAGCAGTGCGCCGCCCTCCGGCTCCTCGGCTGCAGCATGGGGCAGGGGTACTACTTCGCCCCGCCCCTTCCGCCGACCGAGATCGCCCGGCTCCTCGCCCAGCCCCGCTGTGAGCTGCCCGCTCCCGCGGTCGGCGGCAGCATTTCCGACGCGGCCTGACCTCCGCTACCCCCGCCCGGCCAGCCAGCGCGCGGCTTCGTAGTAGATCGGAATCCCCGCCAGGATGTTGAACGGGAAGGTGATCGCCAGCGCACACGTGAGGTAGTACGTGGGGTTGGCGCTCGGCAGCGTCACCCGTACCGCCGGTGGCGCCGCGATGTACGAGGCGCTGGCCGCCATCGCCCCCAGCACCGCCGCGCCCCCCGCCGACAGTCCCGCGAGGTGGCCCAGCCCCACGCCCAGCAGGCCGTGCGCGATCGGCAGCAGGATCCCGAAGGCGAGCAGCTTCGCGCCCACCGTCTTGAGGTCGGCGATCCTGCTCCCGGCCACGATCCCCATCTCCAGCAGGAAGAGGCAGAGCGCGCCCCGGAAGACCGGCCCCTTGGTGTCGAAGAACCCTTCCACCGATTTCCAGTTCGTCTCCCCCATCGCGACGCCGATCAGCAGGCCGCCGACCAGCAGGATCATGGTCCGGCCGGTGAGTACCTCGTGCAGCACCTCCCGGGTGGACTGGTGCTGTCCCGCCGTCTGGAGGGCGCCGATCGCGAGCGCGATGTGGATCCCCGGGCTCTCCAGCAGGGTGAGCAGGGTGGGCATGAACCCCTCGGGGGCCGCGCCCATCTGGGTCACGAAGGTCTGGGCCGCGATGAAGGTGACCGCCGACACCGACCCGTAGTGCGCCGCCAGCGCCGCCGCGTCGGCCGCCCCCAGGCGCGCCAGGTGACGGGCCGTGAGGTAGGTGGTGACCGGCGTGACACACCCGAGCAGCAGCGTCACACCCGCGGGCGCGATGATCGTCGCGAAGGTCGAGTGGGCCAGCTCCACCCCGCCCTTGATGCCGAGCGCGAAGAGCAGGTACGCGCCCAGGCCCGCGTAGATGTCCTTGGGCAGGCTGAACTCGCTCCGGACCAGCTTCGCCACGACGCCCAGGGCGAAGGCCAGCGCGATGGGGGACAGCAGGTTCTGGGCGAGGAGGCTCATCGCGCCCCCTCCCCGCCGCGGAACTTGGCCCCGCGCAGGACCTCCACTGCGCTCCGCCAGGTGATCAGCGAGTGGTTGGCGAAGTAGGTCTCCGCCAGGTGCGAGAGGATCCGCCCCGCCACCTCGGCGGTGGTGATCACCTCGATCCGGACATGCTTCCCCTGCCAGTCGGCGGCGTGGGTGCCGCGGGTGCCCTCGCCTTCGACCTCGCCGATCGTGTAGCCCCGCGCCCCCAGGCGCCGGAGATCGGCGATCAGGGCATCGCGGAGCACGTGCTCCGCGATGATCGTGACCAGGTCCATCCGTTCAGGTGGCATGGCGCTCCTCTCGCTGTGGGTTGGGGTCAGAGCTCGCGCACGGTGCCGCTGGCGAGGTCGTACACGGCGCCGGCAATCAGGAGCTTCTTCTCCCGCACCAGCTGGGTGAGGACCGGCGAGCTCTGCAGCAGCCGCGTCTGGTACCGCACGTTCGCCGCGACCGCCTGCTCCACGTCCGCTCCCCCGTCGGTGATCGCCGGCCGGATGTGCTGGTAGAGCGCGCTGATCTGGCCCGGCACCGGCTCGCCTGCGAGGGACGCCTTCACCGCGCCGCACGCGGAGTGGCCCAGCACCAGCAGGACCTTGGCGCCCAGCACCAGGGTGCCGAACTCGAGGCTCGCGATCTCCTCCGAAGTCACGACGTTCCCGGCGTTCCGGCAGACGAAGACGTCGCCGAAGCCCTGGTCGAAGAGGATCTCGACCGGCAGCCGGCTGTCGGCGCAGGTGAGCACCGCCGCGAACGGGGTCTGTCTGGCCGCCACCTCCTTGAGCCGGGCGAGGTCGCGGTGCGGGCCGGTGCTCCGGCCGGCGACGAAGCGACGGTTGCCGTCGCGCAGCGCCGCCAGCGCCGCCTCCGGGGTGGCCGGCTCGTCGCCGTCGCGATAGCGCAGCCCCGCGCCCAGCTGCTGGCTCGCGCCGAGCAGGGCGGGGGAGAGCGCCAGCGCGGCCGTGGTGAGGGTGACCCGCCGCAACACCTCGCGGCGGCTGGTGCCGATCTCGGACGACGCGGTCATCGTGTGCCTCCGTTGAAGAAAAGCCCGCTCCGGAGAGCGGGCTGGGATGAATGAGCCGGGTTCGGTCGGTGTCCCCATCGCGGCGCCGGCGGACGCGGGGTCACGCCGCCACCGTCTTGCCGCCCCGCCGGGACACCACGGCGGAGGCGACGATTGCGGTCGTCAGGATCCCGGCGATCACCAGCAGGGAGACGGTCGGGTCGACCTTCAGCGGGGTCTGCACCAGGAGCATCTTCACGCCCACGAAGGCGAGGATCGCGATCAGCGCCGGCTTGAGGTAACGGAACCGGTCGATCGATCCCGCGAGGCAGAAGTACAGCGCCCGCAGCCCGAGGATCGCGAAGACGTTCGAGGTGAGGACCAGGAACGGGTCGGCGGTGATCGCGAAGATCGCGGGGATCGAGTCGAGCGCGAACACCAGGTCGGTGATCTCCACCAGCACCAGGGCCAGGAAGAGCGGCGTCACCGCCCGCCGGGCACCGATCCGCGAGAGAAACCGGGGCCCTTCGTACTGGGCCGTCACCGGCACCACCCGGCGGATCAGGCGCAGGACGGGGTGGGTCGTGGGATCCACCGGCGCGCTCCCCATGAACGCCATCTTCAGCGCGGTGAGCACCAGGAGCCCGCCGAAGACCATCGGCACCCAGGCATACTGGTGGATCAGCTGCGCCCCCACCGCCACCATGGCCCCCCGCATCAGCAGCGCGCCGAGGATGCCCCAGAAGAGCACCCGGTGCTGGTAGACGGCCGGCACCGCCAGGGACCCGAAGATCAGCGAGATGACGAAGACGTTGTCGAGGCTGAGTGACTTCTCGACCAGGTAGCCGGTGAGGAAGAGCTTCGCCGCCTCCCAGCCCGAGACCACCGGGGCGATGGTGCCGTCGAGCTGGGGAACGTCGAGCCCGAGGCCGAACCAGTGTGCCTCGTAGGCCACGTAGACGAGGGCGTTGAACGCCAGCGCCACGCCGATCCAGACGAGGGTCCAGCGCACCGCCTCGCCCATGGCGATGACGTGGGCGTTCCGGTGGAAGACCCCGAGATCGAGGGCCAGGAACAGCAGGATGAGGGCGAAGAACAGCACATAGGCAGTCAGCATGGCGCCGAAAGTAGTGCGCGGTGCTGATTAGATCAAATCGTATTATTGCAATTAATGCATAGATGAAACCTTTAATATCGGCAGCGTCGCGTTTGTGAGGTTCTGCCTATGGAAAGCCGTGCAAAGTTCAAATTGTCGATACCGCGATCCGGTGAAAGATTGGCTCCCGCGGGCGAGCGCCGCTTCCGGTGCCCCCGCCCAACGACCGATCACCCGGAGGCGGCTCATGCCGACCCTGTCCGCAGTCCCGCTGTCGTCCCTGCCCACCGCCGCCGATCCCGGCCGGACGGTGGTCTCCGTCACCCAGGCGGCGCGTCACGCCGCCAGCGATGCCTTCCGCGCCGCGTCCATCCAGCTCGTGCCCGGGCGCTGCGCTCCCGCCCGCGCGGTCCGCACCCTCGACCTCCGGGTCGAGGAGGCCCGTGAGTGCTTCGAGACGATGCTCGCCGGGCTCCCGGTGGCGCGGGTCGCCCGCGATGGCCCACATCCAGGCCACCGTCGCCTCGATCCGGCGCAAGCTGTCCTGAATCATCCGACGCACGACTCTTTCCTTCTTGGAGGTATACCATGCTTGCCCTAGCTACTGCCGCCCTGCTGCTTGCGGGCGCGACCGAGACGGACCGCTTTGCCAGTACCAGCCTGGAGGAGAGCCAGCGCCGCGTGATGCGGGCCTGGTACACCGGGCTCGAGAGCGTGAACGGCTATTACCACTGGGCCACGCACAGTGTGAGCCTCGATCGCGACATCGCCCAGCAGAAGGTGGTGCAGATCGGGAAGGACCTCGAGGCCGCGAAGAGCGCCTTTGCCGAGATGGGCGGGGCCCTGACCCCCAGCGCCCGTGCCACCGTGACGGGCGAGGTGACCACCGTCAATGACGCCCTGGCCAAGGCCGACGCCCAGCTCTCCAAGCTCCGGATGGAGTCCGGCGCCGCGTCGCCGAGCCGCACCGAGGCCCGGTTCCTGACGTCGGAGCTCTACCGGTCGCTCGGCACCATCCACGAGGCCCAGCAGGCCATCGGCCGGAAGCTCGGCATTCCCCCGGAGGAGCGGACCCGGGACCGGGCCCGCTGACCGCCGGTCGCAACACGACGGGGCCCGTGGATCGCTCCACGGGCCCCGTTGGTCGTGCCCTGATGCCGTTCAGGCGAACAGCCGGTGTCTCGCCGCTTCCGAGATGGCGATGACCGCCGGGTGCCGGATCCGCCGCTCCACCGTCACCGCATAGAACGATTCCCGGAGGCCGCCCAGCTCTCCCAGGGCCTTCACCTCGAACTGCCGCCGGATCTCCCCCGCGATCGCGCTCGGTCCCGCGAACAGCCCCAGGCCCCCTTGCCCGAACGCCTTGAGCAGTGCGCTGTCGCTGAACTCGCCCATCACCCTCGGCTGCACCTGCTCCCGCTCGAACCACGCATCCAGGGTCCGCCGGAGGGTCGTGCCTTCGGCCGGCAGGATGAACGGAGCGCCCGCGAGCGAGCCGGGGAAGCCGCGGCGGTACTGCTCCGCCAGCGTCCCCGCGGCGAAGATCGTGATCCCGGTCTCGCCCAGCAGGTGGTTGAACGCCTTCCCCTTGGCCTGGTGCGAGAGCGGCGTGTCGCTGATGACCACGTCGAGGTGGTGTGCCGCGAGATCGCCGAAGAGCCGCTCCAGCTTGTCCTCCCGGCAGATCAGCTGGGGCGGGTCCGCCAGCTTGAGCACCGGGGCGAGCAGCTCGTGCGCCATCAGCTTTGGCACCTGCTCCGCGATCCCGACGTGCAGCCGGGCGGGGCGGCCGGTCGGGCGGCCCGCCAGCACGTCCTGCAGCTCCCGCCCCAGGCCGAAGATCTCCTCGGCGTAGCGATACACCACCTGGCCCACTTCGGTGAGCACCAGCCGCCGGCCCTGCCGCACGAAGAGCCGCTCGCCCAGCGTGTCTTCCAGCGTCTTGATCTGGGCGCTGATGGTGGGCTGGGTCAGGTGCAGCTTCTGGGTGGCGCGGGTGATGCTCCCTTCCCGCGCGACGGTCCAGAAGTACAGGAGGTGGTGATAGTTGAGCCAGGCCATGGGGCGAATGTACCACCAACCCGGACCGGTCAGGAGGGGCGGGCTCCCTCGCAGCGCATCGTCGCCGTAGCATTGACCATGGACCCGACCCCCCTCCCGCCGGCGAGCATCGGCCTCCAGCACCTGGCCGTGCCGCGCACCGCCCGCTACTGCACCCTCGGCGCCGCTCCCGCCGAGGCGCGCCACCTCTGGATCGCGCTGCATGGGTACGCCATGCTGGCTCGTTCCTTCGCCAAGCTGCTGCTGCCGCTCGGCGGCCCGCACACCCGGGTCGTCGTCCCCGAGGCCCTCTCCCGCTTCTACCTGGAGACCGAGCGGAACGGCCGGCACGGCGACCTGGTCGGGGCCACCTGGCTCACCCGCGAGGAGCGGGACCAGGACCTCGCCGATCACCTCCGCTATCTCGATCTCCTCCTCGCCGCGGCGCAGGCGGGACTCGCGCCCGGGGCCGAGTTCCACCTGCTGGGCTTCTCGCAGGGCGCGGTGATGGCGGCGCGCTGGGTCGGCGCGGGGGCCGTGGTGCCGCAGCACCTGGTGCTCTGGGGCATCCAGCCGCCGGAGGACACCCTGCCCGCCCTGGCGGACCGCATGGCGGGAAGGGAGGTGACCCTCGTCGCGGGCGACCGCGATCCCTTCGCGCCGCCGGGCACCCTGGAGGACCTGGCCGCCAGCCTGGCGCGGCATGGGGTCCGCGCCCGGGTGGAGCGGTTCGACGGGGGCCATAGCCTCTCGAAGGAGGTCCTCCGCCGGCTCGCGACCGGGCCGGCTTGACGGCCTGCGCCGGCCCATTATATTCGACATCGAACAATACGAGGTCGAATAAAGTGACGGCACGAGTCTCCCGCGATCCCGCGACCATCCTGGCGCTCAGCACCTTCGTCAAGCTGCGCCGGGGCGTGAACGGCCTCTCCACCCGGCTGAATGGGCCGCTGGGGCGCGACCATGCGCTCACCGAGACCCAGTTCGGCGTGCTCGAGGCGCTCCATCACCTGGGGCCCATGCCCCAGGCGCGGCTCTGCGAGAAGCTGCTGGTGAGCGGGAGCAACCTCACCACCGTCATCGACAATCTCGAGCGGAACGGCCTGGTGCGCCGGGATCCCAATCCCGACGACCGGCGTGCCTGGCTCATCCGCCTGAGCGACAGCGGGAAGGCCCTGATTGCCCGGGCTTTCCCGGCACACGCCGCCCGGGTGCGCGCCCTTCTCGGCGTGCTTACCCAGGCGGAACAGCGCGAGCTGGGGCGGCTCTGCCGGAAGCTGGGCCTCGGGCTCGCGGCCGCAGCGCAGTAGTGCGAAGGGCCAGGCCTCACCTGGCGATCGTTATCCCGAGCGAAGCGAGGGACCCCTGATCTTCGCTCACCATTCTGGAAGGAGCAGGACGTGCAGCACCCGACTTCAGGCATCCATCACATCACCGCCATCGCGGGCGACCCGCAGCGGAATCTCGATTTCTATGCCGGGACCCTCGGTCTCCGGCTGGTCAAGCGTACCGTCAACTTCGACGATCCCGGCACCTATCACTTCTACTACGGCGACCGGACCGGACGGCCCGGGACGCTGCTGACCTTCTTCCCCTGGGCGGGCGCCTTCCCCGGTCGCGCCGGTACCGGGCAGGCCACCACGGTGTCCTTTGCCGTGCCCGCCGGTTCCCTCGCCTTCTGGGAGGACCGGCTCGGTGCCCAGGGTATCGTCGCCAGCCGAGGGGAGCACTTCGGTGAGCGGTATCTCGCCTTTGCGGATCCCGACGGCATGGTGCTCGAGCTGGTGGAGCATTCAGGGGCGGCGGAGGCGAATGTCGCGCCCGATTCCCCGGTCGGTGCGGCGCAGGCGATCCGGCGCTTCCACGGCACCACGCTCACCCTGCGCGGGGTCGACGCGACGGCACATGTTCTTACCGAGGTGCTCGGTCTCGGCGCCGGTGTCCAGGATGGACCGGTGCAGCGCTTCGCTCCCGCCGATCCGTCGCTGGGGGTGGTCGACCTGGTGCGCGCCCCCGAAATCCGGGGTGGATCCATGGGGGCGGGGAGCGTGCATCACGTCGCCTGGCGGGCGGAGGATCAGCTGCACCAGGCCGCGCTCCGCGGCTCCGTGCTGGGCTACCCGCTGCAGGTGACACCGGTCGTGGACCGGCAGTACTTCCAGTCGATCTACTTCCGGGAGCCGGGCGGCGTGCTCTTCGAGGTGGCGACCGACGGGCCGGGCTTCCTGATCGATGAGCCGGTCGAGTCGCTGGGTCAGGCGCTCAAGCTCCCGCCGCAGTACGAGCCGGAGCGCGCCCGGATCGAGGCGGTGCTGGCGCCGCTGGCCCTTCCCGGTGGCGGCCCAGCGCCGGTGGAGGCGTGACATGAGCCGTGACTTCATTCACCGCTATCTCCCCGGCTCGTCCGGGGAGACCCTCCTCCTCCTGCACGGGACCGGCGGGAACGAGGAGAGCCTGGTGGAACTGGGACGGATCCTCAGCCCGGCGGCGACTCTCCTGAGTCCGCGGGGACAGGTGCTCGAGCAGGGCAGCGTACCGCGCTTCTTCCGGCGGCTGGCGGAAGGAGTTTTCGACGAGGCCGACCTGGTGGCCAGGACGGCGGATCTCGCCGGGTTCGTGCGGGACTCGGCAGCCCGCTACGGCTTCGACCCGGGGCGGGTCACCGCGGTGGGGTTCTCCAACGGGGCCAACATCGCGGCGAGCACCCTGCTGCTGCACCCCGGCGTGCTCTCCCGCGCGGTGCTGCTCCGGGCGATGGTACCGCTCGAGCCCGCTCCAGTGCGGCTCGACGGAACCAAGGTCTGGCTCGGGGCGGGGCGGTTCGATCCGATCGTTCCGCCCGCGAATACCGAGCGCCTGGGCGAGTTGCTCGCTGCGCGGGGTGCGGAGGTCACGCTGGACTGGCGGGAGGCGGGGCACCAGCTGGCACGTGGGGAAGTGGAGGCGATCCAGGGCTGGCTGAACTGAAAAATCAGGGATCCCTCGCTGCGCTCGGGATGACAGAACTGGTTGCCACGCAGCGGAGTTCTGTCATTCCGAGGGAGCGCAGCGACCGAGGAATCCCTGATCTTCCTGCGGTGAACTCTACGTCGGCTCTCCGCCGGTGAGCTTCAGCAGCTCCTCCTGCATCTGATCGGCGGTCTGGATGGTCCGGATCTGCGCCGCGAAGGCGCGTTGCGCGACCATCATGCTGACCATCGCGTCGGCGAGGTCGGCGGATTCACCCGCCCCTGCGGGAGGGGCGGCGGGGGTCTCAGGTTCCGGGGGAGCTTCGGTCGGGATGCTGAACATGCCGGCGGACGCAATCCGCTCGGCGGCCTGGTCGACCCGGCGGCTGTACAGCCGCAACCCGTTGAGGGCGCTGACCATGGCGCTCGGGGAGATGGGCATACTGGTACCACTCCGGCCTGCCTGCCTGCGGCGGTGCGCGGGGCCGTCCGTAGGCCCAGTGCCGCACGTCTCAGTATCGGCAGGGGCGCCCCGAACTTGAGTCCGCCCTAGTCCCAGCCGGTGTCCTTCTTGAACCGCTCCAGCTTGCGACGGTCCCGCTTGGTCGGGCGTTCGTTGGTTTCTGGCACGAACAGGACGTGCGCCGCCTTCAGCTGGAATGCCACCCGCTCGCGTTCCGCCACACTCTCCGGGGTTTCTACATAGAGTTTCGCTGCCTCGCTGGCCGGACCGCGCCGCTCCGAAAGGCCCCGGACTACCACCGCGTGGAGATAGGGACCGAGCCGGATCTCGATGCGGTCCCCCGCCTGGACCTGCTTGGCCCGCTTCACGCGGTCCTCGTTCACCTTCACCTTCCCGCCGTCGATCGCCTCCACGGCCAGCGCCCTGGTCTTGAAGAAACGGGCGGCCCAGAGCCACTTGTCGAGGCGAACGCGATCGGGGCTGCTGAGGTCTGGCATGGTGAGTGCGGGCTATGGGAGGAGCCGGCTGTCCACTTAAACTAAATGCGTGTGATCACATCGGGTCCCACCCCCCTCCCGAGGCGACCGCCATGCAACAGGTCAAAGGTACGGTTCTCAAGTCCCGCCTGGGCTTCATCGACCAGCACTTCGGGGCCGAGGGACGGGAGAAGGTGCTGGCGAGCCTCTCGCCGGATGACCAGCACGAGCTCCAGCGGCTCCTGCCGGTCAAGTGGTATCCCTTCGATCTCGGCAAGCGACTCGACGAAGCCATCGTCAACGTGCTCGGCGGTGGCCACACCCATTTCTTCCTGCGCCTCGGGGAGGCCTCGGCCGACCAGAACCTGGCCAAGATGCACCAGGCCTTTCTCGTCCCCGGCGACCCGCACGCCTTCCTCGCCAAGGCGCCCACGATCTACCGGCTCTACTACGAGACCGGCCGCCGGGAGTACCAGAAGGTGGGTCCGAAGGAAGCCGTCCTCACCACCTACGAGGCCGAGACCTTCAGTGCCCCCGACTGCCTCACCGTCATCGGCTGGCACCGCCGCGCGCTGGAGATGTGCGGGGCGCAGTCGGTCGTGATTGTCGAGGAGGAGTGCCGGGCGAAAGGTGGCGAGGTCTGCCGGTACCGGGTGCAGTGGCAGTGAAAAGCAGGGATCCCTCGCCGCTCCGCGGCTCGGAATGACAGACCTTCGTTGCGTCGACAACCAATTCTGTCATCCCGAGCGCAGCGAGGGATCCCTGCTCTTCTGAAGACGATCTACGTCGGCCCCGCTGGCCGGAACACCAGGTCAAAGGCGAGAAAGATCGTCTTCGAGAACGGGTAGAACAGGAACGGCAGGGCCACCATCAATCCCAGCCCGCCATACAGCAGCAGGTTCCACGGCGGGTCGGGCCAGGTGACCACGGCGACCGCCCCCATGAGGACCAGCCACACCATCTCGGCGGCAATGATGTTGAACATGTAGGCGCCGACGACGTACCCCTCCTCCCCGCGCTCGGTGCGAATGCCGCAGCTGGGACAGGAGGGCCGGATCCGGAACCACGACTCGAACAGGCCCGGTGCCCCGCAGTTGGGGCAATGCAGCACGGCGGCACGGAGGAAGAGCGCCGGGATGCCGGGCCGGCTCATACCCTGCTCGAGGTGGCCGCGAAGCCCATGGCACCGTTGAGCCAGCGGATGAACGGGGTCAGGGCGGCATAGTCTTTCGCCAGGATCTTCGCGAGTCTCGGCGAGTGCAGTTCCCGCCGGCTCAGTTCCCGGCCCACCGTGAACGACTGGTAGCGGAGCCAGCTGGCGGCGGGATGGTCCTCGGCAAAGCCGCGCGGCATCCGCTTGAGGACCGCTTCCTCGTCGAGCCGGCCGAACCGGCGCCGGAACGCGGGGGCCAGCACGATGCGCTCGAACCGTTCGACGTCGTCGGCCAGGGCCTCGCGGACCTTTCCCAGCGCCTCCCGCGGCGGCATCCAGATCCCGCCGCCGAGGAAGATCTCGGTGGGGGAGAAGTGGAAGTAGAAGCCGGCGCCTCCATGGGCCTCACTGCCGACGCCCCGTCCCGCATCCCGGTGGTAGAACCAGCAGGCGGCGTTGGTCTTGTAGGGCGACTTGTCGCGCGAGAAGCGGACATCGCGGTTGATGCGGAACATCGAGCGGCGGGGGTCGCCGACGATCTCCGGCGCCACCCGGGCCAGCTCGACATCCACCTCCTCGACCAGGGCCTTGAGGGGGGCGCGGACCTCGGTCTCGTAGATCGCCCGGTTGGCCTCGAACCAGGCCTTGGTATTCCGGCGCTTGAGCCCGGTCAGGAACCGGAGCGCCGCGGGGCGGATGCCGGCGAATCGTTCGGCGGCGGGGGCGGGGGACTTGGCCATGATCAGTTCGAGCTTCTCGGTGCGGGTCAGTTGCTTGATCGCCCACTCCCGCCGGAGCGCGGCGGCGCGGTCGGCGGCGGGCTCGGTGTACACCAGCTGCACGGGCCGACGCGCCCGGGTGTAGGCGGCACCTCTCTTGCCGTTGTGCTCCGCCAGCCGGCGTGCCGGGTCCCGCGCGGCGCCGGTATAGAGCGACTCGTCGGCGCACCGGAGAATGTACACGTGCCACGACTGTTGCCGGCCGCCTGACCGCCTGTCCGCCTGACCGCCCATGTTCTCAGCCTCACCGTTCTGATAAACTTGATCGAGATGGCCAACTTCCCGCCACGCCAGAGTGCCCGCGGTTTGCCCGACCAGAAGACCCTCCTCTCCTGGGTCTTCGGCGCGCGGGTCGTCATCGCCGTCGCCACCCTGGTCATCGCCTCGCTCGAATGGACCAGCGCCCCGCGGCTCTCCTTCCTGGTGAGCGTCGGGGTGCTATTCGCCTTCGTGCTCACCGTCTACGGCTACTGGCTGGTCTGGCTCCGGCACCGGGCGCCCCATGGGGTCTTCTTCTACTTCCAGGCCCTGGGCGACATCGGCCTGACTACCCTCCTGGTGCACTTCACCGACGGGCCACGGAGCCCGTTCCCCTCGCTCTACATCCTGTTCATCGCGGCCTATGCGCTGCTGATGAGCTTCACCGGCGGGCTGGTGGTGGCGCTCACGGTCACGGCCGCCTACTTCGCCGACAGCATGTTGCTGCTCGGCGCCGCGCCGGGCCTCTCATTCTGGGGCCAGGTCGGGGTGTTTCTCGCCGCCTTCCTGCTGGTCGGAGTGCTGGCGTCGCGGCTCCGCGCCGCCGGCGTCGAGCGCCAGACCCTTGAGATCGAGCTCCGGCGGGTCCGCCTCGAGGCCGATGAGATCCTGCGGCACATCCGCTCCGGCGTCATGACCGTGGACGAGACCGGCCGGCTCGCCTTCATCAACCCGATGGCGGAGCGGCTTCTCCAGGTGGACGGGGAGCGGGCCACCGGGTTGCCGGTGCTCGACCAGCTCAAGCTCCGCTCGCCCGAGCTGTGGGCCGCCCTTGTCGCCGCGATCCGCCATGGCCGGAAGGTCAGCCGGGGCGAGGGGATCGTGCAGCACGCCGACGGGCGCATCTTCCCTATTGGCCTCTCCACGACGACGTTTGAGCGGGACTCCGACGGTCGCCCGTCGGTCACGGCGATCTTCACCGACATCTCGGACCTCAAGCGCCTCAACGAGCTCAACCTCCGGGCCGAACGGCTGGAGGCGGTGGCGGCGCTGTCCGCCTCGCTGGCGCACGAGATCCGGAATCCCCTGGCATCGATCCGGAGCTCGGTCGAGCAGCTCGCCCGCTCGGCCCACGGCGATGACGATGACCGCTACCTCGCCCAGCTGATCGTGCGCGAGAGCGACCGGCTGAGCCGGCTGCTCTCCGAGTTCCTCGACTTTGCCCGGGTGCGCGCCACCGAGTTCGTCCCGGTCGATCTCCAGGCGGTGGTGACCGCGGCCGCCCGCATCGTGCGCGAGCACCCCGATTGCCGGCCCGAGATCGAGATCCGGGTCCAGGGCGCCCGCACGGTGCTCGATGGCGACGAAGACCTGCTCCACCGCGTGGTGGTCAACCTGATGCTCAATGCGGTCCAGGCGGCCAGGGAACCGGCGATCGTGACCGTCACGACCCGGCCGGCCAAGGTGGCCGAGCTCCCGGGCGGCTGCACCATCGAGCAGCCGGTCTGCCTGGAAGTGAAGGACACCGGTCCCGGCATCCCCGAAGACCTGCGGGACCGGCTCTTCGAGCCGTTCGTCACCGGCCGCGTCGGCGGCACCGGCCTGGGCCTGGCCATCGTGCAGCGCGCGGTCGAAGCCCACCGCGGAATGGTGCTGGTCGATTCCACCCCCGGCACCGGGACGACGTTCACCATTTTCTTTCCCGCCCGCCGTGCGGCGGAGGAAGCGGCATGAGCCAGAAACCCTCGCTCCTCGTCATCGACGACGAGTCCGGCATCCTCGACACCCTGCGGATTCTCCTGAAGAAGGAGGGGTTCGAGGTCACCACCGCCCAGGGCGGCAAGGCCGGTCTCGAGGCGATCAAGATCGGCACCCACGATATCGTCCTCACCGACGTCCGGATGCCCCAGGTGACCGGCCTCGACATCCTGGCCGCCGCCCGCGAGCAGGACCCGATGACCCCGGTCATCCTGATGACCGCGCAGGCCTCGCTGCAGACCGCCATCGCGGCGGTGAATGCGGGCGCCTTCTACTACATCCAGAAACCGTTCGCCAACGACGAGCTGGTCGCGATCCTGCGCCGGGCGAGCGACTACCGCGCGGTGCGGGTCGAGAACAAGCACCTCAAGCAGGAGATCAAGCGGCGCGACAAGGCGAGCGTCACCCGGCCCTTCGGCAAGTCGCGCCGGTTCCTCGATACCCTGAAGCTGGCGGAGCAGGTGGCGCCGACCGAGTCGACCGTCCTGATCCAGGGCGAGAGCGGCACCGGCAAGGAGGTCGTCGCCCGCTACATCCACAATCTCTCCAACCGTACCGACGGGCCGTTCCTCTCCATCAACTGCGGCGCGCTCCCCGAGAACCTCCTCGAGTCGGAGCTCTTCGGCCACGTGAAGGGGTCGTTCACCGGGGCGGTGCGCGACAAGCAGGGCCTCTTCGCGGCGGCCCGGGGCGGGACCTTCTTCCTGGATGAAGTGGGCGAAATGGCCCCGTCGCTGCAGGTGAAGCTCCTGCGGGTGCTGCAGGAGCGGGAGGCCATCCCCGTCGGCGCCACCGAGGCGATCCCCGTGGATGTCCGGATCATCGCGGCCACCAACCGGGACCTGGAGGAGGAGGCTCGCCGGGGCCGCTTCCGCTCCGACCTCTTCTACCGCCTCAACGTGATCACCATCCACCTGCCGCCGCTGCGCGAGCGGCGGGAGGACATCCTCCTCCTGGTCGAGTCGTTCCTCCAGCGGCTGGCGACCGAGCACAGTGCCGAGCCGAAGGCGCTCTCCGCCGATGCCCTCGATGCCGTGATGGTCTACGATTGGCCCGGCAACGTGCGCGAACTGGAGAACGCCCTGGAGCACGCCTGGGTGCTCACCCGCGGCGAAGTCGTCGAGCCGGCGGCGCTCCCCGAGCGGATCACCAAGCGCCGGAAGGAGCCGCTGGTCGCGGAGCGGACCTACCCGAACCCCACCCTGGATGTCATCGAACGGGCGTACATCATGTACGTCCTGCAGTCCGAGGGGGGGAACAAGACCCGGGCTGCCGAGGTGCTCGGAATCGACCCCTCGACCCTCTACCGGAAGCTGTCTCGCTATGAGGAGCAGACCACTCCTGCCCCCAGCTGACCGGCAATTTCTGACTCTTCAGGGGTGGCTTCATTGCGACTTGCGACCAGGCGGGAGGCCCGCCGCACCGGCGCAACAACTCGCAAGTTGTTTCGGAGCAATGATTTGGCTGTTTTGGGCTGGCTTGGTACGCGCGTTGCCTTAGACCCCCGCGGGTAGTAGAAGTACACAACCACAACATGCGGCCCCCGTGGGCCGCGATCCAACGGGGGAAGTATGAATCGCAAGGGCTTCACGCTGATCGAGCTGCTCATCGTGGTCGTGATCATCGGCATTCTTGCCGCCATCGCGATCCCGAAGTTCGCCAACACCAAGCAGAAGGCCGTCGTGGCCTCGATGAAGTCGGACCTGCGTAACCTGGTGACCGCGCAGGAAGCCTACTTCTCTGACCGGAACACCTACGCGACCGCGATCGGCGCGACCCAGGCCGCGGGCGTGGTGGCCTTCACCCCGAGCTCGGGCAACGTCCTGAGCGCGATCACCACCGCCGGCACCGGCGGCGCGGGTGGCTGGAGCGCGACGGTGACCAACCCGGCCGTGACCCAGGCCCCGACGACCTGCGGCATCTTCGTGGGCGCGGCTGCGGCCCCGAACGCTGCGGTGACCCAGGAAGGCGCCCCGGCCTGCTGGTAAGCTGAGCCGGCTGGACCTGAGCGCGGGGTGGCGGAGCGATCCGTCACCCCGCGCTGCTTTTTCCCCTCGCGTTTCCTCGCCGCGTCCGGCGCTTTCCCGCACCCGCCTTTCACCGCCACCACGCCTAGGATGGTCGCCTCTTCAGCGGAGGCGGACATGCGGTCGCGACGCGGTGTATCGCTGGTGGAAGTCATGATGGCCCTGGTGCTGCTCGGTGTGGGCGTGCTGGGCGGACTGGGGAGCATCGCGCTCGCCTGGCGTACCGCGCTCAACGGGGAGCGGCTGGCTGCCTCGGCACGCCGGGGCTCCACGGTCATCGACTCGCTCCAGGCGAGTCTCGCCGCGGCGGGGGGACGCTGTGCCGCACTCGGAAGCGGCCGCGATTCGGCGGGGTCCGGCACGCTCGCATGGACCGCCGTCCCGGTCGGAGGGGGGATCTCCCTGACGCTCGATGCCCGCTATGCCACGATCCCTGCCTCGGGAGACAGCGGCTGGACCTGGCTCCGGTGCGAGCCGTGAGCCGCCGCGGATTCACCCTGGTCGAGCTGCTGGTGGGGCTGCTGCTGGCGAGCCTCGTCGCCACCGTTCTCACCCGGCTCATGCTCGTCCAGGGGCGGCTGGCCACCCGCTTCGCCGCCCGTGCCGCGGCGCTCGAGAGCATCACCCAGGCGCATGACTGGCTCACCACGGAGCTCGAGCCGGGAGGGGCGACCGGCGGCACCTCCGACCTGCTGGCGATCGCGGGTGACTCGCTGGTGTACCGGGCATGGCGCGGAGCGGGACTCGCGTGCCGGGTGGCGGCCGGTGAGGTGCGGGTGCTGCGCGAGCGGCTCGACGGCTGGCGGGCGCCGCAGCCGGGGCGGGACAGTCTGGCCCTGCTTCTTCCCGGCGACTCCACCCACTCCCCCACCTGGCTGCGCCTGCCGGTGCTCTCCGTCAATTCGAGCAGCTGCGGCGGTCGTCCCGCCCTGGCCATTGCCACCAGCCCCCTCTCGCCCGCCCTGGGGTCTCCCCCATACGTGCCGGTGCGGGTCTATGAAATCGCGCTGGCGAAGTTGTACCGCTCCCTGGGCGAGTGGTGGCTCGGCGCGCGCTCGGTCAGCGCGGGTGAAGGGCTGCAGCCGGTCACCGGTCCCTATCAACCCGGTGGCGTCCGGTTCCAGTTCCGGGATCGGTCGGGCGTGCCGGTCATCGCGGCTGATTCGGCGGTGAGCGTGGAGTTCGAGTTGCGCCCGGTGCAGGCTGTGGCGGCGCGCTGGCGGATGCTCCGGAGGAATGCCCCGTGAATCGCCGCGGGATGGTGCTGCCGCTCGTCCTCCTCGCCCTGCTCGTGGTGCTCGCGACGGCGGCGCTCCTGCTCGATACCGCGCTGCTGCTCCAGCGGGCGGGAGAACGGGAGATCCAGGCGGTCCTCGCCAAGGCGTTGGCGTCCGGCTCGGTTGGCCTGCGCGCCAGCCAGTGGGACACCACCGCAGTGGCCCCCCTGGTGAGCGGAGGGGGCATCGAGCTCGGCACCCGGATCATCGGGCGGCGGCTCGGGGGGGTGGATTCGGTGGTGCGGCTCGGACCGACGCTCTTCCTGCTCATGTCGAGCGCGCGGGGGGGAGGGCCGGAGGGGTCGGGGGTCGAACGCAGGGTCACCCAGCTGATTCAAGTCGACTCAACTGGGGCGGCGGACCTGCTACCTGGGGGCTGGTCGCTTTTCGGACAATAGGGGTCTGGCAGGCCCACCGTGAAAGACCCTCATGCAGAATCCATCGACGCGGCGCTGGAAGGTGAGTAATTCCTAGGCAGCATATCGAATGATAACTTCATGCATGCAAAGCGGTTATGCCAAAATGCGTGGGGGTGGCATACGCGTTGCTTTGCTTAAGAGCGAGGTCAAAGGGCTTCATTCGTGGCGCCTCACCGGGGCGCATCAATCAGCAGGTGCTCTCAACTTGGAGGCATCATGAATCGCAAGGGCTTTACGCTTATCGAGCTTCTGATCGTGGTCGTTATTATCGGCATTCTTGCCGCCATCGCGATCCCGAAGTTCGCCAACACCAAGCAGAAGGCGGTCGTGGCGTCGATGAAGTCGGACCTGCGCAACCTGGTGACCGCGCAGGAAGCCTACTTCTCCGACAACAACACCTACGCGACCGCGATCGGCGCGACCCAGGCCGCGGGCGTGGTGGCCTTCACCCCGAGCTCGGGCAACGTCCTGAGCGCGATCACCACCGCCGGCACCGGCGGCGCGGGTGGCTGGAGCGCGACGGTGACCAACCCGGCCGTGACCCAGGCCCCGACGACCTGCGGCATCTTCGTGGGCGCGGCTGCGGCCCCGAACGCTGCGGTGACCCAGGAAGGCGCGCCGGCCTGCTGGTAAGGCCTCTCGCAGGTTGACACGCGGCGGGCGATCCACCGGATCGCCCGCCGCGGGGTCTTTTTGGGCAGCCCAATCCCGAACTCATTACAGGCGGAGAGCAGCAACCTTGGTCATCCTATCCAAGGTCTTATTTAGCAATCACTTACGGTGTTAGTCCTCAGGGGAAAAGGTTCGGGTGCCGATAGTCTCCCCGGGGTAGTGGTACGAGGTGTGCTTAGTATTTGAAGATAGGTGGCCCTACCTAAAGCAGAGTCTGATGGGCAGGTAGATAAGTTCCGCATCGGCAACGGCTTGTTGGGATCCACCTAAAGCAACTTAGTAGCTTGACAAAAGCCGGGGCGGCTTGTAGCGTAGCCATCCCACTCCCAGTCAAAGAACCATCACGGTCTGGATGCCTCTATGGGCCTTTTCAGCCGGAAAAAGACCACTGTGGCCCTGGATATCGGGTCGGGCCTCATCAAGCTTGTCGCCATCACGCATGGCGGCGGGGACCCGGTCTTGACCAAGGTCGCCTACACCAGCGTGGTGGACGACGCCATCGTCGAGGGTGAAATCATGGACCCCGGCATCGTGGCCGATGCCATCAAGGGGCTCCTTGCCTCGGCGGGCCTCAAGCCCAAGCAGGTGGTCATCGCCGTGGGCGGCCGCGACGTGATCATCAAGAAAATCCAGATGGACCGGATGAAGGAGGCCGACGCGCGGGAGGTGATCCGCTGGGAGGCCGAGCAGCACGTGCCCTTCGACATGGAGAACGTGGAGCTCGACTTCCAGATCCTGGACCCCGAGGGCGAGGGGCTCCAGATGACGGTCCTCCTGGTGGCGGCCAAGCGGGAACTGGTCGAGAACAAGGTGTCGCTCCTGGCCGAAGCGGGGCTGACCCCGGCCGTGATCGACGTGGACGCCTTCGCGCTCCACAACGCCTTCGAAGTGAATTACCCCGATGAGATGCGTGGCGTGGTGGGGCTGGTGAACATCGGCCACGAAATGACCAACATCAACATCCTCGAAGACGGGATCCCGGTGCTGACCCGCGACCTGCCGGTGGGCACCCGCCGGTTCCGCGAGGACATCCAGCGGGAGCGCGGGCTCTCGGCCGAGGAGGCCGACCAGCTCCTGCAGGGCTTCGAGCGCAACGAAATTCTGGATCCGTTCCTGGAGACGCGGGGCGAGGAGCTGGCGGTCGGGATCGAGCGTGCCGCGGCCTTCCTCCAGTCCGCCAGCCGGTCGGCCAACGGGATCTCCCGTCTGTGGCTCACCGGGGGCGGGGGCCGCATCCCCGGTCTCAACAAGGTGCTCGGCGACCGGCTGCGCCTGCCGGTCGAGCTGGCCAACCCGCTGGCCCGGCTGCAGGTGGCAGACGGCGTCTTCTCGACCATGAACATGGACGAGATCTCGCCCCTGCTGATGCTGCCGATCGGTCTGGCCCTCCGCACCGCCGCGTGAAGCCCGGAGCTCGCCACCCATGATGATTACCGTCAACCTCCGCCCCGGCCAGAAGCGCAAGGCCGCCTCCGGAGGTCTGAAGGATGTCGGCGAACGGGCCAAGGGCCTCTTTGCCAAGGTCAAGGACCCGTTCCTGGTGGGCTCGGTGGCGGTGTGTCTCGCCGTGGCCGCCTTCCTGGGGCTCGGGTTCATCTCCGCCAACGCCAAGCTCAACGAGCTCGAGCCCAAGCTCGAGGCGGCGCGGGACGAGTACAAGCGCTTCGACGGCCTCCTGCGGCAGAAGCGCCGGGCCGAGATGATCCGCGACTCGCTGCTGGCGCAGATCTCCACGATCCGCGGGGTCGATGGCAACCGCTATGTCTGGCCCCACGTGCTCGATGAAGTGGCCAAGGCGCTGCCCCCCTACACCTGGCTGACCACCATGTCGGCGCAGGTCGCGACCACCCAGGCGGTGGCCGCCGATACGCTCGACAGCACCGCGGTCCGTCCGATCGTCTTCCGCATGGAAGGCCGGACCATGGACCTCCAGGCCTACACCCGGTTCCTGCGTCAGCTCGAGGCGTCGCCGTGGGTGTCCGACGTGACCCCGCTCGAAGCCAAGACCATCGTCGAGAAGGAGCGCCCGGTGACGTCGTTCACCATCCAGGCGGCCTTCCAGCGTGCGGACAGCGCCTACATCCGCACGGTGCCCCTCAGTCAGTCGGTGAGGTAACCCATGGCCCTCTCCCAGGAGCGTCAGGTTCCCATCCTGCTGGGCCTCATCGCCATCGTGGTGGGGTACCTCGGATACACCGGGACCGGGCTCGAAGCCCTCGGTCTCCGGGGCCTGACCCAGACCAAGGACAGCATCGTCGCGCGCCAGAAGACGCTCGACTCGCTGGTCCTCCTCACCGACAGCGCGAAGAAGCTGCTGGCGCAGGGGAGCGTCGAGGACCTCCGCCGCCGGCTCGACGGGTATCGCGCGAGCCTCGAGCTCATGCGCCGGCTGGTTCCGGACCGGAATGAAGTCGCCAACCTGATGGACGAGATCTCGACCCGCGCCAAGATCCGCGGCGTCCAGGTGGCGAACTTCCAGCCGCTGCCGGTGGAGCCGGGCCCGGCCCCGTTCCAGACCTACAAGTACCAGTACGCGGTGATCGGCCGGTATGACCAGCTCGGGGAGTTCCTCTCCGACGTGGCCAGCCTCCAGCGGATCATCGTCCCGGTCGACCTCACGCTCGGCGTGGCCGATGCGGCCAAGGCCAAGGCCCTGGGCGACAGCTCGGGCGCGCTGCTCGAGGCCCGCTTCCAGGTCCGTACGTTCGTCAAGACCACGGCTACGGAGGGACAGTCCAGTGGCACCTAAGGCGCTCGCCCGGACGGCCCTCCTCGGGCTCGTGCTCGGCCTGGCCGCCTGTGGCGGCAAGAAGGATGAGGAGCCGCCGCCGCAGGTGGATCTCGCGGCCGCGCGCGCCCGGCGCGACAGCGTTCGCAAGGTGGCCCAGGCGGATTCCCTGGCCCGGGCCAACTACGCGAACTGCTCCGACTCGGTCATGACGATCCTGACCAAGACTGCGGCCGGCAAGAAGAAGGTGGCGGCGGCGCCCGCGGGGATGATCCAGCCCGAGGTGCTCACCGCCTGTGGCAAGCCGCCCGCCGAGAAGGGCCCGGCGGTCGCGGCGGCCAAGGACACCGCCAAGGCGAAGGTCGACAGCGCGGTGAAGACCGCGACCGCGGCCAAGCCCGACACCGCCAAGCCCGCGGTCGAAGCGAGCAAGCCCGCCGTCGAGGCGGCCAAGCCGGCCCCCGCCGCCGCGGCCCCGGCCCCGGTGGCGCAGCAGCCGGCCAAGCCGGCGCTCACGCCGCAGCAGCAGCAGGTGATGCGGGCCGACTCGATCCGCCAGGCCAGGGAGCGCGCCAAGGCCGATTCGCTGGCCGCCCTCGCGGCCCGGACCCGGGAAGATTCGCTCCGCCGCGCCAAGGCCGACAGCCTGCGGAACGACAGCCTCAAGACCGCGCGGGAGACCGAGGTGCTGCGCGAGACCTTCACCTACGCCGGTGGGTCGCGCGATCCCTTCGCCTCCCTGATCAGTGAAGACAAGGTCGGCCCGGAGTACTCCGACCTCCTGCTCGTGGGCGTGTACCTGGACCTGCGCCGGGCCAACAACAGCCTGGCCGTGCTCCGGGACAAGACCAACCAGAAGCGGTACAAGTTGCGGGTCGGTGACCGTCTCGGTCGCCTGAAGGTCGCTCAGATTCGCCAGACGGACGTCGTATTCACTGTCGAGGACATCGGTTTCGAACGGCAGGAGACCCTGTCGCTTCGCAAGAGGGAGGCGGAGACCCAATGACGCGCAAGTTCCTGTTCGTTTCCTCGCTGGCGCTGAGCCTGGGCGCCACCGCGCTCCTCGCGGAGCAGCCCCGCCGGGATGACCATCGCCCCGCCGGCGCCGAGGTGACGGCGGTGAGCGTCGTCCCGACGCCCGGCCACGCGGAAATCGTGATCGCCCTCAACGGGACCGTGACCGGCATCAAGGACTTCAAGCTCCGCGAGCCGGATCGCCTGGTCATCGACGTCGTCGGCGCGACGCTCAACAAGAGCGGCTCGGCCTACGACGGCGTCGCCCGCGCCGGCATCCGCGACATCCGCTACTCCCAGTTCCGGCCCGACGTGGTCCGGGTGGCCATCTATCTCGATGGCGACAAGGACTACCGCGTCGTCACCACCGAGGGCGAGGTCCGGGTGCGCTTCGGCGCCGACGACAGCTTCCTCGCCTGGTCGAGCGTGGCGCCGTCGGAGATGGCCCCGCCGGTGAGCACGGCCTCGCGCGCCCCGGAAGTGGCGCTCCCGGCCGAGCCCGCGCCGATGCCCGCCATGCAGCAGCCGGCGGCCCGCATCACGGTCACCTGGGACAAGGCCAACATCGCCGACGTGATCTCCGGCTTTGCCGCCTTCTCGGGCCGGACCATCGTGATGGGGAAGGACGTGAAGGGTGAGGTCACCGCGGAGATCAAGAACCAGCCCTGGACCGAGGCGTTCGCCGCGGTGCTGGCGACGCAGGGCCTCCAGGCGATCGAGCTCCCCGGCGGCATCATCCGGGTGGACTCGCCCGCGACCCTCGCCGCGCTCGATTCGACCGAGCCGCTCACGACCCGGATGATTCCGGTGAACTACGCGAGCGCGAGCCAGCTCATCAACAGCGTCAAGTCGATCGTCTCGAAGCGCGGCGCCGTGGTGGCCGATACCACCACCAACTCGCTGATCGTGACCGAGACCCGCAGCAAGATCGGCGACGTCTCCGAGTTCGTGAAGAACCTCGACGTCCGCACCCCGCAGGTCTCGATCCAGTCGAAGATCATCTTCGTCGACCGGACCAACCTCGAGGCGCTGGGGCTGCAGTACGACTTCGGCGGCACCGGGGTGGGCAGCGGCAACTCGTTCTTCAACAAGCTGGTCCAGCGCACCGACCCGGCCTCGGGCGACGCCTTCGACCAGAACACGACCTTCATCGGCGGCAACAGCGTGGCCGCCATGGCGAACGCCGACGCGATCATCAACCAGCCCGCGCTCGACCTGGTCTGGAACACGGTGCTCGGCGGCTTCTCCTTCACCACCTTCCTCCAGGCCCTGCAGCGGCTGGACCTGGCGGACGTGCAGGCCGAGCCCTCGATCACCACCGTGGACAACCGCGAGGCGATCATCAAGGTGGGCGAGGACATCCCGGTCCGTATCATCGACTTCTCGTCGCAGGGCGGCACCCAGCAGGGGCCCAAGGCGACGGTGCAGTTCAAGGAGACCGGTATCTCCCTCAAGGTCACCCCGCACGTCACCAACAACCGGCAGATCATGCTGCAGGTCGAGGCCGAGCGGTCCGACATCCGGACCCTGTCGGCGGCGGACCTGGGCTTCACGATCCGCAAGCAGAACGCGAAGAACCAGCTGCTCGTCAACGATGGCGAGACCGCGGTGATCGGCGGCCTGACCGTCACCACCGTGACCAAGACCAAGTCGGGCATCCCGATGCTGGTCGACCTCCCGATCGTCGGGAAGCTGTTCGGGTTCACCAGCAACCAGGAGCAGCGGCAGGACCTGATCATCCTGGTCACGCCGCGGATCATCGACGACGGCTCGTCCGAGTAACCGAGCGGGCCGTTCCAGGAGTCCACGAGCCCGGCCGATGGTCGGGCTTCGTGTTTCGAGCACTAGGAGCAACCGGGGAGGCCGGGCTACCTTTGGCCCACGTTCCCCCGATCACCGAGCACCCGAGCCCGCATGTCCCTGCGTTTCCTGACCGCCGGCGAGTCCCACGGCAAGGCCCTCAACGTCATCGTCGAGGGGCTGCCGGCCGGGCTGCCGGTCACCGCCGAGTGGGTCGACCGCGATCTCGGGCGGCGGATGATGGGGTACGGGCGCGGCGCGCGGATGAAGATCGAGAAGGACCGGATCGAGTGGATCGCCGGGGTGCGCTCGGGCGAGACGCTCGGCTCGCCGGTCGCGATGCTGATCCACAACCGCGACTGGACCAACTGGGAAGAGATCATGGCGGCGGAAGGGACGCCGGGGGAGCCGCGCCGCCGCCGGCTCAACCGCCCCCGGCCCGGCCACGCCGATCTCGTGGGCGTGCTCAAGTACGACCGCCACGATGCGCGCGACATCCTGGAGCGGGCCAGCGCCCGGGAGACGGCGGCGCGGGTCGCCGCCGGCGCGCTCGCCCGGCGCCTGCTGGACGAGTTCGGGATCGACATCGGGAGCCACGTGGTCTCGCTGGGCGGGATCAAGGTCCCGCCGGTGACGGCACTGCCCAGCCCGCTCAACCCCGCCGCGGATCGCTCCGAGGTGCGGGTGCTGGACCCGGCGGTGGAGGGCGCCATCATCGCCCGGATCGACCAGGCCAAGAAGGATGGCGATACCCTCGGTGGCGAGTGCGACGTGATCGTGCGGGGGCTGCCGGCGGGACTCGGCAGCCATGTGCACTGGGACCGGAAGCTCGATGGCCGTCTCGCCGGCGCCCTGATGTCGATTCCCGCGGTGAAGGCGGTGGAGATCGGCATGGGCTTCGAGGCGGCGCGGCGCCCCGGCTCCGAGGTGCACGATCCGATCGATGCCGCGGCGACGCCGGGGCGGCTGGCGCCGGCACCCGGGCTCGAGGGCGGCTACACCCGCCGGAGCAACAATGCCGGAGGCCTCGAGGGCGGGGTCACCACCGGGGCGCCGCTGGTGATCCGGGTGGGGATGAAGCCGATCGCGACGCTGATGTCGCCCCTGCCCACGATCGACCTGCGCACCGGGTTGCCGGCGAAGGCGCAGTCGGAGCGGAGCGACGTGACCGCGGTCCCGGCGATGGGCGTCATCGCGGAAGCGCTGACCGCGTGGGTGCTGGCCGATGCCTGGCTCGAGAAGTTCGGCGGCGATTCGCTGGGCGAGACCCGCCGGAATTTCGAGGGGTACCTGGCGCGCCTGCGTGAGCGCTGGACCGAACTGGTGTCGCCCGAGACGGCGGGAGTGGAGGAGGCATGAAACGGCATATCGTGCTGGTGGGACTTCCCGGGGCGGGCAAGACCACGGTCGGCAAGCTAGTCGGGGAGAAGCTCGGCACCCAGGTGATCGATATCGACGCGGTGGTTGTCCGGAAGATGCAGATGCCGGTGGCCCGCATTTTCGCGGAGCATGGCGAGGCGAAGTTCCGCGCCGCCGAGGCGGAGTCGATGCGCCAGGTGGTGAGTGGCCAGCCGGTGGTGGTGACGCCGGGGGGCGGGTGGGTCGCCCAGCCGGGGGCGCTCGAGGAAACCCGGGAGACTTGCTTCCTGGTCTACCTTAAGACGATGGCCACGACGGCAGCGAAGCGTTCGGCCGACTACGGCCGGCCGCTGCTGATGTCGGAGGACCCGCTCGGCAAGATGCGTGAGCTGCTCAAGGACCGGGAACCGTTCTACACCCAGGCGCACGCCACGGTGAACGCCGACACGAAATCTCCGGCGGCGCTGGCCGACGAAGTGGTGCAGTTGGCAAGGACGCACGCCGGTTGGTGATTTCGTAACTGTTTACGGTCTGGCAACTTACGATCGTTCGCCTTGCCAACGTGACGTGCAAGGCGTTTTTTTGTGGGCACTCCGGCTTGGTTCGGGGATGATTCACGCAGGTAAACTCGAGCGCATGGCAACGACCAAGAAACCCAAGACTCCCGCGAAGGCACCCGCGAAGCGGACTTCGGCGCCGGTGGCGAAGAAGGCCGTCAAGGCGGCTGTCGAGGCCGACACCCGGCCCGCCGCGACGAAGAAGAAGGCCACCCGGGCGGTGAAGGCTGATGACGGGGACGATGAACCCGGCAGCGGGGCCGCGCTGGTGGTGGTGGAGTCGCCGACCAAGGCCAAGAGCATCGGGAAGTATCTCGGGCGGGGCTACGAGGTGAAGGCCACCATCGGGCACGTCCGCGACCTGCCGACCCGCAAGCTGGGCGTGGATGTCGACAACGGGTTCCGCCCCGAATACGTCACAATTAAAGGAAAGACCCAGACCCTGGCCGACCTGAAAAAGGCGGCCAGGCGTGCGAAGGCGGTCTATCTCGCCACCGACCCTGACCGCGAGGGTGAGGCCATCGCGTGGCACGTGGCGGACCAGCTGGAGACCCGGGCGCCGCTCCACCGGGTGCTCTTCCACGAGATCACCAAGGACGCGGTCAAGGAAGCGATGGCGAAGCCGGGCCGGATCGACGACCGGCTGGTGAACGCGCAGCAGGCGCGCCGGATTCTCGACCGGCTGGTGGGCTACAAGGCGAGCCCGATTCTCTGGCAGAGCATCAAGACCGGGCTCTCGGCGGGGCGGGTGCAGACGGTGGCACTCCGGCTGATCGTGGAGCGGGAGCGGGAGATCCGCGCCTTCAAGCCGGTGGAATACTGGAGCATCGCGGCGGAGTGCGCGAAGAAGGGCCAGCCCTTCACCGCCGAGCTCAAGAAGATCGACGGGCACAACCCCGAGCTGCCCAACGAGGCTTCGGCGACGAAGGTGGTCGACGACGTCAGCAAGCTGCCGTTCGTCGTCACCAAGGTGGAGAAGCGGAACCGGAAGAAGCGGCCCGGTGCTCCGTTCACCACCAGCACGCTGCAGCAGGAAGCGGCCAAAAAGCTGGGCTTCTCGGCCCGGCGCACGATGCGGGCGGCGCAGGACCTCTACGAGGGCATGGAGATCGGGGAGGATGCGCCGGCGGGCCTCATCACCTACATGCGTACCGACTCGGTGCGCGTGTCCGAAGCGGCGATCGAGGGGGTGCGCAGCTTCATCCGCTCGAACTACAGCAAGGACTACCTCCCGGAGACGCCCAACCAGTACAGCTCGAAGGCGGCCCGGGTGCAGGACGCCCACGAGGCGATCCGCCCGACCGACGTGCGCCGGCGGCCGGAGGACATGCAGAAGTACCTCGAGCCCGACCAGTTCCGGCTCTACCAGCTGATCTGGCAGCGGTTCGTGGCCTCGCAGATGAATCCCGCGGTCTACGACATGACGATCGTGGACTTCGACCTGGGCAAGTACCTCTTCCGGGTCTCGGGCTCGGTGTTGCTGTTCGACGGTTACCACGTGGTGTACACCGAGGGCCGGGAGGCGGAGGAAGGAAAGAGCGTGGAGGATCTCGCGCCGATTCCGCTGCTCGAGGTGGGCGACAAGGTCGACGTCAAGGCGATCGTGCCGAGCCAGCACTTCACCGAGCCGCCGCCGCGCTTCTCGGAAGCGAGCCTGGTGAAGGAACTGGAGCGACTCGGCATCGGCCGCCCGTCGACCTACGCGCAGATCATCAGCACGCTCACCGCCCGGGAATACGTCAAGCTGGAGCAGCGCCGCTTCACCCCCACCGAGCTGGGCGAGACAGTCGAACAGATCATGGTGAGCCAGTTCCCCACGATCTTCAACGTCGAGTTCACCTCCGGCATGGAGCTCGAGCTGGACAAGATCGAGGAGGGAGAACTCGCCTGGCAGAAGGTCCTGGGCGATTTCTACGGCCCATTCACCAACGCGCTCAAGGCGGTGAATCTCGGCGCGATCGTGGCCGAGGCGCATGGGCTCAAGCCGGAGGAGCTGGCGAAGGAGAAGTGCCCCAAGTGCGGGGCGCAGGTCGAGCTCCGGACCGGGCGGTTCGGCCCCTACTTCGCCTGCGTGAACTACAAGCAGACCTGCGACTACGTGAAGTCGCTCAAGAAGGCGAAGACGCCGGACAAGCCGACCGACGAGAAGTGCCACCTGTGCAGCGCGCCGATGGTCATCAAGACGGGCCGGTTCGGCGAGTTCCTGGCCTGCACGCGGTACCCCGACTGCAAGGGGACGCGCTCGGTGCCGCTGGGGATGAAGTGTCCCAAGTGCGATGTCGGCGACCTGGCGGAGCGGCGCACCAAGAAGGGCAAGTCGTTCTGGGGCTGCATCCGCTATCCGGCGTGTGACTTCTCGACCTGGAACCGGCCGGTGGCGGAGACCTGCCCGAGCTGTGGCTGGGTGGGCATGGAGAAGAAGGTCAGCAAGGCCGACGGCGAGACCAGGACCTGCCTCAAGTGTCAGCACAAGGTCGTGGTGATGGACGCGGAGGAGGCGGCGGCGACGTGACCGCCGCTTCCGGGAGCCCGCCCGTCACGGTCGTCGGGGGCGGGCTCGCGGGATCGGAGGCGGCCTGGGCGTTGGCGGAGCGGGGCATCCCCGTCCTGCTCCGGGAGATGAGACCGGTGGTGCGCACCCCGGCGCACCAGACGGAACAGCTGGCCGAGCTGGTCTGCAGCAATTCCTTCAAGTCGACCGAACTGACGAACGCGCACGGGGAGCTCAAGGCCGAGCTTCGCGCGCTGGGGAGCCTGTTGCTTCCGGCGGCGGATGAGGCGCGGGTCCCGGCGGGCGCGGCGCTGGCGGTGGACCGGGGGGTATTTTCGCGGATCGTGCATGAGAAGCTGAGCGCGCATCCGTTGATCACGATCGCGCGGGGCGAGGTGACGGCGTTGCCGAGTCCTGGGGTGGTGGCGACGGGGCCGTTGACCAGCTCGTCGCTGGCGTCGGCGCTGGTGGCGCGTTTTACCGGGGGGGCGGGCGGGGCAGCGGCGAGCGGCGAGAAAACGCCGGCCGCGGCGCTCGCGTTTTATGACGCCATCGCCCCGATCGTCTCCCACGACTCGCTCGATCATTCCGTGCTCTACGCGCTCTCCCGCTACGGCAAGGGCGACGGCGACGACTACCTCAACGCCCCCCTCTCCCGCGAACAGTACGACGCCTTCATCGCCGCCCTGACCGCCGCCGACCAGTTCACCGCTCACGAGTTCGACCAGGTTCCCTACTTCGAGGGCTGCCTCCCGGTCGAGGAAATGGCGAAGCGCGGCCCCGAGACCCTCCGCTTCGGTCCCATGAAGCCGGTGGGCCTCCCCGACCCACGCACCGGCCGCGATCCCTACGCCGTCGTCCAGCTGCGCCGGGAGGACAAGGCGGGCCAGATGTGGAACCTGGTCGGCTTCCAGACCCGGCTCCGCATTCCCGAGCAGCAGCGGGTCTTCGGGATGATCCCCGGCCTCGGTGGCGCCGAGTTCCTGCGTTTCGGCAGCATTCATCGCAACAGCTATGTCAACTCGCCCGCGTATCTCGGACCCGGCCTCACCGCCCGGGACGACGACCGGCTCTTCTTTGCCGGGCAGCTGACCGGCGTCGAGGGCTACACCGAATCGCTCGGCACCGGGCTCCTGGCGGGGATCAACCTCGCCCGCCGCCTTGCGGGCAAGCCGGTCGTGGTGCCGCCGCCCACCACCATGCTGGGCGCGCTGTATCGCTATCTTCGGGAAGCCGACCCCCGCCACTTCCAGCCGATGAATGCGAACTGGGGATTGGTGGAGCCGCTGGAAGGCGGTCAGGCGGTCAGGCGGTCGGGCGGTCAGAAAAAGGATGTGAAGAAGCAGCTCCTCGTGGAGAGAGCGCAGGCGGACTTCTCACAGTGGCTGAGGGAGCTTTGAGAACGACCGCCCGCCTGACCGCCCGACCGGAGATCGAGGCCTTCCTCGAGCACCTCGCGAAAGAACGCCAGGTCTCCGAGCATACCACCAAGGCGTACCGGCGCGATCTCGAGGCGTTCGTCGAGTTTCTCGACCGGCACCAGGGCGGTGCGTGGACCTTCGGGTCGGTCGACCGGCTCGGGATCCGCGGGTACCTGGGTGAGATGCAGCGCCGGGGGCTCTCGAAGCGCTCGATGGCGCGGGCCCTCTCCGCGGTGCGGTCGCTCTACCGGTTTCTCCAGGTGCACCAGAATCTCGAGCATTCGCCGGTCCGCGCCGCCAAGGCGCCCCGGCTGGAACGGCACCTGCCCGGGTATCTCGACCGGGACCGCACCGAGTCGCTGTTCGCCGGCGCGGAGGCGCGGGCCGCCACGGGAGAACTGGCCGCGGTGCGCGACCTCGCCATCCTGGAGCTGTTCTATTCGAGCGGGCTCCGGCTCTCGGAGCTGGTCGGGCTCAACCTGCTCGATCTCGATCTCCTGAGCGACCAGGTGAAGGTCCGCGGCAAGGGCCGGAAGGAGCGGCTCGTTCCCCTCGGCTCCCGCGCCAGCCGCGCGCTCCGGCATTACCTCGAGCTCCGCGAGTCGCTGGTCCACGGCCCCGCCGCCGACAAGCGCGCCGTCTTTCTCGGCGCCCGTGGCAAGCGGCTCACCGCGCGCACGGTGCAGCGGCTGGTGCACCGGGCGCTCGATACGGTCGGGGGCGAATCGCTCAAGACCCACTCGCTCCGCCACACCTTCGCCACCCACCTGCTCGACGCCGGCGCCGATCTCCGCGCGGTGCAGGAGCTCCTCGGGCACGCGAGTCTCAGCACCACCCAGATCTATACCCACACCAGTGTGGAGCGGCTCAAGAAGGTCTATCAGCAGGCCCACCCGCGGGCCTGAGGGAGAATTCCGTGCAGCACTATCATGGCACCACGATTCTGGCGGTCCGCAAGAACGGGAAGGTCGCGCTCGGCGGCGATGGCCAGGTGAGCATCGGCGACACCGTGGTGAAGTCGAACGCCAACAAGGTGCGCACTCTCAAGGGCGGCAAGGTGCTGGCGGGCTTTGCCGGCTCGGTGGCCGATGCCATCACCCTCTACGAGAAGTTCGAGGAGAAGCTGGAGCGGCATCCGGGCAACCTGGGGCGGGCCGCGGTCGAGCTGGCCAAGGACTGGCGGAGCGACCGGGTGCTCCGGCGGCTCGAGGCCCTGCTGGTGGTCAGCGACCTGGAGCACACCTATCTCCTCTCCGGGGGCGGCGAGCTGATCGAGCCGGATGACGGGATTCTCGCGGTGGGCTCGGGGGGCAACTACGCCCTGGCCGCGGCCCGCGCCCTCGCGCCGCTCCCCGACCTCAGCGCCCGCGACATCGTGCAGCGCTCGCTCGAGATCGCGGCCGACATCTGCGTCTTCACCAACCGCAGCATCACGATCCTCGAGCTGTGAGCCGGCGCGGCGTCATGGCCCTCCTCGGCACCATCGCGCTCCTCGTGGCCCTGCTGGTCAGCTTCTACCTCGCCTTCGCGTGGGGGGAAATGGCGGGCATCCCCAGGGGCGGGGACAAGTCCGGCCTCGGCGGACTGTTCATCATTCCGCTGTTCATGGGGATGCGCTGGCTGGCACTGGCGGCGGCGCTGGCGTTCGCGGTGCTGGCCGGGGCGTTCGACGGGAGCGGTGCGGGGCGCGGAGTCCAGGTCGCGGTGGTGCTGGGAATCCACGCCGTGCTGGGCGGGATGTCGCTCGCCGCCTTCAACTGGATCGCCAACGGGCTGACCAACGATGTCATGGGGCCACAGCGACTCTGCTGGGTCTTCGGGATCGTCTGGCCGCTGCCGGCGTTCCTGGTGGCGACCTGGGGACTGCACCGCTCCTGGCTGACCCAGCGTCCGGTGCTGGCCGGCGCGCTCCTGCTGACGCTGGTCGCCGTCCACCTGCTGACGTACGTGAATCGCGTGCGGGACATGCATCGCACGACGGAGCGGCTCCGCCAGCTCCGCGAACAGGAGCGGTAACCCGCGAGGGAGGCGCCCCTCCGTGCTGCGTCCGGGCGGGTGCCGGGGCCGCCGCGGGTGTAGATTCTGCCCATGTCCGTCTTCGAAACCCAGCCGCTGACCCCCGAGTCTCCCGAGCAGCTTCCCCCGCCACCCCCTTGGCTCGAGGAGCTCCCGCCGCGCCAGATCGTGGCGGAGCTGGACCGCTACATCGTGGGCCAGGAGCAGGCCAAGCGCGCGGTCGCCATCGCGATCCGCAATCGCTGGCGCCGGGCCCAGGCGCCGGATGAGATCCGGGACGAGATCACCCCCTACAACATCATCCTGATCGGCCCCACCGGCGTCGGGAAGACCGAGGTCGCCCGGCGTCTCGCGCGCCTCGCCGGCGCGCCCTTCGTGAAGGTCGAGGCCTCGAAGTTCACCGAGGTGGGCTACGTCGGCCGCGACGCCGAGTCGATGGTGCGCGAGCTGGTGGACGCCGCGATCAGCATGGTGCGCACCGAGCGGGAGGAGGATGTCTATCCCACCGCCGAGCAGCGGGCCGAGGAGCGGCTCCTCGACATCCTGCTGCCGCCGCCCGTCCCGCTTCGGGTCGAGCGTGCCACCGAGCCGGCGCAGAAGGGCGGCGACCGGCCGGACATCTTCGTGGTCGCGCCCGGCGGCGCCACCCAGAAGGAGCAGGCCCAGCCCGAGGACGAGCGGCGCTCCCGCTCGCGCGAGAAGCTCCGCCAGATGCTGCGCGACGGGAAGCTCGACGATCGCGAGGTCGAGATCGAGGTGACGCCGCAGGGCTACCCGATGCTCGACATGATCCAGCCGCCCCAGACCATGGAGGGCGAGCAGATCAACTTCATGGAGATGCTGCAGGACATGATGCCGCGGCGGAAGAAGCGCCGCACCGTGCGCATCCCCGAGGCCCGCCGCATCCTGGTCGACGAGGAGCTCAAGAAGCTGGTCGACATGGACGACGTGGTGAACGACGCCCTCGACCGGGTGGAGAACCACGGGATCCTGTTCATCGACGAGATCGACAAGATCGCCGGCGAGCGCGGCACCGGACATGGCCCCGACGTCTCCCGTGAGGGAGTCCAGCGCGACCTCCTCCCGATCGTCGAGGGCTCCACCGTCCAGACCCGCTACGGCTACGTCCGCACCGATCACATCCTCTTCATCGCGGCCGGCGCCTTCCACGTCTCCAAGCCCTCGGACCTGATCCCCGAGCTGCAGGGGCGTTTCCCGATCCGGGTCGAGCTCAGCCCGCTCACCGAGTCCGACTTCGTCCGGATCATGACCGAGCCGGAGAATGCCCTGACCCGGCAGTACAAGGCGCTGGTCACGGCCGAAGGGGCGGAGCTGGAGTTCACCGAGGACGGGATCGCCGAGGTGGCCCGGGTGGCCTGGCTCGCCAACGACCGGATGGAGAATATCGGCGCGCGGCGGCTCCACACCGTGATGAGTACGCTCATGGACGAGGTGCTCTTCGAGCTTCCCGACTATCCGGTGAAGAAGATCGTGTTCGATCGCGACGGCGTCCGCCGCCGCCTCGAGAAGATCATCGACGACGACGACCTGCGGCGCTACATCCTCTAGTCACGCAAGCGACAACCATGCGACGTCCCTTCGTCGGCCTGGCCGTCCTCGGGCTGGTCCTCGCCACCCCGGCGCATGCCCAGCGCCGGGTGCTGATCCACGATGCGCTGATCTACGATGGCTCCGGCCGCACCCCGTACCGGGGGAGCCTCCGGGTCGAGAACGGCCGCATCGCCGCCGTGGGGACACTCACCCCGCGGACCGGCGACACCGTGATCGAGGCGCGGGGCCGGGCGCTCGCCCCGGGGTTCATCGATACCCACAGCCACGCCGACGATGACCTCGAGGCGATTCCCGACGCGCTCGGCGCGGTGAGCCAGGGGATCACCACGGTGGTCGGCGGGCAGGACGGCGGCTCTCCCTATCCCCTCCGAGAGTACTTCGCACGGCTGGAACGGCATCCGGTCGCCGTGAACCTGGCCGCCTACGCCGGTCACAACACCATCCGCGGCATTGTCCTGGGCGAGAAGTTCCAGCGGGAGGCCACCGCCGAAGAAGTGGGACGGATGCGGCTGCTGCTCCGCCAGGAGATGGCGGCCGGCGCGCTCGGCTTCTCCACCGGGCTCGAGTATGACCCCGGGATCTATTCCAGCCGGGCCGAAGTCCTGACCCTCGCGACCGAAGCCGCGAAGTCCGGCGGCCGCTACATCAGTCACATCCGGAGCGAGGACCGCTGGTTCTGGGCCGCGATCGACGAGATCCTCACCATCGGCCGGGTCACCCACATGCCGGTGCAGGTCTCGCACATCAAGCTGGCGATGCGGAACCTCTGGGGCCGGGCCGATTCCCTGGTCGCGCTGCTCGACGCCGCCCGCGCGGACGGCGTCGACGTGACCGCCGACATCTACCCCTATCCCTACTGGCACTCGACGCTCACCGTCCTCTTCCCCGGCCGCGACTATACCGACCGCAAGGAAGCGGAGGTCGCGCTGACCGAGGTGTCCACCCCGGCCGGCCTCCTCCTCGGACGGTACAAGCCCGACACCACCCTCTCGGGGAAGACCGTCGCCGACGTGGCGAAGCTCTGGCAGGTCGATTCGGTGACGGCACTGATCGAGCTGATCCGGCGGGCCCAGGTGGCCGAGGCGGAAGGGATGACCGGGGTGGAGAGCGTCATCGGCACCAGCATGACCGAGCCCGACATCGCCCGGCTGATGCGCTGGCCACACACCAATTTCTGCACCGATGGCGAGCTCGACGGGAAGCACCCGCGCGGCTTCGGCGCCTTTCCCCGGGTGCTGGGCCGCTACGTCCGGGAGCAGCGGGTGCTGACGCTGGCCGACGCGATCCACCGGAGCACGGCGCTGGCGGCGGACCACATGGGGATCACCGATCGCGGCCGGCTGGTGGTGGGACAGGCGGCGGACCTGGTGCTCTTCGACCCGGACAGCGTGCTCGATCTCGCCACCCCGCAGGATCCCCACGCGCTCTCCCGTGGGATCACGATGGTGTGGGTGAATGGCGCGGCGGTCTATCAGGAGGGGAAGCCGACGGGGGCCAGGCCGGGTGTGGTGATCCGGCGCAAGGCCGGCTGAATCAGGTCTCGACCCGGGTGGGCAGCCGCAGCATGACCACCACCCAGCCGAGCCCCAGCAGGCTCAGGATGATCTTGCCGTAGAGGTTGGGGACGAAGAACAGCACCGAGCTGCCGATCGACAGCACGATGATCACAATGGCCATGACCTTGTGCCGGAGCGCCACCGAGCGGTGCAGCCGCCAGTTCACGATGATCGGGCCGAAGGTGCGGTTGTTGAGCAGCCAGTTGTAGAAGTGGGCCGAACCGCGGGCGTAGCAGGCCGCGGCCAGCAGCAGGAACGGCGTGGTGGGGAGGAGCGGGAGAAAGACCCCCAGGATGGCGAGCGCCACGCTCAGGTGGCCTCCGGCGAGGTACCAGAACCTCGCTACGCTGTTCCCGGCGAGCCGAACCTCGGTGCTGTAGTCCTGCGCGACCTTCCCGCCGTCCATTTGCAACTCATCCATTCGGAATTCCCCTAATTGTCGCCAGTCGCGGGCTGGCGCACCAGTGGAGCACTGCGGGCGATGCCGGGTTTTCCTCTTGCCGGTGGCCCAGCCCTCCGCTAGACTCACGAACCTGCCAAAATGGCTGCAAGTCTCTCCGTTCGGCCCCCAACCTGGTGCGTAATTCCATGACTGCCCCTGCCGCACTCAAGCGGACTCCCCTCTTCGACGTCCACCGCTCCCTCGGCGCCAAGATGGTCCCCTTCGCCGGCTGGGAGATGCCGGTGCAGTACAGCCAGGGCATTCTCGCCGAACACAAGGCGGTCCGCGAGCGCGCCGGGATCTTCGACGTCTGTCACATGGGCGAGTTCGAGGTGACCGGCCCCGATCGCAACGCCTTTGTCCAGCGGGTCACCTGCAACGACGTGGGCGCGCTCGAGGCGGGCCAGGTGCAGTACTCCGCGCTGCTGCACGAGAACGGTGGCATCGTCGACGACTGCACCGTCTATCGCTTCGAGGACAAGGTGATGATCGTGGTCAACGCCGCGAACATCGACAAGGACTGGGCCCATGTCGTGGCCCAGAAGCACGGGGCCAACGTGCGGCTCCGGAACATCTCCGACGAGGTGGGGCTGCTGGCGCTCCAGGGGCCCACGTCGGCGGCGCTGCTCCAGGCCGTCACCGAGACCAACCTCAACGACATCGGCTACTACCGCTTCGCCATCGGCAAGGTGGCGGGGGCGGGGTGCTTCATCTCCCGCACCGGCTACACCGGCGAGGACGGCTTCGAGCTGTATTGCCGGGCCGGCGATACCCGCACGATCTGGGACGCGCTCACCGGGCCGGGGAAGGCGGAGCCGATCGGACTCGGCGCCCGCGACACCCTCCGGCTCGAGGTCTGCTATCCGCTCTACGGCAACGACATCGATGACGAGACCACGCCGCTCGAGGCGGGCCTCGGCTGGATCGTGAAGCTCGACAAGGGCTCGCCGTTCACGGGGGACATCGCCCTCAAGCGGCAGAAGACCGAGGGGCTGACGCGCAAGCTGGTCGGCTTCCGGATGACCGGCAAGGGCATCCCGCGCCACGGCATGCCGGTGCTCGCCCATGGGGTGCAGGTCGACTCGGTGCGGAGCGGCACGATGAGTCCTTCCCTCGGCTACGCGGTGGGCACGACCTACCTGCCCACGGCGCTGAGCACACCCGGATCGAAATTCCAGGTCGAGATCCGGGGGGAGAAGCACGAGGCGGAAGTGGTGAAGCGGCCCTTCTACACCAAGGGGTCGGTCCGGCGGTGAGCGGGGTCCGGGTGGCGGTCCTCACGGTCTCCGACGCCGGCGCCCGGGGGGACCGCGTGGACACCTCGGGGGACGTCGTCGTGGCGTGGATCGGCGCCCGCGGATTCGCGCTGGCCGAACGAGCACTCGTGCCGGACGAGGTCGTCGCGATCGCCGACCGGCTCCGGGCCTGGGCGGACGGAGGCGGGGCCGACCTGATCCTCACCACTGGCGGTACCGGCCTCACCGCCCGGGATGTCACCCCGGAAGCCACCCGGAGCGTGCTCGACAAGGAAGCGCCCGGCATCGCCGAGGCGTTGCGGGCGGCGGTGTATCCGCGCTTCCACCGTGCGGCGCTTTCGCGCGGGGTCGCCGGCGTACGGGCGCGGACGCTCATCGTGAACCTCCCGGGGAGCCCGGGGGGTGTGCGCGACGGCCTCGCGGTGCTCGATGACCTGGTGGAGCACGCCGTCGCTCTCATCCGCGGCGAGAATCCCGGGCACTAGGCGGCCCGACGCGTCCTCGCACCCGGAACTCGGAACTCGGAACTCGGAACTCATACTCGAATGGCCTCAAAGATCCTGCTGACGATGGACGACCTGGAGACCGCCGTGCGGGTCAACGCCGCCCTGGAAGCCTCGGGTCACGCCACGGCGATGATCTCCTCGCTCGACGATGCCCGCGGGGCGATCCGGCGCGAGGCGCCCGAGCTGGTGATCCTCACCGGCGCGGTGCACGAGCTGCCGGCGCGCCAGCTGGCGACCTACGCGCGCGACGCGGAGATCTCCACGCTGGCGCTGCTCGAGCCGACCGACCAGAGCCGGGCCGAGCCGGAGCGGCGCCCCGATGTCACCGAGGTCGCGGTGAAGCCGGTGAACCCGGCGGAACTGGTGCACCTCGCCGAGCGGCTGGTGGCGCGGCGGCAGCTGCAGCAGCGCACCGGCATCGTGGGGGAGAGCGCCGCGATCCAGGAACTGCTGATCCGGATCGAGCAGATGGCCCCGGTCTCCTCGACGGTGCTGGTGCAGGGGGAGTCGGGGAGCGGCAAGGAGCTGGTGGCGAAGGCGATCCACGACCTCTCGCCCCGGCGGGGCCGGCCCTTCATCGCGGTCAACTGCGCCGCGCTGCCGGAGACGCTGCTCGAGTCGGAGCTCTTCGGGCACGAGAAGGGGGCGTTCACCGGGGCGGCCGAGCGGCGGCTGGGCCGCTTCGAGCTGGCGGATACGGGCACGATCTTCCTCGACGAGATCGGGGAGATTCCGGCGAGCGTGCAGGTGAAGCTCCTCCGGGTGCTCGAGACCCGGACCTTCTTCCGGCTGGGCGGGGTGCAGCCGATCAAGGTGGACGTGCGGGTGGTGGCGGCGACCAACCGGAGTCTTCGGGAAAGCGTCGGGCTGGGCGAGTTCCGCGACGATCTCTACTACCGGCTCAACGTCCTCAACATCTACCTCCCGCCGCTCCGGGAGCGGCGGAGCGACATCCCGCTGCTGGTGCGCCGGTTCGTGCGCGAATTCAGCCAGCAGCATGACCGGCCCTTCCGAGGTATCTCCTCGGAGGCCATGCAGCTGCTGGTCGAGGCGGCCTGGCCGGGCAATGTGCGGCAGTTACGAAACCTGATCGAGTCGATGGTGGTGCTCGCCCCGGGGCGGGAGGTGCGTCCATCCGACATTCCCCCCGATGTTCTCGAGGGGGCGGGGCGGTTGCTGCCGGTGCGGGTGGGGTCCCAGGTGCAGGGGCCGGGGGCCCAGGAACTGGAGTTTATCCTCCGGAACATCATGGACTTGCGGCTGCAGCTGGAGGAGATGCGCCGGCGGCTGGATGCCAACCCGCAGCGGGTGCAGGTCATCGAGCTGGGGGAGAGCCACCCGGTGGCCGACGTTTTGCCGTCCAATGAGCCGGCTGAGGATGGGGCGGTGGTGTATCGGCCGGGGATGACGATGGCTGATGTCGAGAAAGAAGCCATCTCCGCGTCACTAACGCAACACCGAGGAAATCGGCGGAAGGCGGCGGAGACCTTGGGGATTGGGGAGCGGACGCTATATCGGAAGATCAAGGCTTATAAACTGGACTAGGTCAGGCAAGCTAAGTGTTTGATTGGACATAATTTCCTTCAACTCTCATGCTTGACATGATTTGTTCCAAGAATCATATTGGCTTTCCAAGACCCGGTTCCCCCCAAACGTCCCAGGGTCTTCTCCCGTGATTTTCTCGATCGACCCAGGCGCATGCGTCGCATGCCTGGCATGCGTGCGCGTGTGTCCGACTGG
The DNA here is from genome assembly GCA_046327735.1 of Gemmatimonadales bacterium. GTDB lineage: Bacteria > Gemmatimonadota > Gemmatimonadetes > Gemmatimonadales > GWC2-71-9 > JADJOM01. The sequence goes on along the minus strand of JAXLXZ010000006.1, from coordinate 52,783 downwards.
TGCGGTGGAGGTTCAGGAGCCTCTGGTTCGCATCGAGGACGGCGCCTGCATCCGGTGCGGCCTGTGTGTGCCTGCGTGTCCGCACAGCGCGATCGAGGTCACGGGGGAGCTGGGGCGGGCGATGGCGGTGGCGGCGCGAGGGGGCGGGGTCCTGATCCTCTCGGCCGAAGCGGCGGCGCATTTCTATCCCGCGTCGCCGGAGCAGGTGGTCAACGCGTGTTATGCCGCCGGGTTCCGGGTGGTGAATCGCGGCGTGCTGGGCGACGAGCTGGTGGCGGAGGAGTACCTCAAGCTCTGGCGGGAAGAGGGCTGGGGGACGCTCATCCGGAGCACCGATCCGGTGGTGGTCGACACCATCCGGAAGGAGTTCCCCGAGCTCGTGCCGTATCTGGCGCCGGTGACGATCCCGGCGGTGGCGGAAGCCCGCTACCTGCGGGCGCTGCTGGGCGAGACGCTGGAAATCGTCTTCGCGGGCGTCTGTCCGCCGGCGGGCCGGCCGGAACTCGACGCGGCGATCACGTTCAAGGACCTGGACCAGCTGTTCCGGCTGCGGGGCGTCTCGCCGATGGCGCAGCCGGACTACTTCCAGCGGGTCCCGAGTGAGCGGCGGCGGCACCTGAGCACGGCGGGAGGACTCCCGATCGCGATGCTCGAGGAGGTGCCCTACGCCAGCCGCCGGTTCAAGAAAGTCCGCGGGCTCAAGGAGCTGCGCTCGATTGCGCGCGCGGTGACGGTGGACCGGCTGGATCTCGGCTTCGTCGACATCCTCTCGCACGAGGGGTGGCTCGACCATCCGCTGTCGGGGCCGCGGGAAGAGCTGTTCTGGCGCCGCTCGGTGGTGGAGAGCAGCGAGCCGCCGCGCAGCGTGAACCCGGTGACCGACCGGGCGGTGGTGGCGAGCTACGGGGCGACGTTCCTGATCGAGCCCCGGCTGGTGCAGGCCGACCCGACGCGGGTGCAGGAGCTGCTCGACGCGATCGGGATGGGGCCCAACGGCAAGCCCTGGGACTGCCGGGCCTGCGGGTTCGAGACCTGCGCCCTGTTTGCGCAGGCGGCGGCCGGCGGGCGGGCCTCGCTGCGGCAGTGCACGCCCTACCAGGCGCGGCGGGTGGAGGAGGCGGTGCGGGACTCGGCGGTGGACGCGCTCAGCGGCCTCGCGGCGTACCGGGTGCTGCACGACCGGCTGATGTACGAGATCGAGCGCAGCAAGCGGAGCCTCGAGGGGTTCGCGGTGCTCTTCATCGACCTCGACTACTTCAAGCAGGTCAACGACCAGTACGGTCACGAGGAAGGGAACGCGGTGCTCCGGGCGGTGGCGCACGAGATCCGCACCGCGATCCGCGCCTCGGACCTCGCGGCCCGCTACGGGGGCGACGAGTTCGTGGTGATCCTGACGCGCACCGACCTGCCCGGGGCGAACCGGGTGGCGGAGGCGATCCGCGCGGGGATCGAAGGGGTCGGGCGGCGGATGGGGTATCCGGTCGGCCTGATCACCGCCAGTATCGGCGTGGCGGAGTACGACGTGCGCCGGCCGCACGAAGGCGATCTCCTGGTGCAGGCCGACCGGGCGCTGTACCAGGCGAAGGCGTCGGGCCGCAATCTGGTCGCCTGAGGGCGACCGGTCTTCAGCAAAGCGAGTGAACGTTGACTGGATCCTCCCCTCTCCGTGATGCCTCGGGACCGGCGCCCAGCCGGTCGGGAGGCGCATTCGACAATGCCCCGGACCCCTGGGGGGTGCGCCGGGCGGAGAACCTGCTCACCAGCCTCGAGGGCGTCCTCTCGGCGCGGGTGGTGACCACGCCCCTCGGTGAGGTGAGCGAGGTCCACGTGCTGGCCCAGGCGGGGCTCCAGCCGAAGCAGCTGGTGCGGAACATCGAGTCGGCGCTGCTGGCGCAGCTCGGCCTCAAGATCGACCATCGCAAGATCAGCATCGCGCAGACGGCCGAGGTGCGGCCCATCGACGTGGTGGAGAAGGGGGCGGTGCGGGACCGCGCGATGAAGCGGGCCGCGCTGTTCGAGTCGCTGGCGGTGGCGCCCGGCAAGCGGCCCCACCGGGTCAGCATCGCGGTCTCGCTCTCGTTCGCGGGGCGCACCGCCTCGGCGGAAGAGGAGACCAGCGACACGCCCCGGAGCAAGGTGGAGGGCGCGGCGCGGGCGGCGATCTCGGTGCTGGACCAGCTGCTCTCGGATCACTCGGTGGCGCTGGAGGGGGCCAAGATCCTCGAGGCGTTCGACCGGGAGTTCGTGCTGGTGGCGGTGCAGGGCCTGGGCGGGCGCGAGGCGGTGCTCCTGATCGGCACGGCGGAGATCAAGGAGAGCGCCGAGCGGGCGGCGGTATTCGCGGTGCTGGATGCGACCAATCGCTGGGCGGAGGCCCGGCGTCCGAATTGAGGAGCGCCGGCCGGAGCGGTTCCGGCGGGCGGTGGTGGTCTCAACGATGAGAGGAAAAAACGGCGGCGGCCCTGGTCTCTAGCGGGTAGTGAACAAGCGGAGGTCAGCGGTAAAAATTGAGCGGAGCGTCGGCTAAGACATAGCGGGTCTTGGCTCCTTCCCGAGGGTAACCCCATACTCGAGCAAGGAGACGCTCATGTACGCACTCTATGCCCTGGTGACTGCGTTCGTCGTGAAGACGTTCGTCAAGTCCGAAGGCACTATCTGGCAGTAGCCAGATAACTCTGGGGCCGTCGCCAACTTCTATTTGGGATGCGGGTATGGAGCAGAAAGCGAAGGTCACAACCTTTGTTGCTGTGGTTGCAGCTACGGCGGGAGCGACGATGTTCTTCGCTTACGCTGCTGCCCCGGCATTCCCTGGGATGTGGCCGTTCGCAAGCTTCGTATTAGCTGCATATCTGCTGGAGCTGACGAACAATCAGCTCAAGGTCGGAGCGCTTGGGTCAACCTCGTTTGTCATTCACATGGCCTCGGGGCTTCTCTTTGGCCCTTTCTGGGGAGCGGCCGTAGCTGGGATCTCGACGCTTGCCTACCTGGCCTTTAATCGACCCGTAGCCATCAAGCTGCTCTTCAATGTATCTCAGCGGATTCTCTGTGTAGCTGCAGCTCTCTTGGTTTACGGCGCGGTGGGTGGCAGCACGCCGCCGGTGTATTTGGTTGCTGAAGCCTCCCTCCGCTCGCCCGACGTGCGGCATGAGCTGGGACTGTTCTTCGTAATCGCGATCGTCTACTTCGCAGTGAACGCCACTGCGATGTGTTCTGTGCTTGCCCTCAGCACATCGCGGCGCTTCCGTGAGGTTTGGAATCAGCACTCACGTGGCGTGCTTGGCTACGACATCGCCGCCAGTACTCTGGCGGTGCTTCTGGCCTATGTCTACACAGCCTCCGAGCGCGCGCTTGGCTTTGGTACCCCCGGGTTTGCGGCTGTTCTCCTTCCGATCCTGGTGATCAGGCACATCTACGGGCTGTACCGGAGGCTCCAGAGTTCCGGCCGCGAACTCCTGGACCTCATGGTCAAAGCAATCGAAGCGCGTGATCCGTACACCTCTGGCCACTCAATTCGCGTGGCGACGCTCGCGAAAGGAATTGCCCAAGAGGCTCGGATGTCGACCGAGGAAGTTGAAGAGGTGTACACGGCCGCCATTCTGCATGACGTGGGCAAGATTCATGAGGAGTTCGCGCCTCTTCTACGCAAAGAGAGCAAGCTGACTCCAGAGGAGACTGCACTCCTACAAACTCACGCCGCCAAGAGCGCTGATCTGGTGGGCATCATCTCCAGTTTTCGCGGTCGAATTCAGAACGCGGTGCGGAGTCACCACGAGCGATGGGATGGCGGGGGATACCCCGACGGAATTGCGGGTGAAGAGATTCCGCTCGGTGCTCGCATTATCATGATTTCCGATACCGCTGACGCGATGATGACGGACCGGCCCTATCGGAAGCGTCTCCCAATCGAAGCGGTTACCGCAGAGCTGCAGAAGTACCGGGGTACGCAGTTCGACCCCAAGCTTGTAGACCTGGTGGTTAACTCGGTTGTGATTCGCCGGGTCATGGCGGAACTGCAGTCGGGTTCACATGCAAGCGCGACCATTCCCTCCGAAGGTGGATCCAAGAGAGTGACCCAGGTCCCGCAGGGCATTCTCAGGGGTCGGACCAGCTGGCCGCGGATTCGGGCGTTCTAGTATTACGTCCCGTAGCACGACATTCCCAGCCTCGTCAGTAGGTTGGGAACTCCAACCGGAAGGCGAGAAAGCCTCGCCGACAGCCGATTCGCTGGCTCAATCCAATCCCCGCCGAGCCGCTTGTTGGTCAGTTTCGCGGCAGCGCACACCTCTGCTTGATCCACCATGTCCAGTTGTTCGATTCCCTGGTATGTGAGGCGGATAACCTCCTCAACCTGACCCGTATCAGAGGCTAGGTCTGTCGCAACCAAAGCAAGCCATCTGACAACAAGACCGGTATAGGCTTGTGATAGGGGTTCGATGCTGGTCTCTCTCAGGGTCCGCGTCGCTAGTCTCGCAGCCAACTCGGGCCTGCCGCATAGCTGCAGCACGTCCGCGCGCATCAGGCCGTCCGACTGACTCATCCACTTGGGGGCGCCAACGAGGGTGCTCTCTGACGGCAATGGTTCAAGTAGGGCCCTCTCATTGTAGCCTTGCATGGCCAGGGCTGTTGCGACATGGAAGCGAATTCGCTGATGTTTCCAGCTATTGGGAACGTTCCGCAACAGATGTAGCGCTTTTCTCGCCCAGTTCTCCTGCGCTTTATAGTCACCTAGTCTGCCGGCGTACAGGGCAATATTCGAACTCGTTATGCCATTTCGTTCGTCATCCCCCAGCTGCTGAGCAATAGCTTGGGCTGCCATGGCCATTTGCATGGCCAGCTGGTAGTTGCCGCAACTGCCCTCCAAGCATGCTCGCGCATTCTCCAAGTGATACCTTGACCCGTTCGCGAGCTTGGCCTTTTCGCACTCGGCGCTGATTTCTGCTGCAAGGCCGCGCATGTTCTCGAGCGCGGCTATGCCGCCCGTTCGCCAAGAAAGGATGAGCAGCGTCGACACCAGCCCTGCCTTCGTTGCAGGATCGTTTGCGGCCTTGAAGAGACTTGTGAGCAGTTCCGTGTACGTGGCGGCATCCTGTGTGTGCCAAACGACGAACGAAGCTGCGTGGATAGCCGGTAGCTTGTCCCGCAACTCCGCTTCACACCCTAGAATTGAAGTGGTTTCGTCTGCGACAGAGGCGAATTCCGTCTGGCTCCTGGCCAAGTGGACCCTTGCCCTTACAGCGAACGCTGCCCGCGCCGTACTGGTTGTACTGTTCTGCGAACTGACAAGTTCAAGAGATTCTTCCCACCTCCCTTGGTCCTGCAGGGCCTCGATGAGGAGCAGAGTCGCTGGCTGTGAATAGGTAGGCGATAGGTTTGCCATGGCGCTCCGGACAGCAAGCTCTGTCTCGAAGCAGCCACCGTGGTTAAGTGCTTCCCTGGCTCCTACGATAAGATAGGGCTCCGCCAAATCGATCTTTCCTGCCCGGTAGCAGTGCCAAGCTAGAGTGAGGCCAGGTACGCTTTGACCTGTGGCTACACTTGCTATCAGGCGATCTGCGATGAGGCCGTGCAGCACCCGCCGGTGCGGCGAAGGGACGGACAGGTAGGCGTATCCCCTCAACACCTCGTTCCTGAACTCCAACCCCCGCCCGTTGTCCCGCAGCACCCGCTGGGTCGTCAGCTCGGCCATCCCCTTGAGCGTCTGCCCCAGCGAGAGGTCCACCAGCTCGTACATCGCCAGGTCATTCAGCCGGTCACCCAGGATGGCCGCCAGGTTGAGTGCCCCCCGCGCGATATCGCTCAGCCCCCGCATGACCCGGTCGGCCAGTTCCCGGTAGAGCTCCTGGCCCACGCCCTCCGCGTCCACCGTCATCGCCCCGATGCCCAGCGCCAGGCAGTGATCGCCGTGGGTTCGCCAGTCGTCGAACAGGAGTTCCCCGATCATCGGGATGCCCGCCGCCGCCCGGACCAGCGCCCGCCGTACCGCCGGCGTGAGGCGGCTCTGGTGCGCCTCCGCCACCGCCCCCATGACCTCCTCCATCTCCTCCTCGGTGAGCGGCGGGACCTCGACCGGCCGGAGCGCCAGCGCTTCCCGCACCTCCTGCAACCGGCTGGCGTTGGGGCTCCGCGCCAGCTCCGGCTCCCGCGCGCCCAGGATGACCATGATCCGCTGGTCCTGGGTCCGCCGCATCAGCAGGTGGAGCACCGCCACGCTGGCGTCGTCCGAGAGGTGCACGTCGTCGACCACCAGGATGAGCGGGTGCTCCTCCGCAATGGTGGTCGCGAGCTGGTGCACCGCCTCGGTGAGCCGGAGCCGCGCCGCCTCCCCCTCGGTGTCCCGCGGCGCCGGCAGGTTGGCGAAGCGCTGCGCCACCGCCGGCACCGCGCGCGCCAGTTCCGCCAGCCACTCCGGCGCGGTCGCGGTGGCCCCCGGCTTGTCGAGCATCCCCCGCACCAGCGTCCCGATGGCCGAGTAGGGAATCTCCCGCTCCACCTCGTAGCACTGGACCCTCGCCGAGACCGCCCCCTCGAGGCCCGCGGCGGTGACCAGCCGCTCCACCAGCGTGGTTTTCCCCACCCCCGAGTCGCCCAGCAGGAGAATGTGCCGGCCCCGGCTCTCCCGGGTCTCCTCCCAGTGGTCGTAGCAGACCCGGTACTGCGCCCGGCGGCCGACGAAGGCGCGGTCCCGCCACTGGTCGGTGAGCACGGTGGGGACGTTGGCGCTGCCGGGAGGCTCGAAGCCGCGCTGCCGGAGCCGGAGCGCCATTCCCTCGAGCAGGGCGGACGGGGTGGCGCCCAGCTCCTCCTCGAGCTTCCGGCGCCATTCCTGGTAGATCCGGATTGCCGACATCCGGTCGCCGGCGAAGGCGCGCCCCTCCATCTTGGCGCGGATGGCGTCCTCGCAGAGCTCGTCGAGCACGAGCAGCTGGTCGGCGAGGAGCTCGATGCGGCTGAAGTCGCCGGTGCGGCGACAGCCGTCCATGAGCACGATGAACGCGCGGCGGATGGCGGGGAACCAGTGGGCCCGGCGGAGGTCGCGCCAGAGGACGAACTCGGGCGCGCGGAGCACCTCGAAGTCATCGAGAAAGCCGCCCATCTCGAGCGGCGGGGTGACGTCGTCCCCGAGGATGTCGCCCCGGGCCAGCCGGTCGAGGTCGACCTCGAGATCGGGGGCGACGAAGCGGACCGTCTCGCGGGTGCTCTCGAAGGTCCGGGGGCCGAGCTTGCCGCGCAGCACCGAGAGCGCGGTGGCGAGCGAATGGCGTCCCTCGGCGGGCGAGGCGTCGGGCCAGAGGAGGTCGGCCAGCCGCTCCCGCCGGTGCGGCTGGCGCGGCTCCACCGCCAGGAAGGCGAGCAGCGCCATGTGCTTCCGGGTGCGGAAGCGGATGGGTTCCCCACCCGGCGCCCGGAGCTCCGGGACGCCGAGACAGCGGAGATAGTGGCGCGGTGGCATGGCCTCAGGAGTAGGAGGGGTCCATCAACCGAGCGTCAAACGACCGCCTAACGACCCCCCGGGGCGCGGGTGCGGCGGCAGCGCTCGCTGCAGTACTTCACCTCGTCCCAGACCCGGGCCCACTTCCGGCGCCAGCTGAACGGCTTGCCGCAGCGGACGCAGGTGCGGGTGGGGCGCTCCGAGGGCGGGCGATGAGGCATGCGAGATACTGCGGCCCGCGCTGGAGAGGGGCAAGGGTCCCCGGCTACCTTTCGGCACCCCGGACTGCTGGAGCTTCCCGTGCGCCGTCTACCGATCCTCGTCCTGGCCGCGGTCCTCGCCGCCTGCACCGCCAACCTCACCGACAACAGCAGCGGCGGGGGCGGCGGCGCCGGCACCGGCCTCGTCGACCGCTACACCGAGCTCTCCACCTCCCTCGAGGATGCCGCCGAGACCGAGGTGGCCACCCTGACGATCGGGCGGCCGGGGCTGCCGCTCGGGTTCCCCGCGATCGCCAGCTGTCCCACCGCGTCGGCCAGCGGCGACGGCGATGCCGACGGAATCCCCGACGACGTCACCTACACCTTCGCCAACCCGCCCTGCACCACCACCGGCTTCTTCGGCGGGACCCTGAGCGTGACGGGGCAGGCGCGGATCCAGGACTCGAGCCAGGCCACGAGCGGCGCCTACACCGTCTCGCTCACCAACCTGAGCTGGCAGTTCACCGACACCGCGGGCACCCTGAGCTACACCGCGACCCGGAACGGGAAGCGCCACCGCTCGGGGAACGACTCCACGATCACCCTGCAGGTGGCCGACACGGTGATCCGGGCCAAGCCGCAGATCACCGCCCTCGCGACCCTCACCAAGCAGCTGACCTGGACCTTCACCGCCGATGCGCCGGGCGCCATCGGCGCCAGCCAGCCGCTGCCGAACGGGACCGTGACGGTGAACGGGACGCTCCGGTGGCGGCGGCGCACCGAGGACTGGCCCCTGACGGTCGCCACGGTCACGCCCCTGGTCTACGACGCCTCCTGCACGACGACGGCGCAGCGGTTCACCGCCGGCCGCGTGACCCTGACGGGCACCATCGCCGGGACGCCGGGGACCCTGCGGATCGACTGGACGCAGTGCGGGAAGTTCCCCACCCGGACCTTCATCCCGAGCTGAATACGGGCGATTGCCGGTTGTAGCCCAGGTTACGGACGGCCCCCGCCCGGGGGTGGTAGTGTGCCGGGCCGGTGGTGCGGGTCACTCACTCTGGAGGGTTCATGGTCGCGAGACGGGTTCTGCTGAGCGTACTGGCGAGCGCCGGGATGGTCCTGGCGGGGTGTGGCGGTGGCAATGACGACTCGGGGAACACGGACCTCACGCCGGCCCAGGCCGAGGCGGTGGGGCAGGCCGCGGTGGGGCAGGTGGGCGGGCTGGCCAGCGGGTTCACCCACTTCAACACCCCGGACGTCGGCGGCCTCGGCGCCGGCTTCTTCGCGCCCCGGGCGGCCGGCAGCGCGGTGCTCGTCCGCACGATGAGCCGGCTGGATCCCAGGATTGCCCACGGGGTCGCGCACATCAACGCGGACAACTGCACCCCGTCGCAGAGCAGCGTGACCGATACCGACAACGATGGAATTCCGGACGACGACACCATCACCTTCAGCGCGGCGAACTGCACCTTCCCCGACACCACCGACCAGGGTGTGCCGGTGACGGTGGTGGTCACCGGGACGGTGCGGCTGCAGGACACCGACGGCGCGACGGTGTTCTACGGCTATCACGTGGGTGTGACGGGGTTCACGGTGACCGTCGCCGACTCGCAGGGGAACAGCGGCGTGGCCCGGGTCAACGGGATCTACGACGTGTCGGTGGCGAACGACCAGGCGACGACGAGCGAGAACATCACCAGCTCGCTCAGCCTCAACGGCAGCCGCCTGTACGGCGACCACACGACGCTGGTCGTCGCCTACCTCCCGACGGGCGGGTCGATTTCCCCGAGCGCGACGCAGCTGCCGGCCGGCGACCTGACCCTCACGGGGGGCTATACTTGGTCGGGACAGCTGGGCCAGGTGAGCGGGAACTGGGGCTTCGTGCTCGATACGCCGATCCCGCTGCACTATGACGGCGCCTGCAGCGATCCTGAATTCGTCTTCGCCTCGGGCCAGCTCAAGGGTGCCATCAACCTGCGCCAGACGGTCGGTTTCCAGGTGGACTACGGCGGCTGCGGGGTGGAGCCGACGGTGACGGTGTTCCGGCCGGTCTGAGAAGGCGGTCAGGCGGACAGGCGGTCAGGCGGACAGTAGCAACGGCAAGAGGGTGAGATCGTCGATGATCTCACCCTCTTTTCGTTTCGCTGACCGCCCGACCGCCCGACCGCCTTACCCCGCCCATCCCTTCGAGTCGAGCAGCTCCCGCACCACGTCCTCGTTGCTTCGTCCCGCCGCTTCGGCGGCGAAGTTGGTCACCACCCGGTGGCGGAGCACGGAGGGCGCGACGGTCCGGAGGTCGTCGAGATCGGCCATGGGGCGGCCGGCGAGCGCGGCCCGGGCCTTGGCGCCGAGGACGAGGTACTGGGAGGCGCGCGGCCCGGCGCCCCACTCGACGTACTCGCGCACGAAGGCCGGGGCCTCGCCATCGGCGGGGCGGGTCATGCGGGCGAGCGCCACCGCCGCGCGGACCAGCTGCTTCGAGACCGGGATCCGGCGCACCAGCTGCTGCATCGACCGCACGGTATCGGCGTCGAGCACGGCGGTGAGCTCGGGGGGGCGCACGCCGGTGGTCTGCTCGACGATCGCCTCCTCCTCGCTCCGGGTGGGGTAGCCGACCCGCAGCTCCAGCATGAACCGGTCGAGCTGGGCCTCGGGCAGGGGATAGGTCCCTTCCTGCTCGATCGGGTTCTGGGTGGCGAGCACGAAGAACGGCTCGGGGAGATGATAGGTCTGCCCGCCGACGGTGACCTCGTGCTCCTGCATGGCCTGGAGGAGCGCGGCCTGGGTCTTGGGCGGGGTGCGGTTGATTTCGTCGGCGAGGACGACGTTGGCGAAGATCGGCCCGTTCACGAACCGGAAGGCGCGCTTGCCGGTGGTGAGGTCTTCCTCGATGATCTCGGTGCCGGTGATGTCGCTCGGCATGAGATCGGGGGTGAACTGCACCCGGTTGAACGAGAGCCGGAGCGCCTCCGCGACGGTGGAGACCATCAGGGTCTTGGCGAGGCCGGGCACCCCGATGAGGAGGGCGTGCCCCCCGGCGAGGATGGAGGTCAGGATGCCGTCGATGACCTCCTGCTGCCCGACGATCCGGCGTCCCACCTGGGAACGGAGCTGCTCGACCGAGTGGCCGAGTCGCTGGAGCAGATCGACGTCGGAGGCGGGAGAGGCGGTGGAGGTCATCGAAGCCTGAAGTACGGGGAGCGACGGGGCCGGTTTCGGCCGGGAGGGGGTAAATAGGCGGCTCGCGGGGTGCGTTGCAAGTCGGCGCGCTGGATTGCGGAATGGCTCGGCGCGGCGAACCGGAGGATCCCCTTCGCGGAGCGAACGGGCCACGCTCGGGACAGGAGGATGAATCAGCATCGGGCCCTGACGCTCCGCTCCGGGGATCCCCCGGTCCGCCGAGCCTCGCCGTTGCGACCTTCGCGCCGCCTGACCGCCTGACCGCCTGACCGCCTGACCGCCTGACCGCCTGACCGCCCCCCGAACAGACCCCATTCCGCCCCCTTTTCCTCCCCACCTTTTTTGCTTGCGAAAAATTTCACAAGCCGGTAGCTTTCCTCGGCTATGACGGGCCGGAAACCGGTGTCCCGGGAGCTGGGAGAGGCGTGGCGGTACGATACGCTGGGCTACACGTTCGCCTTCAGCGTCATCCTCTTCGCGGGCCTCGGCTGGCTGCTGGACCGGTTCTTCGGCACCCGGCCAATCCTGACAATCGTCGGTACCCTGGTGGGCGCGGGACTCGCGATGGTGTGGGTCTTCCTCAAGGTCCGCGCGGACCAGGACAGCTACGAGGCGAAGCACCGCCGGCGCACGGAGACGGACGCGTCCGCGCCCGACGAGCGACCGGGCGAGTGAAGGCGCTCCTCGCGGGGCTGGTGCTGACCGGGCTCGTCGCGCTGGCGATCCGCGCGGCCTTCGGGCCGGCGGCGATGAACGGCACCGTGGTCTTCGGGGTGCTGGCCACCCTGATCCAGCTGGGCGCGATCGTGGCGCTCCGGCGGGCCTGGGGCGGGACGAACGCCGAGTTTCTCAAGGCCGTGGCCGTGGGGATGGGCCTCAGGCTGGGCGGGGTGGTGGTGCTGGCGGTGGCGATGGCGGTGGACCGGGGGCACTTCCCCCCGCTCCCGACCGCGCTGGGATTCCTGGGGGTGCTGATCCCCCTCCTATTCCTCGAGGTACGGTTCGTCCGATGATGCTGATCCAGGAAGCGGTCGATGTCGGTGAGATGGTCCTGCATCACACCGCGGATGCCTGTTCGATCGACGTGTACAAGTGGGTCTGGGAGATTCCCGGGTGCCACATCACGTACCCGATCGACGCCTCGCTCAGTCCCACCAAGCACGTCGTGTTCATGCTCATCGCGGCGGTGCTGGTGTTCCTGACGATGTGGGTCGCGGCCCGCGGCATCGAGAAGACGCCGGCCGGGAAGGCCCCCAAGGGCTTCGCCGGGGCGATCGAAGGGCTGGTGCTCTGGGTCCGCAACGACATCGCGATCGCGAACATCGGGCACGACGGCGCCAAGTTCGCGCCGCTCATCATCACGCTCTTCTTCTTCATTCTCTACGGCAACCTCCTCGGGCTCCTGCCGCATGGCTCGTCGCCGACCGGCAACCTGGCGGTGACGGCGGCGCTTGCGATCCTGGTGTTCCTGGTGATCGAGATCGCCGGGTTCTTCAAGCTGGGCTTCAAGGGGTACATGGCGACGATCTTCCCGCACTTCCCCGGCATGCACGGCCCGGGGGCGGTGGCGCTCTCGATCTTCATGAGCCCGATCGAACTCCTCGGCAAGCTGGTGAAGCCCTTCGCGCTGGCGGTCCGTCTCTTCGGCAACATGACCGCGGGTCACTTCGTGATCCTCTCGCTCTTCGGCATCGTGTTCATGTTCGGCCATCTCGGGATCTGGAGCTACGGGATCGGCTTCGGGACCGCGGCGATGGTGGTCGGGATCATGATGCTGGAACTGATCGTGGCGCTGCTGCAGGCGTACGTCTTCGCGCTGCTGAGCTCGGTGTTCATCGGGTTGATGCAGCACGAACACTAGGCGGTCAGGCGGTCAGGCGGTCGGGGAAAATTGCAAATGCAGGATCTCTGTGGACGCGGTGTCCGAACCCACAGGGATGTAGCCCACCGAATGGTGGGTGAAGCTCATCGGCAACCAGCTAATAGCTAACAGCTAACAGCTAACGGCCAGTGATGAGCCACGGCGACAGCACCGGGCGGGAGACCTGGTGGCGGCCGGCGGACACGAACACACAACTGATCTCCCACGGAACAACAAGGAACTCCAATGCTGAACATGCTTGCTCTGCTCCAGGAAGCGGCGGCGGCCCCCGCGGGCGCCGGTTACGGTCTGCTCGGTGCCGGCCTTGCCATCGGTCTCGCCGTGATCGGCGCGGGCCTGGGCCTCGGCCGCATCGGTGGCCAGGTGGCCGAGTCGATCGCGCGCCAGCCGGAAGCGGCGGGTGACATCCGCGGCGCCGGCCTGCTCATCGCGGTGCTGCTCGAAGGCGCCACGATCATCGCCCTGGTGTTCGCGCTCCTGTTCAAGCTCATCAAGTAACCGGGACCTGGCGCCATGACGATGCTCATGCTCATCCTGGCCATGGAAGGCGGCGAGGGGGCGGGTGCCCCTTCGCCGTTCGCGGTCAACTTCGGCCTGTTCTTCTGGACCTGGGTCGTCTTCATCGCCCTCCTGTTCCTGCTGTCGAAGTTCGCGTTCCCGGCGATCCTGAAGGCCACCGAGGAGCGTGAGCGCACCATCGCCAAGCAGCTCGAGGAAGCGGAGAAGGCCAACACCGAGGCCAAGTCGCTGCTGGAGGAGAACCGGAAGCTGCTGGCGCAGGCGCGCACCCAGGCGCAGACGCTGGTGGCCGAGGCGAAGTCGGCGGCGGAGAAGGAGCGGACGGCCGCGGTCGAGAAGACCCGCGCCGAGCAGGACGAGCTCCTGGCCCGGGCGCGGCGGGACATTGCCGCCGAGCGGGACAAGGCGCTGACGGATCTCCGCCGTGAGGCGGTGGACCTCTCCCTCGCCGCGGCGGGCAAGCTGATCGGGCAGAAGCTCGACAGCGCGGCCGACAAGGCGCTGGTGGAGAGCTATCTCTCGTCGCTGGAGAAGGCCAAGTGAGGCCGGTGACGGTCGCCCGCAACTACGCCGAGGCGCTGTTCGCCCTGGGCGAGAAGAGCGGGCGCATCCAGCTGTACGCCGACCTGATGGACGCGGTGGCGCATGGGGTGGCCGCCGCGCCGTCGGTCGAGGTGGTGCTGATGTCGCCGCGGGTCACCAAGGCGCAGAAGGCGAAGCTGTTCGCCGAGGCGCTCAAGGATTCGCCCCGCGAGTTCGTGCTGTTCCTCCAGAGCGTGATCCGGCGGGGGCGGCAGGGGCTGTTCGTGGACATCGCACACGAGTTCCACGCCCTGCACGACCTCAAGCTCAACCGGGTCCGTGCCGCGGTGACCGTGGCGCACCCGGTGGACGAGGCGTTCAGGAAGCGCATCGCCGACCAGCTGACCGCGGTGATGGGCCGGCAGGTGCTGCCCGAGTTCCACGAGGAGCCGGCGATCCTGGGCGGCGTGGTGGTGAAGGTGGGCGACCGGGTGTTCGACGGGTCGGTCCGCCGGCGGATGACGGTGCTGCGGCGGTCGCTGCTGTCGCGCTGATCGTCCGCGGACGCAGGGGAAAAAGCCAGGGGCCCGGGATCACGCGATCCCGGGCCCCTGCTCCTGCGGGGGTGCTACTTGGTGGTGATCTCGACCGAATCGGCCACGAGCACGCCGCCCTGGTTGTCGAGCATCTCGACATAGACCTGGTAGGGGGTCAGCGCGGCCACCTGCGGGCCTTCGTAGTCGATCAGCGCGGACTGGCCGAGGCCGTACCAGTTGCCCTCCACCTGGCCGCTGGAGCGGTTGGTGATGCGGAGGTGCACCCCGCCGTTCCCCCGGCCGCAGTCGAAGGCGTCATGCTGGGCCCAGAGCGCGCGATAGATGCTGAAGAAGCCGACGGTCGCGGTCTCGTGGATGTAGGGGGTGCAGGGGAGGGCGTCGAGCGTCGCCACCTCGGTCGAGGCGGTCGCCACGGTGGCATTGGTGGAACCCGCGACGGCCCACGCCTCGATCCGGTAGGTGGTGAGCTTGTAGGGGAGCACCCAGAGCGCGACAGTGCCCGGCAGGTCGGCGACCTGCCAGACCACGGCGCCCGTGGCCAGGTCGATCGCCCGCATGCTGACGTGGGTCTTGGACTGGCAGCTGTTGAGCAGGTACTCCGCGGTGAACGAGTTGCCGGTCAGGGCCTCGGTGGCCGACGCGGTCACGCTCAGCGTGTTGGTGCATGGGGCCTTGCTGCCGCCGCCGCCGCCCCCACCACCTCCGCCACCACCACCGCCCCCACCCCCGCCCCCGCCACCCCCACTACCACCCGCGTTGGCGAGTGCGCCCGTGGCATTGATGGGACTGGTGGGATCCTGGTCCGCCGCGCACGCAGCCAGGAAGAGCGCGATCATCGCGCTACCCAGGACGGTTCTGAGCTGTCCGGTCATGACATGCCTCTGAGAGTGTGGAGTCCGGACGGCTCGTCGCTGCCGGGCGGCAGCCGAGTGCCCGATGCAAGGGGCAGGAGCAGGGGGTGTTCCGGTCCGCGATCGCCCTCTCAGTGTCTCCTAAATCGTTCCCCGGTAATCGGTTGTGCCGGTGCCTCGGGCCGTCATGGTGATGCCGCCCCTGCTCCGAATCTGGTCGTACTGGAGCGAATCGCTCCGGATTCGGCCGGCGCCGATCTCGCTTGACAGGCTCGCCGGCGGGCGGATCATCTAGGACCGCCGGACCAGCCGCCGGCGCTCTCTCCTCCATTCAGGGTCACGATGCCTACGCTCTCCCGCCGGCTCGCCTGGCGCGTGCTGCCGTTGCTCCTCTCCGTCACCCTCGCGCGGCCGGCCACGGCGCAGCGACTCACCGACGCCGCGATCGCCCGCGACCTCGACGGCTACATCCGGAAGGGGATGAAGGACTGGGACATACCGGGACTTTCGGTGGCGGTGGTGCGGCGGGACAGCATCGTGCTGCTGCGGGGCTACGGGGTGCTGGAGAAGGGAGGCTCGGCGCCGGTCGACCAGAACACGCTCTTCGGGATCATGTCGACCACGAAGGCGTTCACCGCCCTCTCGGTGGCGATGCTGGTGGACGACGGCGTGCTTCACTGGGATGACCCGGTGACGAAGTGGGTGCCGGAGTTCGCCATGCCGGACCCGTATGTCACCGCCGACCTGCGGGTGGTGGACCTGCTCACCCACAACAGCGGGCTGGGCAACGCCGACCTGCTCTGGGCCCGGCACGACCTTCCCGCCGCCGAGATCCTGCGCCGCCTCCGGCTGCTCCGGCCGGCGTATCCGCTGCGCGGGGGGTTCGTCTACCAGAACATCATGTATGGCCTGGCGGGTGAGGTCGTCGCGCGGGCGTCGGGGATGAGCTATGCCGACTTCCTGCGGCGGCGGGTGTTCGGCCCGCTGGGGATGACGCGGAGCTTCCCGACCTATGGAGCGATGGCGGCGACCAACGACCCGAATCGTTCGCGGCCGCACTACCGGATCCGGGACACGGTCCGGGTCATCGAGGACGAGGGGATCGACGAGCTCCCCGCGGCGGGCGCGGTCTGGTCCACGGCGAGCGACATGGCCACCTGGGTGCGCTTCCTGCTCGACAGCGGGACGGTGAACGGCCGGCGGCTGGTGAGCGACTCGAACTACCGGCGGCTCTTCGCGCCGCACGTGATGATCGGGGAGGACGAGTTCTACAGCACCGCGCGCCTCACCCAGCCGCGGTGGACCAGCTACGGGCTGGGGTGGTTCCAGCAGGACTACAAGGGCCACTATGTGGCGTTCCACACCGGGAGCCTGGACGGGCGCACCGCGATCGTCGGGTTGCTGCCCGAGGCACAGGCGGGGATCTACGTCTTCGGCAACCTGGACCATGCCGAGCTCCGCCACGCGCTGATGCTGCGGGCGTTCGACCTCTTCCTGGGTGAGCCGGCGCGGGACTGGTCGAGCGAGATTCTCCGGATGCAGCGGGCGAGCCGGGCGCGGGCCGACAGCGTCCGGGTGGCCGAGGGGCGCGCCCGGGTGCTGGGGACGAGACCGAGTCACCCGCTGGCGGACTACGCCGGGGCGTACGTGCACCCGGTGTTCGGCGACGCGGTGGTGGAGCTGGTGGGGGACCGGCTGGTGTTTCATATCGGGAGCAACCCGGTGCTGCGGGGGCCGCTGGCCCACTGGCACTACGACACCTTCCAGGCGACGCTGGGCGACGGGCGGGACGGCCCGGTCCCGGTGCAGTTCGTCCTCTCGGCCGAGGGCCAGGTGGGGGAGCTCCGGATGGGTGGTGTGGAGGGGGCATTCGTCCGGGGGATGCACTAGCTTTCCCGGCCTATGCCTTCACTCTTCCTCGGGGTCGCCGCGCTGCTTCAGGCCGCGGCGCCCGGACCGCGCAGTCCCTACTGGCAGCAGGACGTCCGCTACGACATCCACGCGAGCCTGAATGAAGCTGCCGGGATGCTCTCCGGCACCCAGCGGCTCACCTACACGAACAACTCTCCCGACACGCTCGGGACCATCTCCTTCCACCTCCACCTGAACGCCTTCCGGCCCGGCTCCCGCTGGGCCGACGCGGACAGCGCGGAGCGGCGCCGCCGGTTCAACGACCTCAAGGACCCGGACTACGCCTTCAACCACATCCGGGACGTGCGGATCGACGGGACCGCGGTGGCGCCGATCTGGCCGCTGGCGCCGGACAGCACCATCGTGCGGTTCGTCCTGCCGAAGCCGCTTGCCCCGGGCGGCACCCTGACGGTGGAGATGGGGTTCGACGCGCGGCCCTCCACGCTGCCCCGGCGGCAGGGACGGCGCGGGCGGGCCTTCGACTTTGCGCAGTGGTATCCCAAGGTGGTGGTGTACGACCGCTTCGGGTGGCAAGAGCAGCCGCTCTATCCGGGCGGCGAGTTCTACGGCGAGTTCGGGACCTACCTGGTCGATCTCGACGTGCCCGAGGACGAGGTGATGGGGGCAACCGGGGTGCCGCTCTGCGGCGACCCGGGGTGGGAGCGGGCGAACCAGGTGCCCGACCGGCCGGTGCAGTACAAGAGGGATTACTACCCGAATGCGCCGAAGTACACCGTGTTGGGCAACGAGTGTGTCGCCGACGGCGGCAAAGCGGCAGAGCGGCAGGGCGGCAGTCTTGCGGCGGGGCGGAAGCGACTGGTCTGGTACGCCGAGAACGTGCACCACTTCGCGATGAGCCTGAACCCGCAGTACAGGTACGAGGGGTCGGCGTGGGGGAAGGTGGCGATCCACGTGCTCTACCAGCCGGGCGACACCGCCAGCTGGGGCCGGGGGATCGCGACCGGCCGCACCGCCAAGGCGCTCCAGTGGCTGGACGGGTTCTACGGCGAGTTCGCCTGGCCCCAGATCACCAACGTGCACCGGATCGAGGGGGGCGGCACCGAGTTCCCCATGATGATCCACGACGGCTCGGCCTCGCAGGGGCTGATCGTGCACGAGCTGGGGCACAACTACACGATGGGGATCCTGGCGAACAACGAGTGGAAGGAAGGGTACCTGGACGAGGGGTTCACCAGCTTCCAGACGACCCTCTTCTTCGAGTCGCAGCAGCGGGGGATGGACGGGTTCGGGAACCTGGAGCCGTTCCTGACCGGGCTCGACCTGGACGGGCGTTCGGAGCCGACCAGCCTGGTGAGCCAGGACTACCGCGACTTCAACACTTACAACACGACGATCTACTCGCGGGGCGAGCTGTTCTATCACCAGCTGCGTTACATCGTGGGTGACGAGACGCTCCGCCGGATCATGCGGACCTACTACGACCGCTGGAAGCTCAAGCACGTGAGCGAGGCGGCGTTCAAGGAGGTGGCGGAGGAGGTGTCGGGGATGGATCTCTCGACCTTCTTCGGCCAGGGGCTGCATGCGGTGGAGCTGGTCGATTACGCCGTGGGGCGGGTGGCGGTCAGGCGGGCAGGCGGCCAGGCGGTCAGTGGTGACGGCGCGGGTGGCGGTACCGCCTGGGAAAGCAGGGTGGAGGTGGTGCGGAAGGCCGATGGGATCATGCCGGTCGAGGTGTGGGTCATCGGCGAGAAGGACACCGCGGTGGTGCGGACCGACGGGCTGGCGCGCTCGGAGTGGGTGACGATCGGCACGAAGTCGAAGCCGAAGGAGATCCTGCTCGATCCCCGGCTCCGGACCCGGGACTGGAACATGCTCAACAACGCCTGGCGGAAGGGGATTCTCTGGCCCTCGCGCCGGCCGAAGACGGCCCGCTACCTCGATACCTGGTTCAGCGAGCGGCGGGCGCGTGACCGGATGAGCGAGGGGTGGATGCCGACCGCGTGGTACAACAGCGCCGGCGGCCTCACCTTCGGGGTGCGCTCCCGCGCGAACTACTTCGGGCGGTTCGAGCAGGGGCTGCTGCTGGCGAGCTACGGCACCGGGGTGGAGCACGAGGGGGAGGAAGTCAACGACTTCAACTTCCTGACCCGGATCCAGAACCCGACCTTCCTGCGGAGCCCCGGGCTCACCACCACTTTCGAGAGCTACAATCTCGAGGGCCGCTACGGCGCGAACGTGGGCGTCGAGCACACCAGCCAGTATCACCTCGGCTGGGGCCCGACCCGCACCCGCTGGGCGCGGCTCAGCTGGATGCAGGTCGACAATCTCCGCTATCTCGACCCGGGCTATTACGACAACGCGAGCACGGTGGAACTGGAGCTCGGCTGGGGCGTCACCGACCGGGTGAAGGACTGGACGCTGGGCTTCCGGACCTCCTCGTTCCAGGGGGTCGAGTACAACCGGAAGGGGCTGGCGACGGCGCTGGGCCGCACCGGGGTGCCGGGGGTGTACGGGCGCTTCACCGCCGAGGCCACCGCGAAGCGCGCGATCGGGAGCAAGGGGCGCTTCGGGATCCGGGCGTACGGCGGCTACAGCACCGGCAGCGCCGGGCTCGCCAAGCAGCGGCAGATCTACCTGGCGGGGGCCGATCCGCTGGAGCAGTTCAACAACCCGTTCCTGCGCTCGCAGGGGGCGCTGCTGGTGCGGCCCGACGTGTTCTACACGATGCCGGGGGGCGCGGGCTCCGCGGCTACGACCCGCGGCTTTCGGCCAAGGGCGCGCTGGCGGTGAACCTCGAGCTGGAGCGGGCGCTGGTGACGCGGCCGCAGGGGAAGCTCTTCCGGCGGGTGGCGGTGGCGGCGTTCGGCGACGCGGGGCACACCCTCGCCGACAAGTACCTCCGCGGCAGCAGCCCGATCCGTTTCCTGGCGGATGCCGGCGTCGGGATCCGGGCGGAGCACCGGATCGGCGAGACGGTGTTCACCACCCGGGCCGACTTCCCGCTCTTCGTGAGCAAGCCGGTGCTGGCGCAGGACAACGATCCGGGGACGGACAAGGTCGGGTTCCGGTGGCAGTTCAGCTTCTCGCCGGCGTTCTAGGCGGCAAGGCGGCATAGCGGCAAGGCGGCCATGCTTCCGTTCAACTCGATTCCCGACCGGCGCGAGCTCTTCCGGAACACCATCGGGCAGTGGCTCGAGAACGTGATCCAGAAGGCGGAGTACCGGGTGGCCCCGGAGCGGTACATCCGGCCGCCCGGGGCGCTGCCGGAGATCCCCTTCCTGGCGGCGTGCACCCGCTGTGGGGACTGCATCACCGCCTGCCCGCCGTTCGCGCTCCGCAAGGTGCCCACCAGCGGGGGCCTGGCGACGGGAACCCCGCACATCGATCCCACGATCCAGGCGTGTGTGGCGTGCCCCGACATGCCCTGCGCGCGGGCGTGTCCCACCGACGCCCTGACCCTCCCGCCCGGGGGCTGGACCGGGTATCGTCTGGCGGCGGTGGAGCTGGTTCCCGAACGCTGTGTCACCTTCTCGGGCACCACCTGCCGCGCCTGTGCCGACAGCTGCCCGGTGGGAACGGCCGCACTCGAGATCGACGCGGACGGCCACCCGGTGCTCAAGGTGGAAGGGTGTGTCGGGTGCGGGTCGTGTCTTCGGGCCTGTATCACCTCTCCGCCATCCTATACGCTGCATCCCCTGGAGGGGTGACATGCCTGAAGTGCCTTACAAGGTCGACAAGCCGTGGGGCTACGAACTGGTCTGGGCCCGCACCGATCGCTATGTCGGGAAGATCCTGCACGTGAAGGCGGGCCACATCCTGAGCCTGCAGTACCACCACAAGAAGGACGAGACCATGCACGTGCTGTCGGGGGAGCTGATCCTCCGGACCCAGCCCGGAACCACGCTGGAAGCACGGCCGTTCAAGGCGGGGGAGTCGGTGCACATTCCCCCCACCCTCATTCACCAGATCGAGGCGGTCGTCGACACCGACGTCCTCGAAGCCTCGACGCCGGAGCTCGATGACCTGGTCCGTCTCTCGGACCGCTACGGGAGGAGCTGACAGGCATGCAGGTGATCATTCCGCTGGCCGGCAAGGGAACCCGTCTTCGTCCGCACACCCACCTGGTGCCCAAGCCGCTGCTCAAGGTGGCGGGGCGGCCGGTGATGGACTGGGTGATGGACCGCCTCGAAGGACTCCCGGTGACGGAACTGATCTTCATCACCGGGCACCTCAAGGAGCAGGTCGAGAGCTACGCCCGGTCGCGGTACAAGTATCCCAGCCGGTTCATCGAGCAGAAGGTGCAGGACGGCACCGCCGGCGCGGTGAACCTGGCCCGGCCGCACGTGAAGGAGCCGGTCCTGATCATCTTCGTCGACACGGTGTTCGAGGCCGACCTGACGCTGATCAACCGGAGCCAGGCGGACGGCATCATCTGGGCGAAGGAGGTCGAGGACTACCAGCGCTTCGGCGTGGTGGTGACCGACAAGGACGGCTACATGACGAAGATCATCGAGAAGCCGTCGACCCCGATCTCGAAGCTGGCCAACATCGGGCTCTACTACATCAAGGACACCGCGGCACTCTGGGCCGGGATCGACCACACGCTGGCCGCGCCGGCCAACAAGGGGGAGTACTACCTCACCGACGCCTTCCAGCACATGATCGAGCATGGCAGGAAGATCCAGACCGCCGAGGTGGGCGGCTGGTACGACTGCGGCAAGCTGGACACCCTGCTCGAGTCCAACGAGATCCTGCTCAAGAAGGGATGGGCGCGGCACGGGGAGTACCCGGGCGTGACCATCCATGATCCGGTCTACATCGAGGACGGGGTCACCATCGAGAAGAGCGAAATCGGGCCCAACGTGACGCTCGAGACCGGCAGCAAGGTGGTGAACAGCCGGCTGAGCCACACCCTGGTGGGCGCCAAGTGCCAGATCACCGATAGCACCCTTCGGCAATCGATGGTGGGCGACCGGGTGACGGTGAAGGGGATCAAGGCCGAGGTCACTCTCGGGGACGACAGCGAGGTAGTAGCTTCCTAGCGCATGACCGCCACCGCCGAGCTGTATCGCTCCTATCTCGACCTCCGCTGGCACTTCGACCCGGCCACGGCCACCGCGGCCGGGGTGAAGGGCCATGACGACCGGCTGGGCGATTTCTCCGCCGACCGGATGCGGGAGCACCTGGTGGCGTTCAAGGCGATCGCCAGCGCGGCGGAGCAGCTCGACATCGAGGACCAGGACGAGGAGATCGACCGGACCGCCTTCCTGGACGAGGTGCGGATCCGGATCGCGCGGTTCGAGAAGGAGCGCCCCCATGTGCACGACCCGGGGTTCTGGCTCTCGCATCTCTACCGCGGCTTCCACGGCATCCTCCGGCTTCGCAACGGGTCGAGCTCGGACCAGGCGGCCTCCCTCCTCAGCCGGCTCCGGGCCGCGCCCGATTTCCTGAAGGCGGCGCGGGCCACCATCCAGGAACCTCCCCGGATCTTCCTCGACACCGCCACCGCCATGGCCGAGGCGGGCCCGCGCCTGCTGCAGGACACGGCGACGGCGATCCGGAGCGACGCTCCCGACCTGGGCGAGGCCGCGGACGACGCCGCGGCGGCGGCGGAGTCGGAGCTCAACCGCTTTGCGCTGGCGCTCCGGGGCGAGCTGCGGGCCCATCACGACGACCTCTCCTTCGCGATCGGCGAGGAGCAGTTCAACCGCCGGCTGCATCACGAGCACGCGCTCCGCGCCGGCGCGCCGGAGCTCTACCGCTACGGCCTGCACCTCGCCGACGAGGTGGCGCACGAGGTGGAGCAGCTGGCCCGGCAGATCAACCCGTCCGCCTCGTGGCGCACCGTGGTCGAGAAGATCCGGGCCGAGTCCTCGCCCGATCGCGACCTGCTGCCGGCCTTCCACGACGCGGTGGGCCGGGCCCGGAGCTTCCTCGAGCAGCGGCAGCTGGTGACGATCCCCTCAGGGCGGCTCGACGTCGTCGAGACCCCCGACTTCCTCCGGCCGCTGATGCCCTTCGCGGCCTACACCCCGCCCGCGGTGTACAGCCCCGACCCGGTGGGGACCTTCTACGTCACCACCCCCACGGTGGGGACGCCGCCGGGTCACCATTCGCATTTCGAGATCGGGCCGACCGCGGTGCACGAGGCGTGGCCGGGTCATCATCTCCAGATGCTGGCGGCGCGGAGCGCGTCCTCGGAGGTCCGGCGGGTCAGCTGGACCCCGGTCACCGTCGAGGGGTGGGCGCTCTACTGCGAAGAGCTGATGGCGGAGCAGGGGTTCTTCACCACCATCGAAGAGCGGCTCTTCCAGCGGCTGCACCTCCTCTGGCGGGCGATGCGGGTGGTGCTCGACATCGGGCTCCACACCCGGGGGATGACGCCGGACCAGGCGGTGGACATGCTGGTCGACCGGGTGGCGATGGACCGGGGCCAGGCCCGCGCGGAAGTGAGCCGCTACTGCGCCTGGCCGACCTATCAGCTCTGCTACGCGGTGGGCCGGCGCGAGCTCCTCAACCTCCGGGAAGCGTGGCGCGCCTCCGTCGGTCCCTCGGCGCCGCTCCGGGAGTTCCACGACGCGGTGCTGGGCTACGGCGGCCTTCCGGTGTCGCTCATCCGGTGGGGCATGGGGCTGGGGATTGATGAATGAGGCGGTAAAGCCGGCAATCCCTCCGACGGTCAAGGGCCTTTCGCTCGTCTCCCTCTTCAACGACTTCGCCAGCGAGATGGTCTACCCGCTGCTCCCCGCCTTCGTGGTGGGGACGCTGGGCGGGTCGGCGGCGCTGCTCGGCATCCTCGACGGCGCGGCCGACCTCACCGCCGCGGCCACCAAGTGGGTCAGCGGTGACCTCGCCGACCGCCCCCGCTGGCGGAAGCCGCTCATCGTCCTCGGCTATTTCTCCGCCATCCTGATCAGGCCGTTCATGGCCGCCGCTTCGGCGGCATGGCAGGTGGTGGGCTTCCGGGTCGTCGACCGGCTGGGGAAGGGGCTGCGGACGCCGGCGCGCGACGCGTTCATCGCCGACGCTACCGCGCCGGAGATGCGGGGACGGGCGTTCGGTTTCCATCGCGCGGCGGACCACTTCGGGTCGATCCCCGGTGCGCTGCTGGCCTGGTGGCTGCTGCGCCACTCGGTCGACGTCCGCCAGGTGCTCACCTGGAGCATCGTACCAGGGGTGGTGGCCGGGCTGGTGCTGCTGTTCGTCCTGCGCAATGCGCCGGTGCGGATCAAGGAGGCGGCCGCCGAAGCGCGTGACGCTACCGGCCGGGTGTTCTGGGGACCGGTCATCGCGCTGGCAGGGATGGTGCTCCTCCGGCTGCCGGAGACGCTCCTGCTTCTCCGGCTTCAGGACCTTGGCGTGGCGGTCGCGACCGTTCCGCTGGTCTGGGCCGGTCTCCACGTGGTGCGGAGCTTCGTCTCCTATCCCGGCGGGTGGCTGGTGGACCGGGTGGGGCCGAGGGGGACGGTGGCGCTGGGCGGGGTGGTCTTCGCCGCGCTGGCGGCGGGGCTGGGCGTGGCCCGGGGCGAGGCCGCGGCGATCGGGGTGTTCCTCCTGCTCGGGCTGGTGGCTGGCCTGACCGAACCGGCGGAGCGGGCGATGGTATCGCGGCTGGCCCCGAAGCGGACGGGGCGGGGCTTTGGTGCCTATCATGCGGTGACCGGGCTGGCGGCCCTGCCGGCCGCGGCGCTCTTCGGGGTGATCTATCAACAGGCGGGTGGCAACGTGGCGCTCTATGCGTCGGCGCTGGGGATGCTGGTGGTGACGATGCTCTGGCTGCTGGTGGCTCCGAAGCAGGTGGCGGCGTGAGCGGCGCGAACCTGCGGGGGGTGCTGCCGGTCTTCGCGCTGCTCCTCGCCACCCGGCTCGAGGGGCAGGTGCAGATCCGGCTGGGCGACTCGGCCCACGTGACGTATTCGGAGATTCACGAGGGCCTCAAGCCCGAGAGCCCGGAGGGGGACAGCATCCGCCGGGTGCTCGGCGCGCGGAGCGGGCGGACGCTCTGGCCGCTGGTGCGGCGGGCGGCGGCGGGTGAGATCGACTGGAACATGGGCTTGCTCGCGCTCAACCGGATCGCGGAGCTGCGGGAACCGGCCAGCCTCGACAGCGTGCTGCGCTGGCGGCGGCGGATCGTGAACCAGGAGATTCCCCCGCCGCCGGCCACCGACCTCAACGACCTGCTGCCCGGGCTCCGGGCGGTGCAGCTCGAGCTGCAGCGGAAGAAGAAGGGCGACCTGGCGGTCCTCAAGGATTTCCTGCCGCGGATTCCGGACGGGCACTACGACCTGGGGGACGCGTGGGTCTTTGGCCGGCTCAAGGCGGGAGCGGCGGACACGCTGATGGCACGGTTCCTCGCCACCAGCGATTCTGCGCTCCGGATCCGCTATCTCACGCTGCTCTCCTTCTCCCGCGATACGGTGCTCATTCCGTTCTTCGCGCGGGTCTATGTGGCGCCGGACAGCTTCCACCTGCCGCGGCGGACAGGGCAGCGGGCGTCGGACGGGCTCCTGTGGATCGGGACGAAGAAGAGCCTGCAGGCGCTGCTCGACGCCCGGGCGGCGGCGCGGGCGCGGGGGACCTATGCCGACCCCAAGTACAACCACGCCGAGACGGATTTTCTCTCGAATGACAGCAGTGTGGCGGTGAGCCGGACGGGGAAGCCGATCGAGGAGTGGGTGGGGGAGCTGAAATGAGGCTGTTAGCTATTAGCTGTTAGCTGTTAGCTGTTAGCTGTGAGCCGCACCATGCAGCACGACCCTCCGAGCGCAACGCACGGAGGGTCTTCTTTCAGGGAACGAGCTAATAGCTAACAGCTAACAGCTATCTCACTCCTTCACCTCCGCGACTCCCCCTGACACCACGAACGTCATCACCCGCGCGCTCGAGACATTCTGGAGCGGCGTGACGCGGTCGCGGGGGAAGAGCAGCACCTGGCCCGCGAAGCTGTAGGAGAAGGGCAGGTACACGGTCACGTGATCGGCCATGCCGAGTTCGGTGAGCGAGTCCTGGGTGAGGAAGCCGATCGCCTTGGAGCCGGCGACGGGATCGAGGGTCACCAGCACCGGCTGGGAGAAGCGCTTCTTCTCGCCCACGAAGGCGCCGGTGATGTCCTTGATCCCGCTGTAGAGGAGCCGCACTCCCGGCAGCTTCTCGAGCAGGTCGTCGAACAGCTCCAGGACCCGGCGGGCGAGGAAGTTGGTCGCGAGGAAGCCGACCAGGGTGATGAGCGCCAGGGTGGCCAGGAAGCCGAGGCCGGGGATGGGGATCCGGAGCCAGCCGTCGACGGTCGTGAACGTGACCCAGACGAAGTAGATGGTCAGGGCCGCGGGCGCGGTGAAGATCAGGCCGTTCAGGAACCAGCTGACGAGCCGTTTCATGGGTCGTGTCGCGGGGAGGGTTGAGACAAAGATATCAGCAGCAGCGGCTCACCCCCGACCCGTAGCGCGCCTGGGTGTAGTCCGCGAAGTACTCCCGCTCGGTCGGCACCGGGGCCTCCGGGTGGCAGGTGCGCAGGTGCTCGACGTAGGCGGCGTAGTCGGGCATGCCGGCCACGCGACGGAGGACGGTGAGGAGTTGTTGAAAGACGTTCCTCGTTCCTCGTTCCTCGTTCCTCGTGGCAGTGGTCGGTTCAGCACCGCCTGTCCGCCCGGCCGCTTTGCCGCTTTGCCGCTTTGACGCCTCATCCCGCATACGCCGACTCCACCACTGGGGCTTCCGCCGCCCGCGCCACCTTCCGTCCCGCGACGATCAGCCACCACTCCCGCACTGACGAGATCACCACCGCCAGCACGATCACCACGAAGACGCTCGCGACCACCGCGTTGAGGTTGTCGTTGAAGAGCAGCCGGGCGCCGCGGGCCGGGTCCATGGTCCCGGCGGCGATCTCGCTCCGGAGCGCCGCCGCGTCGGCCAGGAAACCGATGCGCCGCTCGGGGGAGAAGACCTTCTGCCAGCTCGCCGTGAGCGTGACGACCAGCAGCCAGGCCAGCGGCAGGATGGTGGCCCAGGCGTAGCGCGCCTTCCCCGCCTTGATGATGATCGTGGTCCCCACGCAGAGCGCCACCGCCGCGAGGAGCTGGTTACTGATCCCGAAGAGCGGCCAGAGGGAGTTGATCCCACCCAGCGGATCGAGAATCCCCTGGATCAGGAAATACCCCCACCCCAGCACCACCAGCAGCGACGAGAGCACGATGCTCGGGTACCAGGAGGTGCGCGCCATCGGGGCCCAGAGGTGCCCGCCCAGCTCCTGGAGCATGAACCGCCCGACCCGGGTGCCGGTGTCGAGGGTGGTCAGGATGAAGAGCGCCTCGAACATGATGGCGAAGTGGTACCAGAGCGCGAGGAGGTGCTGGCCGAAGGCGCCGCTGAAGAGCGTTGCCATGCCGACGGCAAGGCTGGGCGCGCCGCCGGCCCGGCCCCAGAGCGTGGCTTCTCCGACTTCCCGCGCCAGCGCTTCCATCTGCTCCGGGGAGACCGCGAAGCCCCAGCCGCGGATCATCTCCGCCGCCGCCACCGCGTTGCCACCCAGCTTGGCGAGGGGGACGTTGATCGCGAAGTAGACCCCGGGGTCGAGGACCGACGCGGCGCAGATCGCCATCACCGCGACGAACGACTCCATCAGCATCCCGCCGTAGCCGATGAGCCGCGCGTCTTCCTCGCGCCGGACCATCTTGGGCGTGGTCCCCGACGCCACCAGCGCGTGGAAGCCGCTGATCGCGCCGCAGGCGATGGTGATGAACGCGAAGGGGAAGAGCTTCCCGGCGAAGACCGGACCGCTGCCGTCCACGAAACGGGTGACCGCCGGCATCTTGAGCTCGGGGAGCACGACGAGGATCGTCACCGCGAGGAGGACGATCGTCCCGATCTTCATGAAGGTGGAGAGATAGTCGCGCGGACAGAGCAGCATCCACACCGGCAGCACGCTGGCGATGAAGCCGTAGGCGATGAGCGCGAGCGCGATCGGCACGCCGGTCCAGGTGAACATCGGCGCCAGCGTTGGCGAGGTGGACACCACCTGCCCGCCGATCAGCGCGAAGACCAGGAGAATGACGCCCGCCACCGAGGCCTCGAGGGTCTTCCCCGGCCGCCACACCTTCATCCAGAAGCCCATCAGGATCGCGATCGGCACGGTGCAGCCGATGGTGAACAGCCCCCAGGGGCTGTCGCGCAGCGCGTTCACCACCACCAGCGAGAGCACCGCGAGCAGGATGATCATGATCGCCAGGATCGCGACCATCGCCGCGATCCCGGTGAAGTGCCCGATCTCCTCCTTGGCCATCTGGCCGAGCGACTTCCCGTCCCGCCGCATCGAGCCGACCAGGATGATGAAGTCCTGCACCGCGCCCGCGAGCACCACGCCGAAGACGATCCAGATCGTCCCGGGGAGGTAGCCGAACTGGGCCGCGAGGACCGGCCCGATGAGCGGGCCGGCCCCGGAGATCGCGGCGAAGTGGTGTCCGAAGAGCACCCACTTGGTGGTGGGGACGAAGTCCCGCCCGTTGTTGAGCCGCTCCGCCGGCGTGGCCCGCCGGTTGGTCAGGCCGAAGACCTGGTCGGCCAGAAAACGGCTGTAGAAGCGATAGGCGACCAGGTAGGTGCCGACCGCGGCGAGGACCAGCCACGCAGCGCTGATCGTTTCACCCCGGTGGAGCGCGAGGACGCCCCAGCTGACGGCGCCGACCATCCCAACCAGGACCCAGAGAAGTGTCTTCATCATGGGGAGAGATTATGCAGGGACAATAAGGATGGGGAAAGGCCGGTCTTCCGCACACCGTCGCGACGGCGTACCTTGGCTGCCTTATGCCCTCCTTCTCCGGGGATTTCGGACGATCGTTCGGACAGAGCGGAGCGTGGGAGCCGGAGCTCGAAAGCACCGGCACCACGCTGGAGCAACCCCAGCCGCAGTCGATTCCGACCGGGGTGGCGGGGAAGGTGGTGGTGGTGACCGGGGGCGCGACCGGGCTGGGCCGCTGCATCGCGATGGAATTCGCCCGGATGCGCTGCAAGGTGGCGTTCTGCTTCGTGGAGCTGCCGGGGCGGGACGTGACCGAAATGGCGCTCCTCACCGAGACCGCCTGCACCGCGATGGGTGCCGAGGTTTACGCCGCCCGCTGTGACGTGCGGGACCGGGAGCAGGTGGACCGCTTCCTGGCGGACGTGATCCACCGCTTCGGGACGATCCACTACCTGGTGAACAACGCCGGCATTGCGATGGACGGGGCGCTCTGGCGGCTCTCCGACGACGCCTGGCGGGAGGTGCTCGACACCAACGTGACCGGGGCCTTCAACTGCATCCGCGCGGTGGCGCCGGTGTTTCGCAAGCAGCACTTCGGCAAGATCGTGAGCGTCAGCGCGCACCAGGCGGGGCGGCCCGGGTTCGGCGTGGCCAACTACGCGGCCAGCAAGGCCGCGCTCGAGGGGCTCACCCGCGCGGCGGCCGTCGAGCTGGGCCCCTCCAACATCAACGTGAACGCGGTGGCGCCGGGGTTCATCCGGACCGAGCGCATGATGATGCTCCCCCGCGAAGTCATCGAGCGGGCCCAGAAGTCGAGCGTCCTCGGCCGGGTGGCGGAGCCGGAGGACGTGGCCCACGTGATCACGTTCCTCTGCTCCGACGAGGCGAGGCATATCACGGGGCAGACCCTCGTCGTGGATGGGGGGCTTTCGCTTGAATAACCGTTCCTCGTTCCTCGTTCCTCGTTCCTCGGAACTGCTCGTGGGAGTTAGCCTCCAGGGCGATCCCTCGGGTACAGCGGGTTGCCGGCAACGGGGCCAACGAGGAACGAGGAACGAGGAACGAGGAACGTCTTTCTGAAGGCTTTTCCGGCTCTGCGGGCCGGGTTAGTTTCCCCCCCGTGCTGAACCGTCCTGCCGCAGCAACCCTGGTCCTCTTCACCCTCGCGTGCGGGGGGAAGACGGCCAAGCCCGCTCCCGAGCCCGCGCCCGCGCGCGAGCCGGTGCGCCCCCTCGTCACCACGCCCTTCGCCGGCCAGGAAATCGCGGTCATTCCCCTCACCCTCGTGGTGAGCGAGGAGCCGCTGACCAGCCAGCCCCCGCTGACCGACCGGACCCGGACGCTGGCCTGGGCCGACTCGCTGATCGGCGCGGCGGTGACCGGCCGCAGCCCCGAGGTGAAGTGGGTGCTGCCGCCCGACCTCCGGAAGATGGCCCGCCGGTCCCCGACGGTCGCGCCCGATCCCGACCGGATGGGACAGGCCCTGCTCCGCGCCCCCAAGCTCGAGGAAGTGCCCGACCCGCTCCGGGGCAACCTCCGCAACATGATGGCGATCGTCGGCGGCCGCTTCGCGCTGGTGCCGGCGGCGCTCGCGTTCGTCAATGAACCGGCCGGCGCCCCGGCGCCGGTGCGGGCTGAACTCTCGCTGGTCCTGGTCGATACCCGCACCGGCCGGATCGTCTGGCGCTCGCTGGCCTGGGCCACCGGGACCTCGCCCGAACGGGCCTTCGTGGCCGCGCTCAACACCGTCTTCCCCGTGGGACTCGGACTCCGATGACGTACAACGTGACGCTGATCCCGGGCGATGGCATCGGGCCCGAGATTACCGCCGAGACCGTGAAGGTCCTCGAGGCGACCGGCCTCAAGTTCGAGTGGGACGAGCAGCTCGCCGGCGTGGCGGCGGTCGACGCGACCGGCACCCCGCTCCCCGACGCGACGATCGAGAGCATCCGGCACCGGAAGCTCGCCCTCAAGGGCCCGCTGACCACCCCGGTCGGGACCGGGTTCCGCTCGGTGAACGTGCAGCTGCGCAGGGAATTCGAGCTGTTCTCCAACATCCGCCCCGCCCGGAGCTTCGTCCCGGGGGGGCGCTTCAGCAACGTCGACATCGTGCTGGTGCGGGAGAACCTCGAGGGACTCTACGTCGGGGTGGAGCACTTCATCGCGATCGGCGGCGACCCCCGCGCGGTGGGCGAGTCGACCGCGATCGTGACCCGGTCCGGCTGCGAGCGGATCATCCGCTACGCCTTCGAGTACGCCATCAAGCACAACCGCAAGAAGGTCACGATCGTCCACAAGGCCAACATCCTCAAGATGGTGAGCGGCCTGTTCCTGGAAGTGGGCAAGCGGATCCAGAAGGAGTACGAGGGGCGGGTGCAGTCGAACGACATGATCGTCGACAACTGCGCCATGCAGCTGGTGCTCAAGCCGGAGCAGTTCGACGTGATGGTCACCACCAACATGTTCGGCGACATCCTGAGCGACGAGGTCTCCGGCCTGGTCGGCGGGCTGGGCCTGGCGCCCGGCGCCAACATCGGGACCCACGCCTCGATCTTCGAGGCGGTGCACGGGAGCGCGCCGGACATCGCGGGGAAGGGGATCGCCAATCCCGCGGCCCAGATGCTCGCGGCGGCGATGATGCTCGATCACCTCGAAGAGCTCAAGCACGCCGCCAAGATCCGCACCGCCATCGAGAAGACCATCGTCGAGGACAACGTGCGCACGCGTGACCTGGGCGGGAACGCCACCACGCGGGAGTTCGGCGATGCCGTTGCCCGGCGCGTGGGCGCCTGAGGTCCCCTGCAGCAAATGCGGCACGAAGGTCGCCGGGCTGGCCTGGGGTGAGCGCTGCGCGGCCTGCCAGGCCTCCCGCCTCCGGCGTGCAAACCGGATCGCCAGCCGCATCTCCCTCCCGGCCACCCTGCTGACCGGCTTCTACGCCGGTTACCGGCTCCCGCCGACCGAGACCGCTCGGATCTACGGGATGATTGTCGTGGTGATCACCTATATCGCGGTCCGCAAGATCGCCCAGAGGGTGGCCCTGGAGCTGATCAAGGACTGAGCGATGGGCAAGGAGATTGTGATGACGGGCAAGGCAGCAGGACGCGGCGGCAAGGCGGCAGGGCGGCAGGGCGGCAAGGCGGCCGGCGCGGGGGTCCTGGTGGGCCTCGTCGCGGCCGGTCAGCTGGCGGCCCAGGCTCCCACGAGCCTCACCCTCTACAACGACGGGCGCGCGCTGGTGCGCCGCACCCTCCCTATCGACCTCCCCCGGGGCGACTCCGAACAGCGCCTCTCCCTCGGCGTGCTCGATCCCGCCTCGGTCTTTCCCCTCGAGGACGGCGTCAACTTCACCAGCACCTGGTACGACGCCGCGATCGATGAGCAGAGCGTCCTCCGCCGCGCCATCGGCCGGCGGATCAAGTTCCGCTCCGGCAGCGACACGCTGAGCGCCGAGCTGGTGGGCGTCGACCCGGAACGCTACCGGATGAAGGATGGGTCGATCAGCTTCGTCCGCCCCGGCCTGCCGCTGTATCCCGCCGAGCTGGTGGCGCTCGAGCCGACCCTCAAGGCCAACGTCTCGGCCCAGAGCGCCCGCAAGGGCCTCAAGATCGGGTACTTCACCCAGGGCGGCGGCTGGTCGGCCAGCTACGAGGTGGTGCTCGCGGGGAAGGACGTGCCGGCGCGGGTGACCGGCCGGGCCGTGGTGAATGGCGGGCCGCTCAACCTGGATGATGTGGAACTCCAGCTCCTCGCGGGCGAGGTGAGCGTGGCCGCCCCGACCGCGAACTACTCCCCCCGGGCCGAGGGGATGATGGTGGCCAAGGCGGCCCGGGCGGAAGCGGGAGCCCCGGCGGAGCAGAAGGTGGGCGAGTTCCATCTCTACACCCTTCCCGGCCGCGCCTCGCTCGCGCCCGGCCGGACCAGCACCATCACCCTCTTCGAGCCCGCCGCGGCGAAGTGGACCCGGACGTTCACCGTCGTGGGTCAGATTCCGTGGTGGGGCGGCCTGCCGCAGTACGGCGAAGAGGAAGAGGTGCCGGTGAACGTCACCTACACCGTGCTCCGCCCCCGGAAGACCGACCTGGGCGACCGGCCGCTCCCCGGCGGCGTGGTCCGGCTCTACGAGCCCGACAGCGCCGGCCGGGTGCAGCTGATCGGCGAGTCGAGCATCGACCATTCGCCCGCGGGCGAGGATCTCCGGCTCAACGCCGGGACCGCCTTCGATCTCACCGCCAAGCGGATCCAGACCAGCTACGCCACCCGGCGCGATTCGATCCCCGGGGGCGGCGGGTGGCGCACCCTGGCCACCGCCGACTACAAGGTGACGCTCACCAACGCGGCGGACACTCCCGCGACGGTCGAGGTGGTCGAGACCCGCCAGGGAGAGTGGAGCATCCTCTCCAGCAGCGTGAAGCCGGACAAGCAGTCGAGCACCCGCACGGTGTTCCGGGTCCCGGTCCCGGCCAAGGGGAAGGCGACCCTCACCTACCGGGTCCGGGTGGTGTGGTGAGCGACGCCGTCGTCGCGCACATCTCCGACATCCATTTCGGCGGCCGCGCCGACCCCCCTCTTCTCGCGGCGCTGGCGACTTTTCTTCCGTCGCTGGCGCCGCGCGCCATTGTGGTCTCCGGTGACATCAGCCAGCGCGCCCGCCACGGCGAGTTCCAGGCCGCCCGCTGGTACTTCGACCGGCTCGCGGCGACCGCACCGGTGCATGTCATCCCCGGCAATCACGACGTCCAGTGGTGGCGGAGTCCCTGGAGTCTTCTCGGGAGCGACACCAAGTACGTGAAGTACCGCACCTACTTCGGGGAGAACCTGGCTCCGGTCCTCGAGCTCGACGGCCTGGTGATCGCCGGGATGCTCTCGGCCCATGGCGTGACCCCGGGCTCGACCACCTGGAACATCAACGACACCGCGGTGAAGGGACACCTGCCGGCGGCGGAAGTGGCGCGGGTGCGCGCCCTCTTCCAGCGGCTGCCGGCGGAGACGGTCCGCCTGGCGACGCTGCACCACAACGTGATCCCCGGCCCGATCTCCCATCGCTGGGGCCTGGCCCGGCCCCGCGCGGCACAACGGGCCCTGCTGACGCTCGACGCCGATGTCGTTCTCTGCGGCCACGACCACACCGAGGCGGCGGGCCAGATCGACGGCAAGCTCGCGGTCAGTACCGCGGGGACACTCTCGCTCCGGAGCCGGGGCGGCCGGCCCAGCACCTTCAACCTGGTGAAGGTGACCGCGACGGACGTCTCGATCCAGCATTACGTGTACGACCGTCCGGGCGCCACCTTCCGCCCCGGCGACACCACGATCTATGCCCGGGCTCGCCGAGCAGTTTGAGCTGGCGCTGCAATGGGCTGGGGGACTGCTGCGCCCTCGCCCGCGCATGCCCCGCCCAGCGACGCGCTCTACGACGAACGATTCGCGGAACGCGGAACGCGGAACGCGGAACGAGTCAGCTCCGGAACCAGAACCCGGAACGCGGAACTCGCTGGCGAGCGAGCACCTGGTTGCTCGGCTACACGCGCTGCGGCTCCCCCAATTCGAGAAGATCACCACT
Organism: Gemmatimonadales bacterium; assembly: GCA_046327735.1. Taxonomy (GTDB): domain Bacteria; phylum Gemmatimonadota; class Gemmatimonadetes; order Gemmatimonadales; family GWC2-71-9; genus JADJOM01. The sequence continues at coordinate 18,474 of JAXLXZ010000006.1, read as the reverse complement.
CACAGAAACGAGCAGGTCATGCTCTCCTGGGTGCCGGGGAAGATCCTCCGGGTCCACGAGGGCTACGCCGGCGCCCCCGACGAGGTGCTCGAGGCGATCGTCCGGTTCGTCACGCCCCACACCCGGCGCGCGACCCGCCTGGCCGCACGGCGCATCTTCCTGTCGTTTCCGGTCGACCTCCACGCCCCCCGTCCTCCCCGCGCCAGCCGGCCTCCCCGTGTCGCGCCCCAGGATCGCCCGCTCCACGAGCGCCTGGTGGCACTCCATGCCGAGCTCAACGAGCGGCACTTCGGCGGCATCCTGCCTCCGATCCCGATCCGGATCTCCGGCCGGATGAAAAGCCGCCTGGGCGAGCTCCGGCTGGAGCGGCGCACCGGGAAGGCGCTCCACATCGGCATCTCCCGCCGCCACCTCAAGCGGGATGGCTGGGACTCGATAACCGACACCCTCCTGCACGAGATGGTGCACCAGTGGCAGGCGGAGAGCGGTGGCCCGGTGGATCACGGGGCGGGGTTCCGGAAGAAGGCGCGTGAGGTGGGGATCGAGCCGCGCGCCGTTCGTCGAGACTGGTGAGATCAGGATTTGGGGATTGAACAGCAGATTCAGGGATTCAGCCCCCGCGGTTCCGCCGACTGTGATTTCACGGGTCGCATTCCTGAGGCACGGCGATATAATCCCCAAATCCATCAGAATCCCCTAATCCTGCTACCCATGCCGACGTTCAACGCCCCCGACTTCTACGACCTCGACTCCCTCCTCTCCGAAGAGGAGCGGGCGGTGCGCGCGACGGTGCGCGCCTGGGTCGATGAGCACCTCATGCCGGTCATCGGCGACTGCTACGTCGAGGGGCGCTTCCCGAAGGAGCTGATCCCCGGTATGGCCGAACTCGGCCTCCTGGGGGCCAATCTCCCCGAGGAGTACGGCTGCGCCGGGCTCAACAACGTGGCCTACGGGCTGATCATGCAGGAGCTCGAGCGGGGCGACAGCGGCATCCGCTCCTTTGCGTCGGTGCAGGGGGCGCTGGTGATGTACCCGATCTATGCCTTCGGCAGCGAGGAGCAGCGCCGCCGCTGGCTTCCCGGGCTGGCGGCGGGGACGGAAATCGGCTGCTTCGGCCTGACCGAGCCCGACTACGGTTCCAATCCCGCCGGCATGATCACGACCGCGAAGGAGACCGCCGACGGCTGGGTGCTGAACGGCGCCAAGATGTGGATCACCAACGGCTCGCAGGCCACGGTCGCCATCGTCTGGGCCAAGACCGGCGCGCTGGACGACTCCAAGTCGGTGCGCGGGTTCATCGTGCCCACCGGCACGAAGGGCTTCTCCGCGCGGGACCAGAAGGGGAAGCTCTCGCTCCGCGCCTCCGACACCAGCGAGCTGATACTCCAGGACGTGCATCTCCCCAAGGATGCCATCCTGCCGAAGTCGGGCGGGCTCAAGTCCCCGCTCTCCTGCCTGACGCAGGCCCGCTACGGGATCGCCTGGGGCGCGATCGGCGCGGCGATGGCCTGCTACGACGAGGCGCTCCAGTACGCGAAGAACCGGGTGATGTTCAACCGCCCGATCGCCCAGACCCAGATCCAGCAGGTGCGCCTCGCCGAGATGCTGACCGAGATCACCAAGGCGCAGTGCCTCGCCCTTCAGCTCGGCCGTCTCAAGGACCGGGGGACGATGACCCCCCAGCAGGTCTCCCTCGCCAAGCGCAACAACGTGCACATGGCCTGCGAGTGCGCCCGCGAGGCCCGCCGCCTCCTCGGCGCCAACGGGATCCTCGCCGAGTATCACTCGATGCGGCACCTGGCGAACCTGGAATCGGTCTACACGTACGAGGGCACCCACGACATGCATTCGTTGATCCTGGGCGAGGCGGTGACGGGCCTGGGGGCGTTCTAGGAGCGTTCACAGCAACAGCAATATCACGAAGAGCACGAAGCCACGAAGAGCACGAAGGTGAACCGTGCTCTTCTTCGTGTGTCCTTCGTGTTCTTCGTGCCTTCGTGGTGGCGGTTTGTCGCCAGCAACCGCCCCGACCTAACGAAATACGGCGGGTGTGCGCCGGATCACCCCACCGGCGGCCCCGCCGTTTGCCTCTCCCGGTGCTCTCCCCTACTATCGTATAGACATCCTTCACTGGATCTGGCCCCCTGGAAGACGAATCCCTGGAAGTCCCGCAGGTACTCGCGGGCCGCTACGCCATCGAGCGAGAGATCGGGCGTGGCGGCATGGCCGTGGTGTACCTTGGCCGGGACATGCGCCACTACCGGGATGTGGCCATCAAGCTCTTCCGGGTCGAGAACGAGGAGCCGGGGGAGGGCAGCCAGCGGTTCCTCCAGGAAATCCAGATCGCCTCGGGGCTCGCCCACCCCAACATCCTCCCGCTGCACGACTCGGGCGAAGCCGACGGGTACCTCTATTACGTGATGCCGTACGTGCCGGGGGAAACCCTCCGGCGCCGGCTCGAACGGGAGGGCGCCCTCCCGGTCGCGGACGCGCTCCGCATCGCGGTGGACGTGGCCGACGCCCTGGCCTACGCCCACAGCCACGGCGTCATCCACCGCGACATCAAGCCCGAGAACATCCTCTTCATCAGCGACCACGCGATGGTCGCCGACTTCGGCATCGCCCGCGCCATCAGCGCCGGCGCGCTGGAGGAATGGAAGGTCGTGGGGCCGGTGGGGACCCCGGCCTACATGAGCCCGGAGCAGGCCCGCAACGAGTCCCGGGTCGACGGCCGGAGCGATGTCTACAGCCTTGGCTGCGTGCTCTACGAGATGCTCACCGGGGAGCCCCCCTTCCGCGGCAGCACGCCGGAAGAGGTGGTGGTGCAGCACCTGGAGAACGAGCCGACCCCGGTGCAGGTCCGCCGGCCGGCGCTGCCGCAGCGGGTCCAGGAGGTGGTGGGGAAGTCGCTCGCCAAGCACCCCGCCGACCGCTACCAGACGGCGCAGCAGATGGCCGACGCGCTCACCCGCCTGGCCACCGAGACCGGCGGCGCGGCACCCCGGGCCTCGCTCCGCCGCACGATGCAGGAGGTGGTCGGCCCGCGGGACTCCTGGCTCCGCCGCTGGGCGCCCCCCGGCATCGCCGCCCTCGGCATCGCGGCCGCGGTCCTCTGGACCACCGCGCTCCGGCGGCCGTCGCTCGACCAGTCGCTGTACCTCGTGGCCCCGCTGGTGCACCAGGAGGGCGTGCCGGAAGGGCTCAGTGGCGACCAGTGCCGGCGGCTGCTGCACGAGTCGCTCGGCCGCTGGGACGGGGTGCACCTCACCGACCGGCGCTGGGTGGACGATCGCCTGAGCGGCAAGAGCCAGAAGGTGACGCTCGAGCAGATGCTCCAGATCGCGCGGCTCGGCGGGGCGGGGCGGCTCATCGCGGGTGAAGTGACGCCCTGGGGCGACTCGGTACGGGTGCGCGGGGTGCTCTACGACGTCTCGCAGGGGCCGGCGGTGCTGCGGGAGCAGACCGTCACGGTCTCCAGCAAGGATCTCAACGACATCGAGGTCAAGTTCGCCGAGCTGGCCGATTCCCTCGTGCTCCCCCGGCCGTCGGTGCCGATCGCGGCATCGGGAATGTTCGGCACCCGCATCCTCGCGGCGCTCAACGCCTACGACTCGGCCCACGCCTCGCTCGCCAGCTGGGAGCTGAGTCTCGCCACCCGGCAGTTCCGCACCGCCCTCGAGTACGACCCCAACTTCGGGCTCGCGCATCTCTGGCTGGCGCAGACCCTCAACTGGCAGTCCACGGACAACGCGAGCGCGGACGAGTGGCGGGATGAGGCGCTCGCCGGCATCCATGCCCAGCCGCCGCTCCAGGGCCAGGAAGCGCTCTGGGGCCAGGCCCTGGTGGCACTGGGCGAGAAGCGCTTCGAGGATGCCTGCAAGGCGTACAGCGCCATGCTGGCCCGCGATACCCTCGATTTCCGGGCCTGGTTCGGCCGGGCCGAATGCCGGTCGCGAGACCGGATGGTGGTGAAGGACAGGAAGAGCCCGAGCGGATGGGCATTCCGGTCGGGATACCAGTCGGCCATCCAGGATTACCACCGCGCCCTCACCCTGGTGCCCTCCGTGCACCGCGCCTTCCGGGGCGCCGCCTTCCAGCGGCTGTCGGCGCTGTTCTATGCCGAGCCGAACATGTTCCGCGTGGGATACGCCGTGGCGCCCGATACCGGCCGGTTCGTCGCGTTTCCTTCGCTCGATCACGATACCCTGGCCTTCATCCCGTATCGCTATGTCCGCCTCACACAGGGTCCGAACCCGTGGGCCGATGGCAAGGCGGCGGCGGTGGCCAGGAACCAGGAACAGCTCCGGGGCGTGACGGCGATGTGGGTGCGGTCCTTCCCCGGAAGCCCCGATGCGTGGGAAGCGCGCGGGTACGTCCTGGAAATAACGGGCGACCTCGAAGGCTCGACCGATTCGAACGCCGCCGTCGGCGCCTATCGACACGCGCTCGGGCTGGCGTCGACCCGCACCGACAGTCTCCGGCTGAGAACCACGCTCGCGCAGCTTGCCCTCAAGCTGGGACGCTTCGAAGAGGCGGCTCGCCGGGCCGACTCCCTGCTGGACGCGAATCCCTCCCCGACCTCCGAGGAAGCCGACCAGATTGCCGGGCTCGCCGCCCTGACCGGCCGGGTCGCCCGGCTCGTCGATCTCATGCGGCGTGCCTCCGCGCTCCCCCTTCCCCAGATCACCGACGAGTATCCCCAGGGGGCCCACCCGAGACTTCGCGCGGCGCTGGCGGAATTCGCGGCGTACGCCTCGATGGGAGGGCCCGCCGAGAACGCCCGGAGTGCACTCCGGGTCGTGGATGACCAGATCCGGGCCTACGTTCCCGCCACCGACCGCCCGGCGTTCCGGGAGCAGGCCCTCGCGTTCTCCGTCATGCTGCTGAGTCCCTCCCCGGTCGCTGACCAGGTCGTGGCATCGCAACCGCCCCGGTTCGGGCTCCAGCGCTACCAGTGGTATCGCAAGCGGGGCGACACGCTGTCGCTGCGAGCGGCGCTCGATTCGAGCGCACTGACCCGGCGGAACCGCAAGCCCTCCTCGATCGCCATCGAAGGCGTGTACCAGATGTCGGTGCTGCATCTCGCGGTCCGGGATACCGCCGCCGCTGTCCGGATGCTGGACGAGTCGCTCGAGGCCATGCCCGGAATGGGCCGTGATCTTCTCAATCGCCCGGCCGCAGCGGGGGCGCTGGTCCGGGCCATGGTCTTGCGGAGCCAGGTGGCGTCGCGGCTCGGCGACACCCCGACGGCCCGGCGATGGGCGGTGGCCGCCACGACCTTGTGGGCCCACGCCGATCCTGCCTTCCAGCCGACAGTCGACAGCTTGCGCCGCATCATCGGCGGCAACTGATTCCTCGAATTCCACTTCGACGGAGGTCCCGTGGTCCGTTCGTCCCTGAGTGTCCTGCTGCTTTCTCTTGGTGCCTGCGCCTTCGGGGGCCGGCCGCTTCCGACGCCGCTGCCGCCCAGCGATGGGCCGCTGCCGGCGCGGGAAACCCTGATCGAGATTGGCCGGCGCCAGGCCTATGACCCGAACCCGGGTGCCTCCGACCGGGCCGAGATCAAGGACGGCATTCAGGTGACGATCGAGCCCCAGGACGGTGCCTACCGCAACACCAGGGCGCGGCTCGCGAAGGGGGCCATCGTCGCCCAGTTCCACAACCACAGCCAGCGCCCTGTGCCCGAGTACGCGCTCGAGCCGGGGGGACGGAGCTTCTGGGTCGTCTACAAGAAGGGCGACCAGTGGCTGAGCGCGTACATCGCCGATTCGAAGAACCGGGAACTCGACCGGTTCGACCTGCCCACCCTGGTGCACCCGCCGACCCGCCCCTGGCGCCAGTCCATCGCCCAGTGGCAGCTGGGGGGTGTGCTCCAGCGGCACGACCGGCCCGGTGGTGAGTCGGCGATGGCCGCAACGCTGTATCCCTGGGCCACCTGCGATGACGGGGACTGCTGCAAGGTGGGTCCGCCGGACTATTGATCGATGGGTGGCTGGGGACCCACGGGGGGCCAGTGTGACGCACCGGCCCTTCGCGCGTATAATCCCCCGCCTATGTCCGACCGGCCGCAGGAAGCCGCACCCGCCCTGACCAGGACCAGCCCAGTCATCTCCCCCACCGGCGTGGGGGGGACGCAGGCTGGTGACTGGTATGCCCGCTATGGCCAGGCGGTGTACAGCTATGTCCGCTTTCATCTTCCCAGCGCGGACGCGGCCGAGGACGTCACCGCCGACACCTTCCTCAAGGTGTTCCACGCCGCCGACCGGTTCGATCCCGCCCGGGCCCAGCCCCAGACCTGGATCTTCCGGATCGCCCAGAACACCCTCCGCGACTATCTCCGCCGGGCCCGGGTCCGCAAACACGTGCCGCTGGGCGCCATGCGCGACCTCGTCTCCGACGCGCCGTCGGCCGAGGAACGGCTCCTCTGGGAGGAGCAGGTGGGCCGGCTGCTCGACGCGGTGAGTACGCTGGGTGAGTCGGACCGCGAGATCATCGGGCTCCGCTATGGGAGCGGGATGGATACCGCCCAGGTGGCGGAACTTCTCGGCATGAAGGAATCGGCGGTGCGCACCCGGCTCTGGCGGGCGCTGGAGCGGCTCCGGCGCGTCCTGGATGTGGAGGAGCGCGACCGGTGAGCGACCTCGACGATCTCGATCGCACCCTGCGAGGGGTCCGGTTCGAGCCGCGCGCCTCGCTGGAGGCGGAGATCCGGGGTCGCGCCGCGCACGGGGAACTGCCGCCGACCCCGGCCCGGCCGGTCACGCGACGCCTGCTGGCTGCGGCAGCGGTCGTCCTCGTCGCGGCCGGGTTCGGCGGGTGGCAGCTCCTGGGACCGCACGCGGTCACCGTCGATCACTGCTGCCAGGACCTCGACGGCGGCGGCACCGCCGATGACGGCGTGCTGATCCTCAGCCGTGCCGGCTCGTCGGTGCAGGGGCTCCGGATCTACGAAGACCGGGACCAGAGCGGCGGATTCTCCCCCGGCGACGAAATACGGTTCCTGCGCGGCAGCAATCCCGCGGTAACCGGCTCGGTGAACGGGCTGGAGACCCGGGAGTTCTGCTGCCTCGACTACGATGGCGGGGGCCCGAGTGACGATGCCCTGGTGGTGATGGGGCGGGCGCCCGACCGGATCACCATGGCCGCGATCTACGAACGCCGGTCGACCGGCGGCTCCGTCCAGCTCCGATAAACCCGATTCTGTCATCCCGAGCGAAGCCGGGAATCCCTGATGGTCGAGGGCAGGGATTCCTCGCCGCTGCGCGGCTCGGAATGACGGACTTCTCCTGTTGAGGCACTGCATGCTTGCTCGCTGGCTCGCTCTCTCCCTGGCTGCCCTTCCCGGAGCCCTTTCCGCCCAGCAGGCCGACACCACCCGCCGCGACAGCGCCAAGGTGGTCGAGCTCGCCCCCATCGAAGTGGTGGGCAGCATCCTGCCGAGCGCCGGCCCCACCGTCGGTTCCGGCGTGCCGGCCCGGGTCACGGTGCTGAATCGGAAGGACCTCGAGGCCAACGAGCCCCGGCTCCTCACCGACCTGCTGGTGAGCCAGTCGGGTTTCTCGAGCTACGACGACCTCGGCTCGAGTGCGAAGATGTCGCTCGCCTCGCGCGGGTTCTTCGCCTCGCCCGTGGTCGGGCTGCCGCAGGGGATCTCGGTCTTCCTGGATGGGGTCCGCCAGAACGAGCCCGATGCCGCGCAGGTGAATTTCGACCTCCTCCCGATGGAACATCTCACCCGGGTGGAGCTGCTCTCGGGTACCGCCTCGCTCCTCGGCCGCAATTCGCTCGGCGGCGCGATCAACCTGGTCTCGAACCAGGGCGGCGGCCCCACCCGCGGCGAGCTGGAGGTCTCCGGCGGCAACTACACCACCCTCGGGACCGATGCGTCGGTGACGGGGTCGCTGGGACAGGGGAAGTGGAGTTACTACGCCGGCGGCGGATACGACCGGGAGAACGGCTGGCGCCAGGACACCTTCTCGAAGCAGTTCAACGGCTTCTTCAACCTCGGCCGCCTGACCGAGCGGTGGGGTGTCCGGCTCCAGGGTTACGGTGCCCGCTCCCGGGCGGAGACGGCCGGTTCGCTGCCGGAGAGCGTCTACCGCGTCAACGCGGACTCCAACCTCACCACCGGCGACTACGAGGACCTCAACAACCTCCAGCTGGCGCTCTCGGGCTACACCCGCGCGGCGCGCTCCCAGCTCAGTGCCTCGGTCTACATCCGGCGGCACCACGCCGAACGGTTCAACGTCAACCAGGCCGCCGATCCCGACAACATCGGGAAGTCGAACAACCGGACCCTCGGCGCCAATGTCGATTACCGGATCGACCGCCAGCTGGGCAGCGGCAAGCTCGGGCTGCGCTTCGGCGGTGACGGCTCAGCCAGTCGCACCGCGGTGGAGCTCTTCGCCGATTCCACCAAGTTCGGCGGCCCATCCACCCAGACCACGTTCGTGAAGAGCCCCACCTGGGACGTCGGCGCGTTCGGCATCGCCGACTACACGACCGGCCCGGTGACCTTCTCGGCGGGGGCGCGGTATGACTACGTGCGGATCCCCTTCCGCAACCAGCTCGATGGCAGCCGCGATACCACCAGCAGCTACAGCCGGCTGAGCCCCCGGGGCGGGATCAGCCTGGCGGCCTCGCAGAACCTCACGCTCTACGGGTCGGTGGGCACCAGCTTCCGCGCCCCCGCGGTGATCGAGCTGGCCTGCGCCGACGAGAACGAGCCCTGCCCGCTGCCCTTCGCGCTGGGCGATGATCCCCCGGTCAAGCCGGTCCGCGCCATCACCTACGAGCTTGGCGGCAAGCTCATCGCCGGGTCCACGATCTTCACCGCATCGGCCTATCGCACCGACGTGAAGGACGACATCTACCTCTTCGCCTCCGACACCTCGATCAGCGGCTCCAGCATCGAGGGCTTCTTCGGCAACCTCGGAAAGACCCGCCGCGCCGGGCTCGAGTTCTCGGCCCAGACCTTCCTGGCCGGCGGCCACACGCTGTACGCCAACTACGCCTACACCAGGGCCACCTTCCAGAGCGCGGCGGAGATCTTCTCGATCCGGGAGGATTTCGGCGGGACCAACGATGTGCAGCCGGGCGACCAGCTGCCGCTGGTGCCCAATCACCAGGTGAAGGTCGGCACCTCCCTGGTGCTGCCGAAGGGCTTCTTCGCGGGGGCGGACGGCCGCTACATCGGCCCGCAGTACCTCCGCGGGGACGAGGCCAACGTCACCCCGCGGCTGGGTGGCTATTTCGTGACGGACGCCCGGCTGGGGTGGCGTGGCGCGGGGTGGGAAATCACCGCGATCGCCAACAACCTCCTGCAGCACAAGTACGCCACCTTCGGCACCTTCAACGTGAACCAGGGCGGGGGTGACGTCCTGGAGCGCTTCCTGACCCCGGGCCAGCGGCGCCTGGTGCGGCTGGTGGTGCGCCGCAGTTTCGGCGGGCCGGACAACGACTGAGGCCCGATTACCCGCCGAACCCCTCCCCGTAGCCCACCGGGCACTGCCGCGCTAGCTTAATCGCCGCCCGGCCAGCCAGTGGCCGGGCGTCACGCATACCGCCCACGGTGCCATGAAAATCGCCGTCTGTCTCAAGCGGGTTCCGGACACTACCTCCAAGATCGTCGTCGGCGCCGATGGGAAGTCGATCGACGAGAACGGGGTGAAGTTCGTCCCCAACCCCTACGACGAATACGCCATCGAAGAAGCGCTCAAGCTCAAGGAAGCGGCTGGCGCCGGCGAGGTCGTGGTCCTCTCCCTCGGCACCGATGCCGCGCAGGAGACCCTCCGCACCGCCCTCGCCATGGGCGCCGATCGCGCGGTCCTGCTCCAGGCCGCCGCGCCCGCCGATGGCCTCGAGGCGGCCCGCGCCCTCGCCGCCGAGCTCAAGAGCGGCGGGTACGACCTGATCCTCTTCGGCAAGCTCGCGGTCGACGACTACAACCACCAGGTCGGCCCGATGGTGGGTGAGCTCCTCGAGCTTCCCACGATCACCTCGGCGGCGCACCTGGCCATCGCCGGTGGCACCGCCACCGCCGAGCGGGAGATCGAGGGTGGCGTCGAGACCGTCACCGCGACGCTCCCCGCCGTGATCACCTGCGACAAGGGGCTCAACACCCCGCGGCTTCCTTCCCTCAAGGGGATCATGGCCGCCAAGAAGAAGCCGCTCGAGAGCAAGCCCGCGTCGCTGGGCGCCGGTTCGCTGACCTCGCTGGGGCTGAGCCTCCCCGCCGAGCGGAAGGCGGGACGCATCGTGGGTGAAGGACCTGACGCGGTGACGGAGCTGCTCAAGCTCCTCCGCGAGGAAGCGAAGGCGCTCTGACCATGCCCGTACTCGCCATTGCCGAACAGCGCGACGGTGCGCTCCGGAAGGTCTCGCTCGAAGTCATCACCGCCGCCCGGCGCCTCGCCGACCAGCTCGGCACCACCGCCGATGCGCTGGTGCTCGCCAGCGGGAGCGTGAGTGGCGCCGACCAGCTGGGCCGCTACGGTGCCGACCGGGTTCTCATCGCGACCCACGCCGACTTCGCGCTCTATCAGCCCGACGGCTTTGCCCCGACCATCGCCGACCTGGCGAAGGGGTACAGCGCGGTGGTCTTCGCCGCGACCGCGACCGGCCGCGATCTCGCGCCCCGGGTCGCCGCCCGGCTGGGTGTGGGCCTCGCGACCGATGTGACCGAGTTTGCCGCCGAGGGCGGCAAGGTGGTGGTGACCCGGCCGGTATATGCCGGCAAGGCGCTCCAGAAGCTCCGGCTCGAGGGAACGCCGGCGCTCTTCTCGATTCGCCCCAACACGGTGCAGCCCGCCGAGTCGGGGAAGGCGGGCGCGGCGGCGACCGCACCGGTGCCGGCGTTCACCATCAAGGCGCGGGTGACCGGCGTGAAGGCCCCCGCGAGCGCCGCGCTCGATGTGGCCGAGGCGCCGGTGGTGGTGTCCGGCGGCCGCGGGCTCCGTGAGCCGGAGCAGTTCAAGCTGCTGGAAGATCTCGCGGCCGCCTTCGGCAATGCCGCGGTCGGCGCGAGCCGCGCGGTGGTCGACGCCGGCTGGCGGGAACACGGCGCCCAGGTGGGCCAGACCGGCAAGACGGTGAGCCCGCAGCTCTACGTCGCGGTCGGCATCTCCGGCGCCATCCAGCACCTCGCCGGGATGCGCACCGCCCGCACCATCGTCGCGATCAACCGCGACAAGGATGCCCCGATCTTCAAGGTCGCCGACTACGGGATCGTGGGAGACCTCTTCGAAATCCTGCCCCGACTCACCGCCGAAGTCCGGAAGCTCAAGGCCGAGTGACCGACACCACCGCGGGAGCCGTCCAGGTCAAGGCGCCCGCCACCCGCGGGCGCCTGCTGCAGATCCTGGGCGTGGCGTTCGGTCTCGCGGTCATCATCGGCAATACCATCGGGGTCGGGATTCTCCGCACCCCCGGCGACGTCGCCACCCATCTTCCCGACAGCCGCTGGTTCCTCGGCGCCTGGCTCGTGGGCGGGGTGTACGCGCTGCTGGGCGCCCTCTCCCTGGCCGAGCTCGGGGCGATGGTGCCGGAGTCGGGGGGGCAGTACGTCTTCGTCCGGCGGGCGCTGGGCGAGTATGCCGGCTTCGCGGTCGGCTGGAGCGACTGGCTCTCCACCTGCGCCGCGATGGCGCTGGTGACCATCTCGATGGGCGACTACAGCGCCGCCGTCTGGCCGGCGCTCCAGGGGAAGTCGGTCTGGTTCGCGCTCAGCATCACCGGGATCCTCACCGTCATCCAGGCGATGGGGATCAAGGCCGGCGACCTCACCCAGCAGATCACCAGCCTCCTCAAGACCGTCGTGCTGGTGGCGCTCGCGGGCGTCTGCCTGGCGTGGACCCCGCCCGCCCAGGCCGCGCCGGTGGTGCAGGCGGCGCCGCCGGTGCTCGGCTTCAGCGCCATCGTCCTCGCGCTCCAGGGCGTGATCTATACCTACGATGGCTGGAACGGGATGCTGTACTTCAGCGGCGAGGTGAAGAACCCCGGCCGCGACATTCCCCGGGCCATGGCCGGTGGTGTCCTGGCGGTCATCGCCATCTACCTGCTCCTCAATCTCGCGTTTCTCCATGTGCTCACGCCGGCGCGGATGGCGGGCCAGGACCTCGTGGCGGCCACCGCCGCGCGCGAGATCTTCGGCGCCAAGGGTGACATCGTGGTGCGCGGGGTGCTGCTGGTGAGCCTCTTCAGCGCGGCGAATGCCATCCTGCTCATCGGCTCCCGGCTGCCCTACGCGATGAGCCGGGACGGGATGCTGGGGAGCATGTTCGCGGCGGTGAGCCCGAGCGGGGCGCCCCGGCCGTCGCTGTATCTCTCCGCCCTGGCGACCGCGATCCTCCTTGTCACCGGCACCTTCGACCAGATCCTGGCGCTGGCGGCGTTCTTCTATGTCGTCTGCTACACCAGCAGCTTCGTGGCGGTGTTCATCCTCCGCGTGCGGGAGCCGGCGACGCCGCGCCCCTACAAGGCATTCGGGTATCCGTGGGTGACCGGGTTCCTGGTGGTGGGATCGCTCGCGTTCCTGGTGGGGAATGTCATCAGCGACACGAAGAACAGCCTGGTGGAGCTCGGCATTCTCGTGGCGAGCTATCCCGTCTTCCTCCTGGTTCGCCGGGCCCGGTCTCGCGCTTGAACATTTCCAGCTACGTGCTCCAGAGAAACAGGATTTGGGGATTTTGATGGACAAGAGCGGATTCATTTCGGTGAGGCGCAACGCCTGCTGAACGAACTGCGTTCAATCTCCCAATCCATCGAAATCCCCCAATCCTGTTCCACCGGCATGGTTGACATAGATAAATAGATGATTATCTATATATCAAGATGGCAGGCGAAACGATGACCCGCCTCGGAACCGAGGAACTCGAGCGCATTGCCAAGGCGCTCGCCGACGATCGGCGCTTCGAGATCCTCGAAGCCATTGCCGGGGCCGAGGAGCTCTCCTGCAAGGCGCTGGTAGAGCGGTTCCCGATCACCCAGGCGACCGTCTCCCATCACCTGAAGGAGCTCTACAACGCTGGGCTGGTCGCCGTGCGGCAGGAAGGGCAGATGCGGCTCTACCGCAGCCGCCCGGAAGTGCTCGAGGAGTACCTGGCCCAGCTCGACCGCCGCCTGCTGCGGGCGCGGCGCTAGCCGGGAACCTCCCGCCTCACGCGGGAGTTTCTTTTGACTCGAAGTATCGATTATTGTCTATTTATCGAAGGAGATCGGTGAATCATGGGCACTTTGACGGGGAAGGTGGCGTTGGTAACCGGCGGCGGGTCCGGCATCGGTCGCGCCTCGGCGCAGGCACTGGCCCGGGAAGGCGCCAAGGTGGTCGTCGCTGGCCGGCGCAAGGAGGCCCTGGATGAGACGGCCCGGTTGATCCGGGACGCCGGCGGTGAGGCGACTGCGGTCGCCGCGGACGTGACCCGGGAAGCGGAGATCCAGCAGCTGGTGGCGGTGACCGTCCAGACCTACGGCGGTCTCGACATCGCGTTCAACAACGCCGGCATCGAAGGAAGTGCCGCACCGCTCACCAGTACCACCGGTGGCGAATACGACGCGGTATTCGATGCCAACGTGCGCGGCACCTGGCTCGCCATGAAGCACGAGATCCCCGCGCTCCGGGCCCGCGGCGGCGGTGTGGTGATCAACAACTCGTCGGTGGTAGGCGTGATCGGTTTTCCGGGGCTCTCGCTCTATGCGGCGACGAAGCACGCGGTCATCGGCCTCACCAAGGCGGCGGCGCTCGAGGTGGCCGCCGAGGGGATCCGGGTCAACGTGGTGGCCCCCGGTGGGGTGGAGACCGACATGTCCGAGCGCCTGCTCGGTGGCCGGCCGGAGGCCAGGGCGGCGTTCATCTCCGCCCATCCGGTGGGCCGCATGGGCACGCCGGAGGAGATAGCCGAGGCGGTCGTGTGGCTTGCCTCACCGGGCGCGTCGTTCGTGACGGGCCATACTTTGCTGGTGGATGGTGGACTGACCGCGCGCTGAGCGCGGCCTGAATTCAGGAGGGAGTGGAACGATGGCTGAACATCTGCAGGTAACCGATGCCACCTTCGGCGCCGAGGTCGAGCAGGCCAAGGGTGTGGTGGTGGTGGACTTCTGGGCGACCTGGTGCGGCCCCTGCCGCGCGGTGGCCCCGGTGATCGAGAAGCTGGCGGAGGACTATGCCGGCAAGGTGAAGGTGCTCAAGCTCGATACCGATGCGAACCAGATGACCGCGATGAAGTTCAACATCCGCTCGATCCCGACCATCCTGCTGTTCAAGGACGGCAAGGTGGCGGACGGGGTGATCGGGGCGGATCCGCGGCTCCGGAGTATTCTCGAGGAAAAGATCGGGAAGCTGGCTGCGTAGTCTGTCATTCCGAGGGAGCGAAGCGACCGAGGAACCCCTGATTTTCCCCGCGGAAGATCAGGGATTCCTCGCTTCGCTCGGAATGACAGAGTTGGTTGCAGCGGCACGCGCGTCTGTCATCCCGAGGAGCGCAGCGACGAGGGATCCCTATCGCCCTACCAGGCTCTTGATCCGCCGGACCCCCTCCGCCACCTGCTTCTCCTCCGGCCCGAAGGAGAACCTCACGTACTGGCGGAACCGCGACGGCCGCCCGCTCCGCCGCTTGCCGGGGTTGATGTCGAAGAACTCTCCCGGCACGCAGATGACTTTCTCCTTCACGACCGCCTTGAAGAAGCTCATCCCGTCGTTGAGCCCCTCGGGCAGCCCGGAGACGTCGGCCCAGCAGTAGAAGGTCCCCTCCGGGTCGAGATCGAGGCGCATCCCCGCCTCTTCCAGGCCCTTCCGCATGATCTCCTTCTTCCGCAGGAAGGCGCGCCGGATCGCCTGGGTCTCGCTGGCGACCACCTCAGGTGCGAGCAGCGGCACGGCAGAGCGCTGGAGCGGCTTGCTTCCGCCGCCGTCGAGGAAGGAGCCAGTGCTGGAGACGGCGTCGATCACCCCTCGCGGCCCCACGATCCAGGTGCAGCGCCATCCCGGGTAGCGCCAGTTCTTGGTGAGCCCGTCGAAGATGATCACCGGATCGCGGTCCACGTCGTCGACGTACCGCGCCGCCGAGATCATCGACTCCGGCCCATCGGGCGCCGCCCAGATGTAGTGGGAGTAGAACTCGTCCAGCAGCAGCGAACACTGGAGCTCCCGGGCGATCGACACCCACCCCTCGAGCTCTGCCCCGCGAATCACCTTGCCGGTCGGGTTGTTGGGATTGGAGAGGAGCACCGCGCTCAGCCCCCGGCCGGTGATCTCCCGCCGCAGGTCCGCGAGCGAGAACTCGTACCTCCGGTTTCCCTCGAGGAGGATGGGGATCGCGGTGAAGAGCTTGAAGATGTCGAGCAGTTCCTCGTACGCGGTGTAGTCGGGGAGGAAATGGCCGAGGTTGATCTCGCCCAGCGCCGCGACGGCGCGGGTGAGCGACGCGCGGCCGCCGCCGCAGATGCAGACGTTGCGCTCGGTGTACTGCGACGGCTTCCCCTGGCGATAGAGCTGGTTGTACATCGCCGCGACCGCCTGACGGAGCTCGGGAATCCCCGGTACCGGGGCGTACTCCTGGTCGTCCAGCGCGATCTCCACCGACTCGACCCTCGGCGGCGCGCCCGGCAGCGGCCCCGTCTCCGGCATGCCCTGGCCCAGGTTGCACCAGTCGGGATGGCCATAGCGATAGCCGTGGCGCTGCGCCTCCGCCATGACGTAGATGACGCCGGTGAAGGGGACGCTGCGGAAGCCGGGAATGGGCGGCGATTGCATGGCGGGCTTGGTATGGGAGCGGGGAATCTAACCGCAATTCTGTCATTCCGAGGGAGCGAAGCGACGTCCTGGCTCTGTCATTCCGAGGGAGCGCAGCGACCGAGGAATCCCTGCTCTTCCTGCAGACAAACGTGGGATCCCTCGCTGCGCTCGGGATGACAGAATCGATCTAGCCCACTTTCGGAAACAGCTTCCCCACTCTCCTCCGGTACGCCTCGTACGCCGGGAACCGGCTCACCATCCACCGCTCCTCCACCGCGGCCTTCCGGTTGAAATACCCGAATGCCACCGCCCCCACCACCATGCCCATCCACGGGGTCGTGAGGAACCATCCGAAGGCCCAGAGCACCAGCGAGAGGCCGGCATAGATCGGGTGGCGCACCACCCGGTACGCCCCCCGCTCGACCATCACCCCGTCGTCGAGCGGCTGCGTCGCCGGGGTGAGGTTCGGGCCCAGCGAGATGAACCCCCACCAGAGCATGGCCAGCCCCGGGAGCAGCACCACCAGTGCCGCTGCCCGCCAGGCAAACGGCGCCGGAAGCAGCAGGCTCCCGGCCAGCGTTCCCGGCTCCGCGCGCCGTGCCAGGAGGGGGAGGCTGCCCACCGCCAGAAAGAGCAGCCCCTGGCCCCACACCCATGGGTCGCGCAACGAGTTCCCCAGCTTCACGCGGTGACCTCTGTCATGAAAGGTATCTTACTCCCCGGCTGGTTCTGCTCCAGCTATCTTCTGCCACCCGAAATACTGCTGCCCAGGAGCAAGCGTGTCGCCGATCCACCCCAGTCGCCATCAGCCCCCGCTCCCGCAGGACCGCCTGGTCCTGGCCGAATCGCCCAGCGGCGAGGCGCTCGAGATGGACGTCCTGTTCGTCGGCGCCGGCCCCGCCGGCCTGGCCGGCGCCATCGAGCTGGCCCGTCTCGCGAAGCAGGACGCTTCCCTCGGGGAGCTTAACATCGGCGTGCTCGAAAAGGCGGGGAGCCTCGGCGAGCACTCCCTCTCTGGTGCCGTGATCAACCCGCGCGCGATGCGCGAGCTCTTCCCTGACAAGCAGGACCAGGACTTTCCCTTCCGCCAGCCGGTGAACGCCGAGTCGGTGTATCTCCTGAGCGACGGGGGCTCGCTCAAGCTCCCGACGCCGCCCACCATGCGCAATCACGGCTACTTCACCGCCTCCCTCAGCGAAGTGGTCCGGTGGCTGGGCGAGCAGGCCGAAGCGCTGGGGGTGAACATCTTCCCCGGCTTCCCGGCGGCATCCCTGCTGGTCGACGGCACGGCGGTGAAGGGGGTGCGTACCACTCCCTCAGGGCTCGACCGCGAGGGCAATCCCACCGGCTCGTTCCAGGAGCCGACCGACGTGACCGCGCGGGTCACCGTGCTGACGGAAGGCACGCGCGGCACGCTGGGGCAGGCCTGGCGCACCTGGCAGGGCGTCACCTCCCCCAATCCGCAGATCTTTGCCCTCGGCGTCAAGGAAGTCTGGCAGGTGAAGCGCCCGCTCGACCGGGTCATTCACACCCTCGGCTGGCCGCTTCCCCGTGACGCCTTCGGCGGAACCTTCGTCTATCCCCTCGGCGCCGACCTCGTGGCGATCGGGCTGGTGGTGGGGCTCGACTATCACGAGGCCTCGCTCGACCCCCATGTGCTGCTCCAGAAGCTCAAGCTCCATCCGCTGGTCAAGCCGATTCTCGAGGGGGGCGAGCTGCTCGAGTGGGGCGCCAAGACCATTCCCGAGGGCGGCTACTACGCCCTCCCGGGGCGCCTCAGCGGCGACGGGCTCCTGATGGCGGGTGACACCGTCGGTTTCGTCGACGTCCCCTCCCTCAAGGGCGTTCACTACGCCATGCAGTCGGGGATCTACGCCGCGCGCGCCGCCTTTGCCGCGCTCAAGGCGAACGACGTGTCGGCGGCGCGGCTCGGGGCCTACGACACGATGGTCAGGGAGAGCTACATCGCCTCCGACCTCTACAAGACCCGGAACATGCGGCTCGCCTTCAAGGATGGCTTCTACGCCGGCGGGATCAAGGCGGGGCTGATGACGCTGAGCGGGGGAAAGCTCTTCGGATCGCGCATCAGCATGCACGAGGATGCCGAGCGGGAGCGGACCACCGCGCCGGAGACACCGTTCACGCCGGACGGCACCCTCACGTTCAGCAAGGTGGACGCGGTGTTCAAGTCGGGCAACGCTACCCGCGACACCATCCCGAGCCACCTGGTGGTGGGGAAGGACATTCCCGCCGACGTGGCCGACTTCTACGCCCACCTCTGTCCCGCGGGGGTGTACGAGCGGGTGGGGGACCAGCTCCGCGTGAACGCGCCCAACTGCGTCGACTGCAAGGCGACCGACGTCCTCGGCCCCCGCTGGACGCCCCGTGAAGGGGGCAGCGGGCCCAAGTACCGGCTGATGTAACGCGCCCATGTCGATCGCCTACCACTACTCCCGGCGGAAGAGCCGCGCGAGCGGGCCTCCGACCCTGGCCGCCCAGTCCCAGGGCGAGCTGGCGGCGGGGCGGCGCGCGCGCGCCACGCCCGACCCGATCCAGATGGATGCGGGCGCCGAGGGGGAGTTGCTGGTGGCGCGGGCGCGTACGGTCCTGATCGCGGCGCTGATCCCGGTGCCGGTCGTCAACTTCTTCCTCGATGCCAACGCCACCGCCGGGATCGTGGGGATGGTGGCGTGCGGCGTGGCGCTGATCCTGGCGCTCGGGGTCCAGTACCTGCTCAAGCGGGA
>JAXLXZ010000005.1:0-269047 GCA_046327735.1 Gemmatimonadales bacterium | reverse complement strand
GCATGGTCCCTAAGCTAAGAACCCGCCCCGGACCCGGCCAGTGCAACCCGCCGGCCACGTCGTTACCAGGCCAGGTCGGCCTGCACCCGGACTCCGTTCAGGTCCCCGATCCCCGACGTGGGATGATCGTGGTTGTACTCCACCCGCAGCCGCAGGTAGTACGGGTCGGTGAGCGGCAGCGCGGCGCCGACCACGTACCGGTGCACCGCCTGCCCGGAGAGCTGGGTGTCCCGGTTCACGTACTCGTAGCGCCCCTGGATCGCGAGGGGGGCGTGGAGGAAGGTCTGGGGGAAGTTGTAGAGCGCGGAGCCCCAGAATCCCCAGCCCTTGCCGAGTGATCCGCTGGCGGCGTAGCCATGGTCGCGGCCCATCACGCCACCCACGAGCAGCTCCGCGTTGCCGAGGATGGCGTTGCCGGAGAGGCCGTAGCGCTCGTAGTGCGCGGTGATGTCGACCGGCTGGCCCAGCGAGTCGGGCCGCAGGCCCATCGCCCCGCGATAGAACGTCGCCATGATCCCCGAGCCCCGGGCCCCGAAGAGGTGCTGGGCGCTCAGCGCGACGTCGAACTTCTTGTCCTCGGGATAGCCGCCTTCGGCGTCGAGGTTATAGCCGTTGAGGAGCGTGGCCGACACCTTGGTGTCCCGTCCGCGGACCAGGTACCCCTCCACCGCAAACTTCTGCTCGGCGAGGTTGAGCGGGACCTGGTTGGTGAGCGGATCGGAGAGGGGCAGCGGCTGGCTCGGGAGGACGACACGGTCGAAGCCCGCAACCCCCGATTCGGTGAGCCAGAGGATCTTGCCGGCCCGGATTCCGCCGTAGTTCACCGGGTTGCCCCAGATCGAGGAGACCTGCGCGAGCACGTCGCCGTAGGCCCCCACCTCGAACCATCCGCCAAACCGCTTCCCGATCGCCCCGACGTAGAAGACGCTGAGGGTCGGGTTGGAGAGCTCACGCGCCAGCGGCTCGTCGGCGCCCTTGGCGGTGACGTATTCGCCCTGGGCGATCGCCCGGACGCCGAGGTGATTCTTCACGTCATCGGCCTTGAGCGGCTGATTGACCTCGTTCTCCATCCGGTAGCCGCGCCAGCGAAAGCGCTGGCCGAAGCCGTTGAGCTTGGGCGGCACCGGCCAGTGACAGGTGGTGCACGCGACCCCGTACTTCCGGGCGAAAGGAGGCATCGCCTCGGCGCCGTAGCTGTGGGCCGTGCTGGCGTGCTCGGCCATGTACCAGCGCGCGACGCCGGAGAGATCATCGGCGTGCGCGGGGCGGGCGGCCAAGTGAAGGGCGGCCAGCAGGCCGCCCCCGATGATGAGGCTGGTCCGGATCATGGGCCGTCCTAGGGCTTGGAAGTGGTGACTTCGATCGAGGGGAGGGCGGCGTCCTTGCTCACGTTGAGGATCAGCCACATCCCCATCGAGGAGTGTCCCGAGGCGGAGCAGCGGAGGCTGTACTTGCCGGCCGGGGTCGCCGTGAAATGGAGGGAGGCCTTCGAGCCGGGGGTGAGGCCGATGCCGGTGGTGTCGGTGGCGGCGCCCGCAATCACCGGGCTCACCGCCCCGTCCTGGATGGGGACATGGTACGGCACCACGGTCGCACCGTGGTTCATCCCCGCATCCTTGTTGATGAACCGCAGCGTCACGCCCCAGCCGGCGGGCACCGTCAGCGTCAGCCCGCCTTCATGACTGCCGTTGAAGTTCATGCCGCTGTTGTCACCACCCATCGCGGCAATCAGGGCGAAGGATGCCTCTTTCTTGGTGGAATCGATCTGGAGCCAGGTGGGATCGATCTTCGGGCCGGACCCGGCATCCGCCCGCGTGAGCGGAGCGGCCGAGGCGACGGCGGCGAAGAGACCCAGCCCGGCACAGAGGGAGAACCGGGGACGCATGGGAATCTCGATGTGAAGGACGGAACGGCGAGCGCGGTGACAGATATGTTAGGGTGTGCGGTAGATCACGAAACGCCTTGTTGCGGCGGTCCGGACGGAGGGGCGGGACCCTGCCCGATCGGGTAGGGAAAAGCGGTCAGCCGGGTCGGAGTGCGGAGCGCTGGCGGTGGAAATACGCCGCCGCTTCGGTCCGGTTGGTGACCCCAAGTTTGAGGTAGAGATTCTGCAGGTGGAACTTGACGGTGTTCTCGCTGACCCCGAGCTGGGCGGCGATCTCTCCGTTGGACGCGCCCTCCGCGAGCCGGGTGAGCACTACCCGCTCCCGCTCCGTCAGACCCCGATCCTCCCCATTGCTACGGCGCCCCACCAGCCAGCGCCGCGCCGCGGCGGGAAAGACCATCTGTCCCCGGGCGACCTGCCGGATGGCCTCGATGGTGTGCTGCGGGGGATCGGTCTTGAGGGCATAGCCGTCGGCGCCGGCCTCGAGCGCGGTCCGCATCGAGGCGCCGTCGCTGTAGGCCGTCAGGATGAGCACGCGCAGCGGCATGCCCTCGGCGCGTACCCTGGCGAGGCAGTCGAGCCCGCCGAGGGGGCGCATCTCGAGGTCGAGCGCCAGCACGTCGGGAGTATGCTGCCGGAGCGCGGCCATGATCTGGTCGCCGGCGGTGACCGTGGCGACCACCTCCATGCCCTCCTGCGCGTTCACCAGCGAGCGCAGGCCCTCGAGCACCAGCTCGTGATCATCGGCCAGCAGGATCCGGATGGGCGAGGTCATGCGACGGGCACTTCGACCCGGACGGTGACCCCCTGGCCCGGGGCACCCTGGAGCGCGAAGCGGCCGCCGACCATGCGGGCCCGCTCCTGCATCCCCGCCACCCCGAAGTGATGCGGGCCTGTGAGGGTGGCAGGATCGAAGCCGCGTCCATTGTCGACGATGGTGAGCGCGAGCCAGGGCTCTCCGCCGGCGGGGTGCTGCACCTCGAGCTGTACCCGCACCGCCGGGGCGTGGCCATGCCGATAGGCATTGGAGAGCGCCTCCTGCAGCACCCGGTAGAGCACGATCTTCTGCGCCAGGCGGACGTCGGGGAGGTCACCGGCCAGGTCGAGGGTCAGCACCGTCTCGGACATCGCTTCGTGCTCGAGCGCGAGGCCCTCGAGCAGCTGGGCCAGGTCGCGGGACTCGAAGTCGGGGGTGCGGAAGGCGCCGATGAAGGAACGGATTTCCCGCAGCCCCGACTCCAGCAGCTGCCGGATCCGGTCGGCGCGGTCGAGGGCGGGCAACCCGTCGGGACATCCGACGCAGGGAGCCAGGGCGAGGCGAAGGAGGTCGAGCTGGGAGAGGGCCGCGAACATGTACTGCACCGGCCCGTCGTGAATATCGAGCAGGACGCGTTGCAGTTCACCGTCGGAGATCTGGAGCAGACTCTCCGGCGCCTCGACTCCTGGCCGATCGGCTGGCGCCACGGGACCTCCGGTCCTTGTCCCTCCGGGGCCATGGAGGGGAGCACCAACGTCGATCAGCGCGGCTGAAGCGCCGCTGAAGTTCCGGTGAAGGCGAAGTCAGGACCGCGTGGCGGCGGGCCAGAGTGCCAGGCGGGCCGGCTCGTCGGTCAGGAGGCTGATGCCGGAGGCGGCGGGCCGCCAGCCGGTCCGAAGTGCCGCCTCGAGCGCGTCGACGGCGCGGCGGTCGAACTTGGTGTCGATGTTCTCGCGGAGATACCCGACGGCGCGATCCACCTCCCACGCCGCCCGGTAGGGGCGGTCGGAGACGAGCGCGTCGAACACGTCGGCGACGGTCAGCACCCGCACGATGAGCGGGATCTGCTCTCCCTTGAGCCCGTGGGGATACCCCGAGCCGTCGAGCAGCTCGTGATGACTGAGGACCAGCGGAATGGCCCGGCGGAAGGCGGTGATCGGGGCGAGAATCCGTGCGCCGATCGAGGGATGGCGGCGGATCTGGGCCAGTTCCTCCGGGGTGAGCGAGCCGGGCTTGTCGAGAATGGCCGCGGGCACGCCGACCTTGCCGACGTCATGCAGCAACCCGCCCCGGTGGAGCAGGTCCGTGTCGTCGGCGCTCAAGCCGAGCCGGCGGCCGATCTCCACCGCGCCGAGGGTGACCCGCTCGGAGTGGCCGGCAGTCCAGGGCGAGACGGCGTCGATCGCGCGGGCGAGCGCAGTCAGGGCGCCCCAGTTGAGCTCGTCGAGCTGCGTCACCATCTGCGCATTGGCCAGCGCGAGGGCGATCTCATCGGCCGTCTGGCGGGCCTTGAGGAGGGTCCCCGGCTGCTGCAGCTCACTCACGTTCCCGTCGATGATAAGCGCGCCCGTCAGGGTGCCGCGCCAGCGGAGCGGGAGGATCAACAGGTGGCGGTCGAGCGGACCGGCCCGGTCGCCGGTGTAGCTGGGCCGGGCCTGGCCCGGCTCGAGCAGCGTCGCGTCGGCAATCCGGCGCAGGGCCTCGAGGTCGGCGGCGTCGGGCCGCAGGTCGACCGCCACCGGTCCGTCGGGCGCCCCGCGGTCGCCGATCACGCTCCAGCGTTCGAGGTCATCGGGGTCGGCCAGGGCCACCGTGAGTGTCCCGGGGAGCAGCGTCTGCCGTTCCGCCAGCACGGTGCGCAGCACCACCTCCGTGCCGGTGGCGCCGAGCGCGGCGTCGTGCACCCGGGCCAGGGAACGCTGGTGCTCGAACTGGGTGCCCAGCTCGCCGGCCATGCGGTTGAAGGACTGGGCCAGCGCCTGGAACTCGTCGTCGCTCTGCACCGTGACCGGTTCGTGGAAGCGGCCGGCCGCGAGGCGGCGGGTGCCTTCCTCGAGCGCCTCGAGCGGCTCCATGCTCCGCCGGAGCTGGATGTGCGCGAGGGTGAACACCACCAGCAGCGCGAGGACGAGGCCGAGCAGGAACGCCCGGCGGAGCGCCACCAGCGGCGCGGTCACGACCGCATCCGAGACGCTGAGACTGACCACCCACGCCGGCGCGGCGAAGACCCGGTTGAGGAAGAGGGTCCACTGGGCCGCCACGTAGCTGGCTTTGCGGTCGCGCCAGTGCCAGGTCTGCGCCCCCCGCGGGGCGCTGGCCTCCGCCACCGGGCAGGACAGGTCCTCGTTCAGCTCGGAGCGAAGGCAGAAGAGCGATCCCGCCGGCGCCACGCTGGTGCTCGGGTCCCCGCCGTAGACGGAGTTCCGCTCGATGAATCCCCAGATCCGCGCCTCAGGGCGCCGGCCGAGCCGGCGGACCAGGTAGAGCCGGAGGCCGCGCGGCCCCGGCCCGCTCACCAGCGCAACCCCGCCGCCGCTGACGTGCTGTTCCTGGGCGTCGTTGAGCGCCGGAAGGTCGGGCAGCTTCCCCAGGAGGTTCGTCACGGCACGGCCGGAGTCGACGATTCCGATCGACCGGAAGCGAGGCCCGGTTGTGTTGATGCTGCCGATTTCAGGCAGGTGAGCGCCGGCGGGGCCGACCTCGGTGCCGATGGTCTCGAGCACCGAGGCAAGCAGGTTGAGCCGGTCGAGGAGCATCATCCCCGAGGCCTTGGCCTGGTCGCGGAGGTGCGTCCGCGTCACCTCGTCGAGGTCGTCGGCGAGCCGGCCATAGCCCAGCACCGCGAGCAGCGCGAGCGGAAGGACGGCGCAGAGGAGGAAGAGCAGGAGGATACGGCGGGCAACCCGGGTCCGGAGAAACGGGGAGCCGGGCATGGGATCAGAAGTCCTTGCCCTGACCGATGAACCCGCCGTCGTTGGCGCGGATGATGTCGTCCTGGCTCTGCTGAGCGGTCAGGGGCGCCGCGCTCGCTCCGTCCTTGCCGACGCTGTAGAGGTCGAAGGTGGAGTTGAGCGGAACCAGGAAGCGGTCCATCCGGGCACCGGGCGGATGGCCGTGCCCGTGGGTGGCAGGAAAGGGGTAGTACACGTACGGATAGCCCCAGGGATCGCGCATTCCACCCCGGCCGATCGCGGCAAGCGTCGCCGGCAGGGGCTGGTTCTGCGACTCGATCGCCATGAGGTCCCACTGGATGGCGTTGATCTCACCGATCGCGCGGGCCACCTTGGCGCGCTCCACGGCCTCATGGAGGCGGGGGATACCCAGGCCTGCCAGGACCCCGATGATCATCACCACGGCCAGCATCTCGATGACCGTAAAGCCCGACCTCGCCCCGCCGGCGGCGTGGCGGTGGCCCATGCAGTCGAGGCCCCAGGTGGATGGTTCCATTATCCGGGCATGTTCGGCAATCGGCGTGCTAGTTACTAAGTCTTTTGAGTACAATGCTTTACCGCATCTCCGCCGAAACTAGTCGGTGCAAGCTGTCCAACTCTCTTGCATTTTCGGCAGGCAAGGCCTTGGGTATGAATGCCTTAGGGCAACATTCCTCCCCCTTGCGGCGGGCGCTTGACCACCCGCCAGCGGATTAGCAAGTTGAGTGACTCCCTTTACACCAAGGACATCACGGTGCGCCGACTCCTGCTCCCGGCCCTCCTGGCCCTCGCCGCCTGTTCCGGCTCCGACAACACCGGTCCGGACCGGATCAGCATGACGGGCAGCTGGCGCCAGAGCGCCGACCTGCGCGACACCACCACCGGCGACCGGCACATCAACCTCGGTGCCTTCTCGCTGGTCCAGTCGGGCGACGCCTTCAGCGGCGACGGGTCGCAGGGGATCGACGCCTACTGCACCGCCGCCAACACCGTGAAGTACACCGGTCCGCTGGCCGATCCGGCCCCGTTCCCGGTCGCGGGGACGCTCACCGGCCGCCAGGTCGCCTTCACCCGCACCGACGCCGTGGTCTCCTGCAGCTACACCGGGAGTTTCGTGGATGGCAGCACCACCCGGATGACCGGCACCGCGACCTGCGCCTACTCCAAGAATGGGCAGGACTACTCCTTCAGCGGCCAGTGGCAGGCTGACAAGCAGTAGTTCAGCGGCAGGCACCAGGAACGAAAAAGGGCGGACCCGGGAGGGTCCGCCCTTCGTCGTTGGTGTGAGTGCGAGGCGCGGCTAGCGCGGAACGCCGTACAACTCGTAGACCCCGCTCTCCAGCCACGACATGAAGCGGTTGATGCGCTCGGTCACGTTGTCGCTCACTGCCACCGCGGGACAGTTGCTGTACGACCCCCAGCTCCCTCCCCCCGCCTCGATCACCGCCTCCACGAACGCGACGCAGTTGTGGGGCAGTACGCCCCAGACCCAGGTGTCGGCCAGGCGGTTCTCGACGAAATCCCGGGCGCCCGCCGGGTTCGGCAGCGTGATGCGCCGGCGCCGGATCTCGGTCTTGCCGCACTCGGAGAGATAGCGCCGGTAGCCGGCGTCGTTCATGTAGAGCGGGTAGCCCACCATCTTGCCGGCGTAGCGCCCATCGGGATCACCCACCGCGTGGAAGTAGTACCCGCCGCGCGAGTCGTAGATCAGCAGGTGACCGCAGACATTCGGCCCGTCGCCGCTGACCGCGACGACCCAGGTGTCGGTGAAATCCGGGTGGATGAGCCCGCAGCCGAACAGCCGGTCTCCCTCGTATGCCATGGCGCCCCCTTGCTGGATCGGATCGCTGGAATCCTGAACCAGTGACATACGCAGCGGAGGGCCCGGTCTTCTCACCGCCGGGATGGGCCGCGCGGGACGGGCGTGCTAGAACGGCACCGAGATGATGAAGGTGAGCGCGCGGTTCTTGAGGTCGCCGGCGTCGCTGATGGAGCGGAGTCCCTGGCTCACCCGTGCCTCGATGGTCAGTTCGCTCGCCTCGATGGGGATGCCGATTCCCACGCCGCCGAGGGCCTCGACATCGAGGCTCCGGAAGGTGCCGAGGCCTTCCTGGTCGCAGGCGTTGCGCAGGGCGAGGCCGGTGCTGTCGGACACCTCGACGTTGCAGCCGATGCGCAGTCCGGGAACCATGCCCCCGGTCAGGACCAGGCGGACGCCGCCGGGTCCCGCGAGGCGTGCCCGGAGCAGGACCGGCAGGTCGAGGTACACCAGCTCGAGGTCGACCCTGACGGAGGTACTGTCCGTCACCCGGATGGCGCCGGTCGCGCCACCCTTGCTCGCGATCTGGATCCCGGGCCGGAGGGCGAGCCAGGGCGTGATCGGGGCGAGGAAGAACGCGCCCGCCACGGCGCCTTCGTGCAGCGTCACGCCGCGGGAGCTGGCGCCGCTGAAGCTCGCCCGGGTGTAGCCCAGCTCGACGCCGATGCCGACCCGCCCCTGCGCAGCGAGCGCAGTGGGGACCGCCAGCCCCAGGCCGAGAAGCAGGCCCGCGAATCGCGCACCGCGTCGGGTCATACCGGCTGGGGATGGAGGCCGCTGGTGCGGGCACCGTCGCCGCTCCCCGCCTTCCGGAGCGGCCCTTCGGTGGGGAGGATGAACCAGAAGCTGGCGCCGTGGCCGTAGACCGATTCGCACCCGATCGTCCCGCCATGCATCTCGACGAACCGCTTGGAGAGCACCAGGCCGAGCCCGGTGCCCTGCTGGGCGCGGCTGGCGGAGCTGTCCACCTGGCTGAACTCCTGGAACAGCTTGGCCATGTCCTCGGGGCGGATGCCGGTGCCGGTGTCGCGCACCGAGACCCAGACGCACTCGCGAGAGACGAACCGGGTGGTGTCGCCGGTGCGGTCGGCCGGCACCGGCAGCGGGGCCCGGGTGGCAATGGCCGAGACGGTGACGGTGCCGCCCTCGGGCGTGAACTTGGACGCGTTGCTCAGGAGGTTGAAGAGGATCTGCCGGATGCGGATGCCGTCGGCCAGCGCGGGGAGGGGATCGGCGCCGATCTCGAGCAGGCACTCCTGGCGCTTTTCGCTCCGCAGCGGCGCCGTGTCGGTGACGGCGCCGAGAATCGCCTCCCGCAGGTCGGTGGAGGAGAGCGAGAGGGTCATTCTCCCCGCCTCGATCTTGGAGAGATCGAGGATCGAGTTGATCAGGCCGAGGAGATGCTTGCCGTTGCGGAGCACGGAGTCGAGAAACTCCCGCTGCGCCTCGTTGAGGGGGCCGAGCTCTTCGGTGAGGAGGAGGTCGGAGAAGCCGTTGATGGCGTTGAGCGGAGTGCGAAGCTCGTGGCTCATGTTGGCCAGGAACTGGCTCTTGAGCTGGGTGGCACGCATGAGCTCGCGGTTCTTGGCGGCGAGCACCTCTTCCTTCCGCCGGCTCTCCTCGAGGACGTGGGCCCGGTCGAGGCCCACCACGACCTGGTCGCCGAGGGTCTGGAGCAGGCGCAGGTCGGCGTCGCCGAAGGGGCGGCGGTCCTTCCGGTTGCAGGCGGCGAGGACCCCGATGACCATCCCCGCCGACACCAGCGGGACACAGGCCAGGGCGTTCGACTGGTCGTCGGGGAGGGGGAAATTCCGGGGGTCCTGCTGCATGTCGTTGCAGATGAGCGGCTGCTCGGAGCTCACCACGGTGCCCACCAGGGAGTGGTCGACCGGGAGCAGCTGGTCATAGGACTGGGTGTACCACCCCGAGGCCGCGACCACCCGGACGAATCGGCCCTCCTCGACCACGAAGCCGATCGCCGACGCTTCGCTGGCGAGGAGATCGGCGACGGCATCGGCGATGACCTGGAGCACGTGATCGAGGGTGTCTCCCGAGACCATCGCGTCCGCCACCTTGCGGATGCGGTCGAGCTCCTGGTCGCGCACCGCGGCCTGCCGCAGCGCCTCCGCCAGGGCCAGCTCCCGCCGCTCGGCGGTGGCATCGACCTCGCGATGCAGCCAGATCCCGCATCCCGCCGCGCCCAGCAGCAGGATCCAGCCCGCCACCTGTCCCCGCCCCGCGAGCCATGCCCCCACGAGCCCGGTGACGAGCGCGCAGACGAGAAGGAGGGTGACCCGGCGCGACGGCATCGGCTAGTCGGTCAGGAGTTCGGTGAAGACCGTCTCACCGGTGGCGAGCATGCGGCGGAGGTAGGGACGGCAGAGCCCGCACTGGGCCCCGCACCCGGTCTCCCGCATCAGGTCCGCCAGGCTCCACCCCGCCTCACGCGAGAGGCCGAGGAGCCGGGTGAAGGGCTGGCGGCGGCAGAGGCAATGGGTGACACGGATGCCGCTCACGGATTGGTGGGCCGGACGTCCAGCTCGCTGATGGTCGCGCGCTCGGGGAGGGCCAGCGCGGCCAGCACCGTGGCGGCGACGTCCTCCGGCTGGAGGCTCTTCGCCAGGTTGGGGGTGAGCAGCGACTGCTGCCGGATGAGCGGCGTGTCGACGGTGCCGGGGCAGATCGCGATGACCCGGATGTTGTCCTTCCGGGCCTCCATCATGAGCGCGCGGCTGAACCCCAGGGCGGCGTGCTTGGAGGCGACGTAGGCGGTGCCGCCGGCGAAGCCGTTCCGGCTGGCGAGGCTGGCAATGGTGATGATGGCGCCGCGCTGGCGCTGGCGCATCCCGGGCAGCACCAGGCGGGTGACGAGGAAGAGGCTCCGCACGTTGGTCGCCATGGTGGCGTCCCACTCGTCGAGCGAAAGCTCGTTCACCGGCTTGAGGACGCCGATGCCGGCGTTGTTGACGAGGACGTCGACCGGCCCGAGCTCGGCGGTGATGCGGTCGACGATGCCTTTGACGTCGGCCTCGAGGCCCACGTCGCCCGGCTGGCCCACGGCCCGGATGCCGGCGGCGCCCAGCTCCTCGAGCAGGGGGCGGAGCTTGGAGGGGGTGCGGGCGCAGACGCCCACGGCATAGCCGGCGCGGCCCAGGGCAAAGGCGATGGCCCGCCCGATTCCCTCGGTGGCACCGGTGACCAGCGCAACGGGTTGGCTCATGGGGAAGAAGGTAGGTCCGAGACCGGGAAAGGTGGTAGGGCTAGCGGCCCGGCGTGGCCCGCAGGGCCTCCACCTCCTGCCGGAGCAGGTGGAGTTCGCGCATGAGCTGGTGGTGATGGATCGCGTCGGCGGTGGGCACCTTGCCGATGAAGCAGAAGGTGCCGCCGGGGTAGAGGATCGCCTGGTCCACGTCGGCGAGGGAGCGGAACCCCTGCTTGCGTGCCGCCGCCTCGAGCTGCTCCCGGGAGATCTTCTCGGCCTCGAGCCGCTCGTCCAGCAGCTTGCCCCCGGCGACGAGCTGCTCCGGCGCCCCCTCCACCAGCGTCTCGAGCTTGGTGCTCCGGAAGGTGAGGGTGATGAGCGCCCAGTTGGCCAGCAGGAGGGTGATCGCCCCGATGATCCCGCCGAGCACCGAGTTGTCGTTCCCGATGATGGCGTTCTGGACCGTGTTCGAGAGGGTCAGCAGCACCACCAGGTCGAGCGGGTTGAGCTGGGCCAGCTCGCGCTTGCCGGCCAGGCGCAGGCTGGCCACCAGGAAGAGGTAGACCAGGAGCGGACGGAGCACCTTTTCGAGGAGCGGGACACCGGGCAGGAGGATGTCCTGCCAGACGGAGGAGGGCACGGGAGCCTCGGGTGAGGGGACTCTCGAAGGTAGTGCCTTACTTTGCCTGCATGGCTCACCCGCCCCCTCCGCCCGGCCGGTCCGGTCGCCGCATCCTCAAGCAGCTGGAGTCGCCGCCCAGCTGGCGGGAACGGCTTCGCGCCATCCGGCACCTGCCGCGGCTGATCGCGCTGGTGTGGGACACCCACCGGGGCTACAGCGTGGCCATGGTGCTGCTCCGGGCGCTGCGGGCGGTGCTGCCGCTGGCGGTGCTGTGGATCGGCAAGCTCATCATCGACGACGTGGTGACGCTGGTGACGGTGCCGCCCCCAGCGGCGCTGGCGACGGCGGCCTACCGGCACCTGGCGGAGCTGGTGGGGATCGAACTCGGGCTGGCCGTGGCCGGCGAAGTCCTGGCGCGCTTCTCGGCGCTGATCGAAAGCCTGCTGGGCGACCTGGTGGCGAACCGGACCAGCGTCGACCTGATGCGCCATGCGGCCAGCCTCGATCTCGAGCAGCTGGAAGACGCGGAGATCTACGACAAGCTGGAGCGGGCCCGGCGGCAGACGGTCGGGCGCATCGGGCTGGTGACCGGCCTCCTGAGCTCGATGCAGGACCTGGTGACACTGATCTCGCTGGCCGCCGCGCTCACGCTCTACGTCCCGTGGCTCCTGGCGCTCCTGGCGCTCGCGGTGCTGCCATCGTTCCTGGGCGAGACCCGCTATGCGGCGCTGGCCTACTCGCTGCTCTACTCCTGGACGGCGGAACGGCGGCAGCTCGACTACCTGCGCTACGTGGGCGCGAGCGATGTCTCGGCCAAGGAGGTCAAGCTCTTCGGGCTGGCCGATTTCCTGGTGGAGCGCTACGCCCGGCTCTCGGATGAGTTCTACGAGGCGAACCGGGCGCTGGCGGTGCGGCGCTCGGTGGTGGCGTCGCTGCTGGCGCTGGTGGGCACGCTGGGCTACTACGGCGCCTACGCGACCATCATCTACCTGACGGTGACGGGGTACGTCTCGCCGGCGGGGCGGTTCACCATCGGCGTGCTGACGTTCCTGTCGGCGAGCTTCCGGCAGAGCCGGGAACTGATCCAGCGGGTGCTGCTTTCCGCGTCGCAGCTGGTGGAGCAGGCGCTCTACCTCGACGACCTCTTCTCGTTCCTGGCGCTGGAGCCGAGGATCCGCTCCCGGCCCGGGGCGCTGGCGGTGCCGAACCCGATCCGGGACGGGTTCGTGTTCGAGGATGTCGGGTTCCGCTACCCGGGGTCGGAGCGGTGGGCGGTGCGGCACCTGAGCTTCCAGCTCCGGCCGGGCGAGCGGGTGGCGCTGGTGGGCGAGAACGGGGCGGGCAAGACCACCCTCGCCAAGCTGCTGGCGCGGCTCTACGACCCGAGCGAGGGCCGGGTGCTGCTCGACGGCCGTGACCTGCGGGACTACGACGTGGCGAGCCTGCGCCAGAACCTCGGCGTCATCTTCCAGGACTTCTACCGCTACGACTTCCCGGTCCGCGAGAACATCGCGGTGGGTGACATCGCGCGGCTGGAAGACCAGCCGGCCATCGAGCACGCCGCGCGGCGGAGTCTCGCCGACTCGGTGACGGCGCGGCTGGCGTCGGGATACGAGCAGATGCTGGGACGCCGCTTCGAAGGGGGCGTGGACCTGAGCGGCGGCGAGTGGCAGAAGGTGGCGCTGGCCCGCGCCTACCTTCGGGAGGCCCAGCTCCTCATCCTGGACGAACCCACCGCGGCGCTCGATGCGCGGGCGGAATACGAGGTGTTCGTCCGGTTCGCGGAGCTCACGGTGGGCCGCATGGCGGTGCTGATCAGTCACCGCTTCAGCACGGTGCGCATGGCCGACCGGATCCTGGTGCTGACCCAGGGCGAGCTGGCGGAGCAGGGGAGCCACGAGGAACTGGTGGCCAAGGCGGGGCTGTATGCCGAACTCTTCCACCTGCAGGCGGCGGGCTACCGGTAGAAGGTCCGGAACAACGGATAACTCCGCCGCTTAACGCGGGCGGGCGCTGCACGTCTTATCGACAACCTTCAACGGGATGGAGCGCATGCTGGCCCTGATGACCGCGGTGCTGATGACGCTGAGCGTGGGACCCGTGGCGGGACACGCCGCCCGGCCTTCGACGGATGACTGGGTGCTGCTCGGCACCCGGAAGGTCAACTACCGGGCCGAGCGGGACGTGATCACGGCCACGCACCAGGGCCGCTTCCACGCGATCAAGATCGAGGTCGACGGCGGCAACCTCGAGATGTACAACATCCGGGTGACGTTCGGCGACGGCGAGAGCTTCTCGCCCGACACCCGGATCAACTTCCGCGAAGGGAGCTGGAGCCGCACGATCGACCTGCCCGGTGCGGAGCGGGTGGTGCGGCGGGTGGAGTTCTTCTACCGGAGCGAAGGTCGCCGGGGCCGCGCGACGGTGCGGGTCTACGGCCTGGGCGGCGGTGCCGAGGCGGGCGTGGGCCGGGGCCGGGACGAGCACGAGCACGACCATGACGACAAGGGACGGCCGGGTGAGCCGGGCGAGGGATGGCGGCGGCTGGGGGAGCGGCTGGTGAGCTTCCGCGCCGAGCGCGATGTCATCTCCGGCCTGGGTGACGGCCGGTTCCGGAAGATCATGATCGTGGTCAAGGACGCCGACCTCGAGATGTTCGACGTCCGGGTGGTCTTCGGGAACGGCGAGAGCTTCTCGCCGCCGACCAGGCTCCACTTCGGCAGCGATTCCCGGAGCCGGGTGATCGACCTCCCGGGCGACGCGCGGACGGTGCGCCGGGTGGAGTTCGCCTACAAGAGCGTGGCGGGCGGCGGTGACGGCCGGGCGAATGTCGAGGTGTTCGGGAAGTGACCGGCGCGAATGCGCCGGTCATCCCGAGCGTAGCGAGGGATCTCTCCGCCAGAGAAACAGGGATTCCTCGCTGCGCTCGGAATGACAGAGCTGGTCTCGATGGCGCCTAGCCGCCGTCTCCCCCGTTTCGCTCCTCCAGCACCGCCACCTTGTAGGCCAGTTTCCGCAGGACGATCGCTTCGCCCACCCCCAGCCACCCCTGCACCTCCGCCAGCAGGGTGAGCCTGCCGAGCGCGGCCAGGCGCTCGTGCGCCGCGTCCGACCCGGTGCGGCGCCGGAGCTGCAGCAGCGCCCGGCGCCACCGTCCCTCGGGGAGCTGCCGGGCGGCGTCGAGCAGCGCCTGATCAAGGGCGGCGCGATAGGCGGGGAGGACCCGTTCCGCGACGATGGTCACGCCGCCGAACGTAGGTCCGGTGTACCGGGAGGCGGTAACCTTTCTGTACCGCTCTGGGTACCAAATCCCGCGTGTTACCGGAGGAGGACCTGGCGATAGCGCCGACCCAGGCGCAGCGTGTCCCCGGTGGTGAGCAGGACGTCGTAGTCGCCGTGCCACTCCGGGCGGATCTCCCGCACCCGGTCGAGGTTCACGATGGTGGAGCGGTGAATCCGGGCAAAGCGGCGGGGGTCGAGCTCCTGTTCCAGCTGGGCCATGGTGGTGCGCAGCAGGAACGCCTTACCGCGGGCATGGAAGCGGACATAATTGGCCGCGGCCTCGATCCAGTCGACCTCTTCGGCGCGGAGCAGGACGAAGCTCTCTCCCTCCCGCACCGCCCAGCGCCGCACGTGCGGCTGGCCCGGGCCCTGGTCCCGCGCCGCCAGCAGGTTCACCACCGCCTCGGTCGGCCCATGCTGTCCCGCCTCCACCGCCTTGCGCACCCGCTCCACCGCCTCGCGCAGCCGGCGTCCGTCGAGCGGCTTGAGGAGATAGTCCACCGCGTGGACCTCGAAGGCCTTCACCGCGTAGCGATCATGCGCGGTCACGAAGATCACCGCCGGGATCCAGGCATCCGCGAGCCGGGTGAGGACCTCGAAGCCGTCCATGCCGGGCATCTGCACATCGAGGAGCAGCAGGTCCGGCTGTTCCCGGACGACCAGCTCGATGGCCGCCGGTCCATCGCCCGCTTCCCCCACGAGCTGAATGTCGCGCTCGAGGCCCAGCCGGACCCGCAGCCCCTCGCGCGCCAGCGGTTCGTCGTCGACGATGACCGTGCGGATCATGCGGTCTCCACCAGGAGCGGGGCGGGCGTCGCGGTGCCGAGGGGCCGCCAGGGGAGCACGACCCGGATCTCGCCCCCGCCGCCGGGCGCGTCGCCGCAGCTCAGGGCCGCCTCGCCACCGTAGAGCGCGGTGAGCCGCGCGCGGGTGTTGCCCAGGCCGATCCCCTCGCGCACGGCTCCCGTCCCGCCGAACCCCGGCCCGCTGTCCCGCACCACGATGCACAGCGCGGCACCGTCGCGCCGGGCGTGGATCTCCACCCGTCCCGCGCCGGGCTGCCGCTCCAGGCCGTGGCGCAGGGCGTTCTCTACCAGCGGCTGGATCAGCATCGCCGGGACGGCGGCGTCGAGGACGTCATCGTCGATCCGCCTGAGAATGGTCAGGCGGTCGGCATAGCGGAGCTGCTGCAGCTCGAGATAGCGGTCGACGAAGACCAGCTCCTCCGCCAGCGGGAGTTCCTGGGCCCGGGTGTCGAGCGTCATGCGGAGGAGTTCGCTCAGCGTGGAGAGGGCCCGCGTCACCGCCTGGCCGTCACCCCGAAGCGCCAGGGTACTGACCGCGTTGAGGGAATTGAACAGGAAGTGCGGCTGCAGCTGCTCGCGCAGGGTGGCGAGCCGCGCCTCGGCCAGCGACGCCTCGAGCCGGGCCGCCGCCTGGGCCCGCTCACGCGCCTCCCGTCCCGCCCGCATCGCGTGTACCCCACCGACCAGCGCCCAGTAGACCAGCATGTCCACCGGCATCCGCAGGGTGAACAGCTTGAGAAAGAACGTGCTCAGCCGGACCGAGGGATTCGGGTCGAGCCGTGCGACGATCCAGACGGCGAGCGCCTGGTGGAGTCCGAGCAGGAGAAGCGAGGCGCCGAGGTGGATCGGGAGATGGGTCCACCACTTCCCGCGGTCGAGCGGCCAGCGCTCGGCCAGCACGATCACGAGGGGGACAAACGGCAGTACCAGGAGCCACGGTATCAGCGCGGAGAGCACCGAGTTTCTCACCGGGTCGTGTATTTCCCGCAGGCTCAGCCACGCGACCTGCTGCAGGGTCTCGAGGACGCCCAGGAGCAACCCGAGCGCGAGGCCCAGCCGCAGCATGCGGGGAAAGTCGGAGGAGTTCACCGCGGTGGTCATGGTCACACACCCTATGGCGTCAGCGGGATCGGAGCAAGACGGTTCCGCGCGGCTCCGCGTTCATCCCTGCCTGGCGCGGTTCGTCCCCGACGAGCCCGCTTCGTCCCGCGCAGGTTGAGCCTGGCGGAGGAAGGTCGCATGGTGACCACCCGACTCTTCCACGGAGCTTCTCGATGCGCTCTCATTTCCTTCCTCGTGCCACCTTCGCCGCGCTCCTTGCCCTCGCCACCACGGCGATGGCGCTGCCGGAGCCCCGCCCCGCGCCGCCGCCCACCGACCGCCTGGGCATGCAGGTCGGGGCCGTCAGCCTCACCTCGGCGGGGGCGATGACATTCAATCAGGATGGCATCCTCTTCCTGGCCGATTCGCGCGCGGCCACGCTGGTGGCCATCGACCCGGCCGAGACCGGCAGGGCCGAGTTCGGCGAGCGTGACCTGGTCCCGGACCTGGACCAGAAGGTGGCCGGCCTTCTCGGTACGACCCGCGACCGGATCCGTTTCGGCGACATGGCCCGGAACCCGAAGACCGGGAGTCTCTACTTCACGGTGACGCGGGTGGCCGAGGGGGGCGACCAGGCCGCGCTGGTCCGGGCAGCCGGACGGGACCGCGTGGAGCTGGTCAATCTCGACAACATCCGCCACAGCAGCGCTCCCCTTCCCGCCGCGCCGTCGCGTGACGCGAAGACCTCCTGGGGCCAGCCGCAGTGGACCCTGGCGGTCACCGATCTCGCCTACGTCGATGGGGAACTGTGGGTGGCAGGGCTTTCGAACGAGCAGTTCGCGTCGGCGCTGCGCCGGGTGCCGTTCCCCTTCGGCAAGGCGAGCACGATCACCTCGGTCGAGATCTTCCATACCAGTCACAACCGCTGGGAAACCGCATCGCCGATCACCTCCTTCCTTCCGCTCTCGCTCAACGGCACGCCGAGCCTGCTGGCGGGATACGGCTGCTCCCCGATCGCGACGTTCACCCGGGCGGACCTCAAGAAGGGGGGCCACCTGCGGGGCCGTACGGTGGCCGAGCTGGGCGGCGGCAACCAGCCGGTCGACATGGTGCAGTACCAGAACAAGGGGAAGAGCTGGATCCTGATCGCCAACAGCGATCGCACCCTGATGCGATTCGATCCCTCTGAGATCGCGGGGGCGCCGGCCATGACGAAGGGGGTCGACGAGGCGTACCAGGCTGGCGGGGTGGGCTTCCTCGCCATCTCGGGGGCGGGCATCATGCGCCTCGCCGAGATGCCCGAGGGCATCGCGATCCTGCGGCGGGACATCGAGAGCGGCGCGGTGGAAGTCGGCTACTACAGGAAAGAGTGGCTCTGACCCATGCGCGGTGTCCGGGTCGTGCTGGCGCTGGTGATGCTCGCCTGCAGCGGCGAGGTGCGGCCGGTCGAGCTCCGGGTGGGGCTCGATCCCGCCGCGGCCGACTTCGGCCAGGTCGAAGTCTGGGGGCTGCCGCCGCTGCTGCGAGCACGCCTGGCCACGGTGCCGCCTGGAGACGGGCGCTGGGAGGCGGCGCTGACCGTGGAAGCGAGTGCCGATGGCGCACCGGTACCACCCCTGGCCGGACAGTACCGGATCGAGCCGCAGGGCTGTCTCCGGTTCACGCCGCGCTATCCGCCCGAGGGCGAGCTGGGGTACCGGGTGCGTCTGGATCGGCGGGCCCTCGCCGCCCTTGCGGGTACGGGCAGCGACGCCGATTCGGCCCTGCAGTGGAGCTTCCGGCTGCCGGGACGTCCCGCACCGCCGCCGACGGCGACCATCACGGCCCTGCACCCGTCCGCGCCGATGGTGCCGGCGAACCAGCTCCGCTGGTATGTCGAGTTCTCGGCGCCCATGCGCGAAGGGGAGGCGCTCGACCGGGTGCAGCTGCTGGACGAGCGGGGCCAGGTGGTGGAGGGAGCGTTTCTCCGGCGCGAGGAGGAACTCTGGAATCCCGACCGGACCCGGATCACGCTGCTCTTCGACATGGCCCGGGTGAAGCACGACATCCGTCGTCGGCGCGAAGTGGGGCCGGTGCTGGAAGCGGGCCGCCGGTACACGCTGAGGATCTCGCGGGAATGGCGCGATGCCCGCGGGGCGCCATTGCTCCAGGGCCTGGAGCATGAGTTCCGCGCCACGACCGAGGATCACTCCCCGGTCGAGCCGGCGCGCTGGCTGGTCCACGCCCCGGCCATCGGCAGCTGGATGCCGCTGACGGTGCGCTTCGGCGAACCGCTCGATCACGCCCTGGCCCAGCACCTCCTGGCCGTCACCCGGCGGGACGGCACCCCGGTCACCGGAACGGTCCGGCTGGCCGGGGACGACCGCTCCTGGCAGTTCGTCCCGGACGCGCCGTGGTACGCGGAGCGGTACCAGGTGCGGGTCCACCCGGCGCTCGAGGACCTGTCGGGCAACCGGGTGGGTCACGTCTTCGACGCCGACCTGCGGGCGGGGGAGGGCGCGGGGGTGGATACCACGGCCGTGGTGCGGGAGTTCTTCCCGGCGGGGGAGCCGGGCGGGCGCAGGCCCGGGGCCTGAAGACCGCCTCACGCTGTCCTCATTTCAAGCCATTTGACACTTCCGGCACCGGCTTGCATGATGGCCCAACCCCTTCACGAAGGAGGTTGGCCCATGCGGGTCTATGGAACACCGGCCATCCGCAACGTGGCGTTCGTGGGCCACGGGGCGGCTGGCAAGACGACGCTGGTGGATGCGCTCGCATATGTCTCCGGTTCGAGCCGCCGCCACGGCAGCATCCTGGAAGGCACCACCCTCACCGATTACTCCGCCGACGAAATCGATCGCAAGCACTCCATCAGTCTCGGCATCGGCTTCGCCGAGTGGCTGGACACCAAGATCAACATGCTGGACGCGCCCGGCTTCCTGGATTTCCTGGGGGAGGCGACCGCGGCGCTCTACTCGGCCGACAGCGCGGTGGTGGTGCTGAATGCCACCGGCGGGGTGGAAGTCGGGACCGAGCGGGTGTGGGAGATCTGCGACCGGCTGCACCTCCCGCGGCTGATCTTCGTGACCCAGATGGACCGCGAGCGCGCCAACTTCGAGCGCGTCTTCGATGACGTGAAGGCGCACCTCTCTCCCAAGGTCGTGCCGGTGGAGATCCCGGTCGGCAACGGCGCCGACTTCCACGGGATCGTCAACCTGCTCACCGACGAGACCCAGTTCTACAAGAAGGGCACCAAGAACGGGGAGTACGACGCGGTGCCGCTGCCCGATGAGGTCAAGGAGAGCTACGCCAAGTACCACGAGCAGTTGGTGGAGGCGATCGCCGCCACCGACGACGCCCTGCTCGAGAAATACCTCGGCGGCGAGGAGCTGACCCGCGCCGAGATCGTCAAGGCGCTCAAGAAGGGCGTGCTGGCCGGCGAGATCGTGCCGATGCTGGTGGGAAGCAGCACCCTGACCTACGGCACCCGCGCGCTGCTCAACGACATGGTGGAGCTGCTGCCCTCGCCCGCCGAGTCGCACGACCCGCCCGGCGCGGTCGACGACGCGCCGCTGCTCGGCCACGTGTTCAAGACCATCTCCGAGCCCCACGTGGGCGACGTGACGCTCTTCCGCAGCTACCGCGGCGCGGTCAAGAACGGGGAAGAGGTCTGGAACCACGAGCACAATGTCGCCGAGAAGCTCAATCACCTCTCGGTGCAGCAGGGCCGGGAGCGGATCGAGGTGCCCGAGCTGGCGCCCGGCGATATCGGCTCGGTGGCCAAGCTGCGGGACACCCACACCAACGACACCTTCTGCCGCCGCGACCACGCGGTGCATCTCGACCCGATTCCCTATCCCGAAGCGGTGGCGACCTCAGGGGTGGTGGTGAAGAACCGGGGCGAGGAAGACAAGCTCGCGGCGGGGCTCCACAAGCTGCACGAAGAGGATCCGACCTTCCACTTCGAGTACAGCTCGGAACTGGGCCAGACCCTCATCCACGGCATGGGCGAGCGGCACTTCGAGATCATTCTCGGGCGGCTGGAGAAGAAGTTCGGGGTGCACGCCGAGCTGGTGCGGCCGAAGGTGGCCTACCGGGAGACCCTCAAGGGCAAGGCCGAGGGGCAGGGGAAGCACAAGAAGCAGAGCGGCGGGCGGGGCCAGTACGGCGACTGCTGGGTGCGGCTCGCGCCGCGGCCGCGGGGCGCCGGCTACGCCTTCGTCGACAACATCGTGGGCGGAGTGATCCCCAACAAGTACATCCCGGCGGTGGACCGCGGCATCCAGGAAGCGGCCGCACGAGGCGTCATCGCGGGCTTCCCATTGGTCGACTTCCAGGCCGAGTGCTATGAAGGCTCGTACCACGACGTCGATTCGAACGAGATGTCGTTCAAGATGGCGGGGATCCTCGCCTTCCGGACGGTGGCGCCGAAGGCGCGGCCGGTGCTGCTCGAGCCGCTGCTGGACGTGACGGTGTGGGCGCCGTCCGACCTGTTAGGCGACGTGATGGGCGACCTGAGCAGCCGCCGGGGCCAGATTCTCGGCACCGAGGCCGACGGGCGGCTCACCCGCGTCAAGGCGATCGTGCCGGAGGCGGAGATGTACAAGTACGCCACCCAGCTGCATTCGATCACCCACGGGCGCGGCACCTTCCACACCGACCCGCATGGGTATGCCGAGGCGCCGCCGGACGTGACGGCGAAGGTGGCGGCGGAGCACAAGAAGACGGATCACGAAGAGGAGTAAGGACTGTCATCTCGAAGCGAAGCGAGGGATCCAGCCTGCCCAGGCTGGATCCCTCGGTCGCTTGCGCTCCCTCGGGACGACATCGTGTGCACACGCGCTGCTCCTCCCCGCCCCGTTTCTCCGGGCTCAGCTTCGGGCCTACTCTTCCCGCAGCACCGCCTGCGGATCCTGCCGCACCGCGCGCACCGCGGGCAACGCGCCGGCGGCGAGGGCGACCAGGGCCACCAGCAGCACCGCCGCGACCATGGTCATCGGGTCGAGCGGTGTCCGCCCGTACAGGAACGATTTCACCAGCCGCGTGGCGGCGGCCACGGCTCCCGCCCCCAGCACGATCCCCACTCCCACCAGCCGTCCCGCCTCGCCGGTCACCATGGCGACCAGTCGCGCGCGGGTGGCGCCGAGCGCCACGCGGATGCCGATTTCCTTGCGACGTCGCGTGACGCTGTACGCCATGGTGCCGTAGAGGCCGATCAGCGCGAGCAGCAGGGCCAGTCCGCCGAAGAACCCGGAGAGCAGGGCGAGCAGGCGTTCGCGGGCCAGCGAGGTATCGAGTTGCCCCGCGAGGGTGCTGAGCTGGAGCGAGGCGTTGGGCATCGTGCCCTGGGCCGCCGCCACCAGCGCGGCCACGGTGGTACTGGTGGGCTGGGCGGACCGGGCCAGGATCACGATGTGGCCGAAGAACTGGTTCTGGGTCCAGGGCACATACACGGTCGGGTCGAGGGAGTCACGCAGCGAGCGGTACTTGGCGTCGCCCACCACGCCCACGATCTCGAGCTCCGGCGTTTCCGGCTCGCCGTTCTGGACCTTGAACCGCCGGCCCACCGGGTTCTTGTCCCCGTAGAAGCGGTGCGCGAAGGCGCGATTCACCACCGCGACCTTCGGGCTGCTGGCCTGGTCGGTGGGAGCAATGTCCCTGCCCGCCAGGAGCGGGGTGCCGAGCGTGGCGAAGTACCCGTCGCTGATGCCGTTGAACCAGACCAGGTTGTCATACTTGCCCGGCGGCTCGTATCCCGGCGGGAGGACGAAGCTGTTCCAGCCCCGGCCGCTCACCGGCGTGATGACCGACGCGCTGACGGCCTCCATGCCAGGGGTAGAGCGGAGCCGGTCGAGCATGCTCCGGAGCGCCACCTCCCGCGCGGGCCCCTGGAGTCCCGCCGAGGCCCAGTCGATCCCGGCGAGCACGACACCGTCACGGCGGAAGCCGGGGTTGGTGGTGGCGAGCTGGCGGAAGCTGCCGACCAGGAGCCCCGCCACCGCCACGAGCACCAGGGAAAGCGCCACCTGGACGACCACGAGGGTCTTGCCCGCAGCCATGGAGCGGCCGGTCGGCGTCTGGCTGCCGCCCCCGCTCTTGAGAATCCCGTGCACGTCCAGCCTGACCGAGCGCCAGGCCGGTGCCACCCCGAAGAGCAGGCCCGTGAGCACGGCGAGTCCCAGGCTGAATCCGAAGAGGCGCAGGTCGAGCGGGAGGTCGAGGGTCACCGGCACGCGTCCATTGGCGATCAGGCCCGCCAGCAGGCGGCTGCTCCACCGGGCGAAGACCAGGCCCACGGCGGCGCCCATGAGCGAAAGCACCAGGCTCTCGGTCAGTGCCTGACGAATCACCCGGCCGCGGCTGGCGCCGATGGCCAGGCGCATCGCAATCTCCCGCTGGCGGCTGGCCGCCCGGGCCAGCAGCAGGTTGGCCACGTTGGCGCAGGCGATCAGGAGTACCACCCCCACCAGGCCCATCAGCACCAGGAGCGCCGTGCTGTACTGGTTGCGGACATCGGAGACGCCGGCGGGAGCGGGGGAGAGTGTCAGGGTGCGCTTGAGGTACTCCTGCTGCTGGCTCGCTTCCCAGTCGGTCGGCAGGGTCGCGCTGTAGACCGCGGGAGCCATCGCCGCGAGCCGCTCACCGGCCTGCGCCAGCGTCATTCCTTCGGGGAGCCGGCCCATGATCTGGAGCCACCAGCTGCTGCGCTGATCCAGGCTGCCCGGGTCGCCGCTCAGCAGCGGTTCGGAACAGATCGGGACGTAGAGCTCCGGCGCGCGACCGACTTCCACTCCACTGAAGCTCCGGGCCGTGACGCCGATGACCGTGAACGACTGGCGATTGATGAGCAGCTGGCGGCCCAGGGCGCCGGCATTCCCCGCGAACTCGCGCTGCCAGAAGCCGTAGCTGATCACCACCAGGCCAGGGCAGCCCCGCTGGTCGTCGGCCGGCTGGAGCAGGCGCCCCAGGGCCGGCTGGATGGCGAGGGTGGAGAAGAACCCGCCGTTCACCAGGGTGCCGTCCACCAGGCGGGCGGGTCCCGAGGACGCCAGGTTGAAGCGATCGCCCCCGAAGGCCAGGAGCCCGTTGAAGGTGCGGTCCTGGTCGCGGATCGCTTCCCACAGCGGGTTGGTGAAGACGTCGTTCTGCGGATCGCCCATCGACAGTTTGACCAGCTGCTCCGGTTGCGCCACCGGGAGCGAGCGGAACAGCACGGTGTCGAGCAGGCTGAAGATCGCGGTATTGGCGCCGATGCCGAGGCCGAGCGAGAGGACCGCGACCAGGGTGAAGCCGGGCGCGCTCCGGAGGGTGCGGAGCGCGTAGCGCAGGTCCTGGCCCAGCGACTCGAGCCAGAGCGCGACATTGAAGTCGCGGGTCCGGTCCTTCACCGTGGCGCGGTGGCCGAAGCGGCTCGCGGCCTCGCGCGCGGCGGCCTCAGGGGCCATCCCCGACTCGATGAGCCGGTCGGTGGTTTCCTGGATATGAAACGCGATCTCGCGGTCGAGATCAGATGACAGCCTGGCCGGGGCAACGGCATTGCGGATCCGGGTCCACCATCCCATCGGTTCCTCCTAGGCGAAGCGGAGCACCCGCCCCACCGCCTCGGTAAGCCGGGTCCAGCTCTCGTGCTCCTGCGCGAGTTGCCGGCGACCGAGCGGGGTGAGCGTATAGAAGCGGGCCTGGCGGTTCTTTTCGGTGGTGCCCCACTCGGCCCGGACCCAGCCGGCCTGTTCCATCCGGTGCAGGGCCGGATAGAGGGAGCCCTCTTCGACCCGGAGCTGGTCCCGGCTGAGGCGCTGGATGTGATCGGAAATCGCATAGCCGTGGGCCCGGTCCAGGACGTGGAGGGTCCGGAGGACGAGGAGGGCGAGGGTGCCCTGGAGGATGTCGTTCTTGCGTGGGGGCATGGGGCGGTCCCGGTTTCCCATAGCTAGCTATGTGAACTGGCCGGACGGAGCCGGCCCCGCCCCGGTTTCACCCGGCCCTGGGCGGGGGCCGGTTACATTCGACTCGGTCACCTTCGTGCCCCCTTCCCGACCGAGACCCTCATGCCGAACGCGATCCGACGGACCAGCGGCGTCGACCCGAGCTTCACCACCACCGCCTTCGTCCTGGAGGGCTACCGTGTCACCAACAACCTGGGCGTGGTCCGCGGGATCACGGTGCGGTCCCGCTCGGTCTTCGGCACCGCGTTCGCCAAGCTCCAGACCATCTTCGGCGGCAACATCACGCTGCTGACGCGGCTCTGCGAAGCGGCCCGGGAAGAGGCGTACAACATCATGCTGGTGCACGCCGAAGAGCTGGGGGCCAATGCGGTGATCGGGGTGCGGTACGATGCGGGCGAACTGATGCCGGGGGTGACGGAAGTCCTCTGCTACGGCACCGCCGTGGTAATCGAGCCGGCGTCGTAGCCGGGCGGGCAGACGAACACGACGACAGACGGAGGCAGCATGCGGTACGGATGGGCTCGATCGTTCTTTCTGGTTCTTCTCGGGCTGGGGGCGACGCTGGCGGGCTGCAAGGGCGACAGCGGCGATCCCAACAGCAGCTCGGTCACGCTGTACGGGGTCACCGCGAACAACGTCCTGGTGAGCTTCCCCTCCACCGACCCGGGCGACGTCACCGGCCATGCCATTACCGGGTTGCTCACGGGGGAGCATGGACTCGACATCGATTTCCGGCCGGCGACCGGGGACCTCTATCTCCTCACCGACTCCAGCCGGGTCTACACCCTGGCGCTGACCGGCGAAGCGACGCTGGTCGGCGGGTTCACGCCGCTGCTCAAGGGGACCGGCTTCGGCTTCGACGTGAACCCGGCGACCGACCGGATCCGGATCGTGACCGACAGCCAGTCGAACTTCCGGATCTTCCCGGCGACCGGGTCACTGGTGGCGACCGACCCCTACCTGGCCTGGACGGCGGGGGACGTGCACCAGGGGGATTTCCCGGCGATCATCGCGATCGCCCACAACCACAATACCGCGAGCACCAGTACCTCGACGCTCTACTACATCGACGGGGAGGTCAGCGCCCTGGCCCGGAGCACGACGCCTGATGATGGCGTCCTGCACACCGTCGGCTCGCTGGGCATCACCGTCTCCGGTGATGGCGGCTTCGACGTG
This sequence comes from Gemmatimonadales bacterium, assembly GCA_046327735.1. Lineage (GTDB taxonomy): Bacteria > Gemmatimonadota > Gemmatimonadetes > Gemmatimonadales > GWC2-71-9 > JADJOM01. The sequence continues at coordinate 243,599 of JAXLXZ010000005.1, read as the reverse complement.
GCGCGGAACGGCACCGCCTACGCGGCGCTCGTGATCCAGGGTGAGACGAACCCGCGACTCTACCGCGTGAACCTGAGCTCGGGGGCGGTGCGTGAAATCGGTCCGATCGCCGCCGGTCGCCTGCTCGGTCTCTCCGCCGAGCCCTGATTCATCTCGTATTCACGTTCGCGCCGAGCGAGCGTGATTCACAGTGGGTTCATCAGCCGACGCCAAGTTGTCTGTATCGCCGCGTATCGCTCCCGGTACGCGGCGTTTCACTTGTCAGGGATCGGGTATACGCGTGATGCGCTGCTTCCCTCTGAGCGCCGCGCTGGGGTCATCCGGTCCGGGGCTTGCACAGACGATGCGCATCCACGCACGCGCTCCGCGATTTCTTCAGCGTTCAGGTCAACCCGGATCACCGTCATGATCGCCACCCTCCTGCTCGCCGCCGCTCTCGGCATTCCCGACACGATTCCGCCTGCCCCGGTGCCGGACAGTGCCGCAACCAGCGTGGTCAGTCTTGCTCCCCGGCTGGACAACCTGTCCCTGCTGGGAGCCAGTCTGAACGCTCCGCAGCCGATCATGCAGGCCTGGGTGGAGGACACGACCCAGGGGGACAGCACACCCCGCCGGCGACACAAGGCCATCCAGCACAGTGACGGGTATTACATCCGGCTCAAGATCCACCGGCTTGCGAGCTGGCTCACAGTACCCCTGTTCGCGGCCCAATACCTTGCGGGCAGAGAACTTTGGAACAACCCCGACTCCCATGGGCTGGCCCGCGATGCCCACGGGCCCCTTGCCACGGCCATCGCCGGCCTGTTCGCGGTGAATACCGTGACGGGGGTGTGGAACCTGGTGGAGGCGCGGAAGGACCCGAAGCCGGCCCGCCGGTGGGTACATGGCTTGCTGATGATTGCGGCGGATGCCGGCTTCGTGGCGGTGGGTGCCACCGCACCGGACGACGATTTCCGCGAGAACGGCGGGTCGGGCCGCTCCTCCAGCGCCAGCACCCACCGCGACCTCGCGATCGGGTCGATGGGGGTGGCGCTGGGCAGTTATCTCATGATGCTGGTCTGGAAGTAACCGGGAGGAATTCATGTCGCTGCTGACCCAGCTGGCCACGGTGGTTGCCCCGTGGGCCGATTTCTACAACGCGAGCAAGGTGGCGCAGACCACCGTGACCTTCGGGCACTTCGGCGGGATGATGACCGCCGGCGGGTTCGCGCTCGCCGCTGACCGCTCCACCCTGCGCGCCGCCGCCGCGGCCCCGGCGGAACGGACCCGCCACCTCAGCGAGCTGGCGACCATCCACCCGATCGTGGTCGGCGCCCTGGGCGTCACCGCGCTGAGCGGCCTCCTGATGTTCGCCGCCGACCTGGAGTCGCTGGCGGTGTCGGCGGTCTTCTGGGCCAAGATCGGCCTCATCGCCGTGCTGCTCGTGAACGGCTACGCGATGCTCCGCACCGAGCGCCGCCTCGAGCTGGTCCAGGACGACCAGAAGCTCTGGCGCCGGCTCCGGCTGGCGTCGATCGCCAGCCTCGCGCTCTGGTTCGCCGTGGTGCTCGCCGGTTCCATTCTCCCCAACGCCAGCTGATCAGCCGCAATGTCCGATTGTGAATGCCCGGCGCCCGACCGGCGCCAGTTCCTGAAGCAGGTGACCGTCGCCGTGGCCGGCATCATGGCCGCCCTTTCCGCCACCCCGCGCGAGGCCGTCGCGCTTCCCCTGGCCCTGGGCCGCCCGAGCGAGACCCAGGGCGACGAGGTCAGCTATCCGGTGCCCTCCGCCGATGGCGCGACCATCGACAAGGAGAACGAAGTGATCCTGGTGCGCTGGAAGGGCACGGTGTACGCCTTCGCCCTCTCCTGCCCGCACCAGAACACCGCGCTCCGGTGGTTCGGTGACGATCCCCGGTTCCAGTGCCCGAAGCACAAGTCGCGCTACCAGCCCGACGGCACGTTCATCAGCGGCAAGGCCACCCGCAACATGGACCGCTTCGCCATCCGGAAGAACGGGGCGAAGGTGGTCGTGAGTCTCGACAAGCTGTACGAGAACGACAAGCAGGGGGCGGCGTGGGCGGCCGCGAAGGTGGGGGTGTAAGAAAAGAGTTCCGAGTCGCGGGTTCCGAGTAACTCAATGAAGGCCAGCTTCCGGCGACGGAGGCTGGCCTTTCGGTTTGTGCCCCGGAACCCGGAACTCGGAACTCGGAACTTCTCTGACTACCTTTCGACCATCCCCACACGACGGAGCCTGTCTTGGGTCTCCACGCTCTTCTGCTGGTTCAGGCGCTGAGTCTTGCTCCCAGCGTCGCGAATGTGAGCTCGCTGCCCCTGGCCGATGAGATTGCCCCGGTGGCCATCGAGCTGCCCGCCACGAGCGGACTGGCCGGCGCCACCCAGGTCCTGGGCCTTGTCCCCCAGCAGGCGGTGCATCTCTCCGACGGCTATTACACCCGGCTCGACATCCACCGGTACGCGAGCTACGCGGTGCTCCCGCTCTTCGTGCTGGAGTACGTGGCGGGGCAGAAGCTGCTGGAGAAAGGGAGCAACGCGCCGCTCTGGGCCGAGAAGGTTCACAAGCCGGCGGCCTACGGGGTGGCGGGGATCTTCATCCTGAACACCGCCACCGGGCTGATCAACTACGGCGAGGCGAAGAAGCTCAAGGCGGGGCGGAAGCGCCGCGGGCTGCACACCTGGCTGATGCTGGCGGCGGACGCGGGATTCATCTACTCGATCGCCAAGGCGCCGAGTACCTCGAAGATCGACGACCGGATTGCGGCGGGAAAAGTCGGCGGGTGGACGCCCCACAAGGCGTCGGCGATCGCCTCGATGGGTGTCTCGACGATCGCGTACCTGATGATGTACGTCTGGAAGGGCGAGTAGGGGGCTACGCCCCCGCCTCCCACTCCTCCTCGAACTTGCGGAGCCGCTGGGTCGCACCCATCTGCTCGAGGAGCTTCCGCGCCTCGGTCCGCATCTGCTCGGCATCCTGCTGACGGCCGAGGGCGCGCAGGATCAGCGCCTCGGCTGCAGCCCCCTCCCCCTGCAACAGCGCGTTCCCGTGGCGTTCCGAGGTCCGCCGGGACGACTCCGCCGCCGCCAGGGCGAACTGGAGGTCCCCTTCCTCGAGAGCGGCGAGGGCCTGGAGCCGCCCCGCCTCGGCGCCGCCCAGCTCGTCGCCGCAGGTGATGGCGAGCTGGTGGGCCACGGTCGCATCCTGGCGGGCCCGGGCCACCTCACCGACGAGCAGGTGCAGCTCCGCCTGCCCGGTCAGGGCGAGGGCCCGCAGTGCCGCGTCGCCGGTGGCATCGGCAAGCCGTACCGCCTGGTCGACGGTCACCTGGGCATCCTGGGGCCGGCCCATGTGCCGGAAGACCAGGCCCAGGTTGTGATGGGTTTCGGCCATGCCGCGGCGATCGCCGAGGCGCTGGTAGCTGATGAGGGCAGAGCGATAGAGGCTGAGGGCGAGCTCGGGCTGTTCCCCGAGGTGCGCGACTGACGCCAGGTTGTTGGAGGCGCGCGCCGCCATGAGGCTGTCGTCGAGCTCGCGGGCGAGCTCGAGCGCCTCCCCCAGGGAACGCTCCGCGTCCTTCATGCGGCCGCGCTCGAAGGCAATCACGCCGAGGAGGTTGAGGGCGCGCATCCGGCCATCGCGGTCGCCGTGGGCGCGGAAATTCACCAGGGCGCTCTCGGCGAGGCTCACGCCGGTGCCGTAGCGGCCCAGCCGGGTGGCGGCGGTCGCCGCGAGCAGCGCGACCTCGGCATCGTTGGCCAGCACCGAGCCCCCGCTCTGGAAGCGCTCCAGCGCTTCCTCAAAGCGGCCGGCGGCCAGGAGCCCGCGGAGCTCGCGGGCGCTGTCGCCAAAGGGACCGGTGGGCGCGACCATGATCCGGGTGGCTCAGTAGGCCAGGGCGTAGCGGCTGAAGCCGTTGAGCCGGGCTTCGACTTCGTTGCTGTCCTCCGACTTGGAGGTCCCCACCCGGAAGAACGGGTCGCCGGGCTTCTCCTGTCGCCAGATGTCGAGCTTGTTCTCGGCCAGGGTGTCGGCGCCGTCGACGTGGTTGTCGTCGTTCAGGTCGTCGCCGGCCTCGCTGTACTCGATCTTGAGCTTGGCGGGGTTGGCCGGGTCGAAGAGCAGGCCGGATGGCTGGAGATCGAAGAGGATGGAGTCGTTGCCCACCCAGCGCACGTAGATGAATACCGAGTCGCCGGTCGAGATCAGGGTGCTGTCCGGGCGCCGCATCAGGCTGTTGGGCTTGAGCGAGAGCCGGAGAAAGTCCTCGGTGCTGCCGGCGTTGCAGTTGGCGGCATTCCCGTTCTCCGGGAAGGTCAGCGCGATTTCCTGGTCGGAACCGCTGGCCCGCTTCACGAACCAGGCGCCGGCGCTGTCGTTGCAGAGGGCGGGCGCGGTCGGCGCGAGGCGGATATAGGACAGCCCGGAGCCCGGCGTGCCGCCGTCGGAGCTGTTGGACGAGTCGGAACACGCCGCCAGGACCACCGTCGCGGCCGCCACGAGAAACCACTTGCTGCGCTGCTGCATACACCCTTCCTTGCGAGGTTCGTTCAGTCCACCTGGTCGTCGTCGCCTTGCCCGTCCAGGATCCGTTGCAGCCTGGGCCGGGAGATCTCCAGCCGGCGGGCTGCTTCGCTCTTGTTGTTGTTCACCAGCTTCAGCATGGCCTGTACCGCGGCCCGGGTGATCGCCTTGATGCTGGCCGGGAAGGGGATGACCCCGTTGTCCGCGGCCGGCTGGGGCTCACTCGGGAACTCCGCCAGCTCCAGCTCGCCCGGAGGCGAGAGTACCAGCGAACGCTCGATGGCGTTCCGCAGCTCGCGCACGTTCCCGGGCCAGGCCCGCATGCGGAGGGCGCTCAACACCTGTGGCGAGAGCACCGGCACCTCGAGCCCATACTGCCGGGCCAGCCGGGTCGCGAAGGTCTTGGCCAGCAGCTCCACGTCGTCGCCCCGCTCGCGCAGCGGTGGCAGCACCAGGTTCACCACGTTGAGGCGGTAGTACAGGTCCTCGCGGAACTCGCCGCGGGCCACTGCCGCCTTCAGGTCGACGTGGGTGGCGCCGATGACCCGGATGTCCACCTTCCGGGTCTGCTGCCCGCCCACCCGCCGGACTTCTCGTCCCTCGAGTGCCCGGAGGAGCTTGGGCTGGAGGTCGAGCGGCAGGTTCCCGATCTCGTCGAGGAACACCGTGCCGCCGTGGGCCAGCTCCATCAGGCCGGGCTTGGCCGCGATGGCGCCGGTAAAGGCGCCCTTCTCGTGGCCGAACAGCTCACTCTCCAGCAGGTTCGCGGGGATCGCGGCGCAGTTGATCTCCACGAAGGGGGCTGCGGCGCGCGGGCTGTGATAGTGGAGCGCCCGCGCGAGCAGCTCCTTGCCGGTCCCGGTCTCGCCCCCGATCAGCACCGTCACGTCGCGGTGCTGGGCCACCCGCATCCCCTGCTCGATCGTCTTCCGGAGCGCCGCGCTGCTGCCGACCATCGCGTCGAAGCCGGCCAGCCTGCGCTCGTCGGCGGCGAACTTCGCCGCCTCGCTCCTGCCATCGCTTTCGCGCCGTTCCCGCTCCAGCGACCGGCGCAGGAGGCCGAGGTCGTCGGGGAGGGCGAAGTAGTCGCGCGCGCCCCGCTGGATCGCGGCCGCCGCCAGGCGGTGGTCTCTCGCCGCGCCGACCACGTACTTCGGCAGGTCGGTCGAGAGGGCGCTGAGCTGGTCCACCGCCTGGCTTTCCGCGCCTCCGGCCAGCAGGAGCACGCAGGTGCTCCCGCCTGGGGGCGCTTCGCCATCCGCCGGGCTCCACCGCACCAGTTCGGCGCCGAGGTCCTGGGCCAGGTCGGCCAGGGTGGCGCGGAAGCTGTCGGAGAGCTGCACGACGGCCAGGTGCCAGCTCGAAGAACTCAGTACGCTGCTCCTTTGGGGGCTGTTAGCTGTTAGCTGTTAGCTGTCAGTTCCTAGCTGTTCGGTCTGCATTGCACCGGGCTGAGTGCAGCAAGCCGTCAGCCAGATTAGAACAGTCCGGCTGACGGCTTACAGCTAATAGCTAACAGCTAACAGCCAGTTCTCAGTCGTGCCCCGGCCCATCATCATCATGCCCATCCCGGTTCTCGTCGCGGAAGGCGCGGAACGAGGCCCTGATGTTGTCGCGGACGAGGTTCTCGTTCGCGCCGCCCTTGGCCGCGCTGGCCGGGTCGACCAGCCCGCCGCTGCCGTTGGCGAACCAGCTGGAGACGTCGACCTTGATGGTCACATCCACGTTCTGGCTGGAGTCGGCCACCACCAGGGGCGGCACGAGGTCCATGCGCTGCTTGGCCTCGAGGGCGCCGGTGTAGGTGAAGGCCTGGCCGTTGAAGGTCCCGACCACCCGCACGCTCACCTTGTTGAACTCGGGGTGGGCGGCCAGGAAGGCGGCGTCCTTCGCGTCGGCGCTGTCGTCTTCCGGCTTGTGGATCTTGATCCGGACCTGCTTGTAGGTGCCGGTGTCCACCGCCACGCTGAAGCCCTTGGCCACGGTGGTGTCGAGCGGCACGTCGAGGAGGAACGGGCCGGCGTTGAAGGACTCGCAGGCATCGGACTGGCCGTTGTCGCCGTCGTCCGAGCCGCCGTCATCGTGCAGCGACGCGATGCGGAGGGTGTGGCCCGGGCCATCCTCGCCGTCATCGTCGATGCCGTCGTGGTTGTCGTCGCACATCGACTCATCGGCGCGCTGGAACTTGATGTCCCGCAGCACCAGCTGGACGCTGTCGAGCACCAGGGTATCGCTCGAGGTGGCGAAGGTGTCCGAGAGGAACGCCAGGCCGCTGGCCGGGCCGCTGGCGAGGTTGAATCGAACCTGGCTGCGGGTGGTGGGTGCCGAACCATCGCTGCACGCGGCCAGGAGGCCGGTAAAGGCAATGGCGACAGCCGCCAGGCGGATATTCCGACTCATGTGCCAACTCCTGCAGGGGGTCTGATAGGGACTTCCTGTTTCCTGCCCCCTCATTTGGCAAGCCGAATGCCGACCCGGCCTGCTCCCATAAGTCATTATTAATCAATAAGTTAATTGCAAAGACTCAAAATGGCTACCGCATCACCATGAGTGAGCTGGCACGATACGTTACGGCTCATGTGGCTCCATGTGGATCAGAACGACCTGCGCCTCGGGGACCGCCCCCCGAATCGCGCTCTTGACCCGGCCACTCAGGATGTGGGCTTCGTGGAGGCTCATGGCGGGATCGGCCTGGACGTGGAGGTCCACCTGGAAGCCCAGGCCGACGCGGCGGGTGCGGAGTTTCTCGATGGCCCGGACGCCCTCGGTGCCCCGGGCCGCGGCGCTGATCTTCTCCTCCAGCTCGGCCCCCGGGCTCTTGTCCATGATGTCGTCGATGGCGGGACGGAGCAGCGAGATCGCGTTGAAGGTGATGATCCCGGCGGCGAAGAGCGCGGCCCAGTCATCGGCCATTTCCCAGCCCGGGCCGCCGATCAGGGCGACGCTGATGCCGATGAACGCGGCCAGGGAGGTGATCACGTCGCTCCGGTGATGCCAGGCATCGGCCTTCACCGCGGTGCTGCCCACCGCCTCACCCACCTCGCTGACCCGCCGGAACAGCGTCTCCTTCACCAGCACCACCGCGACCAGTACGACGAGGGTGAAGGGCGCGGGACTGTGATGGGGGGTGCGGATCTCGCGAATGGCTTCCACCGCGATGCCCGCCGCCGCGCCGAGGAGCATGAGTGCGACGACGGCGGCCGCGAGCGCTTCCGCCTTGCCGTACCCGAAGGGGTATTCCTCGTTGGCTTCGCGGGAGGCAACGGAGAGGCCGCGCCAGACGACCAGCGATGAAAAGATGTCGGCGGCCGATTCGATCGCGTCGGCGATGAGGGCGTAGGCATGCCCGAGGACGCCGGCGACCAGCTTGACCATCGCGAGGGCCGCATTCACCAGCATCCCGATCTGGGCCGAGCGGATGGCGCGCTGGTGTGAGGAGGCCGACATGGGCGGGAAAGATAGGGCGGGGCGGGTCCGGCCGCACCACGACAGGACGGGGTCCGGTGCCTCGCACCGGACCCCGTCGTTACCGCCGGAAATCAGCCCCGGTCAGTTGTCGCTGCCGTGATCATCGCCGCCATCGTGGTCCTCGTCCTCGAAGGTCTTGAGCGAGGCCTCGATGTGGTCCTTGACCAGGCCTTCGTTCGGCTGGTCCTTGAGCGCGGTGGCCGGATTGACCAGGCCGGTGTTGCCGGCGTTGGCGAACCAGGTGGCCAGGTCGATGAACAGGGTCAGGCTCGCGCCGGTGCTGTCGGTGACCGTGAGCGGCGGATTGAACTCGGTTTCCTGCTCGGCGTCGAGATCGGTGGTGTAGGTGAACGCGGTGCCGTTGTAGGTGCCGGTCACCATGATGCTCACGCCGTTGAAATCGGGGTGGGCGGCGAGGAACGACGCGTCATCCGAGCTGCTCGGCTTGTGGATCTTGAACTCGAGCTTGCTGTAGCTGCCGGTATCGACCGCCACCGAGAAGCTGCGGGTGGCACCCGCGCCCAGGGGCAGGTCGAGGAGCACCGGGCCGGCCTTGAGCTCGGCGCAATCATCGGTGCCGGCGCTGTCGCAGCTGGAAATCCCGGCTTTCTTGAGCTCGATCTTGCGCAGCACCACCTGCACACCGCTCAGCACGATGGTGTCGTTACCGAGGGCGATGGTCTCGCTCCCGACCAGGGCGGCACCGCCGCGCACCACCGGCGCCACGGCCTTGCGGGTGGCGAGCTGGAAGGCAACCGAGCCGCCGTTGGCAGGACCGCTGGAATCGCTGCAGGCCGCGAGGCCGAGCGCGAGCAACGTGGCGCCGGCCAGCTTGAATGAAGTAGCAGACATCGTAAGCTCCGTTCGAAGTGGGTCGACGTATCAGGTACTGGTTCCGGCCCACTGACAAGCAAGCGGGGGACCAGAAGCCCGCAGGCGATCCGAGTCGTTGCAGTTGCACGAGTTATCGAGGATGTGCGATCCGGATCACACCAGGCGGGGTCGACTTCTTTCGATTCAGTCGCGACGTTTCGTTGCGGCCACCCTGGTCACCTGCATCGGGTTGCACCCGCCCGCCTGCTTCGCTTATCTCCATGCGTTCACGGTTTCTACAAGACTCTTCAGGATCCGTTGCCATGGCCATCGCCCGTCCCGAGTCCGGCGAGTACGCCCCCTACTACGGCACCTACATCAGTAAGGTCACCGCGCCCGACCTGGCGCGGGCGCTCGAAGCGCAGCTGGCGAGCACGACGAGTCTCCTGGCCGGGCTGACGGAGGCGCAGGCGGCCTACCGCTATGCGCCCGGCAAGTGGACGCTTCGCGAGGTGATCGGGCACCTGGCCGATGCCGAACGGATCTTCGCCTACCGCCTGCTCTGCATCGCGCGGGGCGACACCACGCCGCTGCCGGGCTTCGACGAGAACACCTATGTGCCGGCCGGCGAGTTCGAGCGGCGGCCGATCGCCTCGGTGGCGGCGGAGTTCGGCGCGATCCGCATGGCGACACTCGCCCTCCTCGAGAGTCTCTCCGCCGACGCGCTCGCCCGGATGGGCACCGCGAGCGGCAAGCCGGTCTCGGCCCGGGCCCTGGCCTGGATCATCGCCGGGCACGAAATCCACCATCTCGGCGTGATCCGGGAGCGGTACCTCAAGTAGTTTCCTCGCTCTGACCTTCCAGGAGTCGACGTGAAGCTCCGCACCGCGTCGCTGGCGCTCGTGGTTCTCGCGGGAGCGTGCCGGCAAAAGCCGGCCTGCGCCCGCTGCGATACGATCATCGTCGCCGCCACCGGCGAGCCTTCCTCCATCCTGCCACCGCTGGTGGTGGAGACCGTGGGCCGGGACATCTCCGACCAGGTGTACGAGCGGCTGGCCGACCTCGCGCCGGGCGGCGCGCCGGTCGACAGCAGCGCCTTCCGGCCGCGCCTTGCCGACCGCTGGTCGCGGGTCGACTCGCTGACCTGGCGCTTCCACCTCCGCCCCGGGGCCAGGTGGCAGGACGGGCAGCCGGTGACGGCGCGCGACGTGGTCTTCTCGTTCGAGGCCTATGCCGATTCGCTGCTCGACAGCCCGGCGGCGGGTGAGTTGCGCGGCCAGCTCACGGCCCAGGCGGAGAACGACCAGAGCGTGCTGGTACGGTTCAGCCGTGCCTATCCGGAGCAGCTGTACGATGCGACCTGGCATGTGCGGATCTTCCCGGCGCACATCTGGGACCGCGTGCCGCGGGAGCACTGGGCCGACGATACTACGGTGGGCCGGCTGGTGGGCTCGGGCCCCTGGCGGGTGGAGAGCTGGCAGCGAGGCCAGGCACTGACGCTGGTGGCGGACACCAGCGGGACGCCCCGCACCGCGCTGCGGCGCGCCGTCTGGCGCTTTGCCGCCGACCCCGATGCCGCGCTCAACCTGGTGCTGAGCCACGAGGCGGACCTGATGGAATCGGTGGGTGCCCCGGAGCGGGTGGCGCGGGTCGAGCAGGACTCGCTCCTCAAGGCGGTGCGCTACCCCTCGGCGGCGTTCGGGTTCCTGGGGTACCGCGTGCAGGGTCATCCGCTGCTCGGCGACCGCGCCCTCCGCCGCGCACTCAACCAGGCGGTGGACCGGAGCACGATCGCCACGGCGGTCTACGGCCCGGGTGCGGTGGCGCCGCCGGGACCGATGTCGAAGCTGCTCTGGATCTGGGACGACCAGACCGCGGTGCTGCCGTTCGACACCGCGGCCGCGGCGAAGGCCCTCGACGCTGCAGGCTACGCCCGCGGCGCCGACGGGGTGCGCAAGAAGGGCGGCCGGAAGGTGGCCTTCGATATCCTGGTGCCGGCCACCAGCACCGGCCGTCGCCGGCTCGCCGAGGCGCTGCAGGAGCAGTGGCGGCATGCCGGTGTGACGGTCACGGTGACGGCGGTCGACTTCCCGGTCTTCATGGAACGGCTGCACAAGGGAGCGTTCGACGCGTACATCGGCGCGTGGCTGGATGAGCCGAGCGCGCGGGTGATTCCCGACCAGTGGGGGCGGGGCGGGATCGGCAGCGACAACTACGGCGGGTACGTGAACCCGGTGGTGGAGAAACTCTTCGCCGACGCGATGGCGGAGCCGTCCGCTGCCGCCGCACGGGCGGCGTGGCGCACCGCGCTCGACTCGCTCAATGCCGACGCCCCGGCACTCTTCCTCTACACCCCGGTGCAGGTGGCGGCGGTGTCCCGCCGGGTGCAGCAGCTCACCATCGATCCGTACTCCTGGCTGGCGGGGCTCTCGTCGGTCTCGGTGACTCCATGAGGGGTGTCTTCGCCGCGGCCGCCGGCGCGCTGGCCCTGCTCGGGTGCACGCTCGAGCGGCGGGCCCCGGTGGTTCCGGCCGACCTCGTTCTCCGGCACGGGGTGATCTACACGATGTCGCCGGCCCGCACCTGGGCCGACGCGGTCGCCATCCGGGATGGACGGGTGGTCTACGTGGGGGAGGATCCCGGGGTCGACAAGTTCATCGGCCTTTCGACCAGCGTGATCGACCTCGGCGGCCGGCTGGTGCTCCCCGGCTTCCAGGATTCGCACGCGCACCCGATCTCGGCGGGCCTCGAGCTCGGCGAGGCGAGCCTCTACACCGCGAAGACTCCCGCCGAGGTCGAAGGAACCATCCGGGCCTACGCCGCCCAGCATCCCGATCTCCCATGGGTCCGCGGCAACGGCTGGCAGCTGCCGGTGTTCCCGGGTGCGAACCCGAAGCGCGAGCTGCTCGACCGCCTGGTGCCGAACCGTCCAGCGTTCCTCTATGCCGCGGACGGACACTCCGCCTGGGTGAACAGCAAGGCGCTCGAGCTGGCCGGGATCACGAAGGACACGAAGGATCCCCCGAACGGCCGGATCGAGCGGGATGCCACGGGGGCGCCTTCCGGCACGCTGCGCGAGGCCGCGATCGGGCTGGTGTCGAAGCTGCTCCCGACGTACAGCACCCAGGAGCGGATCGGAGCCGCGCGCCGCGCGCTCGCCGAAGCGAATCGCCTGGGGATCACCTCGATCACCGATGCCGATGCCGGGCCGGAGTACCTCGAGGCCTACCGCGCACTCGATGACCAGAACCAGCTCACCGCCCGGGTCTACGCCGCGATTCACGTGGAGGACAACCCGATCGAGGGAGAGACCGGCCGGCTGGTGACGCTCCGGCGCCGCTATACCGGCGGCCGGCTCCGCGCCGACCAGGTGAAGTTCTACGCCGACGGCGTCATCGAGGCGCGCACCGCGGCGCTGCTCGCGCCTTACGCGGGCCATGGCGCGGAGAGCGGGTCGCTCAACTACACGCCCGAAGACCTGAGTGCGAGGATCACCGCGCTCGACCGGCAGGGCTTCCAGATCCACGTGCACGCGATCGGCGACCGCGCCATCCGGGTGACCCTCGACGCCCTCGCGAACGCCCGCCGGGAGAACGGGCACCGCGACGCGCGGCCGATCGTGGCGCATATCGAACTGTTCGATCCCGCCGACCTGGTCCGGTTCCGCGACCTCGGTGTGATCGCGAGCTTCCAGCCGTTCTGGGCCCAGGCCGACGAGTACATCCGCGACCTGACCCTGCCGGTGCTGGGGCCGGCCCGGTCGCGCTGGCTCTACCCGATCGAGACGATGCTCAATTCGGGCGCGGTGGTGGTGGGGGGGAGCGACTGGTCGGTGTCGAGCCTCAATCCTCTCGACGCCATCCAGGTCGCGATCACCCGGCGGAGCGTGGAGGAGCCGGACGGGCCGGCCTGGATCCCGGAGGAACGGGCCGACCTCCCCCGGTTGCTGGCCGCCTACACGATCAACGCGGCCTACGCGACGCGGGCCGAGCGGGAAACCGGCTCGATCGAGGTCGGGAAGCTGGGCGACGTCATTGTGCTCGACCAGAACATCTTTGCCATCCCGGCCACGAAGATTCATGAGGCCAGGGTGCTCCTCACCCTGGTCGAGGGGCACGAGGTCTACCGGGACTCGACTTTCGCCCGGCCCTGACGCCGGCGCGCGAGCGGCTCGAGCGCGCTCGCGAGGTCACGCACTCCCCGCCGGATCTCCGCCGGATCCACCGCCGCAAAGCCGAGCTGCAGGCCGGCCCGCCCGGGCCGGCCTGTGGTGTATTCGCCGAGGGGAGTGACCTCGACCCGGCGCGCCGCGGCCGCGGCCACCGCGTCGTCCTCGGCGATGCCGGGCGCCAGCCAGCCGCTGGTCTGCAGGCCCGCCTCCACATCCGACACGTCGAGCAACCCCGCGAGGCGCTGCTGCGAGGCCTCCAGCAGGACGCCGAGGCGTTCGGCGTAGACCTGCCGCATGCGGCGGATGTGCCGGGCAAAGTGGCCCTCGGTGATGAAATCGCAGAGCACCGCCTGCTCCAGGGTGGGCACGTGCCGGCTGGTGATGTAGGCGGCGGCGGCGACCCGGTCGAGCAGGTCGGGGGGCAGGACCACGTAGCCGAGGCGGAGGGCGGGGAAGAGCACCTTGCTGAAGCTCCCGGCAAAGACGACGACGCCATCGGCGTCGAGGCCCTGGAGCGCCGGGAGGGGCCGGCCCCGGAAGCGGTACTCGCTGTCGTAGTCGTCCTCGAAGATCAGGCAGCCATGCGCGCGGGCAAAGGCGAGCAGCTCGAGGCGTCGCGCGAGGGACATGCTCATGCCGAGGGGGAACTGGTGCGCGGGGGTGATGTAGGCGAGCCGCGCCCCGGCGTGCTCGGGACGCAGGACCAGCCCCTGGTCGTCGACCGGGGCGCGCTGGATCCGGGCCGCGAGCGACTGGAAGGCGAGGCGGGCGCCGATGTACCCGGGGTTTTCCATGACGACGCGATCACCGGGGTCGAGCACCAGCCGCGCCACCAGGGACAGCGCCTCCTGCACACCCGAGACGATCACCACCTGCTCGGCGGTACAGCGCACCCCGCGGGAGGTGATGAGGTAATCGGCGACGGCCTCGCGGAGCGGCGGGTGGCCCATGGGCGGGTCGCCCTCGAGGTGCCGGACGGTGGCGCGGCGTACCCGCCGAGCGGCGACCCGGGCCCAGCGATCGGTAGGAAAGAGATCGAGCGCCGGCTGGTTGGCGCGGAAGGCGCGAAGGGGCCGGCTGCCCTTGAGCGGGAACGGTTCGACCAGGGCGGCGAAGCGGGAGAGATGACGCTCAGGCGGGCGAGGTGCCGCGCCGGCCTGGTGCGGCAGCCCGCGGGGGGCGGGCAGCTCCCGGGCGACGAAGGTGCCGGAGCCGGTACGGCCCTCGAGGTAGCCCTCGCTCCGGAGCTGGTCGAAGGCGGCCACGATGGTGCCGCGGGCGAGGTGGTACTGGGCGGCCAGCTCGCGGGTGGCGGGGAGCCGGCGCCCCGGCGGGAGGGAGCCGTCGAGAATGCCGCGCTGCAGCGCGGCGTAGAGCCACCGCTGGGCCGGCACCCCGTCCCGCCGGGCGGGAAGCACCAGCGGAAGGGTGGAGGACTCCTTGGTCATCAGAGTGGTCCAATCGATTCAATCAAAATGGATCTATATCATAGAACCACTCTGAACCTAGCTTGCAACCGTCAAGCACGGGAGCATGGCGCGATGCGGATCGGCGGGTGGTGGCTTCTCGGGGTGTTCGTGGTGGGCGGGTGCCGTGGGGCGGCGGGCGCCGCGGCGCGACCGGCCGAGGTGCAGGCGGTGCTGACCCACGCCCTGCCCTCGCTCCACGCGGCGGAGCCGCGGGTGCAGGTGCTGGAGGTGCGTTACCCGCCGGGCGGCGCGAGCGAGCCGCACCGGCACCCCTGCGCGGTCGTCGGCTACGTCACCGCGGGGGAACTCCGGAGTGCGGTGGGCGATGGCCCGGAGCGGGTCTATCACACCGGCCAGAGCTTCTATGAGGCCCCCAACGAGCTGCACCGGGTCTCCGCCAACGCCAGCCGGGATGTCCCGGCCCGCTTCATCGCCACGTTCATCTGCGACAGTGCGCCGCCGCCGGTGCCGGCCGCGCCGGCCCCACTCACGCCCCACCGAGGAGCTCTCGAATGACGCCCCGTTTCAGCTACGCCCGCAGCGCCCCCAGGGTGTTCGAGTCGATGGGATCGCTGGACGACTACCCGTTCACACTGGAGAAGACCCTGCTCGACCTGGTACGGCTGCACGCCTCGATGCTCAATGGCTGCGCCTACTGCATCGACATGCACTGGAAGGACCTGCTGGCGGCGGGGGAACCGCCCCAGCGGCTCTACTCGCTGTCGGTGTGGCCGGAGTGCGGCTGGTACACCGCCCGGGAGCGGGCGGCGCTGGGCTGGACCGAGGCGGTGACCCTGGTGCACGACGGCCAGGTGCCGGACGAGGCGTACGAGGCGGTGCGGGAGGTGTTCAGCGAGCCGGAGCTCTGCGAGCTCACCCTGGCCATCGCTACGATCAATGCCTGGAACCGGCTCTCGATCGCGTCCCGGCTGACCCCGGGGACCTACCAGCCGGCGGTGGCCGCGGCAGGGTGACGGGCGGGGCGCCGCATTAAGTTGGGGCATGCCCAAGCGCCTCCAGGTGTACCCCACGCCCGACCTCGTGGTCACCTTCGACCCGAATCTCTGCATGCACTCGGGGGTGTGCCTGCGGGGCGCGCCGGCGGTGTTCGACGTGGGGCGGTCCGACTGGATCCGGCCGGCGGCGGCGACGGCGGCGGAGGTCGCGGCGGTGGTGGCGCGCTGCCCCAGCGGCGCCCTCCAGGTGGTGCAGGCGGGCCGGAAGATGGAGCGGGGGCTGTTCGCGGCGCCCGCTCCCGACGTGAAGCTGACGGCTTCCCGGAACGGCCCGCTGCTGGTGCACGGCCCGGTGACGCTGACCCACACCGACGGCCGGACCGAAGAGCGGTCCGGCAATGTCTCCCTCTGCCGCTGCGGCCACACCGGGAACGCCCCCTTCTGCGACGGCACCCACCGCCAGGTTGGGTTCAAGTCCCCGCCGTGATCGGGCGGATCTGGGCCCTCCCGGTGACGCTGCCGGCGGCGGCGCTCGCCGGAATGGCCCGGCTCCTCGGCGCGCGGTTGCAGTGGCACACCGGCGTGCT
The DNA here is from genome assembly GCA_046327735.1 of Gemmatimonadales bacterium. Taxonomy (GTDB): domain Bacteria; phylum Gemmatimonadota; class Gemmatimonadetes; order Gemmatimonadales; family GWC2-71-9; genus JADJOM01. Next base: position 227,619 of record JAXLXZ010000005.1, on the reverse strand, counting down.
CGAAGCTTCGGACGGCCCCCTCCCCTGGATCCTCTCCCGCATCTATCCGCCCATGCCGGTCGCGGCGATCACGCTGGGCCACGTGGTCCTGGCGCAGCGGCGCACCGACCTCGAACGCACCCGGACCCATGAGCGGGTCCACGTGCGGCAGTACGAGCGCTGGGGCCCGCTCTTTCCGTTCCTGTACCTGGGGGAGAGCCTGCGGCTGCTGCTGGGGGGAGGGGATCCCTATCGGGGAAATCGCTTCGAGGTCGAGGCGTTTGCGTCGGAAAAGATGTCTGTCATCCCGAGCGCAGCGAGGGATCCCTGATTCTCCTGCAAGAAAGCAGGGGTCCCTCGCTGCGCTCGGGATGACAGAAAACCTCTTAGTACTTCACCTTTCCGCTCAGCACCGTCCCCGCCTTGTCGAGCCAGTCGAGTGACCGCCCCGCCGCTCCCACGCCCGCCAGCGCCTGCCCGAAGGCAAAGGGCGGGACCCAGGCGACCAGGTAGCTCCGCGACGTCTCCTCCACGTAGGCCACCCAGGTGTCCCAGGGGGGCGTATCGCGATCGTCGAAGAAGCTGTCGCTGATGTTGCGGGCGGCGCCACGGGAGTGCGGTGGGGTCGGGAAGTAGAGCAGGAGCCGGCCGCCGCCGAGGGGATCGAGGGTTCGCCGCCAGGAGCGGCCCAGCTGGGTGAGCCGCTTCTCGGCGACGGCGCGGACCGTCTCCGCCCAGGCGGTCGCGGGGGGCGGGGCGAGGAGCGGGCTCCGGAGTGCCTCGCCGAGGGAGATGCCTTCGGGTCCGCGGCGGCTGGCCCAGCTGACGGTTTCCGCCAGCCGCTCGGAAAACGGCTGCATCGAGCCCGAGATGTCCGGCTCGCTGTGGAGGATTCCGGGAGTGACTACTCCACCCATCAGGCAGCTCCTGCTCCGATCACGAGGTGCCCCATGATGCGGTCCGGCGCGGCCTCGCGCCAGAGGCCCCGAAAACGACAGCGCCCCGGAGCGGGGGCTCCGGGGCGCGGGGAGAGCTGGCGGCCTCAGGCCGGGGGCTTCCCGGTGCGTGCCAGCGTGTTGAGCCACTTGGTGGCCGCGGCGAGCGCTTCCTTCTTGCCACCGTGGGTGTGGTCACCAAAATACGCGGTGTACTTGGGCCGCCACCCCTTGGGAGACGGGCGATGCCCGACCCGCACGACGAACCCGAAGGTCCGGGTGCTGGGCTGCTCGACCCGGCAGATTCCAGGGGGAAGATTCCGATTGACCCTGCGTGCCCTCGGCGAGGGGAGGGCGACCTTCTTCTTGGCGGCTTTCTTCGGAGCGGAACGCGGGGACGCGGCTTTGCGCTGCGGCCGGGCGCTTTTCTTGGCCATTCGCGACTCCAGTATGGTCGAGTCCGTGTGGGACGCGGGTCTCGCGACCGCGCGGAAGATCACATGAACTTCGGGAGAATGGAAGAGGTTGCCGGTCGCTCCGCCTGGAGGAGTGCCACCACCGATCACCTGATCGATGGCGGGAGGGTTCCGGCGGCGCCTCGCGCGCTGCGGCGAACCGGCCGGCTATCCCCGGCAGACTTGTCCCGTTTACCACTGTCCTGAACGGGGCGGGAGGACCCCGCGTTTCACTGCTTACGCGGGGCCCGTGACGACTGTTGGAGTCTTTCCGGCGGGGGTGCTAGGCGGAGTAGGCGGGGAGGAAGACGGTCCGGGCGAACTCCTCCGCGGTGGTGGGCGTCGTGGTCGCGGGAGAGCGGCTCTCGAGGTTCTTGATGGCACCCTCGTTGAACCCCCGGAGCATCTCGAGGTACCGGTCGGCCATGGCGGGAGAAAAGCCCGCGCCGAGGAAGGCGCCGCGGAGGTCGGGCTCGGGGAACTGCACGTAGGCCAGGTCCGGCTTGCCGATCGACGCGCCCAGGATGCTGGTCACCTCCCGGGCGGTGTAGGTCCTGGCGCCCTGGAGCTCGCGGGTGCGCTGGCCGGTGAAGTCGGTGACCAGGAGGCCCGCGGCGACCACCCCGATGTCCCGGCTGGCGATCATCGCCATGGGAAGGTCGGGGGCGAGGCCGCCGCCATTGATCCCGGCGCCCCGGATCAGCGGGATGTTGGCGAGCCAGTTCTCCAGGAAGTACCCGGCCCGCAGGTGCATGGCGGCGACACCGGGGACGGCATTGATCCGGCGCTCGAGCTGGTGCAGGTCGCCGATCGGGCCGTTCCGGTCGGGGCGCTCGGCGCCGACCGAGCTCAGGGTCACGACGCGGGTCACCCGGCTCACCTGGAGCGCGGCGGCGATCGCCTCGGTCTGGCCCCGGTGCAGGGCGGCGGGATCGGGGGCGCTCACGTCGGGCGGCAGCATCACGAAGACGCCGTCGGTGTGCCGGAGCGCCAGGCTCAGGAACTTGGGGTCAGAGAGCTCGCCCGCGCACGGCTCGGCGCCTCTCCCGGCGAGCGCCTGGAGGCGGTCGAGATTCCGTCCGACGGCGCGCACCCGGTGGCCGGCGTTGAGGAGCTGATCCGCGACGACATGACCGACCCGGCCGGTGGCGCCGAGCACTGCGATGGTGCGGCTCATTCTAGTGTTGGTCCAGGACGGAGAGACTGATGCGCACGATATCCTGCAGGCGCTCCCGGCTGGCGCCGGCCTTGTGGGCCACGCCGAGGCCGGCGATGACGTTGAGCAGGTAGCGGGCGGTGCCGAGGGGATCGAGCGTCGCGGCAATCTCGCCCGCCTGCTGGGCCCGCATCAGGGCGCGGCGGAAGAGATCTTCCTGCGACTGGTTGTGCTGCTGGAGCAGGGACGCGATGGCGGGGTCGTGGGGGGCGAGCTCGATGGCCGAGTTCACACAGAGACAGCCGCGGGCATCTTCCTCCTCGTCATCGCAGCCCTCGGTGAGTTCGTCGAGCAGGGCGAGGAGCGTTGCGCGGACGGGCCCGGGCCGCTCGAGCTGGCCGCGATACCAGTCGAGGGTTTCCGCCGAGTAGGAGGCGAGGGCGCGGAGGAAGAGCGAGTGCTTGTCGCCGAACGTGTTGTAGAGGGATGCCTTCTGGATGCCCATCCGCTCGGTCAGGTCATGAACCGAGGCGGCTTCGTAGCCTTTTTCCCAGAACACTTCCAGCGCGGCGGCGAGGGCCTGCTCTTCGTCGAATTCCTTCGGTCGAGCCATGCAGTGGACAATAAGGGATATTGGAACGGCAGGTCAAATTGGGCGGGCGGCTAGGCGGCTAGGCGGCTAGGCGGCTAGCGAGGAAAGGGAGGAAGGCGGAAGAGCGAGGGGGCGTGGGCGAGGGCGTGCCGCTAAGCGATCTCACCGATCCCTTGCGGCCGCCTGGAGCCCGCGCCCCCTCGCTCTTCCGCCTTCACACCTTCCTCTCGTCCGGCAATCTCAGGTGCGCACCGCTTCGATGGTCATCCCGCTCGCCGCGAGCGCTTCCACCGCCATGTGGTCCGGAATGCCCGCCGCCCGCGCGGAGGCCCAGGTAAGGGTGATGGCGCCGAGCTTGCCCGCATCCTGGGCCAGCTTGGAGGCGACGTTCACCGGCGACCCGGCGACTTCATAGCGGCCATCGCCCAGTTCGAAGAGCAGCACCCGACCCATGTCGATGCCGATGGAGAGCTGGACCTGCTGGCCATCGAAGAAGGTCCGGAGCCCGCGGGCGAACTCCAGCGATTCGCGGGGGTCGTCGAAGTAGTAGATCCCCGGCCCGCCGGTATTCTTCACCTCGAACCCGCCGAGTCCGGCGAGAAGCACCCGGCCGGCGCGCGCGATGGCCGCCGCGAGGGCGAGGTCGTTGAGGGTCGCCACCTCGGGAACGTCGCGCTCCTCCCGCTCCCGCTCCACCACCACCACGAACCCGTCGCGATAGGCCGGCCGCGGCACCACCGAGGTGCGGCGGGTGCGCTGGAAGACCGAGAGTCCCTGGAAGAAATCGTCGCTGAAGGGGAGCGGATAGCGGAACTCCGAGGGCTCGATTCCCTCGGCCCGGGGGCCGTCCATCACGCGGTAGATCTCGCCGGTCTGCTGGATCCCGGGGACATGCTCGATCTCGTAGCTCTCGTCCTCCCCGAGGAGGCGGCGGATCTCGCCGGTGACCAGCAGCTCGTGGGCCCGGGCATGCTCCTCGGCCAGGGTCTCCACCAGGTCGGCGTCGGCGCCGTGGAGCCCGTTGCCGAGCTCGTAGAAGGTGCCGTGGTGCACCGCCATGCCGATGCCGACCTCGCACTCCGCGCGGATCCGGTCCATGAGGCCGAGCAGCATGCTGGTGACGTCGGCGGCGGGCACCTGCTCGGGGTAGAACATCACGGTGTTGTCCGCGGCCCAGACCCCGACGGCGGTGCCGCCGATGGCGCGGCCGTAGGCATGCACCAGTTCCTTGGGCCGGGAGATGATCGCGAGGATCTCGATCAGCGAGCGCTCGTGGCTCATCCGGGTCAGGCCGCTGGTGTCGCTCGCGACCACGATGCCCTCGAGGGTGCACGGCTCCAGCAGCAGGCGCGCCGCCTCGGGCGTCTGCGGGCTCCGGATCCAGGAGGCAATCACCTCGAGGGGCAGCGACTGCCCGGCATCGGCGGGCAGGTCGAAGAACCCGGGAGGAAAGCGGGTCGGCGAGAGTCGTGGCATGATCTGGTGTCTGGGCGCTGTTGGAGAGTAGCCGGGCCGCCGCCATGCGGCGGTGGCCCAGGTTACAGGCCCGGATGTCGTTGCGGGGACGGCAGTTGGCGGGTGGCTACCGGCCTTCGCCGAGGCGCCGCATGTAGTCGAAGCTGACCTGCGCGAAGGCGATCGGGTCCTTGGCCTCGTCATGCTCCACGAAGGCATGCTTCACGCCGGCCTTCCGTGCCGCGGTCAGGAGCTCGTTCCAGTTCATCACCCCGGCGCCGACATCGACCATCGCACCGTCGGCGGCCATGTCCTTCACGTGCACCATGCTGAAGCGGCCCCGGTAGCGCTTGAAGTACTCGAGGGCGTCGCGTTTGGCGTGGCGGATCCAGAAGAGATCGAGTTCCATGGTGAGGAACTTCGGATCGGTGCGGTCGAGCAGGATGTCCATGCCACAGAGGTTGTCGCCGAGCGGCTTGAACTCGAAGTCATGGTTGTGGTAGGCCAGCTGGAAGCCGGCCTTCCGGAGCGCGGCGCCGGCGGTGTTGAAGATCCCGGCGACCTTCCCGTAGCCCTCGACGGTCCGCATCTCGTCGGGAATCCACGCGACGGTCACGTAGCGGTGGCCGAGCGCCTTCGCGGTGGCCATGGTCGTCGCGAGCTTCCCGCCCTGGACGTCGGCGAGGTCGCAGTGGCCCGACGGCGCCTTGAGCTTGAGCCGGTCGAGGATGCCGCGAACCTCCGCGGGCCCGTGCCCGTAGGTCCCGGCGAATTCCACCTCCTGGCAGCCGAGCTGGGCGAGCTGGGTCAGGCCACCGGCGAGATCCTTCTGGAGGAGGTCGCGGAGGGTGTAGAGCTGGATGCCGAGAGGGAAATGCAGGCGGCCAAGCGGCAAAGCGGCAAGGCGGCCAACGATTCCGAGCAACGGCAGGCCCGTGAGCGAGAAGGCCGCGGCGGAGCCCAGGAATTCACGACGATCGAGCTGCCGCTCTGCCGTTTTGCCGCCTTGCCGCCTCATAGTTCTTTCCTCTTCATCAACGCCACCGCATGGTCCGCCGCCCGCGCGGTCAGCGCCATGTAGGTGATCGACGGGTTCTGGAAGGCGGAGGAGGTCATGCAGGCCCCGTCGGTGACGAACACGTTCGGGGCGTCCCAGACCTGGTTGGTGCCGTTGAGCACGCTGGTTTTCGGGTCGCGCCCCATGCGGGCGGTTCCCATCTCGTGGATCACGAGGCCGGGCTTCACCCAGTTGTCGCTGGTGAAGGTCTTGATGTCCCTGGCACCTGCCGCCTCCAGCATCTCGACCGCGCTGGCGATCTGGTGCTTCCACTGCGCCTTCTCGTTCTCGCCGTATTCGCAGGTGATCCGGAGGGCCGGAATCCCCCACTTGTCCTTCACGGCCGGATCGAGCTCTACGAAGTTCTCCGCTCGCGGCAGCATCTCACCCCGGCCATCGAGGCTGAACTGCCACGGGCCCTGCTCGGTGAGCAGTGACTGCTTGAAGTCGGCGCCAAACCCTTCCATGCTGCTGCCCCGGCCCCAGCCGCTGCGCCAGCCGCCGCCCTGATACGCGTACCCGCGCAGGAACGCGGGATTCTGCTCTTTCACGTTGGCGTAGCGGATGAGGTAGATCCCGTTGGGCCGGTTGCCGTAGGAGCGATGCTTCTCGTAGCCCGGGATCGTGCCGCTGGCACCGTTCCCCATGGTGTGGTCCATGAGATACTTGCCGAGGGCACCACTGCTGCTGCCGAGTCCGCCGGGATATTCGGTATGCGCCGAGTTGAGCAGCAGGCGCGTGCTCTCGAGTGCCGAGGCGCAGAGGAAAACGATGCGCGCCTTATACTCGATCGTCTTCATCGTGTTGGCGTCGATCACCCGGACCCCGGTCGCCTTCCGCGCCTTGGCGTCGTAGAGGACGCTTTCGACCACGCTGAAGGGCCGCAGCGTGAGCCGCCCGGTGGCCTGGGCCGCCGGGAGGGTGCTGCTGGGGGAGGAGAAGTAGCTGCGGGTGATGCAGCCCCGCTCGCACGGGCCGCAGTAGTGACACGCCTGCCGCCCATTGTGATCAGCGGTGAGGATCGCCACCCGTCCGATGGTCACGACCCGTTCTCCGTTGTACGCCTTCAGCAGCCGGTCCCGCACATGCTGCTCGGCGCAGCGCAACGCCATCGGCGGGAGGAACTGGCCGTCGGGGACCGCGGCCATGCCTTCCTTGTTGCCACTCACGCCGATGAAACGCTCCACGTGATCGTACCACGGTGCGATGTCGGCATAGCGGATCGGCCAATCGACGCCATGGCCATCCCGGGCGTTGGCCTCGAAGTCGAGGTCACTCCAGCGGTAGACCTGACGGCCCCAGGTGATCGAACGGCCACCCACCTGGCGGCCGCGAATCCAGTGGAACGGCTTGTTCTCGGGAGTGGTGTAGGGGTTCTCGAGGTCGTTCACGAAGAACTTGCCGCTCCACTCGTCGCAGGCGTAGCACAACTTCTGGGTCGGCTGGTTCTTCTCCAGCATGGCGCGGTCGCCCCAGCCGCGATACTTCATCTCCCACGGCTGCACATGCTCGACATAATCCTTCGCCGGATCAGTCGGACGGCCCGCTTCCAGCAGCAGTACCTTGAGCCCGCGCTCGGTCAGTTCCTTGGCGGCCCACCCACCCGAGATCCCGCTCCCGACGACGATGGCGTCGTACTGTTCGGCGCGGCTCATCGGGCGGGCACGCAGCCTTCGAACTTGCCGGGAATGATCGGGTCTTTCGTCACGGTTTTCACCACAAGCTCGGAGGTGAAGTAGCCGTAGATCACCAGCGACTTGAGCCGGCCGAACTCGGCCTCGGCGCTGCCCCGGTCACCCTTCACCTGGTCGAGCGAGGCGAGGAGCGTTGCCTGTCGGGCGGCGTCGAGCGCGGTGAAGCGTCCCCCCGCCTTCTGGTCGATCGCCGCGAGTCCGGCGCGGAAGGCGCCGCTGTCCTCCGGCTTGTACCAGTGGGCCAGGAGGTGATCGATGAAGGGGGTGACGCCGACGTCGGAGGCGCCGGGGGTCTCGGTGCGGGGCAGGATCAGGTCGGCAATGGTGGTGACCAGCTCGGCTTCGGCCGGGGTGAGGTACTCGAGGGCCGTCGCCGCCGAGGCGCGATGGACCGCCTGGCCGAACGCGAAGGCCCGGTCGGCCGAGCGGGGCACGAAGGGGAGGAGCGCGGTACTGCCGAGGAACCGGAGAAGGTCGCGCCGATGCATGGAGGGCAGCTTACTCGTCCCCGTCGGGGTTCGCCAGTAGCCCGGACCCTTCCCCCTGCCGCACCCGTGCCGTATCGTTGGGGTCCTCTCTCCGGCGCCCTGGGTTTTCATCGATGCGCCGGGCTCGTCTCCTCCGTCGAGGTCTGAAACCACGATGTGTACACGGACGCTTTCCGCGCTCGTTCCCGTTCTCCTCGCCCTCGCTCCCCTGCCGCTGTCCGCCCAAGCCGTGCCGAACGCTCCGCCGAACCGCCTCACCGCCGAGGAGAAGAAGGACGGCTGGGTGCTTCTGTTCGACGGGAAGGACCTGAAGGGATGGCGCGGATTCCGCCAGCGGGTGCCACCCAAGGGGTGGGTGGTCGAGAACGGCACCCTGGTGCGGGCGGCGGGCGGGGGCGACCTCATCACCCTCAAGGCCTACAAGAACTTCGAGCTGGCGCTGGAGTGGAAGATCTCCGAGGGCGGCAACAGCGGGATCATGTACCGGGTCACCGAGGAAGGCCAGAACACCTACGAGACCGGCCCGGAGATGCAGGTGCTCGATGACGGGAAGCACCAGGACGGGAAGAACCGGCTCACCTCCGCGGGATCGGCGTACGGGCTCTACGCGGCCCCGGCCGGCGTGGTGCACCCGGCGGGTGAATGGAACCAGGTGAAGATCGTGGTGAACGGCAACCACGTGGAGCACTGGCTCAATGGCGTGAAGGTGGTGACGTACGAGCTGCAGAGCGACGACTGGACCCAGAAGGTGGCGGCGAGCAAGTTCTCGCAGTGGAAGGGCTACGGGCTGGCGCCCAGCGGGTACATCGCGCTGCAGGATCACGGTGACCACGTCGAGTACCGCAGCATCAAGCTCCGGGAGCTGCCCTGATGATCAAGGCGAAGCTCTCCGCGATGATGTTCCTCCAGTATTTCATCTGGGGGGCATGGTTCGTCACGCTGGGCACCTACCTGAGCAGCACCCTCAAGCTGGGCGGCGTGGAGGTTGGCGCGGCGTACGGGGCAATGGCGATCGGTGCCATTGCGGCGCCCTTCTTCGTGGGCATGATCGCCGACCGGTTCTTCGCGACCCAGCGGATCCTGGCCATCCTGCACCTGGTGGGGGCGGGGGTGATGTACTGGGCGAGCCAGGAACCGGACTTCGGCCGGCTCTACCCGCTCCTCATCATCTACGCCATCTGCTACGCCCCGACGCTCTCCCTGACCAATTCCCTCGCCTTCGACAACCTGACCGACCAGGCGCGTGAGTTTCCGCTGGTCCGGGTGCTCGGCACCATCGGGTGGATCGTGGCGGGGCAGGTGGTGGGGCAGCTCGGGCTCGAGGCCACCTCGACCCCGATGATCATCGCGGCCGCGGCCTCGGTGGCGCTGGGGATCTTCTCCTTCGTGCTGCCGCACACCCCGCCGCACGCCGCCGGGAAGCCGCTCAACGTGCGGGACATCCTCGGGCTCGACGCGCTGTCGCTGATGAAGGACCGGAGCTTCGCGACGTTCGTCATGGGCAGCTTCCTGCTCTGCATCCCGCTCCAGTTCTACTACACCTGGACCAACCCGTTCCTGAACGAGATCGGGATGGTGGCGCCGGCCAGCAAGATGACGCTCGGGCAGATGTCCGAGATCCTCTTCATGGTGGCGCTCCCGTTCCTGCTGGCGCGATTCGGGAGCAAGATCATCCTGCTGATGGGCATGGCGGCGTGGGGGGCGCGGTATCTGCTGTTCGCCCACGGCAACGTCGGCGCGAACGCCTGGATGCTCTATGCCGGGATCCTGCTCCACGGGATCTGCTACGACTTCTTCTTCGTGACCGGGCAGATCTACGTCGACCAGCGCGCGGGGGTGAAGGTGCGCGCGGCGGCGCAGGGCTTCCTGACGCTGATCACCCAGGGCGTGGGGTACTTCATCGGCAGCATCGCGTCGGGCTACGTGGTGCAGCAGTACGTGACCCCGAACGGCCACGACTGGACCGCGATCTGGCTCCGGCCGGCGGTGGGTGCGGCGGCGATCCTGGTGATCTTCGCGCTGCTCTTCCGCGGGAGCGACGAGCGGCGGTCAGCTACGGCGTAGACGATCTTTCAGCAAACAGCATTCGACAGGATTCGGGGATTCGAAAGAGGATTTGGGGATTGAGTGCTGGTGGTCGTGAGGCGCCAGCCCGTTCCATCCCCGAATCCGCGATGCAATCCCCAAATCCTGTTCCCGGTTCTGTACCTACCCAGACAAGAGGTCAGGAATGTCGCGTCCGAATCGTCGTGACTTCGTCTCCACCATGGCCGCGGGCATGGGCGCCTTTCACATCGTTCCCCGGCACGTGCTCGGGCGCGGGTACCGGGCGCCGAGCGACACGCTCAACGTCGCCTGCATCGGCGTGGGCGGGATGGGGCGGAACGACGTGCGGGGCATGGAAGGGGAGAACCTGGTGGCGCTCTGCGACGTCGACTGGAACGCGGCCGACGACGCCTTCCGCAGCTACCCGAAGGCGAAGCGCTACAAGGACTATCGCGACATGCTCGACCGCGAGGGGAAGAACATCGACGCGGTGACGGTGTCGACGCCCGACCACAGTCACGCGGCGGCGACGATGCTGTATCTCAAGGCGGGCAAGCACGTCTACTGCCAGAAGCCGCTGGCGCGGACGCTCGGCGAGGTGCGCGCGGTGAAGGCGGAGGCGGCGAACCGGCCGAAGCAGTGCACCCAGATGGGCAACCAGGGCCACACCGGCGACGGCATGCGGATCATGCGCGAGTGGGTCGAGGCCGGCGTGATCGGCGCGGTGCGCGAGATCCACTACTGGACCAACCGGCCCATCTGGGCCCAGGGGATCGACCGGCCCACCGCGGCGCACAACGTGCCCCCGACGCTCGACTGGAACCTCTGGCTCGGCCCCGCGCCGGAGCGTCCCTACAACCCGGCGTACGCGCCGTTCAGCTGGCGCGGCTGGTGGGACTTCGGCACCGGGGCGCTGGGCGACATGGCGTGCCACGGGATGGACGCCGCCTTCTGGGCGCTCGACCTCAAGTACCCGACCCACATCAGCCCGGAGACGACCAGGCTCTATCCCGAGACGGCGCCCAAGTCGTCCCGGATCGAGTACCACTTCCCGGCGCGGAACGGGCGCGGCGAGGTGAAGGTGGTCTGGCGCGACGGCGGCCTCTGGCCGGCACGTCCCGAGGGGCTGCCGGACGGGGCCAGCTGGCCGCCGGAAGAAATCGGCGGGCAGATGTGGGTGGGAGACTCGGGGGCGATCCTGGCCGGGATGTACGGGGAAAATCCCCGCCTCCTCGATGCCAAGCGCGATGCCGAGCTCAAGGCCACGCCGCTGCCGCAGAAGTACGAGCGCTCGCCCGGGGTGTACGCGGAGTGGATCCGCGCGATGAAGGGCGGGGCGCCGAACCTCTCCACCTTCAACGGCCACGCCGGCCCGCTCACCGAGATGGTGCTCCTCGGCTGCCTGGCGGTGCGCTATGGGCGTCCGCTCGACGTGAACCCGGAGACCGGCGCGATTGCCCAGCCGGTACCGGAGGAGTGGATGAAGCCTGTCTATAGAAAGGGCTGGGTGTTGTGAGAGCTCTAAGCTGTTAGCTGTTAGCTGTTAGCCCTACGATGCGAGACGACCCTCCCTGCCGCGCGCACGGAGGGTCGTGTCACAAGGACCAGCTAACAGCTAATAGCTAATAGCTGACTGCAGACACAACCGGACGTCTCAAGGAGAGAAGGGGGGGAGGAGACCAGCGCCGTCGGACGCCGGTCCCCTTCGGGTGGCAAGCGGTGTAACGAGGGTATTTGCAGCGGCCGCGGGACTGGGAACGTCCCGGCGGCGCACCGCGGACGTGCAGACTGCTACGCCGGGCTGGCCGCCTCGAGCGGCGGGCTCGGCGTCATGTGTTCCACCATCGTCGTGAGTTGCGCGGCGGTGGCCTGGATCTCCGCCAGGCTCACCGTCAGGGGCTCGACCAGGGTGTCGACCCACTGCGTCCGCGCGTGCCGGCAGGCGGTCTGGTAGCCGGCCATCAGGAAGTGGCCGATCCGGAGCGCCTGCGCCGTGATCGCCGCTTCCCGTACCGCCTGGTCGGCGTGCTCGGTGAGGAGCACGACGCTTTCGTCCACCAGCCCTTCCATGCCCCGGCTGCGCAACCCCCACGGGTCACTGCCGAGCTCGGCGAAGATGAACTCCAGGCGGTCGAGCTGTGCCTCGGCCTCGTGCGAGTACTCCACCAGCAGGTGCCGGAGCGGGCGGGTGGTGACCGCCGAGGCCAGCGCCGGCAGCGCCTTCAGTACCATCGTTCCCGCGCTGTACAGGTCGCGCAGTTCCCGCACCAGCAGATCCCGCATCGAGTCGAGCGACATGTGCTGCTCCTGTCGGGCGGGCCTCGCGGCCCGCCGGCTTACAGGCGGGCGAAGACCCGCCGTTCGAAATCGTTGACCTGCTCCTCGATCTGGTCGACCGTCTGGCCGTACCGCTGCTGCAGGACGCCGACCAGCTGGTCGCGCTTCCCGGCGATGACGTCGAGGTCATCGTCGGTGAGGCGGCCCCACCGCTCGCGGACGCGACCCTTCATCTCGGTCCACTTTCCCTGGATTTCGTTCCAGTTCATCGTCGTCTCCTTGGTTGTCGTACTCGGAGGTGCGGCCGCCGAGCTGCCGCCCTGGGCGAAGGCGTGCACCGGCCCGGGAGCCTGTGCTCCTTCGGCCGCCGGAACCGGTACAGCCCCCATCTATGACTTCAGCAGGCCGGGGACAACGACAAAAGGCGCGTAGGCTCCCCGTACGTGGGAGCCGTCGCGCCTTCGACTGATGAGTCCGAACCTCATCCGCCAAGGTGCCCGGAGGATTCCGGGCTGGTCTGGCCTGCGAACGCAACCTAAAAAACTGCCCCCGCCACTCGATGTGGCGGTGGTCACACCACCTGGGAGCGGATTCCGTCCAGTTCGAGCATCAGCTCGAGCTTGTGACGCAGCTCCCCGAGCGCCTTCGACTTGAAGGCGTGCCTGGTCTCTTCCAGCACCCGGATCGTCTCCCTCACCGCTTCCTGGAGCTGCGCGCCCCGCGGGCAGTTGAGCAGCTGGCAGGGGTGCTGCTCCACAGGCTTGCCGGAGAGCGCGCGCCCCAGCTGCTGGAGGTCGGTAAGTGAGCCCATCACGTTGCGGAGCGTCAGCGAGAGGAAGACGTCGATGCCGTTCCCCGGCGCGCCGGCGCCCTGCGCGACCTGCTGGTAATCCTTGCCCCATTCTGTCAGGCGCTGTTCCGCCTGCTGCATCGCCTGCCAGGAGCGGAAGCGGCTCACCGCCGTTTCCACCCGGGGGAGGAGGTCGCTGAAGACCACCGGCTTGAGGAGGTAGGCCGCGACCGGGAGTTCCACGCAGGCGATGGCCGAGCGTACCGAGGGCACGCCGGTGATGACCAGCACCGGCAGGCCGCCCCGCGACTGGGCGATGGCCCGCACCAGCCCGAGGTCGCTGTTGCCCGGCATCTCGAGGTCGGTGATCAGCAGGTCGTAGGGATTGGCCTCCACCCGCGCGAGCGCGCTGGCGCCATCGGACACGGTGTCGCACTCGTAGCCTTCGCGGCGGAGCAGGTCCGCCGTGGAGTTCAGGAATGTCGGCTCGTCGTCGGCGAGCAGGATACGGCCCTGGTTCATGCAAGCACCTTTTGCGTCACCGGGGGAATCGGGAGCCGCACCACGAATTCGGTGCCGCCACCCTCCCGGTCGTGAATCTCGACCTGCCCGCCCAGCGCCTGCACCGAGCGGCCCACCAGCGAAAGTCCCAGCCCCATGCCGCCGGTGCGCACCGTGGCGGTCTTGGTCGTGAAGAACGGCTCGAAGACCCGCTCGCGGATCTCCAGCGGAATCCCGGGGCCCCGGTCCCGCACCTGCAGCACGAAAACGTCCTGGTCCACCCGCGCCAGCACTTCCACCACCCCGCCCGGCGGCGAGGCCTCGACCGCGTTCTGCACCAGGTTGTAGAGCGCCTGGCGGAGGATCGCCTCGGGGAGCCGCACCGTCGCGGGGAGGCCGGCGAGGTTCACGTCGATCTTCACCCCGGTGCTCCGGTTGATCTGCTCCAGCAGGGCCACCGCATCGGAGACCAGCCCGCCGACCGAGGTACCGTGGGCCCCGTTCTGCTCCGGGCGGTAGGTCTCGTAGAGCTGGCGCGTGACGCCCGCGATCCGGGCGATCTCCCGCTCCACCGCGCCCACATAGGAGCGATGAGGATGATCGGAGGGCACCGCGTCCTTGATCAGCAGGAAGGCGTTCTGGATCCCGGCGAGGGGGTTGTTGATCTCGTGGGCGACCCGCGCCGCCATCCGTCCCATCGTGGTGAGCGATTCCACCTCGCGCAGCACATCCTCGGCCCGCTTGCGCACGGTGATGTCCCGGCCGTCGGCGAGCAGCTGCACCACTCCGCCCGCGGTATCGTGGATGGGGGAGAGGAGCAGTTCCAGCAGGAGCGGCTCGCCCCGGGCATCGCTGAGCTCGAGCTCGCGGCGCACCGGGGCACCCTCGAGCGCCTCCTGCACGTCGCTCCGGATCTCGTCCGGCGCGGTGGGGCTGCGCCAGCAGGCGAGCTCCCAGAGCGGCTGGCCCCGGAGCTCCGGCAGTTCCCCGCCGGTGAACTCGAGGGCGGCATGATTCGCCTCCAGCACCCGGCCGTCGGCGTCGAGCAGCAGGAGGACCTGGGCCGCGCTGTCGAACGACGCCCGGAAGCGGCGCTCGCTAGCGGCGAGGGCCTCGTCGGCCCGCTGCCGGTCGGTCACGTCCGCGCTGATGCCGAGCACCCGGCGCGGCTGCCCGGTGGTGGAGCGCTCCACCACCCGCCCGCGATCGATGACCCAGTGCCAGTCGCCGCCGTGGGCCCGGATCCGGTAGCGCGCCTCGAAGGTGGGCGAGAGCCCCGACAGGTGATCCGAGAGGGCATTCATCACCCGCGCCTGGTCGCTCGGATGAATCAGCGACGACCAGGGGTCGGCGCCGGTGCTCATCGCGCCCGGGTTGTAGCCCAGGTGGCGCCAGAGCGCGGCGCTGCGCCGCGCGGTGCCGGAGCCGACATCCCATTCCCAGATGCCGTCGGTCGCGGTCTCCAGCGCGAGGTTCACCCGCACCCGCTCGGCCAGGCGGGCGCGGGTCAGGTTCATCTGTCCCAGCCGGATGGCGAGCGGCAGCAGGGTGGAGACCAGCAACCCGAGGAGCAGCAGCAGGTCGGGCAGCCCGGAGCGGAGCCGGTTGAGCGTCTGGTCGCTGGGCCAGGTGACGAGGTCCCACACCACCGTCCCGATGGTGTAGTTCGAGTGCTCGGTCCAGTCGACCGGGAGCATCACCCGGCCCTGGGGCGTCACCACCGCGCGGCGGTCCTGCGCCACCGCGTGCAGGAACCCGCTCTCACTGTCGGCCAGCGCCGGGGCGAGGAGCCCGTCGGAGTCGAACACCCCGACCAGGTAGCCGCTGCAGGACGGCTCGGCGCAGTAGGGGATGGCGATGCCGATCCGCGACGGGTCGGTGATGGTGAAGTACTGCGCCAGCTGTGCCGCCGACATCGTGGTGTCGAACACGGTGGGAAGCAGCCGCTCGAGCTCGCGCCGAAGGGTGTCGGCGTCGGCCGCGGCCGGGCGGGCCTGGATGACGCGATAGGCGGTGTCGAGCCAGTAGAGTCCCCGCAGGCCGTCGATGTCGCGGGTCAGCGCGACGGCGTTGTCTTCGTTGATGCGGGCGCGGGGGGAGAAGCGGGCGATCCGGCTGACCACCTTGGTGGCGGCATCGACCTGCTGGCCGATCTGGAGCCGGGCGGTGTGCGAGGCGATCCGGGTCAGCTCCCGGATCTGGTTCTGCTCATAGGCGACCAGCGCCCGCCAGAGAAAGAGCGCGGTGGCGAGCGAGGCGACGCCCAGCGTGAGCGGCACCCACGGGGTCGACGCGGTATCGGGGTCGCTGGCCCAGGTGATCAGGCCGAGGAGGGTGCCGAGGAGGAGGCTCGCCACCAGGAGGTGCACCGAGCTGCCGACCAGGATGCTCCCCTGCGCGTCGGGCCGCCAGATCAGCCGGATCGCGATGAGCCCGAGACTCATCACCGCGAGGATGGCGCCGAAGGTGCCCGCGGTCAGCCGGCTCCGGTCGATGCGCGCCGGGAGCGCGAGCCCAAGCAGGCCGATGCCGCCGGTCAGGAAGAGCAGCGCGCTGGAGAGCGGCACCGCGAACGGCACCAGGCCGGTGCCCGCGACGCCGGGCGCCAGGGCTCCCGGGCCGGGCCCGGGCTGAATCGCCTGGCGGACCAGCGCCACCGCCCCCGCGGCCATGACGAGGAGCGAGGCGAGCGCGGTGGCCTTGGGACGCGCGGCCGCGGCCGCCACCAGCCCCAGCCCGATGACCAGGATCCCGACCGACTCCAGCAGCGAGTCGGGAGGGAACCCCTGCACCGGCTCGGCAATCCTGCCCTGAGCGAGGAACCAGCCGGTCGCCCCGACCAGGCCGAGCAACGCCAGTACGACGCCGAGCCCGCGCGTGATCGCGCGAACCCGACGGCCGACGATGCCGACTTCCGAGCCGGTCCAGGGTGCCAGACAACCTCCAGCAGTGCATCGGGAAGAAAAGAAAAAAAGGCACGGATGCGCCCCGGTTCCCCAGGGCTTCATCCGTGCCTTCGACTCGCGGGTCCCAGCCCCGCTCGACAAGGCGGCCCATTGCCGCGGCCGATGACCCATGCTGCGGGTCTTCTGTCATCACTATATAGGTGGGTCCGCGACCGGTCAACGTGACCATGTCACCTCTGCCGCACCTCCGGCCGACCCTTCCTCTCTCTCAGGTGATAGCCGTCACCATTGCACTCACTGCTGCACCACCAGGCTCCGGTAGGCGTCGCCGCGGTGAAGCTGCTCAAGCACCACGACGCTCTTCAGGTCGTGTGAGGGACTCACGCCCAGGGTGCTCTTCGGTACCGACCCGAGCCGTTCCATCTGTCCCGGCGCCCGCACGCGATAGAGAACCTGCGAACGCGGCGTGTCGAAGGGCATGAAGAGCAGCGAGCCGTCTGGCAGCACATCGAACCCCCCGTCCTCGGCGGCGTCACTGGCCCAGACCGTTGCCGCGCCGCCGCCGATCGGGACCGCCGCCACGACCGCGCTGTCCACCGTGCTGGCGTTCCACCCCATCACGAACAGGCTCTTCCCATCGGGAGCCGGGAGAAGCCGGAACATGCCGTAGAAGAACGCCGGCTTGGGGATGCTGATCGTGGAACCGCCACGCTGCACCTGGATCCGGTCGCCATTCGCGGGAATCCAGGCCCAGCCGTCGGGCAGCGGAGCGACATCGGTGATGATCGAATCGGGGAGGTCGATGCTCCTGCCTGCCTGGCCGGTGCGCGCGTCGACCAGCCCCACGTGCATGCCGGCCTCGGTCTGCTTGACGTAGCCGATGGTGACGGAGTCGACCCAGCGGGCGCCGCGCACCTTGACCAGGGTGTTGAGCGGAACTTCGGTGCCGCCGCCGGTCGGCATCACGGAGTAGCGCCGCTCGATGCCGCCGGTGGAAGCGGGCAGGTCGCGGAACAGGAGGATCCGCTTCCCGTCCTTCGAGAGCCCGGCCCCGATCGGGGTGCTGCTCTGCACCAGCCGGCTCGACGCGGGGAACTTGCCCTTCAGGGCGTCGGCGAGCGGCACCGACCAGAGGTTGTACTCATCGGTCCCGTCGTCGAGCACGAGGCTCGAGCCGTCAGCGGTGACACTGAAGTTGTTGAACTTTCCGGAGAGGAGCGTGTCCTGCTGGGTGGCGAGCTTCCCGGTGGCCGGGTCGAGGCTGATCCGCACGATCGACTCGAAGCCGATGCCGGAGCGGGTGAGCCAGAGCGCGTCGTTGGTGATGCGCCCGGCGCAGGTGCAGGAGTTCACCACCCGGTCGGCGACCTTCCCCTGCCGGTCGAAGACCTGCCAGAGGCCGCGGCCGTTCTGGACCACCAGGGCCACGATCCACTTCCCGTTGGGCGAGACGCTGAGCCCGCTGATGCCGGGGCCCGGACCGGCGACCCGGATGCTGTCGGCGAGCCGGCCGTCGATCCCCGTCACCTTCACGTAGAAGACCGAATCGTTCGCCACAGGCGGCGCGACGAGCAGGGAATCGCCATTGGACCAGAACATCGCCGCCGCCGACGTCAGGTAGCGGGGCGGGCCACCGAGCGCGGAGAGGAGGTAGAGCCCCCAGCGCTTGTTGATGGTCCCGACCATGAGCAGGTTGCGGCGGTCGGGGCTCCACTCGAGCCCGTATGCCGCCGAGGCCCCGTCGAGCACCCGGTGGGTGGTGGTGCCGCCCACGTCCTGCACATCGACCGAGTAGCTGCACCCCTTGTCGCCGCAGTTGCGGTCGATGAAGGCGAGCTGCTTGCCGTCGGCACTGATCGCGCTGGCGTACACCGACCCGGAGAAGGTGATCTGGGTGCGGTCCTTGAGGCCGAAGCTCTTCGCACGGGGCGCGCTCTTGCCGCTGAGCGCGAAGTAGCCGGAGCTGGCCAGCGCGATCGCCGCGACGGCACCGGCCACCAGCAGTCCGCTCCGGGACTTCGGCGCGGCAACGGCGGGGGTCGCCAGGGTCGGGGTGACCGGCCGGATCTCGAGGGCCCGGGCAAACTCGGCCGCCGAGGGGAAGCGGTCGGCCGGGGTCTTGTCGAGCGCACGCGCCACGGCGGCATCGATCTCCGGCGGCACCGACGGCCGGACCACGCGGAGGTGGGTGGGCCGCTCGGTCATCAGCTTGGCGATCATCGCCTGGGCGTTGGGCCCGGTGACCGGCGGCTCCCCCGCGAGCATCTCGTACAGCACCGCCGCGAGCGAGTAGACGTCGGAGCGGGCATCGAGCAGCCGGTCGCCGGTGGCCTGTTCCGGGCTCATGTACTGCGGGGTACCCAGGGAGAGACCGGTCTCGGTGAGACGGTTGCCGCCCGCCTCCCGCACGGCGAGTGCGATCCCGAAGTCGGTGAGCATCGCCTCCCCTTCCTGGAGGAGGATGTTCTCCGGCTTGATGTCGCGGTGCACGATGCCCTTCTTGTGTGCGAAATCGAGGGCGCCTGCCACCTGCTTCGCGATGGCGACGGCGTCCTCCACGCCGAGCTGTTTCTCCCGGTTGAGCTTCTCCCGCAGCGATTCGCCCCGCACCACCGGCAGCACGTAGTAGAGAAAGCCCGCCGCTTCTCCCGAATCGATCAGCGTGAGGATGTGGGGATGGTCGAGCCGGGCGGAGATCTTGATCTCGGCGAGGAACCGTTCGCTGCCAAGCACCGCGCCCAGCTCGGGACGGAGCACCTTGAGCGCCACTTCCCGGTCGTGCTTGAGGTCGGTGGCGAGGTACACGGTCGCCATGCCGCCGGCGCCGAGGGGACGCTCGATGCGGTAGCGGTCGGCGAGCGCGGTGGCCAGGGCTTCGGCAGCACTCATTGGTGTTCCATGTCTTGGTGGGGACAGCGATTGGCAGGATTGTTCAAGCTACGGGTCATACCCGAGCGTGGCTAGTCCCAATCGATTTCCGTAGCGTTGCGGTACAGGGTGCGCCGCGGCAAACCGGGGTGCGCGCTCCGGCTTTCCCAACATGAATTCGTAAATGCTTGCGCCACCATGGCATCGCTCTCGAGCGCCGAGTGGCCCCCCTCCTGCCCTTACGGTCTGCGACAGCACGCCACCTCGGGCGTGCGCACCATCCGATCTCTCCGGAGTCATCCCCATGCTGCACCGCATCCCGGCCGCGTTCGGCCTGCTCCTCGTCGCGGGTCTCGCGACCGCCTGCAGTGATACCTCGGACCCGATGGCGGCCAACGCCGGGTCGACGATCGCCAGCGCCCAGGGATCCGGGAGCGGCGGGGGCGGGGGTGGGGGTGGCGGCGGGGGCGGCACCGGTGGCGGTGGCGGGACCACCACCTTCTCGGGGCGGATCTCTCCCGCAGGCGCCACGGCCACCTGCGATGCCGGCACCAGCATCGGCATCTCCCTGAGCAAGGGGACCAACACCCAGATCCAGGTCGCGCTCGGCTTCGTGGCGTCGCCCACGGTTGGCCCGAACGGCGAGACCTCGCTCGGCGGGTGGTGGATGGTGCGGCTGACCGATGAGACCGGCCGGGGCGTCGGTGGCGTCGGCTCGAATGTCGGCGCCTTGACGCCGAGCATGAGCTGGACATTCTTCGGCGGCGGCGTCACCCCGGGCGCCCTCACCATCAGCTTCGTGGCGACCCGGACCTACCTGGCTCCGAACACCGCGACCCCCGACGCCGGCGCTCCGCTGCTGGAGACCTGCACCGCGTCGATCCCGGTCTTCGCGCG
Source organism: Gemmatimonadales bacterium (assembly GCA_046327735.1). Taxonomy (GTDB): domain Bacteria; phylum Gemmatimonadota; class Gemmatimonadetes; order Gemmatimonadales; family GWC2-71-9; genus JADJOM01. The sequence goes on along the minus strand of JAXLXZ010000005.1, from coordinate 207,523 downwards.
CTGAACCCTGGCTGGCCAGGAAATCGAATCGCCCACCCCGATATCGGGGTGGGCGATTGGCTTTTGTCGGCCTGTCGGGCGAGGGCGTCAGCGGTTGACCGGAACCTCATCGCTCAGGAGCCGGCGGTCAGCGTAGCCCTGGACCGCGTCGGTCGTCACCACCTGATACCACCCCTCGGCGAGGGAATCGACATGCACCGCCTCGCCCGGCTTGAGCACCCGGACCACCGGGGCCTGCGAGCTCCGGGCGGACCGGACGTTGATCCAGGTGCTGGCGTACCGGGCAATGCCCTGGACGGTGGCCCGCTCGTTCCGGGCGGGCGCGGGCGCCGCGATCCGGGTGACGGGAGCGGGTGGCGTGGCCGGGGTGGAGGCGGGCTTTGCCGGGGCGGGTGCAGGGACCGCAACGGCGACCGTGGCAACCGGCGGGGCAGGAGTGCGTTCCGCCCGGGTGGGCGTCGAGTCCGGCGCGGCGGCCACGACGGGCTTCGGCGCGGGGGCCGCCTTGGGCGGTGCCGCCATTCCGGCGCTGTGAGTCTCGGTTCGGTCGGATCCGCCCCACTGACGGAGCCCATTGGCGCCCAACAGTGCGAGAACCGCCAGGGCACCCGCGGTCACCAGCCCTTTTCGGCTGGGCGAGGCGTCGACGGCGGGCCGATCATAGCGAAGCTCAAAGGCGCACCCGCATCCCGGGCACCGAGTGGCGACCGGAAGAGCGGACTTGCCGCAGCTGGGGCAGATGCGCGGTTCTTTCATTTGGGGCTCCGAGGGGCAAAGAACATACCGCCCAGTGCACCACCCCGTAAGAGGGGGGTCGGCACCGGGCGGGAGGGGAGCCGGAGGGAGTTCCGCCGGGGACTACTGCATGCTGATCGCCCCGACCGGAGCCTCGGGCTTTCCGACCAGCCGCTCGAGTCTCAGGTGCACGAACCAGGTGCCGGCTTCCAAATCGCCCGGAACGCTGAATTGTACCGTGTCGCAGAGGCTACAGGTGTTCCCGAGCAGCACAGACCGGGCTTTCCGGATCGTGTCGGTGGGGAGGAATACCGCCGAGAACCCCCCCGGCATGTTGAGGCCGCTCGCCTTGACCGTACCCCCGATGCCGGTGGGGAAGGCGCCGCTCACCGAGTTGATGTCGAACCGGGACTTGGGGAAGCGCCAGGCCCGGTAGGTCAGGGTGTCGTGCCGGCCGCGAATGGAAAGACGCAGGCTGACGTAGGCGGTGTCGTTGACGATGTCCGTCTCCGGATAGCTGGCCGGGTAGACGACCAGGGGGAACTTCGCGAAGAGCGCCCCGCCGCCCTCGAGCCCATTGGCCGGGGCGATGACGCTGTCGATGGTGGCGGCCTGGCCGTTGACGGTCAGCGCCATGTCGCTCTTGCTGGGCACCACGCCCCAGGCCGAGATCTGGATCCGGTCGCCGCCCCGCACGGCGTAACTGGGCGCCCCGCCGAAATCGAGATTGGTCACCGCCAGGAACCTCGGCGGGAACTTGAAGAACATCGTATCGGCGGTCGTCACCGAGTCGCCATTCACCACCACCTTGATGCGGGCAGCCGCCGGCTTGAGGCCGCTGGGATAATTCCAGGGAATCGCGACGGTGAGCTGGGTCGCGGTCGCGGCGACCACCGTAAACGCGAAGGGACTCGCCGCGGAGCAGGCCGGGGCGCAGCTGCCCAGCTTGACCACGTTCTCGCCGGGAACGGTGGAGAACCCCGTTCCCGTGATCACGACGGTATCGCCGAGATAGGGAATGGCGGGGTTCCAGCCGGAGACGGTCACGTTGCCCCCGCCGCCGCCCCCGCCGCTCGGACTGGTGCCGCCGCCACCACAGGCGAGCGAGAGCACGATCGCCGTGCCCAGCGCGAGGGCCACTTGCCCCGCGGCCCGGCGGGTCGTATCGGTTGGGGTAGTTCGAGCAACCACAGCAGCCTTGGACATGCTTCCCTGCCTGGACGGGGTGGCGAGGCGCGTCGCCTCTCACCCCACCAGAGCGCACACCCGCCGGAGCGCCTGACATGGCCATACCGCCGGTTTCCGGCCGGGACACCCCGGGGACCATTACCGATCTCCTGCTCGACTGGCGCGAGGGGCGCACCGGTGCGCAGGACGACCTGGTGCCGCTGCTGTACCAGGCGATGCGCCAGCTGGCGAGCCGCCACCTGGGGCGGGAGCGGGTCGACCACACCCTCACGCCGACCGCGCTGGTGCACGAGGCCTGGCTCCGGCTGGTGGACCAGGCCCGGGTGGTGGCCAACGACCGGGTGCACTTCATGGCAATCGTCTCCCGGACCATGCGCTTTATCCTGGTGGACCATGCCCGTCGCCGGCTGGCGCGGAAGCGGCAGGCGCCGGACGCGCCCCTGCCCGACGCCGCGGCGCTGGCCGAGGTGGACACCTGGGCGGTGGAGCTGGTGGCGATGAACGACGCGCTCGAGCGGCTCAAGGCGGTGGATGAGCGGCTTTACCGGGTGGTGGAATGCCGCTTCTTCGGCGGCCTGAGCGAGGAGGAGACCGGTGAGGTGCTGGGCGTGAGCTGGCGGACGGTGCACCGGGACTGGCTCAAGGCGCGGAGCTGGCTCGCGCTCGCCCTCGAGGCCTGAGTGCCACGGCCGTTGGAGGACACCGGGGTCTGGCGTCGCGCCTCGGAGCTGTACGACCGGCTGGTGGAGCTCGCCCCCGCGGAGCGCGCGGCGGCGCTGCGCGCGGCGACCGAGGACGCGGACCTCCGGGAGGCGGTGGGCCGCTGGCTCGCCGCCGCGCCGGAGCGGGTGCCGGAACAGTGTCCCCTGCCGCCCGAGGCGCTCGTGGCCGGCCCGCTCGAGCCGGGGACGATGCTCGGCGCCTGGCGGATCATCCGCCTGGCCGGCGAAGGCGGGATGGGCGTGGTGTACGAGGCGGAGCGGGCCGACGGGAGCTTCGAGCGGCGGGTGGCGCTCAAGGTCACCAGCGGTCCGGCCACCAGCGCCGCGCTCGAACGTTTCCTGGCGGAGCGGCGGATCCTCGCGGGGCTCGAGCATCCCAACATCGCCCAGCTGCTGGACGCGGGCATCACCGACGACGGCGAGCCGTGGTTCGCGATGGAGTACGTCGACGGCGAGCCGCTGCACCACTGGTGTGTCCGGCACCGGGCCGGGGCGCGGGACATCGTGCAGCTCTTCCGGCAGGTGACGGCGGCGGTGAGTCACGCCCACCGCCGCCTGGTCATCCACCGCGACCTCAAGCCCTCCAACCTGCTGGTCACCACCGCCGACACGGTCAAGCTGGTCGACTTCGGCATCGCGGAACCCGACACCGCCGGCGCCCAGGGCCCGGCATCCCGCGCGCTCACCCCGGCGTACGCCAGCCCGGAGCAGCGCCGGGGCGAGGGCGGCACGGTGGCGAGCGACGTCTACTCGTTAGGCGTGGTGCTGGGGGAGCTGCTGACGGGGCGCCGCCCCGGGGACGCCCCCGGGATCGACCCGGTGGTCCCCGGCGACCTCGGGCTCATCGTCGCACGGGCGCTCCGGACCGACCCGGCGGAGCGCTACCCCTCGGTGGAAGCGCTCGACGCCGACCTGGCCGCGTGGCTCGACGGCATGCCGGTGGCCGCCCATCCGGATGCGTGGAGCTATCGCGCGCGGCGTTTCGTGGGGCGGCACCCGGTGGCGGTGTTCACCACGGTGGCAGTGGTGGTGGCGCTGGCCGGGCTCACCGTGCTGGCCCAGGTGCAGGCGGCCCGCGCCCGGCGGGAGGCCCGCCGGGCGGAGCAGGTCGCGAACTTCCTCATCGGCCTCCTGGAACTGCCCTATCCGTTCGACTCGGCGGGGAAGGTGGTCTCGATGCGGGCGATGCTGGACGCGGGCCGGCGCCAGGCCGACTCGCTGATCGCCGCGGGGAATCCCCCCGACCCGGAGATCCTCGAGTCGCTGGCGCTGGGCTACTCCGGGCTGGCGGACTACGAGACCTCCGCGGCGGTGAACCGGAAGGCCCTCGAGGTCCGGCAGCAGCTGGGGGAGAGCGACAGCGCCCAGTCGGTCGCCCGGCAACTGACCGCGGTGTCGGAGCTCCTGGCGGGCCATGCCGACGCGGCCCGCGAGGTGATCCTTCCGGCGCTGGCCCCGGTGCGCAAGCACTACGGGGCCGAGAGCGACCGCATGGCGCAGTTCCTGATCGTGCTCCTGAACATCCAGCGGCGGATGGGCCATCTCGGCCAGGCCGACTCGCTCGGGCGTGAGGCGGTGCGGATCATCACCGCCAACGGCAGCAGCGCCCGGGTGGCGCTGGGACATGCCCATACCCAGCTCGGCCACGTGGCCATGGAGCGGGGCGACTGGTCCGAGGCGGAGCGGGAATACCAGCGCGCCCTCGAGGTGCGCCGGCTGAATCCCGGGAGCCAGCTCGAGGTGGCGAGTGCGCTGGGCGACGTGGCGATGGCGCAGGCGGAGCAGGGGCGGTTCGCGGAGGCGGCCGGGCTGCTGGCCCGGGCGCGCGGGATCAGGACCCCGCTCATCGATCCGCTCGACCCGGAGCTGACCGACCAGCTGCGGCAGGAGGCGCGCCTGGCGTGGCTCACCGGGCGAACCGAGGAGGCGCGCACGATGTATCGCGACGCCCTCGACCGCTACGCCCGGGCGCGGAGCACGCCCCACTGGCGCACCACGCCCGCCATGGTCGGACTGGGGCAGGCGCTGGTCGAGGCACGACGGCTGGGCGAGGCGGAGTCGGTGCTCCGGGCGGCGCTCGACAGCCTGGAGCGGAATACCGAAGGGCGGTCGCGGCTGCGGGCGGAAGCGCGCCGCTCGCTGGCCGGGGTGCTGCGGGGACGGGGGAACGGGCCCGAGGCGGACAGCCTGGAGCGGCTGGCCACGGCGGAGTTCAGCGCGCTCAGCCGTTACTGACGCTGCATGGTGCCGACCACCGCGTCCCAGCGGGGATCGGTGCGCAGCGAGGCGAACCACGGCGCGTTGATGAGGCCGTGAAACTCATAGTTGCCCGGCACCAGCGCGAGCCGGAGCCGCGCGAAGGCGGAATCGGTTTCCCCGATCTTCGCATAGGCAATCGCCTGGAACGCCGGCGGGAACCAGGGCACCCGGGCGGGATCGCGGCCCAGCTCCCCGAGCAACTGCACCAGCGCCGGCCGCCGGGCCGGTTCGAGCGCCCCACCCCAGATGGTCCGGCACGTCGGCTCCGGCGCACCGAAGGCCACACACTCCTCCACCGCGGCGTCGGCCTGCCCCTGATGGGCCCGTACAAAGGCCAGGGCGTAGTGCCACAACGCGTTGGCGGAGTCGAGCTGACTCGCCCGCTGCATGCTCGCGGCCGCGCTGTCGAGCTGGCCGTCGGCGACGAACCAGAGGCCCAGGTTGGCGTGGTGCACCGGCACCAGCGGGTCCAGCGCCAGCGCCCGCCGCAGCGGAACCTCGGCGTCCTGTACCCGGCCCTGCGCCAGCAGCACCTCGCCCCGGAGTTTCTGCGCCATCGCCGCGCTGGGATCGAGCTGGATGGCGCGATCCACGCTGGTCAGCGCCGCCTGGAGGCGGACGCCGTGGAAGAGCGCGGTGGCCAGCGCGAGATGGGCCTCGGGAAGCAGGCTGTCCAGCGCGGCCGCGCGACGGGCTGCCCGCTCCGATTCGGCCAATGACTCGTCCCAGCGTACGGTGGAGTCGAAGTAGGCCGGCAGGTACCCGTACGCCTCGGCGTAACCGGCCCAGGCCCGGGCGTATCCCGAGTCCCGCCCGATGGCCCGACGGAATTCGGTGACCGCGCGGCGGAGGTTGTCGAGGCCACGCTGACGCAGAAGGGAACGGCCCAGCAGCAGCGCGTCGCGCGCCTCGGGATCCCGGCTGTCCTGCTGGCGGAGGGCGACCGCCTCGGCCGGTCCCAGCCGCACCGAGAGCGCCGCGGCCACCCGTTCGGCCACGTCGGCCTGGACCCGGAACACATCCGTCAGCTGTTCCTGGAACGGCTCCCCCCACACCTGATCGCCGCGCTGGCTGACCAGCGCCGGGACGATCCGCACCTCGGTGTCGCCGGTGCGGGTGTTTCCCGCGTGGGCCCAGCGCACCGTCCCGCTGAGGGCAAACCCCGCCCCGACTTCCCTCGCGATCTCGTGGGGTGCGCGCCCGCTGCCGCGGAAGCGTTCCACGCTCGCCCGGGCGACAACCTGCAGGCCGGGAATCCGTGCCAGCTGGCTGGCGATCTCGTCGGACATTCCCTCGGCGAAGTAGGCATCACCGGCGGCGCCCAGGTTCTCGAAGGGGAGCACCACGACGGACCGGGAAGTTCCAGCGCTGCGGCCCACCCGCCACCCGAATACCGCGGCGACGCCGAGCAGCACCAGTCCCGCGGCCACGAGGGACCAGCGTCGCCGCGAGCGGGGGGCGGCGGTCGAGCGGGCGAACCGCTCCGCCGTGGGTGTCCCGATGACCGAGAGGCCGGCGACCAGGGCCTCGGCCGAGGCGGGACGATGCGCCGGGTCCTTCTCCAGGGCCTGGCGCACGAGATCCGCCAGCACCGGGGGCACCTCCTCCGGGAGCGGTGGTGGCGGCTCGGTGAGATGGGCGGTGATCAGGCGCTGGGCGCCTTCCCGGCCGGCGAAGGGATGGCGACCGGCCAGCAGTTCCCAGGCGATGACACCCCAGGCGTAGATGTCGGCCCGATGGTCGACGTCGCCACCGACCGCCTGTTCCGGGGCCATGTACGCCGGGGTCCCGATGGCGTGCCCGACCTGGGTGAGCCCTTCGTTTTCGCCCGGCTGGGTGGCCCGCGACTCGGTGAGGGCCTTGGCGATCCCGAAATCGGTGACCACCGCCGCACCGCCGGAGAGGAGGATGTTCTCCGGCTTGATGTCGCGATGCACGATCCCTTCCGCGTGGGCGCAGGCCAGCGCCCGGGCGACATCCCGCAGCAGGCTCACGCTTTCGCTCAGCGGGAGGGGAGTGCCGGCGGCGAGCCGCGCACGCAGCGATTCGCCCCGGACGAACGGCATGGTGTAGTAGGGAAGGTCGCCGGCCTGTCCCGCGGTGAGCACGGGAACGATGTTCGCGTGCTGAAGCCGCGCCGCCAGCTTCACCTCCCGCGCGAACCGCTCGGCGCTCACCCCCGCCAGCAGCTCCGGCGGCACCAGCTTGACCACGACGGCCCGTCCGAGCGCGGTTTCCTGGGCGAGGAAGACCCGCGACATGCCGCCGCCCCCCAGCTCGCGCTCGAGGGTGTAGGCGCCGCCCAGGGCCGCCTGCAGGCGGGTGCGCAGATCGTTCATGGATGGAGGATATCCCGAACCCGCGGGCCGGGCCAACCGAGGAGGGACATCTCTCGACTGACGAGGCGGATCCGACCCCGGATTCAGCGGCCGGGGCCCACCCGCGTCACTCGGCGGCGGGTGGGCGGCGGAGCTCGCTGAACCAGTTGAGGACCACGGTCAGGCGCCGGGCGTCGGCGTCGGACTCGAGGGGCCGCTGCTGCATGATGAACGACTGGTCGCCGGGCTTCACGCTGAAGCTCTGGTGCCAGGGCTGGAAGATGTAGGTCCGGGTGTTGAACAGCGCCTGGCGTCCGGTCACCCGGAAGTCGGGCGTCGCGGTGACGGTCGCGCTCACCAGCGAATCGTTGGTGAGGTAGAAGAGCTCCTTGCCAGAGTGGGCCCAGACCGGGCTGGTGCCTCCGCTGGGCGAGACCTGCCAGCGGGCCCGGGTGACGTCCGGGAACGGGCGCACGTAGACCTCCTCCTGTCCGGATTCCAGCGAGACATAGGCGATCCACTTCCCGTCCGGTGAGAGCGCGGGGTTGTACTCGTCGCTTGGTCCGGCCGCGATGGTCAGCCGGGTCGTATCGCCGCTGGTGCGGCGGGCGTAGACGTCCCGTACTCCCGCCACGACGCCGGTCCGGTAGACCACCCACTGACCGTCGCGTGACCACTCGGATTCGTCGATCTGCGAGGTGTCGGCGGGAAAGAGGCGCTCGGGCTTGTCGCTCCCGTCGGCCCGGATCCGGTAGAGGTTGGTCGATCCCTTCGGGTCGCGGTCGGAACTGAAGACCAGCGAGCGGTTGTCCGGCAGCCAGGCGGCGCGGTAGTTGATGGTGCCGTCGAAGGTGAGCCGGGTGAGCGGGCCGTTGTCCAGCTGCTTGACCCAGAGTGCGCCGCCGTTCTGCTTGTCGATGATGCTCACCGCCAGCCGCTGCCCGTCCGGACTCAGGCTCATGCTGCTGAAGCGCACCAGCCAGTTCGGGTCGAGCAGCCGGCTTCGGCCGCTCCGCGACACCTCCGCCACCGAGGCGCTCCGGGCGGCGAGGTTGGCGGGGAGGTAGACGAGGGTTCCATCGTCCGCGATGGCGAGCTCGGGGATGAGTTCCAGCTCCAGCTGCACGTTGGTGAGGAGCACGGCGGGCTCGCTCGTGAAGCGGAGCTTGTCCAGGTCGAAGGGCGCCCCCACGACCGTGCCATCACCCCGGACCACCACCAGCATGCCGCTGGGCAGGTACCAGGAACGCACCCCGCCCACGAGCACCGTGTCGGCCTTCCGGGTCTTCAGGTCGAGGGCAAACAGCACCGGCTGTGAGCAGTTGTTGCCGCAGCGGACCATCAGGAGGGCATCGGAGCGCGGCAGCGCGGTCGGAAAGCCGGCGCCACCATTCGTCGGCGCGGGGACAATCTGGGTGGGGGTTCCCCCGCTCGCGGGAACCGACATCAGGCTGAACGCCGGCGTCGAATAGATGATGGTGTTGTCCGACCGCCAGGCCCCGAAGAGGAGGACCGTGCTCGCATCGTTGGTCAGCTGCACCGGGGGCCCACCGGCCGCCGGGACCTTGAAGATCTTCCCCAGGGCGTAGTACCCGATCCACGTCCCATCCGGCGAGAAGAACGGGCCGTCCGCGTTGTCCGTTCCCGGGAGAACCTTGAGGTCGAGACTGCCACGCTCCCGCACGGCAAGGTGGCTCACGGCGCCCTCTCCCCCGACCACGAACGCCATGCGCGACCCGTCGGGCGCAATCGCGATGGCGTTGCCGTAGTAGCCGATGTGATTCACCCGGAGCTCAGGGATATCGAGCGTGAGCCGGGTGACGGGCTGGGGCTTCGGGTTGAGGAGCTTCACCCCCAGCGCGAGCGCGGCCAGCGACGAGAACATCGCGATGGTCCCGGCGACCTGGAGCGCCCGCGGCGGCCTCGACGGCGTGCCCGTGCTGCGCGAGCGCATCGTGCTCCCGGTCCCGTCGCCCTTGAGCGCCGCGGCAAACTCCGCCGCCGTGGCAAAGCGATCGGCGGGGAGTTTCTCGAGGGCGGTGTAGACCGCCTCTTCCATCGCTTCCGGTACCCGGTCGCGCACCTTCCGGATCGACGCCGGCTTCTCGGTCATCACCTTGGCGACGATCGCCTGCGCCGTCGACCCGGTGAAGGGCGGATCGCCGGTGAGCATCTCGTAGGTCATCGCGCCGAGGGCGTAGACATCCGAGCGGGCGGTGATCTCCCGTTCACCCATCGCCTGTTCCGGCGACATGTAGTGGGGAGTGCCGAGCGACATCCCGGTCTCGGTCATCCGGGTGCCGCCCGACTTGCTCATCGCGAGCGCGATCCCGAAATCGGCGACCAGCGCGCTGCCATCATGAAGCAGCACGTTCTCCGGCTTGATGTCGCGGTGGACGATGCCATGGCGGTGGGCATAGTCGAGCGCGGCGGCCACCTCGCTCGCGAGCCGGATCGCGTCGGGAATCGGCAGCTGTTTTTCCCGGGAGATCCGGTCGCGCAGCGACTCCCCCTCCATGAACGGCATCACGTAGTACGCCGTCCCCTCCACCTCGCCCGAATCGATCAGGCCGAGGATGTGGGGGTGCTGGAGGTTGGCGATGGTCTTGATCTCGCGGAGGAACCGCTCGGCCCCGATGACGGCGGCGAGTTCGGGGCGGAGGACCTTGATGGCGACCTTGCGGTCGTGCTTGAGGTCCTGGGCGAGGAAGACGGTGGCCATGCCGCCCTGCCCGAGCTCACGCACGATGGCGTAGCGTCCGGCGAGCGCGGCGGACAGGCGCCCGGCGGCGTCCGTCATGGATGGGGCTCCTTGGCGGCGCGGGAGCGCCGGGAGGGCAGAAACCGATGAATCGGGTCGGCATCCAATTTACCCGGCGCGCGCCGGATGTCATCTTACTCCCGTGCTCATTCATACCCTGACCCTGCTGACCGCCCTGGCCGGTGTCCCGCCGAGGGTGGATCTCCCCGCGGCCCGCGCCCTCATTGCCCGCGTGGTGCCCGCGAGCGCCGCCCGTTTCGACGTGGCCGCGCTCCCCGACAGCGCCGGCCACGACGTGTTCGAGGTGGAAAGCCGCGGCCCGCGGGTGGTGCTCCGCGGTTCCTCCGGCGTGGCGATCGCCTCGGCCCTCAACTGGTACCTCGAGCAGGTCGCGGGGGTGAATGCCTCGCTGCCGCTCAAGCCGATCGCGCTCCCCACGCCGCTTCCCGCCGTCCCGGCGAAGGTGCACCGCACCACGCCCTACCGGATCCGGTACTTCTTCAACTACTGCACCTTCTCCTACTCGATGGCCTGGTGGGACTGGCCCGAGTGGCAGGCGATGATCGACTGGATGGCGCTCAAGGGGATCAACGCGCCGCTGGCGGTCACCGGGCAGGAGGGGGTCTGGCGGCTGATGCTCCAGGACGCGGGGTTCACCCGGGCGCAGGTGGGCGAGTTCCTGGTGGGCCCGGCCTACCTGCCCTGGGGGTGGATGGCCAACATCGACGGGCTGGGCGGGCCGCTGCCCGACAGCTGGATCGACAGCCACATCGCACTGGAGCGGAAGATCCTGGCCCGGGAGCGCGCACTCGGCATGCGGCCGGTGCTGCAGGGCTTCACCGGGCACGTACCGAAGGCGATCACCCGGCTCTACCCCAAGGCGAAGATCCACCAGACCGGCGACTGGTCGGCGGGATTCTCGGGCACCTGGTTCCTCGACCCGCAGGACTCGCTCTTCCAGGCGATGGGCCGGCGCTTCATCGAGCGGCAGACCGAGCTCTTCGGCACCGATCATCTCTACGCCGCCGACCCCTTCAACGAGATCGACCCGCCGTCGAACGACTCGGTGTTCCTGGCCCGCATGGGGCGGGCGATCTACGACGGCATGCACACCGCCGACAGCAGCGCGACGTGGGTGATCCAGGCCTGGTTCCTGGTGTACGGCGCCAAGTTCTGGCAGCATCCCCAGGCGCAGGCCCTGCTGGGCGCGGTGCCCGATGACCGGATGCTGGTGCTGGATCTCTGGGGCGACCGCTCCCCGGGCTGGAAGGCGCGGCGGGGTTTCTACGGCAAGCCCTGGATCTGGAACGTGCTCTACAATTTCGGCGGCAAGGTCAGCATGAACGGCGACCTGCCGAAGATCGCCGCCAATCTCGACAGCGCGATCCGGAGCCCCGAGCATGGCCGCCTCGACGGGCTGGGGATGACCATGGAAGGGCTGGGGACCAATCCCATCGTCCCCGACTTCGTGATGGACCAGGTCTGGCGCACCCGGGTGCCGGACGTGACGGCGTGGACCCGCGACTACATCGCGCGCCGCTACGGCCAGCCCAACCCGTCGGCCTGGAGCGCGTGGCAGCTGCTCCTGGCAAGCGCGTTCCGCTCCCCCCAGCAGACCGGCAACTTCCTGGCGGAGCGGCCCCAGTTCTACCTCAAGGACCGGCGCTACCGGAGCGAACCGGTGCCGCCCTATCCCGACTCGCTGCTCGCCGCGGCGCTCGACTCGCTGCTGGCCGCCGCCCCGGCGCTGGGCGGGAACGATGCCTATCGCTACGACGTGGTGAATCTCACCCGCCAGGTGCTGGCGCTCCGCGGGCTGCCGCTGGTGCAGGCGGTGGAGCGGGCCTACCGGGCCGGCGACCGTACGGCGCTGCGCGCGGCGGAGGGGAAGGTGCTGGAGATGATCCGGGACCTCGACGCGCTCAGTGCGACGCGGCCGGAGTTCCTGCTGGGCCGCTGGCTGGCCGATGCGCGGCGCTGGGGCACCACCGACGCGGAGCGGCGGCTGTACGAGTGGAACGCGCGGAACCTGATCACGCTCTGGGGCACCAAGTGCACCGAGGGGGAGAACGACGACCTCAACCTCTACGCCTACAAGGAGTGGTCGGGGATGTGGTCGTCCTACTTCCTGCCGCGGTGGGAGAAGTTCTTCGCCGGGCTCGATGCGGCGCTCGAGTCAGGCACGCCCTTCGACCGGGCGCCGTTCGCCGCCGAGTCGTGCGAGTGGGAGCAGCGCTGGTCATCGGAACAGGGCGGCTTCTCGACGACCGCGTCCGGTGCTCCGGTCGCAACCGCGCAACGTCTCTTCACAAAATGGAAAGGGGTGTAGCGAGATCGGTCACGTCCCGCTATCCTGACTGGCGTTCCCATCGAGATCGGTTCGCCACCCGCGCCAGTCGGAGCTGCGGCCTTGTCTCACCACGATGTGTCAGGCGCCCCCTCGATCCCCGAGGCGCCTGAACAGCTCTCACTCCTCTCCTGCGCCCTCGACCAGATCGGCGAGGCGATCTTCCTCATGGAGGGGGAGAGTCCCAGCTTCATTTACGTGAATGGTGCCGCCACGGCCCATCTCGGCTACAGCCGGGAGGAGTTGACGGGGGGCATGGGGGTGTTCGACATCGACCCGGACATGACCGAGGAGCTCTGGCAGGAGCTCCTGCCCCGGGTGCGTGCCCAGCGACGGGTGCAGCACGAGACGACCCACCGGACCGCCGACGGGCGGCTGGTCCCGGTGGAGATCTCGGCCAGCGTCTTCCAGCATGGAGGGCGATGGTACAACCTGGCGGTGGCCCGGGACATCTCCGAGCGGCGGGAGGTGGAGCGGGCGCTCCGTGCGAGCGAGGAGGCCTACCGCACGCTGGTCGACAACACCCCCGACATGATCATCCGGTGGGATCGCTCGCTGAAGCGCCTGCTCGTCAACAACGGGTTCCTGCGCATGCTGGGGCAGAGCCGGGAGGCGATCCTGGCCGGCCGCTATGGCGAAGGTCATCCCGCGGACAACCTCCCCGCGCTGGCCGAAACCCGGCGGGCGATCGAACGGGTCTTCGCGCTCGGCGAGAGCGAGGTGCTGGATACCGCGTTCGTGACGACCGAAGGCAAGAGCATCATGCACATCCGGCTGGTGCCGGAGCGGGACGCGGCCGGCGAGGTCACGACGGTGCTGGGAATCGGGCGCGACATCACGCCGCTGCGCGAGAGCGAGCGGCAGCTGCGCAGCCTGATGGAGCACTCGCCCGACATCATTCTCCGATTCGACCGCGAGGGGCGGTACCTGTACGCCAACACCACCCTGGAGCGGCTGACCGGCGTGCCGGTCTCGGCCCACATCGGCCGTCCCTTCGGGAGCGTGAGCGGCACCGGCCCGCCGGAGCTGTATGCGCGGATGCGGAAGCGGATCGGCGAGGTCTTCACCTCCCGGGCCGCGATGGAAACGGAGCTGATCCTCCCGATCACGACGGGTCCCAAGGAATTCAACGTCCGGCTGATCCCGGAACTGCAGGACGACGGCGAGGTGGCCTCGGTCCTGGCGGTGGTGCGGGATGTCACCGACCGGCGGCAGCTGGAGCAGCAGCTGCGCCAGTCGCAGAAGATGGAGGCGGTGGGGCGGCTGGCGGGGGGCATCGCGCACGACTTCAACAACATCCTCGCGGTGATCCAGATGCAGTCGACGCTGCTCGGCGACCAGCCGGGCACGCCGCTGGATGTGCGCGAGGGCCTGCAGGAAATCCTGGCGGCGACCGAGCGGGCGGCGAACCTCACCCGGCAACTGCTGACCTTCAGCCGGCACCACGTGGCGCGGCCGGTCGACCTCTACCTGAGCGAGACGATCGCAAGCATGACCCGCCTGCTGCGGCGGGTGCTGGGCGAGGATGTGGCGCTGGAGACCCGATACGCCCCCGCGCTGCCGCTGGTCCACGCCGATCCCGGGATGCTGGAACAGGTGGTGATGAACCTGGCCATCAACGCCCGCGACGCGATGCCGACCGGCGGACGGCTCATGATGATGCTGAGCCAGGTCGCCATCGGGCCGGAGCGGGCGGCGCTCCACCCCGGCGCGTCGCCGGGGCTCCACCTCTGCCTGACGGTCGAGGACACCGGCAAGGGGATCCCGCCGGAGGCGCTGCCGCGGATCTTCGAGCCGTTCTTCACCACCAAGGAGGTGGGGAAGGGGACCGGGCTCGGCCTCGCGACGGTCTTCGGGATCATCGAGCAGCACCACGGCTGGATCGAGGTCGAGAGCACGGTCGGGGCGGGGACGACCTTCTGGATCTTCCTGCCGGCCGTCGTCCCCGACCAGGCCGACGACGTCGCCGGCCCCGCCGACCTCTCGCCCCCGGCGGTGCGGGGTGGCAGCGAGACCATCATGCTGGTGGAGGATGATGCGGCGGTCCGCTCGAGCGCCCGGACCGCGCTCGACCGGCATGGCTACCGGGTCCTGGTCGCCCCCGATGCGGCGCGCGCCAAAGAGGTCTGGCAGCGGGAGGGCACGGGGGTGCAGCTGCTGGTGACCGACCTGGTCATGCCGGGCGGCATGTCGGGGCACGACCTCGCGGTGGAACTGCGGCGGGAGCGGCCCGATCTCCGGGTGCTCTACATCACCGGCTACAGCGCGGAGCTCGAGCCGCGCTCGGACCAGGATCCCGGCAGCGCGCTGCTGCAGAAACCGTTCGGGACCACCGACCTCGCCATCGCGGTCCGGCGGATGCTCGACGGCTGAGCCGCGCTAGCGGCTGGCGCTGTCGACCGCCTGCTTCATCTTCGCGACCCAGTTGGGGATCACCCGGAGGGAGCTGGCGCTGATCTCGTCGGGTCCCTGCATGTAGAGGATCCCGCCGTCCCAGGCCGGGCGGTTGGACCACCCCGAGGTGTCGGAGAAACGCGGGTCCTTCGCCCAGAAGGCCGGCGGTCCGAGCGGCTCACCGGTTTCCGGATTCACCCGCACCACAAACCACGACACGCCGAGGCGGTAGAGCACCTCGGAGGGAGAGAGCCAGAGCGGCTCGGTCCCCTCGGAGGCGAGCTGGTAGCGCTTTCCCGGGTTGGGAAAGCTGGTGATGATGATGCGATTGCCGTCAGTGGTCTGATGGAGGATCAGGCGGCCGTTGGCCGACAGGGAGCTGAAGCGGGCATTGGTGAGCACGGTATCGAAGCGCGCCCCGCGGGCACTGGGGTCGAACTGGTACGTCACACCCCCGGACCAGTCCTGCGCGAGGGCGAGCCGGGCGTCGTGCCAGTCCACCGGGTCGGGAGAGGTCGGGTCGTAGGGGCCGCCGAAAATCGTGTCGGGGCGTTGTCCCGAGCTGGGCGCACCGCGCAGGACACTCCACCGGGGGGTGTCCCGGACCGACAGCAGGAGATCCTGGCCGTCGGTGCTCCACAGCGGGTGGCGGATGTACTCGCCCTTGAGCCAGATCGTGCGCTGGGCGTTCTTGAGATCGTAGACCCGGAGTTCGTTGCCGTCGACACCCTGGACCGACGCGGCGAACCAGCGGCCGTCGCGGCTCAAGTCGAAGCGCTGGAAATTCGCCGGCTCGATGGGGAGCGGCTCCGGCTGCCGGCCGGGCGAGCGCCGCACGATGTGCCCGATCGTGGCATCCACTCCCGGGGCGAAGACCAGGGTCCCGTTGGCCGACAGGTCGAATTGCCCCTCACCTACCGGATCGCGCCGCACCCCGCTCACCAGCAGCACTGGGCGACCCACCGCATTGCGGTCCGGATCGTACCGGGCCGCCTCGAGATTGCCAGCCCAGGACATGTAGACCATGTAGCGGCCATCGATGACCCGAAGGGCAGTCCCCTGGAGCGCGCCCTCGGGTTTCCCATCGGATCCGAGTTTCTGGATCACGCTGCGGGCGCCGGTGACGGGATCCAGCTGGAGGCCGGTGCCGCCCAGCGAGCAGATCAGCCGGGGAGGCTTGGGGAGCCAGCTCCAGAGGTTGCAGCGGGGGATCGCGGCAGAGCGGGGCACGCCGCCGCCAGGGTCGAGCCGGCTGAAGCGGTTGCCGTCCTGATCCCCGACCAGCAGCTCGGTGTCGGTCAGCCACTCGACCGATGCGGTGCTCCGGCCGTCGAGGACCAGGCGCGGCTCGCCTCCACCGAAGGACGTGACATAGGCCCGGTCCCCGCGGAGAAAAGCAATCTGGCTGCCGTCGGGGGAGAGCCGGGGCGACGTGGCGCCCGCGGTGCCGACGATGGGGCGCGCCGTCGCATCTCGCAGGCTCCGGTACCAGATCATCGTGGAATCGCCCTCGCGGGCGGCGTAGATCGCGAAGCTGCCGTCGCGCGAGACCGCGAGATTCCGGAGCGAGATCCCATACGACGCGGTGACCGTGGAGGCGGCGAAGGAGATGGGCGCGCCGGGCGGCAGGGTGGCGTCGTAGACCGTGGGGCCGTCGGCGCGGCGGGTGGTGAGCCGACCGGCAACAAAGGTGAGGCCGGCGAGCGCCACGCCCAGCACCAGGGCGGCGACCCGGCTCTTCGGGCGAGTCCCGGTGGCGCGGGTCGCGACCGTCGGGGCCGCCGTGGTCGTCGTGCCCCCCGTGCCACTCAGCGCTGCCGCAAAGGCGGCGGCGGTGGGGAAGCGGTCGGCGGGAAGCCGCTGGATCGCTTGGTGCACCGCCGCGGCGACCGCGGGCGGCGTGGTGGCGCGGAGCGTCGTCACCGGCTCCGCATTCGACGTCATCACCTTGGCGATGATCGCCTGGGCGGTGGGACCGTTGAAGGGCGGCTCGCCGGTCAGCATCTCGTAGGTCATGATGCCGAGGGCGTAAACATCGCTTCGCGGATCGAGGTCGCGTTCGCCCATCGCCTGCTCGGGGGACATGTAGTGCGGGGTCCCGAGCGACATCCCCGTCTCGGTCATGCGGGTCGAGCCGGCGCTGCTCACGGCGAGCGCAATGCCGAAGTCGGCGACCAGCGCCCGACCGTCGTGCAGCAGCACGTTTTCGGGCTTGATGTCGCGGTGAATCACGCCGTGGCGATGGGCGTAGTCGAGCGCGGCGGCGACTTCGCTGGAGAGGCGAACCGCATCGGCGATGGGGAGCTGCTTTTCACGCGTGAGCCGGTCGCGGAGCGATTCCCCCTCGACAAACGGCATCACGTAGTACGCGGTGCCCTCGACCTCACCCGAATCGATCAGGCCGAGGATGTGGGGATGCTGGAGATTCGCGATCGTGCGGATCTCGCGCAGAAATCGCTCCGCCCCGATGACGGCGGCGAGTTCGGGGCGCAGGACCTTGATGGCGACCTTGCGGCCGTGGCGGAGGTCCTGGGCCAGGTAGACCGTGGCCATGCCGCCCTGGCCGAGCTCACGCTCGATGGTGTAGCGGCCGGTGAGGGCGGCTTCCAGCGCTGGAGTCTTCATCGACTGGGGTTCAGTTCCGTGACGAGGTGAAGTGGCGGCGGGCTTCGTCCGCCAGGTTCTCGACGACCACCAGCCTGATCCCGACGCTGTCGAGGCCGCTGATCTGCATCCGCAGGAAGCGGCGATCGTCGGGAGAGACGGCCCAGTAGGGCGTGTTGGCTGACGGGCGGAATTCCGCGCTGGGGCCCTGCCGCAGGCGCACCGGCGTTCCCGCCTCGAACGCTGGTCCGGGCCCGATCGGCACCACCATCAGCTCACCGCTGGGCGATTCGTAGAACAGTTCCCTCCCGCTGTGCGACCATTGGGGCAGGCCGCCGCCATCGTTCGAGACCTGCCAGCGAGCGCTGCCGGTGGCGGGAAAGGGCCGCACGTACACCTCGGACTGGCCCCGTTCCTCGAACTGGTACGCCATCCATCGGCCGTTCGGCGAGAGCGCGGCGGCGAACTCACGGGTGGGAGCGTGCAACAGGGCTATTGCCGACTCGCCGGTTGCGCCCTGGAGATAGATGTCGCGGTCGACCGTCCCTCCTGATTGAACCCGGGTGACGTAGATCAGGCCCCGCCCGTCCGGCGCTCGATGAACCTCGACGATCGACCCCGGTTGACGGACAGCCACCGACTCGGCGGGCGCGCTGCCATCGGCCCGCTGGCGCCAGACACGCGGCTCGCCGGAGCGGTTGGAGATGAACAGGAGCGACTGTCCATCCGGCTCCCACGACGGGAAGGCATTCCGGGTCCCCTCGGAGGTGAGCCGCGTCAACAGACCAGTCCCGAGATCCCGGATCCAGATGTCGTCCGAGGTCGGCCCGGCAATGTCGAGTGCGAGGCGGCGTCCATCCGGCGAGAGCGCCAGGGACCGGCCCTCACCGGACGAGAAGACCAGGCCGGGACGGAGCGGTTCGGTCACGCCCTCCCGGCTCATCCAGACGGCTTCGACGTCCGAGCGAGGGGTGGGTCCCAGGACGTACGTCACGAGGCCGTTCGCCGCTACGGCAAGGTCGGGAGAGGCGATCGACTTCGTCATGATCCCCTGGTCCAGCACCACCGGCGCGCCGAGGAGGGCCGCGCGCCGAGGGTCAAAGGGGGCGGCCGCCAGCGAGCCGTCAGACCGGATGACCACGAGCGTCCCTGGCTGGAGAAACCGGGCAAAGATGCCGTTGGTGACCGTGTGCCGGACCCGCGACTCGATTTCCCACCCCACGATGGTGTAGTCGTCCTCCTTGGTGTTCTTCCGCGATCGATACAGCAGCATCTTGCCACCGGGCAGGACCTGGGGCCACGCGACACCGACTTCTCCCGCCGCGGCGTCGTACGGCATCGCCAGCTCCGACGGGCCGCCGTTCTCCCGCACCCGGGTAAAGCCACCCGGGCTGTCGAAGTAGATCCAGCCATCATCGCTCCAGTCGACGCCGCCCGCTCCCTCCGCCGGCCGGGCCACCACACGGGGCTGACCGCCCTCGACTGGGAGCACCCGTACTTCCAGGGTTGGCGCGTGCTGGTAGGCGATGCGGCGGCCGTCGGGGGCGAAGACCGGGTTGATCGCGTTCTCCGACCCGGTCACCGGGGTGGGTTGGAGCTGGCTCCGGTCGAGGATCCAGAGCCGGGTGTCGTCGCCCACGTACAGGATCTTCATCCCGTCGGGTGAGATCGCCACGCTGGTCCCGACCGTTCCCGCCCGCAGATCCCGGCCGCGGGGAAGATTCAGCGAATAGCGAACCGTGGGCTGGAGCGGCGCCGGCCGAAGCCGTGACGCCAGCATCGTACCGCCAACCGCGAGCGCGACGCCCCCGGCCATCCACGCCAGTCGCGCGGTCCATGCGGTGCGCTGGGTGGTCGTCAGGTGAGGAATTGCCCCGCTGCCGGTGACGGCGCCCGACGCCGCCAGCGCCTGGGCAAAGGCGGCGGCGGAGGGATACCGATCGGCCGGCGCCTTGGCGAGGGCGGTGAAGATGACGCCTTCGAGTGCCGCCGGTACCCGGTCGCGCACCTGGCGAATCGACTTGGGGGTCTCCGAGAGAATCCGGGAGGTGACCGCCTGCGGCGTCGCGCCCGAGAAGGGCGGTTCTCCCACCAGCATCTCGTATGCGACGGAGCCGAGGGAGAAAACATCGGAGCGGGGAGAGAGGTCGCGCTCCGCCATCGCCTGCTCCGGCGACATGTAGCGTGGGGTGCCGAGCGAGAGTCCACTTTCGGTGAGCCGGCCACCGCCAGCGTTGGTCGCGGCGAGCGCGATGCCGAAGTCGGCGACCAGCGCCCGGCCATCGGAGACCAGAAGAATATTCTCCGGCTTGATGTCGCGGTGGATCACGCCACGGCGGTGGGCGTGCTCGAGTGCCGCGGCGACGTCACCGAGGATGGCGAGCGTGTCGGCGACGGGGAGCTGCTTCTCGCGCGCCAGTCGGTCGCGCAGGCTTTCCCCCTCGACGTACGGCATGACGTAGTAGACCAGGTCGGGCCCGTCGCCATGGGTCGGTACGGTGCCACTGTCGAACAGGGCGAGGATGTTGGGGTGCTGCAGGCTCGCGGTGGTCCGGATCTCGGCCAGGAACCGCTCGGCCCCGATCACGGCGGCGAGCTCGGGTCGGAGGACCTTGAGCGCGACCTTGCGATCGTGCCGGACGTCGTGCGCGAGATAGACCGTGGCCATTCCTCCCTGACCCAGCTCTCGCTCGAGCGTGTACCGGCCGGTGAGGGCCGCGGCGAGACGGGAGGGGGCGTCGCTCATTTCGCGAGCCCGGTCACGCGCGCCGTCCAGATGTGGCTCTGCGGATCCTGGAGCGTGAAGTACACGTAGCCGCCAAACCCCGCGATGCTCTGGGCGACGACGACGTGGGGGTGCAGCGGATCGTCGAAGCGGACCACCTGGCGCTCGGTGCCGCCCGCCATTGGCATGCTCCAGATCCCCTGACCACTGCCGAAGTAGACGGTCCGAAGGTCGACCGAGGGAACCGGCACTCCGGTGGTCCTCGGGGTGGCGGGCGTGACTTGAAGCAGGAGCCGCGGCGGACCGCTCGCGCCGTCAACGCTCACCAGGAGCCCGCGGCGGTTCAGGGTGTCGGCCGCAATCAGGTGGCTGGTATCGCCCCACATCGCGGCCACAATCGCGTTCGGGTACGCCACCTCCCGCGGCGTGCTCCATCCCCCGCCTGTCCGCGTCACGAGCCAGGCCTGCAATGGCGCGCCGCGCTCGTACGCGTTCCACGCGAGCCGCGTCCCATCCGGTGACCACCTCGGATTGCGCTCGTCGGGGAGCGCGCCGGGCGACACCTGGACCGGCTGGTCACTCCCGTCACTCGACCCCACGAACACCCGCCTGAGCCCATTCACCATCGCGTGATACGCGACCTGCCTGCCGTCGGGCGACATCGACGCCGAAAAGGCCGGTGACGGGCCGCGGGTGACCTGCTGCACCTCCCCGCCGGCCAGCTTGCGGCGGAAGATCTGCGGGATCCCCGAGCGGTCGGAGTCGAACACCAGCCACTGACCGTCTGGCGAAATGGCGAAACCCTCGATGCTTTCCTCGTCGGTGGTGACCAGCTCGGCATCGCGGCTCGATACCGAGCTGGCCGCGGGCGCTTTCACCCGCCAGATGTTGCTGTGATTGATCACCACCGAATAGGCGAGGTGCTCGCCGTCGGGGGCAAGAGAGATCTGCGAGACGTTGAGCCCGACCGTCACCTGGATCGGCTCGCCCCTCGGCCTCCCGTCGGAGCCCAGGTTGAGCTGGTAGATGTCCCGGGTACCGCTCCGGCCCGAGACGAAGAGCAGTCGCCGGCTGTCGGGGGCCCATGCGGGACTGAGGTTCATCGCACCCGGGGGAGTCAGCTGGATCGCTTCGCCGCCGGCGGATGGCACCAGCCAGAGCGAGGAGACGGCGACGTTCCAGTCACGCAGGTAGCGGGAGTTGTCGGAGACATAGGCGATCCAGCGTCCGTCGGGCGACCAGGCCAGCGAGTGCGGGTCGAGCGTCTTCGCCAGCAGGGTGGATTCCCCGTTGCTCCCACGAAGCAGCACCGAGTCGCCACGCACATAGGCCAGCCGTTGCCCGTCCGGGGACCAGGCTCCATGCTGGGCGCCCGCGACGAGCAGGGTGCTGGTTCCACCCAGCGCGGGGACGGTTTCCAGCCCGCGAGGGGTGCGCAGGAGGAACTTGTCGCCGTCGGGCGACCACCCCACCGGCGCTGCCGCCGTGGCGAGCGGAACCGCGCTGCCATCGGTGCCCCGCCGCAGTTCGACCCGGTTGGCGCTGTCACCGGGGCTCAGGATGCGGTAGGCGACGCCCTTGCCATCGGCGGTGATGAACGGCGACTCCTGGATCCCGGCACTCCGGGTGAGCTGCACCGGCTGCATCAGGGCAGCGGTCGCTGGAGGCCGCCTGAGCAGCACGAACGCCCCACCGCCGACCGCGAGCACCACGACCGCGGCGAGCGCTCCCTTGATCCATCGTGGCGATGTACTGCGCGTCGGCGTCACGGCCGCGACCGGGACCGTGTGCGCCGGCGTCATCCCGCCGCTCGGCGTCGCCAGCGGCTCGAGCGCCGCTCCCAGGTCTTCCGCGCTCTGGAACCGGTCGGCGGGCCGCTTGGCCAGGCAGCGCATCACCAGCGTATCCAGCGCCGGCGAAAGTCCCGGCCGCCGCTGGAGGACCGGCGTCGGCGCCTGGGTCACGTGCGCGGCGAGGGTGGCCTGCGGGGTCAGTCCATGAAATGGCGGATGCCCGGTCAGCATCTCGTACGCCAGCACACCGAGGGCGTAGATGTCCACCCGGTAGTCGAGCTGGGGATCGGCGGTGGCCTGCTCCGGTGCCATGTAGGCCGGCGTGCCTAACGCAACGCCAGCCGTCGTCAGCTGCTGCCGCCCGCTCGCCTCGGTAACGGCCTTGGCGACGCCGAAGTCCATCACCAGCGCATGCCGGCCGGAGAGAAGGATGTTCTCCGGCTTGATGTCGCGGTGGACGACCCCGGCCTTGTGCGCCACGCCCAGCGCTTCGGTGATCTCGCCCAGCAGGCGGAGCGTATCGCTGACGGGGAGTTCCCCGCTCCGGGCGATCCGCTCCCGCAGCGTCTCGCCCTCGACGTACGGCATCACGTAGTAGAAGAACCCGTCAGCTTCACCCGAGTCGAGCACGCCGAGGATGTGCGGATGGGTGAGCCGCGCGGCGACCTGGATCTCGCGCTCGAAGCGCTCCGCCCCCATCGTCGCGGCGAGCTCGGGCCTGAGCACCTTGATCGCGACCTTGCGATCGTGCTTGATGTCGTGGGCGAGGTAGACGGTGGCCATCCCGCCCTGGCCCAGTTCCCGCTCGATGCGGTAACGGTCGCGTAGAGCCGCGGTCAGGCGATCTGCCGGCGCGTTCAAGGCGTGCCCTGGGCGAGAGTGGCCGCCGGAGAGGGATGGTTCCCCCGGCGGATATATATGGAAAGGAGGCTTAAAAGTACGTTCCGGCGGGGAGGTCTGCTAGCTGCGGCCCCTCCCGGTCGAGCGGCGGGCCAGGTCGCGGCGGACCGTCTGGCGCTTCCCCTTGATGGTGGTGGCACGGAGGGCCGCGATGACCCGGTCCACCTGGTCCTCCGGCAGCTCCACGAGGGAGAAGCGGTCGCTGATCTCGATGGCGCCGATGTCCTTGGCGTCGATCCCCGCCTCATTGGCAATCGCGCCCACGAGGTCCCCCGCCCGCATGTTGCCGAGCCGGCCGGTGCCGACGTAGATCCGGGTCATCGGGGCTTCGGGGCGCCGGGCCGGGCGGTCGGAGCGCTCGCCCCGCTCTTTCTTCGGTCCCCGCTTCTCCCCCCGATCTCGGCCAGGCGCCATGGTGGGGTGTTCAATGTCCTTGAGCTCGGCCCCGCCCGACTCGGCCAGGTGCGCCAGCTTCACGGCGGCGGTCGCGACGTCCATGACGTCGAACTCTCCCGCGAGCGCCTCGACGACCACGCGGTAGTGGTCGAGGTCCCCGGCGAGGATTGCCTCGCGAATCGCAGCGCGGGTGAGTTCGAGCTGCTTGGCGCGCACGTCCACCACCGTCGGGAGCTGGGCAACCTCGATCTTCTGCCGGGTGCGCTGCTCGATCGTCCGCAGCAGGCGGTGCTCCCTCGGCTCCGCAAAGGTGATGGCGACCCCTTCGCGCCCCGCCCGCCCCGTTCGCCCGATCCGGTGCACATAGGTCTCCGGCGATTCCGGCACGTCGAAGTTCACCACGTGGGTGATCTGCTCGATGTCGAGCCCGCGCGCTGCCACATCGGTGGCGACCAGCACATCGGCGGCGCCGCCCCGGGTCTTCTTCATCACGCGGTCGCGCTGCTCCTGGCTCATCCCGCCGTGCAGCGCTTCCACCCGATAGCCGCGCCCCGCGAGCCCCTCGGCCAGGGAGTCGACCTCGTGCCGAGTGCGGCAGAAGACCACCGCGAGCGTCGGCACCTCGAGGTCGAGCACCATGCCGAGCGCCTGCATCTTGTGCGAGCGGGCCACGATGTAGGCGGTTTGCCGGACCTTGGGCAGCGCGCCGGGGGCGGTCTTCTCCCGCGCGACCAGAATGCGAGCCGGGTCGTTGAGGTGCCGGTCTGCGATTTTCGCGATGCGGGGCGGAATCGTGGCGGAGAACAGCGCGGTCTGACGCGTCTCGGGCGCGGCCTCGAGGATCGCCTCGAGGTCTTCGGCGAAGCCCATGTCGAGCATCTCGTCCGCTTCATCGAGGACGATCGCCTGGAGCGCCGTCAGGTCGAGGGTGCTGCGGCGGATATGATCGAGGGCCCGTCCCGGTGTTGCGACGACGACGTGAACGCCGCGCCGGAGCACCGCGATCTGCTGGCTGAACGCCTGGCCGCCGTAGATCGGCACCGTCCGCGCCCCGACCGCACGGCCGTAGCGATGGAATGCCTCGGCCACCTGCATGGCCAGTTCGCGCGTGGGAGTGAGCACCAGCACCGAGGGCTTCGACGCCGAGGGCTGGCCCTTGGGAAGCCGCTGGAGCAGCGGAAGGGCAAAGGCGGCGGTCTTGCCGGTGCCGGTCGCTGCCTGGCCCAGGATGTCGCGTCCCTCGAGGAGCGGGGGAATCGCTTCGCGCTGGATGGGGGTCGGCTCTTCGTAGCCCAGGGCCGTGAGCGACTGCACCAGGGTGGGCGCAAGGCCCAGCGCGGCAAAACTCGGGGGAGAGGAAGTCACTTGAAGATCCTGTCTAGCGGCGCGCAGTCATCAGGGGTCCATCCTACAGTGAGTCGGGCAGCGCGATGAACTGCCCGGTGCCGATGACGCCTGCCTTGACGGTGTAGACCGTGATACCCGAACTGAAGTGCAGGCCAGCGGCCTCGCTCGGGCCGACGACGGCGGCGGCCTGCTCGAATCGCGTGGGCGCGCCGTCCAGCGCATAGACCAGCGACTCCCGCATGTGAATGTGGCCGCCGAGCGCGAGGGGGAAGGGATGTCCCCGGAGCAGGGCCAGGAGTGCTCCCGCATTCGATACCACGTGCCGAAAGGTCGTTGTGCCCGCGACGGTGATCAGGGTGGGTGCCGGAGGCTCGTCGGTGTACCCGTTGATCATCTCCGCCGCGGTGATGAACGGAATGTGGTTGAAGGTCACCACCGGCGTGGCCGGCGGCACCAGCGCAAGGTCCTGCTGCAGCCAGGCCAGCTGGAGCGAGTCCACGTGGCCGTAGTACCACTGGTCGTCGAAGTCCTCGGTGTCGAGACCGACGAAGTGGATCCCGCCATAGTTGAAGGAATAGTAGTCCGGGCCCAGGTAATGATGGTACATGCCCCGGGCGTAGAGCGGGTGATCGGGACTGACGTGCGAGCGCTGCCGCTCGATGCCGAAGATTTCGTGATTGCCGGGAACGGTCCAGACCGGCTGGCTGATCCGGGCCTGCTCGCGGAGATATAGCTCGTAGCGGGCGGTGGCCACGGTATCCGACACCCGCAGGGCATCACGGACCAGGTCCCCCGTGATCAGCACGAAATCGGGGCGGATCGAGTCGATCAGTGCCTCCATCCGGCGCATGCGGGGAAGGCTGGCGCTGTCGAGGTGGGTGTCCGAGGCATGGATGAAGGTGAATGCGCGGGGCGACGGCTGCGCGCGCACGGCAAAGGCGAGCGAGGCCTGATCGGCGCGCTGCCAGAACGGACCGACACTCCGGTAGCCGTCCGGGACGCTGATGGAGACGAGGCCATAGCCCCTGCCACCCGGCAGGTGAAAGGCGCCCGAGGCGTCGGTGCGCACCGCGGCCGCCTGGTCCGAGACCACGACGCCGGCGACGCCCGGTTCGCCGCTATCTCGAGTCCCGTTGGCGTTCTTGTCCAGGAAGACGGTGCCGCGCACGTCAGCCTGCTGCGCCGTGCCGGGCAGCGCGAAGGCCAGGAACGCCAGGGAGAGAACGGCGGTCAGTCGAGGGATCATGGGAAAATACCACTCATTGGCGGAGCCGCGTCTGGATGTCGTCGAGCCAGTGCTCCACCACAACGACGGGCTCCGCCCGCCCCGAGCTCGCGCTCGAGGCGGTAGCGGTCGGCAAGTGCCCGAGTCAGCGCGTCGTTCACGGCAATGCCAGCACGAATGCCGTCGCCGCGCCCGGATGATCGTTGATCCAGAAGCGCGACGGCCGCCCCGACATCACCGCCACATACTGCTTGCCCTTCACCGCGTAGCTCACGACGCCCCCGCCGATCGGTCCGCCGGTGTTGAGCCGGAAGAGTTCCTTGCCACTCGCGGCATCGAAGGCCAGAAAGTCGCCGGTCAGCTCACCGGTGAAGACCAGGCCGCCCGCAGTGGTCGTGACCCCGGCAACCATGGGCCTGGGGGAGCGATAGCGCCAGCGCACCCCACCGGTGGAGGCATTCACGGCAGTGAGCCAGCCCTGCGAGGTGCTGTCCTTGGTGTAGCTCCCGCCCAGGAAGCTCTTCCCGGGGATGTAGCGCACCGAATCGGAGGCGGTGAAGGTGCCGCACCAGTCCACCGCGGGAGTGTAGAGCAGGTTGGTGCCGGGGTTGTAGGCCGGACCATGCCACTCGACACCGCCCCAGACGCCGGGGCACGCGTGGGTGCCCGTGGTGGTGACGGGCGCCTCCGCGTTCTCGATGGTGGTGACCGGCGTCGCGTGGAGCATCGTGCGGGTGGTCCGGTCGAAGACGCGGAGGATGCCTTCCTTCCCGACCAGGGCAATGAGATCGCGCGCCTGGCCGCCCGCCTGCGCCCGGAAGAGCGGGCCCGCCTGGGTCAGGTCCCAGTCGTGGGCATCGGTCCGGGCCGGCTGGGCATACCACGCGAGCTTCCCGGTGCGGACATCGAGGGCCACCATCGAGTTGGTGTAGAGGTTGTCACCCGAGCGGAAACGCTGGGGAAAATCGGGCGAGGGATTGGTGGCTGCGACGTGCAGGAGCCCACGCGCGACATCGAGTGTCATCGCGGTCCACACACCGCCGCCGCCGTTGGGCATGCCGGGCAGGACCTGCCAGGTCTCGGAGCCCGGTTCTCCGGCTGCAGGCACCAGGTTGAAGCGCCACACCGGCGAGCCATCCTCCACCTTGAAGGCACCGACCCAGCCGCGCGCGACGTTCTCGCTTCCCGCGGGACCGAGGAGCACGAGGTCATGGTAGATGAGCGGCGACATGGTGAAGGTCTCGCCCTTGTCGGCCGAGGCGACGTGCCGGGCCCAGAGCAGGGTTCCCTTGGCCGCATCGAGCGCCACGAGGTAGCCGTCCGAGGTGGCCCGCACCACGCGGCCGTCCTGGATCGCGACGCCCCGCTGTGCCGGCCAGACATCCCGGTCGAGCGTCTGCCAGGTGTGTTTCCAGATCGGCCGGCAGGTGGCGGCGTCGATGGCCACGGTGAGGTGGAGCGTCGTGAGGTACATGACGCCCTGGTACACGATCGGGTCGGCCTGGAAATTCTCGGTGGTGCCCAGCTGATAGGCGCAGGCGACGCGGAGCCTGCCCACGGTCGCGCGGTTGATCTGGGTCTGCCGGGCGTAACGCTGGCCGCTGTAGTCGTGAGTGGAGTAGAGCCAGTCGCTGGTGTTGCTGCCGGCGGCGTCGAGCTCCGCCTGGGTGGGGCCCGCGCCGCTCGGCCGGGTGCCACCGGGACCAGTGAAAAACTCGGGTGCCGGCGGACGCTTCGGGGTGTTCCCGGCATCTCCGAAGACGATCTGCCGGAGCTGGGCCGCATCGCCGGTGAGTGGTGTGCTACTGGACGCGAACCCGTTCCGCTGGAGCAGGTACGCCATCAGTGAGAGCTGCTGCTCGGGCTTGATGGTGCCGGCTCCCCCCGGCGGCATCGTGGTACGAAGGAGGAAGAAGAGGTCGTCGGCGTTCCGATCGGGCCGGGCCCACTGGGTCAGGAAGTCGGGGCCCGCGAGGGCGGGTCCGTTTCCGCCACTGAGATTGTCGCCGTGACAGCCGGCGCAGGAGGCGCGGTAGGTCGTCTCGCCGGCGAGCGCCTGCTCCGCGGTGAAGGAGGCGCGTGAAGGTGCCTGCGCGGCCGCTCGTTCAGCAGGGAGGATGACCAGGAGAAGTGCGGTAACAGCAACACAGCGGACGAGGGTTCCGCGGAGCTTCACGGTTGCGACTCCAGGTCGGGAATGAACCAGCGCCAAGGGATTACTGCCTTGTCCCGCTCCTCAGCCGCCTGAGCAGTGCGGGAAGATTCTGGATGATCACGATGCTGTTGCCCTGGCTCCGCCGCACCATCACGAAATGCCGCCCATCAGGGGAGATGTCGTAATTGGAGTGAGGCGCCGCGCCCAGGATGTCGGAGACCGGGAAGAGAACCCGGGTTGCCATCACCGCCAGCGTGGGGGTGGTCCGGATCGTGGCGGCGGCGAGCTGTACCCCGTTCGCGATGGTCGCCCGATAGAACAGCTCCCGGACGTCCGGGCTCCAGATCGGCTCGTCGCCACCATCCTGTGAGACCTGCACTTCCTCTCCGCTCTTCTCGAGCGACTTCACGTAGACTTCCTGCCGTCCCGACTTGCTCGACATGTACGCCACCCACCGTCCATCGGGGGATGGCATCGCGTATGCCTCGCCGAACGGACTCGCGATCAGCGGCTCGATCGGGCCGCGGCCCCCGTTGGCGATCCGGATGACATCCGCCTCGGAATGGCCCTGCACATCGTTGCCGTCGGTGATCAGCGCGCTGCCGTCCCGAAGCCAGGTGCCGGAGAAGGTGACCTTGTCGGAGACCAGCAGTGATTCGGGGGGACTCGTGTCGCCGGGGCGGGTGCGCCAGAGGCCGAGGGTGCCGCTCCGGGCGGAGAGGAAGGTCAGCCGCTGTCCGTCGGGGCTCCAGGTGGCATCGTGGCCGTCGCGCACGAAGGTGGCGCGGGAGAGCGTCTTCCGGTCGAGCGCGTAGACCCAGACGTCGCGCCCTTCCACCGAGGTGATGTCGAGCGAGAGACGGGTTCCGTCGGGCGAGAATCGCGGGGCGTGGAGATTGGGCTGATTCGCGATGATGACGGTGGCGTTGCCCGCACGGTCGATCAGTTCGAGCGAACGGGGCGTTTCCGGGATGTAGGCGACGGTGCCATTCGCCGCCACGTCGAACTGTGCAATCCCGGTGCCGGCCAGCGAGGCGCCACGGGCAAACTCGATCGAGGCACCGGTGACCTTGCGGGAGCGGGTGTCGAACGGCGTGGCTGTGAGCGACCCGTCGGGGAGAACACTCACCAGCTCGCCCTGAACGATCCGCAGCTCGACCACCGGACCTTCCACCAGTGGCGTGGTGGTGACCTTCTCCACATCCAGGAGCATCCCCGGACCCGTCGCGGTGCCGCTGGGGGAACGCACCACCAGCAGGGTACGGCTATCCAGCACCTGCATCACGCGGAGGCCGGCGACCTTCTCCCGCGGGAGTTCGACCACGGAATCGGCGGTGGTCAGATGCGCCACCCCGGCGACATTGGGCAGGGTATACCAGATCGAGCCATCCTCCGCGATCGCGGTATTGACCCGCGCAATGGGAATGGGCACTACCTTGGCCGTGCCACCTTCGATCGGCAGGCGAACCGACGACGCAATGGTCGAACCGTACAGCGTCTTTCCGTCGGGGGAGAAGACCGGTTCGGCCATCAGGTTCGAGCCCGCGATCTCTTCCGGCTCGGCGGCGTCGAGCCGCTGGCGATAGAGCCGGTTCTCGCCGACGGCCGGCTGCCCGACGTAGACGACCTGGTCACCGGCGGGGCTGATCGCGAGCTGGCGGTAGAGGGAGGAGACGCCGGAGCCCGTGACCGTTGGGGCGAGCATCGCCAGCCGCGACGGCGGAAGCTCGGGTGCTGCGGCGCGCCCGAGGTTCCGGCCCACGAGGAGCCCCAGCGCACCGAGCAGCGCCGCCACGCCCCAGGGAAGGAGCACGGCCGCACGCGACGCCGGCCTCGCACCCGCGCGAGTCGCCTGCGTCGTTGCGCGCGTCGCCACGGGGCCACTGCCGGTCAGCGCGTCGCCGAACTCCTTGGCACTCGCGAACCGGTCGGCTGGGAGCTTCTCGAGGGCGGTGAGCACCGCCGCCTCGACCTGCGGCGTAACGCTCTTCCGCTGAGCGGTGAGGCTCGCCGGCTCACCGGTCATCACCTTGGCGATGATGGCCTGAGCGGTAGGCCCGGTGAACGGCGGCTCCCCCACCAGCATCTCGTAGGTCATCGCGCCGAGGGCGTAGACGTCGGAGCGGGCGGTAATCTCGCGCTCGCCCATCGCCTGCTCGGGCGACATGTAGTGCGGGGTGCCGAGGGACATCCCGGTCTCGGTCATCCGGGTGCCGGCGGTCTTGCTGAGCGCGAGCGCGATCCCGAAGTCGGCGACCAGCGCGCGCCCGTCGTGCAGCAGGACGTTCTCGGGCTTGATGTCGCGGTGAATGATCCCGTGGCGATGGGCGTAGTCGAGCG
This sequence comes from Gemmatimonadales bacterium, assembly GCA_046327735.1. Taxonomy (GTDB): domain Bacteria; phylum Gemmatimonadota; class Gemmatimonadetes; order Gemmatimonadales; family GWC2-71-9; genus JADJOM01. The sequence goes on along the minus strand of JAXLXZ010000005.1, from coordinate 177,314 downwards.
CGGCGGCGACTTCGCTCGCAAGCCGCACCGCATCGTTCACCGGGAGCTGCTTCTCGCGAGTGAGCCGGTCGCGGAGCGATTCTCCCTCGACGAAGGGCATCACGTAGTACGCCGTGCCTTCGACCTCGCCCGAGTCGATCAGGCCGAGGATGTGGGGATGCTGGAGACTCGCGATGGTCTTGATTTCGCGGAGGAAACGCTCGGCGCCGATGACGGCGGCGAGTTCCGGCCGGAGGACCTTGATCGCGACCCGGCGGTCGTGCTTGAGGTCCTGGGCGAGATAGACGGTGGCCATGCCGCCCTGGCCCAGCTCGCGCTCGAGGGTGTATCGGCCCGCGAGTGCCTCGACCAGCTTCGCCGGAATGGTCATGATGCCTGTTCCTGCTGGGTGACGAGCTCGCAGAACTTCGCGAGATCGATATTGCCGCCCGAAATCACCGCGACGATCGGCCCGGTGCCCGCCTTGCCGGTGAGCGCCGCCGCCACCGGCAGCGCGCCGGCGCCTTCGGCGATGACCCGCGCCTTCTCCGCGAGCAGCTTCATTGCGTGACGGGTCTGCTCGAGCGTCACCACGATCGACGCATCCACCACCGGCCGCATCCGCTCCCACATCCGGGGGAAAACCTCCCGTCCCCCACTGCCATCGACGAAGCTGGCCTTCCAGTCGGGAAACTGCTGCGGGCTTCCCTTCGCGAGCGAGAGCGAGAGTGGTGCTCCGGTCTCCGGCTCCGCGCCGAAGATCCGCACCGCGGGCTTGAGCGCCTTGAACGCGCTCGCAACGCCGGTGATGAGCCCGCCGCCACCTACCGGCGCAATCACCGCGGCAACGTCGGGAAGATCCTCGAGAATCTCGAGCCCGATGGTGCCATGCCCCGCGATGAAGTCGTCATCGTCGAAGGGATGGATGAGTGTCCCCTCAATGCCGGGGTAGCTCCGATCGGCAAAGGCCTGCCAGGCCACCGCGAACGGCACCAGTACAAGGGTCGCGCCGAGGGCGCGCATCCGGTCGAGCTTGGCGGCGGGAGCGGTTTCCATGGCGACGACGGTGCAGGGGATCCCCGCCGCGCGCGCGGCGTAGGCGACGCCCTGGCCCGCGTTCCCCGCGCTGATGGTCCAGACGCCACGCCGACGCTCTTCGGCACTCAGCCGCGCAATCGCATTCACGGCGCCGCGGAGTTTGTAGGCGTTGATCGGCTGGAGGTTTTCGAGCTTGAGATGGATATCGGGAAAGCCCGGGCCCAGCTCGAGCCGCACGAGCGGGGTGCGCACGATGCTACCGGCGATCCGCTCCCGCGCGGCCTCGATATCGGCGAGCGCGATGGGCCGCACCTACTGGTTGCCTTCGAGGTCGCCTACCCTGGCCAGCTCGGCCCGCACGCTGTCACGCTGAGGCACCTTCGCCGGCTCCGGATCGACCCGCATCCTCAGATAGTTCCGGTACGCGCGGATCGCCCCAACCTTGTCTCCCGCCTTTGCGGCGAGTTGCCCCTCGAGGCGGAGCGACTCGGCCAGGCCCATGGGATTCGGCTGGCCCAGCGAGCTGTAGCGCCGGCGGATGGCGCGGAGCGCCCGGTCGGTGCGGCCCTGCGCCTCGAAGAGCCGGGCGAGCTGGATGCTCACCCACTCGGTCCCTTCCCGGCCCACCGCGATGGAATCGATGATGTCCACCGCGCGGGTTGCCGAGGGATCCCGGCGATTCACGGCGATGATCGCATTGGTGAGCCGGAAGATTGCCGCCCAGTTCCGGTCCAGCGAATCGGCGGCGGCGCGGGGCTTCTGGAACTCCAGGGTGCGCTGGCTGGCGGCGGCATCGCCCCCGACGGTCTTGAGGAAGTCGCGGATGTCGGGTGTCATCAGGGTCGTGTCGACGTCGACTCCCCCGAAGTACAGCGCTGCAAACAGGGCGTAGGCCGCGGCGTTGCCGGGGTTCACGACCTTGAGGGTGTCGAGCCAGCGGGCCGCTTCGGCGGGGCGGCCCCGGTTGAGCAACGTGATGACGTGGATGCGCCCCATCTCGGTCCGCTCACCCTGATCCACCGCGAGTGTCCGCCAGGCCGCGAGCAGCTCGGGTTGGTGGGCGATGGCGACGCTGTCGAGCGGATTCTGGAAGAGGATCGGCTGGGCATACTCGGCCAGCGGCTGCGAGGGCCACTTCGCCACCGCGCTGGCGATCCCGGCGGAGTCGCGGGTGGCGCTCAGCAGATCCCAGCGGGCGAGGGGAGCGCTTTCGGCGGTCGAATCGAGGGCAAGCAGCCGCGCCGTCCAGAGCCGCTGGGCCGCCGTGTCTCCCGCCAGCACCGCCACTCGGGACATGTGGTTGAGGGGACCGGCGTAGAGCGAGTCGAGCCGCCAGGACTTCTCGAAGGCCTGTCCGGCCCGGCGCTCGGGGTCGGCCACATCCGCCAGGCGTCCCCCGTGAAAGAGGGCATCACCGAGATAGAACCAGGCTTCGGCGCTCTCCGGAATCAGCTGCACCATCTTCTCGGCGTCGGCGATTCGCACATTCCAGGGCGTGCGCCTGGGATACATCGAGCCCATCCGCGCCGAGAGTACCAGCTGGTCCCGCGGATTGAGCCGATTGCGATACTGGAGCGCGAGCCGCCGGACCCGGTTCATGTCGGTGGTCGACGGGTGCCAGCCATCGGATTCGATGAGGGCCGAGAGTCCCAGCGCAAAGGTGGAATCGAGCTGGACTGCGCGTTCGAGGGTCGGGGTCGAGAGCTGCCACGCGCCGCGGCGGAACTGCGCCACGCCATCGAGATAGGCGCGGAGCGCGTCGAGGCTGGTGGTGGTGAGGGCGCTGAGTTGCGCGGTCTGCGCGCCGGCGCCGAGTGCCAGGACCTGGGCGGCGAGACGGTCCACCAGCGCAAAGAGCGAGTCCTTCGGGCCCGTGACCGTTGCCTGCGCCACCGTCCGGCCGCCGGGCATTTCGAGCAGCGTGGCCGCGAACACCAGCTGGTTGGCTGGTCCGACGATGCTCCCCTGGAGCACCCGGCCGGCGCCGATCTTCCGGGCGACTCGCTCCACGCCTTCGACCGGCAGATCCTGGGTTTCATCGCCACCGGCATCGCGCACCGCGGCGAGCACCGAGCGGGTATCGGCGGCGCGCGGTCCCCCTTCACCGGTGAGCTTGGCCTGGAGCAGGTCGACCATGCCCTGGCGCAGGTACTGCACGCTGGGATCGGCGCCGGCCACCCGGAACGGCAGCACCGCCACGACCCGCTCATCGAGCTGACGGGCTCCGCCGCGCGACCAGGGGCGCCAGATCGCCAGGAAGACGACGCCGAGCGCGACCGCAATCGCAAAGACGGCGGGGAGCGGAATGCGGGGCGCGGCGGCCCGGGGCGCCGTGGCCGCGACCGGGCGGGTCTGGGTCGGCGTGATGCCGCCGCTCGAGGTGGTGAGCGGCTCGAGCACCGCCAGCAGCTCGTCGGCCGACTGGTAGCGGTCGGCGGGGCGCTTGGCGAGGCAGCGCATGACCGCGGCTTCGAGGCCCGCCGGGAGGCCGGCCCGCTGCTGCCCGACTGGCGTCGGCTCCCGCATCACGTGCGCGGCGAGGGTCTGCTGCGGGTTGAGGCCGTGGAAGGGAGTGAAGCCGGTCAGCATCTCGTACGCCATGATGCCGATGGCGTAGATGTCCACCCGGCCATCCATCTGCGGATCGGCCGAGGCCTGTTCCGGCGCCATGTAGGCGGGAGTGCCGAGCGCTACGCCCGCAGTGGTGAGCTGCTGGCGGCCCGAGGCCTCGGTCACCGCCTTGGCGACGCCGAAGTCCATCACCATCGCATGCCGGCCCGAGAGCAGGATGTTCTCGGGCTTGATGTCGCGATGCACCACGCCACTCTGGTGCGCCACCGCCAGCGCCTCGGTGATCTCGATCAGGAGGCGCACCGCGTCGCCCACCGGCAGCTCACCGGTACGGGTGATGCGGTCGCGGAGGGTCTCCCCGTCCACGTAGGGCATCACATAGTAGAAGAAGCCCTGGGCGTCCCCGGAGTCGAGCACCCCGAGGATGTGGGGGTGCTGGAGCCGCGCGGCAACCTCGATTTCGCGGATGAAGCGGTCGGAGCCGAGGGTGGCCGCGAGTTCAGGCCGCAGGACCTTCACCGCCACCTTGCGATGGTGCTTCAGGTCCTCGGCGAGATAGACGGTGGCCATGCCTCCACTGCCCAGCTCCCGCTCGATGCGGTACCGGTCGGCGAGGGCGGCGATCAGCTGGGTTGGGGGCTGGCTCATCGGGGCCGGCTCACGGTTTCGGCTCGCCGGAAAGCTTCGCGAGTCGTTCTTTCGCTTCCCGCACGCTGGGCTGAAGCGGCGGGTCTGCATCGCGCCAGAGGTCGACGAAGCGGGTGTACGCGGCGATCGCGTTGCTCTTGTCGCCCCGCGCCTCGTACAGCTCTCCCAGGCGCTTGAGCGCGGGGGCCTTGCTCCAGGGAGTGTCGAAGAGACGGTTCCAACCGCCTGCATCACTTCCGGCCCGCGCGTATGCCGCGATGGCGGAGTCGGGCTGGTTGAGCTGGTCCCAGGCGAGCCCTTCCTCGTAGAAGCCCCAGTCGGCGCGCCTCCCCTTGGTCCGCATCAGCCGCAGCTGGGTCACCGCCTCCGCGGGCTTCTTGTCGGCCAGCGCCACGGCAGCCTTCGCGAGATACCACCCCGGCATCCCTTGCCGGCGGCTCCCCGGAACGGTCTTCTCGAAGTCGGCGAGGAATCGCTTCGCCTCGGGGAGGTTCCCCGTCCGGACGTAGCTGCGGACAAGCTGAGCGTAGGGCCGGTCATGGAGCGGCATCGAGTCGAGCGGGTGCTGCCTGAGTGACTGGGCCACTATGTCCGCTGCACCAGCCGGATCCTGCTGATAGAACGCGCGCAGGTCGGCGCGGGTGAGCTCGATGCCGAGTGCACTGCCCGGGAGGCCGCGCCTCATCTGCAGCGCACTGAACGCCTGCATGCGTCGGTCGGCCTCCGCCAGGCGACCGTGATCCAGCACCACACTCCCCATGCCTATGGCGACCACGGCCTGGTCGCCGGGCGCCCGCGCGGCGAGCCCCAACGCGGCCCAGGCCCGTTCGGCGCTGTCCGCCTCACCCGTCAGGGTGAAGTAGAGGCCTCTCGACTGGAGCAGGATCCCATCCTTCGGTCCGAAGGTTCGCTCCAGCGCGGCCAGGGTCTTCCGTGCGTCTGCGAAGTGCCCTTGTCCCGTCTGGGCCATGACCAGGTGCCACCATTGGGAGTTGGACCCTTGCTCGACCGTGGCCTCGGACGCGAGCGATTCGGCTTCCACGTGCTGCCCGACGCCGTTGAGGTACTGGGAGAGATTGTTGAGTGCAATGAAGTTCTTGGGGTCGTCCGCCAGGATCCGGCGGTAGGCGGCGGCTTCCTGCTCGCCGTCGATGTCGACGGTGGCGTGGTAGTAGGCGGTGGCCAGTTCCCGCTCGACCGTCGGCAGCCGGTCCCGGTGCTGGTAGGCCCGCGTTGCCGCATCGATGACTTCGCTGGCGCTCCCGCCGGTGTTGGCGATCGCCACGGCGAGCTTCCGCCAGGCCATCGCGAAGCCGGTGTCGAGCGCGACCGTCTGGCGCAGAAGGACGACGGCGCTGTCGGCGTTGCGAGTGTCGTTCAGGCGGCTGGCCTCGGTGTAGAGCCGCAGCGCCTCGAGTGAACTCGCGGTGACTTTCTCGAGCGGCGTGGTGGCGCGGATGCTCTTGAGCGACTCGCCGATCCGCTCCCGCACCTTCCCCGAGAGCCGGTCCAGTGCCTCGACAATGCCGCCGTCATCCGGCGCCGTCTCCCGGAGCGCGACCAGTTCGTTGCCATCCGCCGCGTTCACCACCCGCGCCACCAGCACGTAACTCTTCCCCACGCTGCTGATCTCGCCCGCGATCACTGCCTTGGCGCCTTCGCGCGCGGCGATCTCGCGTGCCACCGCGAGCGTGACCGGCGCGCCCGGCGACTTCTGCATCCGCTCCAGCGCGCCGCTCACCGCCGCACTGGCCAGGACGCGGACCACCTTCGACTGGCCGAGATCGATCCGGAACGCTTCGGTGACGGAGCCGCCCAGGGTCGAGTCCGGGGTGCGGTTCTCGAAGTCGGCGACGATGACCTGGCTCTGGTTGTCGAGCTTCCCGGAGGCCACCAGTGTCCCCACCGGTCCGATGCCGAGGAGCCGCATCGCGGTGTAGATCCCGGCGACGAGTGCGAGACCGCCAAAGGCGAGGAAGCCGCCGTGCTTCGCCTTCTGCCAGGTGAAGACGCGGTGCATGCCGGCGGTGGTCGGCGGCACGATCCGCCCAGTGGCTCGCGCCTCGGCGCGGGTGCGCTCGAAGTGTCCCGTCAGCAGGATGATCGGAAGGCCGAGCGCCAGCAGGATCACGGCGCCGTAGAACACCCAGTCGGGGAGCCCGAACGCGCGCACCGCGGCAAAGGCGATTCCGGCCGTGACGATCGCGCCGACGAGCGCGAGAATCGCCACGCGCACCGGGTGACTCTTCCGGAGCGCCTCCTCGGTTCCGCTCGACACCGCCGGCAACGCGTTGGTGGGGGTCATCCCGCCGCTCGGCGTCAGCACCACCTCGAGCTGCGCCAGCAGCTCCGCCGCGGTCTGCCACCGGTCGGCGGGGTGCTTCTCGAGGCAGCGCATGATCACGGCGTTGAGCGCCGCGGGCACTGCGGGCCGGTGCTTGGTGAGCGGATCAGGCGTCTGGGTGATATGGGCCGCGAGGAGCATCTGCGGCGTGGGGGCGGTGAAGGGGGTCCGCCCGGTGAGCATTTCGTAGGCGAGGGCGCCCAGCGAATAGATGTCGGCCCGGTGGTCGACGTTGGGGTCGGCGGCAGCCTGCTCCGGCGCCATGTACGCCGGGGTGCCGAGTGCCACGCCCAGCGAGGTGAGCGACCCGCTGCCGCTCGAAGCGCTCACCGCCTTGGCCACGCCGAAATCGGTGACGACGGCGTGCCCGGTCGAGAGCAGCACGTTGTCCGGTTTGATGTCGCGATGCACCACGCCGTTCTTATGGGCGTAGGCGAGGGCATCGACTGCTTCCCGCAGGATCTTCACCGCTTCCGGCACCGGGAAGGCGCCGTCCCGGCCCAGCCGGGCGCGGAGCGACTCCCCGGCGATGTACGGCATGATGTAATAGAGGAGATCGCCCTGGGCACCCGCCGTGAGGAGCGGAACGATGTGCGGGTGCTGGAGCCGGGCGGCGAGCTGGATCTCCCGCTCGAACCGCTCGACGTTCACCGCCGCGCCCATGTCGGGCGGCAGCAGCTTGATGACCACCTGCCGCCCCAGCCGGGGTTCCTCGGCCAGGAAGACGCGGCTCATCCCCCCGCCACCCAGCTCTTTCTGGATGCGGTAGGTCTCACCGAGGGCGGCTTGAAGTCGCGGCTCGAGCTGGTCTTTGATGGAGCTTTCCCGGGGGAAGGTCCCGGAAATTATGGGCCGCCCGGTCGGCAGGCTAGTCGCCGGGCGTCTCCGGCAAGGCTTCGGGGCGGTGCCGAGGAGCGGGGGTGCCGCGGCCTAGTGCTGACCGGGTGGCAGGGTGTCGAGGTACTGCCGGTCGACGTAGCCGGTCGCCTGCTGGTCGCTTACCACCCGGTACCAGCCGTCCAGCAGGGAGTCGATGGTCACCACCTCACCCGGTTGCAGCACCCGGAGGACCGGCGCGGTGGTGCTGGGCTCGCTCCGGAGCTTGACCCAGTCCTGGGCATAGCGCTGGTGCGCGGGATCGATGCTGGCGGCTGCTGGTGCTGCGGCAGGCGCGACCGGTTGCGCCGAGTCCTTCACCGGCTTCGGGGCTGGTGCCGCGGGCGGCGCCGAGTCCTTCGCGGGCTTGGCGGCTGGCGCCGGGCGGACGCGAACGGTATCGACCGGTGTCGCGCGCGATTCGGGGACCACCGGCACCTCGGAAGAAGGCGGGGCCAGGCCGGCGCTCATCTCGGGCGTCGCGGCGGACGGGAGCAGCCGTAGACTCGGCCACCACCAGTAGACCCCGCTGATCAGCCCGGCGCCGGCCAGGACCAGGACCGCCACCAGCACCCGGCCACTCGAGGACGCCCCGCCCCGCCGCTGGGGTGGACGCCCGAAAGCCCGCCCGCAGTGCTTGCACTTCGCGGCCTGGAGCGGCGATTTCTGGCCGCAGTTGGTGCAGGTCAGGAGGGAAACCGGCGTCCCGGCAGGGCTGGGCATGAGAGGCTGACGGTAAGAGGGCTCTGGCCGATGGTCCTGGATCGCCCAAGGATGCCTAGGCAGGTTCCGGGCCGTCAGCGATCCCGGACACATTTTCCCAAGTCCCCCCGGGTCAGGGGGCCGGTGGCCCCCCGTCCCGGTTGGCCAGCAGAATCCCATGATCTACGAAGCTCCTCCGGTAGCGCGACGTTCCGGGCAGGATGCCGAAGAAGGCGAGGAGGACCCAGACCACGACGTCGGCGAGATAGACGAAGCCTTCGTAATGCCGATAGAAGGCGACGCGGGCCGCGGGGCCGTCGGTCGCCGCATCGACCACCAGACGGATCGCGAGGTTGAGGAGGGCGAAGCCGGGGAGGATCCAGAGAAACGTGTAGAGAATCCGCTTGGCCCGCGGCCGCTCGAGCCGCTGCCCGCTCGCTTCCATGGCATAGTTCGCTTCCACATGCTTCCACACCGGGAAGTAGAGCCGGTCGAGGGTGCGGAAGACGTAGTGGACCACGAAGACGAGGATGAGCGCGGTGAAGAGCGTGGGTGGTGGTGCGCGATCGATGTCGATGTGGAAGGGGTTCATGTCCGGACTGGCCGCGAAGGTGAACCGCGCCACGAGGGCGCCGGCCCAGCGCATGACCATCCGGACCACACGGTAGGGCGCGAACTGCGAGGCCCGGGCCTCGAGCCGGAGTCCGAAGAAGAAAGCCGCGGCACCGAGGAGGACGCCGACCAGGAAGGCACCGGGGCCGGCGGCGCTCCACCCGCCGGCGAGGGCAATGATGGCGGCGAAGGGCGCCATCGCGACGAGGCCCAGGACCGGGTAGACCACCCAGATCAGGGGCGAGACGATGATCAGGGTGAAGGCGGACCCGGGAACCTCGACCTTGGGTCCAGCGGGCTGATGGCGCTCCTGCTGGCCGGCGAGATACGACTTGAGGTCGGCGCCATCGGCCATCGGGCGGCCGGCCTTGCCGTCCTCGAATGTTTTCCAGTCCACGGGATCTCCGGAGTTGGTGCTCCGTTGATCCTTGCGTCAACCGCGGACGGAAAACGTCACGTCAGTGGTTGGCAGGTCCTTTCCCGATCGGCTCCGCGGCCACACCCTCCATGGTGATCTTCACCGGCCGGATCCGCCCCTGCTTGTCGAACACGAGCTCGTCGATGCTCACCGCCCGGTGATCCCGGCCAGTGTCTCCCAGCGGCCGCCGGTGGTAGACGATGTACCAGTGCTTCGAACCGGGCCGGTGCAGCACCGAGTGATGTCCCGCGCCCCGCGCCACCGTGGAGTCCTGCTCCAGGATCTTGCCCACCCGCTCGAAGGGCCCGAAGGGTGACTTCCCGATCGCGTAGGCCACCGCGTAGTCGGGCCCGGTCCACCCGCCCTCGGACCACATGAAGTAGTACTTGCCGTCCTTGATCAGCATGTACGCGCCCTCGACATACCCCTTGGGCGTGATCTCCCGGAAGATCGTCCCGTCAGGGAACGGCACGAAACCGGTGAAGTCGCTGTTCAGGTGCGCGATGTTGCAGTGCTCCCACCCGCCGTAGACGATGTAGTAGCTCCCGTCCACGTCCTGGAAGACCATCTGGTCGATCGGCTGGGCGCCGTTGTGGAACTTGTCGATCAGCGGGTGGCCGAGGTAGTCGATGAACGGCCCCGCGGGCGACTTCGACCGCGCCACGCCGATCCCGCCAAAGGCGCTGTCACTCTGGATGTCGTTGGCGCCGAAGAAGAGGTAGTACCACCCGTCCTTCTCCACGATCGAGGGGGCCCACACCGCCTTGTGGGCCCACGTGACGTTCGCGGTGTCGAGGACGTGCGGGTGCCTGTCCCAGGTGATCAGGTCGCGGGACGAAAAGGCGTCGAGGAAGACCTGCTGCTCGTAGCGGTCCGAGTACGTCGGAAAGATCCAGTACTGGCCCTCGAAGATGTGGGCCTCGGGATCGGCGTACCAGCCGGGGAGGATCGGGTTGCCGGAGCGCGCCGCCTGGGCGGCGAGTGGTGCCGCAAGCGGGGCCAGCAGGAGCAGCGCCGCCGCGGCCACCAGCCCGCGACCGGTGCGATCACGACGGTTACGGAACAAAGCCGACACTCCTCCAGAGAGGGGCGGGGTCGTAGCGCCGCCCGTTCGTCACCACGAAGCGGATCTTCCGGGTATCGGAGATCCGTGCGAGCGGATTGCCGTCGACGACGAGCACGTCGCCCCGGAGCCCGGGCCGCAGCGTGCCGCTGTCCTTGTCGAGGCCCATTGCGCGGGCCGGCACCAGCGTTGCCGCCTGGATCGCCTCAATCGGAGTGAAGCCCGCCTGCACGAAGATCTCGAGGGTGCGGTGCAGGCTGTACCCCGGCACGGCGATGTCGGTCCCTGCCACGATCGGCACGCCGGCCCGGTGCATGGCGCCGAGGATCTCGAGCATCGCCCGGTAGCGTCGTGCGGCGGCGGCCGCGCGATCCGGGGGCTGGCCGCTGCCGTCATACGCGGCCCGGAGCTCGGGTGCGACCTTCACCCATCCCGGCTCGAACGATTCGATCGGCTGGCCCGCCGGGGCGAGGAGCAGCTCGTACAGTGCAATCGTCGGATCGACCACCACCTTGTGCTCCACCAGGAAGGCGATGGCCCGCTTGGCCTCCGGCATCTCCATGGTGAGCGGGGTGGTGTCGCCCGGCGCCCGCATCATCCGCTGGATGTAGGTGATGTGGTTGATCTGGTCCATCCCCGCGTCGACTCCCTGGTAGGCGTCGAGGCCGTTGGGGATGTGGCCGGTCACCGTCATCCCGGCGGCGTGGGCCGCCCGGGTGATGGCGCGCAGCACCGAGTCGGTCATGCTGCTGTAGATCTTGATCTGCTCGAAGCCGGCCTCATGATACCGCCGCACCAGCGCGACTCCCTCGGCTGGCGTCGCCGCCTGGCTGGTGCCGATCGCGTTGGGCGACTTGCCGTCGATGATCCCGGCCGAGAGAAAGCGGGGCCCGATGCCGCGCCCCGACCCCAGCGCCTTCCGCACTCCCACCAGGTACTCGAACTGGTTGCCCACGTCGCGCACCGTGGTCACGCCCGACGCCAGGTAGATCGGGCCCCACTCCACCTGGGCGTAGTGGGCGTGCATCTCCCAGAGGCCGGGCATCATGGTGAGGCCGGTGGTGCTCACCACCCGCGCACCCGTCGGTACCTGCACCTTGCTCCGCGGCCCCACCGAGACGATGCGGCCGTTCCGGATCACGATGGCGGCGTCGGGCACCGGCGCCGCGCCGGTGCCGTCGATGAGCGTCCCACCCACCAGCGCCAGCAGCGAATCGGGGCGCGGTTGTCCCGCGCCCATGGTCTCGAGCGCGGTCACCGCGTCGGCGGCGGCCAGCTCCACGAAGGTCCCCACCGCTCCCTCGTCTCCCGCCCGCACCGCCTGGAAGGCGTCGAGTTCGGCGTCGATCGAGGTGAGGGCCACGAGGTCACCCTGCGCATCCAGCCAGGCGGTCTCCAGTCCCCAGATCAGGCCGGCGATACTCACCCGCTCGAGCACCGCCCGCCCGGTCGGCAGGTCGAGCGTGTCCCGCCCGCGCGAGGTGATCCTGAGCGTGGCCGCAGGCACGAGCGTGAATGTCCCGGGGCGGTGGCGCCGGATCCACTCGCGGAGCACCGCCTGCTGCATGGCGACCGGGGCGTAGCCCGCCGCCGGGAAGGCCCCCTTCGCCTCGACCGTGGTGGTCACGCTGTCGCGCCGGACCTGGGCCGAGGCACGGGCCAGGGTCACCTCGAGGTCGATCGTCGATTGGCGGGACGTCCGGCCCTTGATGGTGAGGTGCTGCGGGCGGCCCTCCCGCCCGATGGAGAGCTGGGCGTCGAGGGGCACCACGGTGCCGCGATCGTTGAACTCGAAGTGGGAGGTCAGCGTGCGGGGGCCGCCGGGCCGGCCGGTGACCTGCCACGTCTCCCGCCCGATCGGGTTGCCGACCTTGTGGAGGATGAAGACGCCGGCCGTGTCGCCGGCGAGGGGAGCAGTGGGGGTGGCAAGGGCGAGGACAACGGGAAGGAGCGCGTGGATCATGCGAGAATCCGCTCGATGGTGCCGAGCTCGTCGGCGGAGAAGGTGAGGTTCTTCACGGCGCCGGCGCAGTCGTCTACCTGGGCCGGCCGGCTCGCGCCGATCAGGGCGCTGGTCACCGCCGGCTGCCGGAGCACCCAGGCCAGCGCCAGCTGGGCGAGGGTCTGCCCCCGCGCCTTGGCGAGCGTATCGAGCTGGCGGGTCCTGGCCAGCACCGCGTCGGTCACGTCGGCGGGGCGGAGGAAGCGGGGGTCGTGCCCCGCGCGCGAATCGGCGGGGATGCCCTTGAAGTAGCGGTCGGTCAGGAGGCCCTTGGCCAGCGGCGAGAAGACCACCGCGCCGAGTCCTTCCTTTGCGAGTGTATCGAGCAGCCCCGCCTCGACCTTCCGGTCGAACATGCTGTAGCGCGGCTGGTGCGCGATGCAGGGAGTGCCCATCTGCCGGAGCAGCGCCAGCGCCGCCGTCGTCTGCTCGGGGCCGTAGTTCGACAGACCGGCGTACAGCGCCTTGCCGCTCTTCACCGCCTGCGCCAGCGCGCCCATCGTCTCTTCCAGCGGCGTGTCCGGGTCGTAGCGGTGGGAGTAGAAGATGTCGACATACTCGAGCCCCATCCGCTCGAGCGACTGGTCGAGCGACGCCAGCAGGTACTTCCGCGAGCCCCACTCGCCGTACGGCCCGGGCCACATGTAGTACCCGGCCTTGGTACTGATGACCAGCTCGTCGCGGTACGGCCGGAAATCCTCTGCCAGCAGCCTGCCGAAGGTGACCTCCGCTGCTCCTTCGGGTGGGCCGTAATTGTTGGCGAGGTCGAAGTGGGTGATGCCGAGGTCGAAGGCGCGCCGGAGCATGGCGCGGGCGTTCTCGTAGCTGTCGGCGGAGCCGAAGTTGTGCCAGAGGCCGAGCGAGATGAGCGGAAGCTGGAGCCCCGACCGGCCACAGCGCCGGTAGAACGTGGGCGCGCCGTAGCGGTCGGGGGCGGGAGCGTACGTCATGGCGGTGAAGGTACGTCCCCGCTCAGCCGGCGGCCACCTCCGGCGGGCGATCGAAATCGAGGCGGATGACCGGCCAGGGACCCGCGGGGGGCGCGGCCGGCAGCTCGATGGTGACGCCGGCGTCCCCCAGTGAGGTGCCGAGTGCGCGGCCGGCCGGATCGGCGAGCAGCGACGCCTTGGCCACCGGCGTACGAAGGCCGGGTACCATCAGCGTCGCGCCGGGCCAGCTCGGCAGGTGGAGATAGAGCCGGTTGGGCTTCGCGGTCGCGCGGAATGACGACTTCGCGAAGGGTGACGCGGTGGTGCCCCGGATCGCCTCGCCATTCACCCGCATCCACTCGCCCATCGCGCGCAGGCGGGTGACGCTTTCCTCGGGGAAGGTGCCGTCGGGCTTCGGGCCCACGTTGAGCAGGAGATTTCCGCCCTTGCTCGCCGTCTCCACCAGCATCCCGATCAGCGTGTCGACCGACTTCCAGTTCTGGTCGTGGCTGTTGTAGCCCCAGTTCCCGTTCATCGTGATGCACGACTCCCAGTCCACGCCCGGCCACCCGGTCGCCGGGATCTCCTGCTCCGGCGTGCGGAAGTCGCCCAGCTGCGTCGGGACCGGCACCGGCGACCAGCCGTTCACCCGGTTGTTCACGATCACCGAGGGCTGCACCGCCTTGCAGTGGTCGTAGAGTGCCTTCCCCATCTCCTGCCGCCAGGTGCCTTCCCACTGGCCATCGAACCACATCACCCCGATGTCGCCATAGTGGGTGAGCAGTTCTTTCACCTGGCTGTGCAGGTAGTAGAGGTAGCGGGGGAACTTCGCCGCGATGGTGCCGCGGATCCCCGCCTCCCAGTCGCGCCGGGGGAGGTAGTCGGGGTGGTGCCAGTCCATGATCGAGTGATACCAGCAGGGGCGCACGTCATGCGCCCGGGCCGCGTCACTGATCTCCCGCATGATATCGCGCTTGAACGGGGTGGAGCGGATGCAGAAATCGGTGAGCTTCGAGTCGAAGAGACAGAAGCCGTCGTGATGCTTGGTGGTGATGGTGAGGTAGCCGACCCCGGCGTCCTTCGCGATGCCGAGCCACTGGTCGGCGTCGAACTTCACCGGGTTGAACCGGTGCACCAGCCGGTTGTACTCCGCCAGCGGAATGTGAGCGTTGTTGCGGATCCACTCGGCGTAGTCGGTCCGGCCGCCGTACTCGCCACCCAGGATCGAGTAGAGTCCCCAGTGGATGAACATCCCGAAGCGCGCCTCGCGCCACCAGGTCATGTCGGTGCCCGGCAGCGCCGGCGCGGCCCCGGGGAACCGGAGCAGCTGCTGGCCAAAGGCGATGGCGCCGAGCGCCGGGGTGGTGGCCTGGAGGAAATCGCGACGGGTGAGGGGCATGACACACTCCGGCGTAGCGGGCCCGGGCGTCACCGCACCGGGCCCGAGGGTCGCGTCAATCCTTGAAGGGCGACTTGGGCGGCTTGGCGCGGATGGCGGGACCCGTGGTCCCGAGCAGGCGCTGCAGTTCTTCCAGGCTCAGCTCGAAGGGATCGGGCTCGTACCCGGGCGGGTCGATGCGGGTGATCCTCCCCGGATTCCCCTGCACCGGGTGGAACTCCCACGCCGAGCGGGAGAGGTCGCGCACTTCCCATTCATGCCCGGCGGTGTCGGTAAAGCGGCGGTAGCCCACGGGTCCTCACGGCGGGGATCCAGGTCGGCGGCGGGACGACGCTTCGAAGATACGACCGGCGCGGGACGGCGGCCAGATTGCTCAGTGCAGCAGGGAGAGGTCCTCGCCATCTCCGCTCAGGTGGGCCGCGAGGCGGGAGATGGCGACCCGGACCCAGCGCTGGGTAACGAGGCTCAGCTCTTCGCTGAATGCCAGGCTGGAGGCGGGGATGGCCACCGCCGTCGCCAGGGGCGGCGTGCACCCGTAGACCTGCGCGGCCAGTGCGAGCAGCGCTCCCGGCGACGACACGTGGGACTCGGGCGAGACCGGCGCGGGCTCGAGCGGAAAGAAGAGCAGCACCTCCGCCTCCACCGACGCGTCGACGAAGATCACCTCCCGCGCCGCGGCGATGTCCTCGGCCAGTTCGGGGGTGAGCTGGTGCACCACGCGATAGTGCGCCCAGGGCACCAGCCGCGCCAGGGCGGTGACCACCTGGAGCCCCGCCCCGTCATCGCCCCGGGTGGGATTCCCGATGCCGATGACCAGCGGCGGCTTCACCGCTTGCGCTCCGCCAGGAGTTCACCGTCCGGCCCGAGGAGCTCGACCGCGAGCGGCATCTGCCCCAGCGCGTGGGTGGAGCAGGAGAGACAGGGGTCGTAGGCGCGGATGCCCGCCTCGAGCCGGTTGAGCAGCCCCTCGCTGATCTCCTTCCCGCTCAGGTGCCGGCGCGCGAGGTTCCCCACCGTGGCGTTCATCGCGAGGTTGTTCTGCGCCGTGGCGATGAGGAGATTCACCGCCTGGAGCACCCCGTTCTGGTCCACCTTGTAGTGATGGAACAGGGTGCCGCGCGGCGCCTCGCAGCATCCCACCCCTTCCTCGGCATTCACCGACGCCTGCACCCGGTGGTGCGACCCCAGCAGCGCCGGGTCGTGCAGCAGCCGCTCGATCTGCTCGGCGGCGAAGAGAATCTCGATCAGCCGGGCGTGGTGATAGTGGAAGGGGTTGTTGACCGAGCCGCCGCCTGCTTCCGCCACGAAGTGCCGGCGCTGCGCCTCGGCCAGCGGGGTGGGGATGAAGTCGCAGGCGTTGAGCCGGGCCAGCGGACCGACGCGATAGACCCCGGCCTGCGGGCCGAGCGCCTTGTAGTAGGGGAACTTGAGGTAGGACCAGGGCTCGGTGACCTCGGCGAAATACTCCTGGTAGTTGCGGGGCGGGAGCTGGTCGGCGACGATCGCGCCGTCGGCATCGCGCAGCCGCAGGTTGCCGCCGTAGTACTCGAGCCCGCCGTTGGGCGAGACCAGTCCCATGTAGAGGCTGGGGGTGTCGCCGAAGGCGGGAATCTCCTCGCGATGCCGCTCGGTCAGGCGGGCCAGCGCAGCGAGCGCCAGCTGCACCGTCTCCAGCACCTCGGGGATCCAGGCCAGCAGGTGGTCGCGCCGGGCGGCGTCGAACGGCTCCCGGACCCCGCCGGCCACCGCCCACGGGGTGTGGATCTTCCGCCCGCCCAGGAGCTCGATCACTTCCTGCCCGAACTTCCGGAGCCGGATCCCGCGCCGGGCAAACTCCTTGTCGGCCGCCATGACCCCGAAAATGTTGCGGGTCGCGGGGTCGTGATCGAAGCCCAGCAGCAGGTCGGGCGAGGAGAGATGGAAGAAACTCAGCGCGTGGGACTGGACCCACTGTCCCAGGGTGATGAGCCGGCGGAGCTTCTCGGCGGTCTCGGGGATCGCGACCTGCAGGATCTCGTCCCCCGCCTTGGCGGAGGCGATCAGGTGACTCGCGGGGCAGATGCCGCAGATCCGGGAAGTGATCCCCGGCATCTCCCACATCAGCCGCCCCTCGCAGAACTTCTCGAAGCCGCGGAACTCGTTCACGTGGAAGCGCGCCTGCACCACCTGGCCGGCGTCGTCCAGCTGGACGGTGATCTTGGAATGCCCTTCGATCCGGGTGACGGGATCGATCGTGATGGTGCGCGACATCAGCCGTACCTCCGGAAGACGCTCGGCAGGGCCGGCATCTTCCCCTCGAGCAGTGCCGACACGGCGAGCCAGATCTCCTCGGCGGTGGGGGGGCAGCCGTGCAGGAACCCGTCCACCGGGATCACCTCGTGGAGCGGCCGCGCGGTCTGGCGGAGCTTGGCGATGGTGGTGAACTCGGACGGCACCGTGGGGTCGCCCTGGGCCAGCTCCACGTAGGAGCGGTGGAGGATCTCGTCGGGGCTGAACCGGTTCCGCATCGCCGTCACGTTGCCGGTGGTGGCGCAGTCGCCGAAGGAGATGACCACCTTCGAGTGGCGGCGCAGCTGGTGGGCCATCTCCTCGTTCTCGGAGTTGGTCACCGCCCCCTCGACCAGCACCACGTCCACGTTCTCCGGGAAGGTCTTGATGTCGGCGATGGGCGAGTAGACCAGCTCCATCCGGTCGGCAAGCTCCAGCAGCCGCTCGTCGAGATCGAGGAAGGACATGTGGCAGCCGGAGCAGCCGCCGAGCCAGACCGTCGCGACGCGTGGTTTCATCGCTCAGTCCTGGTCGAGGAAGCCATGGTCCCACTCCCGGCGCCGGCGGGCGGTGACGATGTAGTTGAGGAAATCGGTGCGCTTGGTCGCCTCCGACACCGCCACCCCCTTGGGGAAGAGCGCGCCGGTGGGGCAGACCGCCACGCACTTTCCGCAGGCGGTGCAGCTGTCCACGTTGCCCCAGGGCTGGTTGAGCCCGGCGATGATCGTGCAGGCGATGCCGCGGTTGGCGATGTCCCAGGTGTGCGCGCCCTCGACCTCGTCGCAGACCCGCACGCACCGGGTGCAGAGCACGCAGCGGTTGTGGTCCATCACGAAGTCGGGATGGGAGGCGTCGAGCTGCCGGGACGGATAGAGGTAGGGCACCCGCACGTACTCGAGCCCGGTCCGGAGGGCGAGGTCCTGGAGTTCGCAGTGGCCGTTGGCGACGCAGACGGCGCAGTGGTGATTGCCCTCGGAGGCGAGGAACTCGATGATCGTCCGGCGATAGCGCTCCAGCCGCTCGCTGGTGGTCCGGACGACCATCCCTTCCTGCGGCCGGGTGGTGCAGGCGGCCTGGAGCCGGGGCGTCCCCTCGATCTCCAGGAGGCAGAGGCGGCAGGCGCCGACGTCATGCAGGCCGTCGAGGTGGCAGAGCGTCGGGATCTCGATCCCGTGCTCCTTCGCGACCTGGAGCAGCGTCTGGTCGTCGTGCGCGCTGATGGCGTGGCCATCGATGGTGAGGGTGACGACGCTCATGGGGCCGGCTCCCCGGCGGGCAGCAGCGCCGCCTGGTACTCGTCGCGGAAGAAGCGCAGGGTCGAGAGCACCGGGTTGGGCGCCGCCTGGCCCAGCCCGCAGAGCGAGGTCTCCTTGACCATCACGCAGAGCTCCTCGAGGAGGGCGAGGTCGGCGGCGGTGGCCTCGTGGCGGGTGAGCTTGTCGAGCAGCCCGTGCAGCTGCACCGTGCCGACCCGGCAGGGGATGCACTTGCCGCACGACTCGTCCATGCTGAATTCCATGAAGTAGCGCGCCACGTCGACCATGCTGCTGGTCGAGTCCATCACGATCAGCCCGCCGCTCCCCATGATCGATCCCACTGCCTGGAGCGACTCGTAGTCCACCGGCAGGTCGAGGTGCTGGGCCGGGATGCACCCGCCCGAGGGCCCGCCGGTCTGCGCCGCCTTGAAGGTGGTGCCCTCCGGCGTACCCCCGCCGATGTCGAAGACGATGGTGCGGAGCGGCACCCCCATCGGCACCTCGATGAGGCCGGTGTTCCGGATCTTCCCCGCCAGCGCGAACACCTTGGTCCCGGTGCTCTTGGCGGTGCCGATCCCGGCGAACCACGCGCCCCCGTTGGCGATGATCGGCGCGATGTTGGCGAAGGTCTCGACGTTGTTGATGACGGTGGGCTTGCCGAAGAGTCCCGCTTCCGAGGGATAGGGGGGACGGGGACGGGGCCGGCCCCGCCGGCCCTCGATGGAGCGGAGCAGCGCGGTCTCCTCGCCGCAGACGAAGGCGCCGGCGCCGACCCGCAGGTCGATGCGGAAGCTGAAGGCCGACTCCAGCACCCGGTTCCCCAGCACCCCGTGCCGCTCCGCCTGGCGGATCGCCGCCTTGAGCCGCTCGATGGCGAGGGGATACTCCGCCCGGACGTAGATGTAGCCCTGGGTCGCGCCCACCGCGTAGCCCGCGATCGCCATCCCTTCGAGCACCCGGTGCGGGTCGGACTCGAGGACGCTCCGGTCCATGAACGCGCCCGGGTCGCCCTCGTCGGCGTTGCAGACGACGTACTTCTGGTCGCTCGCCACCTTCCGGGTGATGGCCCACTTGAGCCCGGTCGGGTAGCCGCCGCCGCCCCGCCCGCGGAGCCCGCTGGCGCGGATCTCCTCGATGACGCTCTCGGACGTCATCTCGCCCAGCGCCTTCGCCAGCGCCTGGTAGCCGCCGGCGGCGAGATAGCCGTCGATCTTCGTGGCGTCGATCCGGCCGCTGTTCTGGTTCACGATCTTCGTCTGCCGCGCGAAGAACGGGATCGAGGTGTCCACCACCGATGCCGCCACCGGCGTCCCCGCCTCGAGGTGGGAGGCCACGATCTGCTCCGCCACCGCCGGCGTCACCTGCTGGTAGAGCACCTCGCCCGGCTCCACCGTGACCAGCGGGCCCTGTCCGCAGAGCCCCATGCAGCCGGTGGGGACCAGCTCGACCTTCCCCTCGAGCCCGCGCTCCTTGAGCAGCCGCGCAAAGGCGGCGCAGGTCTCGGTCGCGCCCGAGGCCGCGCACCCGCTCGCGGTGCAGGTGCGTACCCGCCCCGCAAATCCCGCCTGCCTGGCGCGCTCCGCCTCGGCCTGCTGCAGCAGTTCGTCGAGCGTCATGGGACCGGCTCCTTCACCGCGAGCCACGCCTCGAGCCGCGCCAGCGCGTCGGCCTCGCTCAGCCGGGGCGCCATCTGCTCGTCCAGGATCGCCACCGGCGCGAGCCCGCAGGAGCCGACGCACCGCGCCGTGAGCAGCGAGACCTTTCCGTCAGGGGTGGTCTGGCCGAAGCGGGCCCCGCAGCGCCGCTCCACCGCCCCCGCCAGCTGGGGCGCCCCCTTCACGTAGCAGGCCGTCGGGGGGGGGGGGGGGGGGGGGGGGGGGGGGGGGGGGGGGGGGGGGGGGGGGGGGGGGGGGCGCCCCCCCCCCCCCCCCCCCCCCCCCCCCCCCCCCCCCTTTTTTTTTTTTTTTTTTTTTTTTTTTTTTTTTTTTTTTTTCGCCAGCTGGGGCGCCCCCTTCACGTAGCAGGCCGTCCCCTGGCAGAGAATGAAGGTGTGCTCGCCCGGCGGCTTGAGCCGGAAATAGTGGTAGAAGGTCGCCACGCCGTAGACCTGGCTCAGCGGGCGCTTCAGGGCGTGGGCGATATAGATGAGGATGTCGTCCTCGAGGAACCCGAAGACGTTCTGCGCGGTGTGCAGCACCTCGATCAACCCGTGCCCGTCACCGTGGTGCAGGTTGATCGCCCGGTCCAGCAGCTTGAATCGCTTGTCACCGCTCGGATGGGTCGTGCCGGACGCTGCCTCGGCCACACTCTCCTCCTTCCCGCTGCCGCGCCTTTCCTTAGATGATTCCCGGCACGGTTCACGGTCATCCTAGAGCCGGGGCATTGAAGGGAACGTGAAGTCGGGGGGAGAGGGGGATGGGGCCAAGATTCTGAGGCGCCCCGCGGGATCCGCGTGAATGCCGGCTTCACCTTGGCGAGGTCTGGAGGGCGGGGTAAGATGGTGCACCCCTTCATGCGGAATCCCATGCGACGTCATTCTCTCACCCTCCTGGCCCTGGCTCTCCTGCCGGGCATCGCCTCCGGTCAGAGCGAACGCGCCCTCAAGCGCGAGTTCGAGGGCACCATGGTCACGGTCAAACTGGACATGCCCGGGACCGAGGATGGGGTGGACGTGTACCCGGAGAGCCGTACCCCGATGGACTATTCGCGCTACGCCCAGCGGATCAAGACCTACGGCATCGCGCTGCACAGCGGCGAGTCGGTGATGGTCACCAAGGTCAAGGTGAAGGACGACCTGATCGAGTTTCAGCTGGGGGGCGGGGGCTTCGGTACCATGGGTGACGACACCCGCACCGACGTGACCGCGCCGCCGGTCTCGAAGAGCCAGCGGGAGAAGGACCTCGAGAAGTCGGTGCGGAACGAGACCGACCGCGACCGGAAGAAGGAGCTCCAGCGGCAGCTCGACGACCTGCGCCGCGACCGGGAACGGGAAGACCGGCGCAACCAGGCCTCGGTGGCCGCCGCCTCGGAACAGCGGCGGGAGAACCTGCGGCGCCAGCGCGCCGAAGGGGGGAGCCGGTTCAACATTCGCTACCGCGACGGCGTACCTGAATCAGCGGTCACGCCCGACGCCATTCGCGCGGCACTCTCCCGGTACCTGAGCTTCGCCGACGAGCAGGGCGCGGAGGCCGATCCGGACCGCCCGGGGCAGGGAACCCTGCGGCTGGGGATGCTGCTCCGCGAGGTCGAGGCGCTGCTGGGCCCCGCCGCCAGCACCGCGGAGCGGATGGAAGGCACCCTGCACGTGATGGAACGCAGTTACACCCAACCCACCGGCCGGGTCCGGGCCGAGTTCGTCGAAGGCGTCCTGGTACGGTTTCGTCAGACCACGGAGTAATTCATGTCGCTCGATCGTCGCGATTTTGCCGCCCTCGTCGCCGGTGCCCTCGGTGGCGCCGCGCTCCCGCGCACCAGCTGGGCCGCGAAGCCCGAGGCGGCTCCCCTCCTCGACCCCTGTCACCCCCCCGATGCCATCAGCGCGCTCGCGCCGATGCGCGACGGCATCGTGCCGATCAGCGATGACGAGCGGCGCCAGCGCATGGCCCGGGCGCAGGAACTCATGGCCCGGCACAAGCTCGGCGCCATCGTGCTCGAGCCCGGCACCAGCATGAGCTACTACACCGACATGGGGTGGGGCCTGTCGGAGCGGCCCTTCGTGGCGGTGCTCCCGGCCAAGGGGGAGCTCGCCTTCGTCTGCCCCGCCTTCGAGGAGGCGCGGGCCCGTGAGCGGATCAAGCTCACCGACGATGTGCGGGTGTGGCAGGAGGACGAGAGTCCCTATGCGGTGATCGCGGGGATCCTCAAGGACCGGGGGGTGAAGACCGGGCAGGTGGGGATGGAGGAGCGGGTCCGGTTCTTCATCATGGACGGCCTCCGGAAGGTGGCGCCCGGCCTCACCCTGGTGAGCGCCGATCCCATCACCGCCGGCTGCCGGATGATCAAGTCGAAGAACGAGCTGGCCCTGATGCAGCGGGCCACCGACATCACCATCGCCGCGCTCCGGGTGAGCCTCGGCATGCTCAAGGAAGGGATGTCGCAGTACGACCTGATGGACCTGCAGTCCCAGGCGCTCCGGAAGCTGGGCGGGAAGGACACCTGGGTGCTGGTCGGGTTCGGCGCGGCCTCGGCCTTCCCCCATGGCACGGTGCAGCCCCAGAAGCTCAAGGAGGGCGACATCGTCCTGATCGACACCGGCTGCGCCGTCGAGGGGTACCAGTCGGACGTGACCCGGACGACGGTGTTCGGCACGCCGACCGCGCGGCAGACCGAGGTCTGGAACCTGGAGCGGAAGGCGCAGGACGCGGCCTTCGCCGCGGCGCAGATCGGCGCCACCTGCGGCTCGGTGGACGACGCGGCGCGGAAGGTGATCGTCGACGCCGGCTTCGGGCCCGGCTACAAGGTGCCGGGGCTGCCGCACCGCACCGGCCACGGCATCGGCATGGACGGACACGAGTGGACCAACTTCGTGCGTGGCAACCAGACGAAGATCGAAGTGGGGATGTGCTTCAGCAACGAGCCGACGATCTCGATCTACGGCGAGTTCGGGATCCGGCTGGAGGACTGCCTGTACATCACGGAGAACGGGCCGAAGTTCTTCTCGCCGCAGAGCGAGGCGGTGGATCGGCCGGTGTAAGAGAGCGGGAGAGCGGCAAAGCGGGCGCGACGGATGGCAGGAGAGGGAAGTCTGTCATCCCGAGCGCAGCAAGCACGAGACGGAAGTCTGTCATCCCGAGCACAGCAAGCACGAGACGGAAGTCTGTCATCCCGAGCGCAGCGAGGGATCCCTGATCTTTCTCAAGAGAAAGCAGGGATTCCTCGTCGCTTCGCTCCTCGGAATGACAGCGATGGTCCTCAGTTGAACCCGATCCCGTGCGGCCGCGCCGGCCCGGTCGGGAAGGCGGTGTTGAAGTCGATCGCGGGGAAGCGGGTGTCCTCCACCAGCCCGTCGTCGCTCACGTTGATCACGTGGACCTTGTGGTCCCCCTCGAAGTGGATCTTCCCGAAGTCATCCTCGTCCAGGAAGTAGTCCGTCACCACCAGCCGCCGGTCGTCGTGGGTCAGGTGAATCGAGTGCGGCCCCGAGTTCAGGCCGAAATTCACGATCGAGACCTGGCGGAACCGGTTCGGGTTGGTGATGTCGAGCATCCCCACCTGGCCCGCCTGGAACGAGCCGAAGATGAGCCGCCGCCCGCTCCGCGGCATCGCCAGCAGCTGGGTCATCCCGCCCCGCACCGGCACCTCGATGTGCGGCACGATCTCCTCGCAGTCGAACGCCTGCACCACGCTCCCATCGGTCGGGTCGACGGTGTAGACCAGCCCGGAGAACATGTTGGCGGTCACCGCCCGGCCATGCGGGTCGTGCGGAATCAGCTTCACGTCCATCGTGCCGGCCTGGTCGGGCAGGACCACCGTCCGGGTGATCCGGCGGTTACGCAGGTCCCAGAAGCGGAGCGAACTCCGCAGCTCGACATCGCCGGGCCAGAGGTTGAGCGTCGTGACCGGGTTGATGAAGTCGCTGGTGACCAGGAGGTTCTTCGAGAAGTCGGCGTCGATGCCGTGGGGATTGAACTGCCCATCCGCCGGCGGGGTGGCGGGATACTCGGCGACGAGGCGCAGCTTCCGGTCGAACTCCACTACCCGGCCGCCGGCCCCGCCGCTGGCCGACCCCATGTTGGTCACCAGGAAGCCCCCGCCGGGGAGCGGCAGGAAGTCGTCGGTGATGCTGGAGTTGGGGGCCCGGGTCGAGAAGAGGAACTTCGGCTTGCGCGGCTGGCGGATATCGAAGAAGAAGATCCCGTTCTGGCCCTTGAGGAGGCTCAGCAGGCCGCCGCAGGCGAGGACCGTGTGGTCCCACGACATGTGGCAGTGGTGCGGCTCGTTCCCGATGTTGCCGGGCGGCGGGACCGGGACCGTGCCCAGCACCTTCCCGTAGCTCCGGGAGTGCGGGTCGAAGTCGATGACCGCGAGGAAGTCGGGGGACTGGTGGTCCTGGTCGCCGGCCCAGACATAGAGCACCGTCGGCGACCCCCCGCGGGTCTGGTGCTCGTGGTCCATCTCCATGCCCTGCTCGTGCTGCACCACCGTCGCCGAATCGGGATGCGGCACCGCGGTCGGTTCCTGCTGCCCGTCGTCACTGCACGCCCATACCCCTGCTGCCGCGCCCGCGGCCAGCGTCGCCGCGGCCGCCAACCGTCCAAGCTGCTTCCACATGCGCCCTCCCGGGTGAGAAACGGAACTGCCGGCCGTCTCTCATGGCGCTGTTCGCCGCCCGGGATGGACATCGGGTCTTTCTACCAGAAAAGCAGGGATCCCTCGCTGCGCTCGGGATGACAGACTTGGTTGCCCCCTCCGACCAGTTCTGTCATTCCGAGCCGCGTAGCGGCGAGGAATCCCTGCTTTTCCCTGCGACCCACCCGAGCTCTTACTCCCCCGGGTGGTACTCCCGCTCCGTGTGCCCCTTGAGCTGGTCGCGGTAGAAGTACACCGGGCGCAGGTCCCCGCTCGCATACCGCGCGGCCTGGTCGTTGAAGTGCTTCGACTTCGGGTCGCCGCTCTCACCACCCGCCGTGATCGCCCGGGCCCGCACCGAGTCGCCGAACTGCACCACCGCCACGAAGCTGTTGCCGTACACCCCGAAGAACTTCTTCGTGGGCCGCGCCCAGCTTGCCCCGAACGATGCCAGCGAGCCCCACCGCGCCGAGGTGAACGGCACCGGGATGCTGGGGGCGGTGTCGTTGAAGGGATGCACGATGTCGTCGGTCAGCCGCTGGAAGCGGTTGATCTCCCCCCACGGGGTCTTCCAGGTGCCGAAATCCTGGGTCAGCTTGTCGGCCGCTTCGGCCAGCGTCCCGAGGCGGAGCGCCGGCTTGGCCCCGCGGGCCATGTAATCGTAGACGTCCTTGTACTCGCTCTCGCCTTCGTCCGACGCCTTCCGGTAGAAGGTCTCGCCCCAGTACACCGCCAGCGCCGTCGCAATCGATTCCCGGCTCCAGCGGTAATCCCACGTGCGCAGCACCTCGATCGGCTCGGCCAGCTTCGCCTTGAGCGGGTCCTTCGCCGGGAGCTTGTCGTAGTCGCGGAGCAGCGCCGGCACGATCAGCGCAAAGGCCGGCTGGTAGCTGTCGTAGGCCGCGTCGATCAGCCCCTGGAGCGTGAAGTCCTTCTTCCCGTCGAGCACCCGGATGGCGTGGATGCCGCGCTGGTTCTCGGTCTCCCGGTCCATGTAGGAGGGGAAGTCCTTCTGCTTCGGGCTCTGGGCGCCCGCCGCGGTCCAGGGGGCGTTGTTGGTGTTCTGGATCCAGCCGTTGGCGGGGTTGAAGAGCGTGGGGATCAGCTCGAGCGGCATCGGCTCGCCCCACGCCGCCGCCGGGTTGCTGGCGTCGACCGGCTTGCTCCAGTCGAGCATGGTGTCCCGCTTCGGCATGAAGCTGACGTGGAAGTAGGCGATGTTCCCGTCGGCGTCGGCGTAGACGGTGTTGTTGGAGGAGTTCGCCTGCAGCGCCACCGTGGCCCGGAATTCCTGGTAGGTCTTGGCCTTGGTGCGGGAATACGACTCGGTCAGCGCCGCCACCGGCCGCTGCATCAGGCTCACCGTGACCCACTTCCCGCCCGCCTCACGCACCACCGGGCCGTGCTCGGTGCGGTAGACCTTGAACTCCCGGGTCTTGAGCGCGCCCCCGGCCTTGTACCGGAGCGCGATCGTCGCGCTCCGCACCGGCCGGCTCTCCTCGCCCACCTTGTAGAAGAGGCTGTCGCCCCGCTTCTCGATCGTCTCGGCGAACTCGTCGATCACGTCGGCGCCGCTCGAGGTGTGCATCCACCCCATCCGCTCGTTCCACCCCTGGTAGATGAAGAACTGTCCCCAGGTGGCCGCGCCGTAGGCGTTGAGCCCCTCCTCGCTCACCATCTGGAGCTCGGAGCGGAAGAAGAACGAGGTGTGCGGGTTGATGAGCAGCATCGCCTGGTGGTCGGCGGTGTTGGCCGGCGCCACCGCGAAGCCGTTGCTCCCGGTCGGTTCCCGGAACGCCTTCGGTTCCGGCGCCGCTACCGCCAGCTCCCTGGCGCCCCCGGCGTAGAAGGCGTTGAGGTCGTTGAGCCCGATGCTCTCGATGTCCCCGCCGATGCTTCCCTCGCTGTAGCTCAGCGGCATCCACGGCTCGAACTTCGCGAGCGCCCGCGGCTTCACCTGCGGGTGGGTCTGGAGGTAGAAGTTGAGCCCGTCGGCCCAGGCCACGCACAGCTCCTTGAGCCAGCCGGGGCTGCTGTCGAACTGGATCTTGAGCGCGGTCGAGTCGATGAAGAGCCGCTGCCGCAGGTCCTGCATCAGCGCTTTCTCGCCCTCGGCCTCGGCCAGCCGCCCGGTCGAGGTGAGGTAGTTCTCCTCGATCCGGTTGAAGTCGTCCTCGGCCTGGGCGTAGATCATCCCGAACACCGCGTCCGCGTCGGTCTTCCCGTAGACGTGGGCGATGCCCCAGTCGTCCCGGATGATCGTCACCCGCGCGGCCCGGGCCTTGAGCCCGGGATCGGCGCCGGGGGCGGACCCGGTGGGAGAACAGGCGAGGGCGGAGAGCAGCACCAGCGGCCACACGGCTTGGAGCGGCGAACGCATCAGCGGATGTCCCGGATGAAGTGCGGGTGAGTGACGAACGGGCGCGTCTGGCTCCGGTCAGCTCCCGGAGAGCCTGGGATGGCGCGGCGCGCGGCCGGCCAGGATGGTCACGTTGTCGCTGCCGCCCCGCTCCAGCACCAGGTCGAGGAGCGTACGGCAGAGCTGCTCGGACGACTGCATTGCCCCGATGGCGGCGCCGATCTCCTCGTCGGAGACGTGCTTGGTGAGGCCGTCGGAGCAGAGGAGCAGCACCGAATCGCGGTTCTTGATGTCCAGCTTGCTGACCTCGGGCGCCGCCGCGTCGCCCCCGATCGAGCTCACCAGCACGTGGCTGAGCGGCGAGGTGTGCAGGCTTTCCTTGGGCATGGCGCCTTCGTCCACCAGCGCCTGGGCCATGGTCTGGTCCCGGGTGACCTGCTTCAGATTCCCGTTGAGATAGACGTAGCAGCGGCTGTCGCCCACCTGCACCACGTACACCCAGGGCCAGATGATGATGGCGAGCGTCATCGTCGTCGCCATCCGCTGCGGCTCCGGCCGCGCGGCCGCCTCCGCCTTCACCGCGCTGTGGGCCTCGAGCGCCGCCGCCCGCAGCGCATCCTCGAACTCGCGGTCCTTGGAGGTGCCGGCCGCGTGGTAGCAGCGGAGGCTCGACGCGACATACTTCGTGATGGTCTCCACCACCAGCTGGCTGGCATCGCCGCCGCCGGTGGTCCCGCCCACCCCGTCCGCCACCAGCATGATCGTCGCCAGCCGCTCCCCGCGCATCGGCAGCTCGTCGGGGTGGGGCAGGCTGGTGCCGTGCATGTGCACCTGGGGGTGCACCGTGCAGAGCATGAAATGATCCTGGTTGAGCTTCCGGACCTTCCCGATGTGGGTCAGGCCGAAGAGGTCGAGTTCCTCGTCCCGCGGGCGGAGGGGGGTGAGGAACGGACTCGAGGTCGTAAGCAGGTCGGGTGCAGCCATACCCCAAGATGTGCGCCGAACCGCCGATGCGCGAGGTCTGCTACCTTTCCGCCATGCACCCCCTCGCCGGCACCCCCGCCCCCGCCGAGCTGCTGATCGACGTCGCACGGCTGGAACGCGACTACTACGCCCGCGTCCCCGACCCCGCCGATCCCGCCCAGGCGGTCAGCTTCGGCACCAGCGGGCACCGGGGCACCCCCTTCGACGGGACCTTCACCGAAGCCCACATCCTGGCCATCACCCAGGCGATCTGTGAGTACCGCGCCAGGGAGGGGATCACCGGACCCCTCTACCTCGGCAAGGATACCCACGCCGCCTCCCACGCGGCCGAGCGCACCGCGCTGGAGGTGCTGGCCGCCAACGGGGTCCAGGTCATCCTCCAGGCAGACGACGGCTACTCCCCCACGCCGGTCATCTCGCGCGCGATCCTGGCCCACAATGCGAGCGCCACTCGGGACTCTTCGAGCGACGGCATCATCATCACCCCCAGCCACAACCCGCCGGCCGACGGGGGCTTCAAGTACAACCCGCCCAACGGCGGCCCCGCCGATACCGACATCACCGGCTGGATCCAGACCCGGGCGAATGCCCTGCTCGCCGCCGGCAACGCTGGGGTGCGCCGGGTGCACTTCGACACCGCGCTCAAGGCCTCGACCACCCGCCCCGCCGATCTCGCCGAGGGCTACATCGAGGCGCTGGCGCAGGTCATCGACTTCGAGCCGATTCGCCGCCGCAACCTCGCGATCGGCGTCGACCCCCTGGGCGGTTCCTCGCTGCACTACTGGGCCCGCATCGCCGAGCGCTACGGGATCAACCTCACGGTGGTGAACACCGCCGTCGATCCGACCTTCCGCTTCATGACCGTCGACCACGACGGCCGGATCCGGATGGACTGCTCGAGCCCCTACGCCATGGCGAGCCTGGTGCGGCTCAAGGACCGCTACGACATCGCTTTCGGCTCCGATCCCGACGCCGATCGCCACGGCATCGTGACCCCCTCGGCGGGGCTCCTCAATCCCAATCACTATCTCGCCGTCGCGATTCACTACCTGCTCACCCACCGCCCCGACTGGCCCCGCGCCGCGAAGGTAGGGAAGACCCTGGTCTCGAGCGCCCTGATCGACCGGGTGGTGGCCGAGCTGGGACGCGAGCTGCTCGAGGTGCCGGTGGGCTTCAAGTGGTTCACCCCGGGACTGTTCGACGGGAGCTGCTGCTTCGGCGGGGAAGAGAGCGCGGGGGCGAGCTTCCTGCGACGGGACGGCGGGGTGTGGACCACCGACAAGGACGGGATCCTCCTCTGTCTCCTGGCGGCGGAGATCACCGCGGTGACGGGGAAGGATCCCGGCATGTACTACCGCGAGCTGACCGCGCGGCTGGGCGCGCCGGTCTACACCCGGATCGACACGCCCTGCACCCCCGCGGAGAAGGCCGGCTTCAAGCGCCTGACCGCCGACGCGGTGACCGCCACCGCGCTGGCCGGCGACGCGATCACCGCGAAGCTCACCCACGCTCCCGGGAACGGCGCCGCCATCGGCGGGCTCAAGGTGTCGACGACCAATGGCTGGTTCGCCGCCCGGCCCAGCGGGACCGAGAACATCTACAAGCTCTACGCCGAGAGTTTCCGCGACGCGGCCCACCTCGAGCGCATCGTGACCGATGCGAAGGCGATGGTGAGCCGCGCCATCCAGTAGCTAGTCCGACTTGAGCACCGAGGCGGGGTCGGCCCGGCCGGCCCGGCGCGCGGAGGGCAGCGTCGCGACCAGCGCGGCCCCGCCGAAGAGCGCCAGCGCCCCGAGGTAGGCCAGCGGGTCGGCGCTGCTTACGCCGAAGAGGTAGGGCGTGAGCCGCCGCGCCAGCAGCGCCGCCAGCGGCAATCCCACCGCCAGGCCGATCGACACCCCGATGGCGATTTCCCGAAGCATGAGCCGCGCGATCGAGCGCGCCGTCGCGCCCAGCGCCGCCCGGATGCCCGCTTCCCGCATCCGCTGCGCCACCGACCTCGCCACCACGCCGTAGAGCCCGAAGGCCGCCAGCACCGTTCCCACCACCCCGAAGAGCGTGCCGAGCAGCGTGCGATACCGCTCCTCCCGGTAGGAGTGCCGCACCAGCGACGCGACCGGGTCGATCGAGTTGGTGCCGACGGTCGGGTTGATGGCATGGATCCGGTCGCGGATGGCGCTCACCAGCGCGCCGCCGTCGGAGGCCCCCTTCACCCGCACCACATAGGACATCCAGTTGCCGCCGCGCTGCGCCGCCGGCACGTAGATGATGGGCTGGAAGTCCTTGTCGAGCGCGGCATACTGCACATCGGCGGCGACCCCGATGATCGTCCACTGCTGCCCCTGCCAGACCACCCGCTTCCCCAGCGGCGACTCCCCCGGGAATTCCCGCCGCGCCGCGGCCTGCGAGATGATCACGACCGGGGCCGACGAGGCGTTGTCCTCCTCGCTGAAGTCCCGTCCCGCCACCACCGGCACGCCCAGGGTCCGGAAGAAGCCGGGGAGCACCACCTGCTGCTGGATCTGCCGGGCGGCCTGGTCGTCGCCGCGGCCCACGACCTTGATGGGCGAGCTGCTCCAGTTGCCGTTGAAGAATCCGGCGTTGAATCCGCTCACCGACGCCACGCCAGGGATCGCCGCCAGTTCACCCAGCGCGGCCCGGGTGAAGTTCTCGGTGGCGAGGCTGTCGGTCCAGAGCGACCTGGGCCCGTCGAGGCTCACCATCACCAGCCCGTTGGGCGTGAAGCCCGGGTCGACCTGCGAGAGCCGGATGAGCGAGCGACCCAGCAGGGTGCACCCGATGAGCATCACCAGCGAGAGCGCCACCTCGGTGCCCACCAGGACACGGTGGATGACCCGCTCGCTCCGGGCCGTGGTGCGTCCCGCCCCGCCCAGCAGCGAGGTGCTTCCCCAGCGGAGCAGGGCCCACACCGGGAGCACCCCCGACGCGAAGCCGGTGAGCAGTGCCACGCCGGCGGTGAAGCCGAAGACCCGGATGTCGAACTGGACATCGGCCAGGCCGGGGATGCCGGCCGGTGCCAGGGCGATGAGCACCCGCACCAGGGCCCACCCGAGAAACGACCCCAGCAGCGCCCCGCCCCCGGCAACGACCAGGCTCTCGGTCAGCAGCTGGCGCGCGAGCCGCCCGGGGCCGGCACCCAGCGCGGTGCGCGCGGCGAGCTCCGGCTGGCGCCGGGCCGCCTCACTGAAGAGGATGATGGCCAGGTTGACGCAGGCGATGAGGAGCAGCAGCGTGACCGCCACGGTGAGGATCAGGAGCGAAGGCCGGATGCTCCGGACCTCGTCGTCCTGGTAGCCCACCACCCGCCCGCCGGTCCCATCGGTCTTGCCGTTCCAGGCCGTCTTCACCTCCGCGAAGATCTGCCCCACCTCGCGGCTGGCCGTCTCGACGCTGGTGCCCGGCGCCAGCCGTGCGAGTCCCTGCCAGCTGCGGTTGTGGTATTCGGCGTTGTCGTACTGGCTCTGGAACGCGGGCAGCCAGAGCGCCGGCGGGTTGCCGCTCCGGTTGAGCCGCGCGCCCGGCGGCATGATGCCGATGATGGTGACCGGCTGCTCGTCGTAGGTGATGCTCCGGCCGACGATGGCGCTGTCGCCGCCGAAGCGCCTCTGCCACGCCTCCCAGCTGAGCAGCGCCACCGCCGGGCCGTTCTGCACGTTCGCGCTCGCGTCGAAGCTCCGCCCCAGCACCGGGCGCAGGTCCAGCAGGTCGAAGATCGACCCCGTCACCCGCACCGTGGGGACCGGCGTGAAGGCGCCGTTCGCGTCGGCCATCATGCCGCTCGACCGGCCCCAGGCCGCCACCGCGGAGAAGCTGCGGGAGCGCTGGGTGAGCGCGAGGTAGTCCTCCTTCCCGATCACCACCCGGTCCCACGCGATCGGGCTGGCCTTGTCGTTCTGCCACTTGCCCTCGGTCGCCCACACCGTGACCAGCTCGTCGGGGCGCGGGAAGGGGAGGGGCCTGAGCATCACCCCGTCCACCACGCTGAACATCGCCGTCGCCGCGCCCAGCCCGAGTGCCAGCGGAAGGATCGTGGTCAGCGCGAAGCCCCAGCGGTGGCGCAGCATGCGGAGGGCATGCCGCGTGTCGTGGGCGAGATCGCTCAGGTAGCGCATGAATGGCCCCAGTCGGTTGTCAGGATTGGCACCACGGACCCGGGCACCTGCCCGGGGGCAATACGGGATAGACAGCTGAACCGGGCAAAGGGTTGCAGTGCGATGCCGGTCTTCGCCGGGGAGCCGCTCTCGCAGGCGCCGAAACCCCCGGCTCGGGGTGCGCGTCAGTCCAGCCATGGTTTCCTCGGCTGCTGGCGTCTACGACGTTCCCCCCGCTACCCGCTTCCACCGCCATCACCATGAGGGACTGCACCTCTGCGCCGTGCTGCGCGGCGGCTTTCGCGAGTGGCAGGGCCGCGACACCCGAACGGTGGAGCCCGGGTACCTGCGGCTCTCGCCGTCAGCGGCGCACGACATTCACTTCAGCACCGACGGCGCCCGCTGCCTGCTGGTCGAATTCAGCAGCGAGGACGCCACCGCCCTTCGCCGAGCTCCTCGCTGTAGCGCGTTCATCACCGATCCCTGGCTGACCACCCTCGTCCGGCGCCTCGAGACGGCGCTCCAGCCAGGCAGCTCCCACGCCGCGGCACACGACCTCACGCTCGAACTGCTGGCGCAGCTGAGCCGGCGGGAATCCGGTCGCGCCGCCGGCCCGCCGCCGGCGTGGCTCCTGACCGCGCGCGATCACCTGGCCGATAGCTGGCGCCACCCGCCGCCCGCCGATGCACTCGCGCGCAACGCCGGCGTTCACCGCGTGCATCTCGTACGGAGCTTCCGGGACTACTTCGGCTGCACCTTGCGCGGCTACGTGCGGAGGCGCCGGATTGCCCACGCAATGGGGCTGCTTCGGCAGGGTACGCTCCCGCTCTCGCAGGTGGCAGCCGAGGCGGCGTTCGCCGATCAGGCACACCTCACTCGGGAGCTTCACCGGGCAACCGGCATGACGCCGCTCGAGTTCCGGCGACAGGGAGGTGGCCTGGTTACATCCGTTCAAGACCTGCCCCGCCGTCACCTGCTAGCCTGAGGGTCACCCTCACTCCCGCAGGTTCTGATGCGCTTGCCGATCGTGGTTGGGGCTCTGCTGCTGTTGACGGCCGCGACGCCGGGCCACGAGAGGCCGGTCGGCGCGGCATGGCGCCAGGACCTGGACCTGATCGCCCGGGAACTTCCTCGCCGCCATCCGAATGCCTTCGCCCGGCTCCCCCGGGCCACCTGGGATTCCGCGGTACGTGCCCTCGGCCGGCGGCTCCCCGGCCTCGGGCGGAGCCAGGCGCAGGTGGCCCTGATGGAGCTGGTGGCGCTGGTGCACGACGGGCACACCGCGCTCAACCCGCTCTTTGATCCCGCCTTTCAGTGGCACTACTACCCGGTGCGCTACGAGCTCTTCGAAGACGGGCTCTACATTCGCGCCGCCGACTCGGCCCATGCACGCCTGGCCGGCGCGAAAGTGCTCCGCATTGGCCGGCTGGCCGCCTCGGACGCGCTCAAGGCGGTCGCGCGCACCATTTCCGGCGAGAACGAGTGGTGGATCAAGACGTCGGCGGCTGGCCGCCTGATGCTGGCCGAAGAGCTGGAGGGGCTCGGGATCACGGAGGATGCCGCGCACCTTCCGGTGGTGATCGCCCGTGACGGTGTGGAAGAGCGCGTGGTCCTGGAACCTGCCGGGCTCCTCACGCCCGCCGGGCACAACCCCGCGGGGCCGATCGACATGCGTCGCTGGGTCAACATGCGGACCGCGCCCGCTCCCCTCTGGGAACAGCAGCACGACAAGGTCTACTGGTCGGCGTGGCTGCCCGAGAGCCGGATGCTGTACGTCTGCTACCGTGGCGTGATCGACGCGCCGCCGCCGGGCAACCAGGAGTTCTGGCGGGGGGTGTTCGCCCAGGCCGACTCGCTCCCGGTCGAGCGGCTGGTCATTGACCTGCGGAACAACGGCGGCGGGAACAGCTTCTACAATCGGCAGGTGGTGCGCGGACTGGTGGCCCGGCCGGCGCTCGATCGGCGCGACCGGCTCTTCGTCCTGGTCAGCGGCCGCACCTTCTCTGCGGCGATGAACCTGGTGCTCGACCTCGAGCAGTGGACCAACGCCACCTTCGTCGGGGAGCCCACCGGCAACGCCACGAACTTCTTCGGCGACCACCGGCCACTGCTGCTTCCGGCCAGCGGCTTGACCGTGAACATCTCGACCCTCCCCTGGTACGCCTCCGATCCCCGCGACCATCGCGACTTCGTGCCGCCGGCGCTGTACGCTCCCATCTCCTCCGATGATTACCGGGCCGGGCGCGACCCGGCGCTCGCCGCCATCCTCGACCCGGCGAGCCACCTGACCCTCGATGCTGCGATCGCTCCCCTCGAGGCGCGGAACGACACCGCCACTGTGCTGGCGGAGCTTTCCCGGTATCGCGACCAGCCGGTCAATCGCTTTCACTCATCTGAGGCCGAGATCAACGCGCTCGGTTATGCGCTTCTCCGGCGGGGGAAGCCACCGATGGCCAGGGCGGTATTCCGGGCGAATACCGCGCTCTATCCCGGCTCGGCGAACGTGTGGGACAGCATGGGGGAGTCGCTGGTGACCAGCGGAGATACGACTGCGGGCGTTGCCGCGTACCGGAAGGCGCTGGCGATCGATTCCACCTATCCCAGTTCCCGGCAGGCGTTGCAGCACCTCGGCGTTCGTTAGGGGGTGGGCACCCCCGGCTCGGCATCCCGCCAGTTCTCGTCCAGCTGCCGCTGTGCGGCGGCGGCGGCAGCGCTGTCTCCCGCCGTGGTGGCCGCCCGTACCAGCCCGCGAAGGCTCAGCGATCGTCCCGGCACGATCTCGAGGGCCCGGGCAAACTCCTTCTGCGCGCGCGCAGCCTGGCCGGCCGCGAGGAGCATCTCACCCAGCAGTTCGTGGCTCGGCTTCACGATATCCGGCGGCCCGAACTCGGCCGGGATCGCATCCGCTGCGCTCGCCACCCGCTCGACCAGCGCGATGGCTTCCTGCTTCCGGCCGCGCTCCCACATCAGCTGGGCCCGGAGCTGCGTCGTCAGGATCTCCGGCAGCTTGGGACTCCCCTCCGCGCCCCGCTCCGTCGCCCGTGCCGTCGCCAGCCTCTGCATCCGGGGGAGCGCCGCTTCCGCGTCCGCGAGCCGGCCGCGATGGAGCGCGGCCACTGCCAGGGCGTAGAGGTCGATGATTCTCGGCCCCGCGCTGGCCAGTGGGAGGTCGAGCGCCCACGCTGTCACCGGGTCCTGCCACCGCTCGGTACTGATGAGGTAGTGTGCCCGCATGGTGAGCAGGGCATTCTGCCGCCCCGCCGAGCCACCGCTCCCCAGATTCCGCTGTTCCAGCTCGAGAAACCGCCGTGCCGTGTCGTACTGGCCCAGCTGGATCAGGCCGTAATTATGCCACGCGGTATAATGACCCGGCTTCCAGTTGCTGGTGTCCCGGCCCGAAGCGATGGCGTTCTGGCTCACCACTTCGCGCCACATCCCGAGTGCCAGGAAGATGTGGGTGGTCATGTGCTGGGCGTGATCGGCGTCGGACGCGATCACCGAGTATTCCCGCGCCGCGAAGAGACCGAGCGGCGCGTGCACCGGATCGTCGAAGGCGTGGATGATGTAGTGCAGCGCCCCCGGGTGCTGCGGGTTCCTGCGGTAGACTTCCATGGCGAGCGCGCCACCCCGCATGTAGGCCGCGACGTTCCGCACCCCCTGGCTCAGTCCCATGACCGACAGCGCGTAGAAAGAGCGGGCCTCGTCGTCCTCGGGATAGGCCGCGAGGATCCGGGCCATCGCCTCACTGTAGAGCGTGTCCTGCCGCGCCTTGGACGTTCCCTCCGCGTAGAGCGCTTCCACCGCATCGAGGTAGAGCCGTTCCCGCGGGGTCGAAGCCCGCGCCCGCCGCGCGGCCGCCGTCGGGGCGAGCCGCGCCAGCGCGGCCCGCGCCGCCCCCGCGTCCTTCTCGTTCCAGAGCGGATGGGTGTAGGTCATCGCCTCACCCCAGTAGGCCAGCGCGAAGCCGGGATCCGCCCGCTGGCTTTCGCGGAAGGCCTGGGCCGCATCGTCGTACTCGAAGCTGTGCAGCAGAAGCACACCCCGGAGAAATGGCGCCGCCCCGGCGGGTGAGGCCGAGTTGGGGAAATCGATCGTGCCGAGGGTCTGGGCGGGGAGGGCGGCGGGCAGGAGCAGGCTCGCGAGCAGCAGCAGTCGGCGCATCATCCACCTGAGGAGCGAGGAGATGGCGCAAGATGGGCACCCACCGAGGCTCGCGCCAGCGGAATCCCTCAGGGGCGGCGCGGGCCCACCCACGAGACCAGCGTCTCGCACGCCGGCTGCCCGTATCGCAACGTGACTTCCGCGTGGAGCGAGTCGCCGGCAAAGCGGCCCCGCACACCGATCAGGTAGGTGGTCTGGTTGAACGAGAGCTGCTTCACCCGGGTCGAGAAGCTCCCGTCCGCGGCGAGGGTCCCCTCGTAGGTGGTCCCGGCATGCCGCAGCGTGATGATGGTATCGGCGTACTGGGCGACTTCGGTGGGATTCGACTCCACCGTGATGGGGCAGTTGGAACGGAGGAGCGTGACGCGGGTGTCGTAGGTCCCGGCGACCCGGGGGACCGGCCGGGCGAGGATGGCGAGGAGCAGGAGGGAAAGCATGCGGGCTCCCGTACGTGAGCTGGGGATCGCTCATGTACGGGAGCCCGCCTCGTGAAGTTCCGCTACTCGAGGCGCTTGATCGCCTCGTCCAGCATCCGCGCCTGCGGGAACTGGCCCTTGAGCTGGGTGAGGATCGCCCTGGCCGAGTCCTTCTGTCCGGCCGCCACCCAGGCGTCGCTCGCCAGCATCCCCTTCCGGAGCGCCATGAAACGATCGTCCGGGGCGGCCTGGATCGTGGCCAGCGCGGCCAGCGCTCCCGCCGGATCCTTCTTGTCCTTGAGGATCGACTCGGCGCCGAGGAGCTTCGCCGACGGATCATCGGGCGCCTGTTTCACCAGCTCCTCGATGAGCCGCGCCGATTCTTCGCTCTGGCCGTTCTCCCGCGCGAGCCGGGCCTTCTGGTAGAGCCCCGCGATCAGGAGTCGCCGCACATCGGTGGTATCGCCGGTGCGGGTGCCCACGCCGCCGGCGTAGCTGTACACCAGCTCGCCACCCAGGTCGCCAGCCCGGTACACCGCGAACCCCGCGGTGATACCGCCGATCGCCGAGGCGATGGCCATTCCCCGCGCCAGCTTCTCCTTGTTCCGGAGGGCGAGCCCCGCCACCTCGAGCAGGGCCACGATCACGAACATGTTGCGGGCCCACTCCCCCGCCTCCTCGTGCTCGTGCACCGCCGAGCGTGCCCCGGGAATCCGCTCCGACGAGCCATGGGCCGCGTCGCCCGACTCGGCGGCGAGGAACCCCGCGATGCCGGCGCAGATGAGGAGCACGCGCGCCGCCGGGTTGGCCCAGGCGAAGGGCTTGAGGAAGCTCGCGAGGCGGAACACCACGCCGAGAATCCCGAGCGCAATGACGAAGTGGACGATGATCGGATGAAGACTGCCGAAGGACGGCATGCGTGCTCCAGGACGCGGGAATGGTGGCCCCTCAACGTGGGGCGTGCGCGGGGGTTCTGCAACCGTCTACGCACAACGGGCCGGGCGCGTTGGCGCCACAGGATTTGGGGATATTGATGGATCCGGGGAATGTGCTCCGATCCAATCCCTGAATCTGTCTGTTCAATCCCCCAATCCTGTTATCCGGCCCGCTTCATGACCCGGAGATGACAGTGCGCCCGGTTCCCCGGGCCCTAGTACCGCCAGCTGGTGGTGTCCACGCCGGCGGGATGGCTCTTCCGGATCTGCTCCATGATCCGGGGGATGAACATCCGCGCGTAGCGGAGCCGGGAGTAGGCGTTCGGGCGGGTATGGTCCCCGTTCCAGCAATGCTCCGCCCGGGGCTGGTAGTCCACCTCGATGTCGGCAGCGGGATTGGTGAGCCCCTTGAGCCGGTCCTCCACCAGGTACACCGCGTCGTTGAGGAAGTAGTTGTCGGCCTCGCCCACGTAGATGTGGAGCTTGCCGTTCACCTTCGGGCCGAGCGTCGCCCAGTCGCGCTGGAGGATGTGGCCGAGGTCGAAGTGCTCCTTCCAGTACGCCGCGACCGCCGGGTCGATCGTCCCGCTCAGCTTGTCGAAGATCGGCTTGGGGTAGCCATCCTCGTCCAGCGGTGAGTACACCGCCTGCCAGATGTCCCACTGGCCCCCGCTCCGCCCGCGCGAGCCGAGCACCGCCTCCAGGTGGTTCATCTGGCGGATGGTGGTCTGCACCTCCCCGAGGTAATCGCGGTGCCCGGGGCGCTCCACCTTCTTCCACCGGCTCGGCAGCCAGTAGGCATTGGTGTCGCTGTAGAGGTCGATGACGGTGTATTTCCGGAAGTCGATCGGGTCGGGGCAGGCCGCCCAGGCGCCGTTGAAGTCGTCGGGATAGAACATCTGCACCGCCATCGCTTCCCACCCGCCGGTCGAGCCGCCGTAGGTGAAGCGGGCGTAGCCCTGCCCGATGCCACGGTACTTCCGCTCGAGATACGGCACCAGCTCCCGCATGATCGCGTCGCCGTAGGGACCGTTGGCCGCGGAGTTCACCGCGTACGAGTCGTCGTAGTAGGGCGTGGGATGCTGGACCTGGATCAGCAGGACGCGCGGGAAGTTCGGCCCGGTCCATTCCTTGTAGAACTCGTACGCCTGCTCCTGCTGGATCCGGTTGTACCCCGCGAGCCGGAAGCGGTCGCTGTAGTCCGGCGTGAGACCGGGGTCAGGGGGCGTCTCCCGCCAGGGCTCGAACTCCGACGGGAAGTGCCCATGGTCGATGACCAGCGGGTAGCGCGCGTTCGGGTGCGTGTCCCATCCCTCCGGCAGCACCACGTGGGCGCCGAGGAAGACCGGCCGGCCCCAGAAGTCGCTCAGCAGCTTCGACTGGATCCGCTCGTACTTCA
Source organism: Gemmatimonadales bacterium (assembly GCA_046327735.1). Lineage (GTDB taxonomy): Bacteria > Gemmatimonadota > Gemmatimonadetes > Gemmatimonadales > GWC2-71-9 > JADJOM01. The sequence continues at coordinate 138,555 of JAXLXZ010000005.1, read as the reverse complement.
CGTATTTCGTCTCTACCGGCGGCGCGAGCGGGGCAATCACCTGGTCGAGCATCACCCGGAACACCGCGGGCCGCTTCGGGTCCCAGGTGATCCAGGCCGGCGTGCTGTAGAGGTTCCCCGGCTTCCGGCTCCACTGCTGGCCCTCGCCCTGGTCGGGCGGAAGCTTCACCACCTTCCCGTCGGCGCGGTGGAAGGTCTCGTACCGGTTGAGCAGCGCCTGCACCCGGTAGCGCCCCGCCGGCACGTCCTTGAGCGACGCGATCGGGTAGCCGAACACCTTCGCGTCGACCGTCTTCGGGCGCCCCGCCCCCCAGCCGTCCACGTCGATCCCGAAGATCAGCTGGGTCTCGCCGATATCGCCGATCTGGAAGCGCGGCTCGGCGCTGCTGTCGCTGGAGAGCATCAGCAGCAGGCGGCCGTCGAGTGGCGCCGCGGCGGACGCCGCGGGGAAGCGGATATCGAAGCGGGGCGCAACCGGCAGCGACTGCGCCGACATCGAGCTGACGGGACCGGCCACGAGCATGGCGGCCAAGGTGAGCGGGCGGATCATGGGCTCTCCGGAGGACGGAAGGCGGGTTCCGCCGAATATACCCTGTACCACTGCGCTAGAGGCCGCCCCGGCCCGGTACAGCCAGCGCGGGAGTGAGGCCCCGTCGCGAGCGATTCAACTCGTTCACCGGCATGCGCTTCCCGCCGGCCCCCCTTCCGGCACGGCTCTTGTCTGGTCGGGAGGTGAGTCGCAGCCCTTCTTCCCGTACCTGGAGCCTCGATGACCCGCGCCCTCGTTCGCGGCTGGGCCGTTGCCGTTGTGCTGGCCGGCCTCATGTCCGCCTGTAGTGATGCGTCCGATCCGATGGCGGCTGCGTCGCCGCAGACCGCGAATGCCGGGGGTACGGGCGGGGGCGGGGGCGGGGGCGGCGGCGGCGGGGGCGGGGGCGGGGGTGGGGGCGGCGGCGGTGGTGGGGGCGGCGGAACCACGGTGCCGGTCGTGTTCACCGGGTCGTGGACCACCCAGCCGGGCACCCGCAACCTGATCGTGCAGGGGCTCAACAACGAGGACACCCTGGTGCTGATCAACCAGGTGCGCCTCGACCTGACCCAGAACGGGACGAAGATCGACGGGGTGACCCGCCGCATCGCGACCTACTTCAACACCGATGGCTCGGTGGCGATTCCCACCCGCGATCTCGGCAGCCCCAACAAGGTGAACGGGACCGTGCTCGGCCCGACGACCGGCTCCATTTCGTTCCGGGGCGGCGAGTCGAATTTCGTGACCACCTGGATCCTCGAGGTCGATGCCGCCGGGACCAGCGTCACCACCACCAACACCACGGTGCCGATCACCTTCGTCCGCTAGCCCCTTGCCCAGTTCCCGGGCGAGGTGAAAATATCCAGCCGGCTCGCGCATCGGCGCGGGCCGGCTGCTCTCTTTTTCCCGCACGGTGAGACCTTATGGCTGGCAAGAAGATCATCGCGGTGCTCGGTGCGACCGGGGCGCAGGGTGGCGGCCTCGTCCGTGCCATCCAGGCCGACCCGAACAGCCCCTTCCGCGCCCGTGCCCTCACCCGCAACCCCGGCTCCGACAAGGCGAAGGCGCTCGCCGCCCTGGGGGCCGAGGTGGTGCAGGGCGACGTGGACGATCCGGCGAGCCTCGATCGCGCCTTTGCCGGCGCGTGGGGCGCCTTCTGCGTCACCTTCTTCTGGGATCACTTCTCCCCCGAGAAGGAGTACGCCGAGGCCGGCATGATGGCCGAAGCGGCGAAGCGGGCCGGGATTGCCCACCTGGTCTGGTCGACGCTCGAGGATACCCGGAAGTGGGTGCCCCTCTCGGATAACCGCATGCCCACGCTGATGGGGAAGTACAAGGTGCCCCATTTCGACGCGAAAGGCGCGGCCAACGAGCTGTTCGTGAAGTCGGGAGTGCCTACCACGCTGTACAACACCAGCTTCTACTGGGACAACTTCATTTACTTCGGCGCCGGTCCCAAACCCGGCCCCGATGGGACGCTCTATCTCACCCTGCCCATGGGGAAGGCGAAGCTCCCCGGCATCGCCGCCGAGGACATCGGCAAGTGCGCCCTCGGTGTCTTCAACCGGACCGGGGAATTCGTGGGGAAGGAAATCGCGGTGGCGGGAGAACAGCTCACCGGCGAGCAGATGGCGGAGAAGCTGACCCGCGCCCTCAAGCGCACGGTGAAGTACAACGAGGTGACGCCGGAGACCTACCGCGGCTTCGGGTTCCCCGGCGCCGATGACCTGGGTAACATGTTCCAGTTCAAGCGCGACTTCGAGGCGGACTTCTGCCGCCCACGCGATCCTGCCTTTGCCCGGAAGCTCAATCCCGCGCTGCAGAGCTTCGATCAGTGGCTGGGGATGAACGCGGGGAAGATTCCGCTGGAGTAGAGCGGCAGGGCGGTCAGGCGGTCGGGCGGTCAGTGGGACGCTAAGCGGGCGGGTTCCGTCGAGGAGCCCGCCCGTTGGCTTTGTTACCTGCCCGCCTGTCCGCCTGCCCGCCTACCCCCCGTACTCCCCCGGAAACTTCGCCATCCCCGCGTGGTATCGTGCCCGGAGTGCCGCGAGGTCCTGCGTCTCGTCGCCTACCGGCCAGTACAGCGTGCCCAGGTCCAGCGCCTTCTTCGAAAAATCGATCGCCACCGGCAGCACCGGGACGCCCGCGCCGATCGCGATCCGGTAGAACCCGGTCTTCCACTGCTCTACCCGTTTCCGGGTCCCCTCCGGCGCGATCGCGAGCACCCACTGCGGCCGGGTACGGAACCGCTCGATCGCCTGCTCCACCAGTCCGCCGCGCACCCGCCGGTCCACCGGCTCGCCCCCCAGCCAGCGCAGCAGCCGCGCCACCGGGAAGACGAACAGGGTGTGCTTCCCTAGCCAGGTGAGCCGGATCTGCACCGCGAACATCGCCAGCACCCCGATGGGAAAGTCCCAGTTGCTGGTGTGCGGCGCCACGATCAGCACGAAGCGCGGCTGCGCCGGCAGTGCGCCCGTGACCTTCCAGCCGAACAGCGCCAGGATCCGGATCGAGAGCCGCTGCATTCCCGGGGACTCGAGCCGGGGACAGCCCGTCGGTGCCGGCGCGGTGCCGGGCGGCTCGAGGCTCAGCGGTTCCCCCGTTCCTTCGCGAAGCGCGCCGCCGACTTCGCCCGCGCCTTGGCGGCCTCGACCTCACGGTTCTTGGGCGGTGCGTTGGTCACCAGCGCGTCCATGAGGTGCTGCACCACGTGCGAGACGTCGTGCACCGCCCGGTCGAACGCCGGCTGGTTGGCGGCCGAGGGCTTGGCGAAGCCGCTCACCTTGCGGACGAACTGGAGCGACGCGGCGTGGATCTCCTCCGGTGTGACCGGCGGATCGAAGTGATAGAGCGGCCGAATGTTCCTGCACATGGCGAACCTCGCAGTCCCGGTACCAGCGTGACCTACTCCGTGGGATAGTCGGCCCGGATCAGGAGCCAGAGCAGCGCGCCCAGGATCGCGAACCCCGCCCCGGTCGCGAGCGCCGCCGACCATCCCGCCCTCTCTACGATAAGCGGGACCAGCAGCGCCACGAACCCACCCACCACGTTGCCGCCGGTGTTGAGAATCCCGCACCCCGCCGACGACTGCCGCCCCGCCACCCCGATCGCCGCCGCCCAGAACGGCCCCTCGGTCACCTGCTGGAATCCGAGGCAGAGACAGAGCCAGAAGACCGCCACCACCGGGGCTTCCGCCCGCGCAGCCAGCCAGAGGAAGAGCGCCGCGCCGAGGAGCCCCACCACGCCCGGAATCCGGTTCCCCAGCCGGGGCCCGAGCCGCCGCGTCCCCACGTCGCACCAGATGCCCCCCGCCACCGCGCCCACGCTCCCGACGATCCACGGCAGGGAGTTGTACCATCCGCCCTCGAGCACCTTGAAGCCGCGATGCTCGACCAGGTAGATGAACAGCCAGTTGAAGAAGAAGTAGAAGACGAAGTTGCTGCAGAAGTAGCTGGTGGTGAGGAGCAGGATGTCCCGGTTGCGAAGCAGGATCCGCCACGCGCCCGGCTCGGGCACCGGCTGCGGGGTCCGCCCCGCGTCGATCAGCGCCAGCTCCGCGGCGCTCACCCCCGGGTGTTGCGACGGCAGGTCCCGCGCGTACCACCACCAGACCGCCGCGAGCAGCAGCGCCAGCGGCGCCGTGACCACGAAGGAGAGCCGCCAGCCCACCGTCGTCATCAGCCACGCGATCAGCGGCCCGGTCGCCGCCGACCCGAGCGTGAGGCCGGCGTTCGTCAGGCTGTTGGGGAGGGCCCATCCGCCCACCGGAAACCAGGCCCAGGTGGTGCCCCCGCTCGTGACCGGATAGAGCGGCGCCTGCACCGCGCCCATTCCGAAGCGGATCACGGCCAGGGTGGCGAGCACCGTCACGGTGCCCACCGCGGCGCTCGAGGGGATCAGCGCGGGCAGGAGAGTGAACACGCCCCAGGCCAGCAGCATCAGGGCGAGCGCCTTCCGCCCCCCGATCCGGTCGCCCACCACGCCGCCGGGAAACTGGAAGAGTGCGTATCCCCACGCGAAGGCGGCGAGGACGATGCCGAGCTGGACCTCGGAAATCCCCAGCGCGGGCATCATCGCGACGCCCACCACCGAGAGGTTGGTGCGGAGGATGTAGGCGACGAAGCTGGCCAGGAAGAGGAGGGCCAGGATGCGCCAGCGGATGTTGGTTCGGGGAGCCGGGGTGACCATCACGACCGAAGATGCGTCACGCCCGGACAATGCGTAAGAGCAGGGACTCCTTGCGGAGGTCTGTCATTCCGAGCCGCAGAGCGGCGAGGAATCCCTGCCTTTCTCTGCGCCCGGCTCAGGGCACCGCGGCCTTGTACGGCTCCAGCTGCGGCTCCACCACCTTCTTGTCGCCCACCACCGTGATCGTCATCCGGTTCGGGTCCAGGTACTTCTGCGCCATCCCCTGCACCTCGGCCGGCGTCACCCGCATCACGTTCTGCACGTAGCCCGTGAGGTAGCCCTCGCCCAGTCCGTACTGGTCCACGAACTGCAGCTGGCCGATCAACCCGTAGCGCGAGCTGTTCTGGATGGTGAACAGCCCCACCATGTTGTTCTTGATCCCGGCGAGTTCCTTCTCCGGCGGTGCCTCCGTCCGGAGCCGGTCCACCTCGTAGAAGATCTCCTTGAGCGACGGGCCGGTGACGTTGGTGGTCACGTCCGCCACCTCGGTCCACACTCCCACCTTCGGCCAGGTGCCCACGAAGGAGAAGGGCGAGTAGGTGTAGCCCTTGTCCTCCCGGATGTTGCTGGTGATCCGCGACCCGAAGGCGCCGCCGAGGAGCGCGTCGGTCACGTTGAGGCGCATCCAGTCGGGGTTCGCCGGGTCGGCCACCGGCAGCCCGACCCGGATCGAGCTCTGCACCGCGTCGGGCCGGTCGATCAGCTCGAGCTGGCGATGCGCCACTGGCACAGGCGGGTTCACCGTTTCCGGCGCCCCCGCCTGCCAGGCCGCGAAGGCCGCCCGGATTGCCGCTTCCACCTTCGCCTCATTGAAGACCCCGGTGACGTACAGGTGGGCCCGGCGCGCGCCGTAGTTCTTCGCGTGGAAGGCCCGGACCGTCGCCGCGGTATAGCCCTTGAGCAACGAGTCGGGGGCGAACACCCGGGCATAGGGATGGTCGCCGAAGATCATCTGGCGGAACCGCGCCCGGGTGATCTGACCCGGGCTGCTCAGCGCGATGGAGTTGTCGCGCATCCGGTTGGCCGTGAGCCGCGCGACATCCGACTCGGCGAACTTCGGGTGGAGCACCACGTCGGCCAGCAGCGCCACGTAGCGCTCGGCGAACTCGCTCAGCACCTCGCCACCCACCGTGGTGTTGTCGTCCCCGGCATTGGCGCCCAGGCTGCCGCCCATCTCGGCCGCGGAGCGGGAGATGTCCGCGCCGCTCCGGGTGGTGGTTCCCTCGACCAGCATGCTGGCGGTCAGGCCGGCGAGTTCCACCTCGTTGGGAGCCTCGTCGATCCCGCCGGTGGCGAGGTCGAGACTCACCGCCACCTTCGGCACCACGCCGTAGCGGACCAGCGTGACCTTCATGCCGTTGGCCAGCGTGAGAGTCCTGCGGGGCGGAACCCGGAACGCCTTGGGCGTGCCGGCCGCGGGCGGGGCCTCCTTCTGGGCCGCGAGCGGCCCGGCGGCGAGCGCCAGGGAGCCGAGCAGTAGAATCGTGCGCATGGTCAGCTCCTCACTCGCTCCCCGCGGGCGCGTCCTTGGCCCCGGGGATGATGGTGTAGACGGTGCGGTTGCCGGCCCGCAGGTATTCCTGCGCGGTCCGCTGGATCAGCGCCGGGGTCACCTTCGCGAACTCTCCCTCCAGCCGGTTGAGCCGGCCGGGATCGTTGTCGAAGAGCGCGAACGAGGCCAGCAGGTCGAGCCGGCCGAAGCCGGAGAGCTGCTCGAGAATGTCGTACAGCGACGAGCGGAGCTTGGTCTTGGCCCGGGTGAGCGTCGCGGCGTCCACCGGCTTGTCCTGGAGCGCCGCGATTTCCCGGTTCACCACCGCCAGCAGCGAGTCGTCCGGGACGTTGCTGTCGTGGTAGAGACTCACCAGCGCCAGCATCGGCCCCTCGTAGTTGAACTGGTTGCCGAGTCCCCAGTTGATCCCGCCCGAGACGTCGCTGGTGTACCCCTTCTCCGTCACCAGCGCCTGGTAGAGCCGGCTGTCGCGCCCCTGCCAGAGGATCTGGTCGATCAGCCCGAAGGCATACCACTCGGGAGTGCCCCGCGGCGGCACGTGCCACCCGAGGCCCAGCGCCGGCCGCGTCGCCAAAGAGTCGACCCGGCTCGCCCGCTTCTCGGTCAGCTGCCGGGGTTCGCTCAGGTCGGGGCGCGGCGGCAGCGTCACCGCCGGGATCCCGGCGAAGTACTTCTCGACCCACGCCTTCGCCTGGGCCGGCGCGAAATCGCCCACCACCACCACGACCGCGTTGTTCGGGGCGTAGTAGCGCTGGAAGAAGCCCGCGGCGTCCGCGAGGGTCGCGGCGTCGAGGTCCCGGAGGTCGCCGTAGAAGTTGTGGGCGTTGTACCAGTTCTCGTTCGCCGTCATCGGCAGGTCGATCCACGGGAACGAGCCGTAGGGCTGGTTGAGCACGTTCACCCGCACCTCGTTCTTCACCACCTCCTGCTGGTTCTTGAGGTTCGAGCTGTCGATCGCCAGCCCCTTCATCCGGTCGGCCTCGGCCCAGAGCGCGGTCTCCAGGGTGTGGGCCGGGAGGATCTCGAAGTAGTTGGTGAAGTCGAAGCGGGTCGAGCCGTTGAGGATCCCGCCGTTCGATTCCACCAGCTTGATGAATTCCATCTTGCCGAGGTTGGAGGAGCCCTGGAACATCAGGTGCTCGAACAGGTGGGCGAACCCGGTGCGGTCCTTCGGTTCGTTCCGGAAGCCGATGTGGTAGTACACCCCCACGCCCACGGTCGGGGCGGTGGTGTCCCGGGAGAGCACCACCCGGAGGCCATTCTTGAGGGTGTAGAACTCGTACGGCACCGCCAGCCCTGCCCGCGCCTGCGCGGTGGCCGGGATGGCGGCCGGCGCGAGGGCACAGAGTGCGAGCGCCAGCGGTCGAGCCAGTCGGTACATGTGGAACAACTCCAGGAGGGAAGGTCAGCCTCGGACTACGGCAGGGCGGACGCGGGGTTTCCTGCCGCGCCCCTGTTCAGGGTCCGAGCACGCGCGGTCCGAGGAACGATAGTACCGCGACAATCACCGCGATGGACACCACGTCGAGCAGCAGGCCGGCGCGGCCCATGTCCTTCGCGCTCACCATCCCCGACCCGAAGACGATGGTATTCGGGGGCGTCGCGATCGGGAGCGCGAATCCGGTCGAGGCCGCGAACCCCGCTGTCAGCATCAGCAGCACCGGCGGGAGACCCACCGTCCGCCCCAGCGCCGCCGCCAGCGGCATGACCATCGTCGCCACCGCGAGGTTGCTCGCCAGCTCCGACAGCACCAGCACGATGGTCGCGAGTCCCACCAGGATGACCCACGTGGGCAGGCCGTTCAGCCGCTCCAGCCCCGCGCCCATCCAGGTGGTGATGCCGTGCGTCTCCATCTGCTGCGCCAGGGTGAGCCCGCCGCCGAAGAAGAGCAGCACATCCCAGGGAATCTGCCGCGCCTCCGCCCAGGTGAGCAGCGGCCTCGGCTGGCCCTCGGGGTCCCTGGCCCAGACGAGGAAGAGGAGCAGCGCGCCGGCCACGCCGATCGCGGTGTCGCTCAGCCCCGGGGCGAGGTCCACCAGGCCGGGGATCGTCACCCCGCCGATCTCCTTCCGCTCCCGGAGCACCCAGGCGAGCGCGGTGAGCGAGAAGATCGTGAGTACCCGCGCCTCCCCGCCGCGGATCGGGCCCAGCGCCGCCAGCCGCTCCCGCACCATCCCTCCGGCGTCGGTCGCCAGCCGGGGCTGGCCGGGAAACACCACGTACACGAGGAGGAGCCAGCAGAGCGGGAGGAGGATCAGGGTGATGGGCAGCCCGAGCGAGGTGAACTGCATGAAGCTGACGGAGGCCCCGGTGAGCTGCTTCACCGCCCCCAGCACCACCAGGTTGGGCGGCGTCCCGATCGGCGTCGCCATGCCGCCGATCGTGGCGGCGTAGGCCACCCCCAGCATCAGCGACGTGCGGGTGCGCCGCCCGCCGAGATCGTCCGGGAAGAGGTAGCCGATCGCGATCGCGATCGGGTACATCATCGCCGCGGTGGCGGTGTTGGAGATCCACATCGAGATGATGCCGGTGGCGAGCATGATGCCGAGCACCACCCGGTGGCCCGAAAGCCCGACCGAGAGCACCAGCCGGTAGGCGATCCGGACGTGGCTCTGCCAGTGCTCCAGCGCCGCCGCCAGGAGAAAGCCGGCCAGGAAGAGGAAGACCAGCTCGTTGGCGTACGGCGCCGCACTCTCCCGGGTGCTCGCGATGCCGAGGAGGGGGAAGAGCACGAGGGGGAGCAGCGAGGTGACCAGGATCGGGACACACTCCGTGATCCACCAGACCACCAGCCACCCTCCCACCGCCAGGGTGCGCCGGGCCGGGGGCGGAAGGTCGGCCGGCGCCAGCCACCAGAGCAGCAGGAAGACCAGCGGCCCCGCCGCCCGGAACACCCGGTTGAGGTTCACCGCGGCGCCAACCAGGTAGATTGTGAAGACATTGTCACACCGGCTTGCGAGCCTCTTGGCCTCGATCCGGCCATGATCCTTCTCCGAGAACTCCAGGAGAGATTGTGTTGCTCAGTCGAATCCCCTTTCGCTCTGCAGTCCTGGCCTCCCTGCTGGGGCTGGCGGCGTGCAGTGGACGTGTCCCCCTCGCCAAGACCGAACTCCGCCCCGACAGCCTGCGCTACGTGATCGGCAAGTCGGCGCCCTTCACCGGCACCCTCGTAGTGCCGATGGACGCCGCGACGGGTGTGAGTGTCGAGATGCCGTTCGTGAACGGCCTGCGTGACGGCCAGGCGAAGGGGGTCCACAAGAACGGCAAGCCCGCCTTTGCCGAGACCTGGAAGGCCGGCAAGCGGGAAGGGACCCGGCAGGAGTGGGATTCCGTCGGACACCCGTCCCGCACCGAGCACTTCGTCAACGGGCTGCGCGAGGGCGTGATGCAGGACTTCTCTCCCAGTGGCATGGTGATCGTCGAGCGGCCGATGCACGCCGGCGAGCAGGAAGGGGTGGTGAAGACCTGGTATGCGAGCGGGAAGCTCCGGAGCGAGTCCCACTACACCACCGGCAAGCTCAACGGGGTGATGACCCTCCTCTACGAGAACGGCCAGAAGAAGTACGAAGGCCTCTTCGCCGAGGGAAAGCCGGATGGCGTGGTGCAGGAGTGGTGGCCGAACGGGAAGCTCAAGGCCAGCACCACCTGGGCGAAGGGCGTCGCCTCCGGGCCGTACACCCGCTGGTACGACAGCGGCCAGAAGCAGGAGGAAGGCGCCTTCAAGGGCGACGAGCGTGTGTCGCCGAAGTACTGGAACTTCGACGGGAAGCCGATGGCGAAGCCCGGCACCGACCCGGGCCCAGCCAACCCGCATCCCCCGGCCTCCTGAGGCTCAGGGCCGCCAGGTTCCCTTCGCCACCGACGGCACGAACTTGTCGATGCCGCTGGGCGGGAAGCTGACCGTCTTGCCCTGCTCGGCGCTCTGGTAGGCGGCCATCAGCACCCGGACCACCTCGAGCCCATCCTCCCACGTGAGGATGGGCTCTTCCTTTCCGAGGAAGACCCGCACGAAGTGGCGGTTCTCCGCCTCGTAGCCGTAGGCGACCGCCTCGTCCGCCACCACCGGCATCAGCCCCATCTCCGCGTTCTGCTTCTCGACCAGGTCCTCGCCGGTCTTCCCCCGCACCTCGCGGCTGAAGAAGAGCTTGAGGCCGCTGTCGAGGGTGTTCCAGCTCATCGAGTACTCCGGCCCGAGGAGCTCGGCCGAGAGCCGGAGCCCCGCGCCGACGAAGCTCCACGAGGTGGTCGCCTCCCCGAGCACCGTCATGCCGTCCTCGGTCTCGAACTCGATCATCACGCTGGCGAAGTCCTCGCTCGGCGCCTTCGCGTAGTCGACCGCGCTCCCCATCTGGGCCTTGAGCTTCTTCGCGTATGCCGGCCGGGTCCACTTGAGGCTCGCGATATGGCCGGTGACCTTCACCGGCTTCACCGTCGAGAGCGGTGCGCCCGGCCTGGTCAGCAGGTGGCGCACCACCAGCGCGGAATGGCACATCATGTCATTGAGCACGCCGCCGCCCTGCAGCTTCCCCTGCCAGAACCAGGGCATGTGCGGCCCGCTGTGCTCCTCGGCCGCGCGGGCGAGGTAGGGCCGGCCGGTCAGCGCCGCGCCGCGGGCCCACATCAGCGCCCGCCCCGCCTCCACCTGCGGCGCGAAGAGCTGGTTCTCGAGGTAGCCGGTCTTGAGTCCGGCGCGCTTCACCGCCGAGAGGATCGTCTTGCCCTCGGCGACGTTCCGCGCCAGCGGCTTCTCGCAGGCAACGCCCTGGAGCTCGGCATGCCCCCGCATGATCGGGTCGACCAGCTCCTCGACGTTCTCGACCCGGGCGTGGTTCGGGCCGCAGAGCCAGATCGCGTCGATGTCCGGGTCGACCACCATCTCCCCGATCGAGCGGAACGGCCGGCAGGGCCCGACGTCGAGCTGGCGCGCGTACGCCGCGGCCGACTCGGCGTTCTTCCGGTTGGGGCTCCAGACCCCGCGGATCTCGCAGTCGCGCACGCCGCGGAACGACTGCATGTGGAAGCGGGCGTTGAAGCCGGAGCCGATGATGCCGATGCCAAGAGGAGCCATGAGTAGCCGGGCTGGTTGGCCAGTGAGTGGGCTAGTGGGCTGGTGGGCTAGCAGGCTAGTAGAGTCTGACGCAGAGGAAAGAAATGGGAAAAAGCGAAGTGGGCTAGGGGGCGTAGCTTCCCGCCTGGCCCACTAGCCCACTAGCCCACTAGCCCACCAGCCCACTTCAGTGCGTTGCCGTGCTCCGGTTCATCCGCTTGAAGATCCACAGGGCCAGGAGAATCGCCCCGACGATGAATCCGATCTTGAGCGCCAGGAACAGGAACCCGACCGCGACACCGATCAGGGGCAGGAGGAACACGATCATCACCTTCCAGAGCAGCAGGGCAATCAGGCCACCGGCGGCCAGCCCGAGCATCGGCTTCATGGGAACTCCCGACTGAGGTTTCAGTCTAGTACGTAGCCCGGCGCCGCAAAGTGTCGGCGCGCTAAGTCACTTCAGGACAGCCTGATAGATCAAGGGCCGGAGGCGCTCCGGCAGGTCCAGCCCGGGGTTGGGCAGGAGCTGGGTCATGAAGACGCAGACGATCCCGTCCCTCGGGTCCACCCAGTAGTTCGAGGCGTAGGCGCCGCCCCACCCGAACCGCCCCGGGTTGCCGAACTGCGCCGCCTTGCCCGGGTCCTCGAGGATCTCGAAGCCGAGCCCGAAGCCGAGGCCCCTGGTGCTGTAGATGGAATCGAGGTGGTCGCTGGTCATCAGCTGGATGGTGCGGGGGCCAAGCACCCGGGCTCCGTTGAGCGTTCCCCCATTCGCCAGCATCTGGAGAAAGCGCCCGTAGTCCCCGGCGCTCGCGACCAGCCCGGCTCCTCCGGCATAGCTCACCCGGGGACCGTCGATGTAATCGCCCTGGCCCATCGGGCCCGGCACGGCGCGCACCAGGCCGCTGTCGGTCCTGCTGTAGACCACGGCGAGCCGCCCTGCCTCCCCGGCTGGCGGGAAGAACCAGGTGCTCTTCATCCCCAGTGGGCCGAAGATCCGGGTGGCAAAGAAGTCGGCGAGGCTGGTCCCGCTCACCCGCTCGACGACACACCCGAGGATGTCGGTATTGTAGCCGTAGACGAAGGCCTCGCCCGGCTGGGCCACGATGGGGAGCTTCCCGATCCGGTCCATCGACGCGCAGATCGGCTCGGTCTTGTCGGCGGTGTACCAGCCGTAGCCGGCCTTGGGTCCCAGACCCTCGGCGGCATAGGCGTTCCGGACCAGCTCGTCGGTCCCGTAGGAGATGCCGGCGGAGTGGGTGAGGAGGTCGCGAATGGTGATCGCCCGCTTGAGCTTCACCAGGGCCAGGCCGGTGTCGCTCTTCACCGCCACCTTCACCGTGCCGAGACCCGGCAGCCATTTCGAGACCGGGTCGCCGAGCCTGACCCTGCCCTCCTCGACCAGCGTCATGAGCGCGACGCTGGTGATCGCCTTGGTCTGCGACGCGATGCGGAAGAGCGCGTCGGTCCGCAGCGGGATCCGCGCTTCCCGGTCGCGCCAGCCGAAGGCACGGTTGTACACCACCTGCCCGTGGCGGAGCACCAGCACGACCGCACCGGCAATGGTGCCGCTGTCGACCGCGCCCTGCATGATGGGGGTGATCCGCTCGAGGCGAGCGGTGGACATCCCCGCGATGGTGGCGGGGCGGGGCGCCTGCGCGGGAAGCGTGGCGATCGGCGCGGCCAGGAGTACGGCCCCGGCGAGCGGTGCGACGAGACGAGAGATCATGTTGTCGGGGAGAAGGGATCAGGGAAACCTACTGTCCCCCCGCAAAGAGGTAAGGGTCGAGAGCAGCTGCCCTCGACCCTTGTCCCGTGACGCTCGAAGTCAGTTCTTCGGCAAACTCAGCCACCTGGCCCGGAATTCCCGCATCTCCGGCGTCACCTCGAGTCCCGCTTCCTCATAAGTCACCACCTCGAGCCGCGGGTCCTCCGTCAGGGTCACGGTCGCGCTCCGGCCCTGGCCGCGGGACTGGTACGCCACCTCCACCTTGTCTCCGGGGCGATGCGCCGCTCGCAGCGCCTGCCAGGCGCTGTCGCTCGCGACCGGCTTGCCATCGATGCTGGTGACGGTGTCGCCGACATCCAGGCCCGCCTGGTACCAGGGCGATCCGATCTGGGTATTGCCGTTGAACTTGATTCCCGCCGGCGTGAACTCCATCTGCACGTTCCCGAAGCTCACCTGGCCCGCGCGCGCGGGGCGAAGGAGGAACCCGGCGTTGGCGAGCAGCGCCTTGTAGTCGACCACGTCCCGCCCGGTCACGTACCGGCCGAAGAACTCGCGCGCAAAGGCGCGGTCGCCGGTGAGGTCGGCGAGCGCCTTCTCGATATCGGCAAGGGTGTAGGCGATCTCGGTCTTCCCGTGCCGCTGCCACATCAGCCGCATCAGCTCATCCAGCGTATGGCCCCGCGTCCGGAGGGTGAGGTCCAGTCCCAGCCCGACGACGCTGCCCCAGGTGTAGTACGAGATGAACGTGTTGGAACGGTTGTTGGGGTCGACCGCGGTCGCCGCGTCCACGAAGGGCGCCTGCATGCTCATCTCGGCGGGCGAGAAGAAGCCCCGCGCGGGCGAGTTCACCACGATGTTCAGCGCTCCGCTCCAGCCGTGGGCGAAATCCTCCGGCTGGGTGATCCCCGCCCGCACGATCGCCAGCGGCCCGTAGTAGTTGGTGAATCCCTCGGCGAACCAGAGCCCGTCCGACATGTTCGCGAGGGTGAAGTCGAACGGCTCGAGCCCCTTGGGGCGGATACGCTCGACATTCCACGAATGGAAGAACTCGTGCGAGAGGGTGCTCAGCAGGCCGTTCATGTTCTTCGCCAGCGAGCCGGTCGAGGCGATGACCGTCGAGTTCCGGTGCTCCATCCCGTCACCCGCGCCCCAGGGGATGTAGTCGGCGAGGAAGGTGTAGTAGCCCACGTCGTACTTCGGTGCCTCGCCGTACACCGCCATGTGCGCCTCCACCACCCGCTTCGCCAGGCCGGCAAAGCTGTCGGCTTCGGCGTCGGTGCCGGTGTGGTGCAGCGCGAGGCGGATCGGCCAGGTCTTGCCGCCGACCGTGACCGTCCACTCGCGCAGCGTGTAGTTCGAGAGCTCGGTGGGGCTGTCCATGAAGTACTGGAGCCCTGGCGCCGTGAAGGTGAACGGCTCCGGGGTGGGGAAGAGCTGGGTCGCGACCTTCCAGCTGGAGCCGGGCGGCGGCTCGAACGTCACCCGGATCGGCCGGCTGTCGAGCCCGCGGACCCACATGAACGTGGCCGGCATGTTGAGGTGCGCGTGGGTGAGGTCGACCTGCGCGTAGGTCCCGTCGCCCAGGTTGCCGAAGAGGGTGTAGCTCACCTTCACCGTGCCGTCGTGCCCCGCCACCAGCCAGCTGTAGGGATTGGGCCGGGTGGCGGTGAGCGTCTTGCCCTTCCCGTCGGTCACCCGCACCCGGTAGACGTTCTTGGCGAACTCGTGCAGGGCATAGCGCCCCGGCGAGGAGCGGCTCATCCAGAGCTCCGCCGGCTTGCCGCGCACCAGCCCGGAGACCGTGAGCGTGATCTCCGCCTCGTGATGGACCGCGTTGGGAAAGCTGACCTGGTAGGTGACTGGAGAAACCGGAGTGCGGGCCTGCTGCGAAGCGAGAGGCGCGGCGAGAAGGAGACTCAGCGCCAGCGCCGGAAAACGTGCGTGCACGAGCGGATGTCCTGGTGAAAGGGTCAGACGGCCCGGGCGAAGTGGCCCCGGGTGTAACTGCGGCCGGTGAGCTGGCGGATGGGTTTCGTGTCCGGGGTGCGTCCCGCCGCGAGGGCGTCGATCATGCCGCGGTAGCTCGCCACCACGTCGGCGACGGGATCGCCGGGGACGTTGAAGACCAGTCGGTAGTTGCGGAGCCCCGCTTCCCAGAGCGACGCGAGGTACTCGGAGCCATCGACGGGGCGGGAATGCAGCAGCCGGTTGCGGCACGCCGAGTCGGTCGCGACCGGGAAGACGTAGCCGGCGGGATCCGTGAGCTGGACGTTGGTGTGCTTCTGGACGCAGAGGTCGCGGCAGGTCTCGGGCTCCCGCTCGAACGCCGCCGAGAGGACGCAGTGCTCCAGGGTCATCCCCTCGGGGCGGCCGTAGACGAACACCTCGAAGTTGCTCCCCTGCCACGGTGCCGAGACCTGCCGCATCTCGTCGCCGGTGAGCTCGACGCTCAGCACGATCCGCCTGGCGCCAAGGCCGAAGATCTCGCGGGCGGTGTGCTGGTTGAAGCAGTTCACCGCATAGTCGGCGACGATGTCCCGGCCGCCGGCGGCCAGCTCCTTCACCATCCCGAGGTGGCCGCTCACCAGCGGAGTGCCGAGGGCAAGCCACTTCTCCAGCGCCTTGCGTTCCCCCGGCCGGACGATCGTGGGGAGCCGGAGCCGCAGCACCTTCCCCTGTGCGCCGAGCGATTCGATCAGCGCCTTCACGCGGGTAACCGGAGGGGTCGGGTGGCGGAGGAAGAGGTCGAGCGAGATCTCGTCGGCGCCGGCCGCGGCGGCGGCTTCGGCGTCTTCCAGCCGCCAGACCTCGGCGACGAGCCGGGGTGCCAGGGCGGCGGTGGCCGCTGGCTCCGCGGCAAAGGCGAGCGCGGCATCGACGGCGGCGGCCCGCTCGGCCAGCCGGGATTCCTCTTCCCAGTGGCGCCGCTCCATCAGCTGGGCGACCGCGGCCTGGCGCAGGTCGTTGAGCGCGCTCACCGGAATGAAGAGTCCGCTGGAGAGACCCGAGAGATCGAGCGCGCCGAGCGCGAACGGCGTCTCGCCCAGCCGGCCGAGCTGGGTCCGGAGCTTCTCCTCGTCGAGGCCGTGCCTGGTGGCGGGGGCCAGCTGGGCTTCGCTCTTGACGGTGACCCGCTCGCCCAGCGCGTTCCATTCCAGGGTAAGGACTCCGCCGGCGGTGCCCCACGCCCGGACGTCGATGCGAATCCGCGGCCGCTCCCCAGCCGTAACCCTGGCATAGCTCTCCCGGGCCCCGGCCAGGAGCGCTGCCTGGGCCGAACGCACCACGATCCAGCCGGAGGCGATCTTCTCGACCGTCTGGATCGCCTGGAGGATCTCGCCCTTTCTGCCGTGAGGCAGGGTGCGGACCTTCTCCGCCCGGAAGCCGGTGTTGCCCTTCGCGGCGCCGTCGGGATGCTCGAAGCCAAGCCCGTCGCCCGCGGCGATCGGCTGGGTGACCGCGACGATGAGCTCATTCCCCTCGGTGCGGAGCACCCGGCCCAGCACCGCGCCGCGGTTGTCGGGCTGGTCACGGGTGATGTACTCCCGGCCCGCTCGCCCGCCGTACATCCCGCCGGTGAAGCCGCGGGAGAAGATCTGGACCAGCGGCTGCACCTCGGCGGGTGCCGGCGGGGCGACGCGCCCATCGGCAAGCCGATCGAGGAACGTCCGGTAGCCCTGGGTCACCGTGGCCACGTACTCCGGCTTCTTCTTCCGGCCCTCGACCTTGAGGCAGCCGATGCCGGCATCGGCAATGTCGGCGAGGTGGTCCCAGGCGCCGAGGTCGCGGGCCGAGATCAGGTAGCCGCGGTCGAGTTCCTGGCCGGAGGTGATGTCGGTGAGGACGTAATCCTTGCGGCACGACTGGGCGCAGGAGCCGCGGTTGGCGCTCCGCTCCGAGATCATGCCCGACATGTAGCACTGGCCGGAGTAGGAGATGCAGAGCGCGCCATGCACGAAGCTCTCGAGCCCGAGCTCGGGAACCGCGGCCCGGATGGCGCGGATGTCCTCGATGGTGTTCTCGCGGGCCAGCACCACCCGGTCGACGCCCACGTCGCGCAGGAGCCGGGCGCCGGCGGGGTCGTGGACCGTCATCTGGGTGGAGCCGTGGATCTCGAGCGCCGGGTAGACCTGGCGGATGAGGCGCACCGCGCCGAGGTCCTGCACGATGGCGGCGTCGATCCCGCGATCGACGCATTCGCCGAGGTGGAGCAGCGCCTCGCGCAGCTCGGCGGGCTTGAGGAGGATGTTGAAGGTGAGGTAGATGCGGACCCCGCGGGCGTGGGCCATGCGGCAGGCCTGCTCGAGGTCGTCCATCGTGAGCTGGGCCCCGTCGTCGCGGGCATTGAACTTCTCGGCGCCGAGGTAGACCGCGTTCGCGCCATTGGCGAGGGCGGCGCGGACGGCGTCGAGGCTCCCGGCGGGGGCGAGGAGTTCGGGGACGGGGCGGCGGCTCATAGGGGCTGGAATGTACGCTGGCGGCAGGGGCCGCGGGACTTTAGGATGGGTGACCGGAATCGAGGAGGCGGAATGCGGAACCTGGATCGGCGGACCTTCCTGGCGTGGTGCGCGGGGGTGGCATTGCTCGTCCCTGGCCGCCGCCTCAGTGCGGCCACGGTCCGCCGGGGTGGCCCCCATCCGACGCCCAGGCCCGGCATCACCGCCGCGAATGTCCTCACCCACGACCAGCTGGCCACCGCGCCCCACGTGATCGACGTCTTCGACCAGGTGCGCGAGATTCCAGAGGTCGTGGACGGGATCCGCTGCCAGTGCGGCTGCGCCGGCAAGGACGGTTTCTACTCGCTCCTCTCCTGCTACGAGTCCGAGGGGATGGCGCGGTTCTGTGAGATCTGCCAGGGCGAGGGGCGGCTCGCCTACCGGCTGCACAAGGCCGGCGATTCACTCGACGATATCCGCGCCGCCATCGACGCCCGCTTCGGGTGACCAGGAGACCCATGCGCTTCACGCACTACTGTCTTGCCGCCGCGCTGCTCGCCGGCGGTGCGCCGTCGCTTGCCGCCCAGATCCGCGCCAGTGAGCGCGCCACCGTCTCCCAGGTGGTGGATGGCACCCGGATCACGGTGGACTACTCCCGGCCCCGCGCCCGGGGACGCGCCGCCCTCTTCGGGGGCGAGGTGAAGTGGAACGAGGTCTGGACGCCGGGCGCGAACGATGCGACGACGCTCGAGATCGACCGCGACATCAAGCTCGACGGGCACCCGGTGCCCAAGGGCATCTACTCGGTCTGGCTGGTGGTGCGGGAGCAGGGGCCGTGGACCATGGTGCTCGACCCGCGGGCCAAGCTCTTCCACATGGCGCATCCCGACTCGGCCATGAACCAGATCCGCTACCCGGTGAACATCGAGACCGGCCCGCAGACCGAGGTGCTCACCTTCACCTTTCCCGAGATCCGGCCGAATGGCGCCACGCTGATGCTCCGCTGGGGCGTCACCCAGGTCTCGTTCCGGATCGACGTCACCCCCACCTACAACATGGTGATCGACCGGCAGAAGGTCGGACCGTACCTCGGCAAGTACGCCTTCGAGTGGACCCAGAAGGAGGCGGGAGACACCGTGGCCCTCACCTACACGGTGGCGTTCAAGGACTCGGTGCTGGTGGGGGAGTGGTCGCCCAGGCCATGGCCGGAAGCGGGGCCCATGATCCTGCTCCCGATCAAGGAGGGGTGGTTCATCCCCGCCTTCCTCGAGAATGGCGAGATCCGGGACGTGGAGAAGGACATGGTCCTGGAGTTTCCCCGGACGAAGTCGGGGCAGAAGGCCGCGGGGTTCGAGGTGCGGGGGACGGGCGACTCGCTCTGGGCGACGGCGAAGCGGCAGTAGGGGTGAGCGGTAAGCGGTGAGCGGTGAGCGGTAACAGCCGGGGAAGCGACGGAGGGCGGGGGCGCGGGGAGAAGGGGTGTCATCCCGAGCGAAGCGAGGGATCTACTATCCAAGCCACGTGGCCTGGCCGAGTAGATCCCTCGTCGCTTTCGCTCCTCGGGATGACAGCTGCACGCTCCCGCCCTGCCGCTTTGCCGCTTCGCCGCTTCGCCGCCTCCTAGTACTTCACCCCGAGCTTCGCCAGCGCCTCGGGCGGGCACCCCTTCCACTCCATCACGAACTCGTTCCCCTGATACTGCAGGTCCTGCACGCCCATCTTGCTGGAGAAGAACCCGGAGGCGGTGAGATCGCGGAAGCGGTTGAAGAACGCCACCCCGTGTGACAGCTCCGGCTTCGCCTTCTTCGGCCAGGCGATGTCTTCGACAATCTGGATCTGCTCCGAGGCGGACGCGTCCACGAAGTTCTTCCGGAAACGGTGCCGGCTCTCGCCGTCGAGCCACGCCAGCCCGCCCCGGAACGCGGTCCGCATGTCCACGTTCTCGTCCAGGATGAAGTCCATGAACTCGGGCACGCCGGCGTCGGTGGCGCTGCCGGAGCGCTCGTCGCGGGGAATGATCAGGTCGGCCAGCAGGCTCGCGGTGGCGAGCTCATGGGGCGTGAAGAACTTCGGCGTGAAGTCCGTCCCCGAGGCGCGCTGGTCGCGCGCGGCGAGCGCCGCCCGGCGCACGCTCTCCGGGGAGAGTCCCGCGGCCACCAGCGGGATCCCACCCATGACCTGCAGAGCCTCGCGGCGATTGAGGTCGCTCATCGGTCAGATCTCTCCCTTCTTCATGGCATCCGCGATGTAGGCGGAGGTCCGCATCGAGAGCGCGAGGATGGTCCAGGTCGGGTTCTTGTCGGCCTGGGAGACGAACGGCCCGCCGTCGGTCACGAAGAGGTTCTTCACGTCCCACGCCTGGCAGTGGCCGTTGAGCACCGAGGTCGCCGGCTTGTCGCCCATGCGGACGCAGCCGAGCTCGTGGATGATCCGCCCGCCCGCCGCGATGCCGTAGCCGTCCTCCTTCTTCGGCATCGGCGACCAGACTTCGCCCCCCATCGCCGTCACCAGCTGGCGGAAGGTCTCCTGCATGTGCTTCACCTGGTTGTACTCGTAGTCGCTCCACTTCCAGTGGAAGCGCAGCACCGGGATGCCCCACTGGTCGACCACCCTCGGGTCGAGCTCGCAGTAGGAGTCGGCGTTGGGGATCATCTCGCCCCGGCCGGAGAAGCCGATCGTGGCGCCGTAGTACTTCCGGTAGTCGGCCTTGAGCTGCCGGCCGTAGCCGCCGCCCGGCGGGTAGCCCTGGATCCCGCCCATGAAGCCGTAGGAGGGCGCGTAGGTCCCGCCCCAGATCTCGATGTGGTAGCCGCGGGGGAAGTCGAGGGTCTTGTTGTCGACCCACCAGGGCATGTAGAGATGCGCCCCGCCCACGCCATCCTCGTTGTGGGGGATGTGGTCGACCATCGCGGGGATGTAACCGGCCACGTCGGTGCCGGTGGTGTCGGTGAGGTACTTGCCGACGGTCCCGCTGGTGTTGGCCAGTCCCTGGGGAAAGCGGCTCGACTTGGAGTTGAGCAGGATCCGCGCGGTCTCGCAGGCGCTCGCCGCCAGCACCACCACCCGCGCGTCGATCCGCTGCTCGGTGCGGGTCGCCTTGTCGATGTAGAGGACGCCATCCGCCTTCCCCTGGCGGTTGAGCGTCACCTCCCGCGCCATCGCGCCGGTGATGATCGTGAGCTTCCCGGTCTCCTGCGCCGGCAGGATCAGCACGTTGGTGCTGGTGAAGTTCGCGTTGACCTTGCAGCCGCGGTTGCACTGGCCGCAGTAGTGACAGCCGGCCCGGCCGTTGTGGGGCCGGGTCAGGATCGACAGCCGGGAGGGGATGCAGGTGACCTTGAGCTTGTCGCTCGCCTGCTTGACCAGCATCTCCCAGCAACGCGGCTTCGGGGGCGGGAGGAAGATGCCGTCGGGGTGATTGTGCAGCCCCTCGTTGCTGCCGAAGATGCCGACCAGCCGGTCGACCTCGTCGTACCAGGGCTTGAGGTCGTCGTAGGAGATGGGCCAGTCGTCGCCCAGGCCGTCGCGGGTCTTGCCCTTGAAGTCGTCGGGGCCGAAGCGAAGCGAAATCCGCCCCCAGTGATTGGTCCGCCCACCCAGCATCCGGGCGCGCCACCAGTCGAAGCTGGTGCCCGGCGCGCGGGTGTAGGGCTCGCCCGCCACGTCCCACCCGCCGATGCAGGCGTCGAACTCGCCGAACGGCCGCTCCTTGGTACTCGAGCCGCGCCGGGGCGACTCGTGCGCCCAGGTGAGCATCGCCGAGTCCCTGGTGTTGTCCCACATCCCGCCGGCCTCGAGCAGCACCACGTCGGCGCCGGCCTTGGTGAGCATATGCGCCGCCATGCCGCCACCGGCGCCGGAGCCGACGATGCAGACGTCGTAGGGTTTGCGACGGGGGAGGTGGGGCATGGTGTCAGGTCGGGTGGAGGAAGGTTCTGAGGTGAGCCAGTAGAAGTTTGGGTGACGTGCGAGGGTTCGGCAAGCGGGGAGTCGAGGCGGAACGGCGAAAGGTGGGGGCGCGGTCGCTGAGCGGCCGCAAGGGATCGGTTGGATCGCTTCGCGGCACGCTCGCTCCCGCACCCCCGCCTCTCGCCGTCCCTCCAGCCCACCTCGTTGAGCCGCGACCGACCCGCTACACCCCCCGCGCGCAGATATCGCGGGCCGCCGCGAGCCCCGCTTTCGCGTCCCGCGTCGGGATGAACTCATGTGCCATCCATCCCGTGAATCCCGTGTCCGCGATGGCCTGCGCAATGCCGGAATAGTTGAGCTCCTGCGTCGGGTCGAGCTCGTTCCTCCCCGGATTCCCCGCGGTGTGATAGTGCGCGATCCACTGGCCGTGATCCCGGATCGTCCGGATCACGTCCCCCTCCATGATCTGCATGTGGTAGATGTCGTAGAGCAGTCGCACCCGGGGGGAGTTCACCGCGTACATGAGGTTGAGCCCGAAGCTCATCCGGTCGCCCATGAAGTCGTGGTGATCGACCCGGCTGTTCAGCAGCTCGAGGCAGATCGTCACACCCTCGGTCTCCGCCAGGCCCTTCACCTGGTCGAGTCCCTCGACACAGGCGGCGAGGCCGTCCTCGTCGCTCCGCCCGTCACGGTTGCCGATCATCGCGATGACGTTGGGGACGCCATGGACCTTCGCCGCGCGGATCGTCCGGGCCAGTTCGTCCAGCAGCAGCGGGTGGTGAGCGCGGTCGTTGAGGCCCCGGCGGATGAAGTCGCGCCGCTCGGTGGGGGTGCCCATCGAACAGATCAGGCCCTGCTTCTCCGCCAGCGGCCACTCCTTCTCGGTGAGCAGGTCGACCGCGCCGAAGCCGAGCGCCTTGACCATCGGGAAGAAGTCGGCGTCGGGCATGTCGGCGAAGGGCCAGCGGCACACCGACTGGCGGAGCCCGGTGGTGCCGGTCACGCGGGTGGCCGCCTCGGCGGCTCGGTCGAGCGGGGGAACCAGGGCAAGGAGTCCGGCGCCGGCGGCGTGACGGAGGATCCCGCGACGGGTGGGCACGTGCGACCTCGTGGACGGAACGGCGGGACCAGCGCCCGGAGGGCGCTGCTCAGGACTCGCCGGCCGGCTTGATGCCGAGCACGTCCGCGACCGCCCGGCCGAGGTCCTGCATGTTGAGGGGCTTCATGACCAGCCGGCTCACGCCGGCGTCCGTGATCGCCCCGGGGGCGAAGTCATCGATATAGCCGGTGGTCATGACGACAGGCAAGTCGGGCCGGACCCGGGTGATCTCGCGCGCCAGCTCGAGGCCGTTCATCTCGGGCATGGTGAAGTCGGTGATCACCAGGTCGAACGCCTGCGGGTCGGCGAGGAAAACGGCGAGCGCGGCGCGGGCACTCACCGCCGGGGTCACCTGGTAGCCGAGCAGGTGGAGGCGGCGCTCGCCCACCCGTGCGAGCGACGGCTCATCGTCGACCAGGAGAATGCGCTGGCCCCCGCCCCGGGGGAGGGTCTCCGCTGTTGCAATCGCGGTGGCCGATTCTTCCATGATGGCGGGGAAGTAGCACCGGACCGTGGTGCCCTGGCCCAGTTCGCTGCTCAGGAGCACCGCCCCGTCGTGCTCCTTCATGATGCCGTGGACCATCGCCAGCCCGAGCCCGGTGCCGGCGCCGGCCGGCTTGGTGGTGAAGAACGGCTCGAAGGCGCGGGCCCGGGTGGTCGCGTCCATGCCCTGGCCGTTGTCCTTCACCGTCAGCAGGGCGTACTCCCCCTCGTGCAGCTGCGGATTGGCGCGGGCAAAGCTGTCGCGCACGTAGGCGGTCTCGAGCGAGACCTGCAGCTGGCCCCCGCCCGGCATCGCCTGCGAGGCGTTGGTCGCGAGGTTGGTGATCACCTGGTGAATCGCGGTGGCGTCGGCCATGACCCGCGGCACCGGGTTCAGGTCGGTCGCGATCTCCACCGTCGTCGGCAGCGTGGCCCGGAGGAGCTTCACCGCCTCGGCCACCGCCTGCGGGAGCGGCATCGCCTTGCGCTCGCCCACCTGCCGGCGGCTGAAGGTGAGGATCCGGGAGACCAGTTCCTTCCCCCGCTCGGCGAACTGCATCAGCTCGTCGAGGTCTTCATTGGCGCCGGAGCGGTCCTTCACCGATTCCCGGATCAGCTCGCCGTAACCGATGATCCCGTTCAGGATGTTGCGGAAGTCGTGGGCGATCCCGCCGGCGAGGGTCCCGATCGCCTCCAGCTTCTGCGACTGCCGCAGCTGGTCCTCCAGCTCGAGCCGCTCCTCCTCCGCCTTCTTGCGGGCGCTGATGTCGACGATCGAGCTGAGGACGAAGAGCCCGTCCTCGGTGTCGATGGGATTGAGCCCGATCTCGACCGGGAACTCGGTGTTGTCCTTCCGAAGCCCGAAGAGGTCGTGTCCCGCACCCATCGCCCGCTCCCGCGGCGAGGTGAAGAACCCGGTCCGGTCGTTCGGGTGCCGCCGGCGGAACCGCTCGGGCACCAGCATCTCCACCGTCTGGCCCAGCAGCTCCTCCCGCCGGTAGCCGAACATCCGCTCCACCGCGCGGTTCACCAGGATGATCTTCCCGGTGGCATCGACCATCAGCATCCCGTTGGGGGAGGACTCGACCGCCACCCGGAAGCGGGCGTCGGCGCGGCGGCGGGCGCTGATGTCGACGATCGAGGCGAGGACGAAGAGTCCCTCCTCGGTGGCCACCGGGGTGAGCCCGATCTCGATCGGCACCTCGGCGCCGTCCCTCTGGCGCCCGAAGAGGTCGCGGCCGGCGCCCATGGCGCGTATGCGGGGATCGCCGTGGAACACGGCGCGGAAGGAGGAATGCGGCCCGCGGAACCGCTCGGGCACGAGCAGCTCCACCGACTGGCCCAGCAGTTCTTCGCGGGAGTATCCGAAGAGCCGTTCGATCTCGCGGTTGACCAGAACGATGCGGCCGGCCCCGTCGGTCATCAACAGACCGCTGGGGGCCGACTCGACCGCGGCCCGCAGCCGCTGTTCGACGGTTCTCGCGTGTTCAGGGCTCATGGAGCCTGGCCTGCCGGTATCTGGCCTAACAAGAGGGCCGCGGCCTGCATGGCCCCCCTCAGGGGTAGGTCAAGGTACGACAGTTTACACAGGCTGAAAAGACCGGATTTCCTTCAAGGTCATGTCAATCAAGGACCTGGATGCGAGTGTCCTAAAATCCTTCATGAAGGATGGGTCAAACCATGTACGAGCGTGAAGGGTTTTTCTCCCTGAGGATGGGACGCGTGATCGTGAACGCCGAAAGATCGGAGGGTGACGCGCCGGTGATCGCGAGCTCGCTCAGGATCCGGCCGATCACCGACGCAAACTTGAAAGCGTGTCCCGCGCCGATCGCGATGGCGATCCCCGGATGCTCCGGCACCGTGTCGATCACGAAGTCGCGATCGGGGGTGAGGGTGTAGAGGCAGGTCTTGGTGTAGAGCACCGGCCCGGTGGCGCGGGGAAGGATGCGGCGGGCCCAGGCGTCGACCTGCGCGGCGTTCGCGGGATCGGGCTCGAAGCTCCGCGTCTCCGCCGTCACCGGCTTGCCGCCGGCATCCTGCGCGATCTTGGTGGCCCGCTCGCCGAACACCGGGAAGCCGTAGTAGCAGGGATCATCCATCCAGATCCACACCGGGAAGCGGCCCGGCTCGAACTCCGCCAGGTGCGGGGTCGCGTAGTAGGTGACCTGCTCCTGGGTGACTTCGAGCGGGAGCTCGAGGCCGAGATGGGCCAGCACCGCGTTGGACCAGGGGCCGGGCGCCATCACCAGGCGCCGGCAGCGGTAGGCGGTCTCGCCGGCCACGACCTCCACTTCGCCGCCGACCGACCGGATCGCGCGCACCGGGGCCTGGTCCCGCAGGGTCGCGCCGTACTCCCGCGCCATCCGCTGGTGCACCGCGTTGGCCCGTGCGGCCATCGCGATGCCGCCCTCCTGCTGGTAGAGGCCGTGGCAGTCGTCGCTGAGCTGGAACTGGGGCCAGCGCCGCATGATCTCGCGGGCGTCGAGATGCTCGTACTCGACCCCTTCCGCCTCCATGCTGTTCCGGTACGGCTCGAGCGGGATGCGGCTCTCGCGCGGGGCGACGTCGAGTCCCCCCGTCACCAGGATGCAGGGCTCCTTCGCGTCGGCTTCCACCATCCGCCACGATTCGTACGCCCGCTTGGCGAGCCGCACGTACGCCGGCGTGTGGTAGCTCAGCCGGATGATGCGGGAGTGGTCCTGCGATTCGCCGCGGCCATGTCCCAGTTCGAACTGTTCCAGACCCAGGACGTCGCGGCCGGCGTGGCGGGCGAGCCAGTAGGCGGCGCCGCTCCCCAGGCCGCCGAGGCCCAGGGCGATGTACTCGAAGTCGGTTCGCATGGCGGGAAAGGTGCGGCGGACCTGGGGCGGGCGCCAGCAGTGGCTTGACGCCGGGGGCGCGACAGCGGATCATAGGCATGCCGTGGTGTGCAGGACCTCCGTACTCGCGTTCAAATCGCTCGGTCTCCATGCGTCCGCTCTTCGCTGCGGGTGCCGCCCTCCTGCTGCTCGCGGGAGGTCCGGCCCGGCCGTCCGGCCATCTACTCATCGTCGGCGGGGGAGAGCAGCCCGAGGCGCTGGTCCGCCGCTTCGTTGAGCTGGCGGGGGGCCCGGGGAAGGCGCGCATCGTGGTGGTCCCGATGGCGAGCAGCGAGCCCGCTGCCACCGGCGAGGAGAAGGCCGCCGATCTCCGGGCGCTGGGCGCCGACGCGAGCGTCCTCCTCCTGACCCGGGCGCAGGCGGAATCGGCCGGCTCGGCCCGGGCGCTCGACCAGGTCACCGGGATCTGGTTCACCGGCGGCGACCAGGTGCCGCTGGCGGAGGCGCTCCGCGCCACCCCGGTGCTCGAGGCGATGCGGGCGCGCTACCAGGCCGGCGCGGTGATCGGCGGGACCTCCGCCGGGGCCGCGATCATGAGCGACTCGATGCTCACCGGCAACCAGCGCCGGCCCGACAGCCTCGGCTACTACGGCGACGACTACGACGGGATCCGCCGCGACTACATCCAGATCGTGCCGGGGCTGGGGTTCCTGCATGGCGCCGTGGTCGACCAGCACTTCCTCCGGCGGGAACGGCACAACCGGCTGCTGTCCGTGGTGCTGGAGCGGCCGACCCTTCTCGGCGTGGGCATCGACGAGGGGACCGCCCTCGAGGTCGAACCCGACGGGACCTGGCTGGTCCTCGGCCGGAGCGCGGTGATGATCTACGATGCCCGCGCCGCCCGGGTCACGCCCGCCGGCGCCACCGTGCTCGGCACCACCGGCATCCGGATGCACCTCCTGCCCGCGGGGAGCCGTTTCGACCCGCGGCGCGGCACGGCCACGCTGCCGCGTCCCTGATAGGCATCACCCGCCCCCCTGCGGGCGACGATCTGCAGCACCGCTGGCTCACTATCCAGTACGAGGAACTCATCATGAAGCTGTGGCGTTGTTCGTCCTTCACCACTCACGCCCTGGCGCTGCTCCTGACGCTCGGCGTGACGTCGCTCGCGCGGGCGCAGACCGTCCGCGGCGTCGTGACGGACTCGGCCAGCCAGCGGCCCCTGGCGGGTGCGATGGTCACGGTCGTGGGGACCAATAATCGGGCGTATACCACCGCCGACGGGCGGTACCAGCTGGCCGGCGTCGCCGCCGGCAGCGTGAATGTCCGGGCGCAGATGATCGGGTACGCGCCCATCACGAAGCCGGTGACCGTCATCGAGGGCACCGACGCTACGGTCGACTTCACCCTGGTCCTCCGCGCCATCGAGCTCGAGGACGTCGTGGCGATCGGCTACGGCACGGTGCAGCGCGACAACCTCGCCACCTCGGTGAGCACGGTCGGCACCGAGGACATCACCGGCCAGGCCAACGCCAGCGCCGACGCGGCGCTGCAGGGCAAGGCGCCGGGCGTGCAGGTGATCCAGAACGCCGGCAACCCCGGCAACGGCATCACGGTGCGCATCCGCGGCTCGGCCTCCCTCACCGCCAACAACCAGCCGCTCTACGTGGTCGACGGCGTGCCGATCGTGTCGGAGAACCTGGGCCAGCTGGGCCTGGGCGGGCAGGAACTCCGGGCGATCACCGGCCTGGCGTCGGAGGACATCGCCACGATCGACGTGCTGAAGGACGCGGCCGCGGCCTCGATCTACGGCTCGCGCGGTTCCAACGGCGTGGTGCTGATCACCACCAAGCGGGGCCAGGCGGGGAAGGGGACCATCACCTTCAACAGCTACATCGGGACCCAGAAGGCGTCGAAGACCCTCGACCTCCTGAACGGCCCCCAGTACCTCGAATACATGCGGGAAGGCGCCGCCAACGACGGCTACGACCCGAACGACTACTTCCCGACTACCGGCGCCAACACCAACTGGCAGAACGAGGTCTTCCGCCGGGCCCCGGTGAGCGGCGCCGAGCTGGCGGCCGCCGGCGGCAACGAGAAGACCCGCTACCGGGTCTCCGGCACCTGGTACGACCAGAAGGGCATCGTGATCTCGTCGGGGTACCGCCGCATCGGCGGGCGGGCCAACCTCGACTTCTCGGTCAATGACCGGCTGCACTTCAGCACCAACGTCTCGCTGACCGGCGAGCGCAACAACCGGGTCGAGGCGGACGACAACCTCGAGGGCATCGTCGGCAACGCCATCGCCCACGAACCGTACTTCCCGGTGCGCCAGCCCGACGGCCGGTTCACCAACATCGGCGACGGGATGGCGTACGTGAACGCGGTGGACCTGGCCACCCACAACACCACCCTGGCCACCACCAACACCATCCTGGCGAGCATCGAGGGGCGCTACACCATCACCCCGAACCTGTCGGTCACCAGCCGGCTGGGCACCGACTTCTACAACCTGACCGAAGAGCAGTTCCAGTCGCCGCTGGTGCCCGGGTCGGACGGCGCCAAGTACGGCGGCGTGGCCAAGCGGGGGTACAGCAACGCCCGCCGCTACGTCTTCGACGCGTTCACCAACTTCGGCAAGACCTTCAACGGCCGGCACGCGCTCGACCTCACCGGCGGTACCAGCATCGAGTACGAGAAGCGCGACAACGCCTTCCTGCGCGGTGAGCTCCTCACCGACGAGGCGATGAAGGAAGTGAGCAACGCCACCAACCTGACCCAGTTCTCCGGCACCTTCGCGGAAACCGGGCTGCTCTCCTTCTTCGGCCGCGCCAACTACACCCTGGACGAGAAGTACCTCCTCGGCCTCTCCTTCCGCAGCGACGGCGCCTCGGTGTTCGGGCCCGACAACCGCTACGGCTTCTTCCCCGGCGCCAGCGTGGCCTGGGTGGCGAGCCGGGAGAGCTTCCTCAGGGAGAACCGCACGATCACCTCGCTCAAGCTGCGCGGCAGCTTCGGGCGCACCGGCAACCAGGCGATCGGCGACTATCCCTACCAGACGCTCTACTGCACCTCGAACTACGGCAACGAGGCGGGCTACTACCCCTGCACCCTCGGCAACAAGCGGCTGGGCTGGGAGAAGACCACCCAGCTCGACCTGGGCTTCGACCTCGAGCTCTGGAACGGCCGGGGCGCGCTGACCTTCGACTGGTACCGGAAGAAGACGACCGACCTGCTGCTGAGCCGGCCGGTGCCCGCCAACACCGGGTTCACCTCCTTCCTCGACAATATCGGCGCCATCCAGAACAAGGGCGTCGAGGTCGCGCTGACGGTGGTGCCGGTCCAGCCCCGCACCGCTGAAGGCCTGCGGGTGGTGAGCACGCTGAACCTGTCGTTCAACCGGAACAAGGTGCTCGCGCTCTACCAGGACCAGCCCTTCTCCACCGGGTACTACGACATGAACCGGGTCGCCGTGGGTCACCCCCTCGGCGAGTTCCACGGCTATCACTTCCTGGGCGTCGACCCGCAGACCGGTGACGCGATCTACCAGGACGTGAACGGCGACGGCGACATCACCTCGGCCGACAAGACCTTCATCGGCGATCCCTGGCCCAAGTACACCGGTGGCCTCACCACCACGATCAGCTACAAGGGCTTCGATCTCACCAGCTTCTTCCAGGTGAGCCATGGCGGGAAGGTGTTCAACGCCATGCGGGTGTTCTCCGACGAGGGCGGCTACAACTACGACAACAAGTTCGCCGACGTGCTCAAGCGCTGGCGGCAGCCGGGCGACGTGACCAACCAGCCCCGCGCCAGCTTCGACGGCACCTCCGGCGCGCGGCTGATCTCCTCCCGCTTCCTGGAGAACGGTTCCTACATCCGGCTGCAGGACCTGACGCTGGGCTACCAGCTGCCGGAGCGCTGGGCCGGGGCCGTGGGGATGGCCAACGCGCGGGTCTACGTGCGCGGCCAGAACGTCTTCACCTCCACCGACTACAAGGGTTACAACCCCGAGGTGAACAGCAACGGGGCGTCGTCCACCGCGTCGATCGCCACCGACTTCTACGCCTATCCGCTCGCCAGGACCTGGTCCTTCGGCGTGCAGGCGGGGTGGTAACCATGACCACGACTCTCTTCTCTCGAGGCACCCAGATGTGGACCCGGATGGGGCTCCTGCTCTCGCTGACGCTCGGCGCCAGCGCCTGCAGCAACCTCCTCGACACCAATCCCCCGGACTCGGCCCCTGAAGGCGAGGCCGTCGTCACCCCCGCCGGGGCCCGGACCGCGCTCGCCGGCGCCTATGCCGCGATGCAGAACGGGTTCTACTACGGCGGGACGATGACGCACTTCGGGGATCTCTACTCCGACAACGCGGTGCACACCGGCACCTTCACGTCCTACCAGGAAGCGTCCCAGCACGATTTCTTCGCGGACAATTCCGACGTCACCGGGATGTGGAACAACATCTACAACGCGGTCAAGCGGGCCAACACGCTGATCGCCAAGGTGCCGAGCATCACCGGGTTCGCCAGCGGGGAGCAGGAACAGATCCTGGGCGAGGCGTACTTCCTCCGGGCGCTGCACTATCACAACCTGGTGAAGTACTACGGCGGCGTGCCGCTCCGGCTCACCCCGGTCACCGACCCGACCAAGATCGACCCGACCCCGCGGTCGACGGTGAACGAGGTGTACACCCAGATCCTGGCCGACCTGGCGCAGGCCATCACGCTACTCCAGAACCAGACTTCCCCGGCCAATCACGCATCGCTCGGCGCCGCGCACGCGCTGCGCGCCCGGGTGTACCTGTACCAGGGGAACTACGCGCAGGCCCTGGTCGAGGCCCAGGCGGTGGACGGCTTCGGGTACTCGCTGGCGCCGCGCTACGCCGACCTGTTCAACCGGGACGATGTGGATACCCCGGAGAACATCTTCAAGCTGACGTTCACCTCCAACCTCAGCCAGGCGAACCTGCTCGGGTACTACTGGCTCTCCGACGCGCTCGACACCGGCGCCGGCCGCTACGAAATGGCGCCGAGCCAGGACCTGATCGACGCCTACGATACCACCAGCGTCGACACGCGCTTCGCCTGGAACATCGCCCCTGATCCCTCGGGCGACGGCTACGTGGAGCGGGTGGCGTACGGCACCAAGTTCCCCACGCCGGGCGGCGCCGAGGACTTCCACGTGATCCGCTACGCCGAGGTGCTGCTGATCAAGGCGGAAGCCTTTGCGCGGGGGAACAACCTCGACAGCGCGGTGGCCACCTACAACCTGCTGCGCGAGCGCGCCGGTCTTGCCGACCACGTGCTCGGGGTGGACGTGACCGGCCAGGCCCAGGTGCTGGCCGCGATCGATCACGAGCGCCGGCTGGAGCTGGCGGAGGAGGGGGATCGCTTCCCCGACCTCACCCGTGACCCGACCCGTGCGATCGCCCTGCTGGGGCTGAGTGGGCCCAACCGGCTGCTCTTCCCGATTCCTCAGGCCGAGCTCGACGTGGCTCCGGAGCTGACGCAGAACCCCGGGTACTAAAGGTCGGGGAGCGATAGAAGGAAGGCGGTAGGACAGAACGAGACGTGGGGCAGAGCGGGAACTGCGTGCCGCTAAGCGATCTTACCGATCCCTTGCGGCCGCTGATTCCCGCTCTGCCCCACGTCTCGTTTCTGTCCTCAGCCGGTCTTCTTGAGCTTGCCCGCCCACTTCGTGCGGACCTTCGCCACCTTCGGCGCGACCACGCCGAGGCAGTACGGCTGGTTCGGGTTCCGGGCGTAGTAATCCCGGTGATACGCCTCCGCCGGGTAGAACCGGGTGAGCGGCACCACCTCGGTGACGATCGGCTTGCCCCAGAGCTTCTCGGCGTTGTACTCCGCGATCACCGCCTCGGCGGTGGCGCGCTGTTCGGCATTGTGATAGAAGATCGCGCTCCGGTACTGGGTGCCGACGTCCGCCCCCTGGCGGTTGAGGGAGGTCGGGTCGTGGATCGAGAAGAACACCTCCAGCAGGTCGCGGAAGGTGATTACGCCCGGGTCGAACTCGATCTGCACCACTTCGGCGTGTCCGGTATCCCCCTCGCACACCGCTTCGTAGCTGGGGTCATCCACGGTGCCGCCGGTGTACCCGGAGGTCACCCGCTCGACGCCCTGGAGCTGCACGAACGCCGCCTCGAGGCACCAGAAGCATCCCCCGGCGAGCGTCGCGGTATCGCGTGATGTTGCCGTCGATTGTGTCATGGGTTCCTGAATCGTCCGGGGGCCCGCCAGGTTCCCGGCCCCTGCCGGGAGCCCGCCAGCCCGCCATCCGGAACATAGTCCGGGGCGGTAGGGGTCCCGCCTAACGGCCGAGCCGGGCCTCGAGGTAGCGGCGGATGTCCAGGCTCAGGCTCTCCATCGGCGCATAGAAGCCGCGCTCGAAGACCCTGCTCCCCATGCCGCGCTGTACCGACTCGCAGATGATCCAGTCCTGCCGGTTGGTGATATCCCAGAACTCAACGGCGTCGGCGGGGTCGAAGTCCGGCCGTGCCATCTCGTCGGGGTGGAAGAGGAAGTCGCAGAGCACCGTGGTCTCGCCCGGCCCGTGGGGCCAGAGCGTGAAGGCCGCCGCGTGCTCGGCCGAGAGCGAGAGCATGAAGTTGGGGTAGAGCAGCTCGCCCTTGTGGCGGATCTTCTCGTCGTCGTTGAGCCCCGCGAACGGCTGCCGGTTGGTGGTGCCGCTCATGGTGAAGGTCCAGGCGCCCTCGCGGTGCGGCACGCCGCGGTCCCAGTCGAGGTCCATCCCGCCCTTCTGCCGGAAGGCCGGCACCACCTTGCAGAGCTCCGGGTGCACCGGCCCGCAGTGGTAGCACTCGTTGTAGTTCTCGAGGATCACCTTCCAGTTGGCCTTTACCTCATAGCGGATCCGCTGGGCGGTGCGGAGCTCCGCCAGCGGATAGCGCTTCACCCGCTCGGGGGCGCCGCCCAGCTGCTCCAGCAGGCCCGGCCCGGAAGAGGGGTCGAGCCGCAGGAACACGAACCCGCCCCACGTCGCCACCTGGGCGTGGTGCAGCGGGAGGTCGGCCTTGCACACCCCGTCGTCCTCGTCGAGATACGGCGCGGTGCGGAGGGTGCCGTCGAGGTTGTAGGTCCAGGCGTGGTAGGGGCAGCGGATGCCAGAGGTGAAGCTCCCGCTCGGTCCGCTGGTCCCGGCCCGGGGCCTGGGGTCGACGCCGAGGACCAGCTGGGAGCCGCGGTGCCGGCAGACGTTGTAGTGGGCGCGGATGTCGCCCTCGCGGTCCCGCACCAGCAGCAGGCTTTCGCCGGCCACGTCGAGGAGCAGGTAGTCGCCGGCGCCGGGAACTTCCTCCTCCCGCCCCACGCACATCCACTCGCGGGCAAAGATCGCCTCGCGCTCCCGCGCAAAGGCGCCGGGCGTGAGGTACGCGTCGCGATGGAGGGTGGGCTCGAGGCTCATGCCGGAGGCTCCCCGGCGGCCGCCGGCCGCTCGCCCCCCTGGGGTCCGTAGAACAGCACCCACACCGTGAGGTCGTCGCTGAATTCCTCGAAGCGGTGGGGGCGGCCCGCGGGCACGAAGAGGGCGTCGCCGGCGCCGAAGGCGTGGCGGTCGGTCCCGTTCACGAACCACCCCGAGCCGCGCACCACCACGTAGACCTCGTCACGCGTGTGGGGCGACTGGTAGTCGTTGCCGCGGGGGGTGTAGATCCCGATCTCGAGGGTGCCGTGCTCGAGGAGCACCGCGTACGGGTCGGGGGTCGAGTCGGGGATCTGGCTGAGGGCCCGCGCCAGCGCGACGTGGAACGGGTGCATGGTCAGTACAGCTGCATCCAGCTGCGTTCGCGGAGCGGGTCCGCGATCGACGCGCCGGTCACCGACCGGTCGATCGCGCAGTGGGAGTAGCGGACCTCACTGTTGCCGCCGATGATGCCGACCGGGCTGCCCGCCGCGCTCGCGGTCATCAGGCCGCCGTACACCCGGCCGCTGGTGACGTTCACCGTCCCCTGCACGATGACCACCCCGAAGAACTGGAAGGGTCCCGAGATGGTCAGGTTCCCCTGCACCAGCAGGACCCCCTGTCCGTAGCCCGACTGGAGGTCGATGTCGCCCGGCGAATAGATGATGGGGAAATAGTTCCAGCAGCGGCCGCTGGGGTCGAGCGGGTCGCCCCAGTTGTTCACGTCCCCGGTGTTGCAGCTGGTGGGGCTGCCGATGGTGCTCGGCTGGATCCCGCTCACCGCGCCGCTCACCACCTTCTCCGCCGACCCGGCGAGGGTGTTGAAGTCGACCGCGCCGAACTGGGTGTACGCGGCCATTCGCGCCTGGTTGGTGACCCAGAGCGGGCTCGACCCGGTCAGGCAGCTGCCGCCGGCACAGTTGGGGTCGGTGATGATCGGCCCCACCGAGTCCACGATGGCCGGCACCGAGGGGAAGGGGGCGGCGCAGGTGACGCCCCACCCCGGCGGGATGTTGTCGGTGCCGTCGATCCGGGCATCGTCCTTCACCGTCAGGCCGATCCGGGTGGTCAGGGCGCCGTCGGGCGAGATGTCGGGCGCGAGCAGTCGAATCAGCCGGGCCACCTGCCGGCGGGTGACCGGCAGCCCCCCCACCTGGTACACCCCTTCCGTCTGCACCAGGAAGAGCACGCCGTTCAGGCGCCGCACGTGGGCGGTATAGCTGGCGCTGCCGCCCACCGACGTCTGGGGCGTGTTCCGCACATCGCCGATCAGCATCCCGCTGTACGAGGTTGACCAGCTGTTGAGCACCGCGGTGATCCCGGTCTCGGCGGCCTCGAACGCCCGGGTGGTGGCGATACTGTTGTTGCCCATGCGCTGCTCCAGCCGCCCGACCGAGAAGACCGCGGTGATCATCACCGCCGCGAGGACGATGGTGAACAGGGCCAGCGGCAGCGCCGCACCGGAGCGTGACCTCATGGGAGCCGCTGGTTTCGAAGGGTCACGATGGTCACGAGGCTGTCGAGCAGCGGCTGGCTCGGCGCGGTGAGCCCGTTGCCGGGGCGGACACTCCAGTCGGTCTGCCCCCGGAGCACGATCCGGATGCTCCGGATGTTGCTGCGGTTTCCGGTGGCGTTGCCATTCTCGTCCAGGTAGGAGAAGGCCAGCCCCGACAGGGTGATCGGTCCCGCCACCGGGGTCAGGCTCTCACCGGCGCTCACCGAGCGGGCCCCGAGCCAGTTGTGTCCCCCCTGGACCACCGGGCCGATCTCCATCACCTCGAAGGTGCGCAGCGGCGCATCCAGCCGGACGTCCGCGGGGTTGGGAGGGCCGGTGGTGGCCAGCCGGTAGGCCGGCGCCGAGTCGGCGGTGAGGCAGGTGGACACGGTGATGCCGTTGATGGGCATCTTGTACCACTCGTCGTCGCTGGTCGTTCCCACGCTGTGCTCGACGAACAGCAGCATCGAGTCGCGGCCCGCGGTGATCGGGCGCGCCCCGTAGATCGGGGTCTGCCGGATACGCACGCCCCCGGCGGTCACGCCGCAGGCCAGCGCGACGCTCCGCATGGCCCGGTAGGTGAGGGAAGTCGGCCCGAAGCTCTTGATGTCGTTGCCGCCAGTGACATTGTTCCCGATCTCGCGCAGCTCGTTGGCGAGAATGAGGGTCCCGGTGCGCACGTTGGCCTGCATCGAGGCCTGCTCGACCTGGGTCACCGTGAGCCGCTGCTGGCTCAGGAAGACCCGGGTGAGGGCCAACGAGACGATCCCCATGATGATGAGGCCCATCAGCAGCTCGACCAGCGTGAAACCCGTGCGGCGGCTCATCGGCAATCCAGGAGCGACGTGATGGTATCGCTGGTGGGACCATGGCCGCTCGGCGTGGTCACCACCACCATGATACTGCGGCTCGGCCCGGTGCCGCTGACGCTCCAGGTCTCGACCACGTTGTTGCTGGCGGTGTCGCTGCCGCCGACGAGGCCGGCGGAGAGGCAGCGCGGGGTCGTCCGGTTGGCTTCCCGCCGGAGCACCTCGAGGCGTGAACTCACGATGTGGGCGACCTGGGTCGAGGTCTTGCCGTAGCCCAGCATGCGGTAGACCGAGCCGGAGCTGGCCGCGATCGCGAGCAGGCCGACCGAGAGGATCAGGACCGCGACCAGGACCTCCGCCAGCGTGAAGCCCCCGGTCGACCGCATCACTTGACCACCCGCCCGAACCCGGTCACCGCCATGCTGTCCGTCTTTCCCTCGCGAGTGAAATAGATGGTCGTGGCGTTCGAGCTGGCCAGCCCGCGCGGGTCGACCGTCAGGACGGTGGTCGGGCTCCCCGTGACGGTCACGCCGAACAGGGCATTCAGGTCGAGCGGGCCGCTCAGCGTGTCCTCGGTGCTGCCCGCCAGCGCCACCAGCCGCGGGGCCGCCGTCACCACCACCACGTTACCGACGAACTCGAGCGTGGCCACCCGGCCGCTCTCCAGCGAGCTGGCCCGGGCCTTGGCGTACAGCCCGATGGAAAGTGTGCGGGCATTGCGTACGTTGGCCGAGACCAGGGACCGGTTCAAGAGCGGAATCCCGATCGCGAGGACGAGCGCCATGAACGCGAAGACGATCAGGGCTTCAATGAAGGTGAACCCACGTCGGTCCACGCGAACCGGTCCCGAATAGGAAGTCAGGGTATGTAACCCTGAACGGCAATCAGTCAATGGTCGTATGCCCTGCGACGGTAAAGCGTTGCAGGTCCTTTCCAAGCACCACTCGTCCCTCGAAACCGCCTGCCCGGACTCCCGCCATCAGCTCGGCGTCGGTCGCGCCCATCCGGACAACATGATAGAGAATGAGAACCCCCGGTGCCGCCCGCCGGGCGAGCGCGCCGAGTTGCCGGTCCGAGGTGTGAAAGGTGCGCAGGTACTCGGGCCAGTGCTGGCCTCCCGGGCGCGGTTCCGGGGCCACCCGGCTCTCGGGGTAGACCTCGTGGAGGAGCAGGTCGGCGCCGGCGGCCATGGTCTCCAGGACCGGACTGGGCCGGGTGTCTCCCGAGATCACTATGGTCGCACCCGGAGTTTGCAACCGGTAGGCCAGCGAAACCGGCATGGTTCCGTGGGGAACCTGGAACGCCGTGACCCGAACATTCGCCGAGTCGTAGGCGATTCCGTCGCGCGTTTCCCGCACCTGCACCTGATACCCATCAGCGGGTTCCTGTTCCAGCCCCTCGGTCCGGACCCGGATATCCTCTGCCCAGGCCTCCAGCAGGTGCCGGGTCATGGCCCGGGTGCCCGGGGGGCCCACCACCTGGAGCGGGGTCCGCCGCCCCATGACCCAGGAGGTGAAAATCAGGTCGGGGTAGCCGAGGGTGTGGTCGCTGTGGAGGTGGGTGAGGAACAACCGGGTCACCGGCCCGCCGCGCACCGGCAGGCCCGCCGCCGCCATCTGCCGCACCACCCCCGGGCCGGCATCGAAGAGAAAGATCCGCGCTCCCACCGTGACCGCCACGGCGGGACCCTGGCGCGCCGGGTCGGGCGCGGGGGTGCCGGTGCCTAACAGTATGACGGTGACGCTGTCCTGCGGAGCCGCCCGCGCGGCCGCCGGCGCGCCCAGCGCCAGGGCCGCGGCCAGGAGGGTGCGCGCGAGGGCGGTCATCGCAGCAGGCCGAGGATGTCGTACGCGGCGTTCCGCCCGTTGATGCCGATGACGCTGCCGCCGGGGTGGGTGGCCGCGCCGCAGAGGAAGACGCCGTCCATCGGGGTGCGGTAGGCCAGCCGGTTCGACCACATGTACGGCGGCAGGCACTCCCCCTGGAAGATCTGCCCGCCGGTGAGCCCCAGCCGCGACTCGACATCGGGCGGGCCCAGCACCTCGACCGCCTCGATCGCCGCGGGGAGGTTGGAGCAGAACCGCCCGATCGAGTCGAGCACCACCTGTCCCGCCGCGTCCCGGTTCCGGTCCCAGCCACCCTCGGCGAACTCGTTCGGCATGTACTGCGAGAAGACGCTCATCACGTGCTTTCCGGGCGGGGCCACGGAGGGATCGTAGGCGGTCTGGAGGTAGATCTCGGTCCACACCCGCGCCGGCATCCGCCCCGCCACCGCGGCGGCATGACCCGACTGCCACTCCGCCCGGGTGAGCGGGGTGTTGATCGTGGCCAGGTGGTGCGGCATCCGGGTGCCGGGCCGGGCCCGGAAGTCGGGCAGCTCGCGGAGCGCCGCGTTCACCTTGATGGTGAGGCTCTTCATCGGGACCGCGTCGACCTGCGCCTTCCACGCGGGCGCCGCCGCGCTCCCCAGCAGGCGGGCGGTGACCACCGGGTCGGCGTTGGATACAACGACGGGAGCGTGGATCCGTTCTCCCCCCGCCAGCTCCACGCCTTCGCCGGGGATGATCCGCGCCACCGGCACCCCGGTCGCGACCAGGGCGCCGGCCTCGACCGCGGCATCGTGGATCAGGAACGACACCATGCCCATCCCGCCGGTCACGTACCCCCAGCCGCCGGGGTCGCCGCCGTCGAGTCGCCCGGAATAGTGATGGTAGTAGAGCGAGGCGGTGCCGGGGTCGAACGGGCTCGCCGCCGAGCCGACCACGCCCTGGCCCATGTAGGCCATGCGCATCCGCTCATCGTCCAGGAACTGGTCGAGCATCCCCGCGATCGACCAGTCGAAGAGGAGCGCGATGGCGTCGCGATCGTTCCCCAGCCGCGCCTCGATCTCCGCGCGGGTGGGCCCGCGGCCCAGCCAGATGTCGCGCTCGTCCAGGGGGCGGAGGGCGTCGCAGACCTTCCGCATCAGCCCGTGCATGTCGTGCCGGCCCCGGACGTCGCGGGGGCTGAAGCGGCGGAGCTCCTCGTCCGCCTTCGCCTCGTCGTCCCAGAGCTGGATGCTCGAGCCGTCCTCGAACGGGACGAAGTAGCCCCCCATCGCCGGCGTCCAGCGGTAGCCGCGCGCCGGGAGGCGCAGCTCCTCGATGACCACCGGGTGCAGCAACCCCACCACGTACGCGCAGGGGGACACCCGGTAGCCGGGCCAGGTTTCCTCCAGGGTGCAGGCGCCGCCCACCCGTTCGCGGGCCTCCAGCACCAGGACCCGCTTGCCGGCCCGCGCCAGGTAGAAGGCGCAGGTGAGGCCATTGTGTCCGCCGCCGACCACAATGACGTCCCAGCGCCGGCCCGCCAGCTCGGGCAGCGGGAGGGGCAGGCCCACCTTGCCGAGTCGCGCTACCGCCGAAGTCGCTGTCATCGCATGCCTGACTGAAATTGTTAGGTGGACGAATTCCGCCGATTGACAGGCCGGGACCCGGCCTTATCGTGGAAGCGCACCGTGCCGGAAGGGAGGGCGCCGGGCGCCGGGGCCGCGTGGGGGGTCACCGCCTCGGCCGTCTACTATGGATCACGCTCCACTCATCTCGAACGGTTGGTAGCAGTCTTCATCGCGGAGCCGGCCAGCCGGCTCCCGGACGCGGCCCAGTGCCGCAGCCACACGGCCCGGGGCCTCTCCAATGGGGAGGCCCCGGGCCGTTCCAGGGCTCACTGCCGCAGGTGTTCCGCAAACCAGTCGAGATACGACTCCAGCCGGTGCCGCTGGTAGCTGGGCTTCGCGAGCCCGTGATGCTGCCCCGGGTAGATGATCAGCTTGGTCGGCACGTTGAGGCTCCTGAGCGCCTGGTACATCTGCTGGGCGTTGAGCAGCGGGACGTTGTAGTCGAGCTCCCCGCCCAGGAAGAGCGTCGGCGTCTTGATCCGGTCGGCATGCAGGAACGGAGTGGAGAGCCGGAGCCACGTCGCCGTGTTCTTCCACGGGACGCCCAGCTCGGCCTCGTACTCCCGCACGTACATGTCGGTGCCGTACCCGGCGAGGATGTTGGAGATGCCGGCGCCGCTGGTCGCCGCCTTGAAGCGGGTATCCTGCGCGATCACGTAGTTGGTGAGGATGCTGCCGTAGCTCCATCCGCCGATCCCCAGCCGGCTCGAGTCTGCGACGCCGGTGCGCACCGCGTAGTCCACGCCCGCCAGCACGTCCTGCGCATCCTTGTTGCCCCAGTCGGCCCAGATGGCGAGGGCGTACTTGTCGCCCCGCCCCGAGCTCCCCCGCGGGTTCATCGCGACGACGGCGTAGCCCTCCGCGGCATAGAGCTGCCAGGGAAACTCGAAGCCGTTCTCGAACTCGGAGACCGGGCCGCCGTGCACCTGGAGGATCGTGGGCACCTTGCCGGTCTTCCCCGCGGGCCGGAGCAGGAATCCGTTCACCACCGTGCCGTCCTTGCTCTTCACGCTGATCTCCTCCGGCACCGCGGTGATTCGCGCGGCGAGGAGGGAATCGTTCTGGTGCGAGAGCGCCCGGAGCCTGCCCTGGTCGAGGGCATAGACCTCGGCGGGGCGGGTGGTGGAGTCGACCAGCACCGCGATCCGGCCATCCTGGGCGCGGGAGAAGTCGGCCACGAGCTGCCGGCCGTCGAGCACCTTCTCGATGGTGCCGCCGGTCACCGCGATCCGCGCGAGGTACCAGGCGCGGTCGTCCTCCACCCGGAAGTAGAGCTGCTTCGCGTCGGCGCTCCACACCGGCTGGCTCACCGCCCGGTCGAGCGCGGGCGTGAGGATGGTGGGATTGCCGCGCCCGCCCCAGGGGATGATGGCGAGCTTCGGCATCGCGTAGTAGATCAGCGAATCGGCCCCGCCCTGCAGGTAGGCGATGAAGCGGCCGTCGGGGCTCCACGCCGGGCGACTGTCGGTATCGGGGTTGTTGTCCGGCCCGGTGAAGGTGGTGACCTGGCGGGCCACCGCGCCGGCCGCCGCCTGGATCACGTAGAGGTCCCAGTTCGAGTGGCGATCGGGATCGTCGCCCACCCGCTTGCTGACGAACACCAGGTACTGCCCGTCCGGCGACCAGGAGGGGAGCCGCTCGTCGCTGTGGCCCTGGGTGAGCTGGACCAGTTTGCGGGCCGCGAGGTCGAACAGGTACAGGTGCTTCCGCTTCCGCCGGACGTAGCCGGTGTAGTCCTCCTTGAAGTAGAAGCGGTCGATCACGATGGGCGGCGCCGTCTTCGCATGCGGCGGCGGGGCCTTCGGCGCGGGGTTCCCCTCGAGGTCGGTGACCTCGAGGAAGGGCGACTCCACGATGCTGCTGGTCTCCACCGAGTCGGGGTCTTCGCTCACGAACACCAGCCGGTTCCCGTCCGGCGACCAGGCATACTCCTCGATGCCGGTCGGCACCCGGGTGACGAGCTCGGCCTCGCCCCCGCGGCGGTTGAGCAGCCAGAGCTGGCTGGCGCCGGCGGTATCGCCCCGGCTCGAGAGAAAGGCGAGCCAGCGCCCGTCGGGACTCCACGCCGGGGTGTGCTCGCTCTCGCGGGGCGTGCTGGTGAGCCGCACCGTGGTCTGGCCGTCCCAGCTGCTCATCCAGAGATCGCTCACCTCCTCGTCGTCGACCGTGTCCTGCGAGGTGACGGTGTAGGCCACCCACGCGCCATCCGGGGAAAGGGCGGGCTCCGAGACGCCCTTGAGCAGATGGAGGTCGTGCGACGTCCAGGGCCGGCGCCCGCCGGCGGGCTCCTGCGCGAGGACGGTGGAGACGGTGAGGACGGAGGCAAGCAGAACAGCCAGGCGGGTCATGCGGGCTCCGGAAGGACCGGGAATCGCGGGGACGACGACCAGGGACGGAGGGAGAATGCACCCGTCCCGGACGATGCGGAAGGATGGGTCGGGGGTCAGGCCGCGGGGGCGAGCTCCAGCATGCGATGCACCTGCTCACCCTGCCAGAGATGCCGGCGCTGGTGGGCCGGGAGAATCCGGAAGCAGGAGTAGAGGCTGTACTCCAGCCGGCCGTCGAAGGGTGAAACGACCCGGATCCGGGCGAGGTTGAGCCCGGGGGTCCGGTGGAGCCGGATGGTGAGCTCCTGCTGCAGCCGCACGAATTCCGAGAGCACCTCGCCGCGGGTGCCGGGCATCATGGGCACGAAGCGCGGGCGGGTGGTGGTCCGGAGCCGGTAGGGCGGCTCCGACATGCGGCACAGAAGCCACCCGGTGAGATCCCGGCGATAGCGGCGCGGGGACCCCGTCGCGAAGAGGCGCCCCACCTGCAACGCCTCGTCGATCAGCGGCAGGTAGGCCCGGGTGGTGAGATTCAGGTGTTCGAGGCACTCGGCGATGGACCAGTGCCCCTCGGACGGCGTCCGGGTGAAGTCCGGCTCCGGCGTCCGGTCGACCAGCCGCGCGGCCCGGGTGGTGGCCGAGGCCAGTTCCTGCTCGATCAGCCGCACCTGCGGATGCAACGACGTTCCCGCTGTCACGACCCACACTCCTTGCGCGGCCCTGCCGTTACCCCGCGACGATCGCGGTTGCGCCGGACACCCGCTGGCCCGCCCGCTTCATGATCGAAGCGGCCACGGTATACGCCTCCAGCCATGCGTCCTGCAGCTCGGCATGCCATCCTGCCCCCGCGGTGGTACGCAGCGCCGTCAGGAGCGCGTCCCCGAGGAGGTCATAGTTGCGTTCGGATACACCCAGTTCCTGTAGACGACGCCCCAGCCGCGAGAGTTCCGGGATCAGGTCCTCCGGCGCCTCGAGCCGGCGCACCAGCCCGCCGGCCACGGTCCCGAACTGCTCCGCCAGCGCCGCGCCGCCGACCGGGCCGAGACGCTGCCGCACCTGCGGGTTGAGCGCGAACAGCCGCTCGACGAAGGCCTCCGCGAGCCGGGCCCCCGCGGGCGTGAGCGCCTCCCAGTGCGCCCGGATCAACCCGGCGCGTTCCGGCGTCACGCCGCCTGCTCCCGGGCGGCGAGATCGAGCGTCAGCACGTTCGCCAGCCCGTGGGCGGTCCGGGTGCACCCGACCCACTGCCAGCCGATCGACTCGTAGGGGCCGGCCGGCCCATGGGCGGCGAAGTAGAGCCGCGGGAACCCCAGCAGCCGGGCCTCGAGTTCCACCCGCTTGAGCAGCGCCGCCGCGACCCCCTGCCGCCGCGCCTCGGGCCGCACGTAGAGCGACGCGAGCCAGGGCGACCAGTGCATCCCGCCGGGGCCGGCACTCACCAGGCTCGCGGTGCCGAGCAGCCGCTCGTCCTCCACCGCGACGAAGGTGGTGGGGAGCGTGCTCCGCTGCAGGATCCCGCCCACGAGGGGGAGCCACTGCTCCACGCTGTCCGGTCCCCACTGCTCCATGAACCAGTCGGCCACCTGCGCCACGTCCTCGGTCGGCCGGTCCACCAGGTACGTCACACGCATTGCCCACCCCTCATCGTTACTGCGCCGCCAGGATGCGCTGCAGGGAGCGCAGCGCGCGATACCACTCGTAGAGTCCGCGAACGCGTTGGACCAGCGTCATGGCTTACCTCAGGCTCATCGTGATGGTGCTGCCGTGCGCGGTGGCGAGGAACGAGCCGCTCACCACCACGTCCTTGCTCTCGTCGTCCGGGTTCGCGGCGAGCAGCCCGGTTGCGTGCAGTTCGAAGGTGCCGCTGATCCGGTCAGCGCTGCTCCGGGTGATCGTCACCGTGCCGCTGGTGGCGTGGAACACCCCCGTCGGGTGGGCGGACGAGCCGGTGATCACCACGCTGCTGAAGTTCCCGCGCCGCAGCAGGCCCGCCGGGCTCACCGCGTACACGCCCACCGCCGGCACCTCACCCACCCGGCTCAGCACCACCGCGCCCTGCGCGCTCGCCGTCCCGAGGTTAAGCGCAAAACGCTCCTGCGCACCGTCACTCACCATGCCGAACTCGGCCTCACCCTGGAGGGCGGCCTCCACGGCGCCGTGGGCCGCACCCTCGAAGCGCGAGGCTTCCGCCGCCGGCTCCGCGCTGAACCCGCCCCGCACCGTGATCTCCCGCCCCTCGTTCTCCGGGTCGCTGGCCAGGAACCCCACCGCCTTCACTTCATAGCGGCCCACGATCCGGTCGCCGGTCGACTGGAGGATGGTGACGGTGCCGCTCACCGCCCGGAACGCGCCGATCGGCGAGCCGACCGAGCCGAG
This sequence comes from Gemmatimonadales bacterium, assembly GCA_046327735.1. GTDB lineage: Bacteria > Gemmatimonadota > Gemmatimonadetes > Gemmatimonadales > GWC2-71-9 > JADJOM01. The sequence continues at coordinate 94,920 of JAXLXZ010000005.1, read as the reverse complement.
CGAGATCATCGCATGGAACTCATCGGCCTTCTCCGCGCCGGGCGCGAAGGCGGTGACCCGGTAGGTGCCGGCCCGGGGCCGCTCGGAGGAGACCCGGCTGAAGACCACCGCGCCGTTGTCGCTGTAGGCGCCCAGTTCCAGCGAGAAGGAGGAGGACTGGTTTCCCTTGACCGGTCCGAAGACCGCCTGGCCCGTGAGCGAGGTGGAGAGCGCGCCGTCGATCCGGCCGTCGTGGTGCGACACCGCGGGGGTGGACGACAGCATCGTCATCAGTCCGATCGGGATGATCGCCAGAGCCTTCATGTGCTCCTCCAGGAGAGTTAGGTGTTCGGGGGTGCGCATTTTCGGGCACTTCGGCGCCATCCCCACCATGCGGCACCGCCCGTCGGGCCCGGCGTTCCGAGTTGCCGGCCCAGTGAACGAGGCCTAGTATATCGGCGCCAGTCACGCGGGAATGCCGCCCGACTCGCCCCGGAATCACTCCCAAATCACCTGAGTTAACTTGCTCCGCATCAACGTCTTAGGCGGGCTGTACGTGAGCGACGACGGCCGGGCCGCCAGTGGGGCTGCGGCTCAGCCCCGGCGTCTGGCGCTGCTTGCCCTGCTGGCGGTGGCGGGGGAGCGGGGGGTAACCCGGGACGCGTTGCTCGGGTACCTCTGGCCGGAATCGGATGAGGAGCGGGGCCGGAAGGCGCTGGCGCAGGCGCTCTATGCGCTCCGGCGGGACCTGGGGTCGGACGACGCGATTACCGGGACGAAGGACATCCGGATCAACCCCGACCTGGTGAGCTGCGACCTCTGGGACTTCCGCGACGCGCACGCGACCGGGGCACTCGACCGCGCGGTGGAACTCTTCCGGGGCCGCTTCCTCGAGGGCTTTCACCTCCCCGGGGCAGAGAGCTTCGAGCAGTGGGTGGAGGCGACCCGGGCCGCCCTTGCCCATGACTTCGCCGGGTTGCTGCACACCCTGGGTGGCCGCGCCGCGGAGCGGGGCGATCATCGAGGCGCGACCGGGTGGCTCCGCAAGCTCGCGGCGCAGGATCCCCTCAACGCCCAGGTGGCCTGCCGCCTGATGGAGAGTCTCGCGGCCCAGGGCGACGTCGCGGGCGCGCTGCAGCATGCCCGGATCTACGAGACGCTGATCCGCCAGGAACTCGACCTGCCGCCCGACCGCGAGGTCGTGGCGCTGGCCGGCCGGCTCCGGAGCGCGGCCTCGGGCGAGCTCTCGCCGGTTCCGGTGCCGCCCCCGTCCGCGGTTGCCGCAGGCCCGGAGCCGGTGGCACCGCCGCTCCCCGCTGCCGCGGCACCGGCCTCCGCTGTGCGCGGCGAGGAGCGGGGACCTCCGCCCCGCTCCTCCGCGGAAACCGCGGTGGGAGAGATTCCGGACGAAGAACCGGTCGTCGCGCCTGGTCACACCAGCGGCTGGGCGACGATGAAGCTGCCGGCCGGCCTGGCCCCGCTCCAGCCGCACCCCGCGCCGGTGGCGCCCCGGCGTCGCTGGGGACGCCTGGTCGCGACGCTGGCCGCGGTCTGCGTCGCGGGCGTCGCCGGGGTGCTGCTGTGGGGCGCCTGGCATCGGGGAAGCGCGACGCCGCCTAACACGAGGGTGGTCGCGGTCGGCAGGATCGCGCACTACACCGAGGGCGGGATCGGCAGCATGGGTCGCCCGCTGGCCGACATGCTGGCGACCAACCTCGCCCGCGCGGCGGGGATGCGGGTGATCAGCTCCGCGCGGATGTACGAGTTGCAGGGAGAACCGGCGAGCGCCAGCGACACCACCGGCGCGCAGGTGGTGGCCGCGGCGCGGCGGGCCGGGGCCACCGAACTGATCGACGGCGCCCTGTACGACGTGGGGCCCGGGCATTTCCGGCTCGACCTCCGGCGGGTCGACCTCGCGAGCGGCGCCGTGCTGCAGGCCTACACGATCCAGGCGCCCGACCTCTTCACGCTGGCCGACAGCGGCACCGGCCGGCTGGTGAACGACCTCGGCGGGCAGGCGCCGGCCGGCTCGCTGGCCGACGTGTCGACCCGCTCGGTCGAGGCCTATCGAGCCTACGAGGCGGGGCTCCGCACCTACTACGAGGGTCATGTACCGGAGGCGGAGAAGCTCTTTGCCGAGGCGCTGGCGAAGGACTCGGCCTTCGCGATGGCCCAGTACTACTACAGCCTGGCCACGGCGAGCGGATCGCGGGCCGAGGGCTCCACCCGGATGCAGCGCGCGGTGGAGCTGGCGGAGCGGGCCAGCGATCGGGAGCGGCTCCTGATCCGCGCGACCTGGGCGTTCTACAACTCCTCTCCCTCGATCCGGGCGTACGCCGAGACGCTGACGGTCCGCTATCCCACGGAGCTCGACGGATACCTGTGGGCCGGGCAGGGAGCGATCCTCGCCGCCGACTGGCGCACGGCGCGGAACCGGTTCCTCGAGGTGATCGCGCGGGACAGCCTGGGGCTGCAGGGGAAGACCGTGCGGTGTCTCGCGTGTGAGGCGTTCGCCTCGCTGATCGGGACCATGACGCAGGAGGATTCGCTTCCCGCCGCGCTCGCCGAGGCGCGTCGCTGGCGGCGGCTGCAGCCCGGGTCGGGTCAGGCCCGGCGGGTACAGGCGGTGGTGTTCTCCCAGCTGGGCATGACGGATTCGGCGCGGGTGATGCTGCGCCAGGCCGATTCGCTGGAGCCCAGCTATCCCTCCGGCTGGGCCTACCTCGCGGCGGTGTACATGTGGAACAGCCAGTACGATTCCACCGCAATGCTGGCCCGGGCGCTGACGCAGGCCTCGACCGGGGTCACCCGAGCCGACGGCTACTGGTTCCTGGCCATCGCCTCCCGGCACCTGGGCCAGCTCAACGAGGCGCTGAACGCGGCACGCGCCTATCGCGCGGCCAAGGCCGACCCGGCCCGCCGGGGCTCCGCCCCCGTCAGCGCCTACATCGAGGGCCAGGTGCTGTACGAGATGGGCCGCTTCCGCGAGGCGGCGATGCTGTTCGACTCGATCAGCCGGGGCTCGATTCCGTTCGAGGATTCGGCGAGCGCGGCGCGGAACCGGGTCTGGTCCTGGACCCATATGGCGACGGCGCTCGCAGCCGCCGGCGATACCAGCGGCCTCGCCGCGCTGGCCGACACGATGCAGCGGCTGGGACAGATCAGCGGTCTCGAGCGCGACCGGCGGCTGCACCACTACGTGCGGGGCCTGCTCGGCAAGGCCCGCGGTGACGATGAGCGGGCGGTGCGGGAGTTCGAGGAGGCGATCACCACCCGCAACGGCGGGTTCACCCGGAACTACTACGAGCTGGGCGCGGCGCTGCTCCGGCTCAAGCACCCGGCCGAAGCGGTGGCGGCGGTGCAGCCGGTTCCGCGCGGCCTGTTCGACGGGACGGCGCTCTACCTGACGCACACCGAGGCGCACGAACTCCTCGGACGGGCCTGGGAAGCGGCCGGGAACCGCGACAGCGCGGCCTATCACTACCGGCTGGTGGCCAAGGTGTGGGAGAACGCCGACCCGCGATTCACGCCCCGGCGGCTGGATGCGGCGGGGCGGGCGATGCAGCTCCTCGACCGGACCCGTTGATGCTGATCGAAGCCGCGATCGAGACCCTGGAGGAGGCCCGCGGTGCCGCGGCGGAGGGGGCGGGGCGGCTCGAGGTCTGTGGCGATCTCGCCCGGGGCGGGATCACCCCGGGCGCCGGGCTGCTGGCGAGCATCCGGAAGGCCCTCGACCTGCCCCTCATGGTGATGGTGCGCCCGCGGCCGGGCGCTTTCCAGTTCAGTGCGGACGAGTGCGAGGGGATGCTGCATGACATTCGTCACGCGAAGCGGGCCGGCGCCGATGGGGTGGTGATCGGTGTCCTGCGCGCCGACCGGACGATCGACCGCGACTGGACCCGGCGGCTGGTCGAGGCGGCGCACCCGCTGCCGGTCACCTTTCATCGCGCCTTCGACGAGACGCCGGACCTGGAGGCATCGCTCGAGCTGCTGGCGGGTGCGGGGGTGCGCCGGGTGCTCACCTCGGGCGGGGCAAGCACGGCGGCGGACGGAGCGAGCCGGCTCCAGTCGCTCACCGCGCGGGCGGGGGACCGGATTGGCGTGCTGCCCGGTGGCGGGGTGCGGGCCGAGAGTGCGGTGGCGATTGCGCGCGCGACCGGCTGGCGCGAGCTCCACGTCGGTTACCCGATGGGGGTGGCCCCGGGGCGGATCCGCGACGTCCTTGCCGCACTTCGTACTCCAGCCTGACTTTCGTGCTCTTCGTGGCTTCGTGCCCTTGGTGAAGTGCCGTTGCTGCTTTTCCTTCGATATTCTCTCAAGCCGGGCCGATGAGCGTGCACCATGGATACGATCACGTGGGGTGATTTCGAGCGGGTGGAACTCCGGGTGGGGACGATCGTCGCGGTGGAGGAGTTCCCCGAGGCGCGGAAGCCGGCCTGGAAGCTGACGGTGGATTTCGGCGAGTTCGGCCTGAAGCGCTCGAGTGCGCAGATCACCGTGCACTACCGGAAGGAAGACCTGCTCGGCCGGCAGGTGCTCGGTGTGCTCAACTTCCCGACCAAGCAGATCGGGCCGTTTCGCTCCGAGGTCCTGGTGACAGGGTTCGCCGACGCCTCCGGGGCCATCGTGCTAGCCATGCCGGAACGCCCGGTGCCGAACGGGGCCAAGCTGCTCTGAACCCTGGCTAGAGCCGGGAGGCGAACGGGTCCCACGCGATGGCGTAATGGGTCACCACCGTGCCCCGGCTGTGGGTCTGCCACTCGATCTGCTGCTTGCTGCCGTTCCCCGCGATACACCGCATGGCATCGCTCCCCTCGGGCGCGTCCACCACGATGAAGTGATGGTTGGCCCGGGGGATGACGCACACATCCCCGGGGGCAAAGGCCTTCGGGTCGAAGCGGCCGTCCTTGCCGCCCCGGTTGCGCCGGTCGAGGAAGCCGGTGCTGCCGATGTTCTCGATCCCGATACCGGCGCGCCACTTCACGTTGAGCCCCACCTTCCGGAGCACGAACGTCGCGAAGATGCCGCACCAGTGGACCGCGACCTTGCTGTCGGTGGTCCCGCCCCGGCCGTTGACGTTGAGCCAGTTGCCTGGGGTCTCCAGGGCCCGGAGGTTGTCCTTGCTCCACTCGGGCACCACCAGGCAGGCCTCGGTGAAGATCTGCCGGAGCTTGTCGGCCCCCCGGCGCTTGCCGTTGACCAGATACTCCGGGGCGTCGGAGACGGTGAGGATGTGGCGCCGCGCCTCTTCGGTGACATAGCGGCGGAGGGGATTGGTGGTGCCGACCATGGGCGCTCCTCGATCCGGGTTTCCAGTAGAGCGGGAGGTCGCGGGAGCGACTGACATCGGGCCTTGGAGCCGCGGCCGTTCGCCAGTCGGCCGGAGGCCCTGCAGCCGGTGCACCTGCCTGGGGGCCCCGCCCCCCCTTTCGGGGAAAATCGTGGCGCCGCCGGCCTGGATCGGCATCCTCCTCTTGCGGGCCGGCGCATAAATACCCGGTCCCCTCCGCCGACTGGCGCCGCCCGCCTCCGGGCGGCCAGATTCCCCCCACTATGACGGCCTTCCAGTACCCCGACTCCCACGTCTTCTACCGCAAGCTCACCCGCCGCTTCCCCCTGATCGTCCGGGGTGAGGGGTGCTGGCTGGTCGACCAGCAGGGGAACCGCTACCTCGACGGGTCCGGCGGCGCCTTCGTCGCCAACCTGGGCCACGGGGTCGCCTCGATTGGCGCGGCGATGGCCGAGCAGGCGGCGAAGGTGGCCTACCTGAACGGCACCGCCTTCACCAACGAGCCGGTCGAGGCCCTGGCGGACGAGCTCGCCGCGCTCGCCATCGGTGACCTCGACAAGTTCTACTTCCTCGGCAGCGGGTCGGAGGCGGTCGAGGCCGCGCTCAAGCTCGCCCGGCAATACTGGGTCGAGCTCGGGAAGCCGTCCAAGCACAAGATCATCGCGCTCTTCCCCGCCTACCACGGCAACACCCTGCTCGCCCTCTCGGCTTCGGCCCGGGAGCACTACAAGACGTATTACCGCGAGTGGCTGGTGGACGTGCACCGCATCCCGGCGCCGTATCCGTATCGGTGTGAGTGTGGCGGTCAGGCGGTCGGGCGGTCAGGCGGTCAGTGTCCGGTCTGCAGCGGGACTGGACTCGAAGCAGCGATTTCGGAACTCGGCGCAGAGAACGTCGCTGCCTTCATTGCGGAGCCGGTGGGCGGGAGCTCGACCGGCCACTCGGTGCCCTCGCCCGAGTACTTCAAGAACGTGCGGGAGATCTGCACCCGTCACAACGTCCTCTTCATCGCCGACGAAGTGCTGGTGGGGGCGGGACGCACCGGCACCTGGGCGGCGATCGAGCAGTACGGCGTGGTGCCTGACATCATGACCTACGGCAAGGGGATCACCGGGGGCTACGCGCCGCTCTCGGCGGTGGCCGCGCCCCGGCGGCTGCTCGACCCGATCGCGAAGGGGTCGGGCGCGCTGCTGCACGCGCAGACCTTCTCGCATCACCCCGTGCTGGCCGCGGCCGGACTGGCGGCGGTGCGGCACATCAAGCAGCAGAAGCTGGTGGAGCGCTGCCGCACCATGGGCGAGGTGTTCCATCGCAAGCTGGCGGCGGTGCGGGAACTGCCGCATGTGGGCGACATTCGCGGGCGCGGCCTCCTCGCCGGGGTCGAGTTCGTGCTCGACAAGGCGACCCGCCAGCCCTTCCCCCGCAAGCTCAAGTTCGCCGAGACCTTCGCGGAGGAGGCCCTCAAGGCGGGACTCATGACCTGGGCCAACATGGGCCAGGCCGATGGCACCAACGGCGACCTGTCCTGCCTCGCGCCCCCCTTCGTGATCACCGACTCGGAAATCGACGAGATCATCCAGCGCTTCAGCCGGGCGCTCGATGCCACCATCGGCAAAGTGCTGACCGGCGGCACCCAGGCCCTGAAGGCCTGAGCCGCAGAGGAGACCTCATGACCGCCACCGCCCCGCAGCAGAAGATTACGTACACCTCCACCAACGTCGATCTCGAGGCCTTTCACCGCGCGTTCGATGCGGCGCTGGCCGAGGTCCGCGCCACCGCGGGGAAGAGCTATCCGCTCTACATCGGCGGGAAGGCGCTGGAGGTCACCCGGCACGACCCGATCGTCGACACCTCCCCGATCGACACCTCGCTGGTGCTGGGCACCTTCGTCGCGGCGTCCAAGGACGATGTCGACCTGGCGGTGCGCACCGCGAAGGCGGCGCAGAAGGAGTGGGCGGCCCGGCCGTGGCAGGAGCGGATCGCGATTCTCCGGAAGGCCGCGAACATCATCCGCGAGCGGAAGTTCCTCCTCTCGGCGATCATGGCGTACGAGGTGGGCAAGAACCGGCTCGAGGCCATGGGAGACACCGAGGAGTCGGCCGACCTGATCGACTATTACTGCCAGCAGGTGGAGGACCACGACGGCTTCGTGAAGCCGATGGCCAACCTCACCCCGATCGAGCGGAATACCGAACTGCTCCGCCCCTACGGCGTCTTCGTCTGCATTGCGCCCTTCAACTTCCCGCTGGCGCTTTCGACCGGGATGTCATCGGCGGCGCTCATGGCCGGCAACGCGGTGGTCTACAAGCCGGCGGAAGACACTCCCTGGACCGGGCTCAAATTGTACGAGGTGTATCGGGACGCGGGGGTGCCGGCGGGGGTCTTCAACTTCGTGACCGGCCACGGTCGCGAGATCGGCGATTCGCTCTGGCAGCACCCGATGACCGATGGCGTGGTCTTCACTGGCTCCAAGCCGGTGGGGATGCGGATCTTCCACGGCCTGTCGGAGAAGTGGGTGAAGCCCTGCCTGATGGAACTGGGCGGGAAGAACGCGACGATCGTGATGGACAGCGCCGACGTCGACGCCGCCGCCGAGGGAGCGATGCGCTCCGCGTTCGGGCTGCAGAACCAGAAGTGCAGCGCCACCAGCCGGGTGTACGTGCACCGGTCGGTGTATGCCGCCTTCGTCGAGAAGATCGTGGAGAAAACGAAGGCTATCCGGATGGGTGACGTGACCCAGCGGGATGTCTGGTTCGGCCCGGTCATCAACGAGCGGGCGGTGCAGCGCTGGGAGAAAGCGGTGGCACAGGCGGGCCGCGAGGGGAAGATCCTGGCCGGCGGAAGCCGGCTCCGGGGCGAGCCGTTCGACAAGGGGCACTTCGTCGCGCCGACCATCGCGGAGCTGCCGCTCTCGAGCAGCCTCTTCATGGAGGAGCTGTTCTGCCCCTTCCTCGCCATCGCGCCGGTGGACTCGCTCGACCAGGCGCTGGCCGAGGCGAACAAGGTCGAGTACGGGCTCACCGCTGGGTTCTTCTCGAAGAAGCAGGAGGAGATCGACCGGTTCTTCGACGAGATCGAGGCGGGCGTGACCTACGTGAACAAGCGGAGCGGTGCGACGACCGGGGCATGGCCAGGCGCGCAGGCGTTCTGCGGGTGGAAGGGGAGCGGCGGCAGCGGGAAGGGCGGCTGCGGGCCGTGGTACGTGCAGCAGTTCATGCGGGAGCAGAGCCGGACGGTGATCACCGGCTGAACCGCTGGTGGTCTGCGTAGTGAGACGAGGCGGGGTAGGTCAGGGAATCGTCGCGCTGCGGCCGCAAGGGATCGGTAAGATCGCTTAGCGGCACGCGCGCTCCTCATCCCTGACCCACCCCGCCTCGTCTGTCCCGCCCCCCAGCGTCGGCCGTTGGGACGACCGACCTTTCGAACCCATTTCCTTGCGCAGACGTAGGAGATCGGCATCTTCCCGTCAGGAGGTGCCATGACCACAGCTATTGCCGAGCACCGATCCACCGTCACTCCCGCCGGGGTGGCGCCCGGCCGCGTCTCGTCCATCGACATCATCCGGGGCGTGGTCATGGTCCTCATGGCCATCGACCACGTCCGGGTCTACTCCGGTCTTCCGCCAGGCGGTCCAACGCCTGGCATTTTCTTTACACGCTGGGTCACCCACTTCTGCGCGCCGGTGTTCGTCTTCCTGGCCGGCACCAGCGCCTGGCTCTATGGCCAGCGCCGGGACCGGGCGGCGACCAGCCGCTTCCTGCTCACCCGCGGCCTCTGGCTGGTGCTGCTGGAGCTCACCGTCATCCGGGTGTTGTGGACCTTCAATTTCGACTTTGCCCACTACATGCTGGCCGGCGTGATCTGGATGCTGGGGTGGTCGATGGTGATCCTCGCCGCGCTGGTCTGGTTGCCGCTCCCGGCGATCCTGGCGTTCGGCGCGGTGATGGTGGCGGGGCACAACCTGCTCGATGGCAGCGCCGCCGCGATCAACGCCGCCGCCGAGACGACTCCGCCCTCCTGGCTCTGGCGGATCCTGTACGGCGGCGGCGTGGTCCAGCTCGGTCAGGGCGGGCCTCCCCTGGCGGTGCTCTTCGTACTGGTCCCGTGGGCGGGGGTGATGGCGCTGGGCTATTGCTTTGGCCCGGTCCTCCGATGGGACGCTGGGCGCAGGCGGCGCTTCTGTCTCGCGGCCGGCGGGGCGGCGGTGGCGCTCTTTCTCCTGCTCCGCGGCTTCAATCTCTATGGCGATCCGAGACCCTGGGGCAGCGGGCGGATGCCGGCGCTGCTCGCGTTCCTCAACACGACCAAGTATCCCGGCTCGCTTCTCTTCCTGCTCATGACGCTGGGACCGATGCTGCTCGCCGTTCCGCTGCTGGAACAGGCGCGCGGCAGGGTGGCGGGCATCATCGGCGTGTTCGGCCGGGTGCCCATGTTCTACTACCTGCTCCACATCCCGCTGATCCACGTGCTGGCCCTCGGCGTCTCGCGGCTGCGGGAAGGTGCCGTGAACCCCTGGCTCTTCGGCAATCACCCGATGTTCATCCCGCCGGCGCCCGACGGCTACACCTGGTCTCTCGGGCTGCTCTACCTGGTGTGGCTCATCGCGGTCGTGCTCCTGTACTTCCCCTGCCGCTGGTATGCGGACTACAAGCAGCGCGTGAAGGTGGGGTGGGTGAGCTATCTGTAGGCCGGGGTCTCCGCGCCGCTAGCGAATCCAGCGCGACGGGGTGGTCCGGTCCACAAAGAGGACGCCGTCGAACTCCAGAGGCAGGACCGCGGTCAGGTCGAACCCGTAATCGTATGCCGCGTACCCGATACTCCGGATCGGCCGCGGCTGCTCGAGCCACCCCGCCGCCGGATCGTGTCGCGCGGCACGCAGGTTCACGATCCACCCCACCGTCCCCGCCGGCTGCCCAAGCGAGTGCAGCGCCGCTTCCAGGCTCCCTTCCGGCGCCGGAAATGCCGTGGCGTCCACCCGCTCCCAGTCGCTGAATCCGCGCGTGGCGCTGTAGCTGCCCACGGCGGTCAGCAGCGAGTACGCCTGGTACTCCTCGCCGAACCAGCGTCGCAGGTAGGCCCCCATCTGCGCCCCCGCGTTGAAGCTCAGCCTGGCATCGCCACCGTGGGAGACGTGCACGTCGTGAGCCCAGACCACCGCGCGAGCGGCGGGGGCGACCGTGTGGAGTGCCCAGGCCAGGTTGGCCGCCATCAGGCTGTCCCGCTCCGGGGAGTTGAGCCCCACGTTGAACCGGGCCGCCTGACGGAAGAGGTTCGCCGCCTGCACCGCCCATTCGGTGGCCATCGACTCCGCCGGTGCTCCCGATGCCTGGAGCCACACCTCGCGTCGGGCGCTCACGCTGGTCCAGAGCGACTCGGCCTGCGCGTGCCAGCGTGCCCGGGTCGTGTCCGGAACCTGGGGCGTCCCGTAGTAGCGCTGGGCGCGGTACTCGTGGGTCAACGCCTCGAGCCGCGGCAGCAACGCGGGCTCGCGGCGGGCCAGGAACGCCCGCAGGGTGTCGATCGGCGTCTGGTGATCCTGCATGTCATAGCCCACGAAGCGCACCGCGGAGTCGGGGTGTTCCGCATTCCAGGTCCGCATCCACTCGAGCAGCGCTCCCATCTCCGTGGTATTCCAGACCTGGAACATCCCGCGCATCGCCTCGCCCACCGTCCCTGGGCCTCCCTGCACCCACGCATTCACGCGCTCCGCCGAGAAGGTGTTCGCTTCGATGGCAAAGAGCCGGATACCCCGCTCCCGCACGAGGTGCTCCAGCACGCGATGCTTCAGGCGGAAGAACTCGCTGGTCCCGTGGGTGGATTCGCCCAGCGCCACGATCCGCGCCTGGCCGATGATGGTGTCGAGCGCGGCCAGGTCGCGCTCTCCGGCGCCGGCGCTGCCGGGATCGACGCGGATGAGCGGGGTCGCGTGGGACCGCAGCCAGGCGAGCTCCGCGCGTTGCGGCCCGGCGACCAGCGGTGGCAGGGCGGAGATGGCGCGGCCATCGAGGGTGAGCTCCAGCCGATCATACCAGCCGCTGCCGGGGCCAGTCAGCGTGGCCGAGATGACGATCGAGTGGATCGACGGATCGGTCGGGACGTTGATGGCGAGCGTGTGACGCCGCCAGGCCGGGTCGGCCGCCGGCAGCTCGATCGCGGTGTCGGCGGCGGCAAAGGCCTGGAACTTCCAGGCCTCGAGGGTCAGCAACGCCTGTACCGTACCGGCGGCGCGGAGCCATCCGGAGAGGGCCAGCCGGTGGCCGCGGGCGAAGTCGGCGGGCACCTGCAGCACCAGGGACTGGGGGTCGGCGTTCGCCACACCGTCCGGCATGGTGATGCGGAGGCTGCGGCGGCCCTGCTGCCGAATCGTTGAATCGAGTACGAAGCTCGCCTTCGAATTGCCGCCGAAGGCGGACCAGCCCAGCGACCAGCCCCAGGGGAGGGACGGGGTGCCGATGCCGGGTTGTTCGAAGTCGAGGTTGAGCGGGCGCTGGGCCTGGGCGGAACCAGGAAGCAGCAGGGTGGCGCAGAAGAGCAGGCGCCAGGGGCGGGGCAGGGGCACGAGGATGACTCGGGAGTGGGAGAAGGCAAAGGGGGCGCCAACCCTGCCGCCCCCCTCATCCCTCATTGGACGTCCGGACCCCCGCCGGGGTTGCACGGCCGGGTGCGTGCGCACCCGGCCGATCGGTCAGTCCTCTTCCTTGAGGCAGGCCTCGAGGATCCCCATCCCGGTGTCGACATCGTACTCGTCGAGCACCAGCGGCGGGGCGAGACGGAAGGTGCTCTTGCCGCAGCCGAGGAGCAGGAGCCCCTTGCTGAAGGCGCGCTCGGTGATCCGGTCGATGATCTCCGGGAACGGCTCCTTGGTGGTGCGGTCCTTCACGAACTCGATGCCGATCATGAGCCCGCGCCCGCGGACGTCGCCGACCACGGCGTACTTGTCCCGGAGGTGCTTCGCGTGCCCCAGCATCCGGTCGCCCATCTGCTGCACGTGCGGCAGCATCCCCTCGACGATCTCGAGCGTGGCGAGGGCGGCGGCGCAGGCCACCGGGTTGCCGCCGTAGGTGGAGCCGTGCGAGCCGGCCTCCCAGGTCATCACCGACTCCTTGGCGATGAAGGCGCCGATCGGCATGCCGCTGCCGAGGCCCTTGGCGCTCACCAGGATATCGGGCTCGACGTTCTCCCAGTCACAGGCCCACATCTTCCCGGTGCGGCCCACGCCGCTCTGCACTTCGTCCGCGACGAGCAGGATCCCGTGCTGGTCGCAGATGTCGCGCAGCGCCTTGAGGAAGCCCATCGGCGGAATGACGTAGCCACCCTCGCCCTGGATCGGCTCGACGAAGATCGCCGCGACGTCGGTCGGGTCGACCTGCCGGGTGAAGAGGTCGTGCAGCGCCGAGAGGGAGTGATCGATCGGGTCGGCACTCCGGTAGGGATTGGCGTAGGGGATGTGGTACACCTCCGGCACCAGCGGACCGAAATGCTTGTGCTGTTTCGCCTTGCTGGAGGTGAGCGACATCGCCCCGTAGGAGCGGCCGTGGAACGAGCCCTGGAAGGCGATCAGCGCCGGGCGCCGGGTGTGATAGCGCGCCAGCTTGATCGCGCCCTCGATGGCCTCGGTGCCGCTGTTGGAGAGGAAGGTCCGCTTGCGGCTCTTCCCCGGGGCGAGATGCGCCAGCCGCTCCGCCAGCTTCGCGAAGCCGTCGAAGTAGAAATCGGTGCCGCAGATGTGCAGGAACTTCGCGGCCTGCTCCTGGACCGCGGCGACCACCTTGGGGTGGTTGTAGCCGGTCGAGGAGACCGCGATGCCCGCCATGTAGTCGATGAACATGTTGCCATCGACATCCTCCACGACGGCGCCGCACCCGCCCCCGATGACCAGGGGATACTCCTTGATGTAGGAGGGCGAGGTCCAGGCGGTGTCGCGCTCGATGATCGCGCGGGCCTTCGGGCCGGGCGGAGCGGTGACGATGCGGGGGTAGGTGCGATTCGTCGTCATGTTGCGATCTCGACAGGTGAGCAGTGAGCGGTGAGCCGTGAGCGGGAAAAGCGTGAGCAGGTACCGCTCACCGCTTCCCGCTCACCGCTCACGCAGTTCCTACGCGTGCACCGCGTGCGTCGGTTCGTGCTTCGACTCGGCGGCATGCTGCCGCCACCAGGCCTGGCCCGACGCCGGCAGGGTGTTGATCGGGTCGTAGTACTCGTACTTCTGGTTCAGCGCCTCGGTGTTCCCCCACTCGATGCTGGTGAGGTAGTTCTTGGTCCAGTAGCTGATGCCCTTCTCGCGGTCGTACTCGGCGACCTGGTGCACCCAGCGCTTGCCCACGAACGGCACGTCGCAGACGATACGCGGCGTGGCGAAGCCGGGGAGGTAGCCCATGATGTCGTGCTGCAGCTGCTGTGCCTCCCAGAGCGCCACCCGCCAGTGCTCCGAGTTGGGGATCATGTCGCACATGTAGAAGTAGTACGGCAGGATCTTGGCGTGATCGAGCAGCATGAAGCAGAGGTCGAGCAGGTCCTGCGAGGTGGCGTTCACGCCCCGGAGCAGCACCCCCTGGTTCCGCACGTCGCGGAAGCCGATCTCGAGCAGCTTCTTGGTGGCCTTGCCGAGGAGCGGGGTGACCTGCTGGGCGCTGTTGACGTGGGTGTGGAGCGCCAGGTCGACGCCGCGATCGAACGCCTTCTTCGCGAGCCGCTCGAGGCCCTGGAGGACGTTGTCCTGGAGGTAGTGCTGCGGCAGCCCGGCGAGACCCTTGGAGGCGAGCCGGATGTCGCGGATGTTCTCGATGTCGAGCAGCGCGGAGACGAACGGCTCCAGCTGGGAGATGTGGAGGTTGGCGATGTCGCCGCCGGAGACCACCACGTCACGCACGGTCGGGGTCTTCCGCAGGTAGTCGAGGATCTGCTGGTGGCGATCCTTCTGCGGCGTATTGAACTTGAGCTTTTCCACCTGGGGCACGTCGTTGCCGACCAGGTCCATGCGGGTGCAGTGCCCGCAGTACTGGGGACAGGTCGACAGCAGCTCGGCCAGGACCTTGGTGGGATAGCGGTGGGTGAGCCCCTCGACCACCCACATGTCCTGCTCGTGCAGCGAGTCGCGGGAGGCACGGGGATGGTTGGCCCAGTCGGTGAGCCGGTCGGCCATGGCGGGGGCCATGTAGCGGCGCACCGGGTCGTTCCAGAGGTCGGCGAGGTTCATCGTGTTGATCATGTGCGGCGGGATCAACATCGACATGGTGGCGCGCTGCTCATGATCCTGGGCAATGCTCTGGGCCAGGTCATCGGGCAGGTGCGCGCCGAGCGCCTCCTTGAATTCGCGGAGATTCTTGATCGTGTGCTTCCGCTGCCAGGTGGCGTTCTCCCAATCCTCGCGGCTCACCCCGGCGAAGCCGGGAATGCGGGTCCAGTCCGGCTCGACGTACTGGTAGCGGGGCGGATACGGGATGGGCTGGCCGGCCTTCATCGGCTCGCGCTTCTCGGTCATCTGGCACACTCAGGTATATTAATACATTGACCTGCTTGACTTTATCAGGATAATATATAATATATCATCACGCAAGTCACCCGTGGAATTCCGTGCAACTCGACCAGGTCCTCGACCGCATCCCCCGACTCCGCAAGCAGGCCACCCACGAACTGGTGGCGGCTGTGCTGCGCGAAGCGATCACCACCGGGCACCTCAAGGCCAACCAGCCGCTGCCGCAGGATGAGATCGCGGCCCAGCTCCAGGTCAGCCACATCCCGGTGCGCGAGGCGCTGCGCCAGCTCCAGTCCGAGGGGCTGGTGACCTACCAGGCCAACCGCGGCGCCACCGTCAGCGCGCTCACCCCCGAGGAGATCGCCGAGATCTACGAGATACGGGCGATCATGGAGACGGCGGCGATTCGCCGGGCGGCGCCGCGGCTCACCGCGGCCGCGCTCGAGGAAGCGGCGCGGATTCTCGACCGGGCGGAGCAGGCCACCGACGGCGCCACCTGGGGCTCGCTCGACGTCGAGTTTCACCAGCAGGTGTACGCCCTGGACGACCGGCCCCGGATGGATGAGCTGATCAACGGGCTGCTCCGCCGGGTCGACCGCTACTGGACGCTGTACGGGCTGATGCTCACCCATCGGGGCACCTTCGACCGGGAGCATCGGGGCATCCTCGACGCGCTGCTGCGGCGCGACGCGGACCTCGCCGCGAGCCGCCTCGAGGCCCATCTTGCCGGCGCGTCGAAGCTCCTGATCGAGGCGCTGGAGCAGGCCGAGCCCGCCACCACTACCTGACCGTCATCCGGGATCCCGCATGATCTCCAAGGTCGTTTCCATGAAGGACGCGGTCGCCGCGCACGTGAAGGACGGCGACACGGTGGTCATCGAGGGATTTACCCACCTCATCTGCTTTGCCGCGGGGCACGAGATCATCCGGCAGCGCCGGAAGGACCTCACCATCGCGCGGCTCACGCCCGACCTCATCTATGACCAGATGATCGCCGCGGGGTGCGCGAAGAAGCTGGTCTTCTCCTGGGCGGGGAATCCCGGTGCCGGGTCGCTGCACGCCTTCCGGCGGGCGGTGGAGAAGGGCACGCCGAAGCTCGAGATCGAGGAGTACAGCCACTTCGGGATGGTGGCGCGGATGTC
Source organism: Gemmatimonadales bacterium (assembly GCA_046327735.1). Lineage (GTDB taxonomy): Bacteria > Gemmatimonadota > Gemmatimonadetes > Gemmatimonadales > GWC2-71-9 > JADJOM01. Next base: position 79,034 of record JAXLXZ010000005.1, on the reverse strand, counting down.
GGCCGGGGCGGCAAGCCTCCCCTTCTGGACGATGCGGAACTACCAGGGGACCGATCTCCCTGTCGCCAACCCCCGGATCAGGACCGTCACCTGTCCCTACACCGGCGAAGAGCTCGCAACGGTGCCGGCGCTCAACCCCGACGTCACCATCATCCACGCCCAGCGGGCCGATGCCTCCGGGAACACCCAGGTCTGGGGGCTCCTCGGCGTCCAGAAGGAAGCGGCCTTTGCCTCGAAGCGGGTGATCGTGGTGGTGGAGGAGCTGGTGGACGAGTCGGTGATCCGGGCGGACCCGAACCGGACGATCATCCCCGGGATGATCGTGAACGCGGTGGTGGTGGAGCCCTGGGGGTGCCACCCGTCGTACGCGCAGGGGTACTACGATCGCGACAACGATTTCTACGTGGCGTGGGAGGACATCTCCCGCGACCCGGCGAAGCTGCAGGAGTATCTCGACGAGTACGTGTACGGGGTGCAGGACCGGGCGGGGTACCTGGCGAAGATGCCGGGGCTCACCGAGCGGCTCAAGGCGAGTGAGCAGGTGTGCGAGGGTGTGAACTACGGGTTTTGAGGGCTGTTAGCTGTTAGCTATTAGCTGTTAGCTGCTGGTTGCCGGTGGCGGAGTTCGCCTTGTCGACGCGATCCGCCTCATGTGCAGTTGCTAACAGCTAACAGCTAACAGCCACTTCCAAGGAACTACGCTCCAATGACGACCTACAGCCCGTCCGAGATGATGGCCGCGGTCGCGGCCCGCGAGCTCCAGAACCGCGAAGTGGTTTTCGTGGGGATCGGGCTCCCGAATCTCGCCTGCAACCTCGCGCGCGCGCTCCAGGCGCCGGACCTCGTGCTGATCTACGAGTCCGGGGCGGTGGGGGCGGTGCCGGAGCGGCTCCCCGTCTCCATCGGCGACCCGTCGCTCGTGACCGGCTCGCTCATGGTCTGCTCGATGGCCGACGTCTTCCAGCTCTTCCTCCAGAACGGGAAGATCGAGGTGGGCTTCCTCGGTGGCGCCCAGATCGACCGGTGGGGGAACATCAACACCACGGTGATCGGGTCGTACGAAAAGCCCAAGGTGCGGCTCCCCGGAAGTGGTGGCGCGGCGGAGATCGCCGTCCACGCCCAGCGGGTGCTGATCATCTCCCGGCTCAACCCGCGCGCCTTCCCCGCCGAGCTCGATTTCCTCACCAGCCCGGGGCAGCGGTCGAAGGGGAAGAGCCGCAAGGAGCTCGGCATGCCGGGCGCGGGGCCGGTGAAGGTGATCACCGACAAGGGGATCCTGGAGCGGGACGAGACTGGCGAGATGGTGCTGACGGGGCTCTACCCCGACGTGACCGTCGACGAGGTGAAGGCGGGCGTGGGGTGGCCTCTCAAGGTGCGGGACCACCTCGACCAGCTGACGCCGCCGTCGGCGAAGGAGCTGGACCTGCTCCGCAATGTCCTGGATCCGAAGAAGCTGTATCTGGGGTGACACGACAACAGCGTGAGCAGTGAGCAGTGAGCGGTGAGCGGGAACAGCGCTGTCATCCCGAGGGAGTGAAACGACCGAGGGATCTACTCCGGGTGAGTAGATCCCTCGCTTCGCTCGGGATGACATCCTTGAGAGCTGTCCCCGCTCACCGATCACCGCTTACCGCTCACGCTGTCTACTTACTTCAGTGCCTCAGGCAGGTCGGCAGCAACGTACGCCATCACCGCCATCGCGGCGACGCACTGCGCCAGCTCCGCCGGGTCGAGCTTGTCGAGGGTGTCGCCCTGGGTGTGATGGTACCAGAAGTACTTGTCATCCTGCACCCGGAGCCCCAGTCCCGGCACGCCCTTCTCCATCAGTGGCCCGATGTCGGCCTCGCCGCCACCCTCCTCCACGGTATCCGCGCCGAGCGGGGCCAGCAGCCTGCCGATCTCCTTGAGCACCGCCAGCGCCTGGGGTGGGCCGCCGTAGTCGAAGCCGGTGGGCTTGAAGACTCCGCCGTCCGACTCGATGGCGAGGATGTGCTTCGCGACGTCGGCGCCGCGGGCGTCACGGTAGGCCACCCCGCCCCGGGTTCCATTTTCCTCATTGGTCCAGCCGACCACCCGGATGGTGCGGCGGGGCTTGAGGCCCAGCCGCTGGATCACCTTGAGCGCCTCCCAGGCGGCGACCACGCCGCCGCCATCGTCCATCGCGCCCTGGCCCACGTCCCAGGAGTCGATGTGCCCGCCCATCACCACCACTTCCTCGGGATGCTCGCTCCCGACGATCTCGGCCATGACGTTCCGGGAATCGGCGTCGGGGAGCATCTTCGCTTCCATCTCGAGCTTGACCACCACCTTGTCGCCCCGGTCCTGCATCCGGTGGAGCATCATCGCATCTTCCATCGCGAGGGCGGCGGCGGGGATGCGGGTGACCGTGCTGTCGTAGCGCATGCCCCCGGTGTGGGGAGAGCGGATGCCGTAGGGGCCGATGGACCGGATGAGAAGGGCGACCGCGCCCGCCTTCGCCGCGGCGATCGCGCCGATGCGGCGGTAGAGACCGGTCTCCCCGTAATTGGTGAAAGGCGCGTCGAAGAGGACGATCTTCCCCTTCGCCTCCGCCTTCCGCATCTCCAGCTCGGCGAAGCTCGCGACGACCAGGACCGGCGCGGTGATCCCGCCCTTCGGGGTGGCGATACTCCCGCCCAGGCCGAGCATCGGCAGGGTCACCTTCCGGGGCGACACCAGCTCGACCGATTCCTTCCCGCGGACCCAATGGGGCACCTTCACCGGCTCGGTGCGGGCGTTCGCCAGGCCGTCCTTCTTCATCTCGGCCAGGACCCAGTCGATGGTGCGCTCGAGGCTCTCGGAGCCGCTGAGCCGGTTGCCGAAGGTGTCGACCATCCGGCCCAGCCGGTCGTAGGCGGCGGAGTCGGAGGTGGCGGCACGGATGATCCGGGTGGCGACGTCGCGATACCCGGCGACGGCGGAGGACTGGGCGGCGAGGGGTGCGCTGGCGGAGAAGGCGAGCGCGAGGCAGACTAGGAGGCGCTTGGGAGTAGGCATGGCAGGGAACTTCTCGTGGCGCGACGTTCGTCGCAAGGCGACGCGCCCGAGCGGTTCACCACAGCGACACAGAGAACACAGAGGACACAGCGGGAACAGGACTTGGGGATTTTGATGGACAACAGCGGATTCAGATCAGCGTTTCACGTAGGAGCCTGAGGGAGGACGGAGCCAATCCTGCAATCCATGAAAATCCTGAAATCCTGTTCCCTCTGCGGCCCTCTGCGCCATTGGGCCTCTGCGGTAGTCTGTTGCCTGGTCCTTGGTGCTGAACTGAATGCACAGCGGGAGCCGGTCCTCAAGCAGATCAGGCTTCCCCACAATTACTACTACCGCGAGATGTACCTCCCCCAGGCCACCAGCGGCCCGTCGGCCGTGGCCTGGACCGCCGATGGGCGGAGCCTCATCTACGCGATGCAGGGGAAGCTCTGGCGGCAGGCGGTCGACGACAGCGTCGCCGAACAGCTCACCACCGGCCCGGGGTACGACTACCAGCCTGACGTGTCGCCCGACGGGAAGCGGGTGGTCTACGTGTCGTACCAGCACGACGCGCTCGAACTCTGGCTACTGGACCTGGAGACGCTCGATCGGCGGCCCCTGCTCGCGAACGGTGCGGTGAACGTGGAGCCGCGCTGGGCGCCGGACGGCAGTCGCATCGCGTTCGTGAGCACGGCGTACGAAGGGCGCTTCCACGTATGGACGCTGGAGATGCCGCAGCCCGCCAGCGCGCCGGCATCGCAACAAGGAACGAGGCGCGAGGAACGAGGAACGGCAGTTCGACTGACCGAGGATGTCGACTCGAAGCTCCCCCGCTACTACTACTCGGTCTACGACCACTACCTCTCGCCCAGCTGGTCGCCCGACGGGCGCTCGCTGATCCTGGTCTCCAATCGCGGCAGCATCTGGGGGACCGGCGGACTCTGGCGGATGGAAGCCCGGGCCGGCGCGCCCCTCGAGCCGGTCCAGCTGGAAGAGACCACCTGGCAGGCCCGCCCCGACTGGGGCCCGCGCGACAACCGGATCCTCTATTCCAGCTACCAGGGGCGGCAGTGGCACCAGCTCTGGCTCACCACGCCCGCCGGCCGGGATCCCTTCCAGCTCACCTATGGCGATTTCGACATCACCGGTGCCCGCTGGTCGCCCGACGGACGGCGCATCGCGTACGTCACCAACCAGGATGGGAACACCGCACTCGCAGTGATGGAGGTGACCGGGGGCGCGACCCGGCGCATCCGCCCCCGCAAGCGGGTCTATCGCGAGCCGGTGGGGCAACTCACCCTCACGGTGCTCGACCCGGCGGGCCGTCCCCTTCCTGCCCGGGTATCCGTGACGCTGGCCGACGGCCGGAGCGCGGTGCCCGACGATGCCTGGTGGCACGCCGATGACGGGTTCGACCGGAAGGAGCGGCCGATCGAGGTCGGGTACTTCCACACCACCGGCGCGAGCCGCCTCACCCTTCCCGCCGGTACCGCGACGGTCGAGGTCACGCACGGGCCGGCCTGGAAGTTCGAGCGGCGCAGCGTCGAGGTTCGCGCCGGTCGCGTGGGGGCGCTCACCATCCAGATGCGGCCGCTGCTCGCCCTCCCGGGGTGGACTGCCGGCGACCTGCACGTGCACCTGAACTACGGTGGGCACTACCGGGCCACCCCCGCCACGCTCGCGCAGCAGGCCCGCGCCGAGGGGCTCAACCTGGTCGAGAACCTCATCGTCAATAAGGAAGACCGGGTGCCCGACATCGGGTACTTCACCGGCAAACCCGACCCGGCTTCCACTCCCGACCTGCTCCTGGTGCACGACCAGGAGTTCCACACCAGCTGGTGGGGTCACCTCGGTGTGCTCGGGCTCACCGATCACGTGCTGCTCCCCGGGTACACCGGATACGCCGGCACGGCGACCGCCTCGCTCATGCCCGACAACGCCACCGTCGCCGACCTGGCCCACCGGCAGGGCGGCCTCGTGGGTTACGTCCATCCGTTCGACAGCGATCCCGATCCGGGCGACAGCGCCACCGGGCTCACCAACGAGCTGCCGGTCGACGTCGCACTCGGCAAGGTCGACTACATCGAGGCGGTCGGCTTCTCCGATCACTTGGCCACCGCGGCGGTCTGGTACCGGCTGCTCAACTGCGGCTTCCGGCTCCCCGCCGGGGCGGGCACCGACGCGATGACCAACTACGCCTCGCTCCGCGGTCCGGTAGGGATGAACCGGGTCTACGTCGAGTCGCCCCTTCCGGTGGACCGGGCCCGCTGGTATGCGGCGCTCAAGGCGGGGAAGAGCTTCGCGACCAACGGGCCGCTGCTCCGCTTCTCGCTCGACGGTGCCGGGATCGGGAGCGTGCTCGAGTACCCCGGTCCGCGCCGCCTCACCGCGCGGGTGTCGCTCCGCTCCAATGTCGCGATCGACCACCTCCAGCTGATCCACGATGGCGTGGTGGCGGTGGAGCTGCCCCTTACCGGTACCCGCACGTCGCTCGATACCGTGATCAGCGTGCCGGTGGAGCGGAGCGGCTGGTTCGTGCTCCGCGCGTGGAGCGAGAAGGCGAAGGAGCCGGTGCTCGACATCTACCCGTTCGGCACCACCAGTCCCATCTACGTGAAGCTGGCGGGGAGACCGGTCCGCCATGCCGCCGACGCCGACTACTTCCTCCGCTGGCTGGCCCGCCTGACCACGGCGGTCTCCGCCCATGGGGGTACGCCGGAGGACGATCGCCGGGAGATCCTGAGACGCATATCACAGGCGGAGGAGGAATTCACCCGCCGGAGACCGCCGACAGAGTGACGCAGGCTACGGAGTAGAATCCGGGGGGTGTGCATTGTTGGTTCCGCGCCGGACCGGGTCCGGCGCTGACATCAGGCTCCGGCCAGGAGCCCCGTGACGGGTGAGTGCAAGACTCATCAGTAGACGGTGTGAGGCGGACATGGGGTCCGTCATCACGCCGTCTTTCCTTTTCTGGGGGAACGATGCGAGGAACGAGCATTGGCGGTGTACTCCTCATCATCTTCGGCGTCGTGGTCTTGGCGCTGGGGCTGCGTTACCGGGACAGCAAGAAGATCCTGGACCTCGGCGACCTGGAGGCGAAGGTGACCGAGCACAAGCGGATCCCCGACTGGGTGGGTGTCGCGGCCATCGGTGGCGGTGTCCTGTTGATCGGCGCCGGCGTGGCGGGACGCCGCACGGCGCGGCGCTAGTGGAAGCGACTTCCTTTACGAGGACTCCGATATGCTGATGACCATCGCGGCCGTCCTGATCGTGCTCTGGCTGCTGGGTATGGTGAGCAGTTACACGATCGGCGGGCTGATCCATGTCCTGCTGGTGATTGCGATCGTGATCGTGCTGGTGCGGGTGATCCAGGGCCAGCGGCCGGTGTAGCGACTGGCGGCGCATCCGCGCGTTGACCGTGGGACCATTGCGGGTCCGCCGCCGGCAGGCGGGGAGGAGTCCAACCCTTCCCGCCTGTTTCTTTTCGGGTAGGATTCACCCTATCTCCCTCCCGGCGACTGCATGCGGCGACTCCTCGGCCTTCTCCCGGTCCTGGCGGCTTCGACCCTCCAAGCCCAGGCGATCACGGCCATCAAGGCCGGGCAGTTCATCGATGTCGACAAGGGCGAGGTCCGGGCCAACCAGGTCATCGTCGTCAAAGGCGACCGGATCCAGGCGGTCCTGCCGGCCGGTTCCCCCCTTCCCCGGGGGGCGGCCGTCATCGACCTCTCCGGCTACACGGTGAGCCCCGGCCTCATCGACTGCCATACCCACCTCGAAGACCCGGCCCAGACCGCGAGCGTCGCCGACCCCTTCACGACCTCCGCCGCCCAGAACGCCTTCTTCGGCGTCCGCTATGCCCGGGCCACGCTGCTGGCCGGCTTCACCACGGTGCGCGATGTGGGCACCTTCCGCGCCTTTGTCGATGTCGCCCTCCGCGACGCGATTAACGACGGCACCGTCCCGGGTCCGCGCATGAAGGTGGCCGGCGCCTATGTCACCGTCTCGACCGGCGGCGGCGAGGTGACCGGGCTCGCTCCCGACGTGATTCCCCCTCCCGATTTCCGCCGGGGCGTGGCCAACTCGGCCACCGAGGTGCGCCAGCGGGTGCGCGAGATCCTGAATGGCGGGGCGGATTTCATCAAGGTCATTGCCACCGGCGCGGTCTTCGCCAACGGGACGGAACCGGGGGCGCCGGAGTACACCGAGGAGGAGATCCGCGCCGCGGTGACCGAGGCGGCCAACTACGGCACCTACGTCGCCGCCCACGCGCACGGCGCGGAGGGGATCAAGCGGGCGGTGCGGGCGGGGGTGCGCTCGATCGAACACGGCTCCATCGCGGACGACGAGTCGCTCGCCCTCATGAAGGAACATGGGACCTGGCTGGTCGCCGACATCTACAACGGCGACTACACCGACTCGGTGGGGACCCGCGAGCACTGGCCCGCCGAGATCCTGCGGAAGAACCGGGAGACCACCGAGACCCAGCGGGTGGCGTTCCGGAAGGCGGTGGCGTTGGGGGTCAACATCGCCTACGGCACCGATTCCGGGATCTACCCCCACGGGCTCAACGCCCTCCAGCTGCCGTACATGGTGAAGTACGGGATGACCCCGATGCAGGCGGTCCAGTCGGCGACCATCAATGCCGCCCGGCTGCTCCGCTGGGAGAACGAGATCGGTTCGGTCGCCCCGGGGAAGTACGCCGACCTGATCGCGGTGCCCCTCGATGCCCTCAAGGACCTGAGCCGCTTCAGTACCGTCGCCTTCGTCATGAAGGGAGGCGAGGTGGTGAAGCCGCTCGGGCGCTGAGCCGATGCGCCGCCTCGCGTCTCTCCTCCTCCTCGCGCTGCTCCCGGCCTGCGGCGGGCGGAACCATCCCGGCGAGGTGCAGGGTCCCAACAAGCTGAGCGAGATCGCGGTGGTGGTGGAGAACCAGCACACCGGGACCATCAGCCTCTACCTGGAATCCAACGGGCGCTCGGTCCGGATCGGGGAGGTGCACTTCTCCGAGACCCGGTCGTTCGTGATGCCCTGGCGGTCGCTGAGCGAGAACGGGGTGGTGTCGCTGCGGGGGGAGGTGGTGGGGTCCGACCAGTCGGTGGGGACCGGTCCCTTCACCCTGACACCGGGCAACATGGTCCGCTGGACCCTGACGCCGCGGCTCGAGATGTCCTACTACGCGGTGTACTGAGGGAGTTGCTTGGTGAAGATCACCTGGTCGTCGCCGGGGGCGTAGAAGTCGGGTACCACCGCCACCGCCCGGTATCCCACCCGCTCATAGAAGGCGCGCGTGGGGGTGTAGTCGGGGCGGCCCGAGGTATCGACCGAGATGAGCCGGGCCTTCCCCCTGAGCCGCCGTTCCATCTCCTCCACCAGCAGCCGCCCCGCGCCATGGCCCTGCGCGCCGGGATCGACCGCAAGCCAGTAGAGATCCCAGGTCCCCTCGGTGCAGGGGGTGCGTCCCCAGCAGATCCACCCCACCAGCGCTCCATCCAGCTCGGCGCCCAGCAGGTAGTAGGGGAGTTCCCCGGTGTGGGCCGGACCGGCGGCCTTTGCCTCGGCGGCCGCCCTGGCCCCGTCGGCAAAGACCTCCGCGGCGATACCGAGCTCTTCCTCGCGGAAGACCCCGGTGCGGCGGGTGATGTCGAGGATCCGGGTCGCGTCCGCGCTCGTCAGGTCCCTGAGACGAGGCGGAACGCGGGAGGTCATGTGGCGGGTGCGGCGTCCGTGACGGTAAGGGCCGCCGCGGCCTGACGGGAGCTGGTCCGGCTGAGGGCTTCGTCCACGATCCGGGCGATCAGCTCATCGTATTCCCAGCCGCGCGCCTTGGCCATGCGCGAGAGGCCGGCCGAATCGGAGATGTCCGGGTTGGGATTCACTTCGAGGATGTAGGGCTGGCCCTGGGCGTCGACCCGGAGGTCCACCCGGCCGTAGCCTTCGGCGCCGCAGAGCTCTTCCCACCCCTGGCGGGCCACGGCCACGATCCGCTTCTGGACCTCCGACGGCAGGTCGGCGGGGCAGACCGGGACCGAGCCGAGGTCTTCCGGGCTTCCCACGTCCCACTTGGCGGCGTAGGTCAGGATCGGCCAGCTGCCCTCGGGCATGTTGTCGAAGCAGAGCTCGGCGATGGGCAGGGCGGTCTCGCCGATGAAGCCGACGTTGAATTCCCGTCCCGCCACGTACTCCTGCACCAGCACCTCTTCCCACTGCTCGCTCATCTCGGCCAGGCGCTTCTTGAGGGCGCGCTTGGTGGTGCAGACCGAGCTGGTGTCGATCCCGACGCTGGCGTCCTCGGCGGCGGGCTTCACGATCACCGGGAGGGTGAGGTCGGGGGGCACCTTGTTGCCGGCGGCGAGCTGGAAGCGGGGGATGGAGACCCCGTTCCGGGAGAGCAGGGTGTTGGCGACGTGCTTGCGGTGGGCGACCGAGACCGCCCAGGGCTTGCAGCCGGTATAGGGGACCCCGGTGAGCTCGAGGGTGCTCACCACGAAGTCCTCGTAGCGGGAGTGCCCGCCGATACCTTCGCAGAGATTGAAGATCAGGTCGGCGCGGCGAACCCGGGAGAGCCAGCCGAAATCGTCGGGGCGGCGGACCGCCACCAGGGTGGTTTCGTGCCCCCGGGCCTTGAGGGCGATCTGGACTTCCTTGACGCTGTCGACCACGGACGCGACATCCTTGGCGTCCCAGGTGTCCCAGCCGCCATCGTAGAGAATCGCAACCTTCACGCAGCCGCCTCGGCGAGGAGGGACCGTCCGCTTATCCGGCGCCAGGCGATGTCGGCGGCGGTGCGGATGAGCTCATCGTAGCTCATCCCGGCGGCACGGGCTGCCTTGGGCAGGCAGCTGTTGTCCCGGGGATCGGGGAGGATTCCGGGGAGGGGGTTCAGTTCGACGACGTTGGGGACCTGGTTGCCGTCGCAGCGGATGTCGATGCGGCACCAGTCCCGGCATTCGAGGGCGTGATAGGCGCCCAGGGCGGCGGTCCGGATCGCGGTGGCGAGCCGGGCCGGGATCTTCGCCGGGCACTCGAACATCTCGAGGGGGTCGGACGGGTCGTCCCAGATCCACTTGGCCTCGTAGCCATAGATCGGGGGGGCCCCGGAGGGGAGCTCGTCGAAGCGCATCCCCACGATCGGGAGGCAGCGGGCTTCCTTCCCGTTCCCCATGATGCCGACGGTGAACTCGGCGCCGGGGAGGTAGGTCTCCACCAGGACCGGTTCCCGGTACGTGCTGAGGAGGTAGTCGACCTGCTTGACCAGCTCCTTCTTGGTATTGCAGAGGCTCTTCACACTCACGCCCTTGCCGGAGCCCTCGAAGGCGGGCTTGGCGAAGACCGGGAAGGGGAGCGAGCAGTTCCGGGCGTCGGCGACCGATTCCGCGAGGATGAACGGGGCGGTCGGGACCCCCCGCATCTGCATGACCTCCTTCGCCCGGCCCTTGTGGAGGGCGAGGGAGAGGGTCAGCGGGTCGGAGGCGGAGTAGGGGATGCCCAGGAACTCACAGATCGCGGGGACGTGGCCCTCGCGGTTCCGGCCGTAGAGCCCCTCGGCGATGTTGAAGACGAAGTCGGGGCGGGCGGCGGCGAGCTGGACCGGGAAATCAGCGATGGCCTCGAGCCGGATGACCTCACCGAGGGGGCGCAGCGCACGCTCGACGGCGTCGATCGTAGCCGGCTCGTCCCATTCAGCGTAGAGGTCGGGTTGTTCGAGGTCGTACCGGAGGGCGCGGGAGGAGGACTTGTGATCGGCGGGGGAGTCGAAGCCCGCCCCGGCTGGAGTGGCCGGCGCCGCTGGTCTCTGGTTATAGGCAAGTCCGATTCGAACTGCCAAACGGGTCCTCTGCGAGACTGGTCACCGCGGATGGTCTGCAAAAAAAGCTGCTCAACATGAGCAGGCTTTAGCGGTGTAGTGCAGGATCCAGACCTAAGTTAAGAAACACCCGTGAAACGCACAATAGTTTTTTGGCACTTTCTGCGGGTTTTTATGCGCACTCAGCGATCATCGACACAATTCCTGGATGCATGAGAGCTGAATGCGGGGTGAATCGATGCTCCGTGATGGGCGCATCGACGCGATGAGACCGTGCTTTCAGTCGATTCGTCCTGCATTTCGCAAGAAAAAACCCTCTCTGCGCTGTTCAGAGAGGGTTTTTCGATGCTCAGTCGCTCGGTTCGAGCCGATTCAGACCTTGTGATACCCCACACGACCCGCTTCCGAGCCATCGCCGCTGCGATACACCTCGAAATCGGCGAAGAACGAGGGCGCCGCCTGCTGCAGCACCCGCAGCGTGGCGACCGCCATGCGGCGAATCTCGAGTTCCGCCCCCTCGCCCAGCCGGAGTTCCAGCATCGTACGCCAGGCGCGGACGTTCGCGCTCACCACGATCTTCACCTCGGTGGCATTGGGGAGGACACTCCGGGCGGCCTCACGGGCCATCTTCCGGCGGTGCACCCGGTCCTCCACCCAGGCGTACTTCTCCATCAGCCGGTCGACCGCCTGGACGTAGGCCTTCTGCGCCTCCTCCACCTGCGCGGTCCACTCCGCCTCCATCCGGGCGTCGCCCTGGATGGCGGGGGGCATGACGAAGGCCGCCTGGGACTCGTCGACATACCGCTGGGAGAGCTGGGAGTAGCCGAACCCCGCCCGGTGGCGCACCAGTTCATGACTGCAGGAGCGGCTGATCCCCTCGATGAGGATCACGTAGACCGCGTGCTCGAACACCGAGCCGTGTCCCTGCTTGAGGATGTTGGTGAGGTACTCGGCCGTGGTCCGCTGCGCCGGGTTCCCCTGGCTCATGTAGCAGATGCGCCCGGCGAACTCGGCCAGCCGCTCCCCATCGGTGGCCTCGCCTTTCCACTGCACCGGCATGTGGGCGGGCTCGGCAAACTGGGGACGCGCGATCAGGGTGAGCCGGGGGGCACGGAGGATTTCCATCGGGGCACGGGGTCGGGTGAGAGGATTAGTTGCCGGGACGCGGCTCGGCCAGCTCCATCCGGCTCCGGGCGTACCCGCCCGAGCGCTCGATGTCCCTGAGCGCGAGGGCGATATCGTCCGGGATGGCGGCGGCGGCCGCGCCGACCTTGAGATCCTGGAGGGGTGACAATGTGTCCCCCAGCTTTACGCCGGGGTTGAAGATACCCACCGGGTCAAATGCTGTCTTGACCTGCCGGAAGAGGCCCAGGATCTCGCTGCCATAGAGCCGCTCGAGGAGCGGGGTCCGGAGCCGGCCGTCGCCATGCTCCCCGCTGACCGTCCCGCCGAGGGCCATGGCCGCAGCCGAGACCTCCTCGTACAGGGTGGCGATCCGGGTGGTCCAGTCGGGGCGGGCCAGTTCGGGGAGCACGTTCACGTGGACATTGCCGTCGCCGGCATGCCCGAAGATCACCACCGTCAGCTCCTGCCGGAGCGCCGCGGTGCGTACCGCCCTGATATAGTCGCCCAGCTTCGGGAGGGGGACGCATCCATCCTCGACCACCTGCATGGAGCGTCGGTCCTCGGGGAGCGCGGCCAGGATGGGGCTCGCCGCATGGCGGAGCGCCCAGAGCCGCTTTTCCTCCTCGGAGGTGAGCGCGGTGGCAATGTCGAGCGCCAGGTCCTTGAGTGCCCGGACCGCATTGCCGGCGACGCCGCGGGCGCTCCGGATGTCGTCCCGCTCGAACTCCACCAGCAGGGCCGCCTCGGCGCTGGCCGGCACCGGGTGCTCCCCGCCCCGGGGTACCAGGTCCAGAAAGGTCTTGTCGAGCAGCTCGACCGCGGAGGGCTCGAGCGGAACCAGGGTGCGAACTGCCGCCTCCAGGTCGTCGAGGGACGCCAGCGCGATGCGGAGCCCGGTCCGGGCCGACGGGATCGGGGCGAGCCGCCAGAGGATGGTGGTGACGAGGGCCAGCGTGCCTTCGGCCCCGATGAGCAGATCGAGATCATCGCCCGAGGCGAGCCACTGATCGAGCGGATAGCCGGCGGTGTTCTTCCTGGTCCGGGGGTACCGCTCGGCGACGAGCTGGCGGGCCGCCGTGATGGACGGGGCCGCGTCCCGGCGAAACCGGGTCGCGGCGGCGAGCGCGGTGACCGGGGGGCGCTCCTGCGGGCCCCGCTCGAGCCAGCCGGTCTCGCCATCGGCGGTGACCAGCTCGAGCGCCTGCACCCAGGGGCGCACCGGGCCGTAGCGGACGGTGCGCGGCCCCGAGGCGTTGGTCGAGACCATCCCGCCGAGCGTGGCCCAGCCGCTGCTCGACGGATCGGGGGGAAGCCGGAGGCCGTGCGGCAGCGCCGCACGGGTGAGCTCGGCCTGGGTAATGTTGGCGCTGGTGATGGCGGTGCCGCGGGTGGGATCGACCTCGAGACGGCGGGGCATCCGCTCGCGCAGGTCGACGATGACGCCGCTGCCGACCGAGTTGCCGGGAATCCCGCTGCCGGCGCCACGGGCGGTGAGGCTCACCCCCGCGTGCCGCGCCCAGTCCACCACCGACCGAAGATCAGCCAAAGAACCCGGTACCGCGACACCCGCGGGTACCATTCGATAAATACCAGCGCTCTCCGCGTACGCAGCGCGCACGCGGGGATCGGTGTGGATCAGCGGGTGGTCGATGACCGGTCGGGTCATGCGGGAAACGTAGCGCCAAAGGCTTGACAAGGCATGACTGGGGGGAAAGGCTTACCGCACATGTCGGATATCCAGCGCGCACAGATCATTCATATCGATGTTGACCGGCGGCTCGGCCACGAGTGGGACGAGTGGGATGGCAATCCGCTTCCCAACAGCGGCAACTACGATAGCTCCCCGACGCTCTTCTTCCGCTGGTCGGCCGCGTCGATCGCGACGTTCTTCGGACTGGTCGCCCTCGCGCTCTACCTGCTGGCTCCCCGCCTTGCGCTCGTCTCGGCCGCTGCCGCGGTCGCCGCGTGGGTGACGCTCGGGGTGGTGGCCGGCGTGGCCTGGCTCTGGTGGGGCGCCCTCCTGCTCTCGTACCTGATCCGCAAGCCGCTGCTGCCCGAGCGCCTCGCCGAGCGGGGCCCGCTCCTCCGGCTGATGCGGCTGACCTCGCGCGTCGCGGAGCGCTTCGGCAAGCGGGACTGGGTGGAGAATGCGGCGGTGAAGGTCTATGACACGCTGGCGCTGGAGCGGGGGCGGAAGGTGGGGAAGGGTGAGCTGCTGCTCCTCATTCCCCGTTGCCTCTCCCGCGCCGCGCTCGATGGGGTGCTGGGGATCGCGGGGCGCTACGATGTGCCGGTCTTCGTGGCCACGCGCGGGCAGCTGGCGCGGCGGGTGATCCGGGAGCGGCGGCCCCGCGCGGTGGTGGCGGTGGCGTGCGAGCGGGACATGGTGAGCGGGCTGCATGACGTCGCCGGGAAGATCCCGGTGCTCGGGCTCACGATGACCCTGCCGGCGGGGCCGTGCAAGGATGCGGGACTGGACCTGGCGAAGCTGGAGGAGTGGGTGAAGCACTACGTGGCGTAAGGCGGACAGGCGGTCGGGCGGACAGGCGGACAGGAGAAGCAAAAGGGGTGATCTCCACCATGGGAGCTCACCCCTTCATCGTTATGACTGACCGCCTGACCGCCTGACCGCCTGACCGCCTTACCGCCTGACCGCCCGCCTTACGGCAGCATCTCCTTCGGTATCCGATTCCCTTCCCGCTCCTCATCCCAGGTCGCCGAGGCGATCCACCAGCGCTTCCCGTCGTTGAAGAGCTGGATGCTGTTCACCCCCCGCCCGATCAGCGGACCATCGGGCTTCTCCCGCATCTCGTAGGTGCTGAAGACGTGGGTGACGTTGCCGAAGCTCCGGGTGACCCGGTGAATCTCGGTCTCGTAGAACCCCCGCTTCACCAGGCTCGCATCCGAGCCGTCCACAAACTGCTGGTGACTCATCACCCGGGCCTGCACCTTCCCGTCCTTCCCCACATCCATCGAGACGAAGCGCACCTCCGGGATGTAGAGGGTGCGGTCCCGGCCCCACTGCCGGGGCTGGCCCGCCGGCCCGCTGATCACGTCGTAGAACGCCTTGAGGATTCCGTCGAGCGACCCCACGTCCTCGGGACGGGGCGCCAGGGCGGGAACCTCGACGTGCTGCTGGGCGGTGACGAGTGCGGGGGCGAGCACCAGCCCGCCCAGGAAGAGAAGGCGTTGCAGGGAGCGACTTGGCATCACGAACCTTGGGTGTGAGGGTACGCCCTCTACGGCGCTACTTGGCCGCGGGTTCTGCAGCCTGCTCGCGGGTGTAGAGCTTGGTGAGCTCGGTGATGATCTCGCTCATCCGCTTGCCGATGACGTGGTCGGGGGGCACCTGGCGGTCGAGGTCCCGGTCGGGGAGACTCGGGTCGGCCAGCGGGCGGTAGACGGTCTCGAGGATGATCTGGCTGTGATTGGGTCGGGACGGGTTCACCCACGCCCGGATCCGCACGACGCCGGCCCCGATCCGCCTGGCGCCGGTCGCCTTCTTGGTTGCGACATCGAACCAGGCCGACTCGATGACCCCGTCGCGCGGCTCCACCTTGAGCAGGGGAATGGTGTCGCCCTTGAGCACCTCGGCGAGGGCGTGAGTTGCCTCCCGGACGTTGAGCTCGATCTCGGTCGACGGTGCGCCGGTGACCGGCGGATAGTAGGGGCGCGTCGTGGCGGTCTTGCAGCCGGCGATAACCAGCACGGCGAGCAGGAGAGCACCGAGAGAGAGTTCCGAGTTCCGAGTTCCGAGTTCCGAGTGGCGAATCAAGCGAGGCTCCGTCTCAGGATCAGCGTCAAGCTCACTTTTGCTGGATGGCGCGGCGGACTTCATCGAGAATGGCGCCGACCACACCGCCGGGCCGGCCCGGCAGGGCATGCGTCGGCTTGGCCTCGCCCCGCTCCAGGTGATCCAGCGCTCGCTCCAGTCCCAGCTGCACCCGCTCGGCGACCGGCCGGTAGAGCCGGGCCACGCCCGCCCCGGCGAGCGCCCCGATCGCGACCGGGACCGCCGCGGCCCAGAGAAACGGACTCAGCAGCGAGACCACCCCGCCCGCGGCCACACCCAGCACGCCGAGCGTCGCGCCTCCCGCCAGGTACCCGCCGCGGGCGCCATGCAGTTCGGCGGAGAGCGCGACATGGCAGAACTCCGGCTCGAGCGGTACCACGGTGACGCTCACCAGCCGTGCCTTGGCCAGCATGAAGGGGCGATTGCCCTGCAACGCCGCCGAGGAGCGACGCAACGCGCCGCCGAAGCCGGTGACCGGCTCCCAGGAGATCCGGCCCGGCTGCTGCCGCTGGATGGTGAGCAGCTCGTGCTCGTCGAAGTAGCGCACCAGCCGCCGCTCGATCTCCTCGGCGCCGCCGCGCACTACCCGCTCGCCCCGCACCGTTCCCGGGCCGAGCACGCCATCGAGGAGGCCGGCGGGCGGCGCGGGGGTGGCCCGGCTCCGCTCCTCCAGCATCGCCTGCTGAAGATACCGCTCGGGGATGCCGACGTCCTTGCCGAGCGCGAGGATCTCCTCCGGCGTGAGGCCGGAGGCGATGTCCCGCTCGCCGGTCTGCAGCTCGGCGGCGCGCTGGATGATCCGTTCGATGGCGTCCCGGTCGATGCGCCGGGCGGGGAGCTGGTCGGCCACGGTCAGTCCATGGTCGCGACGACGACCGCCTGGCCCTGCCCGCCACCGATGCAGGCGCTCGCGAGTCCGTAGCGGCGTCCCCGGCGGCGGAGGGCGTGCACCAGGTGGGCGGTGAGCCGGGCGCCACTCGCGCCGAGCGGGTGCCCGATGGCGATGGCGCCGCCGTCGACGTTGGTGCGCGCGCGGTCGAGCTTGAGCTCCTGCTCCACCGCGAGGTACTGCGCGCCGAACGCCTCGTTGACCTCGACCAGGTCCATCTGGTCGAGGGTGAGGTTCGCCTTCGCGAGCGCCTTCCGCGCCGCCGGCGCCGGCCCGATGCCCATGATCCGCGGCGGTACCCCGGCCACGCCCCACGACACCAGCCGTGCCAGCGGGGTGAGGCCCTGCTCGGCGGCGACCGCGGCGGTGCTGAGCACCAGCGCGGCGGCGCCGTCGCAGATCCCCGAGGCGTTCCCGGCGGTGACCACGCCATCCTTCTTGAAGTAGGCGGGGAGCTTCGCGAGCCCTTCGCTGGTGGTGTCGGGGCGCATGTGCTCGTCGGCGGCCCAGGGCTCCGGCTGCTTCGTCTTCCGGTTCATCACCGGGACGGGCACCACCTCGTCGGCAAAGGCGCCGGCGGACCAGGCATCGCGGGCGCGCTGCTGGGAGCAGAGGGCATACTCATCGACCGCGGCGCGACTGATCTTGTAGTCGGTCGCGAGGTTCTCGGCCGTCTCCGCCATGCTGAGCCCGCACTCGGTGTCGCGCAGCGCTTCCCAGAGGGTATCCTCGAGTGGAGCCGGCGGCCCGAGCCGCAGTCCCCAGCGGGCGCCCCGCACCACGTGCGGCGCCTGGCTCATCGACTCGGTGCCACCCACCAGCACGATCGAGGATTCGCCGGACAGCAGCTGCTGGGCGCCCTGCACCACGGCCTCGAAGCCCGAGCCGCAGAGCCGGTTCACGGTCAGCGCCGGTGTCTCGATGGGGCAGCCCGCCTGGAGCCCGATGTGCCGCGCGAGGTAGATCGCGTCGGCGCTGGTCTGGAGCGCGTTGCCGAAGACGACGTGATCGATCTTTGCCGGCGCCACGCGGGCGCGCTCCAGCGCTGCCTTCGCCGCGACCACGCCGAGCGCGGTGGCGGAGAAGTCCTTGAGGGTACCGCCAAAACTGCCGAAGCCGGTGCGCACACCGGCCAGGATCACCACGTCAGTGGGACGCCCCTGAGTCGACATCGGGTCTCCCTATATAAGGAAAGGGGTCCGGGGCGGGGAAATATGGGGAGGGGGAGTGGGGGAAGTCGAGGCGTGGGGCCGTCAACCGGGACCTCGAGCCATTCGATGTCATCCCGAGGAGCGCAAGCGACGAGGGATCCACTTGCCCGTAGTAGATCCCTCGCTTCGCTCGGGATGACAGCCAGACGGCCTCACCCCTGATTCAGCTTCTTCTCCCGCTTCGTGCCGTCGGCGTCCCACCACACCCGGATCGGTGCGGCGCCGGTCCGGAGTCCACCCACCCGGAACTCGTAGGTGGTGGTGACCGACGGGTGCAGCTCGAACACCAGCGTGTGACTCGCGCGGCTGAACGACTCGCTCCGCTCGATGATCGGAAGCTGCCGCCCCGATCGCAGTGTGCGCACCTGGAGCTGGTTCGCGTCCATCACCTCGACGCGGTACACCCGGCCGGCCTCGAGGGTCGTGCGGGCAAACTCGTGGGGCGCGGTGAATTCATGCGCCAGCACCAGCGTGTCACGCGGCGCAGCGTCGCGGTGGGGCGGCGCGGCGATCACGGTCGAGCATGTCACGATCAGCAATTTCAGGGGTTCCAGCATGATCCTGCTCCTTCCTCGTGGACGCCGGGTCGCCTCTCGCACCCGGCGGTTACCGGGAGAGACGCGCGGTGGCGGGCCCTGTCACACAGCCCTTCTGAGGAGGATACGGGACGGCGGGTCGATCGGTTGGGGTCAGGCGTCGCCGACGGAATGGCCGCAGTTGATGCAGTGTTTCCAGCCGATCTCGAGGTCAGCCTGGCACTCGGGGCAGCGGGTGAAGCTCTGGTTCTGCCCGCAGTGGGGACAGAAGTTCACCGTGCGGCCGGACGGGAGGGGGCCGCCGCAGTAGCTGCAGCGGGGCGAGGTATCGAGTCGCAACACCGGCCGCGGCCGGGGGGATTCCGGTTCCGCCGTCATCCGGGGAGGTGCCGGCACCACCGGCGGCACCGGCTCGGCGCTGAAGGAGCGGCGTGGTTCCGGGGGCGGCGCCACCGGCGGCGGGGGCGGGGAGGGGGGCATCGGCTCGAAGTACTCTTCCTCGGCCGGGGCGTAGGCCTCTTCGGGGCCGGGGCCCAGGGCGTGGGCCAGCGGCTCGCCGCCCAGCACCAGTTCCGCCTCCCGGTACTCGGCGAGCACGCCGAGGTCGGGGTTGGCGCTCGCGAGCTGGTCGCGGAAGGCCATCATCGCGTCGTCCGAGAGAAGCCGGACAAACCCCCCCTCGCCGGCGCAGAGGCGCAGGACCAGCATGTCGTAGTCCTCGGCGGAGTCGATCCCGAGCGCACGGCGGGTGGTGCGATACGGAATGACGGAGCCGACGAGGTCGCCGAGGGAGATGGGCCGGTGCAGGCGGGCCGGATCGATGGCGATTAGGTTATCCACCAGCCTGCGAAAAAGCCGTTCGAGGTCGGTCATTAGCTGGTCAGAGTAGAGCCAGCCTCCCGCACTGTCAAGCAAGGAGTATTCATGCGTACGCTCGCCCTCGCCGTTGGCGCGCTCCTGCTGGGCGCCCCGCTTGCGGCGCAGGATGTCTGCAAGCCCGGCGCCGGTTCGCGGGAGGCCGACCTGTTCGGGCACTTCTCGGTGCCGCTCGCCTTCAGCCTGGGACAGTCACCCTGGATCTACCGGCCGGGCAGCATCCAGTTCGGGGTCGAGGGCTCCTACATCCCCGACGCCAGCGACCGG
The DNA here is from genome assembly GCA_046327735.1 of Gemmatimonadales bacterium. Classification (GTDB taxonomy): domain Bacteria; phylum Gemmatimonadota; class Gemmatimonadetes; order Gemmatimonadales; family GWC2-71-9; genus JADJOM01. The sequence goes on along the minus strand of JAXLXZ010000005.1, from coordinate 59,536 downwards.
ATCGCCACCCCGACCCGCTGCCGCCCCGGAAAGGGGCCGGAGAACGTCAACCTGCTCTCGGCCTTTCCGCGGCCGCGGCTGGGGTTCGCCCTGGGTGACGGGGTCCTGATGGAACTCAGCTGGGTTCCCCCGGTCACCCGCATCAACGGGGTGCGGCCCAACCTCTGGGGCATCGCCCTGAGCCGCGCGGTGCTGCTCTCCCAGAAGGGCACCATGTTCATGGGCCGCCTGCACGCCACCCTCGGCAACGTGCGGGCCCCGTTCACCTGCCCCAAGTCGGCCACTGTCGATTCCGCGAATGTCGACTGCTTCGGCGGCCAGGAGTCCGACGATCGCTACAGCCCCAACATCTTCGGCGTGGAGCTCGGGTTCGCGTGGCCGATGGCCCAGGGGAAGGTCCGGCCGTACTTCGGCACCGGGTACAACATCATCCATCCCCGGTTCCAGGTCGACCGGATCGTCGAGGGTGGGGCGACGGACAACCAGAAGGTCCGGGTGAACCTGAGCCGCTGGACCCTCTTCGGCGGGTTCACCCTCGCGCCCAGCAACAACGTGCTGCTCTCGGCGGAGGCCTATTCCGCGCCGAGCGACGCCGTCACCGGGCGGGTCAAGGCGATGGTGGTGATGGGGGGGCGGAAGAGAAGGTAGGGAACGGAGTGAGCGGTGAGCGGGAACAGCGGGAAGAAACGGCGTGAGCGGTGAGCGGGAACCGCAACAACGTGAGCGGGAAAAGCATGTCATCCCGAGGAGCGTCAGCGACGAGGGATCTACTCAGGGCGAGTAGAGCCCCTCGCTTCGCTCGGGATGACAGCCCCTAGGGCTTTTCCCGCTCACCGCTCACCGCTCACGCTGTTACTCGGCAAGCTTGAACCGCTCCCCGGATTTCAGCTTCGCTTCCAGCGCTGCAAACGCCTCGTCAGGGTCGTAGCCGGCAAACATCTTCTTCGCCCGCTTGGCCTCGAGCCAGGCCGGGAAGCCGGACTCGACCGCGCCCGCCGAGGTCACCTGGTCGGTTGCCGCCTTCACTGCGAGGTCGTTGGCGTACTCGTTCTTCGCGTGGCCCTTGTGGCCCCGCACCCAGGTCCACTCGACCTCGTGCTTCCGGGCCGAGTCGACCAGCACCCGCCAGAGTTCCAGGTTCTCGATCGTCCCGCCCTTCCGGGTCCAGCCCCGGCTCATCCAGCCGGGCACCCACTCGCGCATCCCCTTCACCAGGTACTCGGAGTCGGAGACGATCAGCACCTTGAGCCGGCGGCCCTTGCCGGCGAGGAGCTGCAGCGCGGCGATCGCGCCGGCGAGCGCCATCCGGTTGTTGGTGGTGTCGGGGGCGTGGATGTAGAAGTCGCGGCGCTGGATCGCGCCGCCGGCGCGGGCCTCGATGAGCCCGCCGGCGCCGCCCGGCGTGTCGCCGTCCCGGCCGTTGCCGAGACAGCTTTCGTCAATGTGCAGGACGGCGATAGGAAGCGGAGACGCGGGCACCGGGCGTGGCGGGTTCCATGTGGACCAGGACGGGAATGTCGGCGGCCCGCAAGATAGTGCCGGCGAGGGATGGCACCAACCAGCCGTTGTCTTCGCGATGCGCGCCGATGAAGAGCGCGTTGGACTGGAAGCGATCGATCGCGTCGCGCACCGCGGTGTCCACGTCGCCGTCGAGGAGATGCAGCTCGAAGTCGAGCGGGGTCACCGAGAGCGCGCCCGAGGCGCGGGCCAGGGCGTCCCGGCCCTCATCCAGGCTCCGGCCGATGTGGACCACGTCGAGATGCGCCCCGATGATCCCGGCAAACCGGGCCGCGAAGGCCAGCGCCCCCTCTCCCGCCGGGCCGCCGCCGTAGGCCACCAGCACCCGGTCCATCGGGCTCGGGATCCTGCCCGACACCAGCACCGGCCGGGGGCAGCGCCGGATCAGCTCGCGGGTATCGGGCCCGATCTGGTCGCCCGAGAGGCTGGCCGCCCCGCGGATCCCCTGCCGCCCGATCAGCACCACCCCCACCTGCTCGGCCAGCTCCCGCAGCACGTCGATCACGTTCCCGCTGCGGCGGATCGTCTCGGCCTCGAGCCCGGCACGCCGCACCGCGCCGGCGGCGTCGGCGAGCATCTCGTCGACCGCCCGCTCCAGCTCGGCATCGGTCGGGGGCTGGTCGGAGGTCCACTCCATCCAGGCGGGACCGGCCCCGACGCTCGAGCGGACGGTCTCGGGACGGAGGACATGGACGAGCACGATGCGGGCGCGGAAGCGCCGCCCGACCTGGATCGCCTGTGCCAGCGCGACCTGTGACTCGATCGACCCGTCCAGCCCTACGAGGAGGGAGGTGAACATCCTTCAGGGTGAGCCCGGAGGCCGGGTTCGTCAAGCGGGGTGTTCAGGGAAGGACCATCAGCGAATCGATTTCATCGAGTATGAAGGTCATTTCCTCCCCCGTCATGGGGAGGCGGCCCACGAAGGCGTCGCGGTTGGCGCTGCTGGTCATCCGGACCGCCACCACGGTGTACTCGGTGCCCCGGCGGCTGAGGGAGACGCGCCGGCCGCTCCGCACCGCGGCCTCGAGCTGGTCCAGCCGTTCGGGTGACCAGCGCATGTTCATGCCGATCGCTCCACCTGGATGACGCCGGTGGCGTCGGTGAGGCTGCCGATGACCGCGGCTGCCAGGGTCTGTTCCCGCCGGAGGTCGGCGAGGAGGGCGTCGAGTTCCGCGGGCGGGACGGCCAGGAGGAGCCCCCCCGAGGTCTGGGCATCGGCGGCGAGGAAGCGGTCGGCGTCGGTGACCCCGCCACCCCACTGGACCTGGGCCACCGCCTCGAGGTTGCGCCGGGTCCCCCCGGGAATCACCCCCTGGCCGGCGAATTCGCGGGCGCGGGGGAGGAGCGGGAGGGCGGCGAGGTCGATCCGCGCGCCGACACCGGATTCCCGCACGATGTTGGAGAGGTGGCCCAGCAGGCCGAAGCCGGTCACGTCGGTGGCGGCGCGGACCTCGTGCTTCAGGGCCGCCCGCATGGCGCCGTCGTTGAGCGTGGTCATGCTCTCGATGGCATCGGCGAGGTCGACTTCGTCGAGCAGGCCCCGCTTGAGCGCGGTGGAGAGGATCCCGGTGCCGAGCGGCTTGGTGAGCACCAGCCGGTCGCCGGGGCGGGCATTCCGGTTGGTGAGGAGCCGCCCCGGGTGCGCCTCGCCGAGGGCGACCAGCCCGACGTGAGGCTCGAGACTGTCGATCGAGTGCCCGCCGACGATGGGGCAGCGGGCGCGGGCGGCGATCTCCTGCATCCCGCCCTGGACCTCGCCGAGGAGCTCGAGGGGGAGCTTCTCGCGGGGCCAGCCCACGAGGGAGAGGGCGAAGAGCGGGGTCGCGCCCATCGCGTAGAGATCGCTCAGTGCGTTGGCGGCGGCGATGCGGCCCCAGGTGGCGGCGTCATCGACGATGGGCGTGAAAAAGTCGACCGTGGCCACGAGGGCGCGGTCGTCGCTCAGCTGGTAGACCGCGGCGTCGTCACGCGACGCGGCGTCTACGAGGATTCTCGGGTCACCGCCCAGGGGCACGGCCTTGAGGACCTGGGCGAGCTCGGCGGGCCCGAGCTTGCAGGCTCAACCCGCGCCGTGGGAGAGCGAGGTGAGCCGGATGCGGGGCTTCTGGTCCTGGGGCTGGTCGGGCATGCGAGAGGTTCCGGGTTCCGGGTTGCGAGTCTCTGCCTTCCGCGTTGCGGGCGCGTTTTATCGAACCGGTGCGGGATAGCTACTGGTCCCGGTCATAAAACGCCAGCGTGAGGGGCACCCCACCGAGCAGTGACGGGTGCCGCCCCGGTCTCACGCAATGCGGCCATGACAAAGTGCACCCTCTGCATGACCGAGGTCGACCCCGCCGCCGTCGTCTGCCGCGGCTGCGGCGCGACCCTCGAGCTCGTCCGCCAGCCGATGGGCTACCCGAAAGGCTGCCTGATGCTGGCGATCCTCTGCCTCAGCTTCCCCCTCATGCTGTCGGGCCGGTACTTCGCCGGCTTCATCTGTATCGGCCTCGCGTCGGCGATGGCCCTTGCCCAGCCGAAAAAACCCATGTGGGTCCGGCGAACGATTCATCTCCAGTGAGGGCCATCGCCCCGGTCGACTGAGTAACGCGGGAAGGTCAAGCGGTGGACGGTTCAGCATCCCGCTGCCGGGCGGGGCCGGCGCAGCAGCGCCTTGAACCGAGGGTCCTTCTCGAGTGGCCGGAAGGGCGGGTCGCAGCGCAGGTGCAACTGGAAGTGAGCATCGCCCACCGGTTGAACCCGCCGTAACCAGGCCATCGCACGATCGGCGTCGCCCAGCGCGGCCCACGCCTGGGCCAGCCAGACCGCGGTGTGCGACGCCGCCGGCACGAACCGCTGCCCCACCGAATCGGCCGATTGCAGGGTGGCCCGTGCCTCCCGTGTGGCGCCACTGCGCGCCTGGGCCAGCGCCTTTTCCGCGAGGGCGTTCGCCAGTTCGACATCGGTCGCGAGCCGCCGGGCGGCCTCGACCTGCTCGATGGCGCGTGGGTAGTTTCCCCGTTCGATCTCGATCAAGCCCGCAGTCCCCCGGCCCAGCAGGTAGCTCGGGTCCACCGACACGGCGCTGTCAGCCCAGTAGGCCGCGCTGTCGTATCGGGCCGCCCAGTAGTAGCCCACCGCCAGCAGGGCCAGCCCTTCGGAATACGATGAATCGATCGCGACCGACCGATGCCAGGCGGCGAGCGCCGAGTCTCGCTGCCCCGATTCGTAGAGCGACATGGCGAGCCAGAGCCAGGCTTCGGAACTGGTGGAGTCGAGCCGGACCGACTGCCTGAGCGCACTGAGGACCGGCGTGAGATCGGTCGGGTCGAGCGCGCGGCTGACCAGCGCCCTGGTCAGCCACGAACCGGCGTCGTTGTGATTGCCGGCGAGGGCGCGGTCGGTCGCGAAGATCGCGAGGCGCAGGGCACTGTCGGGACTGATCCCCGGAAGATCGAAGCGGCGATTGGTGACCCGGACATAGTCCCGGCCCAGCGCCGCCCACGCTTCGGTGTACGACGAGTCGCGCGCCACCGCCTGGGATAGCAGCTGCACCCCGGCACGAACTCCGGCGGGGGTTCGCTTGGCCGACTCGTGCATCCCTCGTTGATAGAGCGACACCGTCACCGAGTCTCGCCGGTGTCCCACCCGCCACGCGCCGAATCCGACAGCGGCGATGATCAGCGTGGCGATCAGCGTTGGCACGACGGCTGGACGCGCCCGGGGCTTCGGCGGTATCGGCGAGGCGACGGCCCTCGCGAAGGCCGAGACATCGGGAAAGCGGTCGGCGGGCACCCGCTCGAGGCTCCGCAGCACCGCCGCCTCGAGCCCCTCCGACACCGTCGAGCGCACCGGGCGGATCGCCCGCGCTGGCTCGGCCAGGCGCCGCGCCACGATCGCCTGCGCAGTGGGGCCTGTGAATGGGGCCTCGCCCACCAGCATCTCGTACAGGACACAGCCGAGGCTGTACTGATCGCTCCGGGCATCGACCGACTCGGCACTGGCCTGCTCGGGACTCATGTAGAGCGGCGTCCCGATGGCCATGCCGGTGCTCGTGAGCCGCTCGCCTCCGGTGTCGAGCAACGCCTTGGCGATCCCGAAGTCCGCCACGTAGAGGTGGCCGTCGGCGAGGAGCAGGTTTTCGGGTTTGATGTCGCGATGGACGATCCCGGCGCGATGCGCCCGGGCCAGCGCCTCCGCCGCTTCCTGGGTCAGGCGTACCGCTTCCTCGACCGGCAACCGCTTTTCCCGGTCGAGCCGGGCACGAAGCGATTCGCCCGCGATATACGGCATGCTGTACCAGGGGATGAGAACGTCACCAGGTCCGGTGAAGACGCCGGTGTCGAGCACCGGGACGATCGCGGGATGTTCGAGGCGGGTGGCGAAGTGAATTTCGCGGAGGAACCGATCGGCGCCGATGGCGCCAGCCAGCGCCGGGTGCAGGACCTTGATGGCGACGGCGCGGTCGAGCCGGAGGTCGCGCGCCAGCCACACCGAGGCCATGCCGCCTCGGCCCACTTCGCGTTCGATACGATACCGGTCGGATAGCGCCTGTTGCAGGCGATCGAGCATGGTGAACCGCCAGGAGAGGCCGCAACGTCAGAATACCGCTGGGTGGGGCCCCTCGCCAGCCGTGCCGCTCAGGCGAGGAGGCCAGGCCGGCAAAGTGGGTCAGCAGCAGCGCCTCGCCGCCGAGGGGCGCGCGCGGATCACGACGGGCGGCTCGCTGGCGTCCCGCCCCCAGTGCGTGACCGCCGCCGCATCCCAGGGCCCGTGCGGCACCACGGTCACGCGAAAGGTGACGGGTCCCGGCTGGTCGGCCTTGAAGTTCGTGTGCCAGTAGTTGTTCATGGCGTAGGCGACCAGCTCTGTTCCCGGCAGCGCGTGGGTCAACCACTCCTCCCGCCCGTCCGGTTGCCGAAACGCCTCGGCCGTGAGCCCGTTCAATTCCCAGAGCGGAAGGTCGGGGGTGAGGATGCTGACGCCAAAGGCCGGGTTGCTCGCATCGAGCCAGCGCTGCACCGGGAAGAGGTTGCGGTTGGCGCCATCCGCCTGATCGGCGTCGGGTCGCACCACCGCGAGGCCCTGCTCCATCCTGACGACCCCGCCGGGGACCGCGAGGGGGAAGGCAAGGTGTACCGCCTCCTTCTCGCGGACGCCCGCCTTGTCGAGCGTGGTGACGAGGTACACCCGGTCGTCTCCCGCGTGCAGCGATACCTCGCAGGTGAGCGAGGCCGCCCCGGGGGCCCGCATGGTGATGCGCAACGTCGCGACGAGGGGGCCATCGTTCAGCACCTCGAGCGCGGTGACCGTGGCGTCGCGCGCGCCGCTCGTGTCGGTGCCGGCCACGTAGCGGTAGCGGTTCCAGCCTCCCCGGCTCCCATCCACCAGCTCACGCCCCTTCCAGCGCACACTCGCCAGCCCGCCGGTAGCCCGGTCGACCCGCACCCGAACCCGCCCATTCCACAGCGAGTCACCCGCCGCGTGGGCCGCCGCCCGGTGCGCGCCCGCCTTACTTGTCCCAGCGGCGTTGCGGACCCTGAGTGCCCCGGCAGATGGCAGCGGCGCCTCCACCGCGAGCGACCCGTCGTGGAGCCGCTGAGTCGTGAGCCATTGCCCCGAACCGGCACGGATCCGGTCACCAGTGCGACTGAGTGACTCCGGCAGCACCACGACCATGCTGCGGGCACCGGAGTGGGTGTGCCAGATCTCGAGTTCGTCGGAGCCCGCCGGGCTCAGCGACGCCTCCGCCAGCAGCGCGCGGCTCGCCGAGTCGGCCTCGATGGCCAGGCGCTGCTTGTCGCGCCACTGGGCGAGCGTTTCCGGGGAGTCGGGTTCGCTGATACTCCGGTCCGCGCCCCAGGTGTGCTCGTCCCACAGCAGCACCAGACGCCATGCGGCTTCCACCGCGCGGGGATTCAGCGGTATGCCCCGGAGCCGCGCGAGCGCCTCCGCCTGCTGCAGCCGTGCCGCGCTGTTGCGCGTGAGCGCCTGCTCCCGCGCGGTGCTGACGGCCCCGTCCTCCCAGTAGCCGGTCAGGTCGCCACGAATGCGCGGCAGGCGCTTGCCGTAGCGCCGCTCGAACTCGGTGAACATCTGGGGCAGGGTCGCGATCACCAGCCGCGGACTGGCGTAGCGTGCGTTCCACTCCCTGACCACCTCCGCCAGGTGCCCGTCGGGCACGCCGTTGTCACCCCCGATCGCCACCCGCACCTGCACGATGGCCCAGGGATAACCCGACGCCACCAGCTTCTCGAGATACCCGTTCATGACGTCGGCATCCTCGAGGGTCAGCCGCCCCTTCGGCCAGCCGCCGACCCAGGAGTACCCCCGGCCGGCGAACATCACCAGCAGGCTGTCGCGCCGGTCGGGTCCGATCCACCAGAAGGGCCGGTCACCCCAGGCCCGCAGCGTGGGCCCGATACGATCGCTCTCGTTCGGCCCGCTCGACAGATAGCGGATGCCCCGGCGCGCGAGTGCCGGCACCATGCCCCAGGTGAAGCCCGGGACGTCGCTCGTCATCGCCGCCGTGACCGGCACCTGGTGCTCGCGCCCGAGGCGCCGGGCATAGTCGGTAAGGTGGTCCAGCTCCTCGCTCCCCGAGAGCCCGGTCATCAGGTTGGCGTAGAGCGCGCTCAGCGCGACGTCGCCGCGGCGCACCGCCGTCAGAAGGCGTGCCGTATCGACGGGAGGCCGGGTCTCCAGGTAGCCCTGCAGCGGCCAGAGCCCTTCGACGTTCCAGCGGAAGCGTGCCTCCGTGGGGTTCCCGCGTGAGCGTTCGATCCAGGCCAGGGCGCTGTCGATCCCCCGCCAGTGCTTCTCGCGCACCACCTCGGGGACATCGGTGTAGCCAATGTCGAGGTGGGCGTGATTGATGAGGTACATCTCCCGCGGCACAACCGGTTCTACTCGCAGCGACCGGAACACCGCCGAATCGCCATTGGCCGCAATCGCGAGCGACACCAGCCGTGGGGTCCGCACTGCCGGCAGGGTCACCCGGAGCGTGGTAGCGCCGATCGCCAGCCGGTGGATCCCCGGTGCCTGCGCATCCAGCCGGATCGTGACGGCGGCGGTATCGAAGGGCTGCCACGCATCGAGCCGGATGGTCTGCTGCCCATCCCGCGTCAGCAGCTGCTCGGGATGCACCGACACCGTCGGCCGCAGCGACACGGTGTAGAGGATGAACCAGCTCCTCCGGCCGACACTCTCCCCCTGCACCCGCACCGTCACCGGCGCGCCGGCCGGCGCCACCGCCGAAGGGAGATCCAGGGTGAAGATGCCGTGGACGTCGCCGAACTTGTCGATCAGGAGGCGGCGGAAATGCAGGCGGATGCCGTCAGCTCCCGGCACCTCCCACTGATCCTGGTCGCTGGTCGGCTGGGGGAGCGCGAAACGATGCCCACCGTTGAGGGTCACCCAGAAGGTCACCGGGGTGACGCCCGGATCGGTGACGTCCATCGCACCGAGAAACGCGATCCGCCGCGGAGCCGCTCCGGTTTCCGTCACCGGTGCGGTGTTCCACTCGGCGGCGTTGGTGCTGTCGAGCGAGCGGACCAGCAGTGCGGACCGTTCCGTCGGGTGGGCCGAGTGATAGCTGAACCGTTCGCCGCGAAGCGTCGTGGCGTACCCGTCGATGACCCCGGCCGGCAGGGCGCCGAGGGGAGCCACGAGGGAATCGACGATGAGGCGGAGGGCGGTCAGGATCATGACCAGGACCGGGATGGGTGCGGCGGGTTCAGCCCAGCAGGAGCGCCAGCAGCTCTCCAGCAATCACGATACGGACCATGCCAAGGAGGACCGGCTTCCAGGGGAGCGCCCCGGCGTAGCCCTTGAGCCGGGAGGGTACTTCCATCAAGGCGCCGAGCACCGCGAAGAGAAGCCAGGTACCGCCACTCCCCAGGCTGCCGAACCAGAGCCCGGCGAAGAGCGTGAGCAGCAGCGCTTCCACCCCCAGCGGCACCAGCGAGGCCTTGAGTGACGGCAGGGTGGCGCCGGGCGTCCGCGCGAGGCGACGCTCCACTTCACGCCACAACAGGAACAGGGCCGTGAGCACGGCCCAGCCGATCAGCGTCCTTGAAAACGCCATCCGGTCAGAAGGCCGAGCGGAGCGAGTCGGCCTGGTAGAGCTGGCCCCGGACCATCACCCGCTCGACCGTCCGGGTGTTCCGGATGTCGGTGAGGGGGTTGGCCTTCAGGACCACGAGATCGGCGAGCTTGCCCGGCGCGATGATGCCGAGCGAGTCGGCCCCGAGCAGGAGCGCGGTGTTGTGGGTCGCCGTCTCCAGCGCGTCCTCGGGGGTGAGCCCTGCATTCACCAGCAGCTCGAGCTCGGTGTGCAGGCTCCACCCCGGGACCAGCATCTGGTTGGTGGCGTCGGTGCCCGCCACGATCCGGCCTCCCGCCGAGCGGAAGGCCCGGAGGAAGAGATCCTGGTTGGCCCGGGAGTTCCGGAAGGCCACGAACAGCGCCTCGTCCCACCCGGCCCGCGCCTTGAGGTCGGGGAGGTTCCACTTGGTCACGATCGAGTCGGGCACCGACTTCACGTCGTCGCTCCCGAGCACCGCCGGGTCATCCAGCCGGCTGTAGGTCTCGTGCAGGACCAGCGTCGGGATGATCGTCACCCGTCCCTCGGCCAGCTCGCTCGCCACCCGGGTCAGGCCGGCGCTGTCGAGCGTGGCCCAGCTCTTCTCGAAGTAGTTCCACCCCGGGAAGAAGCCCTTGCGGTGCTCGGCATAGAACTTCTCGGGGGTGCCGCTCGCGGCCTCGGGCACGCCGCTCATGTGCTCGATCGAGCTGACCCCGAGCTTCATGGCGGTGAGCGCGTCGGTCAGGCCGAGGTGGGCGGTGACCTTGAGGTTGAAGGTCCCGGCCTCGTCCAGCAGCGGCTTGAAGAGCTCGGGGGTGATCCGGGTGTAGGTCTTGATGTAGTCGACCCCCGCCACCGCCCGCTTGTCCACCGCCCGGCGCGCTTCGGCGCCATCGCGGATGCCGGTGGCGTCGCTGTAGGTCGCGGGGAGGCCGTCGATCATCGCCCCGGCGCTGTAGATCCGCGGCGCCACCTCGCCCCCGAGGCTCACTTCTTCCTTGAGCGCCAGGATCGAATCGCCCTGCCCGTGCACGTCCCGGAGGCTGGTGACCCCGGCCGCCACGTAACGGCCCAGCGCCCAGCGCTCGGTGTGGGCATGCCCGTCGATGAGTCCCGGGATGATCCACTTGCCGGAGACGTCCACCACCGCGGCGGTCTTGGGAATCTCGAACCCCTCGCGCGGCGCGACCGTCTCGATCCGGCCCTGGTAGATCACCAGCACCGCGTCGCGCAGCACCGCGTCTCCCGCCCCGCTGATCACGTTCCCGCCGACCAGGGCGATGCGGTCTTTGTGCTTGGGGGTGCAGCCGGCGAGCGCGGTGAGGAGGCAGAGGGCCGAGAAAAGAGCGTTCCTCGTTCCTCGTTCCGCGTTCCTCGTGACGAAAGCGGCTGCCCGAGTCGCCATCTGCGTACCTCCGCTTCGGAGCCAACGAGGAACGAGGAACGAGGAACGCGGAACGTCAGTCCGACGACGTATGCTCATGCACGATTCTCCAGCCGTCCCGGCGCTGCGCCACCACCAGGGAAAAGGGACCGCTCGACGTGATCTGGCCGTTGCGGTACAGCACATCTCGCGCCGTGACCAGCGCCACCGTGGGCGCGGGGGGCGGACTGCAAATTCCTCGGACCGGAGACCACGAAGGCCACCGCGGCGGGCAGGGCAGCAGACCACCACCCGCGCGGCGTGGCAGCGGTCACGAACAGCCCGCAAACGGTGCAAGGAACGGTCGTCCGACGGGGGCACGGGGAGATGCCCCCGAAAGCTGACCACCGCCTCCATGCCGCGCAAGGAGAGGCGCGTGCGCCCCTTCCTCCCAACCGTGCACCCCGGATACCCTTGGCGTTATGGCATTCCTGGACTGGTTGAAACGCGGTCCCCCGCTCCCGCTGATCCTGGTGAGCAACCGCGAGCCCTTCGTGCACCGCCGCGGCCGCGACGGCACGCTCGGCGTGGAGGCGCCCGCCGGGGGCCTGACCACCGCGCTGCAGCCGGTGATGGCCGCCGCGGGCGGCACCTGGGTCGCGTGGGGGAGCGGGTCGGCCGACTTCGAGGTGACCGATGGCGGCGACACGCTCCTGGTCCCGCCCGGGGATCCCGCGTACCGGCTCCGGCGCCTGCGGCTCAGCGAGGAGGAGGTCCAGGGCTACTACGTGGAGACCGCCAACCGCGCCCTCTGGCCCCTCTGTCATTCCCAGCTCAACCGCTTCGTCTATGATGCCGCCGACTGGGCCTGCTACCGCCAGGTGAACGAGCGCTTCGCCGCCGCGGTCGTCGCCGAGGCGGCCGGCTCGCCGGCGGTCTGCTGGGTGCAGGATTATCACTTCGGGCTTCTCCCCGCGATGCTCCGCAAGGTGCGGAACCTCTTCGTGCACCAGTTCTGGCACATCCCCTGGCCCTCGCCCGACATCCTCCGGGTGCTGCCCCAGGCCCGGACCCTGGTGCAGGGGCTCCTCGGCAACCACCTGCTCGGCTTCCAGACGGCGGGTGACGTGCGGAACTTCCTGAGCAGCGTGCGCCGCTGCCTCAAGGAAGCGGTGGTCGAGCCGACCCGCGGCCTGGTGCGCTACAAGGGGCGGCGGACGGTGGTGAAGGCGTTCCCGATCTCGATCGACGTGGCCAGCTTCGAGGAATCGGCCCTGCAGGACGACACCGCCGTCGTGGCTCGCCGGGTGCGGCGCGAGGCGCTTCCCGCCGACGGCCAGCTGCTGCTCGGCGTCGACCGGGCGGACTACACCAAGGGCATTCCCCGCCGCTTCCTGGCGATGGCCCGGCTGCTCGAGGCCAGCCCCGACCTGGTCGGGAAGGTCACCCTGGTGCAGGTGGCGGTGCCCACCCGGAGCACCGTCCCCGAGTACATGGCCTACGAGGAAGAGGTGGTGTCGCTCGCGAGCGAGCTCAATGGCCGCTTCGGCCGGCACGACTGGATGCCCATCCGGCTGGTGCGGGAGAACCTCGACCAGTCGCATCTCGCGGCCTACTACCGCGCCGCCGATATCTGCATCGTCTCGCCGCTGCAGGACGGGATGAACCTGGTGGCCAAGGAGTTCATCGCCTGCCAGGAGGGCCGCTTCGGGGTTCTGGTGCTCTCCCGCTTCGCCGGCGCCGCGCGGGAAATGAAGGAGGCGCTGCTGATCAACCCGTACGACATCGGGGCCACCGCCGAGGCGATGCGCCGGGCGATCCGCATGCCGGTGCAGGAGCGGGAGCGGCGGCTCAAGGCGCTCCGCCGGCGGCTGCGCCGCAACACCATCCAGGACTGGATGGACGACATCTTCGCCGAGGTCGCCAGCGTGCGTCGCAACGCGTGACCATCCGGCTCGCGCGGGGCAACGCCGGACGGGTGGTGCTCGAGACCCTGGCCCGGGCACGGCGGCCCCTCCTCTTCCTGGACCTGGACGGGACGCTCGCGCCGCTCGTGGAGCGGCCCCGGCGGGCCCGTATCCCGGCCGCGACCTGCCGCACCCTCCAGCGTCTCCGGAAGACCGGAGTGCGCGTCGTGCTCGTCTCCGGCCGGTCGGTGGCCGGCGTCCTGGAGGTGGCCCACACGCCGGTCGACGCGATCCTCGGCGACCACGGTGCCCGGCTCTACGAGCAGGGGAGGCTCAGCAGCTGGCTGCCGGCCAGCAAGGCGCAGTTCACCCACGCCGCCGACCGGCTGGAGCGCCTGCTGGAAGGCACCCGGGGCGTCCGCTTCCAGCGGAAGGAACGCTCCCTCGCGATTCACCTGCGCCTGCCCCGGAACGACAAGGGGCGTACCACCGAGCGGATCGCGCGGCTGCTCCGGAAGGAAGGGCTCCGGGTGCTCTACGGCCACCGGATTCTCGACGCCCAGCTTCCCGGCGTCGACAAGGGGCGGGCGGTGAGCAAGTGGCTCCGCCGCCATCCCCGGCCCGACGCGGTGCTCTACGCCGGCGACGATACTACCGATGAGGATGCGATGCTGGCCCTCGCCGGCCGCGCCTTCACCGTGGCGGTGGGCCCGCGCCCGCGCTGCAATACCTATCGGACCTCGAGCACCCGGACCTTCGCCGCCTGGCTGGCCCGCCTCGCCGCCGCGCGTGAGAAGCACCAGGCCCGATAACTCGGAACTCGGAACCCGGAACTCACTGCATGCCCCAACTCCCGATCGCGGATTACGGACTGATCGGCGACATGCGCACCGCGGCGCTGGTGAGCCGCCACGGGAGCATCGACTGGTGCTGTCTCCCCCGCTTCGACAGCGGCAGCCTCTTTGCCGCGCTGCTCGACCCCGAGCGGGGTGGGAGCTGGGAGATCACCCCGCTCGACGACGGCTTCACTACCCGGCAGCAGTACCGCGACGGCACCAACATCCTCGAGACCATCTTCCGCACCGACGACGGCGAGGTGCAGCTGGTCGACTTCATGCCCGTGGGGGTCGACGGCCGCCCCTCCGCCGAGCACCCCGAGATCCACCGGCAGGTGTCCTGTACCGGCGGTGGCGTGTCGCTCCGGATCCGGTTCATGCCCCGGTTCGAGTACGCCTCCCGCACCACCCGGCTCGAGGTCCTGCGCGGGGGACTCTACGCCACCGACCGGGTGGCGCAGGTGGTGACCCTCAGCTGTACCCGGAACCTCGACTGGACGGTGGAGCAGGGGGCCGCGGTGGCCACCTTGCCTCTGCGCGAGGGGGAGTCGGAGTGGCTGGTGCTGCGCTACGACGATGACGACATCCATCCCGTCAACGAGTACGAAAGCGCCGAGAAGATGGAGATCACCGGCGCCTTCTGGCGGGTCTGGACCTCCCGGGTGCGCTATGTCGGGCCCTGGCGGAAGCAGGTGGAGCGCTCCGCCCTCGCCCTCAAGCTGCTCACCCACGCCGAGAGCGGTGCCATCATTGCCGCGCCGACCACCAGTCTCCCGGAAACGCTGGGTGGGTCGCGCAACTGGGACTATCGCTTCGTCTGGCTCCGCGACGCCGCCTTCACTCTCGCGGCGCTCGAGCGGGTGGGCCATGCCGCGGAGGCCGACCAGTTCATGCGCTTTCTCAAGCGGGTGACCCGGCATGAGGGGGGCGGGCATCTGCAGATCATGTACGGGGTCGACGGGCAGCGCGACCTGGTCGAGCGCCAGCTCGACCACCTCGCCGGCTACGCCGGCTCGAAGCCGGTGCGGGTGGGCAACGGCGCCGCCGACCAGCTCCAGATCGACGTGTACGGCGAGGTCCTGGAGACGGCGGAGATGTGGCGCCGCAATCACCCGATGACCGACGGCACCTGGCGGGTGCTCCGGCCGTTGGTGGACTGGGTGAGCCGCAACTGGCACCGCCCCGACTCGAGCATCTGGGAAGTGCGGGGCGAGGTCCGGCACTACACCTACAGCAAGCTGATGAGCTGGGTGGCGCTCGACCGCGGCATCCGCATGGCCGAGGAGCTCCGGCTCGATGGCGACGTGGAGAAGTGGCGCACCGAGCGCGACCTGCTCCGCGCCGAGATCCTCGAGCGGGGGTGGAGCAGCCGGAAGCAGGCGTTCATCCAGGCCTACGAGAGTCCCGAGACCCTCGATGCCTCGACCCTGGCGGTGGGGTTCGTCGACTTCCTCCCCTGGAGCGACCCGCGGATGCAGTCGACGGTGAAGGCCATCGCGGCGGAGCTGACCAGCCCCGACGGGAACATGGTGTACCGCTACCGCTCGCCCGACGGCCTGGAGGGAGAGGAAGGCGCCTTCTCGATCTGTACCTTCTGGCTGGCGGAGGCGCTGCTGCGCTCCGGCGACCGCGACGGCGCCGACCGGATCTTCCGCGGCATGCTGGAGCGGGCCAACCACCTCGGCCTCTACAGCGAGGAGATCGACCCGGTCACCGGCGAGTTCCTGGGCAACTTTCCCCAGGGGTTCACCCACATCGCCCTGATCAACTGCGCGGTCGCGTTCGCCCGGAAGGCACAAAGAGAAGCGCCCCGGTCCTGAGGACCGGGGCGCCGTCGAGCAGGCTTACTTCTTCTTTTTCTTCTTGCCAGCCTTCTTGGCCGCTTTCTTCGCCGCCTTCTTCACCTTCTTGGCGGCTTTCCTGGCGGGCTTCTTCGCCGACTTCTTGGCGGCCTTCTTGGCCGGCTTCTTCGCGGCTTTCTTGGCGGCCTTCTTCGCAGGCTTCTTGGCCGCCTTCTTCTTGGGCGCCGCCTTCTTCTTGGGCTTGGCGGCAGGCTTGGGAGCTGCTGCCGGAGCCGCTGGGGTCTCTGCCATCGGTGCCGGCGCGGGGGCCGGGGGCTCGAAGGGGGTGGGCGCAGGATCCATCCACCCGGAATCCGTCCAGCTCATCTCCATATCGTGCAGCTCGGCCATGGGCTTCCTCCAGAGACTGCCGCGGCGAGACACCCGCCGCCGGTGCGCGGGCCAGCAAGCCCGCACGAAAAAATGTGGACGCAGCAAAGATGCACTTCTTCCGCTCTTGTGCAAGCGGTGATGTTGTCGACATAACTAGCAGTGTACAGCAGTGGGCTAGTGGGCTGGTGGGCGAGTGGGCTGGGAAAAACTGTCGCTCTTCCCCTCTCTGAAAAGACCGGCTAAACCAATGTCTTGTAATAACTTGCGTGCTTGCGTGACCCTGCTTCTGCTGGCCGGTTCCGCGCCGCAGCTCGTGGCCCAGGGCACAGCGGATTCCGCGTTGCGCCCCATCGCCGTCACACCCACCGGCGTTGAGCTCACGGGCCCGGCCCGGCCTGACGGATACGTCAGCGCGATCGGACGGCGTGCGATTGCAATGGGGAGCGAGCGAGGCGGATTCGAGGTCTGGACCTGGCCGGTCAAGCTGCTCCACGGGTTCGAGCTCCGCTTCCAGACCCCGCTCTTCAGCGAGCCGCTCGCCGCCCGGAACCTGGCCCGCACGGTCGAGGTGACCCCGACCGGTCCGGTGATCACCTACACCCACCCCGCCTTCACGGTCCGGCAGCGGGTCTTCGCCACCCTGAACGAACCGGCGGTGGTCATGCTGCTGGATGTCGACGCGGTACGCCCGGTCGAGATCCTCGCGGAGTTCACCTCCGACCTCGAGCTCGCCTGGCCCGCCGGAGTGGGTGGCCAGTACGTCTTCTGGGACGACGCCCAGAAGTCCTTCATCCTCTCGGAAAGCCAGCGGAAACTGAACGCACTGGTCGGGAGCCCGTTCACCACCAGCGCCACCAACCAGCCCGCCCACGATGTGCCCGATGCGCCCAGCCAGCTCCGGATCCAGGTGGGCGACTCGGCCCGCACCGCCATGCCCCGCCCCGGTGAGCCGGCCGGGAAGCTGAGCCCGCTGCACCTCCGTGGCATCCCGATCGTGATCGTGGGCGGGGCCCTGCCGCGCGACACGGTGAAGGCGATCTACCGCCGGGTGCTGGCCGGCATTCCCTCCATCTACCAGGAACGGGAGGCGCACGCCCGCGAGGTGCTGGGCCAGTCGCTCCGGGTGAGTTCCCCCGACGCCGGCTTCAACCGCGCCCTCGGCTGGGCGGCGCTCAACCTCGACGAGGCGCTGAGCTGCAACCCCGACCTCGGCTGCGGGCTCATCGCCGGCTACGGCCCGAGCGAGCCGCGGGGGGCGCGCCCGGGATTCGCCTGGTTCTTCGGCGGCGATGCCTCGATCAACTCCCTCGGTATGGATGCGACCGGACAGTTCGACGTGGCGCGCCAGGGACTCGAGTTCTTCGTGAAGTACCAGTCGGCCGAGGGGAAGATTCCCCACGAGATCAGCCAGAGCGCGGGGCGGATCCGCTGGTTCGAGGACTACCCCTACGCGTTCTATCACGCCGATACCACGCCCTACTGGATCATGGCCTGGGGCGACTACTGGCTCGCCTCCGGCGACCTCGCCTCCATCCGGCGGAACTGGGCCGCGATCCAGAAGGCGATGCAGTGGTGCAAGGGCACGGTCGATCCGGCGACCGGCCTGATGCTCAACAGCAAGGGCGGGCTCGGCGCGGTGGAAGTTGGCGACCTCGGCGTGGGGGTGGAGAGCGACATCTACCTGAGCGCGGTCTGGATCGAGGCGCTCGATCGCTATGCCCGCATGGCGGATGCGCTCCGCGCCGGAGACAAGAAGGTGGTGAAGGGCAAGCCGGCGGCCGATGCGCAGGCGACCGAGGCGCGGACCACCCGGGAGAAGGCGCTCGCCACGCTGCGCACCCGGTTCTGGCTTCCGGAGCAGCAGATGTTCGCGTTCGCGTTGCTGCAGGGTGGGCAGGTGCGGCCGGAACTCACCATCTGGCCGGCGACCGCGCTCGCCTTCGGCGTGGCGGAGGATTCGACCGGGCGGCTGGCGGCGTCGGCGCTGGCCGGCTCCGCACTGCTCACCGACTGGGGCGCCCGTTCCCTCGGCGCGAGCAGCACCCTCTTCGATCCGCTGCACTACAACAACGGCACGGTCTGGCCGTTCGTGACCGGATTTGCCGCGCTGGCGCAGTATCGCTACCAGAACCCGGTCGCGGGGTTCGCCCTGCTCCGCCAGCTCATCGCGACCGGCGCGGTGAAGGGACTGGGCCGGAACCCGGAGGTCTTCTCCGGATCGCAATTCGAGCCGCTGGAGACAGCCGTGCCACAGCAGTTCTTCGGGACCTCGTTCATTCCCACGGTGCTCGTGCGCGGACTGCTCGGGTGGCAGCCGGATGCGCCGGGCGCCACGGTGCGGCTCGCGCCGCAGCTGCCGGCGGAGTGGGACAGTCTCGCGGTTTCCAACCTGGCGGTGGGCGACCGGCGCTACGAGCTGCACTTCACCCGGAGTGCCGGCGCGCTCCGGCTCGGGGTCCGGAAGCTCGCGGGCGGCGCGGTGACCGACACCCTCCTCTATACCCCGCTGCTTCCGCCGGGCGCGACGGTCACGAAAGCCGCCGACGCGCGCCTGGTGCTCAGTGGCGACGTCTCGACTACCGTGGAATTCCAGCCCGGCTTCGAGATCCTGCTGGGCGACCAGGAGGCGGTCCGGGGCAGCCCCAGCCGGGGGATCCGGGTAGTCCAGGTGCGTCGGGATGGGGCGGGAATTGCCGTTCTACTGGATGGACCCGCCGGAACATCCACCGTGCTGCGGGTGCGGCATGGGGCGGTGCAGGAGGTGCCGGTACGCTTCCCCGACGGGGGTGACCGGGTCGATGGCTACAGCCGGGCCGAGGTCCGGGTGAATCCGTGATGATCGAGGAGCCGACCGATGGCTGTGACGCTGCTGGTAAACCCCGACACGCTGACCTGGGACGAGTTCGAGCAGGTCGACGATCTGCGGGATCCCGAGACGAACAAACAGATCTCGGCGTACACCGGCTGGGAGTATGACTGGCTCATCAAGCCGCCCAAGGTGGACGCTACTCACGTCATGCTGACCGACGAGGTGGTGATGGTGAACCCCGACTGCAAGGTCTGGAAGGAGTCGGGGGCGCTCAAGGACAAGAAGAAGGGAGATGCGCTGCTCTCGCACGAGCAGTTTCACTACGACGTCGGGCGCGTCTGTGGCCGGGTGCTGGTGCACAAGCTCAACCAGCTGCGGGCCAAGAATGCCTCGGTGCTCAATGCCGAAATCGACCTCTTGTTCCGGCTGCATTTCAACGTGCGGCCGCGCCTGATCCACCGGCACTATGATCGGTCCACCAATCATGGCCTCGAGCCGAACGCCCAGAAGCGCTGGAAGCAGATGATGGCGACCGTCCTGGCCGACAAGAACGCGCTGACCCTGGCCGGGTACTGGCTGTAGCGGCCTCTCGCAGCCCGCCGCGATGGAGTGGGTTCTGCCACCTCCCCTCCTAAATGTCAAAATTCTGACACACTAAGTCATTTATCTGCAATAAGTTATAAGTCACGCTGTCATGGTCTGGTGCTTGCTCCCGGTGACTCCTATCACTGGAGGCATCCAAGTCATGACTCGCACGTCAGTTGTCCTCGCCCTGCTCGGGTTCTCGGCGGCCGCTCCCCTGGCGGCGCAGAACGTCACCGAGCTCTACGTCACTCCCGATACTCTCCGGATCGATCCGGGGCAGCGGCAGGGTCTCACGGTCCAGGCCTTCGACGAGGCGGGGAACGCGATACTCTCGATCAAGTTCAAGATCGCCGACACCCTGATCGCGCGGGTCGCGACCAACGGTACGGTTACCGCGGGCCGGCGTGGCCGGACGGTGGTGACGGTGCAGGCGGGGCAGAAGACCCAGAACGTGGTGGTGCTGGTGGCAGGAGGCGCACCGGCGCCGGTGCCGGTGGCCGCGGCTCCCGCGACCCCGAAGCCGGCGGGTGGCTCGGGCGGCGTGCCGACGCTTTCGGCGGGGATGTCCCCGCCGCCGGCCGCGGTCACGATCGCCCGGCTCCTGGCGGAGCCGACCAAGCTGGTGCTGCTGGCCAACGAGCGGGCCACCCTCAAGATCACCGCGATCGGGAGCGACGGCAGCATCATCGGCCAGCCGGAGCTGATCTGGCGTTCGCTCCAGCCCTCGGTCGCCGCGCTCATCGATTCGGCCGGCACCGTCGCGGGGATGAGTCCCGGCCAGGCGGTGATCCAGGTGATCGCCTCGAGCGGCGTCTCGCTCAGCGTGCCGGTGTCGGTGGGGATCACCCAGTTCGCGCTCTCGAGCGACAACCTGCTGCTCTCGCCCGGCGAGGCCGACACCATCCGGGCCACGGTGCCGGCGCTCGGCAACCGGGCGCTGGACCCGGCCGGGTTCCAGTGGCTGTCGGGTGACGCCAGCGTCGCCGACGTCTCGCCCTCCGGTGTGGTGCGCGCCCTGGGCGCGGGCCGGACCGAGATCGTGGTGCGCGGGTACCTCCAGGAGCGGCGCATCCCGGTGCTGGTGCACCAGCGGGTCGCCCACTTCGTGGTGGCGCCGCGCCTGACCGACAAGATCCGTCTCCCGGTGAACTCCACCCGGGAGTTCACCCTCATTCCCCAGACCGCCGACTCCCTGCCGATCGAGGGCGTGCCGGTGACCTGGAACGTGACCGACACCGCGGTCGCGGCCTTCGACGTGGCCTCGGGTGTCCTCACCGCCCGCCGTCCCGGCACGACCCAGCTGACGTTCGCGGCCCGGGGCTTCGTGGCCAAGGGCTGGACCATCGAGGTCCTCCCCGACGCGGTGGCGCTCTCCCGGACCCGGCTGGCGATGCACCAGGGCGAGAAGACCACGCTGGCGGCGAACTTCGTGGACGACCAGGGGAAGGCGCTCGGCGTCGCGGCGGGTCTCGAGTGGGTCACCAGCAACGCGGCGGTCGCCCGGGTCTCGGCCGACGGGACCGTGGAAGCGCTGGCGCCGGGCCGGGCCACCATCTCGGTGCAGCCCCGGGGCGGGCAGCCGGTGCAGGCGCAGGTGGTGGTGACCGGGGACCTGCTGGTCTCGAGCACCCGGGGCGGGAAGTACGGCCTCTACACCCTCAGCTTCAACGCGCCGGAAACGCTGCTTCCGCTGATCGCCGACAGCTTCGCCAACTCGGTGGACGGCACCTGGTCGCCCGACCGGACCCGGATGGTCTTCGCCTCCGACCGCTTCGGCAGCGGCAACTTCGACATCTTCGTGGCCGACGCCGACGGGCGGAACCCGGTGCGGCTCACCACCGATCCCGCCGCCGATCACCAGCCGGCCTGGACGCCGGACGGCAAGCGGATCGTCTTCGTCTCGGGCCGCAGCGGGTCCCGTCAGCTCTACGTGATGAACGCCGACGGCAGCGAGGCCCGGCCCCTCACCGCCATCCCGGGCGGGGTCGACCAGCCGTCGGTGTCCCCCGACGGCGCCACCGTCGCCTTCGCCGGGTACCCGGTCGCGCGCGACGGCCAGTCCGACATCTACACCGTGGCGCTCGACGGCGGGCAGCCGGTGCGGGTCACCAGCACCGCCGACCGGCGCGAGGACCTGCCCTTCTACTTCGCCAATGGCGAACTGGGCTGGGTGGAGCGGCGGGCCGGGAAGAACGATCCCGACCGGGTGCTGCGGCAGAACGGCGCCACCGCGGTGCTCTCGACCGAGCTCTCCATCAGCGGGGTGACGCTCTCGGCGGACGGGGCCCGGCTCGCCTGGGTGGGCAGCCGTCCCTCGGCCCAGAACAAGAACGTCCTCGAGTTTACATTCCAGTGGCGGACGCTCGCGAGCGGCGCCGAAACCACCGTGCGACTGCTTCCCGGAGAACGGATCACCAGCCCCTCGTTTTGAGAGCGCTGACCCTCACTGCCACCGGCAGCCTCGACCATCTTCGCCTCCAGGACCATCCGGCGCCCGAGATCGGGGCGCCGGACCAGGTCCGGATCCGGATTCACACCGCCGCGCTCAATCGTCTTGATCTGTGGGTGACGCAGGGGATTCCCGGCGTCGACTACCGCTTCCCCCGGGTGGCGGGATCCGATGGCGCGGGGGTGGTGGAGTCGGTCGGGAGCGCGGTGACCTCGGTGCGGGTGGGCGACCGGGTGCTGCTCAATCCCGGCATCTCCTGCGGCCGCTGCGCCTGGTGCACGAAGGGCGAGGATCCGCTCTGCCCCTCCTTCCAGGTGCTGGGCGAGCATCGCGACGGCACCATCGCCGAGTATGTCGTGGTCCCGGAGCGGAACGTCGCGCTCGTGCCGGAGGGGATGTCGTGGGCCCAGGCCGCGGCCTTTCCGCTCGCGACCCTCACCGCCTGGCGGATGCTCACCACCCGGGCCCGGCTCCAGGCCGGGGAGCGGGTGCTGATCTGGGGGATCGGCGGCGGCGTGGCGCTGGCCGCGCTGGCGATCGCCCGGCATCTTGGGGCCGAGCCGATCGTGACCAGTTCCTCGGACGCGAAGCTGGCGCGGGCCCGCGAGCTGGGCGCATCGGTGACACTCAATCATGCGACCCAGGATGTGCCGAAGGAGATTCGCGCGCTCACCGGGAAGCAGGGTGTCGACGTGGTGGTGGACACGGTGGGCGAGGCGACCTGGGAACGCTCGCTCCGCTCGCTGGGGCGGCTGGGGCGGTTGGTGACCTGCGGCGGGACCAGCGGCCCGATGGTCACCACCGACGTGCGCAAGCTGTTCTGGTATCAGTGGAGCATCCTGGGATCGACCATGGGGTCGGCGGCGGAGTTCCGCGCCATCACGGCGCTGGCCCGCGACGGCAAGCTCTGGCCCCAGGTCGACAGCGTGGTACCGCTGGCCGAGGCGCGTGAGGCGTTCGCGCGGCTCGACGCGGGGGGACAAATGGGAAAGGTCGTGATCGAGGTGGCGCGATGAACGAACTGTGGGAGCGGCTGCTCCTCGGGTGGGGTGAGCTGCTGGACGTGCTGCCGGGGCTTCTCGCCGCGGCGGTGATCATGCTGGCCGGCTACTTCCTGGCCCGCTCGCTCCAGCGCTGGACCGACAAGACTCTCGAGCGGCTCCACTTCAAGCGGCTGGCCGATGCCGGCGGGCTCACCGAGGCGGTGGGCCGGATGCGGCTCGACCCGGTGCACGCCATCGGGAAGCTGGTCTTCTGGCTCACCATGCTGGTGGCGGTGCTGCTCGCCAGCTCGGCGCTGGGGCTCGAGAACGTGCGCGAGATGTTCGGCCGGATGCTGAGCTTCATCCCCACGCTGATCTCCGCCACCGTGATCAT
Source organism: Gemmatimonadales bacterium (assembly GCA_046327735.1). Lineage (GTDB taxonomy): Bacteria > Gemmatimonadota > Gemmatimonadetes > Gemmatimonadales > GWC2-71-9 > JADJOM01. The sequence continues at coordinate 36,456 of JAXLXZ010000005.1, read as the reverse complement.
CATCCTCGGGATGATCGTGGGGGAGTTCGTGCGGGCGCTGATCGTGGCGTCGGCGGGCGCGGTCGAGGGGGTGGTGACCGTCGCGAAGCTGGTGAAGGGCGTGATGGTGATGATCGCGGTGTTCATGGCGCTGCAGCAGGTGGGCGTGAGCGAGGAGATCGTCACCTCGGCGTTCGTGCTGATCCTCGGCTCGATCGCGCTGGCCGCGGGGCTCGCCTTCGGGCTGGGCAACCGGGAACTGGCGGGCGAACTGACGCGGAAGTGGTACGAGACCGGGCTCCGGCGCAACCGGCGCAAGAACGATCCGCCGGAGCCGCCGATCGGGTCGGAGACTGTCGAGGAGAAGAGCGACGCGTCGTAGGGTCGGCGCGGTGTGCGGGCAGTGAAGTCGCTCCGCGCGGCCGCAAGGGATAGGGCGGATCGCTTAGCGGCACGCGCTGCGCTTCTCCACCGCCCGCTCACCGCGCATCCCCTTACCTTCGCGCCGCCTAGCCGCCTAGCCGCCTAGCCGCCTAGCCGCCTAGCCGCCCTACTTCACCACGTACCGCACCACCTTCTGCTGGTCCTCTCCCTCGCGCAGCACCACGTAGATCTTCCCGCCCGCACCGAACCCGGCCAGGGAGGCATTCTTCGGGAGCTGGATGGTGCGGAGCTGCTTGCCGTCGCGCCCGACCACGTCCCACACCGGGATCGAGTCGCCCCAGGCCCGGGAGCGCTGGAGCCACACTTCACCGGCGGGGTTGGTCTGGCCGGCGAGGAATGGGGGCTTCTGGTCGGCGAAGGGATAGGAAAGCTCGATGCCCGCGGGGGCGCCCATCTGCGCCATCTGGGCGCGCAGCTTCACCAGGAAATCGTCCTTCTCGTCCTGGGGCACCGCGATTTTGGTGAATGACCGGGAGGGGCCGCGGGTCCAGCTGCCGTCCGGGGCGCGCCAGTCGACCGCGTTGTTGCTGGCCCGCGCCACCCACATCGACCCGTCGGGGAGGACGCCGAAGAGATCGCGGCCGGAGAAGATGGTGGACACGATCTTCTGCTGCTGGCCGAACTGGCCCCGGCCCCAGACCGGGAGCTTGAGGCGCGCGACGGTGTCGGCAACGGTGTCGCCGGAGGCGATCCGGATGACGCTCAGGCTGTCGAACTCGAGTTCCTGGCCCGGCTCGAGGCCGCCCAGCACCGAGCGCACGTCTTCCTTGTAGCCGGCGCGCTTCGCGTCGTAGGAGAGGGGCTGGTTGTAGCCGCCCACCCCGCCCCCGGACATCACGCCGAGAAACTCGCCCTTCTCGTTCCAGAGAGTCGTGCGCTGCGCCCCGAAATCGATGAGGCCCAGGGTGTCGCCCCCGAAGCGCAACACGTAGCCGGGATAGCGATGCTTCCCCGGCGCCGGGTCGTCCTTCTTGATCGTGTCGCTGTGCTCGCCGATCAGCGAGGTCTCGCCGTTGGCGGGGTTCACGAACTGGAAGGTCTTGTCCTTCAGGTCGGTGAGGGCGAGCCGGCCATCGCGCAGCTCCACCACGTTGCTCACCTGCTTGAAGGTGTGGTCCAGCGTGAACTCCGGCTGGTCCAGCACGGTGACCGGGGTCGCGGGGCTCCCGCCGCAGGCGGCGAGCGAGAGGAGCAGGGCGGCGGGGATTGCCGTCCGGGAACGAACCATCATTGCGGTGGGGCTCCGGGGGGGACGCGGGGTGTGGCGGGCGCGGGTCTCCGGAATTCGAGGAGACGCACGCCGCCTTCGAACGGCTCGCCGACGAGCACCAGGGAATCCCCGAGCGCGAGGATCTTGCCGAGCCCGGGGTGGGCCGCCTGGCGCTCGAGCGCGCCGTCATGGTTGATGAGCTGGTAGTTCCGGACCGTGTCACCGATGGCGCGGTTCTTCACCAGCCAGACCAGCCCGTCGGGCGCGGTGAGCGCATTCTCGAACGGCGGCTTGATGGCGGCAAAGGGAATCTGCTGCACCGTCGGGCGGAGGGATGCGTCGAACTTGCGAAGGAAGAGGTCGCGGTCGTTCTCGGTCACCGGGAGCACCGCATCGGGGAGATCGTCCCCTTCGTGCGTCGTGCCGGCGGCGGCGCGCCAGTCGACCCGGTTCTGTCCCACCCGCGCCACCCAGAGGGTGCCGTCCGGCAGCACGCCCCAGCGGTCCTGGCCCGAGAGGAGCCGCCGCTCCAGCCGGGTGCGCCCTTCCGAGACCACCTCGGCCAGGTCGAGCGGCGCCAGGTGCGCGATGGTATCGGGGCGGCTCCGGTCGGGTCCGGTACGCACGATCGCGGCGGAGTCGCGGTTGCCCCTCCCGTCGGTGCCCGGCGCCGGGCGCAGCTCGAAGTACCAGTTGCCGGCTGCGTCACGGGCGCGGGGCAGGGCGCCGCGAAGGACATCGACCGCCGGCACCGACCCGCCGGGTGTGCCGGTGAGCGACCAGGCGGTGAGGCGGCGGCGCTGCCAGTCGGCGATGAAGATCGAGTCGCCGGCGCGGAAGAGATGGAAGGGCTGGTCGAGTTCGCCCTTCTTCGCGGGGAACGGGGCGAGCTTCCGGGTGGAGAAATCGGCGACCGAGACGGCCTGGTCCTGCGGCGCGATGATCACCCAGCGGGAGCCGCCCAGCCAGGCGGCGTCGGTGACGTCGCCATAGGGGGCAACGACCGTGTCCCCCACCGCCGCCAGCCGAAGGGACTCGGCGGGCGGGGCGGAGGACGAGCAGGCGGCGACGAGGAGCAGAGCCGCGATCGGGATGCGGAAGCGGGCCGGACCGGTCGACATGAGGGCCGTAATGTAACGGCCCGCCTACCTCCGGGTGAGAATCTCCTCGAACAGTGCCAGGGCGCGGGGATCATCCGACTGGCCCAGCCAGAACATGGCGCTCTTGCGCACCTCGGCGCTGTTGCTTCCCTTGGCGATCCGGATCAGGGCGGGCACGCCCTCGTCCTTCGGGCGCTGGGACAGGGCAAACACGGCCTGCTTCCGGATCTCGTCCCCTTCCTTCTCACTGTCGGCCAGGTCGGCGAGGCCGGCCGTGGCGGAGTCACCCGCCGCCTGCGCGACCCAGAACACCGCCTGCTTCCGGCTCTCCGAGGGCGCCGCCTGGTTCCGCGCCAGCCGGAGGAGGTCGGGCCACACGGTCACCGAGTCGGCGAGGATGGTGGCGAACACCGCCTGTTCGCTGCCGCCGTTGGTGCCGTCGGTCGCGATGGCGAGCAGCGCGCTCACCGCCTCGCGGACCGGCACGGTGCCGAGGTCGAGGGCCTTGCTGTCGGCGCGCCACTCCCCGCCGACCGCGGTCCGCACCCGGCTCACGTGGTGGTCGCGCACCTTGAAGACCACCCGCACGGGGCCCTTGCCGCAGGGGCAGGTGCCGTCGTCGCCGTAGACCACATCATCGTCGTCCTGGTGCCGGCGGTTGCGGCTGCCCCAGCGGATGTTGTTCACCCCGTCGCCACACACCTCCGGCCGCGACGCGAACGTCATCCGCACCTCGCCGTCGGGCGCGCCGGTGATGCGGCGCGCCAGGCCCTGCGCTTCCACTTCATTCGCCAGCAGGGCCGTGGCGGCCAGCCCTGCGATCGCGATTGCCTTGACCTGCCTCATGCCGCCTCCTCGTGACCCGTGGTTCGTGAACTACTGCTCGATCACCTGCAGGAGGAACTCGGCGGCCCGCGGATCCCGGCTCTGCGAGAGCCAGAAGATCGCCTTCTTGCGGAGCTCCTTGTCGGGGTCGGCCTTGGCGACCGCCATCAGCTTGTCCACCGCGGCCGGCTCGCGCCGCTGGCTGTAGACGAAGAGCAGCTGTTCCCGCATCTCCGACTCCTTCATCCGGTCGTAGAGTGCCACCAGCTCGGTGACCGAGCCGCCCATCTGCCCGGCCCAGAAGAGGGCCTTCTTGCGCAGCTCGATGTCCTCCTTGCTGTTGCTGGCGATGTCGGTCAGCCACTGGTTGCTGCCTGGATCGCGGCCCTGGGAGATCGAGAAGAGCACCTTCTCCTTGATCTCCGCGTTCGTGGTCTTGGCGTAGATGCTCTTGAGGAAATCGGTGGTGCTGGGGGTGCGCGACTGGCCGATCCAGAAGATGGCCTGCTCCCGGAGCTCCTGGTCGGCGTTCTCGTTCATGGCGAGATCGCGGAGGATCTGCTGGCCCTTGTCGGTGCGGGTCTGGCCCAGGGCGAAGATCGCCTTCTTCTGGAGCTCCTGGTCCTTCGAGGCGCGGAGGATCGAGTCGAGCGCGCTCACCGAGCGCTCGGTGCCGACCTGGGAGAGCCAGAACACCGCCTGCTCCCGCACCTCGCTGTCCGGGTCCTGCCGGGCGGCGTCGAGGAGGATCGACTCGGTCTCGTCGGTGCGCTTCTGGGAGACCAGGAACACCGCCTTCCGGCGCAGCACCTCGGAGCACTTCTCCCGCCGCGCCAGGACCTTCTTGAGGATCGGCAGGGCGCGATCGGCGTCGACCTGCAGGAGCGCGTTGAGGGCGACGATGCGGGTATCGTCCTCATCCTCCTCGCAGCTGCCGGAGCCCTTGCCGGGCGCCGCCGACTCGGCCGATTGCGCCACCCGGGTGTACGCATCGGCATCGCCCCCCTTGGCGAGTTCACCCTCGACCCGGGTCAGCAGGCTGGCGTTGTCGCCGCGGGTGCTGGCCTGGGGATACTTGGCGCGCTGCTCCTTGAGCAGGTCCCGGGCGGCGCGCAGGTCCTCGCTCCCCGCCATGCGGTAGCGGGCGAAGGCCTCGAAGTAGTAGCTGTCGGCCACGTAGCGCGAGTTGGGCCGCTGCTCGCGGAACTTCCGGAAGAGCTGCGCCGCGTCCCGGTAGTTCCCGGTGGTGAGGGCGCGGCGCCCCTTGGTGTAGAGCGAATCGGCCGGATCGTCGTCCTGCCATGCGCCGAACAGGGTCCAGCTGTCGCCCCCGGCATGGAGTGAAGGCGTGCCCGCGCCGGGGTGGGCGAAGAGCAGGGTGGCAACGGTGACTGCAAGGGTGAGACGCATCAGCTTTCTCCAGCGATGGTGAAGGCGTTCCCCGCCGGAATCGAGGTCCGGAGCCGGGGCAGCACGCCCTGGTGATCGAGTTCCTGCACGATGAACTGGGCGTCCTCGCGCGAGGGGTCGGCCTGGAGCTGGGCCACCTGCGCGAGAATCACTTCGAGTTCCGAGAGGATGGCGCGGGTGCGCGCATCCTTGAGGTTGGGCGAATCGAGCAGCAGCCGGGTGGTGCCCAGCAGGTCACGCGCGCCGGCGATAAGGGTCGAGTCGGGGACCCGCGAGGTCGCCTCGAGACGGAACCCGGTGAGGAAGGTCTCGGCCTGGCTCAGGTGCTGCACCGCCGCGGAGGTGAGCGCGGCCGACGGCCGGGTGGGGGCGTGCCCCGCGGCGATCGCGGGGCTCCCCAGTCCCGGGCGAGTGACCCGGCCCAGGGCGAACCCGATCGCGAGGAGTGCCGCGATTCCCACCGGCCACCAGAGCAGCCTGGTGCGTGAGGTCGCCACCTGCCGCGGCGCATTCCGGCGGCGGGCCTCGATCGCGGCCCACATCGGGTCGCGGGGCGGCTCGGGCGCCTTGTGGTACTGCTCGCGGGCCTCCTTGAGGAGGCGGTCGAGCTGGTCGTCGTTCATCGGTTCCATTCTCCCGCATGCGGACCCAGCTGGGTCCGGAGCTTGGCCCTGGCCCGGAAGAGCTGGGCCTTGGATGTTCCCGCGTCGATGCCGAGGAGGGCCCCCACTTCTTCGTGGGTGTAGCCTTCGAGCTCGTGCAGGATCAGCACGGCGCGATATCCGTCGGGCAGCGCGTCGATCGCCTCGAAGAGTTTTCGCCGGAGATCCGGCTCGATCTTCGAGCTCTCGCCGGCCACCGGCTCGGCCAAGGCGAGGTCCTGCTCCCGGTCCCACCGGCGCTTGCGCTGCTTGAGCCCGGTCAGGGTCACCGAGATTGCGATACTGCCGAGCCAGGTCGAGAAGGCCGACTCCCCCCGGAACGTCGCCAGCCGCTCGAAGGCCCGGACAAAGGCGTCCTGGGTAAACTCCCGGGCCTGCTCGGCATCGCCCGCCATCCGGTAGACCAGCCGGTACACCCGGTCCACATGCCGGTCGTACAGCTCCCGCTCGGCGGCGGGGTCGCCGACGAGGGCGCGCGCGATCAAGGCGCGGTCATTGCCCGGTTGGGCCCGGAGGGTCATGGGCGAAGCCATTGGCTGTGAGTCAGACAACCCGATCCGCCGGAGGGTTTCGTGCGACCCGGAGTGGGGGACAGGCATCCTTTCCCCTGCCCGAAATCCAGCGGGTGAACCCACCTTCACGGAGGTCCAGCATGCAGTGGCGGCGTCTGACGCGGTGGAGCCCGGTCGTCCTGGGGCTTGCGCTACCCGGCGTGGTCCAGGCCCAGGCCAGGGTCCCGGAGCAGCGGCTCGACAAGCCCGACACCGAGTTCCCCGAGTCCTTCGACCAGGTCAGCGCCTTGCGGGAGCTGCCCGGGGGGAAGGTGCTGCTGGTGGACCTGGGCCCCAAGTCGCTCATCATGGCCGACTTCAAGGCGGGTACCCAGAGCACCATCGGCCGCAACGGACAGGGTCCGGGAGAGTACCAGTTTCCCGGCGGCCTCGTTTCCTACCCCGGTGACACCACCCTGCTGGTGGACCTGGCGAGCCGCCGCTTCCTGGCGGTGAGCGCGGACGGCAGGATCGGGAAGACGATTCCCTATCCCGAGACGCTCCAGGGCCTGGCCCAGCCGAAGGGGGCCGACCGGCAGGGACGGATCTATCTCCAGGCCAGCCCGTTCAATCTCGGGGACGGCGTCGATGCCTCGGTCATTCCCGACTCCGCGCCGATCGTCCGCTGGGACCGCTCGAACAACCGGATCGACACCCTCGGCAAGGTGAAGATCCCGGCAACCAAGGTGCAGCGGAGCGGGACGTCGAATGCGCGGGTCATCATGATGCGCCCGCAGCCCTACGCCCCGCAGGACGAGTGGGTTGCCGCGCCCGACGGACGTGTGGGCGTCGCCCGGGTCGGCGACTACCACGTCGAGTGGCTCGGCGACCGGCCGGCGAAGGGCGCGCCGGTGCCCTACCAGCATGTGAAGGTCACCGACGGGGACAAGCAGGCCTTCATGGACGCGATGAAGAACAGCCGCAACCGGATCACCGTGAACACCGGCGGCCGGGGTCCGGCGCAGGAGCTGAAGCCGCCCGAGCCGTCGGCCGACGAATTCGACTGGCCGGCGGAGAAGCCCGCGTTCCGCTCCCGCGGCGCCTTCCTCTCTCCAGAGGGGGAGATGTGGCTGCTCCGCTCGAATGTCGCCCGCGACTCGGTGCCGGTCTTCGATGTCTTCAACGGGAGCGGCACCCTGGCCCGCCGGGTGATCCTGCCGAAGGGTCGCCAGCTGGTCGGGATCGGCCAGGGGACGGTTTACGCGGTCCGGACCGATGCCGACGGGCTGCAGTGGCTGGAGCGGTACAAGCGGTAGTTAGTCAGGGAGTCACGGAAAGGCGAAGGGGCGTTCCCGCCCCCTCGCCTTTCCGTGCCTCCCGAGCTCCTGCTTCCGGCCCGCCTGACCGCCTGACCGCCTGACCGCCTGACCGCCTGACCGCTCACCCGCTCATCACCACCGATCCGCCCGCCACCCGGCGCGACTCGCCCAGCGTGACGTAGCCGCCCCGTCGCAGTGCCAGTTCCAGGATCCATTCCCATCCCACCCGGCCCATCACGTCCTGCCAGCTCATCTCGGTGGCGAGCCGGAGCCAGCGCCGGAGCGAGCGCGGATCGACGCCGGCCGCGAAGGCGGTGACTTCGAGCGAATCGTGATCGGGCTGCTGCGAGCTGGTGACGATCCGCACCAGCCGGGCGAGGCCGCGCCAGTCGCGCACTTCCAGCGGGCCGAGCGCCCGCACCCGGCGCGTGAGGGTGCGGGGTGGGCGCAGCGCATCGCACCCGTTACCGAAGCAGGCGCTCAGCGTGCTCGCGGTGCCGGGCAGGGCGAGCCGCTGCTCCACCCAGAGCGCGATGGTGGTCGGGCGCGGGGTGGGCCTCCGCGCGACGGCGCGCGCGGCGCGCGCGCTCAGGCCGAGGCAGGGATAGTCGCCCGGGTAGAGCGGGGCAAAGGCGCCCGGCACCGATTCGAAGGCCGAGAGGCAGGAGGCGGGCACGCTCCGGTCGGAGAGTGCGGCGACCAGCGGGCACCACAGCGCGGTGCGATGCACCTGCACGGCGCTCGCGAGCGTGGGGATCCCGGACGCGAGATCGGCCACGAGGACCGCACCGGCACCCGGTTGCCAGCCGCCGGCGGGAGTGAGTTCGAGGTAAGGAGGTTCGAGGACATGTAACGTCACGGAAATAGCCTGCCTCCCCCGCGAGCGGCGGGGGTTTCGCACTCAGGGGTTCCCGGCGCTTGAGCGGGGGCGGATAGAGTGCACCAATTCCCCTGCGGGTTCAAGCGTCATGCACGTGAACCCGCCGCGGTTGGCGTGATTGTGCATGGTGAGGTCCGCGCGGCGGCCGTAGCGTGGGTGCGAACCCACGCCCGGCTGTCAAAGAATGCGTCGCCTCCTTCAGCGTTTCATCACGCTCGCGCCCTTGCTGTTTCCGGCGCTGGAACGTGCGTCAGTGGTGCAGGCCCAGGAGTGTCGCAGCGGGCCGGTGGCACTCAGCATGCGGGCCTCGGTGCTCCTGCCGAAGAACAGCGGCATTGCGGGGAGCGTGCTCGGGCCCGGGGGCGTGGTGGTGCTGTGGGGTGCCGCGGGGGAGCTCTTCCGGGTGGACGGCGGGGTGGTATCCGAGGGGAAACTGCCTGACAATAGCCGACCCGCCGGCATGGCGATCACGGCGGACGGACTGCGCTTCATCGACATGATCGAGGGGCGCGAATACCTGCGGCACGCGGATGGCACCGTCGTCGCCGGCGCCCGGGTCCCGCTCGCCATGGCCCAGGTGATCGACGAGGCGCTCTGGTATCACGGCGCGTGGTACCTCGGCACCCGCGACCTGGCGCGCCGCACCTTCGTGCTGCGCCGCTTCGACGGGACGAACGCCCCCGAACTCTTCCGGTCGCCCGCGGCCGACAGCGTCCGGAACATCCAGCGGTATCACCTCTCGCCGTCCAGTCGCGGCGTCCTGCTCACCGGCACGATGGCGCCGTTCGCGGTGCTCCGGATCGATTCAGAGGCCCCCCGGATCGATACGCTGTCGCCGGTGCTGCAGGACGCCTCGCTCGCTCCACTGCGCGACAGTCTCGCCCAGTGGCGCGCCCTCCCCGCGGTGTCGCTCGATTGCACCCTCCTCCTCACCCTCTCCGATCTCACCACCGACCGGCGGCTCCTCGTCCGCTACGGCGCGTCCGACCAGGTGGAACAGGTCACCCCGCTGGAGGCGCCGCTCGGCCTCATTGCGCGGGTGCCGGGAGAGGACGCGGTTCTCGCCGCGCGGCGCGCCGGCGAGCTCGAACTGGTCTGGTACGACTGGCACTGGGTCCGGGAACCCACCATCGCAACACACTGATTTCACTGCACTACTGGAGGTCACCATGCGTATTCGATTCCTCGGACTGGCAGTGGCGCTCGCGGCGCTGGTCCTCACCACATCACGGCCGGCCGCGGCCCAGGGACTGGCCTCCGTGGCCGCCGCCAGTGCCGTCGTCGGGGCCAGTGCCACCGCGGAACAGGCCACGAACTGCTTTGTGTGCGGCAGCTTCATCGGCATTCAGTACTGTCAGAGCGGCAATGAGAGTGGACGCAAGGACTGCAACATGAGCCTCATGAACCTCTGCGGCATCTCGTCGGAGAGTTGCGGTGCCAAGGCGGCGCTCCCGGTCGATCCGGACGGTGCGGCCCAGTACGTCTCCCGGGGCAGCCTGCTGGGGGTGCTGGCCTCGGCGGACAGTCCACCCACAAAAGTGAATTGTGAGGGCGTCGTCATCGCGCGCAACCAGACGCCCGACGACATCGTCGCCGTGCGAAGCCGCACCGGCACGCTCTCCCTTTAGTCCCGTTCCCGGATCCGCGCCATGTCGATGTCCATCGCCCGTCCGTCCGCCGCCCTCCTTGCCGTGCTGCTGCTCGCGGCCGCGGCCGGGCCCGTGGCGGCGCCCGCTCCCGTCACCCGGCTCCGCTATCGCGCGGTGCGTGACAGCAGCTTCTCGCTCCCCGACAGTGTCCGCGCCCTGCTCAGCCGGGTTACCTCCCTGGCAGTCGACCCGGATAGCGGCGTGTACGTCGCCGATCCGTCGCTCGGCGCCGTCCTGCGCCTCTCCCCGAGCGGCGCGTTCCGCGCGCTGCTCGGCCGGCGTGGCGCCGGCCCCGGGGAATTCCGCACCGCGCTCCTGGTGGGCCTGCACCAGGACAGCCTCTGGGTCATCGACCCGGGGCTGGTGCGGCTGACGCTCCTCCCGCGAAGCGGCAGCACCCCCCTCACGGTGCCCCTCGCCGGCAGCGCGGCCACCCTGCGGTCGGGCCGGCCGCAGGCACGCCTCGGGATGCCAAGCAGTCTCCTGGCCGACGGCTCGTTCCTGGTGGAGCAGTCGCTGCGTGAGGAGACCGATGAGGGAGGCACCCGGTGGAGCGAGCGTTTTCTCTTTCATACTGACCGCGCCCTGCAGATTCTCGACACGATCGCGCGGCACACGCTGGATCACACCACCATCGTCTTCATGCATCGCGACGGGGAGCTGCACATGCCCCAGCCGTTCAACGACGATCCGCTGTACGGGGTGCAGCCGGATGGTTCGACGGTGGCGGTGGTGGAGCGCGCGGTCCCCGCGAAGGGCCTGGAAGGACAGATCACGCTGCGCATCTGGCGCGGGTCGGGGGAGCCGGTGATCACGCGGCGGATTCCCTACGTGGGACGTCGACTCGCGCAGGCGGCGGTCGACAGTGCGATCGGGCAGTACTTCACGCGGGAAGAGGGCCAGCGCATCCCCGGCACACCGGTCACGCCGGACTCGGTGCGCAACCGGCTCTATCGGCCGGCCATCTTCCCCCCGGTGGAGGACGTGCGGGTGGCCACCGACGGGGCGATCTGGCTCAAGGTCCGCCTGGAGGACAGCCCGGCCGGAGTCGGGGACTGGGTCGTGCTGTCGCGTCGCGGGTTTCCGATGTACCGGGTGAGCCTGCCGGCGGGTTTCCGGGTACTGCAGGCAGGTCGCCGGACACTCTGGGGCGTCGAGAACGATGAGCTCGACGTACCCCTGGTGGTGCGATACACGGTTCCCGAGCGGCCGACCTGAGGGTTGGCAACGGGAACCGCGGGCCGGGGACCAGTCGTTGTCAGGCTGGTCCCTGTTGTTTGTGGGTATGTCGGCTGGCGCGGCGCTCCTGGCGGCTCTATCGGCGGGGTGGGTGCCGCGTTTTATTGGTATGAACCCCCACCTGCGACCGTGGTACACTGTGGCGCATCACTATCGCCACGCTGACCAACGCGAAATCTCAATGACCCGTTTCCAGACCCTGCTGCTGGCCACGCTCTGCTTCGCCCCGTCCGCCTGCAAGGGGAAGCCGGCCCAGGCCGAAGGCGACAAGCCCGGTGCCGACTCCGGCATCGCCGCCACCGGTGGTGGCGCGAGCCTCGCCCTGCCCGTCGCCGGCGAGTCGGTCCGCCGGGGCGACCTGGTCCTGACCGTCGCGACCACCGGCCAGGTGCGCTCCGATGCCGTGGCCACCCTCAAGGGGGAGACCAGCGGCACGGTCGATGACGTCCTGGTGCGCCCCGGCTCCCGGGTCCACAAGGGCGACCCGATTGCGCGGCTCGATCCCCGCCCGCTCGACCTCGCGGTCCGGGAAGCGGAGGCGAACCTCGCCGAAGCCGAGATCAAGTACAAGGGAAGTCTCGCCTCCGACTCGATTCTCCTCGGTCCCGCCCAGGAGGCGGACCGGCTCAAGAACGCCATGGCCCTTTCCGGGATGCCCCGCGCGCAGGTGCAGCTGGAGAAGGCCAGGCTCGACCGTGAGCGCGCCACCATCACCGCCCCGTTCGATGGAATCATCGACCGGGTGAGCATCGCGGCGGGGGAGCGGCTCTCCGCCGGGCAGGAGGTGGCCACCGTCGTCGACGTGACCCACCTGCGGGTCGAGGCCCAGGTGCTGGAACACGATCTGCCCTTCGTGCACCCCGGCGGGGAGGCGCTCATCTCCACGCCCGCCACCGCCGGCAGCCCGGTGCACGGCCGGATCGCCGCGGTCCTGCCGCTGGTCGACTCGACCAGCCGGGCCGGCCGGGTGGTGGTGAGCGTCAACGCCTCCGGCAAGGGCGCGGTGCTGCAGCCGGGGATGTACGCCGACCTGCGGCTCGAGGCGTCGCGCCTGCCCAACCGGGTGATCGTTCCCGCCAAGGCGGTCATCGAGCGGGACGGCCGGCCCCTGGTCTTCGTGGTGAAGAATGGCCGGGCCCAGTGGGTCTACATCCTCCCCGGGCGCTCCAACGGCGCCGAGACCGAGGTGCTTCCCGACTCGGCCAGCGGGCAGATCCCGGTGACCGTGGGCGACACGGTGCTGACCGAGGGACACCTGACGCTCACCCACGACGCGCCAGTGCGGGTGTTGTCGGCGAAGGAACAGAGCCGTGATTGAGACGCGTGAGCGGCGAGCGGGAAACACGTGAGCGGTGAGCGGTAAGCGGTGCGCGGGGATTTCACGTGCGGTTCCCGCTCACTGCTCACTGCTCACCGCTCACCTTCACGGAACCCGAACTGATAGCCCATGTCGCTCGCCTCCACCGCGCTCAAGCGTCCCGTCACCACCATCGCCGCGACCATCGCGCTGGTGCTCCTCGGCGCGGTGTCGCTCGGCCGGCTCCCGGTCACGCTGCTCCCCGACGTCACCCTGCCGGTGCTCACGGTCCGGACGCTCTACCCCGGGGCCGCCGCCACCGAGGCCTCGCGCTTCGTCGGGGAGATCGTCGAGGAGGCGATCGCCGCCACCCCGGGCCTGGTGGAACTCCGCTCGGTGAGCCGCAACGGCGAGGTGACCACCACCGCGCGGTTCGCGTGGGGCACCGACATGGCCCAGACGGTTCTCACGGTGCGGGAGCGGCTCGACAATGCCCGGGCCCAGCTGCCGGAGACCGCCGAGCGGCCCACCCTGCTCACCAGCGACCCGGGCCAGCGGCCCATCGCGGTGCTCGGGGTGTCGGGCACGGGTGACCTTCGCAGCATCGCGCGGCTGGCGGAACAGGTGCTGGCGCGGCGGCTGGAGCAGCTCGACGGCGTGGCCAGCGTGGCGGTGACCGGTGCACCGGAGGACGAGATCCGGGTGGAACTCGACCCGGCCCGGCTCCGGGCGCTCGGGCTCACCACCGACAACGTCGTCACCGCGATCAGGAACGCGAACGCCGCGGCGCCCGGCGGCACCATCAAGCGGGGCCAGTTCCGCTTCTCGGTGCGGGCCCTCACCGAGCTCCGCCAGATCGATGAGTTCGCCAGCATCCCGGTGACCCCCGCGGGCCGGGCGGGCGGGCCGGTCCGGCTCTCCGATGTCGGCGCCGTGTCGCTCGCGACCGCCGATCCCCGCACCCTCACCCGCCTCGACGGCCTCCCTGGCATCGGGCTCGTGGTCTACAAGGATGCCGGCAGCAACACCGTCGCGGTGACCCAGGCGATGTACCAGACGGTGGAGCAGCTCGGGAAGGAGTTTCCCGAGGTGAAGCTCCGGGTGGTCGCGGCGCAGGCGCGCTTCGTCACCGACGCGCTGGCGAACCTGACCCAGGAGATCATCGCGGGCGGGCTCCTGTCGCTGCTGCTGATCCTGCTCTTCCTGCGGGACTGGCGCAGCGCCCTGGCCATCGGCCTGATCGTGCCGCTCTCGGTGCTGGTGTCGCTCACCGCGCTCCAGCTGCTGGGCGTGACCATCAACGTCCTCTCCCTCGGCGGGCTGGCGCTGGGGGTCGGCCTGCTGGTCGACAACGCCATCGTGGTCTCCGAGGCAACCGGCAGGTTCCGGGACGACGGGTACGACCGCTGGGAGTCGGCCCACATGGCCGCGGACGAGGTGGCGGGCCCGCTGATCGCGGGGACGCTCACCACGGTGCTGGTGTTCGGCCCGATCGTCTTCGTGCGGGGGCTCGCGGCGGCGCTCTTCCGCGACCTGTCGCTGGCGGTGGTGACGTCGCTGACCGCGTCGCTGATTCTCGCGCTGACGCTGATGCCCGTCATGCTGGCGGGGCGCCGGCGAAAGGACGTTCCTCGTTCCTCGTTCCCCGTTCCTCGAACCGACAACGAACCAACGAGGAACGAGGAACCAGGACCGAGGAACGCTCTCACGAGCTTCGGTTTGCGACTGGCGGAATGGTACGAGCACGGGATGATGTGGTCGCTCGACCACCCGAAGACGGTGTTCGCCTCTTCCATCATCATGACGGTGGCGGCCGGCTGGCTCACCCTCCAGCTGCCGCGGGAAATCCTCCCGCAGGTCGACGAGGGTGTCGCCATCGCGTCCCTCCGCCTGCCCGAGGGCACGGCGATCGAGGAGACCGCGCGGCAGGCGGCGCGGGTCGAGGCCGCGGCGGCGAGTCTCGGGTCGAAGGGCATCTACGCCCGCATCGGTGCCGCCACCGACGAAGAGCTCGTCTCCGGCGCCGAGCCCGGCGGTCCCACCTATGCCCAGCTGCTCCTCCCGGTGCCCGACGGCGCCGCGGCCGGCGCCTTTGCCGACCGGCTGCGCACCCGGCTCCCCGACCTGGCGGAAGGCGCGCTCGCGATCGACCTCGCCGGGCAATCGGAGTTCGGCAGCCTGATCGGCCGGGAGGGGCGGCTGCTCCGGGTCGAGATTGCCTCGCCCGACCGCCGCACCACCGCGCGCTGGGCCGACTCCGCCCGCACCCTCCTCAGCCACGTGCCTGGCCTGACCGACGTGCGTGACGCGTACGCCGGGACCCAGCCGGTGGTGGAGCTGGCGCTCGAGCGGGAACGGATCGCGCTCCGGGGCCTCTCCATCGACGCGGTGTCCGATGCGATTGCCGGCGGGCTCGGCGGCGTCAAGGCGAGCGAACTCCGCGAGACCGACAAGCGCACCCCCATCCGGGTGCGCTACAGCGGCGCCGCCAACGAGGACCTGGCCACCGCCCTCGCCGCGACGATCGATGGCGTCCCGCTCGGGCAGCTGGTGTCGGTGAAGGAAGTGCGCGACCCGGTCGAGGTGGTGCGGGTGGGGCAGCGGCCGGTGCAGGTGCTGGAGGCGGCGGTGGAGCGGGGCGGCACCGCCAAGGCGGTCGAGCGGGTGCAGGCGGCGCTTGCCGCGTTCCCCGCGCCGGCGGGACTCACCTGGGACATCGGCGGCGCCGACACCGAGCAGCGCCGCACCCTCTCGGAGATGGGCGTGGTCGCGGCCCTCTCGGTGGCGCTGATGTTCCTGGTGCTCGCGGGGGAATTCGCCTCCTTCTCGATTCCGCTGCTGGTGATGCTGACGGTGCCGCTCGCGGGCGTGGGCGGGATCGTGGTGCTCTGGGCCACCGGCCAGAGCCTCAACGCCGTCTCGCTCATCGGCATGGTGGTGATGATCGGCCTCGCCGACAACGACGCCGTGGTCAAGCTCGACGCCATCCGCCGCTTCCGCGAGGAGGGCCACCCGGTGCGCGAGGCGGTGCTCCTGGGCGGGCGGCAGCGGCTCCGCGCCATCGCGATGACCTCGCTCACCACGATCGTCGGTGTGCTCCCGCTGATCCTCGGCATCGGCAGCGGGGGCGAACTCTACCAGCCGCTCGCGGCGGGCGTGATCGGCGGGTCGGTCACCGCCACGCTGGTGACCTTCTTCCTGCTACCCACGGCGTATGCCGAGGTGGAGAAGTGGCATGAGGCGCGGGAGGCGGCAAAGCGGCAAAGCGGCAAGGCGACAGGGCCGGGTGCGCTGAGACTCGAGGAGCCCACCGCGTGATCGGCTGGGCCGCCGAGCGTCCCGCCGTCGTCTGGGCCAGCGCCGTCGCGTTGCTGCTGGCCGGCGCCCTGGCGCTGGTGCGCCTGCCGCTTGCCACCAAGCCCTATGTCGAGCTTCCCCGGCTCAGCGTGTCGATGCAGTGGCCCGGCGCCTCCGCCGAGCTGGTCGAGACCTACCTCGGCAGCCCCATCGAGGCCGCGATCCAGCCGGTGCGCGGCATCCGGAAGATCTCGAGCGATGCCGGCGACAGTTACCTGCGGCTCGACGTGGAGCTGGAGCAGGGGACCGATGTCCGGCTGGCGCGGCTCGGCATCCTCGAGCGGCTCGAGCTCCTGCGGGCCGATTTCCCTCCCGGCGCCGTCGGTCTCCAGGTCAGCAACTTTGTGCCCGAGGGGCTCGACGAGGAGCCGCTCATCAGCGCGACGGTCTACGGGCCGTACACCGCGGGAACGCTCCAGGATCTCGTCGAGCGGCAGGTCAAGCCGCGGCTCAATGCCGTGCCGGGCGTGGCCGGGGTCGATGCCTCGGGTGGCGCCGTGGTCGGCGTCTCGGTCGCGTACCAGCCGGAGCGGCTCCGGCAGCTCGGCATCGAGCCGGCTGCCCTGAGCCAGACCCTGGCACTCGCCCGGGTGGTGGAGGCGATCGGGGTCGAGAAGGGCGGCGCCACCGAGCGGCAGGTGGTGCTGCGGGACATGCCCACCGTGCTCGAGCAGCTGGGGGAGCTCCCAGTGCGCGGGCCGGGCGGGCGGGTCCACCGGCTCGCCGATCTCGCGACGATCCGCCGGGAAGAGGACAACCAGGACCGCTTCTTCCGGGTGAACGGGGAGCCGGCGGTGATGATGCGGGTGGCGCGGCTCCCGGGCGCCGACGCCATCCGCACCGCCGCGAACGTGCGCACCGTGCTCGACGAGCTCCGCTCCAGCCTTCCCGCCGGCCTCCGCTTCCAGGTGCTGAGCGACGAGAGTGTCCGCCTGGGCGAGCAGCTCGGCGACCTCGGGCGCCGGGGTGCGATCGCCTTTGCGGGCGTGCTGCTGGTGCTGGCGATCGGGCTGCGCGCGCCCAAGGCGGTGCTCCTCATCCTCGCGAGCGCGGCGGTGGCCATCGCCGGCACCACGCTGGGGCTCTATCTCCTCGGCATCCCCGCGAACCTGCTGACCCTCGCCGGGCTGGGCATGGGGGTCGGGATCCTGGTGCAGAACGGCCTCGTGGTCGTGAGCCGGCTCCGCACCGTCCCTGATACCCGCGAGGGACGGGTGGAGGCGGCCCGGCGCATCACGCCCGCGGTGCTCGGCTCGACGCTCACCACCACGGTCGTCCTCTTTCCTTTCCTCTATCTCCAGGGAGACACCCGGGCGGCGTTCATGCCGTTCGCCGCCGCCTTCAGCATGGCGCTCGGGTTCTCGATCCTCACCTCGCTCATCATGATCCCGGCCATCGGCGCGGGCCATGGCATGCACGAGGTGCAGTGGCCCCGGCTCCGTCGCGGCTATCTCCGGACCGTGATCCGGCTGGTGCGCTGGCGCTGGGCCACCATCGTCCTGACCACGGTGGCGCTGGGCGGACTCACCTACGTCTTCGCGGTGAAGGTGCCGCGCTCCAGCTTCGCCGGCTGGTACAACCAGCGGACCACGCTCTCGGCGCGGGTGGAGTTTCCCAGCGGCTCCGACCCGGTCAGCGTCGACCAGAGCGTGAAGGACCTGGAGCGGATCGTGGTGGGCCGCCCCGGCGTGGACAACGTGCAGTCGCAGGGAAGCGCGGAGGGAGGCTTCGTGATGGTCACGTTCAATGACGCCGCCGCCTACTCGGTGCTGCCGCTCCAGATGCAGGAGGAAGTGACCCAGCGGGCCGTGCTGATCGGTGGCGCCTCGGTGAGCGTGAGCGGCCGGGGGCCCGGCTTCTACAACGGCTCGGGCATGGGCAGCAGCGCCACCTTCCGCGTCAAGATCCTGGGCTACTCGTTCGGCGGGGTGGAGCAGCTGGCACTCGACCTCAAGCACCGGCTCGAGCGCATCCCGCGGGTCAAGTCGGTCGACATCAATGCGGCGGGATTCTGGTTCGGGCAGGAGCGCGCCAAGGATGTCACCCTGCTCCCCGATCGTGGCCTGCTGGCGAGTTACGGGCTCAACGTGAGCGAGTTCGCCCAGGCCGTGACCCGGGAGGTGGGTGGTGCCGCCGGCGGGCAGCGCTTCACGCTGGGCGACGAGGATGTCATCCTCTCGCTCAAGACCGAGGGCGCCCGCGCCCGGACGCTGGAACAGCTCCGCGAGGCGCGGGTTCCCAATCCGCGCGGCATCCCGGTGCGGGTGGGAGATGTGGCTGCCGTGGATGAGCGGGAGGCGCTGGCCCGCATCAGCCGGGAGAACCAGCAGTATGTCCGGGTGTTGAGCTACGAGTTCCGCGGCCCGCAGAAACTCGCCAACCGGACCCACGAAGCCTTCATGAAGTCGATCGCGGTGCCGGCGGGTTACACCGTGAGCGATGAGTATTTCGGCTGGCAGGACGACGAGAGCCAGAAGGGGCTGTGGCTGGTATTCGCCATCGGGCTCACCCTGGTGGTGCTGACGGTGGCGATGGTGTTCGACTCGGTGTGGGGCGCGGCCATGGTGTTCCTGAGCCTGCCGGTCGCGCTTGGCGGGGTGATCGCGGCGTTCTGGTTTGCCAAGGAGGCCTTCACGCGCGAGGCCGCCGTCGGCGTGATCCTCGTGATCGGGCTCGCGGTGCACCAGTCGATCCTGCTGGTGGACGGCGTGCTCCAGCGGCGCCGCGAGGGACGGGTGGGCCCGGCCACCGTGCTCGCCGCCTGCCGCGACCGCGCCGGCATGATCGCCCTCATCACCCTGACCACCCTCGCCAGCCCGCTCCCGCTCGCGGTGGGTACCGAGTCGCAGGATCTCTTCGGCGCCATTGCCCTGGCGCTGGTGGGCGGCACGCTGGCGGGCACCCTTGGCGCCCTCTTCCTGGTGCCTCCGCTGCTTCTCCGCCGCAAGGGCTAGACGCCGCGTCCCGAACCTCCGACAAGCCGCTTCGCAGTTCTTCCACCCGCCATTCGTTGCAATTCGCGCTCACCCACGTTCCGGGGTACGTTGTCAACGTTCCTCATGTATCCGGCGTAAGTGAGCATATGTCGCGTTCTGCCTCTCGTGGTCCCTGGGCCGGTGGTCTCCTGTTGCTGGCGCTTGGTTGCGCGCCATCGCTTCCCGGTCCCTCCGGGGCCCGCCCGGTGGCAGCGCGGGCCGACACGCTCTGGGCTCCCCCGCCGCAGCAGGAGCGGGCGCCGCAGAAGCCCCTCACCACGCCCACCGACCTCCCCGCCGAGATCGCCTCGCGCCGCATGGCGCTGACCCTCGAGGACATCGTGGCGCTGGCGCTCGAGGGAAGCCCCGCGGCCCGGGAGAGCTGGGCCAACGCGCGGGCGCAGGCGGCGGCGTACGGCGCGGCCCGCGGTGCCTGGTTTCCCACGATCCAGGGGACCGGCACGACGACGCGGCTCAAGACCGCCGCGATCCTGGGCCGCAACGCGGTGACCCAGACGGTGTACCAGCCCAGCGCCTCGTTCACCTTCCTGCTCCTCGACCTCGGCGGCCGGGGCGGGGCGGTGCGTGCGGCGCGGGAAGGGCTGGTCGCCGCGAACTGGACCCACAACAGCACGCTGCAGAACGTCGTCGCCACCGCCGCGGCGGCCTACTTCGACTATACCGCCGCCAAGGCGCTGCTCACCGCGCAGCTCGCCACGGTGGCGCAGGCCGACACCAATCTCCAGGCGGCCGAGGAGCGCCGCCGGGTGGGCGTCGCCACCATTGCCGACGTGCTCCAGGCCCGCACCGCGCTGGCCCAGGCCCGGCTCGATCTCCAGAGCGTCGAGGGCAACCTGCTGACCACCCGCGGCGCGCTCGCGGTGGCCACCGGCTTTCCCGCCAATCTCGAGTACGATGTCGACACCACCATCGTCGAGAAGAACCTCGCGGTGCTGACCGACAGCGTCGACAACCTCATCGCCGCCGCGGTGCGCCAGCGTCCCGACCTGGCGGCGGCGCAGGCGGAGTACGAGCAGGCCCGGGCCCGCATCGGGGTGGCCCGTTCCCAGCGCCTGCCCTCGATCACCTCGACCGGCAACTTCGGCTTTACGAAGGTGGCGGGACAGCCCGGCTCCTGGGCCGACAGCTACACCCTGACGCTCGGCCTCCAGATCCCGCTCTTCAACGGCTTCACCTGGGAATACAACCAGCAGGCGGCGCAGGCCCAGGCCGAGGCGGCGCGCGCCCGCGCCGAGGGGCTGCGGCAGCAGGTAGTCTTCGAAGTGTTCCGGTCGTACTATGCGCTCCGCACCGCGACCGCCCGGGTAACCAGCTCCGAGGAACTGCTCCGCTCCGCCGCGCAGTCGGCCGACGCTGCGCGGGGCCGTTACCAGGGCGGGGTCGGAACCCTCATCGAGCTGCTCACCGCCGAGAGCGCCCTCGCGAGCGCCCGGGCGCAGCGGATCCAGGCCCGGCTCGGCTGGCAGGCGGCGCTGGTCCAGCTCGCGCGCGACGCCGGCCTGCTCGATCTCGCGGGCCAGAGTCCGCTCCATCTCGCTCCATCCACCGACTCGCTGCCATGACCACGCGGTCCTCGTTGGTTCTGCTGCTGTGCGCCACCGTGCTCCTGGTTCCGGGGTGCAAGCAGGAAGCCCCCCGCCGCCCTCCTCCTCCCTCGGTGGTGGTGGCGCCGGTCGAGCGGCGTGACGTTCCGGTGGTGCTCGAGGCCACCGGTACGGTGGAGCCGGTGCAGGCGGCGGCGGTCGCGGCCCAGGTCGATGGCCTCATCGAGCGGGTGGCCTTCCGGGAAGGTGACGAGGTCACCCGCGGGCAGGTGCTCTTCCAGATCGACGCCCGCCCCTATGCCGCGGCGGTGGCCCAGGCCGAGGCGGTGCTCGCCGGCGACCAGTCCCGGCTGGAGAGCGCGCTCCGCGACCGGCAGCGGTTCGAGGACCTGGCGAAGCGGGAGTTCGTCACGGCGCAGCAGCTGGATCAGGCCCGGAGCACCGCCGGCGCCGCCACCTCCGCGCTGCGCGCCGACTCCGCCCGGCTGGTCTCGGCCCGGCTCGACCTCGAGCGCGCCACGGTGCGCGCTCCGATCAGCGGCCGCGCCGGCGCGGTGCTGGTCAAGGAAGGGAACCTGGTCCACGCGAACGGCAGCGAGCCGCTCGTGGTGATCAACCAGATCTCGCCCATCCTGGTGCGCTTCGCCGTCCCGGCCACCCAGCTCGGCTCGGTGCGGAGCGCCCGGCAGGGACTCCCGGTGCTGGCCACGCCGGTGGGAGATACCGCGCGGCCGGTGGGCGGCACGCTCGCGTTCGTCGACAACGCGGTCGACTCGCTGACCGGGACCATCCTGCTCAAGGGAACGTTCGCCAACCGGGAGCGGAGTCTCTGGCCCGGCGGGCTGGTGCGCGTGGTGCTGACCGTCTCGGTGGAGAAGAACGCGCTGGTCGTGCCGATGAGCGCGGTGCTCACCGGCCAGCAGGGATCGTCGGTCTACGTGGTGGAGGACAGCAACCGGGCCTCGCTCCGGAAGGTCACGGTGGCGCGCACCACGGACAGCCTCGCGGTGCTGGCGAGCGGCGTGAAGGTGGGTGACCGGGTGGTGACGATGGGCCAGGTGCGGATTACCGACGGAGCGACGGTGCAGGTCGTCTCCGCCTCGAGCGGGACCGACAGTGCAGGGGGCAGTCCATGAATATCGCCGAACTGTTCATCAAGCGGCCGGTCATGACCACCCTGGTCATGGCCGGCATTCTGGTCTTTGGCCTCGCGGCCTACCGGAACCTTCCGGTCAGCGACCTCCCGACGATCGACTATCCCACGATCTCGGTGAACGCGAGCCTCCCCGGCGCGAGCCCCGAGACGATGGCCTCCTCGGTGGCGACGCCGCTGGAGAAACAGTTCTCCACGATCGCGGGGCTGGACGCGCTGACCTCGACCAGCATGCAGGGCAGCACGAGCATCACGCTGCAGTTCGGGCTGGACCGGAACATCGACGCGGCTGCGCAGGACGTGCAGGCGGCGATCGCGCAGACGCTCCGCTCGCTGCCGCAGGACATGGTGCCGCCGTCGTATTCCAAGGTGGACCCGTCCTCGTCGCCCATCCTCTATTACGCCCTCACCACCGCGACGCTCCCCCTCTCGGCCCTGGACGAGTACGGCCAGACCACGATCGCGCAGCGGCTCTCGACGGTGGAAGGTGTGGCGCAGGTGCAGGTCTACGGCTCGCAGAAGTACGCGGTGCGGATCCAGCTCGACCCCCAGGCGCTGGCGGCCCGGCGCATCGGGCTCGATGAGGTCACCCGCGCGATCAGCACCGGCAATGTGAACCTCCCCTCCGGGATCCTCTGGGGCACCGACCGGGCCTACGCGGTCCAGGCCCAGGGCCAGCTGCTGGACGCCGAGGCGTTCCGGCCGCTGGTGATCGCCTACCGGAACGGGGCCCCGGTGCGGCTCCAGGACCTGGGCCGGGTGGTGGACAGCGTGCAGGACACCAAGACCGCCTCGTGGTTCAGCGGCACCCGGGCCATCGTGCTCGCGGTGCAGCGCCAGCCGGGGACCAACACCGTGGCGGTGGCGGAACGGGTGCGCTCGGTGATGAAGCAGATCGAGCAGCAGCTCCCGCCCTCGGTGAAGGTCAACACCCTCTACGATCGTTCCGAGACGATCGAGGAGTCGGTGCACGAGGTGAAGTTCACCCTCTACCTCACCCTCTGCCTCGTCATCCTCACGATCTTCCTCTTCCTGCGGAACCTCTCCGCCACCGTGATCCCCAGCCTGGCGCTGCCGATGTCGCTGGTGGGCACGTTCGCGGTGATGTACGTGCTGGGCTACAGCCTCGACAACCTCAGCCTCATGGCGCTGACGCTGTCGGTGGGGTTCGTGGTGGACGACGCCATCGTGATGCTGGAGAACATTGTCCGGCACATGGAGATGGGGAAGAAACCGATGCAGGCGGCGCTCGACGGCGCCCGCGAAATCGGCTTCACCATTCTCTCGATGACCCTCTCGCTGGTGGCGGTGTTCATCCCACTCCTTTTCATGGGCGGGCTGATCGGCCGGCTCTTCCGCGAGTTCGCGGTGACCATCAGCGTCTCGATCCTGGTCTCGGGCTTCGTGTCGCTCACCCTCACCCCGATGCTGGGGAGCCGCTTCCTCCGGGCGGGCAGCCATGGGGGCCACGGCCGGTTCTACAACGCCACCGAGCGGGTCTACAACGGCGCGCTCGCGCTCTACCTCCGCACCCTCGACTGGGTCATGCTGCGGCGCGGGCTGGCGCTTGCCTTCTCGGCCATCATCCTGGTGGCGACGGTGTGGCTCGGCATGATCGTGCCGAAGGGGTTCATCCCCAGCGAAGACACCGCCCAGCTCCGCGGCACCACCGAGGCGACCGAGGGCACCAGCTGGGACCGGATGTTCGAGCTGCAGCAGACCGCGATGGCCATCGTCCAGCGCGACCCGAACATCGAAGGGTTCATGTCGTCGGCCGGCGGCGGGCGTGGCAGCCTCAACCAGGGGCGGTTCTTCATTCACCTCAAGCCGCGCGGCGAGCGGAGCATGACCGCCGACGAGGTGGCCCGCTCCCTCTCCGGCAAGCTGGCCGCGGTGCCCGGGCTCCGGGTGTTCTTTTCGAATCCCCCCTCGATCTCGATCGGCGGGCGGCAGTCGAAGAGCCAGTACCAGTACACGATCCAGGGACCGGAGATCAACGAGCTGTACCAGACCGCCGGCAAGCTGGAGGCGAGGTTCCGCCAGCTCTCCGAGCTCCGGGACGTCACCACCGACCTCCAGATCAAGAATCCGGAGGTTCGCGTCGCGATCGACCGGGAGCGCGCCTCGGCGTACGGGCTGACGGTGCAGCAGGTGCAGCAGGCGCTCTACGATGCCTACGGTGCCCGGCAGGTCTCCACGATCTACACCGCCACCAACCAGTACCAGGTGGTGCTCGAGCTGCTGCCGCAGTACCAGCGCGACCTGGGCGCGCTCAGCCTCCTGGGGCTCACCAGCGCCAACGGACAGCTGGTGCCGCTCACCGCGCTGGCGTCGGTGACGCCCGCGGTGGGCCCGCTCAGCGTGAACCACTCCGGGCAGCTGCCCTCGGTGACGCTCTCGTTCGATGTGGCGGCGGGGGTCTCGATCGGGCAGGCGGTGGAGGCGGTGGAACGGGCCGCGTCGCCGATCCTGCCGGCGGCGGTGACCGCGGGGTTCGCCGGGACGGCACAGGCGTTCCAGCAGTCACAGCAGGGGCTCCTGCTGCTGCTCGGGCTCGCGATCGTGGTGATCTACCTGGTGCTGGGGATCCTCTACGAGAGCTTCATCCATCCGCTCACGATTCTCTCCGGGCTGCCGTTCGCCGGCTTCGGCGCGCTCCTCACGCTGCTGATCTTCCGGGTGGACCTCAGTGTCTACGCCTTCGTGGGGATCATCATGCTCGTGGGGCTGGTCAAGAAGAATGCGATCATGATGCTCGACTTCGCGATCGAGGCGGAGCGGAACGAGGGGAAAAGCCCGCATGACGCCATCATGGAGGCCAGCTCGGTGCGCTTCCGGCCGATCATGATGACCACCTTCGCGGCACTGCTCGGTACCCTGCCGATTGCCTTTGCGACGGGGACGGGGGCGGAGTCGCGCCGGCCGCTGGGTCTCGCGGTGGTGGGCGGGCTCCTCTTCTCGCAGCTCATCACGCTCTACGCCACGCCGGTCATCTACACGTTCAACGCCGACCTGGCGAAGAAGTGGAGCCGCTCGCGGAAGCGGGCGCCGGTGGGTGCACCGGCGCCGGCGGGTGCGCCGCTCTCGCCGGAGTCCTGATCAGGATTGTGGGATTGAACAACGGATCCTGTTGTCTCTACCGCCATCAGTTCAAGGTGAAACAATCGACATGGTTGCCCCGTTGAACGGAGGATCGTAGCATCGAAACATCTGCAACGTGACCACTAAACCCTTCCGGGGACTCTATATGCGTCGTCCTGTCTCCCTCGCTCTCCTCGCGGCCATGCTGGTCCTGCCCGGCGCCGCCCACGCCCAGTTCGGCGGGCTCAAGAAGAAGATCAAGGACAAGGTCACCGGGAAGCAGCCCGACACCGTCGCCGTCGCGGGAGCCAGTGGTGGCACCAGGTGCGACAAGTCCAGCATGGTCATCACCAGTGATGTGGTCGACCGCTACCTCAAGGGCATGAAGGCCCGCGACCTCGAACTCCAGAAGATCGCGAAGGAGCCCGGCCCCACCTCCGCCTATTACGCTGCCGCCGCTCGGCGCGAAGCGATCGAGCACCGCAAGCGGGAGTTCGACCTGCGCCGCGGACCCGACTGGGAGCGGTACAAGGTCATCTACCCGAAGATGGCCAAGGGTGACCAGGGGGCGATGGCCCAGCAGCAGGCCCTGATGGATTCGCTCGACGCCAGCCGGGTGGAGGTGCCGGAACTCGACTGGCAGGCGCAGCAGCAGAGCAACAAGCGGCTTGACAGCGTCGCGATGACGGTCGCCGGGATCTCTGCCTGTGACTGGGGTGGCAACGGGATCGGGGACCGGATTCCCATGCTGGTGAGCGTGTACGTCGCCGACCCCAACACCAAGGATCTGCGCGGCTACGGCACCCCCCTCGAGGGCGCCGCGGTCAAGGCGCGTCTCAGCGACCTCAAGGAGGTCCTCGGTTACACCGGCCGCGCGGCGCGAGGTGGCAGCGCCGACTTCACCGAGGCGGAGAAGGCCCACATCAAGGAAGAGGACGAGAAGCTGGCGATGTCGATGTCGCTCACCGGCGACCCCTACGTCGACTGCACCACAAAGTACCAGCAGGATTTCTACAAAAAGCACGCGGCCGAACTGGAGAAGGCCAGCAAGGACAAGGACATGGCCGCGGTGCAGCGGCTGACCATGCTGATGGCGCAGGAAAGCGCCAAGGAATGCAAGAAGTTCAGCAAGAACAACGACGACGACTGATGCGTCCCGCCTACCTGGCCGCGGGGCTCACGCTGCTGCTCGGCGCATCGTCCGGGCCGGTGAGTCCCACCATCTTCGAGACCGCGCACGGACCGGTGCGTCTCGCCGAGGCGCGCCCGGGAGAGCTGGCCCGGGGTGCCCAGTGGCGCGCCGGGCGGGGTGGGCTCGAGTGGACCGAGCTCGGCATGCATGGGCGCGGGGAAATCCGCCGCACCCGCATCGTCGTGGCGCGGCTCGATCCGTCGCGCTTCACCATCGCGCTCGAGAACGGGATGGCGCCGGGCGGGTACCTCCACGTCTGGACGCTGGACCGGGCGCCGAAGGCGGCGTCACTCGCCCTCAATGCGGGAATGTTCGCGGGGGACGGGGCATGGGGCTGGGTGGTACACGCGGGCACCGAGTATCGTGCGCCCCGGCGCGGGCCGCTCGCCCGGGCCATCACCGTCGACAGCGCCGGACGGATCGCGCTGCGCGATGATGCCGGGGTGGCCGCGCTCCAGGCGACCGAGGGGCTCGGCGGTGTCCGGGAGGCGTTCCAGTCGTATCCCGCGCTGCTGGATGACGGCGCGCTGCCGGCGGTGCTGGAGACCGGCTCGCCCGACATCGACATCGAGCACCGCGATGCCCGGCTGGCGCTCGGGGTCGACGCCGAGGGACGCCTGCTCGTCGCCCTCACCCGCTTCGATGCCCTGGGTCCCACCCTCGGCTCGGTGCCCTTCGGGCTCACGGTGCCGGAGCTCGCGCGGGTCATGCGCGGACTCGGGGCCGTCGATGCCGTCGCGCTCGACGGCGGCATCTCCGCCCAGCTGCTGATCCGGGGCGACAGCGGCGAGGCGCACCGCTGGGAAGGGTTCCGGCCGGTGCCGCTGGGCCTCAGCGCCACCCCGCGTTAATTCCTTCGAAGGTATCAACCGCCACCACGAAGACACGAAGAACACGAAGGTCGCACGAAGAAATCCCCTTCATGCGACCTTCGTGCTCTTCGTGGCTTCGTGCACTTCGTGAATCGCAGTTGCTGTTGCGGTCTCGGTGCGAGGGGAGCCCGCTCAGATCACCCGGATCTGGATCTCCCTGTGCCCCGGCCGGATGGACTTCTCCCGGTACATCGCCTGGTCGGCGACCTGCAGCAGCTCGTCGGCGGTCCGGCCATCGTCGGGATAGAGCGCGAGGCCCGCGCTGAACCCGATCGGGAGCTCCTTCCCGCTCGCCGGGATCGGCTCCTGGAAGAGGGAGCGCAGGGCGGCGACCAGTGACTCCGCCACGCCCCGCTCGGGGATCTTCTCGAACAGCACCGCGAACTCGTCCCCGCCCAGGCGCGCCAGGGTGTCGCTTCGGCGCACCCCGGTGGCCAGCCGCTGGCTCACCTGCACCAGCACCTCGTCGCCCACCGCGTGGCCGTGGGTGTCGTTCACCGGCTTGAAGCCGTCGAGGTCGAGGTAGAGCACCGCCAGCCGCTCCCGCCGCCGGCTCGCCTGGGCGATCGCGTGGGAGAGCCGGTCGAAGTACAGCGCGCGGTTCGGCAGGCCGGTGAGCGGGTCGTGGGTGGCCCGGTGCGCCTCCCGCTGCCGGGCGCCATCCAGCTCCGTCATCAGCCGGTGCCGCTCGTGCGAGTGCCGGATCGTCCGGATGAGGGTCCAGCTGTCCACCCGCCCCTTCACCAGGTAGTCCTGCGCCCCCGCCCTCACCGCCGCCATCGCCAGCCGCTCGTCGTCGTCGCCGGTGAGGACGATGATCGGGACCGCGGGGCAATGGCGGCTGAGGGTCTGGAGCGTCTCGAGGCCGCTCGCGTCGGGGAGGTTGAGGTCGAGGATGATCACCTCCGGCAGGACCTGCCCCATCAGGTGGATCGCCTGCGCCAGGGTGCTCGCCCGCAGGAGCCGGCAGGGATCGCCCGGGAGTTCCTCCAGCAGCACGCTCAGCAGCAACGCGTCGTCGGGGTTGTCCTCGATGACCATCACCGAGCGGCGCCGGAGCTCGGCGGGATCGTCGGGGAGGTCCAGCGGGCCTGCGGGGGCCTGCTCCGGGGTGGTCAGCTCTTCGCTCATGCGGGCAGCCGGCAGACGAGGGTCCAGTAGTCGGAGAGCTCGCGCACGACGCCGGCAAAGGCCTCGAAGTCGTCCGGCTTCCGGACGTAGCCCGCCGCGCCTTCGGCGTAGGCGGCTCGGACGTCGGACGGCGCATCGCTCACGGTCAGCACGATCACGGGGATGTGCCGCAGCAGGGGATCCTGCTTGAGGGCCCGCAGGGTTTCGAGCCCGTTGAGTTTCGGCATGTTGAGGTCGAGCAGGATCAGCCCCGGGCGGCGAGCGCGTTGGAAGGGCGGCTCCCGCCGGAGGTAGCGGAGCGCCGACTCGCCGTCGGGAGCGACGTGCGCGATCTGCAGCCCCTCGGTGCCGGCGAAGGCCTCGCGGGTGAGAACCACCGCGTCGTCGCTGTCGTCGACGACCAGGATCTCGACCGGGCGGCGCACCAGCGTCTCGAGACTCATGCCGCCCGCCCGCGCTCGGCCGCGAAGGTGACGGTGAAGACCGACCCGCCCCCCTGCCGCGGTTCGACCCACGCCCGGCCCCCGTGGCGCTCGGCGATCTGCCTGACAATGGCCAGGCCGGCGCCGGTGCCCGGCACCTCGCGGCCCACGCCCCGCTGGAAGAGCTGGAAGATCCGCTCCGACTGTTCGATGGGAACGCCGGGCCCGCGGTCGAGGACCTGGAACCCGGCCGCGCCGTCCCGCTCCCACGCGATCACCCGGATGTCGGCGGGCTCGCCCGGGCGGCGGAACTTGAGCGCGTTGGCCACGAGGTTGTAGAGCGCCTGGGTGGCCCACACCCGCTCGACGTGCAGGCTGGGAAACTCGGCCTCCACGTCGACGGTGGCGCCGACCTCGCGGATCGCGCCGTCGAGCCGCTCGAGCACCTCCTGCACCACCTCGCGGCCTTCCACCTGCGCCGCCCCCGGCTCGGCCCGCCGGGCGCGGGCGAGGAGCTGGATCTCCTCCAGCAGCTGCCCCAGCCGCGCGGTCGCGCGCACCACCCGCTCCAGGAAGTCGACGCCCTTGGGGTCGAGCTGCGCGGCGTGCCGGGTGGCAAGGAGCCGCGAGAAGCTCTCGATCGAGCGGAGCGGTTCCTTGAGGTCGTGGGAGATGACGTGGAGCAGGGTCTCGAGGTCCTGGTTCCGGCCGGCGAGGTCGAGCTCGCTCCGGCGGAGTGCCTCCTGGCTCTCGAGCGCCTGCCGCTCCAGCGCCCGCCGCGCCGTGACGTCGCGGAGCAGGCCCACCGCGCCGATCACGTGGCCCCGGCCGTCCTTCACCGGGCCGAAGGCCATTTCGTAGGTGACCGGCGGCCCGTCCAGCGAGGGGATGTCGTTGGTGGTGCTGAACCGCTCCCCCGCGAGCGCCCGCTGCCACGCCCCGCCCAGCTGCACCCGGTCGCGATTGTCCCGGAAGGCGGCGAGGTAGGCCCGGTTGGCCACCACGTAGTGGTGCTCGCTGTCGATCGCGGCGATCAGGTCGGGCGCCGATTCCATCACCGCCTGGAGCTGGGCCCGCGCCGCCTCCGCCCTGAGCGAGGTGGCGGTGAGCGCGCTGGTGCGCTGCATCAGCTGGGCCTGGAGCTCGGCCTTGTTGGTCTCGCCACTGGTGAGCGCGCGGGTGAGGCTCGCCTCCGCGAGGTCGAGATCCTGGAAGGCCTGCCACCCGAAGCTCGCCATCACCAGCAGGAACATCACGGTGCGGAACGCCGCCGCCTCACCGGCGCTCAGGCCGCCGCCCCCTTCCCAGCCGGAGATGAGCGAGGCGATCAGCAGCATCGCGGGGACGTAGAGGAAGAGCAGCCGCCGGGTCTCCCGGCCCGCGATGGAGGCGGAGCAGACCAGCCGCATGCCCGGCGCGGAGGGGATCAGGAACACGATCCCACTCGCGGCCGCGAGCGTGGCGGCGGTAGGCCAGGCGGGGAGGCTGCCGAAGCGGGGCCCGAGGATCCGGAATCCACCGACCCGGTAGATGTGCCCGACGAGACTCATCACGCCGACCAGGAAAACACCCATCGCCAGCCGCTCGGCCCAGCGGTGGCGGTCCCGGGTGTGGGGCGCCTCGCCCAGCAGGGCGGCGGCCGCGAGCGGCAGGAGCAGGACGGAGGTGAGCCCGAGGTGGAGCGTGGCGAGCGCGAACCCGAAGGCGACCGCGGCGGCGCCGAGGGCCACGGGACGCGCTCCTCGGGGATGCCGGGCCCGGTCGGCGATGGCGATGCCGAGGAGGGCGAACCCGGGGCCGGCGAGGAGGCTGGCCGGGAGCAGCGCGAGCCCGAGCCCCAGTGCCGCGGTGCGGAACCGGTGCCTCAGGTGCGATGTGGTGGTGAGCGCATCGGCGCTGAAATCGCCACCGGCCAAGGGCTGAACCTCGCGTCTGCCAAGGAGTTGGAGTGCCTCCCTGAGTTATCGGCGGCGAGGGGGTGTGGGCTTGAGGGGAGGCCCGGCCCGGGGGGGCGGGAGGGGGGAGGTTCCGCGGCTGTCAGGTCCACCGTCCGGCCGCCGTGATGGAGCCGGGGGCCCCGGACCTAAGTCAATCCGCCTAAACGACTTGCACCGGCCCCCTGCAATTGCTTCCGGCCCCGGCCCCGGGGTATATTTGGCCGTTCTCCGGCCCAGTCCGGCCGCCTCCATTCCTGACACATCTGGACCTGCATGACCGGCCCTTCCCAGAACGAACGGATCCTGCCGCGTCTCATCGAAGAAGAGATGCAGCAATCGTTCATCAACTACTCGATGAGCGTGATCGTCTCGCGCGCGCTCCCCGACGTGCGGGACGGCCTCAAGCCGGTCCACCGCCGGATCCTGTACTCGATGAGCGAACTCGGGTTGGTGCCCGGGCGGCCGTACAAGAAGTCGGCAACGGTGGTGGGCGATGTGCTGGGCAAGTATCACCCGCACGGCGACAGCTCGGTGTACGACGCCCTGGTCCGCATGGTCCAGGACTTCTCGCTCCGCTATCCGCTGATCGACGGGCAGGGCAACTTCGGGTCGGTCGACGGCGATCCGGCGGCGGCGTATCGGTACACCGAGGCGCGGCTCACGCCCATCGCGGTGACGATGCTGGAGGACATCGAGAAGAACACCGTCGACTACCAGGCGAATTTCGACGACCGGCTGCAGGAGCCGACGGTGCTCCCGGCCAAGGTGCCCAACCTGCTCGTCAACGGGTCGAGCGGCATCGCGGTCGGCATGGCGACGAACATCCCGCCCCACAACCTCCGCGAGGTGGCGAAGGCGGTGCAGGCCCTGATCGACGATCCCGAGGCCTCCATTGGTGACCTGACCAAAATCATCAAGGGCCCCGACTTCCCGACCGGCGGGTTCATCTACGGCCGCTCCGGCATCAAGGAAGCGTACGACTCCGGCCGCGGCCGCATCCAGGTGCGGGCCCGGGCCCAGATCGAGGAGCGGGAGTCGAGCGGCAAGAGCCAGATCGTGGTCACCGAAATTCCCTACCAGGTCAACAAGGAGAACCTGGTCCGGGCGATCGCCGAGCTGGTGATCGAGAAGAAGCTGGAGGGGATCAGCGGGGTGAACGACGAGTCCGACAAGGACGGGATGCGGATCGTCATCACCCTCAAGCGGGACGCGATCCCCAACGTGGTGCTGAACCAGCTGTACAAGCACACCGCGATGCAGACCACCTTCGGGGTGATCATGCTCGCGCTGGACAAGGGTGTGCCGAAGGTGATGAACCTGAAGCAGCTGCTGGAGCGGTTCGTCGAGCACCGCCACGAAGTCGTCGTGCGCCGGACCCAGTTCGACCTCGACGCGGCCCAGGCCCGGGAGCACATCCTCGAGGGCCTCAAGATCGCGGTCGACAACATCGACGAAGTGGTCGAGATCATCCGGAAGTCGAAGGACGTCCCGGATGCCGACGCCCGCCTCCGCAAGCGCTTCGGGCTCTCGGAGAAGCAGTCGGACGCGATCCTCAACATGCGGCTCGCCAAGCTCACCGGCCTCGAGATCGAGAAGCTGGAAGCGGAGCTGGCCGAGGTCCGGGCGCTGATCAAGGAGCTCAAGGGCATCCTGGCCAGCAAGCCCAAGCGGATGGCGATCCTCAAGGAGGAGATGGAGGAGGTCGCGAAGAAGTACGGCGACGACCGGCGCACCGAGATCCTGGCCGACCAGGGCGACTTCTCGGTCGAGGACCTCATCGCCGAAGAGGACATGGTCATCACGATCTCGCACACCGGCTACATCAAGCGGATCGCGGTGAGCACCTACCGGCGCCAGCGGCGGGGCGGGCGCGGCCTCCAGGCCGCGACCACCAAGGAAGAGGACTGGATCGAGCACCTCTTCATCGCCAGCACTCACGATTACCTGATGTTCTTCACCGACACCGGCCAGGTCTACTGGCTCAAGGTGCACGAGATCCCGCAGGGCGGCCGCGCCTCCCGCGGGAAGCCGGTGGTGAACTGTATCGCGATCAAGCCGGAGGAGCGGGTCTCCGCCACGGTGGCGGTGCGCGACTTCGCCGCCGACAAGTTCCTGATGTTCGCCACCAAGCAGGGGACGGTGAAGAAGACCTCCCTCGCCGAGTACGGCAACGTCCGGAGCACCGGCATCCGGGCGATCAACATCGAGGATGGCGACGAGCTGATCGACGTGCAGCTCTGCGAGCCGGAGAGCGACATCGTGCTCGCCACCGCCGACGGGATGAGCATCCGCTTCCACCAGGGTGACGTCCGCGAGATGGGCCGCGTGGCCACCGGCGTGAAGGGGATCGAGCTGGAGAAGGACGACGCGGTGATCGGCATGGTGGTCATCCGCCGCGACGCCACCCTGCTGGTGGTCTCGGAGAAGGGCTTCGGGAAGCGCTCCGAGCTCAGCGACTACCGGGTGCAGAAGCGGGGCGGCAAGGGAATCATCACCCTCAAGAAGACCGACAAGACCGGCGCGCTGGTGGCGCTCAAGGAAGTGCAGCCGGAGGACGAGCTGATGCTGATCACCAAGCACGGGGTCATCATCCGCCAGCCGGTCGAGGGGATCCGGGTCATCAGCCGCAACACCCAGGGGGTCAAGGTGATGAACCTCGACTCCGGCGACACGGTGGTGGACGTGGCCCGGGTCGTGAAGGAAGACGAAGAAGGGGCGGAGGAAGACGCGTCGGCCGCTGAGGCAGGCGAGTGACCTCGGCGCCGGCGGTCGGGTCGCCCATCTCGCTCGAGACGATCCGGGCCGCGCAGCGCGCGCTCGAAGGGGTCGCGCTCAAGACCCCGATGGTCGAGGTCGCCCGCCGGCCGCTGTTCCTCAAGTGCGAACACCTCCAGCCCATCGGCGCCTTCAAGATCCGCGGCGCCTTCACCGCCCTCGACCGGCTCGGCCCGGCTGGCCGGGCCGGCGGCGTCGTCACCAACTCCAGTGGCAACCACGGCCAGGCCGTGGCCTGGGCGGCGAACCGCTTCGGGGTCCGGAGCGTGGTGGTGATGCCGGAGTCGGCGCCGGGCGTGAAGGTCGCCGGCGTGAAGCGCTGGGGCGGCGAAGTCGTCCTGGCCGGCAAGACCCGCTCCCCCGAGCAGCAGGCCAGGACCGACCAGATCGTGGCGGAGCAGAAGCTGGCCTTCGTCCCCGCCTATGACCATCCCGACGTGATCGCGGGGCAGGGTACCGCCGGGCTCGAGATCCTCGACCAGCTGCCCGAGGTCGCCACCGTGCTGGTGCCGGTGGGCGGCGGGGGGCTCCTCTCCGGGATCACCGCCGCGATCAAGGCGCTCAAGCCCGGGGTCGAGATCATCGGGGTCGAGCCCGCCGGCGCGCCCAAGCTGAGCACCGCCCTCGAGCACCAGAAGCCGGTGACCCTCCCCGCCACCCAGAGCATGGCCGACGGGCTCCTCACCCGCGCCATCGGCAACCTTCCCTGGTCGGTCATCCAGCCCCACGTGCACCGCGCCATCACCGTGACCGACGACGAGATCGCCGCGGCGGTGAAGTGGCTCTTCGAGCACCAGGGCCTGCGCTGCGAGCCCTCCGGCTCCGTGACCGTGGCGGCGGTGCTGGCCGGCAAGGTCGCGACCGCGGCGCCCACCGTGGCGGTGCTGAGCGGCGGCAACGTCGATCCCGAGCTCTTCGCCCGGCTGGTGTCCGCATGAGCCTGGCCCCGAAGATCCTCGTCGCCGACGATGATCAGGCCCTGACCCGCACGCTGTCCTGGATCCTCAAGGAGAACGAGTACGAAGTCGTCACCGTGACCAACGGCGAGCACCTGCTCGACCGCCTCCGGGCCGACCAGTACGACCTCCTGCTCCTCGACATCATGATGCCGGGCGCCGACGGGCTCCAGCTGCTGGAGCGGGTGAAGGGCGATCCGACGCTCCGCCACGTGCCCGTGCTGATGATCTCCTCGATGCCCCCGGAAGAGGCGACGGTCCGCGCCCTCGGCCTGGGCGCCGCCGATTTCATCTCCAAGCCGTTCCGGGTCCGCGAGCTCCTCGCGCGGGTCAAGGCCCACCTCCGGGTGGGCCGCGAGCTCAACCAGGCCCGGGCCGAGGCACGCACCCGCTCCGAGATGGTCGACATCCTCCAGGAGGTCACCGCCTCCCTCAAGCCGGAGGAGATCTACCACATCCTGGTGCGGCGGGTGGCCCGCGGGCTCAAGATCTCGAAGTGCTCGCTGATCTTCGCCCACCCGGGCGAGGAAGAGGCCACGGTGGTGGCGAGCTACGAGAACCCGATGCTCCGCAATCTCCGCATCGGGCTCAACCGCTATCCCGAGATCCGCCGGGCGCTCGACACCCGGCAGATCGTGCTGGTGACCGACGTGGCCACCGATCCCCTCTACGCCCAGGCGCGGGCGGAGTGGGAGGCGGAAGGTTTCCAGGTCCCGACCCGCTCGGCGATCGCGATTCCCTTCGTGATGCGGGACCAGCGCGCCGGCGTCTTCTTCCTCCGGACCACCGAGGAAGACACCCCGCTCAATCACTCCGACCTGGCCTTCGCCGAGCAGGTGATCAAGGCGGCGAGCCAGGCGCTCGACAAGGCGTACGACCTCGAGAGCGCGGTGCTGGGGCGGGAGCAGATGAAGCAGCTGGCGGAGACCGATCCGCTGACGGAGACCTACAACCGGCGGGCACTGGCGGAAAAGCTGGTGCAGGAGATCGAGCGGGCCAACCGCTACAACACCATGCTGGCCTGCCTGATGGTGGATGTCGACAACTTCAAGCACATTAACGACGCCTACGGGCATATTGTGGGCGACGGGGTTCTGCGCCAACTTGGGGTCATCCTCCGCCGGGAGCAGCGGACCGTGGACATCGTCGCCCGCTACGGCGGCGAGGAGTTCGTGGTGCTCCTCCCCGAGACGGCCACGAGCGGCGCCCGCATCTTCGCCGAGCGCATCATCAAGAAGGTCGCCAGCCAGAACTTCGGCGAGGACGGCCGGCAGGTTCACGTGACGATCAGCGTTGGGATCGCCTGTTATCCCGACGAGCGGGTGTCCGACGGCGAGAGCCTCCTCCATCTCGCCGACCAGAACCTCTACAAGGCCAAGCTCGACGGCCGCAACCGGTACCGCGATTGAGCAGCCGCCGCTGTCCCCGGTGCAACCGGGTCTACGCCGATCCCGCCCGCTTCTGCCCCCAGGACGGGAGTCCGCTGGTGGATGTCGCGGGTGGCGCGCCGCCGGCGCCCGCCGCGAGCGGCGGGGGCGAAGCAGGGCAGACCAGCGCGGGCCTGCGCACCCTGGTGCGGCAGGCCGCGATGAAGCGGGGCCCCGGTCTCGACAAGGCGAGCACCCTGACCAACGCCCTCCTCGACCAGCGTTACCAGGTCGGGAAGCGGCTGGGCGAGGGCGGGATGAGCTACGTGTACCTCGCCAAGGATGTCACCAACAACGAGACCGTCGCCATCAAGGTGCTGACGCCGAAGCTCAAGGAGGACAAGAGCTCGGTGGAGCGGCTCCGGCGCGAGGCGGGTCTCGCCATGCGGCTCGAGCATCCCAACGTCTGCAAGATCTTCCGGCTGGGCGAGACCGAAGATGGCCTCATCTACCTGGTGATGCCCTACCTCCCCGGCGAGCTGCTCTCCGACCGGGAGGTGCGCTCCGGGGCGCTGGCGGTCGACTTCGGGGTGCCGCTGCTGGTGCAGATGTGCCGCGGGCTGCAACATGCCCATGATCTCCAGATCGTGCACCGCGACCTCAAGCCCGAGAACGTGATGCTGGTGCCCGACGACAAGGGCCCCGGCGGTGTGCGCGCGGTGATCATGGACTTCGGCCTCGCCAAGGAGCGGCGCCAGGAGCCGGAAGTCGCCAAGCTCACCGCCACCGGCATCGTGCTCGGCACCCCCGAGTTCATGAGCCCGGAGCAGATCCGCGGGAAGGGGCTCGACGCCCGGAGCGACATCTACGCCCTCGCGATCGTCGGGTTCGAGATGTTCACCGGACAGCTCCCCTTCCAGGGGCGGAGCGCGCAGGAGATGATGATCGCGCGGCTCCGCGGGAAGCCCAAGATGCTGCGGGAGGTGAAGGCCGACCTGCCCCAGCGCCTGGAACAGGTGCTCAACAAGGCGATGGCGCTGGACGCCGGGGATCGTTACGCCACCATGACCGCCTTCGCCGACGCGCTCGAGGGGGCGGAGGAGAGCGGGGTGTTCGCGCGGCTCTTCCGGAAGTAGCAGGCAGCAAACAGCCAGTTCCCAGCAACGGC
>JAXLXZ010000004.1:0-285034 GCA_046327735.1 Gemmatimonadales bacterium | reverse complement strand
CGTGTCCCGGTG
The DNA here is from genome assembly GCA_046327735.1 of Gemmatimonadales bacterium. Classification (GTDB taxonomy): domain Bacteria; phylum Gemmatimonadota; class Gemmatimonadetes; order Gemmatimonadales; family GWC2-71-9; genus JADJOM01. The sequence goes on along the minus strand of JAXLXZ010000004.1, from coordinate 285,022 downwards.
GTATGCGACCTACCCGGCACAGTACCAGCCCTGCCTGGTGCTGCAGCGTGACGCTGCGGGACGGCTCGCCGGCCTGCTGCCGCTCGCCACGCCCAGCGACGGCGGGGCCCCGATCGTGGCAGGGAGCTACCACGCCGAATACCAGGCCTGGCTCGCCACGCCGGAGACGGGAGAGCAGTTCATCCAGGACGCCCTCGCCGCGCTGCAGCAGGCGGGCTTCGGGAGTGCCCTGCTCTTCACCTACCTCCCCCCCGGAACCCCGATCGCCTGGCTGGCCCCGGGGCAGCCCTGGGCCGCACAGGCCGAGCACCTGCGACTCCCCCGGCCGCTGGCCGCGATGGGGGATGGCGCCAGCTTCAAGGCGTCGCTCAAGAAGAAGGGCAACAAGAGCAAGATCAGCCGGCTCGAGCGGATCGGGAAACTCCGGATGGAGGAGATCACCGACCCGGAGCGGCTGGCGGCGCTCTTCGACGAGATCGAACGGTACGGCACGTTCCGCATCGGCGCGCTCCGCAGCGTCAGCGTGCTCGCGGGCGATCCCGACAAGAAGGCGTTCTACCTCCGGCTGATGCGGGAGACGTCGCTGCTGCACGTGACAGTGCTCTGGGCCGGCGAGCAGATGCTCTCGGCCCACATCGGGGTGCGCGACGGGCAGAACGTGGTGCTGACGATCTTCACCCACGCGCCCTTCCACGCGCGGCATTCCCCCGGGAAGCTGCACCTGCTCTACCTCGGGGTGCTGCTGGCCGAGCAGGGCGTGGCCAACCTGGACCTGACGCCCACCGGCGAGTACAAGGACCGGTTCGCCAGTCACCACGACGAGGTCGGCCGGCTGCAGGTGTTCCTGAGCCGGGGTGCGCAGCGGCGCTACGAGCTGGCCCGCCGGGGACGCGAGGCGGTGAAGTCGCTGCTGCGGGCGCGGGGCCGCTCCCCGGAGGAGGCCCGCACCGCGATGCGGGGGGTGATGAGCCGCCTGGCGCGGGTGCGCCCCGCCGACGTGCCGCGCATGGTCTGGCGCCGGGTCGCACCGGCGGTGCACTACCAGCGCGAGCTCCGGATCTACAGCTACGACCTCGCGGCGGCCCAGGCCCTCGCGGCACCGGCGGTGATGCGGCGCGACCATGTGCCCGACATCCTGGCGTACCGTCCGCAGCTCGCCTCCGAGGCCACGGTGCAGGAATTCCTGCGGCACTGCCTCGAGCGGCTGGAGGAAGGCCAGCACTGCTACACCCGGGTCGAGGACGGGGTGCTGGCCCACTACGGCTGGCTGATCGACCGGCAGGAGCGGAGCTACATGGTGGAGGTGGGCCAGGTGCTCCTGCTCCCACCCGACTCGGCGGTGCTCTACAACTTCTACACCCGGCAGTCGGCGCGCGGGCGGGGCTACTACCAGGCCGCACTGCGGCAGATGGTGGGCGACGCGGCCCGCATCCCCGGGACGAAACAGATCTGGATTTCAGTGCTGGCGGACAACGGAGCGTCGCGGCACACGATCGAGAAGGTCGGCTTCACGTACCGGTTCAGCTTCTTCGAGCGCCGGACCCTGGGTCGCGTGAGCCGCTGGACCACCGCCCCCGCCGAGTTCGTCGGCGCGATGGCCGCGCCGGCGGAAGCGCCGGCGGCCACCGGGGCCGCGGACGAGTAAGTCCGGACCGCATTATTACCTGGCAGGAATGAGCCCGTGACCGATCAGCCGATGGCGACCGAGCAGGCGCCCGAGACCCCCACGCCCAAGTCCTCGCTCGCGAGCGTGGGGAAGCACACCCTGATCTACGCGTTCGGGACGGTCCTCAACCGGATCGTCGCGTTCGTCATGCTGCCGCTCTACACCCACCAGCTCACCGCCGCGGATTATGGCGTGCTGCAGCTGCTGGGGATGACGACGGACGTGATCTCGATCGTGGCGGGGAGCCGGATCGCGGAAGGGATCTACTACCTCTTCCACAAGGAGGAGGATGCCGCCAGCGGCCGGGAGGTCCTTTCCACCGCCCTCATCTGCCTGTCGCTGTCCTACGCGGTCTGCGCGCTGATCGCGGGGCTGCTCTCGGTCCAGATCTCGAGCCTGCTCTTCCGGACCCCGGATCACGCCCTCCTGGTGCGGGTGGCGGCGACCGCGTTCGGCTTCGAGGGGCTGCTGCTGGTCGCCCTCAACTACCTGCAGCTGCAGAACCGCTCGCAGTTCTACGTGATCGTCAGCGCGGTGAAGCTGTTCATCCAGCTGACGGTGAACATCGTCTGCCTGCTGGTGCTGCACTGGGGCCCGGTGTCGATCCTGCTCGGCACCCTGACCGCCAACGTGGTCATCGGGATCTGGGTGAGCACCCTGATGGTCCGGGAAGTCGGGATCCACTTCAAGAAGTCGGCGGCGCGGGCCCTGCTCGCCTTCGGGCTCCCCCTGGTCGGCACCCAGGTCGCGACGTTCGCCTCGACCTACGGCGACCGGTTCTTCCTGCAGGCGTCGGGGGGGCCGGCGGTGGTCGGGCTCTACGCCCTCAGCTACCAGTTCGGCTTCGTGCTGGTCTACTTCGGGTTCGGCCCCTTCTTCAACGTGTGGCAGCCGACCCGGTTCGCGATCGCGAAGCAGGCCGACCGGGACGAGACCTACGCCAAGGGCTTCATCTTCTGCAACCTGATCCTCATCACCAGCGCGGTGGGGATCGGCCTCTTCGTGCAGGACTTCCTGAACGTAATGACCGCACCGGAGTACCGGGCCGCCGGCGCGATCGTCCCGGTGATCCTGCTGGCCTACCTGCTCCAGGGCTGGAGCGACTTCCAGAACCTCGGCATCCTGGTGAAGGAGCGGACCCATCTCATCACGGTGGCCAACTGGGTCTGTGCCGGCGTGTCCCTCATCGGCTATACCGTGCTCATCCCGCGCTACCTGGCGTGGGGCGCGGCGTTCGCGACCCTGCTGGCGTTCCTCTCGCGCTACCTGATCATCTTCTACTACAGCCAGCGGCTCTGGCCGGTGCACCTGCGCTGGGGCCCGGTGCTGGGCCAGCTGGGGTGGGCCGGCGCCCTGACGGCGCTGGGCTACGTGCTGCCGCACCCCGGGATCATCGCGTCGGTCGCGATCCGGGTCGGGCTCTTCGGCCTCTACCTGGCGGGGATGTGGTATCTCCGCATCCTGTCGGACAGCGACAGGCAGCTGATTGCCGGGATCATTCGCCAGCCCCGGAGCGCCTTCACGCTGCTGCGCGGCTGAGTTCGTTTAGCATCGGTCCGGCGCCCTGAAACGAGTTCGTTTCAGGGCGCCGCGACTTTTTGGCCTCGCATATCCCACAGTGGTGCACCCTCCCCTCGCTTTTCCCTCCGTGCGACCCGCTGGCGTGAGAACGGTCACAAAAACGCCGCCCAAACCAGTGACATTGTAAAAAATCACGACAGCAGCGTTCCATCGCAGCAACAGCGAATGTGATTGTCCTGCATTGGTTTATGTGGTCACAGTCACCGCCTGTTTCCCACCACCGTTGTAAAATCACTTTCCACTGCCGCTCATCGAGTCCTTAGACAATTCGGCGACAACACCTGCTGTGGGTTTCCGAATCGATGGTCCCGGCGCGCCCCCTTCGCGACCGGCTTAATCCTCTCAGGAGTTCCTTCATGCAGTCCATGCCCTCGCGGCGCCTGACGATCCGGCGCTGGGTTGCCTCCTTTCTGACCTGCGCGGCGATTGTCAGCTGCGCCGCTCCCACCCTGCGCGAAGGCCTGGGTCCTGATCCGACCGACCCCGCCTCGATTGCGGTCGAGCCGCGGGCGGCCTCGATCCTGATCAACCAGACCATCTCGCTCCGTTCCTGGGGCCGGAATGCAACCGGCGACTCGATCGCGGTGGAGACCGACTGGGAGTCCAACGGCGGCCACGTGACCGTCGACGGCCTCTTCTCGTCGAGCACCACCGGCACCTTCGTCGTGAAGGGCAAGTCCAAGAAGCACGCCGCCCTGAGCGACTCGTCCGTGATCACGGTGACGGCGGTGCCCCGCAACGCCACCGGCGTCGCGATCACCCCGGGCAGCGCCAGCCTCACCACCGGGCAGAGCCAGAACTTCAGCGCCACCACCAGCTACGATGACGGCTCGAGCGGCCCGCTGGCCGGGAGTTGGAGCGCCACCGGCGGCACCATCACCGGCGGGGGCGCCTATACCGCCGGCAACAGCGCCGGCACCTTCCGCGTGATCGCGAGCGAAGGCGGCATCGCGGACACCGCCACCATCACCATCTCGCTGCCGGCGCCGACGCTGACGAAGGTCACGCTGGCGCCCGCCAACACGACCGTGAACACCGGCGCGACGCAGCAGTTCTCGGTGACCGGGCAGATGTCCGATGGCAGCACGATCACGCCGAGCGTGACCTACAGCGCCACCGGCGGGACGATCACCACGGGCGGGCTCTTCACCGCCGGCAACAGCACCGGGACCTTCCGGGTCATCGCCACCCAGCAGGGCGGCACCCTGGCCGACACCAGCACCGTCAACGTCACCTCGCCGAGCGCGACGCTGACGCAGGTGATCCTGGCGCCGGCGTCGGCGTCGGTGGCGGCGGGCCTCACCCAGCAGTTCACGGTCAGCGGGCTCATGAGTGACGGCAGCACCATCGTCCCGGCGGTCACCTACAGCGTGACCGGCGGCACCATCACCACCGGCGGCCTCTATACCGCGGGGAGCGGCACCGGGTCGTTCCGGGTCATCGCCACCCAGCAGGGCGGCACCCTGGCCGACACCGCCGCCGTGACAATCACCGCGCCGGTCCTCACCCAGGTGTCCCTGACGCCGGCCTCGGTCAGCGTGGTCGCGGGCAACACCCAGCAGTTTGCGGTCTCCGGCCGCCTCAGTGACGGCAGCAGCAACACCCCGGCGGTCACCTATACCGCCACCGGCGGCACCATCACCACCGGCGGTCTCTACACCGCCGGCAGCACCACCGGCAGCTTCCGGGTGATCGCGACCCAGCAGGGCGGCACCCTCGCCGACACCAGCGCCGTCACGATCACGGCGCCGCCGCCGACCCTCAGCGCGGTGGTGGTGACGCCGGCGACCGCCACGGTGGCGGTCGGGGCCACTCAGCAGTTCTCCGCCTCGGGACGGATGAGCGATGGCAGCACCAGCGCGGTCACCGTGACCTGGATCGCCACCGGGGGGACCATCACCACCGGCGGCCTCTACACCGCGGGCAGCACCCCGGGCAGCTACCGGGTCATCGGCACCCAGCAGGGCGGCACGCTGGCGGACACCAGCACCATCACGGTGCCCACCCCGCCGACCCTGAGCCAGGTCGTCCTGACGCCGGCGTCGGTCTCGCTTGCCACCGGCGGCACCCAGCAGTTCGCCGCCTCGGGCCGCATGAGCGACGGCAGCACCTCGAGCGTCACGGTGACCTACAGCGCCACCGGCGGCACCATCACCAGCGGCGGGCTCTACACCGCGGGCTCGACCACCGGCAGCTTCAGCGTCATCGCCACCCAGCAGGGCGGCACCCTGGCCGACACCAGCGCGGTGACCATCGCCGCGGCGCCGCCCCCGGGCACGCCGATCTTCGCGTCCGACTGGGCCGGCGGCATCCTCGATGGCGGGAAGTGGACTCGCTGGGGCAACAATGGCGCCCTGGCCGCGGTCGCCGCGTCGGGGATGGGCTTCCCGACCGGGATGACCAACGTGCTGCGGGTGACGATGGGCACGGGGACGTTCGACTGGGTCGAGGCGAACAACCAGTGGGGCATGCCGGCCATCGGCGAGTCCCGCGCCTTCCGCCTCTACGTGCGCAATGAGGTCGGCGCCGTGAGCGGCGGCTGGGCGGCCACCCACCCGGTGGAATCGAAGGGCACCGACGGCTCGATCGCGGGGAGCTTCTACGCCTGGCACATCGGGTCGAACACCAACAACACCTTCCCGATCGCCTTCGGGACCGAGGCGGCGTGGCCCCGGAACTACATCTCGACCTCCGGCACCACCGGGTCGGACGTGGGCTCGCTGACGAAGAACACGGTCTACCGGCTGGAGTGGAAGTGGACCCGGACCGCGACCAGCACCTACACGCTGGACATGCGGATCGTCGACGCCTCGGGCAACATCATCGAGAGCAACTCCACCATCCGGGCCTGGGGCGGCAACACCCTCGCCTCCGACAACACCGGCTTCCCGCTCGACGCGGCGTCGATCACCGGGATGCGGGTGGGGATCAATGGCGGGTTCAGCGCCACCGGCACCCAGTATGTCTACTGGGGCGGGTTCGCGGTGTGCGCCGACTGGTGCGGAGCCTACAGCTCCTTCTAGGAGGCGCTCCCGGCGGGACTGGCCAGCTGGGCCAGGAAGAGCAGGAACCGGACGGCCGCGGCTTCGCGGCCGTTCGCGTTGAGGTGGGCCCCGTCATCGGTGAGCTCGGGCGCCAGGGTGTACACGGTATCGGCGCCCCGGGTGAAGAACGCCCGGCTCCCGTCGGCGTGGGTGGACTCGAACGCCGCCAGGTCGAAGAGCGGCTCCTTGCCCTCGTACTCGGCCCGGAGCAGCTGGTTGAACCGGTTGCGCCGGAGGTTGAAGTCGGCGGCGGTCGGCTTGCCGAGCACCGACTTGAGGAGATTCCGCACCGGATTGCCGTTGACGGTGAGCGGCGCGGTGAGGTGGACGAACCGGATCTCGGGATGCTCCTGCCGGAGCCGGGCCATGTTGTCCCGGTAGGCGCGGAAGAGCGCGTCCACGTCGGTCGCGGCGGTGATGTCGAGGAAGCAGTACTTGTACATCGCGATGCCACCCGCCGGCCCGAGCCCCGCGGCGAGCGCCGAGTCGAAGGCCATCAGCTTGGTCTCGGGATGACCGTTGGTGCCGATGAAGGCATGCACCAGCGCGCCGCCCTCGACCGTCGCCGGTTCCGCCGACTTCACCAGCCGGAGCCCGAGGCTCGGCTGGCGGGCGAGCAGCGCCTGCACTCCCTCCAGGATGTTCCAGCCCACCGACTGGTGACCGAAGAAGATCCGGGTGGCGGCGAGGGCCTTCCACTGGGAGTCGCTGACCTGGTTCAGGGCGGACATGTCGACGGGCCGGGAGGGGGGCGGAGCGGGCGACTGGCAGGCCGCCAGGGCCAGCAGGAGGCCGGCAGACAGCGGGAATGAGCGACGCATGCCTGCAAGATAGGGTGGTGAGGCACCACCCGGGCACTCAGGGGGTGGCGGAGAGGGGCTCGCTGGGCCGGGCGGTGGGCGCCGGAACCGGCGCGGGGTCTCCGCTGCCCGGGAGGGGCATGGCGACCTTGGCGGGGTTGCCCACGATCACGACGTTGGCGGGATACTCGCGCATGCAGATCGCGCCGAAGCTCACCACCGAGTTCTGCCCGATCCTGGTGCCGGGCAGGATCCCGGCGAACTGGCCGATCCAGACGTTCTCGGCGATGACGATGGGGGCCACCCGGACGGCGGCGCCGGGCTGGCGGCGGTCGGCCTTGATGCTGTGGAAATCGGTATCGGTGAGGCTGGCGGTGGCGATGATCGTGTCCTTCCCGATCGTGATCTCCTTCTTGCAGCCGAACTTGGTGCCGCCGAGCATCACGTTGTCACCGACGGTGATGACCGCGTCCCGGTCGTAGGTCCACGGGGTCACCGTCTCCCACACCCCAACGTTGTCGCCGAAGATGACCTGACCCGGCCCCCGGATGCTCAGCTTCCCGAACACCCGGAGTCCCTTCCCCGCCGTAAACCGGACCCCGCGCACCCGGCACCAGAGCCGGGTCCAGTGGCCCCGGGCCAGGGCCATGCCCACCGACAGGGCGTGCCCCGGCGAGGCGAGGACCTGCCCGATCCGGCTCATCAGGCGGAGGCGCCGTTGCGCTTGAGCGCCACGAAGCGGGCGATGGCCGCGAGGGTGCCGAGGTTGGCCTCGGTGATCTCGTCGTCGGCGGGGGTGACCCCGAACTCCGACTCGAGGAACTCCATCACTTCCATGACGCCCATCGAGTCGACGACACCCTTCTCCATGAGCTTGTCGTGGTCGCCCAGCACGAAGCCGGGGCGCATGTAGAGGAAGCTGTCGTTGATGAACTTCCGGGTCCGTTCCAGAATCTCGTGCTCGGTCATCCTCAGATCATCCTGCCAGGGGTTGGGAATCAACAGCAGACGGTTCGCGAAGGAGCACGTCGGCGCCGGCCGGGTCGAGCGCCGGCACCACCGACGGTTGCCGCATGAACGTGGAGTGCCACACGTGGGTCGAGAGCACGGCGACCAGGGCCTGGTTCTCCCGGAAGCCCAGCGACTTGCCGCTCCGGCAGCGGCGCACCAGCCCCTCGACCGCCTGGGGGTGGAAGTAGCCCAGCGACTTCACCGCCGCGGGATCCAGCATCTCGCCGACCCAGGCCGGGGCGTCGGGGGCGAAGAACGACGGGGCATCGGGCGCCCGGTAGGGCTGCTTGTGCCGCTCGGTGACTTCGCGGGGAATCAGGGTGCTCGCCCAGCGCTTGAGGATGTACTTCTCCTTGAGCCCGTGCAGGCGCGAGCCCACCGGGAGCGAGGAGGCGAACTCGAAGAGCCGATGGTCGAGGAACGGGAAGCGGCCCTCCACCGCGTGGGCCATCCCGACGCGATCCCCCTGGCTGCAGAGCAGGTACGGGCTCAGCAGGGTGACCATCTCGAGGTACGCGGCCTGGTTGACCGGCGACCACTGATGGAACCGGGCGGGGAGCTCGTCGCGCAGCTTCTGGAGCGGCTCGCCCTTCGACGCCGCGCTCGCGAACTCGGGGGCGTAGAACTCCTTGATGCGCGAGGTGAGCAGGATCCGCGGCATGTGGGAGAACAGCGGATCGTCCGGCGCCCCCGCATCGAGGAAGGAGCGCTGCCAGAACTCGCCGCCCTTGGAGCCTTCGGCGAGGTAGGGATAGAGCCGGTCGAAGAGCCGGGGCCGCCAGGCGGAGTTCGGCTGCCGGAGGCAGAAGCGGCGGACCAGCACTTCCTTGAACAGGTCGTAGCCGAGGAACAGCTCGTCGGCGCCCTCGCCGGTGAGGACGACCTTGATGCCCCGCTCGCGGGTCAGCTTGGCGAGGAGGTACATCGGCACCGGGGCGGTGCGCACCAGCGGCGTCTCGGTGTGGCGCACCGCGTCGGGGAACACCTCCGCGATGCTGTGGCCGCTGATCCGCTCCACCGCGTGGAGCGAGCCGACCGAGCGGGCCACCTGGCGCTGGAACTCGCTCTCGTCGAACCGGGGATCGTCGAACGAGATCGAGAAGGTCCGGAGCTGGTGGGGCGAGGCGGCGGCCGCCAGCGAGCAGGTAATGCTCGAGTCGAGCCCGCCGCTCAGGTACCCGCCCACCGGGACATCGGCCCGCATGCGCAGGTCCACGCCGGTGCGCATGAGGTGGTCGAGCTGGGCGATGGCGTCGCCGGGCTCGTGCCGGGCCTCGGGGTAGTCGAGGTGGTAGTACCGCTCCTTGCGGAGCCGGCCATCCTTCCAGATGGCGTAGCTGCCCGGCTCCAGCGCCTCGACGCCGAGGAACGGCGTGCGCGGCGGGCGGGCGCCCCAGAAGGTGAAGATCTCGTCCAGGCCCTCGGGATTGGGGCGGGGCTGGACCCGGCCGGAGGCGAAGAGCGCCTTCACCTCGGAGGCGAAGCAGCAGTCGCCCCCCGACTGGGCGATGAACATCGGGCGGACGCCGAAGCGGTCGCGCACCAGGAGCAGCGAGCGCTTCCGGCCGTCCCAGATGGCGAAGGCGAACTGGCCGTTGAGCCGCGGGAGCATGTCGACGCCCCACGCCTCGTACGCCACCAGCAGCACCTCGGTATCGGAGGAGGTGCGGAAGCGGTGTCCCAGCGCCTTGAGCTCGGTGGCGAGCTCGCGGTAGTTGTAGACCTCGCCGTTGTAGCTGATGACGACCTGGCCGTCCTCGCTGGCCATCGGCTGGGCGCCGCCGGCGAGGTCGATGATGCTGAGCCGCAGGTGCGCCAGGCCGACCTGGCTCGAGGTGTAGAACCCGTACCCGTCAGGGCCGCGGTGCTGGATGGCCGCGGCCATCCGGGCCAGCTGCTCGAGCGGGACCCCGGTGGGCGCGACCTGGGCAATGCCGGCGACGCCGCACATCAGGCGAGTCCCAGGTCGACGGGATCGACCAGCCGGGGCCCGAGGTGCAGGTAGCGGGTGGTGCTCCGCTTCTGGTCGATATCGGCGTAGGCGTGCCGGACCTCGTCGAGCGAGAGCCCGGTGCTGGCCACGACCTCCTCGGGGGCGAGGCCCTGGTTCCGGGCGTAGAGCACCAGGTCGAGCTGGCGCGCCGGGAGGGCGAAGTAGAACTCCTCCTGGGTCTGCGGCAGCGAGTAGGTGTCGGTCGTCGGCGGCCGCGAGGTGATGCTCTTGGGAATGCCGAGGTAGTCGGCGAGGGCGTAGACCTGGGTCTTGTAGAGGTGCGCGATCGGCTTGACGTCGGCCAGCCCGTCGCCGCCCTTCACGAAGAAGCCCTGGTCGTATTCCAGCCGGTTGGGCGTGCCCACCACGGCGTAGTGCAGCCGGTCGCCGTGGAAGTACTCGATCATCTTCCGGACGCGCTGCTTGAAGTTCGAGGCCGCCACGATCTCGCGGTACTCGGCGCCCGGCAGGCGCACCCGGCGCTGCTCGCCGCCCGGGGGCTGGACCACGATGTAGGTGACGTTGAGGAGACCGGCCCGCGAGTTCGGGAGGACCAGCTTGCAGCCCCAGTCGTCGCCGAACTCGGGAATGACCCGGCGGATGGCGTCGTTGCGGCGGCGGTAGCAGCCGGCGCCCTCGAGAATCGGCGCGATATCCTCGGTGGTGCTGTCGATGCCCAGCTGGTCGGCCAGCGCCTTGGCGCTGGTGCGGCTCACCGGGTCGCTTTCGCGCTCGGGCAGGAACAGGCCGAAGACGTGGCGCGGCCCCACGGCCCGCACCGCCAGGGCGGCGCAGACCGAGCTGTCGACCCCACCGCTCATCGCCACGATCAGTCCGCGCCGCTGGAGCTCGGTCCCCAGCTGCTCCCGCAGGGCCGCGGCAATCCGCTCGGTTTCACGCGCCGGGTCGAGCTCCAACTCGCGCTTCAGGTCCCGCATGTCACCTCGGTCTTTGGCCTATCTTCGGTCATGACGCACGGCAAGCGGTCCCGGGGCACTCCCGGTCACCGCATGGCGAACCCTGTTCAGCTGGTCGGGGTGCATGGAAGATGCCACGACAGCGCAACACTTTCCATGGTATTCGTCACCCCCGTCCCTCGGTCCCTGCACCTCCTGCTGCACCGGCCCCACACCGCTGTGGCAGCGCGGGCCGCTCCGGGGCCGGCTGCGGGAACGATGCAGCAGCCGGCCGGGGCCCGGCTCAGCCGGCGACCGGCTGCTTGAGCGCCTTGGGATCGAACTTCCCGCTCGAGGTCCGGGGCAGCGAATCGCGCACCTCGAACCGCGCCGGCTGCATGTACCGCGGCAGCTCGGTGGCGCAGAACTGCTTGAGCTGGTCCACGGTGCCCTCCGGCTTGAGGACCACGTACGCGACGATGCGCTCGCCCCGCTGGTCGTCCGGCTCGGAGAGAATGATGCTCTCGAGAATGGCGCCGGAGGCGTAGAGCACGCTCGCGACCTCGTCCGGGCTCACCCGGAAGCCCATGGTCTTGATGAGGGTGTCGCGCCGTCCGACGTAGTAGAGGAACCCTTCCTCGTCCATCTTCACCACGTCGCCGCTGTAGACCACCTTCTCCAGCTCCATCGTTCCCGCCGGCCGCACCGGGTTGGGCCGGAAGATCCGGTTGGTGATCTCGGGGTCCTTCCAGTAGCCCAGCGAGACGGTCGGGCCACGGTGCACCAGCTCCCCCGGCTCGTTGGGACCGCAGCGGGTGCCATCCTCGCGCACCACCAGGATCTCGGCGCCGGGAATCGCCTTCCCGATCGAGTCGGGGCGGCGGTCGGCCTCCTCGGGCGGGAGAAAGGTGCTCCGGAACGCCTCGGTCAGGCCGTACATCAGGAACAGCTCCGCCTGCGGCTGCGAGGCACGGAGCGCGCGCACCGCCTCGAGCGGCACCCGCCCGCCGGTGTTGGTCATCGCGCGGAGCGTGGTGATGGGCCGCTTCTGGAAGGACTCGACCGCGAGCAGCTGGAGCCAGAGCGGCGGGACGCAGGGCAGCACGGTGACGCCCTGGGTGCGCAGCGTCTCGACGATCACCTGGGGAATCGGGGAGCGCTCCACCACCAGGGCCGCGCCGCGGCCGATGGTGGTCAGCAGCTGGTTGAGGCCGTAGTCGAAGCTGAACGGCAGCAGGCTCGCGATCCGGTCACCGGGCGCGATCTTCGTGTACGTCGCCACCGACTCCATGCCGGCCCAGATGTTCCCGTGGGAGATGGTCACGCCCTTGGGGAGCCCGGTGGAGCCCGAGGTGTAGATGATGTGGGCGACGTCCTGCCCGATCTTGGGCGCGGGGGTCCAGCTGCCGCTCGCCGGGATCTCGTCCAGCGTGATGCGGGTGGCGGTGGTCGCGATCTCGCGCGGCTGGCGCCCGAGCACGTCGGCGCTGGTGATCAGGAACGAGGCGTCGGAGTGCTCCAGCACGTACTCGACCTGCCGGGGCCGGAGCGTCTCGTTGATGTTGATGGCGATGCCGCCCGCCGCGGCGATGCCGAAGAAGGTGGCCGCCGCGTCGGCGCCGCGATCGAGGAGAATCCCCACCCGCTGCTCCGGCTGGAGTCCCCGCGCCACCAGGGTGCTGGCGACCGCCGCCGCCCGCTCCATCAGCTGCCGGTGGGTGGTGGTGCGCTCCCGCTCGATGATGGCGGGGGCGTCGCCATGCTTCGCGGCGCCGGCCCAGAGCATCTCGGCGAAGTTGGGGAGCACCATCGGATTCACGGGCGGACGGGTCATGGGCATCTGGGATTGGGGGGCGCTCACTGCCCCGGTGTCTGGGTACGAACGACGATCGCACGGACATCGCCGTGCGCGTCGGGCACGCTGGTGATCTCGGTGTAGCCGCCCTGGCGTTCGAGCCGGGCACGGACGCCGTCGCCCTGGCCCAGCCCCACCTCGAAGCAGAGCCAGCCGCCCGGCACCAGGAAGCGCGGCGCCTGGGCCATCAGCTTCATCAGGATGTTGACCCCGAAGGGACCGCCGTCGAACGCCAGCCGCGGCTCGTGGCCGGCGATTTCGGCGGCCATCTGCGGCACCTTCGCCGAGGAGATATACGGCGGGTTGCAGGTGATCAGGTCCACCTGGCCGAGGAAGCGCGGCTCGTCCACCGGGGCGAAGAGGTCGCCCTGGCGGAACGAGACCCGGCCATCGAGCCCCACGTGCGCGGCATTGCGGCGGGCAAGCTCGACCGCTTCCTGGGAAAGGTCGGCCCCGACCACGGTGACCTCGGGGACCGCATGCGCGAGCGCCAGGGCGACGTTGCCCGCGCCGGTGCAGACGTCGATCACCTGGGCGCGACCCTGGCGCCGGACGATCGCGCGGAGCGGCTCCAGCGCGGCCTGCACGAGGGTCTCGGTCTCCCGCCGGGGAATGAGCGCGCCGGGACCGGCGAGCAGCTCGAGTCCGAAGAAGCTCTGCCGGCCGGTCAGGTGCGCGAGCGGCGTTCCGCCGAGGCGCTGGGCCACCAGCTCGGCGAGCCGCTGCTGCCCCGCCGCGTCGAGCTCGGGCAGCGCGCCGTCGAGCCGGGCCAGGCCCCGCGGCGTTCCCGCGGCGGCGAACACCAGCGCCCGCAGGGTCACGTCGGGCGTCTCGTCGGGCTTGTCCGCCTGGGCCACCCAGTGCGATTCCAGCTCGGCGAGAAGACCCTGGAGCTTGCTCATGCGACTCGGGTTTGAGGAGTTGAACTCGGCGCCCCGGAAGGCCGGCAAACCGGGGAAAAGTCAAATGCGGGGTCGCAAGTCATATGCCCATGGGGGGTGACTCCGGCGACCGGCTGAAGGATACAACGTAATGCATTGGAAGGAAACAGCTTACGATGCCAGCCAGTGCTCGATTTGGCGGAGATCTGGTTCGCGCAGCAGGCTGTGCGTAGGCAAGGTGCGGTGGCGCGCTGACAGCAGCTCCGCCCCGGGGTATTCACCCCCACCCTTGATCCGGGAGATGAACCCCGGGAGCCGGGCCAGGGGAATCGGATAGCCGGGCATGATGCCGAGCCGGCGCGCCTCGGGCTGGTCGGCCCGGAGGAGGGTGCGGTCGGTCGGAAGGAAGGGGAGCCGGAGCCACCCCGGCTCCCCGCCGCTCCAGGGCCGGGGCACCGTGCCGGCACCGGCGGCGAGGAGTGCGCTCGACAGCCGTTCCGCGTTCCGCCTGCGGGTGGCCACCTCACGCTCCTGCGCCGCGAAAGTCCGCAGCAGCACCGCGGCCTCGAGCGGAATGGCGTTGCCGGGCGGATGCGGCGGGTGGTAGATGGTCTCGCCGAGGCGCAGGAAAGGGAGCCCGGCGGGAATCGCGTAGAGCGCCGGCCTCGCGAGCAGCCACTGCGCGGTGAGCTTCACGGCCACGCCCGGCGCGCCGGGTCCGCCACCGATCGATTCGGCACGCGGCAGCGTCAGCTCGGCGGGAGCCCCCTGGTTGAGCAGCAGCGCGCCCCCGCCCCCGCCGGTCCATCCCTTCCCGCGCCCGAAACTGAGCACGCCCAGGTCGCCCAGCGCTCCCGCGGGCCGACCATGCACCGTGGCCCCGATGGCCTGGGCCGCGTCCTCGATGAGCAGCGCACCCGCCGCATGGACGCGGTCGAGGAGTCCGGGCAGCGCCAGCGGGAGGGCGAAGGGATGGATCACCACCGCGGCCGCGACGTCGCGCTGGAGCGCGGCGTCGAACGACGCCGGCTCGGGACCGAGGGTCTCGGGATCGAGATCGTAGAGCACCACCTCGACGTCGGCGGTGTCGGCGGCGGTGGCGATGTCGTAGCAGGCCCAGGCGGGAATCGCGATGCGCGGCCGGCCGGGGCGGGCGGTGACCGCGAGTCGCATCGCCAGCGCCAGTGCGCTGGTTCCGCTGTCGGTGAGAAGCACCTCGCGCGCGCCGTACCGCTCCCGCACCAGGGCGGAGGCGCCGGCCAGCGTGCCGCGTCCGGCCGAGAGGAGGGCGGTCCAGGCCCGAAGCACGGCGCCCGCCGGGACCGGCGAGTACACCGGCGGGATGACGCGGGGAATCACGGAATCCAGCGCACCAGGCGGGGGCCGAGCGCGGTGGCCAGCGGCACCGGGAGGTGGCGCCAGAGACGCGGCCCCCAGGAGTAGGCGCCATCGTCAGGCGACGGCGTCTTGGCCACGCCGGCCTGCCGCTGGTACCACCAGAGCGGCTCTTCCCGGGAGCCCCACTGCATCTTGAAGCGATGGGTGCCGCTGCCGGGCGTGGTCCGGCCGAAGTTGAAGACCGCCACCTGCTGCTGCACGCACCGCTCCATGAACGCCCAGTAGAGGAGCATGTTCGGCGCGATCTTGCTGTGGGAGTGGAGCGCCGAGGCCCACGTCATCTCGAACTCCTGGCCCCAGCGGAAACCGATCCCGCCCGCAACCGGCAGGTCACCGAGCCAGGCGCAGGCGACCCACATGTCGTCGCCGAAGGTCGCGGTGAGCGACTCGAAGAGGGCCAGCGGCTGGGTCGGCGTGCCGAGATCGCGCATGTGCTGGGCGAAGACCTGGAAGAAGGGCTTCACCTGGTCGGGGCCGAACCGCACCGTCACCCCTTCCTTCATCGGCTTGCGCACCTGGCTGCGGAGCTTGGCCTCGAAGCGCTTGAAGGTGCGCTCGGGATCGCCGGACTCGAGGTCGAGGACCACGGTGATCTTCCGGTGCGACACCGGGAGGTCGATGGGCAGTTCCACCCGGCTGCGCAATTCGAGGAGCCCGGCGCCGGTCTCCTCCGCCCGCCGTACCGCCGCGGCGGTCAGCGCCTGGATCGCGGCATCACTGCCGAGCGGCCCGCCGTAGTTCACGAACGGCTGGGACACCAGGAAGTGGCCGAAGAGCAGCGACTTCACCCGGACCAGCGGGAGGACGCCAGCCAGCTGGCCATCGGCGGCGCGCGCCGCGAGGTAGGGCGTCCGGCACCCGAGCACGCGCTGGAGGACGCCCTGCCACCCGTGCAGGTGAAAATGGGTCCACCCGCGCTGGCCCCGCACGAAGGTGTCCCACTCTTCCGCGGATCCCTGGTACGCTTCGACAGCCGGTGCGGTCACTGGGCCGTTCCGAGAATGATGTTCTGGAGATACCGGAGATAGCGGCCGGGACTCCCGAGATGACGGATCACCTTGCGAGTCACCGGTTCGGGGACCTTGTTCGGGTCCGGATCGAGAAAGAGAGGATCGCGGGTCCAGGGCACCGCGTCGCCGTGCCCGCTGGAGCCGGGGCGGACCGCGGCGCGCCAGAGCCACCGCTCGAGGCGGCGCGAGGGACAGGGCAGCCCCGAGGCAAACCAGCGGATCGCGAAGTGCCGGTCGAACATGCCGAGGGTCGCGACCGGCAGCGGCGGCCGCAGCGCGACCTCGACCCGCTCTGGAACCGCGGCGCCGGCGAGGAGCCGGGCCAGGCGCAGGGTCCAGTGCGCCGCGGTGGCACCGCGGGTCTCGCGGGCCCGGGCCACGAAGCGATCCCAGTCGAGCGCCGGCTGCTCGGCCAGCGCCCGCACGTCGCGGATCGCGCGCCAGGGCCCGAAGTAGCCGGCGTGCGACCAGAAGAAGTGGAGCGCCACGTGGAGCAGCAGGTCCTCGAGCGACTGCACCCGGGCCGGACTGCCGGGGATGGCGGCACTCCGCTCCCAGACCTGGTCGTCGGTCCACTGGAACGGGTGGCCCGGCACGAAGAGCGACGTGTGAATCTCGAGATTGAAGTCCCGCCCCCTGGCATCGTGCAGCGGCGGAAGATGATTGTGCCCCTCGTAGAAGGCCACCTTCCGCTCCATCTCCCCGCGCACCCACCCGCTCGCCAGCGCCGCGTCCCGCGCCGCCTCGGCGTGCTCCCGCGGC
This sequence comes from Gemmatimonadales bacterium, assembly GCA_046327735.1. GTDB lineage: Bacteria > Gemmatimonadota > Gemmatimonadetes > Gemmatimonadales > GWC2-71-9 > JADJOM01. Next base: position 268,125 of record JAXLXZ010000004.1, on the reverse strand, counting down.
ACCAGCAGGTCGAGATCGAGCATCGGCCGCTGGGGAAAGCCGCCGTAGACGGTCCGGCCGAGTGCGGCGCCCTTGAGGAGCAGGACCGGCACCTTCGCGCCGGCGAGCGCGGCGATGGTCTCCTCCAGGCGGCGCTCGAGCAGGGCCATGCGGAGATCGGACCGGATCGCGAGCGCCTGGAGCATCGAGGCGGTGGCGGGCGGCACGGCGACGCCGGCGTCCTTGAGCCGCGCCCAGAGCACCGACTCGGCGCGCTCGCGCACCGCGTACGCGATGATCGCGTCCCAGTCCACCGGACCGGCGGCCAGCGTGCGAATGGTGTCATCCATGGCGCGGCCACCCGCGGCGGCCAGCAGCAGGCGACCTTCGGCGCTCAGGCCACGAACGGGATCCAGCGTGTCAGTACTGGCCAAGACTCCCCTGCCCTCGGGCGTGACGTAAGGCTGCTCGGAAGCACAGCCCGCCCAGGAGAAGCAAAACCGCTGCCGCGATGGAGAGCCGGACCAGGTCCGGGGTGATGGCCTCGGGGGGAAGGCCCGCCAGGATGGCCCGGCGGATCACCCGCAGACCATAGGTAAGCGGCACCAGTACCGCGAGATGCTGGATCCAGCTGGGGATGACGGTAGTCGAATAGTAGGCCCCGCCCAGCAGCCCGGAGGCGGCCAGGATGCCGCTCCCCAGCGGCCCGGTGGTGCGGAAGATCAGGATCATTGCGGCAAGGCCGAGGCCGATGCCGAAGTAGGCCACGATCGTCAGCGCCAGGCCGAGGAGCGCGAGGGGAATCCCGGCGGGCACGATCCGGAGTCCCAGGAGCATGGCGGCGGCGAGCAGGCCGGCGGCGCGGATCGCGGCCCACATCATGTCGAAGCTCACCAGACCCAGGAGCAGGGAGGGAATCGGCGCCGGCGTTGCGAGGAGGGCCTCGAGCGTGCCGGAGGAGATGCCACCCCCGATCGCGTTGGGCAGCGACATGACCGCACTGCTGATGAAGAAGAAGACCGCGAGGCCGACGGCGAGGAAGGCGAAGTAGCGCCCGCCTTCGTCGCTGATGGACTGCGCCGCGACCGGCTGCAGCGCCTGGGCGACGAAATAGAGCGGCACCAGGCTGACGGCGAGGCCGATGAGGGAGAAGAACAGGTTGAGCCGGTAGCTGGCCGCGGAGAGCCAGCCGGCACGGAGCAGCGCCAGGGCCTCACGCATGGCGCACCTCCGCCGGGTTGGCGGCGGCGAGCCGCTCGATCAGGTCCGGCAGCGGCAGCTCGACCTGTTCCAGCCGGGCCACCGGAACCCCGGCCTGGGTCAGCTCCGCGAGAAGCGCGGCGGTCGCCTCGGGGCCGCCGGCGACATCGAGTTCGCGCAGCGACCATCCCTCCGGGAGCGCGACGGTGGGACCCACCCGGATTCCCCGGGCAGCGAGCGCGTCGAGGGCGGGATGGCCCGGGGCCGTCGTCACCAGCCGGTAGCGGTGGAAACTCAGCTGGCGGGCCAGCTGGTCCCGCGTCCCGCTCGCCACCAGCCGGCCGCGATGGAGGACGCCGACCCGGTCGCAGAGATCGCGCACTTCGTCGGCATCGTGGGTGGCGAGCAGCACGGTGCATCCCTGGAGGCCGCCGAGCTCGCGCCGCAGGAACTCGCGGAAGTCGCGCGCGGCGATGGGATCGAGACTCCGGGTCGGCTCGTCGAGGAGGAGGAGTCGCGGCCGGCCCAGCAGGGCCCGGGCGAGCAGCAGCCGCTGGCGCATCCCCGACGAGAAGGTGCCCACCAGCCGGGCCCCGGTCTCGGCCAGCCCCACCAGGGCCAGCAGCTCCCCGATGCGGGTGGCGGCGCCGGCATCGTGCCGGCCCAGCGAGGCCCAGAGCCGCATGTTCTCGAGCGCGCTGAGCCGCCAGTAGAGCGAGCGGTCGCTGGTCAGCACCGGCGCGAGCAGGCGGCGGATGCGGGCGGGCTCCCGCTCCACGTCGACCCCGAAGACCGAGGCGCGCCCGCCATCGGGACGCACCAGGGTCGAGAGAATCTTGAAGAAGGTGGACTTGCCCGCCCCGTTCACGCCCAGGAGCCCGAAGAACTCACCTTCAGCCACCTCGCAGGAGAGACGGTCCAGCGCCGTGACCGGTGGCGCGGCGATGAACGGCTGGCGAAGCACCTGGGCCAGCGGGCGCCGGGCGGCAAACCGTTTCTCCAGGCCGTCGACCGCGAGCGCGGGCGCGCTCATGCGAGCCGCTCGCCGGCGGCGGCGTGCCAGCCGGCAATCCGGGTGACCACCTCGGGGAGCCGGGCGAGATCGCGGACCACCGCGAGGCGATACACCGGCACCACGCTCGCGAGGCGGGCGGCGCGACGGAGCAGCTCCGGCGCCTCGGCGGAGCCGAGCATCTCGGCGATCTTGCCGTGCCCCACGATGGCGGCGGCCGCGAGCGGCGGCGGGAGCGGCTGCCGGTCGGCGGCGCGATTCTCCGCGATCGACTCGGCGGCGGTCAGCAGGTAGATCGCCCGCACCGGCACCCGGCCGGTCTCGAGCCGCTCCTCCGGGAGGTCGGTGAGGAGCACCTTGCCGTCGGACTGGGGCGCGGAGGGGAGCGAGCCCACCAGGCGGGCGGCGGCGTCACGCACGAGCCGCATGCTCTGGATCCCCGGCGCCACCGTCGGCGCCGCGCCGGGATCGACAGCGAGGGAGTCGTCGGAGATGAGACGCGCCCCTGCGAGGGTCAGCGCCAGGGCGAGGGTCGACTTGCCGGTGTGCTTGGGCGCGAGAAAGATCGCGGCGCCGTCGTCGTAGGCGACCGCGCTGCCGTGGAGCACCAGGGCGCCGCGGAAGTGGAGCGAGGTGGCGAGGACCCGGCCGAGCAGGTGGGCCCGGCCGAAATCGGGGGTGCTGTCGGCCGACGGATACCAGGCGATGTCATGCCCGTCCGGGCCGAGATCGTAGGTCCCGGTGTCGTCGACGACGACCCGAAGACCGGAGGGCGTGCGGTAGAGCCGGGCGCCGCACCCGGGATAGAGATCCTGGCTTCCGAGCAGCCGGGCATCGACCCTGGCCGGCGCGCCGGCCGGCTGCCGGAAGGTCCACGACGGCTCCCCGGCGCTCGCAGGTCGAGCCTCCGGCAGGGGGACGTCTGATGCCAGGCGTTCGCCGTAGACTCGGTACCAGTACACCAGCGCTCGTCGAGGGGGTAGAAAGAGTGAGGGGGCCCGTCGGGGCCCCCTCGTCTACTCAGGAGCAGGTGCGACCCGAATTGTACAAGTTACACCCGCTGACGGTCGGGGCGATCCGGAGATACCAGCCATCCGAATCCCCATCCCACCCCGCCTCAGTCAACTCGCGGAGCGAGCCAAAACGCTTCAGCTGTGGACGTTCGTACATGCAATCACCTCCTCCATGATTCCAGTGGGTTGCGGGACCTAGTGCCACTGGAAGCCGATTCTCGCAAACTGCAGGCCACCACCCCGCCGATCAGGCCACTTTGGCCGCAGGTGCACTCTCCGGGCCAGTGTGGCGCCGGATCCAGAATTCGGCTGCCAGAACGTTGAATAGCTGGCCAGCCAGACGACCCTCCCACTCGGGATGCTTGAGGAAGCGGGTCATGGCCCCTTCCAGAGCCGCCCTGCTGGTTATCCCTAACTCTTCCATCTGCAAGCTCTTACCAGCCGCTTCCAGCCATGCTGGGAGGGCGGCGTTTCGGGCTCGATTCAGGTAGCTGGTCGGCAGTCCCGTACGGGTTTTCCGCGGGGCCAGGTGCTCCGCTGGCAGGACGCCCTCGAGCGCTCGGCGGAGCAGGATCTTGGTCTCGCCGAGCGCGTAGCGATCCTCGCGCGGGCGTCTGGCCATGAACTCTATGACTCGACGATCGTACATCGGTGAGCGCGGTTCAACACCAGATTGTTGCGCGATACCCACAATCGAGGTCGCGATACGCTGCCCGAATTTCGACGTGAGATACCACGCGGTTTCCGCGGACCCGAACGTTTCCTGTGGACGACGAAGTCGATACTGCCACTGGCGCTGCCACAGCGCGTCGGTGGTTGCGCGATCCAGTCGCAGCCAGTCAGGAATCGGCGATTGCAGGTGCGCCCGCAGCGGGCGGCCGCGCAGTCGCGTCGCCAGCTCGAGCAGCGAGGGCGGCAGCGCCGGCTGCACGATCCAGTGGAAGATCTGGCGGGCGTCGCGGCGGCCGAAGCCCATCCTCCGGGCCTCGCTCCACAGCGTGCCCCAGCGGCCCTGGCGGAGCAGGTCCGCCATGAACACGGGTGAGACGCCGAAGAACTGATCGCCGCCGTTGCCACCCAGGATGACGCGCGCGCCCTCGTCCCTGCTCCCCGCCGCGAGGGCGCGGTTCCACTCTTCGTAGGGATGCGCGAACGGCTCTTCCCGGCGTTCGGCCCAGGCCCAGGGATCGGGGAGGCCCGGCACACTCGCCACATCGACCCAGTGCACCGGACACGAGAGGTGCGCCGCGACGGCCTGGATGAGTTCGTCCTCGCGTCCCGGGTCACCGGCGGGATAGCTCATCGACACCGGCAGCACCGGGCCACGCGCCCCGCCGCGGGCGGAGAGGGCGAGACCCAGCACCGCGGGCGAGTCGTAGCCCCCGCTGGTCCAGACCGCGGTGGGGCCGGCGGGGGCGAGCCGCTCGCGCACCGCCGCACGCAGGAGGGCGCGCAGCTGCTCCGCGGCTTCGGCGGTGCCCGGCCCCTCGTTGCGCTCGAACACCGGCGGCTCCCAGAACCCTTCCACCCGGGGGGACTTCCCCGGCTCCCAGAGGAGCCGCGCGCCCGCGGGCAGCAGCTGGACCGCCTCGAACGGCGTGTCGCCCACCACCATGCTCGAGGCGCCGATCAGGTCTTCCGCGATGGCGAGCCGGTTGAGCGTGCGGGGAATGCCGGGATGCGCCGTCACGGCGACCGGCGTCGAGGCGAGGACCAGCTGAGTGCCGGCGCGGCCGAAATAGAGCGGCCGGGAACCGGCGAAGTCGCGCGCGGCGCAGAGGACCCGGCTCCGGCGATCCCAGACCAGGAAGGCGTAGTCCCCTTCGAGCACCTCGACCAGGCGGCTTCCCCAGGCGCGGTAGGCCGCGGCGATGAGGTGGCTGGGCGAATCGCCCCGCGGCGACTGTCCCGCCGCGCGCAGGCCGCGGCGCAACTCCTCGAGGTAGTAGAGCGACGCGTCGGCGGCGACCACGATCCCCTCTTCCTCGAGGACCATCACCCCGCCGGCGAAGCCGGGGGCGAGTTCCCAGGCGGCCCGGGTCACGCCGATGCGGGCATCGTCCTCGGACCAGACCCGCTGCTGGTCTCCGCCCCGGTAGCGGAGCCGGCCGAGCATGGCGAGCGTGGCCGCCTCCTCGCTGCCGGCGCCAGGTCCGAGAATCGCGACGAGTCCGCTCATGTGAGGCCCGGGACCCGGGTGTCGGCGATCTCGGTGTAGCGGGCGACAAATACAGGGTCGTCGCCCACGACCTCACCGGCGAGCGTGACCCAGGCATGCGCGGCCAGCCCTTCGGGTCCGGGACGGACCCCGATCCGGATCCGGCTGCCGGGGACGCCGGAATGGGTCAGGAGCCAGTGCAGCGCCACGCTGCGCGGGAGGCAGGCGGGGCGGAGGAGGCCATACTTGAGGGCGCGGGCCAGGGCCTGCTCCAGCTCACTCACCCGCTTCCACACGGCGGGAGGGAGCGGCGTGACGGTGAGATCGGTCTCGGACGCAAGGAGACGTCCGCGGGAGCGGAAGCGGACGGCGAGGGTGGCGTAGATGACTGCCGCGTGGGCCCGGGCAAAATCGGTCCAGGCACGGGCGGAGAGGGAGGCGAGCCGGCCGAGTCCTGGCACGCGCTCCTCAGCGTGGCTCGGGACGCACCAGCCGGGAGCGGATCAGGTCGTCGAGCAGGGCAGCGACGTCGGCCCGCAGCTCGCCGGGATCGGCATCGGGATATTCGGCGGCCAGGGTGTCGCAGAGGGCGTCGAAATCCTGGTGGTGCGGGGGCAGCAGCGACCAGACCCGCGCGCCGACGCTGTTCAGCCCGAAGTAGACCTCTTCGGACGTGGAGAGCAGCACCGCGCCGGCATCGACCGCGCAGAAGACGACCGTCGGATCAGGTTGGGGCAGCCGCATGTTCGGCACAGCATCGACCGGCGGAAGACTGGAGGATTGACTCACGCGGCGGGCTGGGTTGGCTCGGAGACGGCCGACTGGGACGTCGGGTGCAGCGTCTCGCCGTAGCGGGCGGCGACGCTGGTAAACTTGAACTTCTCGAGCAGCTGCTGCAGCCGCGGCAGCGTGCGACCCAGGTTCCGGTAGTGCCTGACCCGCGTGAGCAGGCCGGCGTTGAGGCGCGGCTGCTCCGGGTCGATCTCCCACGGATGCGTATACAGCACCGCGGAGACGCCTAACTCACCCCACTGGGCGAACGCGTCCATTGTGAGGCGGAAGGGCAGCTGGCGCAAGTAACCGCCGCCCGCGGCGGGGAGCCGGAATCCGGCCACCAGCATCGTTGCCATCGGCAGCTCGAGCAGCTCGCCGGCGGAGGTGTGCAGCACCACCGGGCAGGGCGGCGCCTTGGGATAGCCGTAGTCGGGCCGGGAGATCGGGAAGATCGACGAGTCGTAGCGGTAGCCTTCTTCGGCGAGGATCTCGAAGGCCCATTCCATGCCCGGCCGGATCGAGAAGCTGGGCGCGCGGAAGCCGAGGCAGGGCTGGCCGCTCAGGTCCTCGATCCGCTGCTTGGACTCGCGGATGTCCTGGCGGAACGCTTCAGGCGAGAGGGTATCGACCTTCCGGTGCCAGTACCCGTGGGACGCGACCTCATGGCCGGCATCCGCGATCTGGCGGACGACCTGCGGATGGTGCTCCGCGATCCAGCCGAGGGTGAAGAAGGTCCCGCGCGCGTTGTAGCGGCCGAGGAGGTCGAGCAGCCTGGCGGTGTTCTGCTCCACCCGGCAGGGATAACGGTCCCACTCTGCACGATCCACCAGGCCTTCAAAGGCGTTCACCTGGAAGTAGTCTTCGACGTCCACGGTAAAGATGTGGGTCGAAGGCCAGCGGGGCGGCAGCGGAATCGCTTGCATCGGGGTTGGGACAATCCTCTCCGAAGGTCGACATGAGCCCGGACGGACTCGCAGGGCCTGACCCCAGTGCAGGAGTCGGGCCAGTCAGACAGGCCCGGAGAAATCGCCTATCCTTTAGTGGGCGAACGGGATAGCCCTCTCCGGCCCGGTCCGTGGGCAGGCCTGTTGCGATTCGGCCACAACATACCGAGAATGCTTGGTCGATTTGCCAGAGGCGGTGAATCGCAACGACCGGGCTCCCCACCAAGGACGCGTCAATGGCTCTGGATTCTCACTCGCCCGCGCCGCGCTGGCGGGCAGCGGTCGTGACGATCCTGGCCGTCGCGTTCGTCGCGCGGCTCACGCTGGTGTCGGCACCGATGGATCCGGACGAGACCCGCGCGGGCTTCTTCTGCCTGGTCCGGTGCAACAACGAGGGGAGCCGGGACTTCCTCAGCAACATCCTGCTCTTCATCCCCCTCGGCTGGGCGCTGTCGCACTGGCTGGCGCGGCGGCCCGCGGTCCTCACCTGCCTCGCGGCCACGATCGCGATCGAGACGCTGCAGGCGACGGTCCTCACCGGCCGGGACGCGAGCTCACGCGACATCCTGGGCAATGCCCTGGGCGGCGGGCTCGGGGTCTGGCTCTATCACGGATGGCGGGGTCTCTTCTGGCCGGACCGGCGGGTGGCGCTGCGGCTCGGGGTCGTGGCGGCGCTGGCCTGGTTCGGGGCCCTGAGCCTCAGCGGGTTCGGGACCCACCTCGCCCCCTCGGCGAATCCCTACTACGCGATCATGGCGAAGGCCTACGGACACTACGCCCAGTACACCGGAAAGGTCGGCGAGATCCGGGTCAACGGCACGCAGCCGCCGGAGGGATTCTGGCCCGACCCCACGGCGCTCCGACGCGCGATGCAGCGTGACACCGTCCTGGTCGAGGCGCAGGTAGTGTCGGGCGCCCCGCCGCGGCACACCGCGCCGATCTATGCAGTGGTCGACAGCGCCCACGACGAGCAGATCCTGCTGGGCCAGGACCGGAGCGCGCTGGTGCTGCAGCTGCGGACCCGGTTGGAGCAGTGGGAATTCCGGGCGCTCAGCGCCCGCCTGCCGTTGTTCGATGGCCGGGCCCCGGGGGACAGCGTGCGCATCGAAGCGGGCCAGCTCGGCAGCGTGTGGGTGATCCGCTCGAGCAGCGGGGGGAGCCATTCCGAGATGAGCCTGCCGATGACCGTGGGCTGGGGCTGGGCCGCGATGCTGCCGTTCCGCTATGCGGTGTGGGACGAGTGGCTGCTGCTCAATTCGGTCTGGCTCGCGGGGCTGGCGTTCCCGGTCGGCTACTGGTTCACCCGTGCGGGGCCGGTCCCGGGCCTCGGGTTCACCGCCCTCGTCCTGGTGGCCGGGCTGGCGGGCATCCCGCCGATCGCCGGGGCGGCGCCCACCACCTCCCCCGAGTGGCTGGGCGCCCTGCTCGGCGCCATCCTGGGGAGCGTCGCCGGTCGCTGGTCTCGTCGCCAGGTCCCCCTGTCCCGGAGTGCCGGATGAGCTCACCGCTTCCGTTCCGCAAGCGGATTCTCCTCGTCCTCTTCCTGCTCGGCGTCCTGCCGACCGCACTCGCGCTGGTGGGCCTGGCGTTCGCGGTACGCTCGCCCCTGATCACCACCCGGGCCAACCGGGCGGTGATGGAAGACCTGGCGCGCACCGGGCGGGTGCTGGTCGAGACGCTGGACACTACGCGCCTCCGCCCCGCCGACCGGAAGGCGCTGACGGCGCACACCCGGGCGCTCAACGACGCCATCGCGCGGGGCCAGCGGCAGGACACCTACGCCACCTACTACTCCTATATCCTCCCGATCCTGGTCCTGGTGCTGGGCGGGGTGGTGCTCACGCTGGCGATGCGCCTGGGGGGCTACCTCTCGAGCCAGCTGAGCCGCCCGATCGAGGAGCTGATCGGCTGGACCGGCAACATCCGGCGGGCGGAGCCACTGCCCCCCGACGAGCGCGAGGGAGGCGCACCCGAGTTCGCCTCGCTCCGCATCGCGGTCCGGGAGATGGCGACCAGCCTCTCCGAGGCGCGGGCGCGGGAGATCGAGGGGGAGCGCCTGCGGGCTTTCCGCGAGATTGCGCGCCGGGTTGCCCACGAGATGCGCAATCCGCTCACCCCGATCCGCTTCGCGGTGAGCCAGCTGAGCCGCACCGCGCAGCCGGACCAGAAGGAAGCGCTGGAGGTGCTGCAGGCGGAGTCGGCGCGCCTGGAGCAGCTGGCGCGGGAGTTCACCGAGATGGGCCGCCTCCCCGAGGGACCGGCGGCGGAGGTCGACCTGGGCGAGCTGCTGGGCGAGCTGGCCCGCACCGCACTCCCGGCCGGGGTGACCCCGGCGCTGGCGCTCGACCCGGCGACGCCGCGGATCACCGGGCACTACGAGCCGCTCCGCCGGGCCCTCAGCAACCTGCTCCGCAACGCGAGCGAGGCGATGGGGGGCCAGGGCGAGGTGGGCCTCACCTGCCGGCCGCTGGGCGAGAACGGCGCCGAGGTGCGGGTGGTGGATCATGGACCGGGGGTGGCGGAGGAACTGCGTGAAACCCTGTTCGAGGCGTACGTCACCGGGAAGCAGGACGGCACCGGTCTCGGGCTCGCGCTGGTGAAGCAGACGGTGGACGCGCACGGCGGGCGGGTGTGGCACGAGCCGACGCCGGGAGGCGGGGCGACGTTCGTGATCACGCTGCCGCGGCGGCGGGTGAAGTGATCGTGCGGGAGGCTGTCATCCCGAGCGCAGCGAGGGATCCCGGCAGCGTTTCACGACCGCTGCAACGTACGAGGACGGCGGCGTAGATCCCTCGCTGCGCTCGGGATGACAAACGCGCCTCGGAACTCCATCGACGGAAGTATCTTAGAGACATGCCCCAAGTCCTGATCATCGACGACGAAGCCAACATCCGCCGGATGCTGGCGGCGCTGCTGCGCGCGGAGGGATTCGTCGTCCATGAGGCGCCCAACGGGCCGGCGGGCCTGATCGCGCTGGAGTCGCTCGACCCCGACGCGATCTTCCTCGACCTCTTCATGCCGCCGGGCCCGGACGGGCTCGACACCCTGGGCCACCTCCGGGGGAAGGGCTGCGAGGCGCCGGTGATCATGATGAGCGGCAAGGCCCAGCTGGCCGACGCGGTGCGGGCGGCGCAGCTCGGGGCCTTCCAGTTCCTGGAGAAGCCGCTCAGCCCCGAGGCGGTGCTGGTGACGCTCAAGGCGGCGGTCGAGCTGGGCCGCACCCGGAGCCAGAACCGGGCGCTCCGGCAGGCGCTGGAGAGCCGGGACGAGATGGTTGGCGAGAGCGCGCCGCTCAAGCAGGTGCGCCAGCTCATCGGCCAGGTGGCGCCGACCGACGCGCGGGTGTTGATCACCGGCGAATCGGGAACCGGCAAGGAGCTGGTGGCCTCGGCGATCCACCGCGCCTCCCGGCGCGCGAAGGAGCCGTTCGTCACGGTGAACTGCGCCGCGATCCCGCGGGAGCTGGTGGAGTCGGAGATGTTCGGCCACGAGCGGGGTGCCTTCACCGGTGCCACCGAGCGGCGGCTGGGACGCTTCGAGCTGGCGGACAAGGGCACGCTCTTCCTCGACGAAATCGGCGACCTCAACCTCGAGGCCCAGGCCAAGCTGCTCCGCACCCTCGAGACGGGGGTGCTCCAGCGGCTCGGCGCGGAACAGCCGACCAAGGTGGACGTGCGGGTGGTGGCAGCGACCAACCGCCGGCTGGACCAGGCGGTGACGCAGGGGGGATTCCGGGAGGACCTCTTCTTCCGGCTCAACATCTTCCCGATCCAGCTGCCGCCGCTGCGGGAGCGGCTCGAGGACCTGCCACTGCTGGTGGCGCACCTCGCGCACCGGGCCCGGCCCCGGCAGCCACAGCGCTACGCCGACGATGCGATGGCGGCACTCCGGCAGTATCCCTGGCCGGGCAACATCCGCGAGCTGGCGAACCTGGTGGAGCGGCTGGCGATCCTGGGCAGCGAGACGATCACCCGCGACGACGTGGCGATGATGCTGCCGGGCGCCGGGGCCCGGGGGGTCCCGGCCCCGGCGCCGCGCACCGACGCGCTGCCCCGGGCATCCGCCAACGATCCCTCCCTGGCATTGACCGAGCTGCTCGACCGCTACGAGCGCGACCTCATCTCCGATGCGCTGACCCGGGCGGAAGGGAACGTGGCGGAGGCGGCGCGGGTGCTCCAGACCGATCGCGCCAATCTCTACCGCCGGATGAAGCGGCTCGGGCTCGCGGCCCGGGGCGAGGCGGTCGGCGGATGAAGGGCGGGCGGGTGCGCTGCCTCCTCGCCGGCCTCGCCCTCCTCGCGCTTGGCGCGGGGCGGCTCGCCGCGCAGGACAGCGTCGTGGTCATCAACCCCGACGAGGCCGCGCCCGACTCGGCGATGCTGGGCCTCCCGCCGCTGGTCCTCTCCGAGCTGCTCACCACCTGGAATGACACCAGCACCATCCGCCTCCCGGGCGGGCTGGTGCTCCCCGCCGGCTCGGCGCTGTCGGGCCGGGTGGCGGCGTTCCGCGGCACGATGCGGATCGCGGGAGACTTCACCGGGACCCTCACCGTCATCAACGGCGACCTGGTCATCGCGCCGGGCGGCGCGATCCACGGCAACGTGCTCGTGGCGGGAGGCCGGTTCACGATCGAGCCGGGCGGACTGCACGAGGGGGAACAGCGGGTGTTCTGGGACGCCGCGCCGGTGCAGCGGCAGTCGGACGGGCTGCTCGCGGTGCGGGAGCGGCGGCGGGGCATCAGCGACTTCGCCACCGCCCAGAAGACCATCCAGACCGGCAGCATCCGCACCACGCTCCGGCTCACCACCACCCAGACCTACAACCGGATCGAGGGACTGGGGATCGTCTTCGGCCCGGCGTTCGAGTGGCGGGCCAGCGACGCGCTCACCGCGAGCCTCGATGCCCGCGGAATTCTCCGCACCGCCCCCGATCCCTCGCCCTTCCGGCGCGACCTCGGCTGGCTGGTGCGCACCGACTGGCGCTTCCACGGCTCGCGGGGATTCGGGTTCGGGGCGCGGACCTACTCGGTGATCTCGGGCATCGAGGAGCACACCCTGCCGCGGGACGAGGTGGGGTGGAACGCTTTCCTGTTCCAGCGCGACAACCGCGACTACTTCAGCAGCGAAGGGGTGAGCGGAAGCGCGTACAACTACTTCGGCCGCCACTTCCGGCTGGATGCCAGCCTGCGGTACGAGAAGCAGGGCTCGGTGCGGGCGAACAACCCGTGGTCGCTCTTCCGCAACGAGGACAGCTGGCGGGCCAACCCGCTGATCGACGACGGGCACTACACCATCGGGACGCTCAGCGGCGAGTACGACTCGCGCAACGACCGGGACGACCCGTCGTCGGGATGGTGGATCCGGGCGAGCGTGGAGCATTCCCGCAGCAACGACGTCGCCCCGATCGGGCTGCCGGCGACGATCCGCGGCCAGCTGCCCACCAGCAGCTACGACTTCAACCGCTACACCGTCGATGCCCGGCGGTACTATCGCCTTTCCCCCGAGGCGCGGCTCAGCCTCCGGCTCTGGTCGGCGGGGTGGCTCTCGGGCGACCCGCTGCCGCTCCAGCGGCGGCTCTCGCTGGGCGGCCCCGACCTGCTGCCGGGGTACGGCTTCCGCGACCTCAACTGCGCTCCCGCGGGCTTCGATGACCCGAGCCGCGCGGCGCTCTGCGACCGGGCGCTCATCACCCAGGGGGAGTTCCGCCACCGGCTCAAGCTGCGGCTCGGGACGGTCATCCGGGACCCCAACCACCAGGAGTTCAGCCGCTTCATCGGGATCCAGGATCCCGACCTCGTGGTGTTCAGCGATGCCGGCTCGGCGTGGCTCTCGGGCAAGGGACCAGGGCGGGTACCCAACAACCGCATCCAGTCGATCACCCAGTGGAAGGCGGATGCGGGGGTCGGCATCGACGCGGGCGGGATCGCGGCGTACCTGGTCAAGGCGCTCACTGACGGCGAGCCGGTCCGGTTCTACATCCGGCTCGAGCGGCGGTTCTGAGTCTTCATGGCCGAGCACCGGGGCCGGGTCCGGCCATGGGCGGGACTGCTGCTGCTGACACTGCTGCTGCCGGTCGGGCCGGCGACAGCGGCGGCCCAGAACCCGGACTCGGTCCGGCTGGAAGTCACCGTCGATCCCTCGACTCACGCCCCCACCGTCTTCACCCGCCACATCCTCGACGACACCCCCTGGCTCAGCATCCTGCGGCAGGGACTCCCGCTCCGCTTCCAGTACCGGCTCGAGGTCTGGCGCTCGCGTGAGGCGTGGCTGGACGAGGCGGTCCGCACACTGGAATGGACCATCGTGGTGCGGCACGAACCGCTGCTCGACCAGTTCACCGTCTATCGCTTCGGTCCCTTCCGCGCCAACTACGAGAAACGCACGCTGGGCACCTCCGGCGCACTGGGCGACTGGCTGGAGCGCGGACTCAAGTTCCCGGTGGTGGCCCCCCGCGATCCGGGGCGGTACTACTACCGTGGAGCGGTCTCGGTGGCGACGCTCTCGGACAACGACCTGGACAAGGTGGAACGGGCGCTCCGCAACGAAGTGGTGCCGGGCGAGGGTGAGGGGAGCGGACTGGCGGAGCGGGTGCGCCGTCTGGTGCTGGGACTGGCGGGGCTGCCGACGGCGACGCTGACGTATCCGCAGTCGGAGCAGTTCGAGGTTCGCTAGCGTCGCTGGTGAGTCGTGGCGCAGGTCCTGGACGTTAGGCGAAGACGCGCTGCCGAATGCCGAGGTGGAAGGGGCTGGGCAGGTTCATCTGGTACCGGTCGCGGAAGAAGAGCAGGGATTCCTCGGGCCCTGACCGGGCCCTCGGAATGACAGAAGTCGTACTTTTCCCTTTCAAGAACGCGGAGACATGGCATGCGCGCTCGCTGGTTCGGTCTCGTCACCCTCCTCCTCCTGGCCCCGGCCGCGCAGGCCCGTGCCCAGGACATCGTCGCCGACGTGGAGTACTTCGGCGGCAAGGAGCAGTTCGAGGACAAGCAGAAAGGGATCCTGGTGCTGAGCGCCGAGGGGATCAAGTTCGCCGAGAAGAACGGCGACAAGGTCTTCGAGATCCCCATGAAGACGATTACCCAGGTCGAACGGTCCACCGACATCCGCGACGCCAGCGTGGGGAAGAAGCTCCTCTTCGGCAGCCTGGCCGGGAGCCGGAAGCAGGAGTTCCTGACCATCTCGACCGAGACCGAGTCCACCGCCGAGGCGGTGGTCTTCAAGCTCAAGCAGAACACCGGCGCCGCGGCGCTGGCCAAGATCAACTTCTACCGGAAGAAGGCCGGGATGCAGGTGGCGGACGACTCGGCCGCCGGTACTGCGACGAAGAGCAATCCCCAGCCGCCCAGGTAATTCCCCGGCCCCTGCGGCCTGGACCCACCCCGAAAAACCGAAGGGATCCGGCGCTCTGCCGGATCCCTTGTTCGTTCTCGCGACCACCGGCCCACCTAGCGGACCGAATGACTCCCATGGCCCGCCGGCGTCGCGCCATGGCCCGCCAGCGCCTGCACCCCGCCCAGCGCCTTGAGCGCCTCCTGGCCGTAGAAGAGCCGGATGTACTTGGCCTGGGTGGTCGTCAGGCGGCGCACCGCCCACGAGAGGTGCACGAAGTGGGGCTCGTGCGGGTGGGTGAGGGGATGCATCCCGCACTCTTCCGGGAGGCGGTTCCCCTTGCGGGTGTTGCAGGTGGAGCAGGCGGTCACCACGTTGGACCACTCGTTGGAACCACCCCGGGAAAGCGGGACCAGGTGGTCGCGCGTCAGGCACTCGCGGGGGCGCAGCTCCAGCTGCCAGCGGTGGCAGTACTGGCAGCGATAGTGGTCGCGGGCGAAGAGGAAGGTGTTGGTGACCTGGCGGCGGAATCGCCGGGGGACGTGCACAAACTTGACGAGGCGGATGATGGCCGGTTTGGGAAGGACGAGGTGCGCACTTCGCACCACGTCCGGTCCCTCCGACTCAACGATCTCCGCCTTGCCCTCTATGACAAGTCTGAGGGCACGTCGTACGGGCACCATCGTCAGGGGCTCGAACGACGCGTTCAGCGCCAGACAGCGCACGGGTCTCCGCTCCAGAGATAGCTCCAGTATCGTAACGGCCCCCGTGGCGGGGGGGAAGGTCAGCGGGCCAGGGCCGAGAGCCGGACCTCCACCAGCTGCCGCATGCGCGGGTTCCGGGCGATGACGAGCAGGGTGTCGTCGCCGGCGAGGGTGCCGATGATCTCCTTCCACCCGGCGGTATCGAGCGCCGCCGCAACGGCGGGCGCCCCGCCGGTCGCCGTCTTGATGACGATCAGCGGGCCGGTCCCTTCGACACTCACCAGCAGCGCCGGCAGCACCTGGCCCAGGTCGGGGCGGAGGGAGCCCTCGTTGGGGTTGGCGTAGTAGGAGCCGCCCTGGGGGTCGACCAGCTTGGCGAGGCCGAGCTCCCGGATATCGCGCGAGAGGGTCGCCTGGGTGACGTTGATCCCCTCGGCGACGAGGGCCTCGCGGAGCCCATCCTGGCTTTCGATCCGCTTCTCCCGGATGACCCGGAGGATCGCGGCGTGGCGCTGGAGTTTCATGGCAAGGTGAGGCTCAGGTCAGGGGGCTGTCAGCTGTTAGCTATTAGCTCTTAGCTATTAGCCAGAAGCATGCGACTTCGGGTACGGCGCCCATGGCGCCGGAAAGGTGCAACCCATCGAACAAGCTAACAGCTAACAGCTAATGGCTAATGGCCAACGGCCTCAAACACCGTCCTGCCCCCCACCACCGTCTCGCGAACTGCCGCCGCGCCGCGAGACAGTAGGGTATCAGCCAGGCCGGTCAGGTCAACCGGCGCACCCAGATCGAGCGCGACCAGGTCGGCCCATTTTCCCGGGGCCAGACTCCCGATTTCGGACTCGAGGCCCAGGGCCCGCGCGGCCGAAAGGGTGACCAGCTCCAGTGCCGCTTCCGCCGAGAGCCGGCCCAGCGCCCGGGCGGCGCGGGCCTCGGCAAAGAGGTCGAGCGGACTGACGCTCGCCACCGAATCGGTTCCCACCCCGACCGGAATCCCCCGCTCGAGAAAGGCGCGGAGCGGCGCGTCGCCGTGCCCATGGCGCCGGTTCGACCGGGGGCAGTGCGCGATGGCGGCCCGCCGGCGGGCGACGGTCTCGAGATCGGCCGGGGTGGCGCGCACCATGTGGATGCAGAGAGTACGCGGGCCGAGGACGCCGTGTTGATCGAGCCACTCGACCGGGGTCGCGGTGGTCGCCGGGAGGGGAATCCCCCTGCCCTTCCAGGCGTCGGCGAAGCCACCACCGCCGTGGAGGAGGAGCGACTCGTCCTCGCTCTCCGCCAGGTGCACCGCCACCGGAAGATTCCGCTCCCCGGCCCACTCCGCCACCAGCCGGTACAGTGGCCCGCTCACGCTGTAGGGCGCATGGGGCGACGCACCGAGCCGAACCCGGGGGGTCGCGAGGAGGGCCAGCTCCTCCATGCGCACCTTCCAGGCAGCGAACTGGGTCTCGGCGACGCCGGGATGCGGCCCGAAGACCTCGTGGTAGCAGATCCCGCTGCCGCCAAGTTCGGCCAGCGCCGCGAGCACTGCCCCGGAGTCGCCGGTGTCGGCGACGGTGGTGACCCCCTGGGCCCAGCAGTCGCGCACCCCCTGCTTCGCGGCGGCGAGCACCTCGCCGGCGCCGCGCGCCATCTTCACCGCGATGATCCGCCGGATCCAGGCGGGAAAGTCGTTCTCCGGAGCGGCCCCGTCGAGACCGGTGAGCTCGAGATGGGTGTGGGCGTTGACGAGGCCGGGGAGCAGGGCCGCTGCCGGCCCCAGCTCGCGCTGCTCGACGTGGGCCGGCGCCGGGACGTTTCGCGCGGGACCGACCGCCGCGATGCGGCCGCGCTCGTCGGTCAGCAGAGCACCGCCGGCAATCGGCGGCCCCTCGAACGGCAACACCCAGCCTGCGGTGTACCGTCGTGGGGCCGGCATCAGCGCGGCGTCGGGGTAGGCTGGTTCAGCGGGTTAGTGCTGCCGGTGCCGCCGAAGGGATTGTGGATCGGGCAGTAGGCACCCGGCTCGGTGCCGGGGAGGAACGACGCGACCTCGAGCGAGTCCTTGGGGCAGAAGGGGGTGAACTTCCCGCCGGTCTGCCGGTCGACGTCCACCACGAGGAGCCCATCGGGCCGGGGCCAGACCGCGGGGGCGGGGCGGCGCTCGTAGACCTCTTTCATCATCATGGTCCAGGCCGGTGCCGCGAGGCGGCCACCCTGGGCGTTGTCCATGATCCGCTGGGGCTTGTCCATCCCGATCCAGACGCCACCGACGAGGTCGGGGGTGAAGCCGATGAACCAGACGTCGGAGTAGTCGTTGGTGGTGCCGGTCTTGCCGCCCGCCGGCAGGGTGAACTGCGACCCCACACTGCTCGCGGCGGTGCCGCGGCGCACCACATCACGCAGCCCATCGAGCATGAGCCAGGCCAGGGCCGAGTCCATCACGACCTCGGAGCGAGGCTTGGGGGCCCAGAGCACCTTGCCGTCCTTGTCCTCGACCCGCTCGATCCCGTAGGGCTGGGTGCGGGTGCCGAGCGTCGCAAAGGCGGTGTAGGCCGAGATCATCTCGATCGGGTAGACGCCCTCGGAACCGATGTAGATCGATGGATACGGACGCACCGGCGTGGTGATGCCGAAGCGGGCCGCCTCGCCGATCACCGCCTGCGGGCCGATCTCCATGCCGATGTTGATGGCCGGAATGTTCTGGGAGCGGTAGAAGGCTTCCTTGAGCGACATGGGCCCGAGGAAGCGGCTGTCGTAGTTCTGCGGCTCCCAGGGGGTCTGCCCCGCGATCTCGACGCTCAGCGGATCGTCATGCACGATCTCCGACCAGGGATGGCCGGCGCGGAGGGCGGCGGTGTAGGTGATCGGCTTGAAGGTGGAGCCGGGCTGCCGCAGCGCCTGGATGGCGCGATTGAACTTGCTGTCGTTGAAGTCCCGCCCGCCCACCATCGCCAGGATCTTGCCGGTCTTCGCCTCCAGCACGATGGACAGGCCCTGGAGATAGGGCGACTGGGCCGGCGCGTCACCCTCGTCCCCCTTCTTCTCGAGGTAGTCGGCGTAGGTCTCGCGGGGATACTTGCCGAACTTGGTCTTGTTGTGCTCGATCTCCTCGAGCTGCCGGGTGAGCGCCCGCTCCGCCGCCTGCTGCACGTCCAGGTCGATGGTAGTGTAGACCCGGAGGCCGGCCTTGTAGATCTCGGTGCCGAAGCGGGTGCGGAGCTGCTGGCGGACATACTCGGTGAAGTAGGGCGCCACCTCGCTGAAGTCGGACCGGGACGAGAGGAGGAGCGGGTAGCTCTTCCACCGCTCGGCCTCGGCACGGGGGAGCACGCCCTCGTCGGCCATCAGCTCCAGGATCAGGTTGCGCCGCTCGACCGAGAGATCGGGATTGCGCCGCGGGTTGTAGCGGGTGGGGGAGCGGGGAATCCCGGCGAGCGTGGCGGCCTCGGCGACATTGAGGTCGCGAGCCGACTTGCCGAAATAGCGCTGGGCGGCCGCCTCGACCCCGAAGGCACCGTTGCCGAGATTGATCTGGTTGAGGTACAGCTCGAGGATCTTGTCCTTCTTGAACTGGCTTTCGAGGTCAAAGGCGACGTGCATCTCCCGGAGCTTCCGCCTGGGGGTGCGGTCCTGCCCGCTGATGTCGTCGGGGAAGAGATTCCGGGCCAGCTGCATGGTGATGGTGGAGAACCCCTGCATCCGCCCGCTGCCGAGGAGCAGGTGGGTGACGGTCGCCTTCACCGCCCCGAAGGCGCGGTACCAGTCCACCCCATGGTGCTCGTAGAAACGCTTGTCCTCGACCGTGACGAAGGCGGCCACCACCGGCGGCGAGATCTGGCTCAGCCCGATGACGGTGCGGCGCTCCTCACCGAGGTCGGTGATGAGGCGGCCGTCGGCGGCGTAGACCTTGGAGGCCTGGGCCGGGTCGGTGAGGCCGATCTTGGCGGTGGAGGGACAGGCGTTGTTGGCGCAGGCCCGGTTCCACGCGCCGATGAGCAGCCCGCTGCCCAGCGCCGCCACGGAGAGCACGGCGGTGATGATCGTGCTGCGGATGCGGGGGGTGTACCACCAGCGCAGGACGGTGTTGAGCGGGGACGGGGCCATGGAGAGCAATCTATAATGGTCGAGTAGGATTGGTGATTCGTTCCTCGTTCCGCGTTCCTCGTTCCTCGTAGATGTGAGGGACAGCACATTCGCCGTCCGAAACTGACCGGTCGGTAGACTGGGCCAATGGGGAGCCTCGAGGAACGAGGAACCCGGAACTTCTTGCCCTTCCCCCCGGTCACCCGTAAACTCCCGCGCATCATGCCAACCCTTCTCGACGATCTTCGCGCCCGGGGCTTCGTGCAGGACGCCACCCCGGGGCTGGCCGAGCGGCTCGCCACCGGGCCGATCACCGGGTACGTCGGGTTCGACCCGACCGCCGACTCGCTCCACGTCGGCAACCTGGTGCCGGTGATGGGGCTGGCCTGGCTGCAGCGGGCCGGGGGGACGCCGATCGTGCTGGTGGGCGGCGGGACGGGGATGGTGGGCGACCCGAGCGGGAAGCGGAGCGAGCGGCCGGTGCTGTCGGTGGAGCAGATCGACCACAACGTCGCCCGGATCCAGCGGCAGCTGGAGCAGTTCCTCGACTTCGGCGCGGCCAACGGGGCGCGGGTGGTGAACAACGCGTCGTGGCTCCGGCCGCTCACGCTCATGGAATTCCTGCGCGACACCGGGAAGCACTTCACCATCAACTACATGCTGCAGAAGGACTCGGTGAAGAGCCGGATGGAGACCGGGATCTCCTACACCGAGTTCACCTACATGCTGGTGCAGGCGTACGACTTCTGGCACCTGTGGCGGACCCAGCGGTGCGAGCTCCAGATGGGCGGGAGCGACCAGTGGGGGAACATCACCGCGGGCACCGAGCTGATCTCCCGCCGGGAGGGTGCCCAGGCCCACGCCCTGGTCTTCCCCCTGCTGACCACGGCGGCGGGGGCCAAGTTCGGGAAGAGCGAGTCGGGCAACGTCTGGCTCGACCCGGCGAAGACCTCGCCCTACCAGTTCTACCAGTTCTGGCTCAACGTCGACGACCGGGACGTGGAGCGGCTGCTCTGCTTCTTCACCTTCCTGCCGCTCGAGGAGATCGCCACGATCATGGCGGCGCAGGTGGCCGACCCGGGGAAGCGCGCGGCCCAGCGGCGCCTCGCCGAGGAGGTCACCGCCCGGGTGCATGGGGCGGCGACGCTCGCGGGCGTGATCCAGGCGAGCCAGATTCTCTTCGGGAAGTTCGACCTCTCGGCCGCCGGGCCGGAGGTCTTCGCGGTGCTCGCCGGCGAGATTCCCACGACCCGCCTGAGCCAGGCGGAGCTCGAGGGGATGCCGGTGATCGACGCGCTGGTCAAGGCCGGGCTGGCCGCCTCCAAGGGCGAGGCGCGCCGGGGGGTGGAGCAGAAGGGCTTTTCGGTGAACGGCGTCCAGGTGGCGTCGGTGGACCAGAAGCTTGGATCGGGCGACCTCGTAGCGGGGACCAACATGTTGCTGCAGAAGGGGCGCAAGGCCTTTGCGCTATTCGTCACAGCGCCCTGAAGGCCGGCAGGTAGTTTCTCCCATATCTCTCGCGTTACATCATCGGCACCACTTCCCCTGAGTCGACCGCTCCGGTCGAGGAGGATTCATGCGCGGCGAGTTCATGAAGTTCCTGAAGGAGTACGGCGTCATCGGCCTGGCCATCGGCGTCATCATCGGCGGCAAGGCGGGCGAGCTGGTGAAGGCGATCACCGACGGCCTGCTGATGCCGTTCGTGGCGCCGCTCCTCTCCGCCGCGGGCGGGAAGTGGCAGGAAGCGGAGGCCGTGGTCGGCCCGTTCAAGTTCCAGGTCGGCGCGGTCCTCGCGGCGTTCATCAACTTCATCATCGTCGCCTTCCTGGTGTTCATCTTTGCCAAGAAGGTCCTGAAGGAGGAGACGGTCGCGAAGAAATGAGCTATTAGCTATTAGCTATTAGCCATTAGCTGCTCCAAGCGAAGCGACCCTCCATGCCCAAGGCAAGGAGGGTCGCTTTACATGGAACGGCTAACAGCTAATAGCTAACAGCTATCCGCCACCCCCTACCACCTCGTCCGGCTCGTCCCCCGCGACGTCTTCCCCCCCAGCAGCGATCCCAGCACCCCACGCACCAGCGCACGCCCGACCTGGCGGGCCACCGTGGTGCCGAGTGCGGCCACCACCGCGGTGCCGATCTTGGCGGTGGTCGACATCCCGCCGCGGCCGCCACCGGTGCCGGAGGTCTGTGCCGGCGCGGGGGCCGGCGCCGGCGCCGACTTCGGGTTCATCGGCTGGGGCGGCGGCGCCAGCCGCGCGGCCAGCATCTCGCGGGCGCTCTCCCGGTCGATCGCCTGCCCGTACTCCTTGAGCAGGTCGGACTGCTGGATGTCAGCCTGGAGTTCCTCGGGCGTGAGCGGCGCCATGCGGGAACAGGGGGGAATCAGCCGGGTCGCCACCACCGGCGTGGGGACGCCGCGCGGGTCGAGCACGGTCACCACCGCCTCACCGATGCCGAGCGAGGTGAGAGTTTCCTCGAGGTCGTAGAACTGGGTCTTGGGGAAGGTGCGCACCGTGGCCTTGAGCGCCGCATCGTCGTCCGGCGTGTGGGCCCGCAGGGCGTGCTGCACCCGGTTGGAGAGCTGGGCCAGTACGTCGGTGGGGACGTCCTTCGGGGTCTGGGTCACGAAGTAGACTCCCACGCCCTTCGAGCGGATCAGCCGCACCACCTGCTCCACCTGCTCGAGGAACGCCTTCGAGGCGTCGTTGAAGAGCAGGTGCGCCTCGTCGAAGAAGAAGCAGAGTTTCGGCTTGTCGAGGTCGCCCGCCTCGGGCAGGTTCTGGAAGAGCTCGGCCAGCATCCACATCATGAACGTGGAGAAGAGCTTGGGCTTGTCCTGCACATCGGCGAGCTCGAGGCAGGTGACGATCCCCTTCCCGTCCCGGGTGGTGGCCAGCAGGTCGCGCACGTCGAACTCCGGCTCACCGAAGAACTTCTCCGCCCCCTGCATCTCCAGCTCCACCATCTTGCGGAGCAGCACGCCCACCGTCGCCGCCGACATCCCGCCGAGGCCAGCCAGCGCTTCCTTCCCCTCGGGGCCGGAGAGGTACTGCAGCACGGCGCGGAGGTCGCTCAGGTCGAGAAGCGGGAGCTGGGCGTCATCGCAGTACTTGAAGACCAGGGTGAGGACGCTGGTCTGGGTCTCGTTGAGGTCGAGCACCTTGGAGAGGAGCAGCGGCCCGAAGCTCGAGACGGTGGCCCGGAGCTGCACCCCCAGCTGGCCGGAGAGACTCACGAACTCGACCGGCACGCCGGCCGGCTTCCAGACGTAGCCCACGTCGGTGGCGCGCTGGGTGACCCGGTCGCTCGGCTGGCCCGGCATGGCGAGCCCGGAGAGGTCGCCCTTGATGTCGGCGACGAAGACCGGCACCCCGGCGGCGGAGAGCTGCTCGGTGAGGAGCTGGAGGGTCTTGGTCTTCCCCGTGCCGGTGGCCCCCGCCACCAGGCCATGGCGGTTCATCATGCCGAGGGGGATGCGGACCTTCGGCTCCTGGAAGACCTGCGTGCCCTGGAGCGAGGCGCCGAGCACGACGGCCGGCGTGGTGAAGCCGTAGCCGGACTGCAACTGATCGGTGAAGCTCGTGGCCATGAAGAGTTCCGAGTTCCGGGTTCCGGGTTCCGAGTGGAGGAGACCCGGTATTACCTGGCGTCCAGCACCTCGATGACGCGTTCGATGTCGTCCAGCGTGTTGTAGCAGTGCGGGCTGATGCGGATGGCCCCCTCGCGGAGGGAGCAGAAGATCTTCGCGTCGCGGAGCCGCTGGTGGGTCACGGCCAGGTCCGGAGGGACGAGGCAGGTGATGCCCGAGCCGTGGGAGCCGACCGGGGACGCCACCCGCACCCCCCGGTCCCGGGCCCACGCGACCAGCCGGGCCTGGAGGGTGGCGAGGTGCCGCTGGATGGCGGGGATGCCGAGCGAGAGGAGCAGCTCGAGCGAGTCGCCCATCGCCACGAAATCCTGGAAGGGGAGCGTGATCAGCTCGAAGCGCCGGGCGTCGTGGCGGAGCTCGTCGCGATAGTGGCAGAGGGTGGAGAAGTCATCGGTGCCCTCGTAGGACATCCAGCTCACCATCGAGGGTTCCAGCTTGCCGATGAGCTCCTTGCGGACGTACATGAATCCGCTGCCCCAGGGCGAGAGGAGCCACTTCTGGGCGCCGCAGGAGAGAATGTCGACCGGTGTGGCTCGTACATCGAAGGGGAGCTGGCCGATCCCCTGGATGGCGTCGAGCACGAAGTACTTCCCCCGCTGGCGGGTGGCCTGGGAGAAGCGCGCAATATTCGCCGTGTAGCCGCTGGCGAACTGGGTGAGCGAAAGCGCGAGGCAGCGGACCCGGGGGTCCTCCAGCCGCTCGAGGAGGACCTCCTCGTCGGGCCAGCCCTCGGGGGTGGTGCGGATCAGCTCGCAGCGCACCCCGCGGTGGGCGAGGTGCTTCCAGGGATAGACGTTGGCGGGAAACTCGCGCTCGGAGACGAGCACGATCTCGCCCTCCTTGAGCGGCAGGGAGTTGGCCGCGAGGCCCAGCCCGAAGGTGGTGTTGGTGCTGAGCGCGATTTCCGACGGGTCGGCGTTGATGAGCCGGGCGGCGAGGGTGCGGGCGCGCGCCAGGCCGCCGAACTGGTCCTGGGCCTTGAGCTCGTAGGGGCGGGCCCGGACGCCGGCCATCCGCTCGAGGGTCAGGCGGGTCCGCTCGGGCAGCGGGCCGATGCTGGCGTGATCGAGCCAGGTGCTCGTGTCGGCCCAGGGGAATTCGCGCTGGCGGAGCGCCTGGACGTCGTAGGCGGCGGGCGCCGCGGTGGCGCCGTCGTCGATGTCGAGGCTCGTGCCGATACGGGCGGAACGGCTCATGCAGGGCTCCAGCGGCAAGGCGTGCGGCGCGGCGGCGGGCGTTCCCCGGGCCGCGCGGTCCGGGTAGGTTAGTGGAACGAGGAGTCACCAAGCAAGCGGATGAGCTTCACTTCCCCATTCACGCTGGTGCTGAGCGGGGGCGGCCTCAAGGGACTCGCCCACATCGGGGTGCTGCGCGCGCTGGAAGAGCGCGGGCTCGCCCCGAGCGCGGTCATTGGCAGCAGCATGGGCTCGCTGGTCGCGGCGGCCTGGGCCAGCGGGATGGACAACGCCGAGATGACGGCCCGGGCGCTGGCGGTGCGGCGGCGGGACATCTTCCAGGTGGCCCACGCCGACATGGCCTTCAAGCGGATGCGGGCCCCGGCGGTGTACCGGCGCGAGCCGCTCGACCACCTGATCGAGAGCCTGGTCGGCGACGTGACGTTCGACCAGCTGCCCCGGCGCCTCCTCATCAACACCGTCGAGCTCAACTCCGGGATGCAGGTCTTCTGGGGGCTTCCCGGCCTCCGCGACGCGAAGGTGAAGGATGCGGTGTTCGCCTCCTGCGCGCTCCCGGGGATCTTCCCGCCCCGCCAGATCAACGGCCGGTGGTTCGTCGACGGGGCGGTCACCGAGAACCTCCCGGTCCTGGTGGCGGCGAGTCACGGGGAGGGCCCGGTGCTCGCGGTCGACGTGGGTTCCACCAGCGCGCTCCGGAGCGACATCCAGGACGAGGGGTTCGCCGCGACCTACATCCGGGGCCTCGAGATCGTGATGCAGACGATCATGGAGAGCCGGCTCCGCCGCTGGACCTCGCCGCCGCTGGTGCTGGTCCAGCCCCGAGTCGAACATGTGTCGATGTTCGGCTTCGGGCACAACCGGGAGCTGATCGAGGAGGGATATCGCGCCACCGCGGACCTGCTCGACGCCCTCAAGGACTTCGACCCGCAGGGCAGCGGGATCTACCCCCAGCGCCGGGTGGAGATCCGGGTGGACCGGGAGCGCTGCATCGGCTGCGGTTCCTGCGTGATGCACGCGCCGTGGGTCTTCGACCTCGACGCGGGTAAGGCGCGGGTGCTGCAGTCGGTGCAGCTCTGGTCGCCGATCGACGGGGCCTACGTGCGCAACTGCCCGACCTATGCCATCAGCGCGCGACTGGCCCCGGCGAAGAACGGTGCGCCGCCCACGATTCCGCGGCAACCCTGAGGTCCTCCACCACCCTGACCCAGTTGAGCCGCTCCTCCACCAGCCGCCGTCCCGCCGTTCCCATCGCCAGCCGCCGTTCGCCGTCCCCGAGCAACGCTTCGAGTGTCTCCGCCACCATGTTGACATCGCCGGGCGGCACGAGCAGCGCGCTCGACCCTTCCACAACCGCGTCCCCGATTCCGCCACTCCGCCCCGCAATGACCGGACGCCCGGAGGCCTCCGCCTCCACGATCGAAAGCCCGAATCCCTCCGCCTCGGCTCCATCCTCCCGCGACAGGGCCAGGTACAGGGTCGCGCTCCGGTAGAGCGCCGGAAGATCGGCGGGAGGAACGGCGCCGAGGAACGTCACCCGGTCGGCAACACCCAGCGCCTGTGCGCGGGCCCGCAGCCGGTCAAGATCGGGGCCGGTGCCGGCAATGGCATAGCGGAGCGTGGGATGCGCGGGCGCGAGACGGGCCAGCACCTCGATCCCGGTGTCGATGCCCTTGTGGGGAACAAGGCGCGCGACCGTGAGGAGCCACTCCCCCGGAGGAAGGGGATAGCGGGGACCATCAGGCGTGAACCTGACGGGGTCAGCCGCAAGCGGAATGACGCGGACACAATCATCCGGCACGTCCACGCCGAGTTCGGCAAGCAATGCCCGGCAGCGCTTCGCCGTCCACCCGCTGATCGCCACGACTCCGGCGGCATCGGCGAAGAGCGCCCGGGCCCGGTTCCGCTTGCGCCGGGAGCGGCGGGCCTGCTCGGCGACGATGCCGAGGTCGAGGCCGTAGACGATCAGGCCATACGGCAGGCGATGCCGCGCCGCGAGCCAGCGGACCACGTGCCCCGCGGGCTTGAGGTTGCCAGCCCAGAGGAAGCGCGGACGGGCGGCGCGGATGAGTTGATCTCCGCTCCGGCCCCAGCGGATCAGGCCGCCGAGGGTGCGGAGCCGCTCCGCGGCGACGGGCGCACGCGCGACGGTGACACCGAGCGCCTGGTCGGCGGCCTCGCTCCCGGCGAGGGTACCGGTGGAGACGGCCATCCGCCCACCCGCGGCCCGCACGATCTCCCCGAGCGCGGTGGCGATCCCGCCGGGGCGCGGGGGGAAGTCGTAGGCGAAGAGCAGTTCCGAGTGGCTGTCATCCCGAGCGCCAGCGAGGGATCTGCTGTCCGCTTCGGAAACGCAGGGATTCCTCGCCGCTTCGCGGCTCGGAATGACAGAATTGGTCGGCCCGGCAACGCGGAACGACTCGTACACCGCCAGCGTCCCCTCCACCGTCCGTTCCAGCGAGAACGCCTCCCGGGCACGCCCTCGCGCGGAGACGCCAAGCCGCTCGCAGAGCGCCGGGTCCTGCAGCAGTCGCTCGAGCTGCCGCGCCCAGTCACCCGGATCGTCAGGAATCGCGAGCAGGCCGTCGACCTCGTCCCGGATCGCCACCGCGTTACCGGTGGCGCGCGAGGCGAGCACCGGCTTGCCCAGCGCCATCGCCTCCAGCACCGCCTGCGGCAGGGCGTCGTGGCGGCTGGGGTGGAGCGCAATCTCCAGCAGATCGTAGAGCGGCCGGATGGCGGGATCGAAGCCGAGCCGCACGACGGCGTGCCGCTCGGGGATCTGCGGGAGCGGCAGGGCCAGCGCTTCGGGCGTGAGGCCAGCGAGCACCAGCCGCACCGGGGTCTGCACTCGATCCAGGGCCGCGAGCACCACCTGCTGGTCCTTGGGACGGGCCACGATGCCGACGGTACGGCGCGACGGCTCCCACCCGATGAGCTGCCGCCAGCGCGCCCGCTCGGTGTCGCTGACCGGGACGTCGATCCGGTCGAGCAGCACCCCGGTGTGCACCACCACCAGCTTCTCCGGCGCGATCCCGGTGGCGGCCAGCTCGGCGCGCACCGGCTCGCTGATGGCGATGACCCGGTCGGCGGCGCGATTGGCGAACCAGTTCTCCAGCCGGCTGGTGCGGGGCCAGGAGCGCCGCGTCAGCACCAGCGGCGCCCGCAGCTTCCCCAGCAGCGCCAGGAGCGTGAACGCCTCGCGATCGCGCGAGCTCTGGGGATTGATGACATCGACCGGGTGGCGCTCCAGCACCGCCAGGAGCTTCCGGGCGTTGGCCCAGCGGCGGCGGGAAACCAGCTCGACGGGATGCACCGCCAGCCCGCCTTTGCGCGCCTCCCCCTCGACCCAGGAGCCGGGCGGGCAGACGAAGCGCACCAGTGCGCCCCGGCGCGCGAGCCCGAGTGCTAGGTGCAGCGTGGAGTGCACCGCTCCGGAGCCGCCGCCCTGGTGCAGCGTGATCAGGACGCGCATACCTTCCGGCTCACGCATGCGGATCCTCATCGTTGGCGCCAATGGCCCCTACCGCACCGAGGCGTCGCTGGCCCGCGCGGCGCGGGCCCTGGGCCACGAGGCCCGGGTGCTCGACGCGCTCGGCTGGCGCCGCAGGCTGGGAGCGCTCGCCGGACCGGTGCTGGGCTGGCAGGCGCACGCCTTTGCGCCCGACTACGTGCTCTGCACCCGGCACGCGATCTCCGCCGGGGAAGGGACCCTCGCGCGGCTGCTGCGCGGCCGCGACTCCGCCTTCTGGTACTTCGACGGCGACACGCCGCTCCCGCCCCGCGTCAGCGCCCTCGCCCGGCTCGTCGCCCGGACCTTCGCGACGACCGGCTACCAGGCAGAGGCCCTGGCCGCGCTCGGCCTCGAGTCGCATTTCCTGCCCCAGGGGGTCGATCCCGAACTGGACGCGCCGGCGACCCAGTCGCCACCGGAGTTCGCGTGCGATCTCTCGTTTGTCGGGTCGGGGCAGTTCGCCCGCCGGCACGCCCTCCTCGAGCGGCTCGCGGCGCGATTCGCGGTGCAGATCCGCGGCACTGGCTGGGACCAGGCGCCCGCCGGGCTGCCGGTGATTCCGGGCCGGGTCGAAGGCCTCCGCCTCGCCGAGGTCATCCGCGGGGCGACGATCTCGCTCGGGATCGACGGGCTGGAGGCACAACGGCGGGAGACCCGGGGCGGCACCAGCAACCGGCTCTGGAAGGTGCTGGGCTCCGGCGGTCTCTACCTCGGCGAGTACCTGCCGGGGGTCGAAGCCTTCGCCCAACCGGGCGTGCACGCCTGCTGGTACCGCTCCCCCGACGATGCCGTGGCGCAGGCGGAGGCGCTGCTCGCCGATGGCGCCGCGCGGCAGCGCATCAGCGCGGCGGGACGAACGCACGCGCTCGCGCATCATACTTATCGCCACCGGCTGGAACGTCTGCTCGCGGGCCAGGACTACACCTCGACGTAGTTCTTGTGCTCGAAGGGCCGCCACCCGGTCAGCTGTTCGATGCCAAGGGTGGCGAGCAGGGCCAGCCGGCGGCGATCCCAGGGGCGCGGGGCAAAGCCGGGCGTGGTCTGGAGACGGCGCTCCTCGATCCAGCGTTCCATGAGGGCGGGGTGCCGGCCGGTGAAGCGCCGGAGCCCGACGTCGGCCGGCAGCTGCTCGCGGATCGCCGCGCGCCGGCCGGCGCCACCGTGATAGAGCTGGTCGTCCACCACCTGCTTGCGGCGGAGCACCTCGAGCGGGCGGGCCCAGCCGTAGTGGTAATAGGTGGCGCCGCTGTGGCGGGCGCGCACCCGCCGGCGGTCCGGTCCGCGGAACCCCTGCGCGTCGCCCTGGCTGGTGAGGCCGGCGCCCAGCCGGATGGCGCGCACCTCGCGACGATACCAGCGGCGGCTGGCGCCGAGGAAGTCGGGACTGCCGTAGAAGTGGGCGAAATCGACCAGGAGCCCCTCGATCCGCCGGTCGGCGTGCGCGGCGTGGAGCGCGGCGCGGTACGCCGTGAGCCCGGCTTCGTGCAGGACCTCGTCGGCCTGGATGTAGATTGCCCAGTCACCCGCGGCCGCATCGAGCGCGCGCTGGGTCTCGACCGACAGCATGGCGCTGCCGAGCCCGCGGTTCCATTCGCCCTCGATGATGCGGAGACGCGGGTCGGCGAGGGAGCGGACCAGGTCGAGGGTCCCGTCGGTGGACGGGCCCACGTTCACGATCAACTCGTCGCAGAGCGGCAGCACCGAGCCGATGGCCTGGAGCACCGGGAAATCGAGCGTGCGGGCTTCGGCCACCAGGGTGCAACCGACGATTCGCATAGGACTCACGGGAAGGACGCGCGAAAGATATGCGGGTAGCGGTGGTGCATCACACGCGGCTGCCGGTGAAGGGATACGGCGGCACCGAGCGCGTGGTGGTGGCCCTGGTGCGCGGGCTGGCGGCGCTGGGGCACGAGGTGGCGCTGCTGGCGCCGGCCGGCAGCCAGATGCCGGAAGCGAAGGTGGTGCCGGTGCCGCCGGAGCGATTCAAGGACGTGAGCTTCGACCTGACCAGCCTGGTCCCGGCCGGCACCGAGCTGGTGCACTTCTTCTACCCGCCGCGGGTGCCGCCCCAGCTCCCCTGGCTCTGGACCCTCGAGGGGACCACGCCCGCGGGGGTCACCCGTCCCGCCAATACCATCTACGTCAGCGAGAGTCACGCGGGCCATCACGGGAGCCGGAGCTTCGTGTACAACGGGCTCGATCCCGCCGACCACATCTTCCGCGCCACCAAGGACCAGTTCGACCTCTTCCTCGGCCGGCTCCACTCGAGCAAGGGATGGCAGCTGGCGATCGAGGGGGCCAAGCTCGCCCAGCGACGGCTGGTGGTCGCCGGCGGGTGGCGGCCGAGCCTCTCGCGGTTCGTGCGATTCGCGGGTGAGGTCGACGGCAAGGAGAAGGCGGAGCTGCTCGCCGGCGCGCGGCTGCTCTGGATGCCGGCACAGTGGGAGGAGCCGTTCGGGCTCACGCTGATCGAGGCGCTGTTCAGCGGGACACCGGTACTGGGGACCCGGCGCGGGTCACTGCCGGAGGTGCTGAGTCCCGCGGTGGCGGAGTTCGGGGAGAGCGTGGAGGAGCTGGTGGCGTGCCTTCCGGCGATGGAGCAGAAGGACGCGGAGGCGTGCCGGGCGCGGGCGGTGCGGTACTTCAGTCACACGGCGATGGCGGCGGAGTACCTGCGGTTCTACCGGGAGTTCCTGGCGACGGGCGTCCTGCCCGCGGGCGTGCGCAGCGCGGACTGAGGAACAGGATTACGGGATTTCGATGGATTAGGGGATTTGTCCGCGGCATTCCCGGCGGCGCACCCGACGCTTGAATCCGCTGTTGTCCATCAACATCCCCAAATCCTGTTGCCCCTCTGCGGCCCTCCGCGCCTCTGCGATCGTCAGTTTGCCGAGCCCGTCACGGCCGCGAGCAGCGCCTTCATCCGATGCATGTAGGTGTGTGACCGGATCGCCCGCTGGCGCGCGTTCTCCGCCAGCCGCTCGCGGTACTTGTCCTCCTGCACCGCCCGCTTCACCTGCCCCTTGAGCTGCTCCGGGGTGCTGTAGACCAGCACCTCGCTCCCCTCGTCGAAATGCTGCGGGAGGTCGGGCCGGGCATCCACCACCTGGGTCACCCCGATCGCCGCGAGCTCGAAGGCCCGGCGATTCACCCCGGTTGCATCGCCCCGGTCATCGGGGCCGGTGCGATGGATGTTCACCGCCACGGTCGCGCCGGCGTAGGCCCGCACGAAATCCTCGTGGGTCGGCAGCTCGCCCCGGCAATAGTCCTTGAGGCCGGTGCGACGCCACCCCGGCCCCCAGAGCGCCAGCCCGAACTCCACCAGCTCGGTGAGCAGCAGCTCCCGGCGGCCGCTGGCCTCGCCCGCAAAGACCACGTTGGCCCGGAAGACCCCGCGAGCCCGGAGCGGCTTGTGGATCGAGGGATCGCAGCCCAGGGCGAGGTAGTGCGCGTGCCGGATGCCGTGCGACTCGAGCTGGGCCACGCCCCCGCTCGACCCGACGAAGACATGGTCGTACGACATCGCCTCGGTACTGGCCTGGTCCGGACTGCCGATCTCGTCGTCGAGCAGCTGGGCCCAGCGGGTGCTCCGTCCCTGCCGGAGCTCGCCGGCGGCGTCCGGGGGCACGACGCCGAGACCCGCGACCAGCACCAGGTCGGGCGCGGCCTGGTCGAGCGAGGTCCGGATGCGCTGGTCGATGTCGCGGCGCACCAGCCGCTCGAGCCAGCCGGCCCGCTCGGGGTCGAGGTGCTGCACGCTGCAGCCGAGTCGCTCCAGCGCCCGGAGGCGCAGGGGATTGTGGGCGTGCGCGCTGTCGTCGTGATGCGCCACGAAGAGGACGCGGAGGCCGGTGTAAGGAGCAGTCATAGTCCGGGGCGGAATCTACAACGTGGCGCTCGGCGATCCGAGTTCCGCGGCCGGGTGGGGTGCGCGGAACTCCGCGCTCGCCACCAGCCGGGCGTAGGTGCCGCCCTCGCGAAGGAGGGCGTCGTGGGTGCCCCGCTCGACGATCCGGCCCTCCTCGAGCACCAGGATCTCGTCGGCGTGGCGCACGGTGGCCAGCCGGTGGGCGATGACCAGCACCGTCCGGTCCCGCATCAGCCGGCTGAGCGCGTCCTGCACCAGCCGCTCCGACTCGCTGTCGAGCGCGCTGGTCGCCTCGTCGAGAATCAGGATGGGGGGATCGCGGAGGACCGCCCGCGCGATGGCGATGCGCTGGCGCTGCCCGCCGGAGAGCCGGGTCCCCCGCTCCCCCAGCAGGGTGTCGTAGCCCTGCGGAAGCTGGGAGATGAATCCGTGGGCGTTGGCCGCGCGGGCCGCGGCCTCGACCTGCGCCGCGGTGGCGCCGGGGCGGCCGTAGGCGATGTTGTCGCGCACCGTGGCGTTCCAGAGCACCGTCTCCTGGCCGACGAAGCCGAGCAGGGACCGGAGCGACCCGCGGGAGACCGCGGTGATGGGGACGCCGTCGAGGAGGATGCGGCCGCGGGTGACCTCGCGCAGCCGGGGCAGCAGCTCGGCGAGGGTGGTCTTGCCGGCGCCGCTCGGGCCGACGAGGGCGATGGTCTGGCCGCGCTTCACGGCGAAGGTGATGTCCTGAAGAACGAAGGGTTCCGCGTTCCGCGTTCCGCGTTCCGCGAGTCGTTCCTCTTTCCTCGTTCCTCGTTCCTCGTAGCTGAACCAGACTCCGTCGAAGGTGACTTCGCGCGAAAAAGCTGCCGCGGGCATGTCGGCCTGCTCAAGCTCCGCGGCCGGCAGGTCGAGCACCTCGAAGACCCGGTCCGCGCTCGCCAGCGCCAGCGCCATCTGGCTCGGGAACTGGGTGATCGCCTTGAGCGGCGCCATGACCCGAAGTGCCGCGACGATGAAGACCAGCAGCGCCTCGGGCGAGAGCGCCCCGCTCCCCAGCACCCCCGGCGAGGCTCCCACCGCGATGAGTGCCACCAGCAGCAGCCCGCCGAAGAGCTCGCTCACCGGGCTCGAGAGGGTCGCGAGCCGCTGGGTCCGCGCCACCCGCGCGCGATAGCGTTCGGCCTGCGCCCGGAAGCGGGCCGCCTCCTCCGCCTCCCCGTGATGGGCCCGGATCAGCTTCATCCCCGCCAGCCGCTCCGCCACCGTCGAGGTCATCTCCCCCGCCTCGTCGGCCCGGGCCCGGGCCTGGTGCCGGAGCCGCTTGAGCAGGTAGCGGATCCCCACCAGGAGGAGCGGCGCCGCGCCCAGCGTGAGCGCGGTGAGCTGCCAGGAGAGCTGGGCCAGCACCACCAGCGTGGTCAGGATGAGGACCAGGTTCTGGAAGAAGGAGGCGAGCCCCGCGCTGACCGCGATCTTCGACTGGTCGGCGTCCTGCATGACGCGGGAGATCACCTGCCCGCCCCGGGTCCGCTCCAGCCAGCCGAGGTCGAGCCGGAGGAGGTGCTCGAACAGGGCGGAGCGGAGGTCGCGCACCAGCCCTTCCTGCGCCAGCACGCTCAGCTGGCTTGCCGCCCACGCCAGCAGGTTCTTGGCGAGCAGCGTGGCCCAGAGGAGCAGCACCAGCCGCACGGTGACGCCGCCCGGATCGGTCCCGAGCAGCGGCTGGAGCAGCCGGTCGACGAATTGTTCCAGCCGGGTGTCGCCGGCGGAGAGCCCGCCCGCGCTGCCGAAGAGGTGGCGGAGGAGCGGGATCAGGAAGAGGAGGGTGACGCCATCGAGCACCGACGCCACCGAGGTGGCCACCACCCCGCCCGCGAGCGTCCAGCGCCAGGGCCGGAGCCAGCCGAGCAGCCGGCGCCCGGTGCGCCGGAGGGACTCGTCAGCCACCGCGCCGGGCAGTGAGGAGCGCGATGGGCAGCACCATCTCCTCCGGGGTCACGCCGCCATGGAGGAACGCGCCGCGATAGCGGGCCTGGTATTCCCGGAGCTTGGTGGGATAGACGAAGAAGCGGTCCCCGGTGGCGAGCAGGAGCCGGGTACCCGGCGCGCGCGGCGGCAGGCCGAAGGCGGCGAGGTCGTCCACCACCAGCGCGGCGTCCCGCTCCTGGGCCCGGAGATCCTCGCCGAACTTGTAGCGCAGGTTCGAGGTCGCGTCCCGCCGGGCATAGACCGTGGCCGGCGTGTGGCAGTGAATCGAGCCATGATCGGTGGTGAGCAGCACCGGGACGTTCCGCCGCTCCGCCTCGCGGAGCGCCGCCCAGAGGGCGGAGCGCTCGAACCAGGTCCGCGTCAGGCTCCGGAGCGCCGGCGTGTCGCGGGCCACCTCGAAGAGGGTCGAGTTCTCGGTCCGCCCGTGGGTGAGCTGGTCGATGAAATTGAAGACCAGCGCCGTCACCCCCTCGGCCGCGAGATGCGCCGGCAGGCGGGTGAGGAGCGACTCGCCGTCGGTGGCGGTGAACACCTTCTCGTACCGCACCGGCACCGGCCGCCCGTAGCGTTCTTCCAGCTGGCGGGTGAGCAGCATGTGCTCGTGCGCGTTGAGGCTGTTCTCGTCCTGGTCCTTCCACCACTGGGGGAATCGGGTGGCGAGCGCCCGCGGCAGCAGCCCGCTGAAGATCGCGTTCCGGGCGAAGGGTGTCGCGGTGGGCAGGATCGAGTAGTAGTACGCCGTCTCGACGTCGAAGCGGGTGCTGATCAGCGGCCGGATCGCCTCCCACTGGTCGAGCCTGAGGCAGTCCACCACCACCAGCAGCGCCTTGCCGTGCTGCCGGAGCGCGGGGTCGACGAACTCGGGGACGATGTCCACGCTGAGCGGGGGGCGGTCGGCCCGGCTGCCCGCCAGCCAGCCGACGTAGCGCTGCTCGATGAACCGGGCGAAATCCTGCCGCAGGCTCACCTGCAGGGTGCGGAGCGCCTCCTGCAGCCCCGGTTCCTCCGCGTCGCCCAGCCGGACCTCCCACTCCGCCAGCTCGACCACCAGGTCGGTCCAGTCGCGCCAGTTGAGGGCGCCGCTGCGGCGCGCCTCGAGCTCGCGGAAGCGGGTGGCGAAGTCGCGGGAGAGGCGCTGCTGCCGGATCCGGTCGCCCTCGAGCAGCCGGGTCACCACGCTGAAGACCTGGCGCGGGTTCACCGGCTTTACCAGGTAGTCGGAGATCTCCGCCCCGATCGCGTCCTTGAGGGTGGCCGGCTCCTCGCTCTTGGTCACCATCACCACCGGCATGGTGGCGTCGATGGTCCGGATGGCGCGAAACAGGTCCAGTCCCCGCCGGCCCGGCATCTGCTCGTCGAGCAGCACCACCCCGTAGGGCTGCCGCTGGAGGAGGACCAGCGCATCGTCGCCATGCGCCGCCTTCTCCACGCTGAAGCCCTGTTCCTCGAGGAACAGGATGTGGGACGAGAGGCTCTCCACCTCATCATCGACCCAGAGGATGCTGCGGGGACGAGGCATGGGCCTATTATAAGCCGCCGCCGCCTTATTTTCCGGTTGTGTCTCCCCCGCGCATCCTGCTGGTCCGCTTTTCCTCCCTGGGCGACGTGCTGCTCACCACGCCGCTCATCCGGGCGCTGCGCGCCCGGCACCCGGCCGCGACCATCACCCTCCTCACCAAGCAGGTGTGGGCGCCGCTGGTCTCGGCCAACCCCCATCTCGACCAGGTGGTCACCCTCGCGCCGGGCCAGTCGCTGGTGCCGCTCGCCCGTGCGATCCGGCACGGCGGCTTCAGCGAGCGGCTCGACCTCCACGCCAGCGTCCGCACCCGGGTGCTCCGGCTGCTGGTGCCCGGCGCCTGGCACGGGTACAACACCCGCCGCCGCGAGCGGCGCGCGCTGATCACCTTCAAGGAGAACCACTACAAGGACCTGGTGCCGGTGCCGGAGCGCTACTTCGAGGCGGCGCGGCATCTCGACGTGACCCCCGATGGCCGCCCGGCGGAGCTGTTCATCAGCCCCGCCGCCGAGGCGCGGGCGGAAGAGTGGCTGGCGCGGAGCGGGCTCGACCCGGCGCTGCCGCTGGTGACGCTGGCGCCGGGCGCGGCCCATGCCACCAAGCGCTGGCCGATCCGCCACTGGCGGGCGCTGGGGGAAGCGCTGGCGGAGCGGGGCTACGGCATCGTGGTGGTGGGCTCGGGGGCCGACCGGCTGGCGGCGGCGGAGATCGTGACCGCGGCACCGGGGGTCGTGGCGAGCGCGGCGGGGGAGCTCGACCTCCAGGCCACCGGGGCGCTGGTGCGGCGGGGGCGGGTGATGGTGGCGGGAGACACCGGGCCGATGCACCTTGCCACGGCGGTGGGGCGGCCGGTGGTGGCCCTCTTCGGGCCCACGGTCGAGGCCTTCGGGTTCTTCCCCTATCGCGCCACCGCCCGCGTGCTCCAGCTCGACCTCACCTGCCGGCCCTGCAGCAGCAAGGGCGGGCCGCGCTGTCCGCTGGGGCACCACCAGTGCCTGGAAGGGATTCTCCCCGACCCGGTGCTCTCCGCCACCGTGGAGCTCGCCTCGTGACCCTGACCGACTCGCCCCATGAGCTGGTCGATCTCCTCGCCCGGAGCTCGCGCGGCCCCAAGCGCGACGGGGTGTTCGCCCTCTGGCTGGTCCTCCGGGTCCTGCTCGACTATCTCAGCGAACCGGCGCTCGCCGAGCGGGCCTGCCGCCGGCGGATCGCGGCGCTGGAGTCGCGGCTTTCGAGCCTGACCCTCCCCCCTCCGCTCCGCCGGGCGCTCACGGCGCTCCTGGCCGAGCTCAAGGAGGGTGGCCGGGACTCGGTGCCGGTGCTGCTCAGCACGCTGGTGGCGCCGGCCCGGGAGGCGGCAGGGGCGGAGGCGGGCGAGACGATCCAGCGGGCGGCGCGGCTGGCGAGGCAGACGTTGAATCCGGCTCGGTGACCCGGAGTTCGTCTCAAGGGCAGAGGGAACAGGATTTGGGGATTTGAAAACCGGATTGGGGTTCCCGGCCTGAGCTCTCTCGCGCGAAAGCGATTAAAATCCTCTAATCTGTTTTCAAACCCCCTAATCCTGTGACATGAAACCGCGCCCCTCCAACGATCGCCTGACCTCACCCGCCGAAGCGGTGGTCGCCCGGATGGACTCCCGGGCCGATGCCCGTGAGCCGGGCGATACCGTCCCGACCGGCTTCCCGTCGCTCGACCGGATGCTGGGCGGGGGGCTCCGGCGTCAGGATCTGGTGATCCTGTCCGGCGACGTGGGGAGCGGCAAGTCGAGCCTCGGCCTCGCCATCGCGCTCCGCACCGCGCGCGCCGGGCTCCCGGTGGCGTATCTCTCCGGGGAAATGTCGGAAGACCGGGTGATGGAGCGGGCGCTCGCGCTGGAAGGGCGGGTGCCGGTCGATGCGCTCCGCAAAGGCGAGCTGGACGACGTGAGCCGCGCCGCGGTGGGCGCCGCCGCGCTCAAGCTCCGCGACCTGCCGCTCCTGGTGCGGCCGCTGGCGGGGGAGCGCTTCGAGGAGGTCACCGAGACCCTTGCGATCGTCCCCCCGCGCGCCCTCCTCGTGCTCGACGACATCGGGATGACCGCAAGCCCGGTGGCCAACGCCACCGGTGACGAACGCCTCGCCCTCACGGTGCGGGCCCTCAAGAGCGTGGCGCTCGAGCGGGACGTGGCGATCGTCGCCCTGGCGCAGCTGCCCAAGTTCCACGCCGGCCGCCGCGACCCCCGCCCCACCCTCGACGACCTCGGCGGCCTGGGAGTGGTCAAGCAGGTATCGGATGTGGTGCTGTCGATCTACCGGGAGGAGATGTACCGGCCGAGCTACGGCGTCGAAGGCGCGGTGGAACTGGTGGTGGGGAAGAACCGCAACGGCCCGACCGGGTACCTCGATCTCTATTTCTACCGGAACTGGCTCCGGTTCGAGGACATGCTGGACCCGGACAGGTAACGGCGTGAACGGGAACTGAAGAGGCGTGAGCGGTGAGCGGGAGAAGCCCTCACGCTGTCATCCCGAGCGAAGCGAGGGATCTACTCAGGATGAGTAGATCCCTCGGTCGTTTCACTCCCTCGGGATGACAACCGCAGTTCCCGCTCACCCCGTTTGTTACTGCGGTACCGCCGGCGTGGTTACGCTGTCCGCCCGCTTCTGCTTCACCTTGGCGCCGGCCAGGTCCACGATCGTCCCCGGGCCTCCGTCCGCCTTCCGGATCGTCACCCACAGCGGCGGCCCGTCCTGCTCCGCATACAGCGCCACGGTGCCGTCGGGCTGCTTGGTGTCGCTCACCAGGTTCCACGGCGCCTGGGAGAGGGTGTTGCGATAGTAGGTCGCGACATCTTCGGGCGAGTCGGACGAATGGAACTGGATCTTGAGCGCGTCCTCGCTCCCTTCGCGCGACAGGACGGCGGCGCTGGGCGGGATCGGGAGGTTCGGGATGGTCTCGCCGATGTTGGCCACCTTCCTCGGCTCGCTGCAGCCGATGGCCAGGACCAGCAGGGCGGCGCACAGGGGGGTTCGCATAGGGCGGGGAGAGTAGCTGGCCGGAGGGAGAGGGGTCAAGTCTCTGCAGCTTGGAACGCATGGCCAACTACTTGTGGGCCATGTATTTTTGTCCCCTGACCTCCCCGGAGCGCCCCATGGCCGGCCACAGCAAATGGAAGCAGATCAAGCACAAGAAGGCCCTCACCGATGCCAAGCGGGGTGCCTCCTGGACCAAGGTGATCCGTGAGATCACCGTCGCGGCCCGTGCCGGCGGTGGCGACCCCGGCGGCAATCCCCGGCTCCGCACCGCCATCGACGCCGCCAAGGCTGTCAACATGCCGGGCGACAACATCGAGCGCGCCATCAAGAAGGGCACCGGCGAGCTCGAGGGCGCGGTCTACGAGGAAGTGACCTACGAGGGCTACGGGCCCGGCGGTGCGGCCGTCATCATCGAGGCCAGCAGCGACAACCCGACCCGGACCGTCGCCGATGTGCGCCACGCCTTCAGCCGCAACGGCGGCAACCTCGGCGCCTCGAACTCGGTCACCTGGATGTTCGACAAGAAGGGCCAGATCTTCCTCGATGCCTCGAAGTATCCGGAGGATTCCACCCTCGAGGCCGCCCTCGAGGCCGGCGCCGACGACTTCCAGAAGGAAGGCGAGCAGTACGTCATCTCCACCACGCCGCAGACCTTCCACGCGGTGCAGGACGCCCTCAAGGCCCGGAAGTTCGCAATCGAATCCTCCGAGGTCGCCATGGTCCCGAAGAACATGGTCAAGGTCGAGGGGAAGCAGGCCGAGCAGATGATCAAGCTGATGGAAGCGCTGGAAGAGCTGGACGACGTCTCGAAGGTCTTCTCCAACTTTGACATCGACGCCAATCAACTGGCGGAGGCCTCGAACTGACCGGGCTCCGCCAGTGAAGGTGCTGGGGATCGACCCGGGCACCGCCGCCACTGGCTATGGTGTGGTGGAGGCCGGCGACCGCGGCACCCTGCGCCTCATCGAGTGCGGGGTCATCCGCCCCCCGGCCCGCGCCCCGCTGGCCACCCGGCTCGGCGCCATCCACGGCGAGCTGGTGGAACTCCTCGCGCGGCACACTCCCGACGTCATGGCGGTCGAGGAAGCCTTCCACGCCCGGAACGCCCGCACCACCCTGGTGCTGGGCCATGCGCGCGGGGTCATCCTGCTCGCCGCCGACCAGGCGGGGGTCGCCATCGCGGAGTATTCCCCCGCCCGGATCAAGCAGACGGTGACGGGACGGGGCGCCGCGCTCAAGCCGCAGGTGGGGTTCATGGTGGCGCAGCTGCTCCGGCTCAAGAGCGCGCCCTCCCCCGCCGACGCGGCCGACGGCGTCGCGGTGGCGCTCACCCACCTGCTTCGCGGCCGGGTCCGGCTGCCGCTCCGTCCCGCACCGGGAGTCCGGCTGGCATGATCGCGATGGTGAGCGGCACGCTGGGCGAACGTACCGGCGACACGATCGTGATCGAGACGCAGGGCGGCGTCGGCTACGCGGTGACCGTGCCGCTCGGCGTGATGGAGCGGCTGCCGGCGCCCGGCGCCCGGGTGAGCCTCTACACCGAGCTGGTGGTGCGGGAGGACGGCTGGCTCCTCTTCGGCTTCGACCACGCCAGCGAGCGGGCCATCTTCCAGCGGCTGCTGTCGGCGAGCGGCTTCGGGCCCAAGCTGGCCCTCGCGCTGCTGAGCACCTTGGGGCCGGCCCGCACGGTGCGG
The DNA here is from genome assembly GCA_046327735.1 of Gemmatimonadales bacterium. Classification (GTDB taxonomy): domain Bacteria; phylum Gemmatimonadota; class Gemmatimonadetes; order Gemmatimonadales; family GWC2-71-9; genus JADJOM01. The sequence goes on along the minus strand of JAXLXZ010000004.1, from coordinate 228,530 downwards.
AGCATCCAGCAGCGCGACATCGCGGCGCTCTCCACCGTCAGCGGCATCGGCCGGAAGAAGGCGGAGAAGCTGGTGGTGGAGCTGGGCGACCGGTTCAAGGAGGTCCCCGCCGACCTCACCAGTGCGCCGCGCCCGGGCGAGGACGCGCTCCAGGCCCTCGTCGGGCTGGGGTACCCCGCGCCGGTGGCGGAAGACGCAGTCCGCGCGATCATGGGCGAGGGTGTGACGGAGACCGCGAAGGTCATTCGGGCGGCATTGCAGCGATTGGCAGGGAAATAACGTTCCTCGTTCCGCGTTCCTCGTTCCTCGTTGAACTGCTCGCGAACTTCTGCGATCGGCGCAAATCAGGGAACCACGAGGAACGAGGAACGAGGAACGAAAACCAGGAACCAGGACGAACGATGACAGTGCCCGCCACCACCGCCGAGTGGATCTGCACCCGCTGCGGCAGCACCAACCGCCAGCTCGTTGCCCGCACCACCCAGCGGGCGATGGACAAGTGCAGTCACTGCCACGCCAAGCACGTGATCGAGCCGGGGAAGCGGCCGGTCCGGTGGGACGCGCGACTGCGGTAACAACGTGAGCGGTGAGCGGGGATCGGGTTGTCATCCCGAGGAGCGCAAGCGACGAGGGATCCAGGCTGCCTGAAGCAGATCCCTCGCTTCGCTCGGGATGACAGATCTCGCTCACCGCTTACCGCTCACGCTGTTCAGCTGACCGTCTTACCTTACGCCCATGACCCGTCTCCAGATCACCACCCCCGACCAGCTCCCCGACGAGACCAGCGCCGAAGCCGCGCTGCGCCCGGCGCGGCTGGAGGATTTCGTGGGGCAGGAGCAGGTGAAGGCCTCGCTCCGGATCGCGGTGGATGCGGCCAAGGGCCGGGGGGAGCCGCTCGACCACCTGCTCTTCTTCGGCCCTCCCGGGCTCGGGAAGACCACGCTGGCGATGCTGCTCGCGCGGGAAATGGGCGTGGCGCTCCGGACCACCTCGGGCCCCGTGCTCGAGAAGCCGGGCGACCTGGTGAGCCTCCTGACCACGCTCCAGCCGGGCGACATCCTCTTCATCGACGAGATCCACCGGCTCCGCCCGGTGCTGGAGGAGTTCCTCTATCCCGCGATGGAGGACTTCAAGGTCGACGTGCGCATCGCCGAAGGGCCGAACGCGCAGACCATCCCGATGCAGATCGAGCGCTTCACCCTGATCGGCGCGACCACCCGCTTCGGGCTCCTCACCCCGCCGATGCGGGCCCGCTTCGGGATCGTGGAACGGCTGCACTTCTACCCCGCCGAGGAGCTCAACACCATCGTGGCCCGCTCGGCGACGATCCTGAACGTGCCGACCGACGCCGAGGGGTCGCTCGAGATCGCGCGACGGAGCCGCGGCACCCCGAGGGTCGCCAACCGGCTCCTCCGCCGGGTGCGCGACTATGCCCAGGTCCGGGCCGACGGGAAGATCACCGGCCCGGTCGCGCGCGAGGCACTGGCGCGGCTCAACGTCGACGAGTTCGGTCTCGACGACATGGACGCGCGCATCCTCAAGACCATCATCGAGAAGTTCTCTGGCGGCCCCGTCGGGCTCGGCACCGTGGCGGTCGCAGTAGGTGAGGATGCCGGAACCCTCGAGGAAGTGTACGAGCCGTACCTGATTCAGCAGGGTTACCTCGAGCGTACCCCCCGCGGCCGCGTCGCCACCCCGTTCGCCTTCCAGCGCTTCGGCATGACCCCGCCGGCGGGTTCGCAGCGCACGATCTTCGAGTAGGACTCGCCCGGCCCTCAGCCGGGCACCCTCATGTCTCTCCGCACCTCCGACTTCGAGTTCGAGCTGCCCGGCGACTTGATCGCCCAGGAACCGTCTGCCACGCGGGGCCATAGCCGGCTGCTCGTGGTAGCCGAGGCGCTGCGGGATGCCACGTTCGTCGACCTGGTCGACCTCGTCCCGCCTGGCGACCTTCTGGTGCTGAACACCACGCGGGTGCGGCACGCCCGGTTCCTCGGCGCTCGCGCGAGCGGCGCGCCAGCCGAGGTCCTGCTTCTTCATCCGGCCAGCAGCGGCAACTGGATCGCCATCGGGAAACCCGGAAGCGCCCTCCGCCCCGGCAAGCGCATCGCTATCGGGCCCGAGGCCTTCATTGAAACGGTGGCGGTGCTGGACGAGGGGTATCGCGAGGTCCGCTTCATCGGGATCACCGCCGAGGCGGCGATGCGGAGCACTGGCCGGCTCCCGCTGCCGCCCTACATCGAGCGCGACCCCACCGACGCCGACGAGCAGCGCTACCAGACGGTGTATGCCGAGCGGGAAGGGAGCGTTGCCGCGCCGACCGCGGGGCTTCACTTCACACCCGAGATCCTGGCGGCACTCGAGAAGAAAGGCGTGGAACTGGCCCGGATCGATCTGGAGGTCGGGCCCGGCACCTTCAAGCCGGTCGAGGTCGACGATCCCGCCCAGCACCCGATGCATCCCGAGTGGTTCGAGATCCCCGACCGGGCAGCGGGGCAGATCGCGGCGCTCCGGCGACGGGGTGGGAAGCTCTGGGCGGTCGGCACCACGGTGGTGCGCTCGCTCGAGAGCGCGGCGCGCGACGATGGCACCGTGGCACCGGGGCGGCGGGAGACCAAGCTCCTGATCACCCCCGGCTTCCGCTTCCGGGTGGTTGACCGGCTGATCACCAACTTCCACCTTCCCCGCTCCACGCTGCTCATGCTGGTGTCGGCGTTTGGCGGGCGGGAGCGGATGCTCTCGGCATACAGACACGCGGTCAAGCAGCGCTACCGGTTCTACTCCTACGGTGACGCCATGGTGATAGAGCCCAGCGCTGTCACTCCGGGGAGCGTAGCGACATAGAACCGGTTCTGTCATTCCGAGGACCCTGAGCGCAGCGAAGGGGACGAGGAATCCCTGATCTTCCTGCGAGAAGAATCCAGGGATCCCTCGCTGCGCTCGGGATGACAGAATCGGTCGCGTTCACCCTGACTCGGCGGTAAGCGAACACTTGTTCGAATTCACCCTGCTCAAGACCGAAGGCGCCGCCCGCGCCGGCTCCCTCGTCCTCCCGCACGGGACGGTCGAGACGCCCGCGTTCATGCCGGTCGGCACCCACGGCGCGGTGCGCGGGCTCCATCCGGAAGAAGTCCGCCGCGCCGGCGCCCAGATCATCCTCGGCAACACCTACCACCTGCACCTCCGCCCCGGTGAGGCGGTGGTCCAGGCGATGGGCGGGCTGCACCGCTTCACCACCTGGGACCGCCCGATGCTCACCGACTCCGGAGGATTCCAGGTCTTCTCGCTGGAAGGACTCCGGAAAATCGAGGAGAAGGGGGTCGAGTTCGTCAGCCACATCGACGGCTCCACCCGCACCATCACCCCCGAATCCTCGATGGAGATCCAGTGGGCCCTCGGCGCCGACGTGGCGATGGTGTTCGACCACGTGGTCCCGGGCCAGGCCCCGTGGGAGCTGGCGGAGGAGGGCATGGAGCGCACCCTTCGGTGGCTGGACCGGTGCCGCGGCCGCCACCGTCAGCTGGAAGAACAGGGCGCCACTGACCACCTGCCCGCCTCCCCGCCTGCCCGCCAGACTCTCTGGCCCATCGTCCAGGGCGGCACCCACGCCGACCTCCGGATGCGCTCCCTCGAGGGGACCCTCGCCCGCGGACCGTGGACCGGCATTGCGATCGGCGGGCTTTCGGTCGGCGAGCCGAAGCCGGTGATGCACCGGGTGCTCGAGGAGCTCGGCCCGGCGCTCCCCACCGGGGTGCCCCGTTATCTTATGGGCGTCGGATTCCCGGACGATCTGCTCGAGGGCATTGCCCGCGGCGTCGACCTGTTCGACTGCGTCGCGGCCACCCGGAACGGGCGGCATGGCAGCGCCTGGACCACCAGCGGCAAGGTGAATATCCGGGCCGCGACTCACCGGGTGAGCGAGCAGCCGCTCGACCCCGAGTGCGACTGCGAGACCTGCCGCCGGTTCTCCCGCAGCTATCTCAGGCACCTGTTCATGGCCGAGGAGATGCTCGGGCTCCGGCTGGTCTCGATACACAACATCCGCTTCCTGGTGCGCCTCGGCGAGCTGGCCCGGGCCCGCATCCTGGATGGCACGTTCGACCGCTGGCGCCGTGACTGGCTCGAGCGGTACCACACTCGTCGAGGAGAACCGTGACCCTGTCCCTGCTCGCGCTGATGGCGCCCTCGGATAATCCCCAGGCCGGGCTGACCATGCTGCTGCTCCAGATCGGCGGCATCGCGCTGGTCTTCTTCTTCCTGATCCTGCGCCCGCAGCAGCAGGCCCGGAAGAAGCACGATGAGCTGCTCAAGAACCTGAAGAAGGGCGACGAGATCGTCACCATCGGCGGGATCATCGGCAAGGTGAAGGACATCAAGGACGACCGGGTCACCATCGAGTCGGGCGGCAGCGCCCTCGTGGTGGAGCGAGCCCGGATCGTGAAGGTGGGCGACCAGACCGCACCCGGAGTCGGCGCGTGACGATCCGCGACCTCCACCTGCTCGGCTCCCCGGTGCTCCGGGAAGCGAGCGCCCCCGTCAAGGCGGTCAACGACGAGGTGCGACGCTTCATCGCCGACCTCTTCGAGACGATGTACGCCGCGAAGGGCGTGGGGCTCGCCGCCAACCAGGTGGGGGTCGCGACCCGGGTCGCCGTCATCGACGCCGACGGCCTCAAGCTCGCGCTGGTGAACCCGAAGATCGTGGCGGCGCAGGGGAAGGAGATCGCCGAGGAGGGGTGCCTCTCGATTCCCGAGATCTACGCCGAGGTCACCCGCCCCGACCAGGTGGTGCTGGAAGCGCTCGACCAGGACGGCAAGCCCTACCGGGTGGAGCTCGAGGGGCTCGCCGCCCGCGCGGTGCAGCACGAGATCGACCACCTCGACGGGATCCTGTTCCTCGACCACCTCGGCCCGCTCAAGCGGAAGCGGATCCTGGCCAAGTGGAAGAAGGAACACGCCGACGACCGTACGTTCATAAAGCCGGTGAAGCCGGAACCCGCCGGCAGCAGCTGATGCGCGTCGCCTTCTTCGGCACCCCCGAGTTCGCCGTCCCGTCGCTGCGGGCGCTGCTCGAGGAAGGCTTCGAGGTCACGGTCGTGGTCACCCAGCCCGACCGCCCGCAGGGCCGCTCCCGCAGCACCCTCATTCCCCCGCCGGTGAAGGTCGTGGCGCTCGACGAGGAGATTCCCGTCCTCCAGCCCGCCAGGCCGGTCGGCCCCTTCCTCGACGAGTTCAAGGCCTTCAACGTCGACATCGCGGCGGTCGTGGCGTACGGCCACATCCTTCGCCCCGAACTGCTGGCCCTGCCGCGGCTCGGCATGATCAACGTGCACGCCTCGCTCCTCCCCGCCCTCCGCGGGGCCGCGCCGATCCAGTGGTCGATCCTCAACGGCGACGAGACCACCGGGATCAGCATCATCCAGCTCGAGGCGGGGCTCGACTCCGGCCCGGTTCTCCACACCATCCAGACCGAAGTGGCGGCCGACGAGACCGGCGGCGAACTCACCGAGCGGCTCGCCGAACTCGGCGCCGCGGCCCTCATCGAGGCGCTGACGCTGATCGACGCCGGCGAGGCCACGCCCGTCCCGCAGGATCACGGCCTGGCGACCTTCGCCCCCAAGGTGAATCGGCAGACCGCGCGGCTCGACTGGGGCCAGGATGCCGCCTCGGTCGCGCGGGTCATCCGCGCCTTCGATCCCGAGCCGGGCGCCTGGTGCCTCCTCGACGGCGCCGAGGTGAAGCTCTTCGGCGCCCGGGCGGCCAACGGCTCGGGCGAGCCGGGCACCGTGATCCAGAGCGGCAGCACCATCACGGTGGCCGCCGCGGTAGGGGCCGTGGAGATCAGCGAGATCCAGCCAGCCGGCAAGAAGCGGATGAACGTGGGCGACTGGACCCGCGGCCGGGGCACCGCGCCACTGCGCTTCGCATGAGGCCCCTGCCCCGCCTCCATGCCGTGACCGACGCAGCCGTCCTCGCCCTCGCCGACTTCCCGGTGCGCGCCGCCGCCATCGCCGCGGCCGGCTCCGCCGTGGCACTGCACGCCCGCGATCGCGCCGCCACCGCCACCGCCCTCCTCGGCGTCACCACCCGGCTGCTGGCGCTTGCCCGGCCCGCCGAGGCCAGTGTGGCGGTGAATGCCCGCGCCGACATCGCGGTGGCCCTCGAGACGCACGGCCTGCAACTCGGCGCCGGCGACCTGGCACCCCGCGACGTGCGCCGGACCTTCCCCCGGTGGAGCGGCTGGATCGGCGCGTCGGTGCACAGCCTCGAGGAGGCGCAGGCGCGGCAGGACGAGGAAGCGGACTATCTCCTGGTCGGCAACATCTTCGAGACCCGGACCCACCCCGGACGCCCGGCCACGGGACTGGGCCTGATCCAGCAGGTCGCGAAGCTCGGGCTTCCGGTGATCGCCATCGGGGGGATGACACCGGAGCGGGTGCGCGCCGTGCGGGACGCCGGGGCGTGGGGCGTCGCCGCCATCGGTGCCCTCTGGCACGCCGACGATCCCGCCGCCGCCGCGCTCGGACTGCTGGAGCCCTGGGCGGAGGCCGCATGAGCGAACTCACCCTGGTGGTGAACGGCGAGACCCGGAAGGTCCCTGCTCCGGCGACGCTCACCGACCTGCTGACCCACCTGCGGCTCGACCCGCGGATGGTGGTGGTGGAGCTGAATCGCGAGATCGTGCGGCGGCAGTATCTCTCGGAGCGGCAGTTGAAGGATGGGGATGCGGTCGAGCTGGTCCATTTCGTCGGTGGCGGGTAGGCGGGTAGGCGGGCCGGAGAACACGCTGTCATCCCGAGGGAGCAACGCGACCGAGGTATCTACTTGCCCCGAGTAGATCCCTCGCTTCGCTCGGGATGACAGCGCGAGAAAGCCGGGAGAGGCGCGGCGGACCGGGGGGAGCGGAACGTATGCGCCCGCTCTTCACATGGACGTCAGCCCAGACGCCGAGCGCATCAGTTCCGCGGAGGGGATCTCTCGGTCCGCCGCGCCGACCCTCCGGGACGCCGCGCCGCCCCCCTTAGATTCCGCCCGGCAACCGCGCAGCATACTCGAACACTTTGCAGGCAGAACCGATGAGCACCACCCTCGAGCCCCTCACCGCCGTCGACCCGCCCCTCACCATCGGCGGGCACAGCTTCAGCAGCCGCCTTCTCGTCGGCACCGGCAAGTACCGCTCCAACCAGCACATGATCCGCGCCATCGAGGCCTCCGGCGCCGAGGTCGTCACGGTGGCGGTGCGGCGGGTGAACCTCGACCGCACCCAGGAAGAGGGAATCCTCTACCACCTCGACCCGAAGCGGTTCTTCCTCCTCGCCAACACCGCCGGCTGCTACACCGCCGACGAAGCCATCCGCTACGCCCGGCTCGGGCGGGAAGCGGGCTTCAACGAGTTCATCAAGCTCGAGGTCATCGGCGACAAGGAAACCCTCCTCCCCGACACCGCCGGCCTCCTCCAGGCCACCGAGACGCTCGCGAAGGAAGGCTTCGTCGTCATGGCCTACACCAACGATGACCTCATCACCGCGCTCCGGCTGCAGGATGCCGGCGCCGCGTGCGTGATGCCCCTCGCCTCGCCGATCGGCAGCGGGCTCGGGCTCCTCAATCCGTACAGCATCCGCACCATCAAGCGCCGCCTCACCGTGCCGGTGCTGGTCGATGCCGGTGTCGGTACCGCCAGCGACGCCTGTGTCACCATGGAGCAGGGCGTCGACGGGATCCTGATGAACACCGCCATCGCCGAGGCCGCCGATCCGGTGGCAATGGCGACCGCGATGCGACTCGCCGTGGAAGCCGGGCGGCTGGCCTGGCGCGCGGGCCGCATGCCGCGGCGGGAAATCGCCGCCCCGAGCTCGCCGACCACCGGGATGATGGGGTGAGCGGGGAAAAGCCGTTCCGCGTTCCGCGTTCCGCGTTCCGCGATGGTGGGCCGACCGAAGAGGGTGAGGGTCTCGCACCACGGCGGGCGGCGCTCGAGATCCTGACGGCGGTGCGGAAGGGAGAGGCCTTTGAAGCGGCGCTCTCCCGCGGCATCGCCAGACTCGAAGATGCCGACCGGCGGCTGGCGCATGAACTCGCGGCCGGTGTCTTCCGCCAGCAGCGCGATCTCGACGCCCGGCTGATGCCCCTCGCCCGCCACGGCTGGAGCAGCGTCAGCCACGAACTCCGCGACATTCTCCGCCTCGGCGCCTACCAGCTCGTCGCCCTCGACCGCATTCCCCCCCACGCCGCCGTGTCGACCACCGTCGACCTGGCCCGCGCGAGCCTGGGCGAGAAGACTGCCGGCTTCGTGAACGCCGTGCTCCGCCAGCTCGGCGGCCGCGCCGCACCCCCGGCCTTTGCGCTCGACCCCGCGGCCCATCTCGCCAGCCGCCACTCCCACCCCGACTGGCTGGTGCGCCGCTGGCTCGACCGCTTCGGCGCCGGGGAGACCGAGCGACTGCTCGAGTGGGACAACACCCGCCCCGAGCTGGTGGTGCAACCGGCGCGCGTCTCCCTCGATGAGCTGCAGAAGAGGTTCTGGGAGAATGGGGTCAGTGCCCGCCGCGCCCCGTACGATGCCGGCCTGGTGCTCGAGCCCTGCCGTCCCGCCGAGCTGCCCGGCTACGACTCGGGCGACTTCATCGTGCAGGATCCGGCCCAGGCGCTGGTCGCCCGCTTCGCGGCCTTCCCCGCCGACGCCGTGGTGTACGACGCCTGTGCCGCGCCCGGCGGGAAGAGCATCGCCATCGGCCGGACCGTGCGCCGGCTCATCGCCGGCGAGCTCAAGCAGGACCGCCTTCCCCGGCTCCGGGAAAACCTGCGGCGGGCGGGGAGTGGGCGGGAATTTCCCCTCGCGGCGAGCGCCGCCGCGCCGCCGATCCGCCCGGTCGATGGGATCCTCCTCGATGCCCCCTGCCTCGGCACCGGGACCCTCGCCCGGCACCCCGATGCCCGCTGGCGGGTGAACCCCACCGCCCTCGCCCGGATCACCGGCACCCAGGCCGACCTGCTCCTGGCGGTGGCAGAGGCGGTCCGGCCCGGAGGGTGGTTAGTTTATGCCACGTGTTCCATTGAACCCGAGGAGAATCAGGACCAGGTGGCGACCCTGCTCGCGCGTCTTCCCGCCTTCCGGCGTGATCCGGCCCCCGGCCTGCCCCAGGAACTGCTGACCCCCGACGGGGACCTGCTGCTCCTGCCGCAGCGCCACGGCACCGACGGCGCCTTTGCCGCGCGCCTCCGGCGGGTCGGCTGATGCGCTTCCGTCGCCCCGGGTCTATCGGCGAGGCCACCGGTGAGACCACCGGCGAGACCAAGCCATACCTGAGCACCATCGCCGGCCGCCGCTTCGTGAAGCAGGCGCTGGTCGTGGTCACCTGTTTCGTGATCGGCTACCTGGTCACGGTCTTCTGGCTCTTCCCCGCGCCGCTCTTCTCCAGCCAGCACGCGGTGCCGCGGGTGATCGACATGGGCGTCACCGAGGCGCGCGAGAAGCTCGACCAGGCCGGCCTCCGCTTCAAGCTCGAGGACCAGGCCACCGACCCGACCGTCCCGCGGAATGCCGTGGTGCGGCAGGACCCGCCCCCGGGTGTCGTGGTCGAGCCGAACACCGTGGTCTCGCTGGTGCTGAGCGACGGCCCGCCCGACGTGGCGGTGCCGGACGTGGCCGGCTTCCCCCGCTCGCTCGCCGAGAAGGTGATGACCGCCGCCGGGTTCCAGGTGGGCCGGGTCGACACCCTCCCCTCCGCGAGCGATCGCGGCCTGGTGGTGCAGACCCGCCCCGGCCCGGGCGTGGGCCGCCCCGCCGGCACCGCCATCGACCTGGTGGTGAGCTCCGGCCGCGCCGAGGTGACGGTGCCGAGCATCGTGGGGCTCAACCTGGCCGAAGCGAAGAAGAACCTCGGCGATCTCGGGCTCCTGATCGGCTCGGTCTCGAGCCGGGCGGCCCCGGGACAGCCGGTGGGTACGGTCTTGGAGCAACGGCCCACTCCGGGAACCCGGAGCGGCCGCGGGACGCGGGTGGACCTCATTGTCGCGGGGAAGAGCTGATGCCGATCCGGATTGCGCCGAGCCTGCTCTCCGCCGACCTCGGGCGGCTCAAGGAACAGGTCGAGCTGGCCCTCGCGGGCGGCGCCGACTGGCTGCATGTCGACGTGATGGACGGGCGCTTCGTGCCGAACCTCACCTTCGGGGCGCCGCTCATCAAGGCGCTGCGGAAGATCACCGACGCGCCGCTCGACGTGCACCTCATGGTGGTGGAGCCGGAGCGCTACATCGCCGAGTATGCCGACCTGGGCGTGAAGGTGTTCACCTTCCATCCCGAGGCGACGGTGCACGTGCAGCGGCACCTGACGGCCATCCGGGAGAAGGGGATGCTGGCCGGCCTCTCGCTCAACCCGTCGACCCCGCTGGTCATGATCGAGGAAGTGGTGCCCGATCTCGACCTGCTGCTCCTGATGAGCGTGAACCCCGGCTACGGGGGACAGTCGTACATTCCAGGGGTGACCGACAAGATCGCCCGGGCGCGCGCGCTCCTCGACCGGCGCGGCTCGAAGGCGGCGCTCGAGGTGGACGGCGGCATCACGCTGCAGACCATCGAGGGGGCCTGGCGGGCCGGGGCGGATACCTTCGTGGCGGGCACGGCGGTCTTCGGCCAGCCCGATATCGGGGAAGCCATTCGCGGCCTCAAGCGCCGCTGCACGGAAAAGGTCTGAGCCAATGTCGAAGCAATGGGTGTTCGTGGCGGCGGTGCTCGGCGGGCTGATCCTGGGCGGGGCGGCGCTGGTCTGGTACACGCCCGACGTGCAGCAGGTGGCGGTCGGCGTGGAAGCGCCGAACTACCGGGTGCAGGACCTCAAGACCGGGGATACCGTCTCGGTCCGGACCCAGTACCGGGGCCATGTCACCCTGGTCAACATCTGGGCGACCTGGTGCGTGCCCTGCAAGGTCGAGATGCCCTCGATGCAGCAGCTGTACGACTCGCTCTCGGGGCGCGGGTTCCGGATCGCCGCGGTGAGCATCGACCAGGAGGGACCGGAGGTGGTCAAGGATTTCGCGACCAAGCTCGGGCTCACTTTCGACCTGCTGCAGGACCGCAAGGGCGACATCCAGGTCGCATACCAGACGACCGGCGTCCCGGAGAGCTTCCTCCTCGATACGACGGGCGTGATCATGAAGCGGGTGATCGGCGCGCACGACTGGGCCAGCCCCGCGAACCTCGCGCTGATCCATCGCCTGCTCGGCGACCCGGCGCCCTCGGCAGCGTCCGACACCGCGGCAGCAGACACCCTCTCAGGCACGCGCTGACCTGCAGACAGGATCTCGGGATTTTGATGGATTCGGGGATTGCGTTCCGTGTCCCTTCAGGTTCCAGCCAATCACCAGAGTGAATCCGTTGGTATCCATCAGAATCCCCCACTCCTGTTTCCCTCTGCGGCCCTCCGCGCCTCGGCGCCTCTGCGGTAAGCAGTCTCGAAACCGCGCATGACGACGCTCCTCGCGATCGAAACCAGCTGTGACGAGACCTCCGCCGCCGTCCTCACCGGCTACGGCCTGTCCCGCCCCACGCTCGCGAGCTGCGTGATCCTCTCCCAGGACATCCACAAGGTCTTCGGTGGCGTGGTGCCCGAGCTGGCGAGCCGGGCGCATCTCACCACGCTCGGGGAGGTCGTCGACCAGGCGCTCGCGGAAGCGAACGTCTCCCTCCCCCAGCTCGATGCCATCGCGGTGACCGCGGGACCGGGACTGGTGGGCGCGCTGCTCGTCGGCGTGATGTACGGGAAGACCCTGGCCTGGCGGCTCGAGCGGCCCCTGATCGGGGTGCATCACCTCGAGGGCCACCTCTTTGCGCCGACCCTCGAGGAACCGGCGTTCGCGCCGCCGTTCGTGGCGCTGCTGGTGAGCGGGGGGCATACACTGCTGCTCGACGTGCGCGACTGGGGTGACTATCGCCTCCTCGGCACCACCCGCGACGACGCCGCCGGCGAGGCCTTCGACAAGGTGGGGAACCTGCTCGGCCTCGGTTACCCGGGCGGGCCGGCCATCGAGAAGCTCGCCGCGGCCGGGAATGCGGGCCGGTACAAGTTCCCCCGGCCCATGCTCAACCTGGTCGACGACGACGGCCCCGACCGCTTCAGCTTCTCCTTCAGCGGGCTCAAGACCGCGCTCCTCCGCGCGGTGAAGGCGAGCCCCGACCTCGCGAAGGACCAGGCCGACCTCGCCCGCGGGTTCCAGGACGCGGTGCTCGAGGTGCTGGTCGAGAAGGCGGCGGTGGCGGTGGAGACCCTGGGCTATTCCACCCTGATGCTGGGCGGCGGGGTCGCCTGCAACAAGGCGCTGCTGGCCGCGGCCCGCGCCCGGCTCCCCCACGACCGGGTGGTCACCGCCAGCAACCGGCTCAACACCGACAACGCCGCGATGATCGGGGCCGCCGCCCTCTACCGCCTCCGGCGGGGTGAGGGGAGCGGGCTCGACCTCGAGCCCCGCGCCGATCTACCTTTCCCGGGCTTGTCGGTCGGCTCTCTCTCCCCCGGACCCGCGCGATGACGATCTACCCGTTCATTCTCAAGTTTGGCAGCCTCGAGGTCACCGGCTACGGCATCATGATGATGGTCGGGTTCCTCATGGGAGGATGGATCATCTCCCTGGAACTCAAGCGCCGCGGGCTGTACGAGGAGTACGCCGGCGACATCACCGTCGCCGCGGTGGTCGGCGGGATCGTGGGCGCCAAGCTCTGGTACTGGGTGCTGAACGGGGGGAGCCTCTTCTCCCGCGGCGGGCTGGTCTGGTACGGCGGCTTCGTGGGCGGGGCGCTCGCGGTGATGATCAACGGCTGGCGGCTCAAGGTGCCGATCCGCTGGACCCTGCACCTGACCGCGCCGGCGCTGGCCGCGGCGTACGCGCTGGGCCGGATCGGCTGCTTCATCGTCAACGACGACTACGGCCGTCCCACCAATCTCCCCTGGGCGGTGAAGTTCCCCCTCGGCCTCCCGCCGAGCACCGCACAGAACATGCAGGAGCAATTCGGCATTCCGGTCCCGCCGGGTACCGACCCCGCGACCGTCATGGCGGTGCATCCCACCCAGCTCTACGAAGTGGGCCTGATGCTCATCGCCTTCTCCCTGCTGTGGAAGCTCCGGAAGGCCGACCGCCCCATCGGCTGGCTCTTCGGCCTGTATCTCCTCTTCGGCGGGATCGAGCGGTTCCTGATCGAGTTTGTCCGCGCCAAGGACGATCGCTTCCTCGGCCCGCTCACCCTGGCGCAGGGCACCTCGCTGATCCTGATCGCCATCGGCCTGGTGGTGGCCACCCGGTGGAAGAACAACGACGATCTTGCCAGCGGCCCCTATCTGGACCGGAAGGCGGCAACCGCCGCCACATGACCGGCAAAATCGGCCGGGAAATACTTGCCGGAACGGCAACAATTTCCTAGCAACAAGCGTATAACTAAGTAGCGAAGTCATTGCTAAGCAATGACTTCGCTTTCTTTTTCCGACTGGTCCATATCGTGCTGTGATATATGACCAGAGCCTGATTATCAGGCACCAGAAAAGTGGTAGGTCGAAGAAGAGTGGGCGCGGGCACTCCGCCCGTCCCGTCAAAACTCAGGGGGCGATCTACCACCTCTTTTCCAGCGCGGCGGAGCTCGCCGCGAGGTTGGCGGCAGGTCGAAGAAGAGTGGAACGAACACTTCCGTCCGTTCCGTCAAATACTCAGGGGGCGACCTGTCGTGCTAGCACAAACGCCTGCCACTTGGCAGGCGTTTGTGTTTTCCGTACCGGGCCCCGGTGCCGCCGTTACCCGGCGCGGTGCGCCCCGCGGCGGAGCAGTCCCCGGAGCCGCTCCACCTCGGCACGGAGCTCGGCGAGGTCCGCCTCCATCCGGTCGAGCGAGCGGGTGATGTCGAGGTCGGTCCCGTGGGGGGCCGGCGCCACGATCGGCTGCACCGGCACCGACTCGGCCGCGGCGCGATCGCTGGCCGGCTCCGGCACCAGCACGTTGGTCACCGCCAGGCGGCGCGGCTCGATGACGAAAGTCCACACCAGCCCGGCCACCAGGGCGACGAGCAGCACCGCCTGGAGCGAGAGGCTCTCGAGCGTGGGATAGATCCCCAGCGCCGGCAGGCGGGGCGCCCACGGGAGGATGGTGGTGCCGACCAGGTTCCCCTCCTGCAGCTCCGCGATCCCCTTCCCCGCGAAGACGAAGGCCATGTAGTAGAGGAACGCGCTGGTCACCGCGAAGAAGGGCTTGAGCGGGATCCGCACGCCGTACTTGTTGATGCCGAGGTAGACCAGGGCGAGCGCCACCGAGGCGAGCGCCATGCCGAGGAAGACCGGGAGGGCGCTGCCGGAGCCGGCGAGGAAGAGCGCTTTGTAGAAGAGCACCGTCTCGAAGCCCTCGCGGTACACCGCCAGGAAGGCCACCGAGGCCAGCGCCAGCGCCGACCCGCTGGAGACGGCGTCCTGCACCCGGCCCTTCACGAAGCGGTTCCACTTGGCGACTTCCATCTTCGACAGCAGCCAGTAGCTCACGTAGAAGAGCATGCCGGTCGCCACCAGCATGACCAGCCCCTCGAGCGACTCCTGCCGCGCCTGGCTCACCTGGAAGAGGGTCTCGAGCAGCGCCGCCGTCAGCAGGCTCGCGCCGATCGCCGCCCCCACCCCGATGTGGATGTCGCGGCGGCGCTGGGCCGCGCCGGTCTTGGCGAGGAACGCCATCAGCGCGCCGACCACGAGGATCGCCTCGAGGCCTTCACGCAGGAGGATCATCAGCGACTGGGTGAAGAGGTTGAGCGGCGAGAGCCGGTCGCTCACCGTCCGCTCGGCGTTCTCGAGGTCGCTGAGGAGCCGGGTGTGGATCGCGCGCAGTTCCTCGGTGGTCCCGCCCCCCGCGGCGCGGGTCCGCAGGTTCGCGAAGCCCGCCTCCAGGGTGTTGGCCAGGCCGGCGTTCTTGGTGCGGACCCCGCGCTCCACCTTCTCGAAGGTCATGTAGGCGTCGAACGCCACACCGCTCGCCTCGGTCCCCTGCCCCCGTCCCGCGAGGGCGAGCACCGAGTCGAGCTGGCGGCGCACCTCGGTGAAGACCGGGCCGGCGGCGCTGCCCTCGGTGCTGGCGGCGGCGGTGCGCACCGCCATGACCCGGGCCCGCACATCGGGGGCGGCGGGATCGGCGCCGGGAGCGAGCATGACGGCGAGAGCGCTGTCGCTCAGTCTCGCAGTGGTGCCGAAGTCATCGAGCGACGCGGGCACCTCGCCGCGCGCGGCGGGGAGCCGGAGGGTCGAGGCGTAGCTCGCCACCGCCCAGCGCTCCTCCGGGGTGAGCCGGCTCTCGTACGCCGGCATCGCGGTGCCGGCAACGCCGATGGTGATCCGGCGATAGAAGTCGAGCGGGGTGGTGCTGGCGAGCCGGCGGAAATCGCTGAGGTCGGCGGGGGTCGGCGTCAGGCCGACGGCGGCGGGGCCATCGCCCCGGCCGGCCGGGCCATGGCAGGTGGCGCACTGGGCCCGGAAAACCTGCTCGCCGCTGGCGAGGGCCGGGGCGGTCGCGGGAATTTCCTCGAGGGTGAGGTTGAACCGCTGGGCCAGCGCGGTGCTGAAGGCGTGGGCCCGGAGCTCGACCGAGTCGGCCGGGGCGGTACGGTTCACCATCGAGAGCAGGCTGTCGAGCGAGGCCAGGACACCACTGCGGACATCGGGAGAAAGGAGCGTTGCACTCTTCTGGGCTTCGCGGAGGAAGAGCTTGGCTTCCTCGACTTCCTCGGGTGCGGTGAGCTTGCCGTTGACGATCCCGATGCCGTACTCCTCCGCCGCCAGCGCCGCCGAGGTGGCGATGCGCTTGAGGGTAGTTTCCTGTTGAGCGTCGGTCGGGTCGGGCGTGGTGCCAAGCAAGGCCACCGTAAGGCGGGCCGCAGCGATGAGAAGCATTCTCAACCAGTGTTTTGGGCTGGGTCCAAACTACGCCCTAAGACTCGGATTTGGAAGAGCGTACAGAATCCAACTGAACCCATCCATTCTTCATATATGCCACCAACCATCCCAGCCATCGACCCCGCCTCCGGAACACCCTTCGCCGAGACGGCAACTACCTCGCCCGGCGACCTTGCCGGGATGGTCTCCCGCGCGAGGGAGGCACAGCGTGACTGGGCCGAGCGGCCGCTCGCGGAGCGCCGCCGGATCGTGGCCGGCTTCCAGCACCGGTTCTACCAGCGGCGGATGGAGATCGCGGCCCTGGTCTCCCGCGAAAACGGCAAGCCGGTCGCCGAGGCGCTGCTGACCGATGTCGCCGTCACGCTCGACCTGGCCCGCTACTACCTCGAGCATGCCGAGCGGATCCTCCGGCCCCGCACCGTCGTCCACGGCAACCTCGCCTTCCTGGGAAGGCGGGGCCGGGTCTACTGGGAACCGCGCGGCGTCGTCGCCATCATCTCGCCCTGGAACTACCCCCTCCTCCTCCCCTTCGGCGAGCTCCTCCCGGCGCTGCTGGCCGGCAACGCGGTGATCCTCAAGCCGAGCGAATTCACCACCCGCACCGCGCTGGCCGCCCTCGAGATGCTGCACGAGTCCGGCCTTCCCCCCGCGCTGGCGCAGCTCGCGGTGGGAGCCGGCGATGTCGGTGCGGCGCTGATCGCGACGGGTCCCGACAAGATCTTCTTTACCGGGAGTGCGCGGACCGGCCAGAAGGTCGCGGCGGAGGCGGCGGCGAGGCACATCCCGGTGAACCTCGAGCTGGGCGGCAGTGACGCGGCCATCGTCCTCGCCGACGCCGACCTCGAACGCTCCGCGGGCGGGGTGCTCTGGGCGAGGTTCAGCAACGGGGGACAGACCTGCGTGGCGGCGAAGCGGGTCATCGTCGAGCAGCCGATCTACGAGCGCTTCGTCGAGCTGCTGGTCGCCAAGGCCGGTGCGCTCCACCTCGGGGTGGACCTGGGGCCGGTGATCCGGGAGAGCCAGCTGGTCGAACTGGAGCGGCAGCTCCGCGAGACCGTCGCGAAGGGCGCGACAGTCCGAACCGGGGGAAAGCGGCGCCCCGACCTGGGCCCCACCTACTTCGAGCCCACGATCGTCACCGACGTTCCGCTCGATTCACCGCTCTGGCGGGAAGAGGTCTTCGGACCGGTGCTGCCGGTGGTCGCGGCGCGGAGCGAGGCCGAGGCGCTCCGGCTGGCGAACGACTCCGCCTTCGGGCTGGGTGCGAGCATCTGGACCGGGAGCCGCGCCCGGGGCGAGGCGCTGGCGCGGCGGGTCGAGGCGGGAGCGGTGCTGGTGAACGACGCGGCGAGCCATGTCGGCACCGCCGAGGTGCCGCACGGGGGCGAGAAGAGCTCCGGACTCGGGCGGACCCATGGGGAGATGGGGATGCTCGAGACCTGCAAGCCGCGCTATGTGGGGAGCGACTGGCTGTCGATCCGGAAGCCGTGGTGGTTCGGGTACACGGCGGAGAGCCTGGCGGAGCGGGATGCGTTTCTCAGGTTCACCTTCGCGCCGTCGTGGTGGGAGCGGGTGAAGGCGGCGCCGGCGGCGCTTCGTCTCTTATTCAATCGCCGCCCGGTCTGAGCCCGTAACGGCAGAACCGGATAGTCCCTTCAACCCAGTGAGGGCGCGAATCCCCAAATCCATGGAAATCCTGTAATCCTGATCCCTCCGCGCCTCTGCGGTCAGCGGTCAGCGGTCGCGAGACTCAGGCCCGCAGGACCACCGCGACGGCACCGGCCGTGGCATCCGAGTGCGACAACGAAAGCTGGAACGTCAGCCGGTGCTGCGACGCGAGCTCCTTCGCGAGGCCCGACACCACCAGGAACGGGCGCCCCTCCGTCTCTCTCTCCACCTCGAGATCCTGCCAGCTCACCGCCCGCGCTCCCGGGAGCGCCTGCAGCGCCTTGTACGCCGCCTCCTTGGCCGCGATGCGGGCCGCGAGGTGCATCGCCGGTCGCGCCCGTGCCACGACGTAGGCCTGCTCCCGCGGCGTAAGGAAGCGGCGGAGGACCCGGTCCCCCAGCCGCGCGATCATCCGCTCCACCCGGGCGATATCCACCAGGTCGATCCCGACGCCGATCAGTTCCATCGGGCCCACAGCGCATTGACCGGCCCGGCGAGGGGACCTGGCACCGGCAGGTAGCCGCCAAGCACCAGCCCGGCATAGAGCGCGACGGTCACGAGGATCGTGCCGGTGAGTACCAGCGGCCAGCGGGGCCGGCGCCACTGCCGCAGGTCCTGGATCTCGGTGTCCCAGCTCCGCCACTCGCCGTGGAGCGTCTCCTCCAGCGCGAGCCACGCCGCTTCCAGCCGCCGGGCGGCGGTCAGCAGCGCGTCCTGCCAGGCGACCAGGGCCCCGGCGGCGGCGCGTTCGCTCCGCACCGCGCTGGCTGCGTGGTCGAGCGCGGTGAGCGCCTCGAAGAGCGGCGGCGTGCCGTGGGAGAGCCGGGCCGCCAGGGCCCGGGTCTCCGCCTGGTCGAGCGCCAGCGCCGGGATGCGCCGAGAGGGGAGCCGCACCTCGCGGGCCGCGGCCATGAGCCGCTCGCTCACCGCCTTCGCCCCGCGCTCGGCCACCTCCTGCACCGCCCGGGCCCAGAGCGATTCCCACGCTTCCCGGTTCACGGTGGCGAGGGCGAGCTCGCGCTCGCCTTCGCGGGCCCAGCGGCGGGCATCGGCGAGGAGCTCGAAGAGCCCGGTCACCAGTCCCACCCGCACGTCATCGAGCCGGACCCAGTGCTGGGGCTGGGCCGCGAGCGGCGGCGGCGGTGCCACCAGCCGGCCCAGCGCCGGCCCCAGCTCCGGGATGGTGAGTTCCGCGCCCATGACGCCGGTCACCGGGCCATCCAGGTGGGCGGCTCGCCCTGGAGCATCTCCTCGGCGAGGAGCGCCGGCTGGCCGGTGCGCTCGCCGTAGCGCCGCGCGAAGGTCGCGAGCGAGTCGGCCACGCAGTGCTCCCGCGGGATGCCCAGCTGCGCGATGGCGGTCTCGATTCCCCCGGGCTCGCCCTCGATCTCCACCAGCACGTCCATGCGGGGGAACCACTCCATCCGGACCACGGTGTCGTCCAGGTCGTAGACCTCGACGTAGCGGTCGATCGACTCCACCACGGTGTAGCCCAGCTTCTTGAGCATCAGCAGCACCGCGTCGCCATCGTCGACCGAGAACTCCAGCTCCTCGCGCTGCTTGTAGCCGTCGGCGCTGGTGGTAGTGGGCCCCTTCCACCCCGCCTCCGCGACGCCGTGGGTCCCCTCCTCGTCCATCCAGTGCCGCACCCGGAGCACGTGGTCGCGGCCGGAGAGCTCACCGTCGCGGTCGAGGCGCCGGTCCAGCATCATGCCATGGAACCGGAGCACCGCGCCGGCATCTTCCAGCGTCTGCCGCAGGGCGGCGGGGTCGGTGACCACCGCCTTCAGCTCGATTTCATTCGCCAAGGATCGCCTCGAGGACGCGGGGAGTGTCGCTGAGATCGGGAAAGGCGGCGTGGGCGCCGGCCTCGTGGAGCGATGCGACCGAGTAGGAGCCGGTCGCCACCCCGATCGCGCGGGCGCAGATGCCGCGTCCGCAGGTCACGTCGGCGGGGGTGTCGCCGATGATGATGACCTCGCTGCCGGAGGGGGCGCGCCCGAAATGGGGCTCGGCCCGGCGGGCGGCGATGGCCGGCAGGTCGGGGCGGTGGGCCGAATCGGAGCCGTAGGCGCCCACCGCAAAGCGGTCGGGCAGGATCCCCGCGGCGGTGAGCTTGAGCGCGGCGCCCTGCACCACGTTGCCGGTGAGGAGCCCGAGGATGACGCCCGCCTGCCGCTCGAGCTCGGCCAGGAGCTCGGGAATGCCCGGCATCACCGTCATGGTGGTGCGGGGGTGACGCAGCTCGTCCTCGAGATAGCTCACGTACCGGCGGCAGATGGTGTCGATGAAGACCGGGTCGGTGGCGCCGGCGTGGCCCGCCACCTCGAGCAGCTCGCGCACGATCTGGGGATCGGTCTTGCCGTCGAAGCGCACCTGGTCGTACACCGCGGGGTCGGCGACTTCGGCGAGCATCGCGGCGGTGAGCGCGCGGCGCCCCGCCCCGGCCGAGAGCAGCAGCGTACCGTCGATGTCGAACAGCACCAGGTGCGTGGGCGATCGGGTCACTCGCTCACCCTCCGGATGCCGACGAGCTGGGCGCGGAGCACGATGGCGCGCGAGCCGGGTCCCCACGGCTCCATCACGAAGCCGCCGAGCGCCACGGTCGAGTGCACCAGGGTCCCTGCAGGCCCCGAAATCGCGACGTGCGTGATGGGTCCACCCCGGTCGGAGAAGAAGAGGAGATCGCCCTGGCGCTCCCGGCCCGGCTCGACCGGCTCGCCTTCGCCGGCCTGCTGCGAGGCGTCGCGCGGCAGGTGGATGCCGCGGGCCAGGAAGGTGGTCTGCACCAGGCCGGAGCAGTCGACGCCCCAGGGGGTCACCCCGCCCCACTGGTAGGGAGTGCCGGGGAAATTCCTGAGCGCCCAGAGATCCGGCGTCACCCCGTGCGCGCGGGCCACGACGCGGTTGTACGGCACGATGCTGCCGGCGATGACCGTGCCCTGCGAGCCGTCGGGGAGGTCCACCCGCGGCGCCGCAAGGCCAACGCGGGCCCGCACCGGGAGCCGCACGACGATGCCGGCATCGGTCCGCACCACCGCGCCTTCGCTCCAGCCGGCGGCACTCTCCCGCCAGCCGCGGGCGATCTCGTGATCGGTCTCGAGGACGTAGCCGCGGTGGATCCAGCCCTCGTAGCGGTCGAGGTCGCACTTGATGCGGCGCCACTCCCCCTGGCTCTCGAGGACGCGGGCGGTCTCGCCGAGCACCATCTCGGTCACCCGCTCGGAGCGGAGGTTGGGCTCGCGGTGGACCGGGAGGACACCGGCCCGCGCGATCACCGAGGAGGTCGTCACCGTTCCTCGCAATCCTTGCAGCGCACCACGCCCTTGTTGGTGCAGACCACGCAGATGAAGGTGCCGCAGATCTCGCAGGGATAGCCTTCGGAGGCCCGCTCCTCACGGCCGCAGGCCCGGCAG
Source organism: Gemmatimonadales bacterium (assembly GCA_046327735.1). Taxonomy (GTDB): domain Bacteria; phylum Gemmatimonadota; class Gemmatimonadetes; order Gemmatimonadales; family GWC2-71-9; genus JADJOM01. The sequence continues at coordinate 207,542 of JAXLXZ010000004.1, read as the reverse complement.
ACCATCATGTCGCGTTCGCGGAGTTCGGGTTTCATGGTGGAGCTCCTGAGTTCCCTGTCAGAGGGCGGTCAGGCGGTCGGGCGGCCAGGCGGACAGTGACACTCAGGCACGCCGAGTAGGGCTGTACTGTCGCGGGATCACTGACCGCCTGCCCGCCTATAACTGTATCGCATACCGCTTGATCTTGTTGATCAGCGTCGCCCGCGAGATCCCCAGCTCCTGCGCCGCGCGGGTCCGGTTGCCGGCGTGGTGCCTGAGGGTCCGCTCGATGTGGGCCCGCTCCAGCTCGTCGAGCGTCATCGGGGTGTGGCGGCGGTCGCCGGGGCCGGGCCGGGCCCGGAATTCCCCCGGCAGGTGCTCGATCCCCACCGACGGCTGTCCCCGCGCGAGGATCAGCGCCCGCTCCAGCACATTCCGCATCTCCCGCACGTTGCCGGGCCAGCCGTGCGCCAGCATCCGCTCCAGCGCCTCGGGGCCCACCGCCGCCGGCGCCCCCGAGACCTGCCGCTGCAGCTCATTCACCAGCGAGAGCAGCACCGAGAGCCGGTCTTCCTTGGCCCGGTCGCGGAGCGGCGGCAGCGTGAGCGGGGTGACGTTGAGCCGGTAGGCCAGGTCTTCGCGGAAGCTCCCGGCATCGACCATCGCGCCGAGGTCGCGCGAGGTCGCCGCGATGACGCGGACGTCGCTGGTCAGCTCCTTGGTGCCACCCACCCGCCGGAAGGTCCGGGTCTCCAGCAGCCGCAGGAGCCGCGGCTGGATCTCGGCGGGGAGATCGGCGACCTCCTCGATGAAGAGGGTGCCGCCGGCGGCGACCTCGACCATGCCGGGCCGGCGTTCGCGTCCCTCCTGCTCCGAAGCGCGCTCGATCCCGAAGAAGTCGGCCTCCAGCGCCGCGGGGCTCTGCCCGTAGCCGCTCACCTCGACGAACGGCCCGCTGGCGCGGGGACTGAGCTGGTGCAGCATCCGGGCGAGCCACCCCTTGCCCACCCCGCTCTCGCCCTTGAGCAGCACCGGGGTGCGCTCGGCCAGCGCCACCAGCCCCGCCTGCTTGATCAGCTCCCGCATCGCGGGGGAGCTTCCCAGCGTCTCCAGCCCCGCCTCACCCGGCGCGGTGCGGAGCAGCAGCAGCTCGTTGAGCCGCTTGAGGCGGACCTTGTCGGCCACCCGCGCCACCGCGGCGACGAGGTGCTCCAGGTCCATCGGCTTGGTGAGGAAGTTCTCCGCCCCCATCTGCATCGCCTGCACCGCGGTGGCGACGTCGCCATGCCCGGTGAGGAGAATGACGGCGGCGTTCCGCTCCTTGAACTTGGCGAGGGCCTGGAGCCCGTCCATGCCGGGGAGATGGAGATCGAGGACGACCACCTCGGGCCGGAGCCGGTCGTACGCGGCGAGGCCGGCTTCGGCATCGAGCTCGCGGGCGACTTCGTAGCCGGCGCGCTCGAACACGCTGCCGACTGCGCGGAGGATGGTCACATCGTCGTCGATCAGGAGTACCGAATCAGGCATCGGTGGTCCTCGCGATCCGGGTGGGGTCCCGTGGCAGCTGGAAGGTGAATCGGGCGCCGCCCTCCGGCCGGTTCTCACCCCGGATCTCTCCCCCATGGGCACGGATGATCCCGTGGGAGATCGACAGGCCCAGGCCGGTACCCTGGCGGTGGGCCCTGGTGGTGAAGAACGGCTCGAAGATGCGGCTCAAGACGTCGGGAGCGATACCGGGGCCGGTGTCGAGCACTTCCAGCCCGACCCAGTCCGGGGTGGACCAGGTGCGCACCAGGCCGTCGCGACGCTCGGCGTCGGCCATGGCCTGGGTCGCGTTGACCAGCAGATTGGTGATCACCTGCCGGACCTGGTCGGGGTCGGCGACGAAGCCCGGGAGCGTGGGATCGAGCCCCAGGGTCCAGACCACGCCGGAGGCGCCGAGGCCGGGCGTCGCGGCGAAAGTGTCGCGCACCAGCTGGTTGAGGTTCACCTCGCGCCGCTGCAGCGGCCGGAGCCGGGCGAAGGTGAGGAGATCGGTGACGATCCGGGCGGCGCGCATCGCCTCGCGCCGGATGGTCTCGAGGGCCTGGAGGATGTCGGGGGTGGCGCTGCGGTCGAGCAGCAGCGCCTGCGCCATCGCGGCGATCCCGGCCAGCGGATTGTTGAGCTCGTGCGCCGTGCCGCTCACCAGCGCGCCGAGCGCCGCCATCTTCTCCGAGTGGGTGAGCCGCTCCCGCAGCTCGACCTCGTCGGTGACGTCGCGCGCGATGGCGAGCACCGCGTTGCGGCCGCCATGCTCCTCCACCGGCACGGTGACCGCCGCGGCCTGCCGCACCCCGCCGCCGAGGCGGCGGAACTGGAAGAGGAAGTCGCGCGCCTCGCCGTGGAAGCTCCGCTGGAGATCGGTCTCCACCCGGGGCCAGTCGGCGGGGACCACGAAATCCTGGAGCCGCGCGGTGGGATCGGGCCGGGTGATGCCGGCGAGCCGGAACGCCGCCCGGTTGGCCGCGAGGAAGGAGCCGTCCTGGTCGAGGGTGAAAATGGCGAGCGGCGCCCGGTTGAAGAGGGCGCGGAAGCGCCGCTCGGAGCGGCGGAGCGCATCGCTCGCCAGCCGCTCGCGGGTCACGTCACGCGCCACCGCCACGATGCCCACCACCTGGCCCCGCTCCTCGAGCGGGGAGACCATCACGTCGGCGATCCGCACCCCGCCCGGACGGCGCACCAGCGCCTCGTAGCGCCGGTTGCCCTCGGTCGCCGCCTCCCGGCCCGCGAATTCCTCCCGCTCGTCGGGAAGCAGCGCGGTGAGGGTCTTCCCCACCAGTTCCCCCGCCGCCTGGCCGAACAGTTCCGCCGCCGCGGGATTGGCCGAGGTGACGCGGCCGTCCGGATCGGCGACGACGATGGCGTCATGCGCCGTCTCGACCACCCGGCTGTAGCGACTCTCGAGCCGCACATAGTGAGTCAGGTCGTCGACCGCGACGACGTAGCCGCCGTCGGCGCGCGGCGTGGCGGTGAGGACCACGTGCTCGCCCCTGCGGCCGTCGAGGAAGAGGCTCACCCGCTGGCCCCCCGGGCCGCGGAAGGGATCCTCCTCCCGGGGCCAGCGGGGAAAGAGCTCCTGGATCCGGGTGCCCGGCAGCTCCGTCACCGGCACGCCGCCCATATCGGCCAGGAAGCGGTTGGCCCGCTCGATCCGTCCCTCGGCGTCGACCAGCGCGAGGCCGTTGCCGGTGCCGTCGAAGGCCGACTGCCACTCGCGCTTGACCCGGAGCACGGTGTCGAGGAGGCGGCGGGTGCCGATGGCGAGTGCCGCCTGGTCGGCAAAGGCGCTGGCGAGGAGCCGCTCGTCGGGGGCGTAGTCGTGCGGCTCGTTGTGGTAGAAGCTGAGCCAGCCGATCACCCGGCCATCGTACGACAGCGGCAGCACCGCCACCCCGGCGAAACCTTCCTCGAGCACCGAGGCGCGGATCAGGTTCCCGGCGTCCGTGCGGGCATCGATCGCGAAGAACGGCTGGCCCTCGAGGACCCCCTGCGCCGCCCCCGCTTCCCGGAAGCGGCTCTGCACCGTGTCGACGTACGCCGGGGAGAGCCCGATCGTCACCACCGCCTCCACGCCATGCTCGCTGTCGGCGAGCAGGAACACCCCCGCCCGCTGCGCGCCGAAGACGCGCATCCCCTCCTCCGCCACCGCGCGGACGGTGCCGGCGGTGTCGTCGGTGTGGGCGAGCAGGTGCGCGACCCGGCCGAGGGCCGCGACGTGGGACGAGCTCATATCCCTCCGGGACGGAGGACGTGGATCGCGCCCGGCACCACCCGGGCGGTGAACGGCGTCAGGCCGTGGGGCTCGCCGTCGAGCTGCACCGGCTGCGGCTGCGCCGCCTCGACGGTGATCTCCTTCCCCCGTGCGTAGGCGATGCGGCCCGGCTTCGAGGCCTCGGTGCCGCCTTCTCGGAGCAGCTGCCACACCGCGCGCACGCTCTCGCTGAAGCTGTCGGCCCGGATGATGATCAGGTCGAGCAGCCCGTCGTCGGGAGCGATGCCGCTCCGGAGCTTCACGTAGGGCGGGATCACCTCGCCGCAGTTGGCCACCAGCACCAGCGCCGCGCTGGCGTCGTAGGTGGCACCGTCGACGGTGATGACGTGCTCGACGTTCCGGAGCTCGGGCAGGAGCCGGAGCGTGGTGGCGACGTAGGCGGCGAAGCGCCAGCGATGCTTGTCGGCGGTGCTGGTCTCCGCCATGACCCGGGCGTCGTACCCCGCCCCGCAGGCCACCGCGAAGTAGTGGTCGCCGTCGGCGCGCGCCATCACGCCGAGGTCGAGCGGTCCGCTCTTACCGCGGAGCAGCGCCCGCGCGGCCCGCACCGGGTGGGTCGGGATCCGGAGATTGCCGGCGAGGAGGTTGCCGGTGCCCCCGGGAATCACCCCGAGGGGAATGCCGGTGCCCACCAGCGCCGCCGCGGCCTGCATGGTGGTGCCGTCCCCACCGTAGACGCTCACCAGGTCCACCCCTTCGGCCGCCGCCTCCTGCGCGAAGCGGCGCGCGTCGCCCGAGCCGCCGGTTGCGCGCAGCTCGAGGGTCCACCCCGCCCGCCGGAAGGTCTCGGCCACGGCCTGCGCCGCCAGCACGTCGGTGCGGGCGGCGGCGGGATTGGTGATCAGGACGCATTTCGCCATCAGTACTCCCGGTCCCAGAGCAGGTCGAGACCGACCTGGTACTTGTTCACCGAGAGCGCCGGCTGGTTGAGCGCCACCTGGCAGGAGTAGGCCGGTTCGACCGAGGCCTTGAGGCGTACCTGCCGGCTCATCCGGAATTCCGCGTTGGGCGAGAAGCGCTGGGCGTTGGTGCAGAGGTCGGCCACCACGCTCACGAACCAGCGCCGGCCGATCTGCCACCCGGCGGCCACGGTGGCCACCTGCGCGGCGCCGGTCTGGCCCGCGAGTCCCGCGCCGGCCCCGCCGGTCTTGATGTCGAGATAGTCGATCGGCACGCCGAGATCGCTGATGAGCGAACGCTGGATCTCGCTCGAGAGGGCGCTCGAGAGGTAGCTCAGGCCCGCCTGCACGGCGGCGTACTGGCTCCCCTGGCCATTGGTGCCCTGGAGGCTGAAGGTCGGCCGCCCGAACATCAGGTAGCTCACCAGTTCCGTCTGGGAGAGCGCCGGCCGGGTGGAGGTGGCGGTCGACTGGAGCTCGAGCCTGGGCTGGAGCATCGTGCCGGTGATCCGCGCCGTCACCGGGATCTCCTCGCCCCCCTCGGCCGCGATCACGGTGTGCTTCGCCTCGATGTCGAGGTCGGCGTTCAGGTCGGGCGTGCCGAAGTAGCGGACCGTTCCGCGCTCGACGGTGAAGTCCTTGGTGACGAACCCGCCGATGCGGAGGGCGTAGTTCCCCCGCAGCGCGTTGAGGGTGCCGTCGTAGCGGTACTGGGCCTTGTGCTTCTCGACGGTGATGCTCCCGTCCAGCTGGATGTTGGCTTCGCTCGACCGGAGCCAGAAGCTCTCGCCCATCTGGAGCCGCAGGGTGTCGATCGTCAGCGAGTCCATGAACCGGTTCTGGAAGTTGCTGCCGAGCTTCTCGTTGCGGACCAGGTTGAGGTCGATGAGGCCGGAGTCGCCCGGGTTCTCCAGGTCGACGATCCGCTTGGTGATCAGGTCGGCGAAGTGGAGCGTCCCTTCGTCGGCAGTCATCCGGCCGGTGAGGTGCGGCTGGAAGATCGGGCCGGTGAGGGTGACGTTGCCGGTGGCGTCGAGCGTCAGGAAGCGCCGGTCGTCGATCGAGCGGAAGCGCCGCATGGCGAGGCGGAGGTCGAACACCGGGCGGGTGAGCCGCTCCACCCGGAGTCCCCCGGTCGCCCGGAGGGTGCCCGGCCCGCTCCGCACCACCAGCGAGTCGATCGCGATCGAGTCGCCCGAGAGCCGCGCCCGCACGTTGGCCTTCTCCCAGGTCACGCCCAGGCCGGGCAGCTGCGCGCTCGCGTTCTGGAGCTCGATGAAGCCTGCCAGCCGGGGATCGTCCCAGGTCCCCCCGATCTCGACATCGGCCTTCAGCATGCCGCGCACCCGGCGGATCGAGCGGGTGAAGGCCTCGGCCACCGCGAGGTCGGTGCTGTCGGCGATGGCGCGGATCGAGAGCGGCCCCTCCACCTGGCGCCGGCGCACCGACTTGAGCGCGAGGTCGAGCGGGAGCTTCGCCTCGACCCGGAGCACGTTCTGGCCGGTCTTCCAGAGAAGCAGGTTGGCCTCGAGCCGCCGGTCGGCGTAGTCGAGCACCCCCTGCACGAAGGGGGAGCCGAAGTCGCCGAAGGAGAGATCGGCGACGGTCATGGTGCCGCGGAGCGTCGGCTTGGCGGCGGTCCCGCCGACGCCGAGGTCCATCTGGAGACTCCCGGAGACGCCGGTCGTATCCATCTGGAGCATGGTGTAGACGTCGCGGAGCTGGAGACCGAGGATGCTGACCTGGAGGTCGGCGGGGCCGCTCCGGGGGACGGCGCCATCGAGGATCACCGAGCCGGAGCCGTCGGTCGCGGCCAGGTCGACGCCGGTGAGATCGTAGCGGCCGTTGCTGAGCACCACCGTCGCGGGACGCCGCAGCCGCCACCCGCGGGAGGGCAGCGCGGCCAGCAGGCTGTCGAAGCTCACCACCGGGTCGGTGCCGGTGGTCCAGTAGGCGCCGGCACCGGAGATCCCGGTGGAGCCACCCATCAGCGCCGTCCCCGACCACCGCAGCGAGTCCTGGTACCCGCCGGCCACGAAGTCGAGGTCGCGCACCTCGACCCGGCCGAGGTGCACCGTGTCGGCGTTCACCGCGAGGCCCACCTCGGGGCGGGCGGTGCCGTTCCACCCGAAGCCCATCGAGAGGGCCGGCGTCTCGATCGCGCGCCAGGCCAGGTCTTCGGCGCGGGCCCGCACCAGGATGCGCGGCTCCCGCATCGAGCCGACCAGTTCCACCTCGCCCCGGGCCTTGCCGGAGAGCGGCGCGGGCTCACCGATGGTGTCCACCGCGGGGCCGTTGATCCGGTTCACCAGGGTATCGAGACTCGCGAGCCGGGCGCCGGCCGAGGTGCTGTCGTCACTGGACTCGGTGTAGGCGGTGAGCAGCGAATCGAAGGCGCGGAGACTGTCGGCCTCGAAGGTGAGCAGGATCTGGTTCTCGATCCGCTCCTTCCACCCGATCGCGCCCCGGCCGCCGATCCGGCCCGCGGCCCAGGTCGCGAGCGCGGTATCGACCACCAGCACCCCGCTGTCGCCGTGCAGCCGGGCGTGCAGCGAGTCCACGGTGACGCCCCGCGTCGCGCTGCGGGAGAGGTCGAGCTGCAGCGCGCCGCTCGGACCCGACGCGGTGTCGATGACCCCGTTGGCGGCGAGCCGGCCGGTGAGCGAGGTGTGCGGCCCGCTGCCGCGCACCCGCGCGAGGTCCAGCCGGCCGAAGCGCATCGTCAGGCTGTCGGTGCCGAGCCGCCCCTCGCCCGGGTGGAGGACGCCCTGCGCCGCGACGGTGCCGAGGTCCCCGGTCACCACCGTCATCGTGTAGAAGCTGTCGGGCGTGCCCGAGAGCGCCACGGTCCCCTCGATGGCGCCCTGGAGCGGGAGGTCGGGATAGCCGCGCCGCACCCCGGCAAAGGCGAGCGGGGCCACGTCGAGGCGGGTGTCGAACCGCACCGTGTCCCGCCGGGTGTCCAGCCGGGCGTAGCCGGCGGCATTGCTCTCGGGAAGGTCGCCGTCCTTGTGGCGCACGTTCCCGGTGAAGGTCAGGTTCTTCCAGGGGCCGGTGAGGTCGCCCTCGAGCTGCATCCGTCCCTTGAGCGCCACCACCGGCGCCTGCAGCGCCACGGTGCGGAGGTCGAAGTCGGCGTGATGCAGCGTGAGGGTATCGAACAGCGTCCCCTCCGGCCCGCCGAAGACCAGGTGCCCCTCCGCCTGGATGGTGTTGTCGGCGCCTCCCGGCACCAGCCGGTCGTGGAAGACGAGGTCGGTGCCGATTCCCATCCCGTCGAGGAACCCATTCCCCTCGATGGTGCCGGTGAGGGTCCCCTGGAGCGGGATGGTATCGAGGTAGGCGCGCGGCACGTCGAGATCGAGCGCCGTCAGCGTCAGCGCCATGTTCTCGACCCCGAGGCCCCGCCGCGCGTCGGTGAGGACGGTGACGTCGCCCTCGAGTTTCCCGAGGTCGCCCTGGGCCGCCAGGTTCCGGAAGGTGAAGGCGGTGAGGTTCCGGCTCCGCGAACGCGCCACCACCGTCGCCTTCCCGGTCAGGTCGGGGAAGACCGGCGAGATCCAGTGGAAATCGCGCAGGTCGAAGCGGCTGGCGCTGAGGGCGAAGTCGTAGAGCACCGGCCCCTCGGGCCAGGTGATCACGCCGCCCCCCCGGGCGCGGGTGCCGGGGAGCGCCGCGCGATGCACCGTGAACGCGAGGCTGTCGCCCTTGGTCCAGGCGTGGGCCGCCAGGTCGTTGATGGTGATCGCCGGGTCGCTGATATGGGTGCTCAGCGAATCGATGTCGAAGGTGAGCGGCGCGCCATCGGGCGAGCTGACCCGCAGCAGCGGCAGCCGGGCGTCGAGGTTCGCCAGCGTCACCAGCCGGCGCATCCCGTCCGGCGTCTCCAGCACGATGCGCCCCGGCCGGTCGCGATCGGCCTGGAGCGCCGCGGCGACCTGCTCCTTCGTCTTCGCGGTATCGGGTGGGTTCCAGGGGAGCCGAGCCTCGAGGTTCACGTGCCGCAGGCGCACGTTCCGGAACTCGATCAGCGGCGAGGGCCCGGTCCCGGGGGGACCTTCGCCGAGGCGGAAGATCTCGTGGAGATTCATCCGCCCGTCCTTCCGCTTCACCACCCGTACCGAGGCGTTGCTGAGCTCGACATCGGTCATCACGATGCGGCCGGCCAGGAGGTTGGGCAGGGCGTAGCGGGCCCGCAGCCGTCCCCCCACCGCGAGCGGCTCCCCGAGCGTGTCGCGGATGGAGAAGCTGTCGATCTCGATGCCGCGGAAGAAGGAGCCCTGGATCCGCTGCACCGTGAACGTGCCGCGGAAGATCCGGGAGAGTTCGGCGCTGGCAATCTTCCCGAGCAGCCGCGTCCCCGACCCGCTGTACAGCACCGCCACGGCCGTCCCGAGCGCGGCGGGCACCAGCGCGAGGACGAAGGCGGAGAGGAGCCAGGGGAGGCGGCGGCGCATCAGAACGGCTGCCCGAAGCTGATGTGGTAGCTGAAGCGGCTCTTCCGCTTCTGGGAGAAATCGGACTGGACCAGCGAGAGCGTCCCGTCCGACTTCTGCAGGTACAGGGCGCCCGGGGGCTGGTCGTAGCGGTTGTAGCCGACGTCGAACCGGGCCGGGCCGAGCGGCGTCTGGAGCCGCACCCCGGCGCCCGGCGTGATCCGGAACCGGATCGGGGCGAGGTTGGTCCGGCCCCGCTCGTACAGCGTGCCCCCGTCCACGAACAGGGCGAAGCGGAGCCGGCTGCCCCAGATCGGCGCGGGGATCCGCAACTCCACCTGCGCCACGCCGAGGGTGTTGCCGCCGGTGGCGGAGAAGCGGGGCCGCAGCTGGCCGCGCGCGAGGGAATCCTGCGCGACGGCGCTGATGGAGTCGCGGTTCAGCACGTACACCACCGGCCCCAGCTCGTTCAGGTCGTAGCCGCGGACGTCATTCGGCCCGCCGGCGTAGAACCGCTGCTCCGGCGGGATGAAGTTCCCGCTGGCGCTGTCGAGCGAGACCCGGGGCGAGAAAATGGTTCCCCCGCGCAGGTGCCAGCTCAGCACGAACCCGCTGTTGCCGAGGGTGCGGTACCAGGCGGCGTCGCCCGAGACCCGGGTGAAGGTCTGGAACCGGGCCGAGCCGGTGAAGCGGGAGCTGTGACTCGCGTCGAAGGTGAAGATGTGCCCGCGGGTCGGGTCGAGCGGGTTGTTCTGCCGCGGCCAGCTGACGCTGGCGCTCACCACGCCGAGGAGCCGCTGCTCCTGGAGCCGGGTGGCGTCGTCGGGGCTGCAGGCGTTGAAGAAGGCGCAGAAGGTCGCGGCACTCGCCGAGGTCTGGCCAAACGACAGCCGGTAGCCGAGCGAGATCGGGATCCGCCGCGCCGTCTCCCGCTGGAGCACGGTGCTGACGCCGACTTCTTCCCGGCGGTAGATGGTGAATTCCGACCGCCGCTCGGCGTAGATGCTGAACGTCCCGGTGACCTGGGGCGTAAAGAAGCGGGGCTGCCGCACCAGCGCGGTGACGTTGTAGTTCGCCTTGGAGGAGCCGATCGTGTCCTGCTGCAGGCTCTTGCAGAGATTGTCCTCGAGCCCGAAGCCGAGCGGCTTCCCGACCCCGACCTTGGAGACGCGGCCGGAGACATCGAAGAGCCGCCCGGTGCCGAAGAGATTCCGGCTGGTCCACCCCGCCCCGGTCCGGAAACAGTCGTTGGTGGCGTAGCCCACGCTGCTGCGGATCCGGTGCGGCGGCCCCTCCGCCACCTGCACCACCAGCGGCACGGCGCTGCTGTCGCCGGAGTAGCGGGCCGAATCGACGGTGACCGTGGCCAGGCGGAAGAGCTCGGTCTGGTAGAGCTTGCGCTGGCTCTCGAAGATGTCGTTCTGGACGAAGCGCTGGCCCTTCCGGGAACTGAGCAGCTGGCGGATGAAGGTGGTGTCGACCTTCTGCGCCCCCTCGACCCGGGCGTCGCCGAAGACCGCTCGGGTCCCGGCCACCACGTCGAGCGAGACCTCGGCCTCCCGTTGCTCCCGGTTGACGCTGTAGTTGCGGAAGACTTCGGCCGAGGGGTAGCCCCGGTTCTTGAGCCGGGTGATGATCGAGTCGGCGCTGGCCTGGAAGAGGAACCGGTTGAACGGCTTCCCCTCGCGAAGGGGGAGGTCGACCAGGACGTCCTTCCCGTCGAGGGGGAGGGAGTCGATGCCGGTCACGGTCATGTGGGTGACCACGATCGGCGGACCCTCCTTGATCTTGAACGTGAGATGGACATCGTTGCGACCCCGGCGCACCGCCGTGTCCACCACGACGTCCATGTAGCCGCTCTGGCGGTAGTAGAGGGTCAGTCGAAGCACGTCGCGCCGGAACTCCACTGGGTCGAAGAGGCGCTTCTCGCCGAGGCCCAGCCAGCGGACCAGGCCGGACCGGGCAAACCAGCTGGAATTGGTGGTACCGATCGCGATGCTGAGGGTGTAGTCGTCGATCGCATGATTGCCCTCGAAACTGAGCCCCCGCACCACCACCGAGTCCTGTGCGGCGGCGGGGTGGGTGGCGACCAGCAGGAACGCCAGCGCAACGAGCGAACAACGCGTCACAAAATCAGACAGAGGGCCTGCTCCAGGAGCGCTGGGGGCGCGCGATTGACGACACTACGCAAGTTCTGTAACGTGGCGGAGTTACACCGCAGAGTCAACTTTACTGAAGGGAGAGGGGACGGGATGTCAAATCGACTGCAGGCGGCAAGACGGCAGGGCGGTACGGCGGCAGGGGGTTACTGTCAGGTTTTTCGACTGGTGATCGCGGCCGGAGCCGGCTTGATGCTGGCCGCCTTGCCGCTCGGCCGCCTTGCCGCCCAGTCCGCCCAGCTCCCCAAGAAGGCCGCCCGTCAGCTCGATTCCCTGCTCGAGTCGCCCCCTTTCAACCGCAACCTCTGGGGCGTGGCGCTGGTCGACGCCCAGGGACGGCTGCTCTACGGCAGGAACGAGGACAAGCTCTTCATCCCCGCCAGCAACACCAAGCTGCTGGTGTCGAGCGTTGGCGCCGCGCTCCTCGACCCGGCCGCCACGGTCGCGACCAGCGTCTACGGCACCGGCGCCCTCAGCAATGGCGTCCTCGCGGGCGACCTGGTGCTCTACGGCCGGGGCGACCCGACCTTCGGCAAGCGGTGCTACGGCACCGACACCACCCTCGCCGGGGTGTGCGACCGGGATCCCTTCACCCACCTCCGCGAACTGGCCCAGTCGCTCAAGCAGCAGGGGCTCCGGGTGGTGCAGGGCGACCTGGTCGGGGATGGCAGCTGGTTCGACGGCGAGCTGATCAACCAGGCGTGGGGGAACTACGACCTCAACTGGTGGTACGCCGCGCCGGTGAGCGGGCTCGGGTTCAACGACAACTCCGTGGACATCACCTGGAAGCCGGGACCGGAGGTCGATGCGCCCGCCCTCCTCGCGCTCACCCCCGACCTCGGCGACGTCACGCTGGAGAATCGCACCCGCACGGTTGCGGCTGGCGGCGAGAGCGACATCGGCGACCGGATGTACCGCATTCCGGGCACCCTCAACCTGTGGGCCGAGGGCACCGTGGCGGCCGACGGGAAGGGAGGGCTCGAGTCGTTCGCGCTGCCGGATCCGAACCTCTTCACCGCGCGCGCCTTCCGGCAGGTGCTCACCGAGGCGGGGATCTCGGTGCTCGGCACCACGATCAGCACCACCGACTCGCTCAAGTACCGGGCGGCGCGGGCGGGCACGCCGCTGGCGGAGGTGCGCGGCCGGCCGATGCGCGACTGGATCTTCCCGATCCTCAACACCAGCCAGAACTGGTACGCCGACATGCTGCTCAAGCAGCTGGGCCGGCAGTTCGGCAGCGACGGGAGCTGGAGCGGCGGGGTGACGGTGGTGCGCCGCTTCCTGATCGACTCGATGAAAGTGGATTCGACGATGTTCGCCACGGTGGACGGGTCGGGGCTCGCGGCCTCCAACCTGGTGGCCCCGCTGGCGTTCACCCGCCTGCTGCAGTTCATCCGCAAGCACCCGCACTGGGACGCGTTCAAGGCGGGGCTGCCGCAGTCGGGGAACACCGGGTCGCTCAAGAATCGTTTCCTGACGACGCCGATCGAGGGGCGGGTCTGGGCCAAGACGGGGAGCATCTCGCGGGTGAACACGCTGTCGGGGTACTTCACGCTGCAGGATGGGCGGGAGTTCACCTTCTCGGTGCAGCTGAACCACGGCACGGTGGGCGGCCGGCGGACGCTGGCCCAGATTGACTCGGTGGTGGTGGCGATGGCGCGCGCGGTGTCGAAGCGGTAGCTCTGGGTCCTGTGTGGCGTTTGGGACCGTAACTGACTGACACAGATGGACACAGATGGGTCGGGATGTGCTCCCTGTGAGGGACAGTTGGCACAGCGCGCTCGCTCAGCTCGTCGCTTGTGTTGATGTGGGCGCTGCCCCGAGCGACGTCTCAGGTGGTCAAGAGTACAAGAGCACCCTTTTTCTGTTTCGATTTCGAGGCGTGCAAGCCCGATGATCCCAGCCCGTTCAAGGATTCCATCCCGACCCATCTGTGTCCATCTGTGTTAGTCAGTTAAGAACCCGAAACGAACAATGAAGCTGCTCATCATACGACACGCCGACGCCGGATCACACGACCCGGCGCGGTACCCCGACGACACCCTCCGGCCCATCACCGCGAAGGGACGGAAACAGCATCGCAAGGTCGCGACGCGCCTGAAGAAGCGGGACCTGGTCCCCGAGCTCCTGCTCGCGAGCCCCTGGCTCCGCGCGTGGGAGACGGCGGAGGTCACCCGCGCGGAAACCGGGTGCCCTGCGCCGGTGGCGTGTGAGGCGCTGGCCCAGGCGCCGGACCTGGCGAAGCTCGGCCGGATGATCGGCGCCCGCGACCCCGATGCGGTCATCGCGCTGGTGGGGCACGAGCCGTGGACCGGCGAGCTGGCCGCGCTCCTCCTGGCCGGCGAAAAGCGCGGCATGGCGATCGACTTTCCCAAGTCGGGCGTGATGGGCCTCACCCTCGATACCCTGGCCGCCGGTGAAGCCACCCTCACGTTTTTCTGGCGGCCAAAAGGTGACTGACAGCGGAGACGGGGCGCTGTATCTTCCGCCCCCATGTCCCCCACAACTCCGCTCACGGTCGCCATCGTCGGCACCGGCCCATCCGGCTTCTACGCCGCGGAACATCTTCTCAAGCAGTCGCCCGGCATCGCGATCGACCTCTTCGACCGGCTTCCCACGCCCTACGGCCTGGTGCGCGGCGGGGTCGCGCCCGACCACCAGAAGATCAAGTCGGTCACCCGGATCTACGAGAAGATCGCGGCCAACCCGGCGGTACGGTTCTTCGGCCACGTGGAGTTCGGCACCGACCTCACCATCGAGGACCTGCGGCGGCACTATCACGCGGTGATCTTCGCCGTGGGCGCCCCGACCGACCGGAGTCTCGGCATCCCGGGCGAGTCGCTCGCGGGGAGCCACCCCGCCACCGACTTCGTGGGCTGGTACAACGGCCACCCCGACTACCGCGACCACCAGTTCGACCTCACCGCCACCAGCGCGGTGATCATCGGGATGGGGAATGTCGCCGTCGACGTGGTGCGGATCCTGGCCCGCACCCCGGAGGAGCTCACGGCGACCGACATCGCCGGGCATGCGCTCGACGCCCTGGCGCAGAGCCGCATCCGCGACATCTACATGATCGGCCGGCGGGGGCCGGTGCAGGGGGCGTTCACCAATCCCGAGCTCAAGGAGCTGGGCGAGATGGCCGGGGCGGACATCGACGTGCGCCCCCGGGATCTCGAGCTCGACCCCGGCAGCGCGGCGATCCTGGCGAGCACCGACGACAAGACCGTCGAGAAGAACATCGCGACGCTGCGGCACTTTGCCGGGCAGGCGAAGCGCGGCAAGCCGAAGACGATCCACCTCCGCTTCCTCCTTTCCCCCACGGAGCTCAGCGGCCACGGCAGGGTCGAGCGGATCGTGCTGGGCCACAATCAGCTGGTCGCGAGCGGCAGCGACCTCAAGGCGGTCGCCACCGGCACCAGCGAGACCCTCCCCGCCGGGCTGGTCTTCCGCTCGGTCGGCTATCTCGGCGTGGCGATCCCGGGGGTGCCGTTCGACGCGAAGCGGGGCGTGATCCCCAATGCCGCGGGCCGGGTGCTGAGCGGTCCCGACACCCTGGCCACCGGCCAGTACGCGGTGGGGTGGATCAAGCGGGGCCCGAGCGGCGTCATCGGCACCAACAAGCCGGACGCGGTCGAAAGCGCCGACAGCCTCCTCGCCGATCATGCGGCGGGACTCCTGCCGGCCCCCGCGGTCAGCGACCGGGCGGCGATTCCCGCGCTGCTCGACGCCCGGAAGATCCGCTGGACCGACTGGCAGGACTGGCTCACGCTCGACGCGCTGGAGAAGGCCCAGGGCGAAGCGGCGGGCCGGCCGCGGGTAAAGGTGACGCGGATCGAGGAGATGCTGAAAGCGGTGGGGAAATAGGCGGGAGAGCAGGCGGCAAAGCGGCAAAGCGGCAAAGCGCTGCGACGGTACGCAAAGGCGAGGCGCGGAAAGACCAGCTCTGTCATTCCGAGCGAAGCGAGGAATCCCTGATCTTCTGAAGAGAATGCAGGGATCCCTCGTCGCTCCGCTCCTCGGGATGACAGAATTCCCTGCGGTAACGCGGAGCGACTGATGCGAACGACAACGACGCTGACCATCGCGGCCTCCGGCCTCCTCCTTGCGGCCGGCTGCGCCCAGATCGGCCAGTTCCTCAACACGCCGGAACAGCCGCCGCTCCCGCTCACCGAGGCGGCGATCTCGAGCGACGCCCGGATCGATTCCACCGGCGCCATCTCGGGGAGCTTCGTCGGCGAGGGCACCAGCCGGCAGGTCCATCTCCTCTCCAGCGATCCCGAGTTCATCGCCGACCTGGTGCGGCGCTGGCGGCCGACCCAGGACCGCCGCCTGGAGCCGCTCGACTGGCTCAACCGGAAGGGCTCCTTCGCGATCAACCTCGACCGGGTGGCCGACTCCGCCCTGCTGAGCGAGATCATGCTGGTGGGCTCTCCCGACGGCCATACCAAGGTGCGGCTCCAGAACGTGCTCCTGTACGGCGCCCGCTGCCGGAACGGGGCGCCCCGGGCCGAGCTGGTGGTCGAGACGGCGCGCAACGCGCAGGTCTCGCTCCGGGGACCGGTGATCGGGTCGCTCCGGGGGGAGGACGTCTGGTGGCCGGTGCACGACAGCTACCGCCGCATCCCGCCGGCGGAGCCCGATCCCGAGCTGGTCGACACCCTGGTCGAGCGCACCGGGCTGGTGCTGGACTCGCTGCTCGCCCGCCGGCTGCCGGCCCGGGAACTGCCCCTCCGGGGCGGGTACCACCGGCTGGCGATCAACTCGCTGGCCGACGAGGATGCCGCCGACGTGGTGGCGATCCGCCTGAGCGACGGCCGGATCCGCTACGCGGTGTCGCTGCGGGACACCCGGATCACCGACCGCGGCACCGAGGGGCTCGCGTCGATCGTGATGATCTGGGACGCGACCCTGAGCTGGCGGCAGGTGGTCTTCGCGCCGACATTCCTCGAGTACGGCCGCCGCGGACCGGCGCGGCCGCTGGGCGACCGGACGGCGCCGCTCTACTGGCGCCGGCTCCAGCCGGTCAGCGGCTTCGCCTTCGAGCGGGATTATCTCTGGATGGAACAGGTCGACGTGACCGACGGGACGGTGCGGTGGGTGATCCTGGAGCCGAAGGGGAACGTGATCGTGGCCGCGGCGGATGTGGAGGACGGGTGCTGAGACGTTCCTCGTTCCTCGTTCCGCGTTCCTCGTGCGCTTCCGAACGCACCCCGGACCCCGCGCGTCATCACCGCGAAACCCACCCTTCCGCCGAACCTCGAGGAACGAGGAACGAGGAACGAGGAACGGAATGAAGATCTCCACCTCCCGCCTGGACCTGGCCCCGCTCTCCGCCGACAGCATCGACGCCCTCCTCGCGGGCGACGAGCCCCGGCTGCGCGAGCTCACCGGCGCCACCTTCCCCACCCCGCTCGCGCCGCCGCCCCTGATCGAGGACGTGCTGCCGCTGGTGCGCGAGCAGCTCAAGCTCTACCCCGAGACCCTCGGCTGGTGGACCTGGCTCACCATCGACAAGGCGACCGGGAAGGCCACCGGCGCGAGCGGCTTCGGTGGCCCGCCGGATGAGGAAGGCGCCGTGATGATCGGCTACGCCACCTACCCCGGCGCCAACCGGAAGGGCTTCGCCTCGGAGGCCGCCGAGGCGCTGGTACAGTGGGCCCTCCAGCAGCCCGGCGTCAAGCGGGTCTGCGCCAGCATCCCGCCCGACAACATCGCCGCCCGCCGGGTGGCGGAGAAGATCGGGATGCGCGTTGCCGGCACGGTCTGGGAGGAAGACATCGACGAGGTGCTGCTGTACGAGATCGTCCGCTGAGCTGCATGCTCGGAACCCGGAACTCCCCGCTTACTTTGAGGGCATGAAGATCTACACCAAGACCGGCGACGCCGGCGAGACCGGCCTCTTCGGCGGTGGCCGCGTCCCCAAGGATCACCCCCGGGTCCAGGCCTACGGCGAGATCGACGAGCTCAACTCGGCGATCGGCGTGGCGCGCGCGACCCAGCCGGTGCATTTCATGGATCAGTTCCTCGAGCGGATCCAGCGCGACCTCTTTGCGCTCGGCGGCCAGCTCGCGACCCCCGATCCCGAGAAGGTGAAGGTGGCGCTCGAGAAGGCCGACCTCTCCGAGACCCGCATCGGCGACTTCGAGAGGGTCATGGACGAGGCCGACCACGAGCTGCCCGCCCTCCGCGCCTTCGTCCTCCCCGCCGGCACGCCCAAGGCCGCGGCACTGCACCTGGCCCGGACCATCTGCCGCCGGGCGGAGCGGAGCGTGGTGCGACTCTCCCACAACGACAACATCCCCGAGCTCTACCTGGTGTACCTGAACCGGCTCTCGGACCTGCTGTTCACGCTGGCGCGGCTGGCGAATCACCGCGACGGCGCGGGAGATGTGACGTGGTAGAGCATGTCTGTCATTCCGAGCCGCTCGGGGGTGGAGACGAAGTCTGTCATTCCGAGCCGCGTAGCGGCGAGGAATCCCTGATTCTCCCGCAGAACAGGCAGGGATCCCCCGCTTCGCCCGGGATGACAGAGTCGGTCGCCTGATGCCGTCCATCCGCGTCACCCACTCCGCCGGCGCCTACGATGTCCACGTCGAGCCCGGCATCCTCGCCTCGATGACCGAGGTCCTCGGCAAGGCCCTCGGCCGCCGGCGGGTGGCCTACATCAGTGACGACACGGTCGCCTCCCATCGTGCGGCCTGGCACGCCTCCATTCCCGCCGACCAGCTCTTCACCTTCCCCGCCGGCGAAGCCTCGAAGACCCGGGAGACCTGGAGCGCGCTCACCGACCAGCTCCTCACCGCCGGGCACGACCGCCAGTCGGCGATCGTCGCGCTCGGGGGCGGTGTGGTCGGGGACCTCGCGGGGTTCGTGGCGGCGACGCTGATGCGGGGCGTGCCCTGCGCCCAGGTCCCGACCACCCTGCTCGCCATGCTCGATGCCTCGGTGGGCGGCAAGGTCGGCGTCGATACCCCGCTCGGGAAGAACCTGGTCGGCGCCTTCCATCCGCCCGCCATCGTGCTCGCCGACCCGCTCACCCTCCTCACCCTGCCGGAGCGGGTCTTCCGCGCCGGGCTGGCCGAGGCGGTGAAGCATGGGGTGATCGCCGACCCGGCGTATTTCGACTGGATCGAGCGCGAGGCGAAGCTGCTCCTGGCCCGCGACCTCACCGCGCTCACTCACCTCGTGGTGCGGAGCGTGGAGATCAAGGCGGCGGTGGTGAGCCAGGACGAGCGCGAAGGCGGGCTCCGCGCGATTCTCAACGCCGGCCACACCATCGCCCACGGGCTGGAGCAGGAGTCGGCCTACGAGCTTCCCCACGGCGAAGCGGTGGGGCTGGGCCTCATTGCGGAGTGCCGGATCGCGGAGCGGATGGGGGTCGTGAGCGGCGGACTCTCGAGCCGGGTGGAACGGGTGCTCGCCCTCCTCGGCCTGCCCACGAAAGCGGTCCGCGCACCGGCGATGGCCCAGGTGCTCGAGGCGATGCTGCATGACAAGAAGAACCGCGACGGCGCTGTCCGTCTCGCGCTGCCTGTCGCCCTCGGCCGGATGCACGAAGGCGAGGGACGCTACACCGTTCCGGTCACCCCGGACCTGCTTGCCGAGGCGGTCAGCAGCCTCGCCTGAAGTCGGCGATTTCGGGCTTTTCCACCGCAGTACCCCCGCAAACAATCGAGCTAAATCGTTTTGCCAGTGTGACTTACGTCACACGTCCACGGTTTCTGCCGATCGGCCCGTGTGGAGGAGGTGGACAAAACACGCAATCGCCTCTGAATAAACGATTTGTGATGTGGATATCAAAAAATGCTTGACCACATTTTTGGCGATTCCTATATTCGCTGACCCGTTGCACATCGCGGCCACCCCCGGCCGCCAATCTCCTGACAACTCGTGGTCTTCCGCGCGGAGCCGTCATGCCTTCGGTTCAGAGCCGGTCCAGAGCCTTTTTCCGCCCCACCGCGACCGGCGCGTTCGACCAGTACCTCCAGGACATCCAGAAGCTCCCGATGATCACCGATCCGGCCGAGGAGAAGCGGCTGGCGCGGCTGGCGCAGAAGGGGGACGAGAAGGCGGCGGAGCGGCTGGTGACGGCCAACCTCCGCTTCGTCATTTCCTACGTGAAGAAGTACCAGGGGCACGGCCTCGATCTCTCCGAGCTGGTAGCCATCGGCAACGAGGGGCTGCTCAAGGCGGTGCGGAAGTTCGATCCCGATCACGGCGTCAAGTTCATCTCCTACGCCGTGTGGTGGGTCCGCCAGGCGGTCCTCAAGGCGCTCGCCGAGCAGACCCGCAGTGTCCGCATCCCGCTGAACCAGAATTCCGCCCTCATCAAGATGTCGCGCGCCGAGACCTTCCTCTCGCAGGAGCTCGGCCGGGAGCCCACCGACGCGGAAATCGCGATGGCGCTCAACGACACCGTCGAGAACATCCGCTCCGCCCGGCGCATGACCTCGGCGGAGCTCTCCCTCGACGCCCCGGTGGAGCGGAGCGACAAGTCGAGCGGCACCCTGGGCGAGCGCTTCGCCGGGAGCGAAGGGGGCGACATCGAGGAGCACACCGATGCCCGCCTGATGCGCGAGTTCATCGACCGCATCTTCGACCGCTATCTCACGCCGCGCGAGCGCAAGATCCTGTACCTCTACTACGGCCTCGAGGAAGGCAGCGAAGCGCTCACCCTCGAGAAGATCGGCGAGCTCCTCGGCGTCACCCGCGAGCGGATCCGCCAGATCCGGGAGCGCGCCTTCGAGAAGCTGCGCGAGTCCCCGGATGTGAAGGGGCTCAAGGGGTTCTGGGTGGCGGCGTGAACTGAAGCCGTTAGCCGTTAGCCGTTAGCTCGTACGGTGGATTACGACCCTCCTTGCTTCTGGCGAGGAGGGTCGTTTCGCATCGTTCCAGCTAATGGCTAATGGCTAATGGCTAATGGCTAACGGCTAACGGCCCCCGCGGACCTCGAACGTCCTATATTCCCGGTCATGCCCCGTCTCCCCCTCTTCCCGCTCGATCTGGTGCTCTTCCCGGGGGAGCCGCTGCCGCTGCACATCTTCGAACCCCGCTATCGCGAACTCCTCGCCGACTGCCTCGCGGCCGACCAGCGTTTCGGGATCACCGCCAGCATCCCCCCGGTGCCGGGCGCGATCGGGTCGATCGCCCGGATCCGCGCCAGCCAGCCACTCGACGACGGCCGGAGCAACATCGTGGTGCTGGGTGAGCGGCGCTTCGCGCTGCGGGCGCTGCTCGATGAAGGCCGGAGCTACCTGGTGGGCTCGGTGGAGGAGTTCGACGACCAGCCGGGCACCGCGCCGCTGCCGCAGGAGCGGGCCGAGCTGATGGGCCTGGCCGAGGAGTACCGCAAGGCGCTGGGTATCCTCGCCGACAGCGAGGACGAGACCGACTGGGCGGAACCATCCGAGGCCTTCACCTTCCAGGTGGCGGCGCTCACCGGGCTCGACGTCGAGGCCAAGGCGCGACTCCTCGCCACCCGCTCCACCCGCGAGCGGACCCAGCGGCTGGTCGAGCTGCTGCCGCCGCTCATCCGCCTGGTCCGCGCCCGGGCCGAGGTGCACGTGCGAGCCCGCACCAACGGCAAGGGCGGCCACGGGCACGACATCGTCCACTGATGAAGCCCGGTCTGCGCGAGGCGCTCGAGGCGATCGTCGGGGCGCGGTGGGTCCGCCACCGCACCGCGGAACTCGCCACCTACGCCGCCGACGGCCTGCCCACCCATGAATCGCTTCCCGGGCTGGTGGTCCTCCCTGGCAACAAGCAGGAGGTCGCCCGGGTGCTCCAGCTGCTCCACCGGGAGCAGGTTCCGTTCGTGGCGCGGGGCGCGGGCACCGGGCTCTCGGGCGGGGCGCTGGCGGACACCAGCGCGGTGCTGGTCACCCTCACCCGGATGCACCGGATCCTCTCGATCGACCCGAAGCGCCGCCGCGCCGTGGTCGAGCCGGGCGTGGTCAACGCCCGCCTGAGCGAGGCCGCCGCGCCCTTCGGCCTGCACTACGTCCCCGACCCCTCCAGCCAGAGCGCCTGCACCATCGGCGGGAACGTGGCGGAGAATGCCGGCGGCCCGCACTGCCTCAAGTACGGCGTCACCACCAACCACGTCACCGCGCTCGAGGTCGTCACCGCGGGGGGCGAGACCATCCGGCTCGGCTCGGCCCAGGGCGATCCCTGGGGCCCCGACCTCGTCGGCCTCTTCGTGGGGAGCGAGGGGATGTTCGGCGTGGCGGTGGAGATCACGGTGCGGCTGGAGCCGGTGCCCCGGCTGATCCGCACCATCTTTGCCGACTTCATGGCGCTCCGGGCGGCGAGCGAGGCGGTCTCCGCCATCATCGCCTCCGGCATCGTGCCCGCCGCGCTCGAGATGATGGACCAGTCCTGCATCAAGGCGGTGGAGGCCAGCATCTACGCCACCGGCGCCCGCACCGACGCCGCCGCGGTGCTGCTGGTGGAGCTGGACGGATCGCCCGAAGGGGTCGAGGCCGATGGCGCGGTGGTGGAGCGGCTGCTCCGCACCCACGCCGCCCGCGAGGTGAAGAGCGCCGACAGCGCCGCCGAGCGCGCCCGCCTCTGGCAGGGGCGGAAGAAGGCCTTCGGCGCGCTGGGCCGGATCGCCCCCGACCTGGCGGTGCAGGACGCGGTGGTGCCCCGCTCGGTGCTGCCCGAGGTGCTCGACCGGATCGCGACGATCCGCGACCGGCTCTCGCTCCAGATCAGCAACGTCTTTCACGCTGGGGACGGCAATCTCCATCCCTGCATCAGCTTCGACCGGAAGAACCCGGACGAGGTGCGGCGGGTGGGCGAGGCGAGCCGCGAGATCATGGAGGCCTGCCTCGCGGCGGGCGGGAGCGTGACCGGCGAGCATGGCGTGGGGAGCGACAAGATGGAGTACATGCCGCTCGCCTTCAGCGCGCCGGCGCTCGACCTGATGTGCGAGGTGCGGCGGGTCTTCGATCCCGAGACGCGGGCGAACCCCGGCAAGGTCTTTCCCGTGAAGACCTGCCGGGAGTGGAAGCGGGGAGGCGACGCATGAGCGACGCGATCTACCAGCGGCTGGCCCACCTGCTTGGCCCCGGTGGGGTCGAGCGCGACGCCCGTGACGGGCTGCCCCGCGCGGTGCCGGAGAGCGACGACGCCCTCGCGCTGGTCTGCGCCGCGGCGCAGGAGGCCGGCTGGCACATGCGGCTCGAAGGCGCCGGGAGCTGGCTGCCCGCCGATACCCCGGCCGACTTCGCCTTGTCCACCCGGGGCCTGACCCGCCTGGTGAGCGTCAGCCCCGCCGACCTCGTCGCCACCGTCGAGGCGGGCGTGACGCTCGAGGCGCTCCGGGCCGAGCTCGACCGGCACCAGCTCTGGCTGGCGCTCGACCCGCCGGGCCGGCCCGACCGGACCATCGGCTCGATCGTGGCGACCGGCACCAGCGGCCCGCTCCGGCACGGCTTCGGCCCGGTGCGCGATCACGTCCTCGGCGCCACGGTGGTGACGGGCGATGGTCGCCTGGTCGAGGCGGGGGGCCGGGTGGTGAAGAACGTGGCGGGGTACGACCTCACCAAGCTGCACGTGGGCGGCTTCGGCGGCTTCGGGGTGGTCACCGAGCTGCACCTGCGCCTGCGCGCCCGGCCCGCCACCGATCGCACGCTGGTGGCGAGCGGCGGCCGCCACGCGCTCAGCCTCGCGGGACGCCAGCTGGTCGATGCCCAGGCGAGCCTCGTGGCGCTGGAGCTGCTGACGCCCGGATGGGCGGCACAGCCGGAGTGGGCGCTCGCAGCGCGCATCACCGGCACCGACGCGGCGGTTGCCGCCGAGGCGGAACGACTCGCGGTGGTCACCGGGCTGGCCTGGCAGGCGCTCCCCGCGGAAAAGGCGGTCTCGTTCTGGAGCCTGGTGGCGCGGGCGCCGCTCGCGTCCCCGGTGTCGATCCGGCTGGGCGCGCTGCTCGACGGCGTCGACGATGCCATCGACCTGGTCCTGGAGTCGCTCGGGGAAGGGATGCTCTCCGCCGGCCTCGGCACCGGCGCGCTCCGCTGGGCCGGCGAGGTTGCCGCCGAGCCGCTCCGCGAACTCCGCAAGCGCGCCGCCGCGCGGGAAATTCCGCTGACGCTGGAGCGCGCCCCGTGGGAGCTGCGCCGGGCGGTGGGGCACTTCGGGGCCTATCGCGAAGGCGTCGGGCAGCTGGTTGGGCGGCTGCGCGACACCTTCGACCCGAAGGGCGTGATCGCGGTGGCACTCGAGGGTGACGCGTGACCGACGCGTCGCCCTTCGCACCGCTCGACCCCTGCGTCCACTGCGGCTTCTGCCTCCAGGCCTGCCCCACCTATCTCGCCACCGGGGACGAGGCCGACAGCCCCCGCGGGCGGATCGTGCTGATGCGCGCCCTCGAGCGCGGCGAGATCCCGCCCTCCGATCCCGCCCTCCAGCAGCACCTCGATGCCTGCCTCGGCTGCCGCGGCTGCGAGCCGGTCTGCCCCGCCGGCGTGGGCTACGGCCGGGGACTCGAGGCCGCGCGCGAACTGCTGGTGAAGGAGCGCGGTCTCCGCCCGCTCGCGAAGGCGGTGCTTACCGTGTTCGGGACGAAGGCGCTCTGGAACCCGATCTTCACCGTGACGCGGTGGATGCGGAACCTGGGGATTCCCGCTGCGCTCACCGGCCAGGGCCGCCTTGGCTTCAGCATGGCCATGGTCGCCGCGACGACACCCCAACCTGCGCCGTCGCCCACGCGGAACGCGGAACGCGGAACGCGGAACGAAATCCCCCGGAACTCCCGTGGCACCGTCGCGCTCTTTCGCGGCTGCGTCATGGACGGCCTTTTCTCCCACATCCACGACGCCACCCGGCGCACCCTCGAGGTGAATGGCTATCGAGTGGTCGAGGTGAGCAACCAGGTCTGTTGCGGGGCCCTCCATGAGCATGCCGGCGACCGCGCCGGCGCCGAGTCACTCGCCCGGGAGAACCTCCGCGCCTTTGCCGGGCCGGCCGACTACATCGTGCTCAACAGCGCCGGCTGCGGCGCGCTGCTCAAGGACTACGGGCACCTGCTCGGCACCGAGGACGCAAAGGCGTTCGGCGCGAAGGTGCGGGACGTGACCGAGTTGCTGGCGGAGGCGGGACCGGTCCCCGGCGGCCCCCTGCCGATCGAGGTGGTGTACGACGCGCCCTGTCACCTGCAGCACGCCCAGCGGGTGCACGAGGCGCCGCTCAAGGTCTTCCGCGCGATTCCGGAACTCCGCCTCCGGCTCCTCCCCGGCTCCGACCGCTGCTGCGGCAGCGCGGGGATCTACTCGCTGCTCGAACCGGCGATGTCGCGCGCGGTGCTCGAGGCCAAGGTCCAGGACCTGGCGCAGGCGACCCCGCGGCCGGCCTTCGTCGCGACCGGCAACCCGGGGTGCCTGATGCAGATCGGCGCGGGACTCCGGGCGGCGGGGCTGCCGATCGGAGTGGTGCACCCGGTGGAATTGCTGGACTGGTCGTATGGCACTGTCATCCCGAGCGAAGCGAGGGATCTGCTGTCCCAGCCATCGAGCCCTGGGCAGTAGATCCCTCGTCGCTGACGCTCCTCGGGATGACAGGGTCGCCCCTGCTATCTTCCCTCCATGCACACCCGCGGCATCCTCTTCGACTTCAACGGTGTCATCGTCAACGACGAACCGCAGCACTGCGAGGCGCTGATCCAGACCCTCGCGAGCTACGGCTACGCGCTCGACCGCGAAGGCTACTACCGCGACTACCTCGGCTTCGATGACCGGGAATGCTTCCGCTTCACCTTCGCCCGCATGGGGCTCGCGCCCGATCCCGCCCGCATCGCCGAGGCGATCGAGCGGAAAGCGGTGCGCTATGAAGCGGCGATCCGCGCGTCGATGGAGCTGGTGCCGGGAGCGGCGGAGTTCGTCCGCGCCGCGGGCCGGGACGGCTATCGCATGGTGGTGGTGTCGGGGGCGCTCCGGCGGGAGATCGAGCTGGTGCTGACCACCGCGGGCATTCGCGACCATTTCAGCCACATCGTCGCGGCCGAGGATGTCGACGCCTGCAAGCCCGACCCGCAGGGCTACCGCGCCGGCCTCGCGCATCTCGGGCTGCCGGCGGAACAGGTGATGGTGATCGAGGACTCGGTGCCGGGACTGGAGGCGGCGCGGCGCGCCGGGGTGCGCTGCGCGATGCTCAGCACCTCGCACCCGGCGCAGGAGCTGGCCAGCGCCGACAGCGTCTGGCCCGACCTCGCCGGGCGCCACCCGCGCGAGCTTCCCTGGCCCGACTGATGCGCACCGCCCGGCTCGACCACGAGGAGTGGCACCATCTCATCCGGGACGTGGTCCTGGTCGAGACCACGCCCGCCGCCTTTGCGATCTCCGGCAGCGGCGCCCTCACCTGCCTCCAGGGCCTTCTCACCAACGACCTCGCCGCCCCGGGCGAGCAGAGCCTGGTCTACGGCGCGCTCCTCACCCCCAAGGGCGCGATCGTGGTCGACTACTGGGTGCTCCGCCTCGCCGGCGAGTTCCTGCTGCTGGCCGAGCCGCAGGGACACGCCCCGTCGCTCGACCTCTTCCGCCGTTCCCTCCCGCCCCGCCTGGCGAAGGTCGAGAGCCGCACCGGCGACCTCAGGGCGCTCTGGCTCTACGGCGAGCGGGTGGCCCAGACGCTGGAGCGTGCCGGATTTCACTACCCGGAGCACAACCGGGTCGCCACCGTCGGCGAGGTGCACGTGGCCCGGCCCCAGGCGGCGGCCCCCTTTCGCGCGCTCCTGGTGGGGCCGCCGGCGGCGATCGCGGCGGCCTCCGTCAGCCTCACGTCGCAGGGGGCCCGGGCCGGCGGGGAGCGGGACCGGACCGCCGCCGACGTGGTCGCCGGGTGGCCCCGCCTCGGGGAGGAGATCGAGGAGCGCACCCTGGTGCAGGAGGTGCGCTATGACGAGATCGGGGGCGTGTCCTACACCAAGGGGTGCTACACCGGGCAGGAGACGGTGGCCCGGCTCCACTTCCGGGGCCACACCAACCGGGAGCTCAAGGGGCTCCTCTGGGACGAAGACCGGATCCCGTCGGGCGACGCCATCGTCGACGCCGAGGGGAAGGAGGTCGGCATGGTGACCTCGCTCCTGGTCCTGCCGGGCCGGACGGTCGGGCTCGGCGTGGTGCGGCGCAACGCCGAGGTCGGCACCCGGGTGGTCGCCGGGGGAATCTCCGCCACGATCATGGCCCTGCCCTTCGAGGCGGCCCGCTGGTAGCACCACCGGCACTCAGTTGCAGAGTGCGGTAGTGGTGTGAGTTGGGCCACACTTCTGTCACATCATTTCAGGGCATTCAAAGAAAACGGGACCGCTCGAGAGCGGTCCCGTCTTGCAGCACGCCAGAACGACGAAGGCTTACTGCTTCTTCGCGGTGTCGCGGGCCATGGTGGTATCGGCCTTGGCGGTGTCGGTCGCGGCCGGAGCCGGGGCCGGAGCGGCAGCGGCGGTGTCCGCGGCCGGAGCCGGGGTCTCTTCCTTCTTGGCGCAAGCCGCCAGGGCGATCAGGGCAGCCGCCGCGATGACCTTCTTCATGGGATCCTCTGGTGATGTGGGTGACGTGTCTCGCGGGAGCTTTCCCGGGACTGAAAAAACCGCGCGCAAGTTAAAGAGCACGCCCCCGTTGTCAAGTTTGGGCCGCACGGCGGGCGCCCGGGGGGTGGGGAGCCCCGCCTCCCCGGCGGCGGGCGGGAACGTCGCCCCCATCCCGGGTGTAGGTTACGGACATGACGACACTCCCCCTGACACTCGGCGATCTGCGCCGTTCCCCCTGGGCCGAGGCGCCGCTCCGCGGCCGGTCTGTGCGCGACGAGATGCGCGCCAACCTCATCCGCATGCTGGAGCGGGGCGAGGAGCTCTTCCCCGGCATCGTCGGGTATGAAGACACGATCCTGCCGCAGCTGACCCACGCCCTCCTGGCGCGGCACCACTTCATCCTGCTGGGCCTGCGGGGCCAGGCCAAGAGCCGGATCCTGCGGCAGCTGACCCGCTTCCTCGACAACCTCGTGCCGATCGTGGCGGGCAGCGAAGTCAACGACGATCCCTTCGCCCCGATCTCGAAGTACGCCCGCGAGACCATCGCCGAGCGCGGGGACGCCACCCCGATCGCCTGGCTGCCGCGCGACCAGCGCTACGTCGAGAAGCTCGCGACCCCCGACGTGACCGTGGCCGACCTGATCGGCGACGTGGACCCGATCAAGGCGGCCCGCGGCGGGCACCTGCTCTCCGACGAGCTCACCATGCACTTCGGGCTCCTCCCCCGCGCCAACCGGGGGATCTTCACCATCAACGAGCTGCCGGACCTCTCGGGGAAGGTGCAGGTGGGCCTGTTCAACATCATGCAGGAGGGTGACGTCCAGATCAAAGGCTACCCGGTGCGGCTGCCGCTGGACGTGCTGCTGGCCTACACCGCCAATCCGGAGGACTACACCGCGCGCGGGAAGATCATCACCCCGCTCAAGGACCGGATCGGGAGCGAGATCAACACCCACTATCCCCGCTCGGTGGAGCTGGGCATGGCGATCACCTCCCAGGAGGCGTGGAGCCGGCGTCCCGGGCGGGAAATCCGGGTGCCGGACTTCATCCGCGAGATCATCGAGCGGGTGGCCTTCGAGGCGCGGGGCGACAAGCGGATCGACAAGCGCTCGGGCGTGAGCCAGCGGCTCCCGATCAGCGTGCTGGAGCACGCCATCTCGAGCGCCGAGCGCCGGGCGCTGGTGTACGGCGAGCCGGTCGTGGTGCCGCGGGTGAGCGACATCTACATGGCCC
This sequence comes from Gemmatimonadales bacterium, assembly GCA_046327735.1. Lineage (GTDB taxonomy): Bacteria > Gemmatimonadota > Gemmatimonadetes > Gemmatimonadales > GWC2-71-9 > JADJOM01. The sequence continues at coordinate 179,490 of JAXLXZ010000004.1, read as the reverse complement.
TCCCCTCGATCACCGGCAAGATCGAGCTGGAGTACGAGGGCGAACTCCAGGGGGGCGAGGCGATCGCGAAGGAGCTGATCCGCCGCGCCGCCGGCGCCACCATGGAGGAGCGGCTGGGCGACATCGCGCTGGACCAGATCGTCACCTGGTTCGACGGGGGTGGCGCGCTCAAGGTGAAGGGCGACGAGAAGAGCGAGAGCTGCGTCAAGGGATTCGGCATGGTGCCCGGGCTGGTCGATGCGGCCGTGGCGGGGGGGCTGGCCGAGCGGGGCGATGCGCCGGTGATCGTCTCCGCGTGCGAGCTGATCCTCGAGGGACTGGCGTCGGAGAAGCGGATCAGCCGGTCGGAGGAACTGGGCTACGTGCGGGCCCGGCCGGAGCGCCGGGAGCCGGGCCAGGGGAAGGGCCTGAGCTTCGGCTGATTCTCCGCCGGGTTCCTGCGAAACAGCAACAGGATTTGGGGATGTTGATGGATTGACTGCGGAGTAGCTCCACAACAGGTCAAACGAATACTGGCCTGCAGGGGCGCTGTGGTGTGGTCCGGGATCATCCCCAAATCGATCAAGATCCCCAAATCCTGTTCCCTCTGCGCCTCCGTGATCTGCAGTTCGGCCGCTCGGCTTACCAGCCCTGCCGGCGAGCTTCCGAGACGATCAGCGCCGCGGTCTCCTCGATGCCGAGCAGCCCGGTGTTGAGCACCATGTGATAGTGCAGCGGGTCGTCCCAGTCGCGGCCGTAGTGCTCCCGGTGATACCGCCGCCGCTCCGCGTCGGTGTGATCCATGAGCCGCTCCGCCCCGCGCCGGTCGAGCTTCTCCGACGCCATCACCGCCTCGATCCGGTAGTCCCGGCCCGCGACCAGCTTCACGTGCAGCACTCCCGCCTCCCTGCCCAGCACCGCGGGCGCCGCGCGGCCCACCAGGACCGCCTGTCCTTCCGCCGCGATCTCCTTCACCACCATCTCGGTGAGCCGGACCAGGTTGGGCTCCGCCGGCCGGACCGCCACGCCGATCTCCGGCACCGCGAACTCCTGCGATGACGCGGCGAGCGCCCGGGCCAGCCGCTCGACGAACCCGGGGACCCGCTCGTCCTGCTCCGCCACCGCGTCGGGCGCGAGTCCCGCCCGGTGCGCCACCCGGTCGACGATCTCGTTGTCGACCACGTGCCACCCCAGGGCCCCGGCGACGAGCCGGGCCACCTCGGCGCCACCGGTGCCGAACTGGCGGGAGATCGTGATCAGCATGGTCACCCCAAGTTACGCCCCGTCACGCCGCCCGCGAGGGGCAGCAGGAAGATCAGGGATCCCTCGCTGCGCTCGGGATGACAGAGCTGGTCGTCCGGCAGCCATTTCTGTCATTCCGAGCCGCGGAGCGGCGAGGAATCCCTGATCGTCCTGCCGGCACCCGTCCCCACCGCCGACCGCCGCTTCCGCTCCCAGCTGATGACCACCGCCGCCAGCGCGCAGCAGGTTGCGCCCACGGCGAAGCTCACCGGCGCGCCAAGGTGCTCGGAGATGAACCCCGCCTGGAGCGACCCGAAGGGGGCCAGCCCCAGTACCACGAAGGAGTAGAAGCCGAGGACCCGGCCGCGCAGGTGGTCGGGGGCCTCGGTCTGGAGCAGGGTGTTGGTGCTGATGGCCGACAGCACGCTCCCGAACCCGATCGCCGCGAGCCCCGCGAGTGCCAGCGGATACGACCGGTGCAGCGCGGTGAGCGCGAGGACCGTGCTGAAGAAGAGCGTGGCGATGACGATGAGCCGGCGGCGGTCGAGCCGGTGACCCAGCGAGGCCATGGCGATGGCGCCCAGCGCGGCGCCCACGCCGATCGACGACATCAGCCCCCCGTAGCCCCCGGCGCCGAGGCCGAGCACCTGGCGGGCGTAGACCGGGAGCATGGCCAGGACCGGACCGAGGCCGAAGATGCTGAGCGCCGCCGCCAGGGTGAGGAGCGCCCGCGGCTCCGCGGTCCCGAGGGCGTAGCGGACCCCGTCGCGGAAAGTGGTCTCGTGGCCGGGCCGCTTCTCCAGCGCCCCCGGGAAGGGCGGGCGCATCCGCGCAAAGGCGACGATGACCGCGAGGAAGCTGACTGTGTTGGCGGCGAAGCAGGCCGTGGTGCCCAGCGTCGCAATGAGCCCGCCCGCAATGACCGGCCCGACGATCCGGGTCAGGTTGAAGACCGAACTGTTGAGTGCGATGGCGTTGATCAGGTCGTCCCGGCCGACCATCTCCATCATGAACGCCTGCCGGATCGGCACCTCGAAGGCGGAGAAGGTGCCGAGCACCGGAGCCAGTACCATGATCCAGCCGACGGTGACGTGCCCAGTCGCGGTGAGCAGGGTGAGCGCCAGCGACTCCAGCAGCATCCCGGCCTGGAGGAAGGCGATGGCCCGGCGGCGGTCGACCCGGTCGGCCAGCACGCCGCCGTAGAGCGTGAGCAGGAGGATCGGGAGCGACTCGAGGGAGGTGACCAGCCCCACGAGGAAGGGCGAGTTGCTGAGCTCGAGCACCAGCCACCCCTGCGCCACCACCTGCATCCAGGTGCCGACCAGCGAGACGAACTGGCCGAAAAAGAAGAGCCGGAAGTTCCGGTGGCGGAGGGCGTGGAACGGGTGGCGGGCGGCAAGCGGCACGAGCCAAGGCTAAGCGGCAAGGCGGCAAAGCGGTAGGCAAAAGCGTGAGCAGTGAGCAGTGAGCGGGGTGGACGTCGCTTGTCCCGCTTACCGCTCACCACTCACGCTGTTCGGTGGCCCCCTTTCTAGAACCGATAGTCCATCCCCACCATCATGATCGGCGCGAACTTGGGCTGCCCCACCGCCTTGTCGGCGTCGGTGTAGTTGTAGTCGTTCCGCGGGTTGGTGTTGTTGTTGTCCGGGCGATAGGTCGCGTCGTGCCCGTACATCGAGCTCGGCAGGAAGTAATCCAGCCCGCCGGTGACCAGCAGCGTGACGCGGCGACTCACCGGGTACTCGGTCTCGAGGCCACCGCCGAAGCCCCAGTGATTGCTCTTGATCTCGAAATCCTCGTTGCCGCCCACGAACCGGTAGTCGCCCGTGAACCACGCGTGCCGCACGCCGGCATAGATCGCGGCGTGGTTGGCGAGGAGATGCACCGGGTGGAGAATGTCGAGCTTGAAGCCCCAGGTCGTCCCGGACTGCTCCAGGGTCCCGTTGGTGTTGTCGTTGATGAACACGTGGCGCGCCAGCAGGCCGTCACCCGGGTCGACCCCGGCGTACCGGAACGCGACGCGGGCCTTGAGCTGCGGGCCGAAGCTCGGCGTCATGAGGTGCAGGTCGAAGGCCTTCCCGGTGTTGTAGCCCAGGGCAAAGCCGCCGGTCCAGTTGCTGGACGGGGTCCCTCGAAGCTGGGTAGCGCGACCCTGCGCGGCCGCCGGCGTGGCGGCCACTGCGAGGAGCAGGGCAAGGACGTGGACATGGCGTGACATGAGTGGCCTCCTTTTCACGCATCCTAGCCCGTGAGTGGGAGGGGAGACTGTGAGCCGGACCACGGGATGGCCCACCCTGACTGACGTCTCACACGCACTTCATTAACCGGATATGCGATCCGGACAGTCGCCGGGTCCGGCGCCGGGAATCCCGAGGTTGAACCTCCCCACTCCTCCGGGGTACGTTCAAGCATGAGGTTCACCACCTACTCCAAGTACGTCCCCGGCCTCGCCGAGGCGATCAACCTCCAGGCGCTGCTCGACCAGCTGGGAGATTTCCTGCTGCAGTCCGGGTTCGCCGGCGGAAACTCCTGGTGGGGCGGCGAGGACGACGCGGGAAACGACAAGTCGCTCGAGGCGCTGCGGGAGGCGATCCTCAAGGCGCTGATGGAGTCGGGCCAGCTCACCCCGGAGATGATGAAGTTCCTCCAGGGCGAGTCGACCGGCGACCCGGCGAAGGACGCCGAGATCGAGAAGGCGCTGGGCGAGCTGCTGGACGGCATCATCCAGCGCCTGATGCAGGAGGGTTTCCTCAACGTGACCGAGGCGCCCCAGATGCCCGCGGGGTACGACTCGGTGTTCGGCCCCGCCGGCCAGGCCCGCTCCGCCGCCAGGCAGGTGCAGTTCTCCCTCACCGAGAAGGGCGCCGACTTCCTCGGCTTCAAGACCCTCAAGCAGCTGCTGGGGAGCATCGGGAAGTCGAGCGCCGGGGCCCACGAGACGCCGCACTTCTCCACCGGGATCGAGGCCGAGGTCGCGAGCAAGCCGTACGAATTCGGCGACACCCTCAATCTCGATGTCCCGGCCACCCTCACCCGCGCCATCGCGCGCGAGGGGATGAAGGTCCCGCTCGACCTCGAGTACAGCGACCTGATGGTGCACCAGTCGGAGTACCGCTCCTCCGCGGCCACCGTGCTGATGCTCGACTGCTCCCACTCGATGATCCTCTACGGCGAGGACCGGTTCACCCCCGCCAAGAAGGTGGCGCTCGCGCTGACCCACCTGATCCGGACCCAGTTCCCCGGCGACTCGATCCGCTGCGTGCTGTTCCACGATACCGCCGAGGAGATTCCCCTCGCGGCGCTGTCGCAGGTGCAGGTGGGGCCGTATCACACCAACACCGCCGAAGGGCTCAAGCTGGCGCGGCGGATCCTGACGGCGCAGAAGAAGGACATGCGCCAGATCATCATGATCACCGACGGCAAGCCCTCGGCGATGACCCTGCCGGATGGCCGGGTCTACGTGAACTCGATGGGGCTCGACCCGCGGATTCTCGAGGAGACCTACAAGGAAGTGTCGAACTGCCGCCGGGCCGGGATCATGATCAACACGTTCATGCTGGCGCGGGAACGGTCGCTGGTGGAGTTCGTGAAGCGGGTGTCGGAGATCTGCCGGGGGAAGGCCTACTTCACGTCGACGATGACGCTGGGGCAGTTCATCCTGATGGACTTCATGAAACGGAAGACGAGAAGGGTCTCCTAGGAAAAACGTGAGCGGTGAGCGGTGAGCAGTGAGCGGGAACAGCATGCCAGGCTGTCATCCCGAGCGAAGCGAGGGATCTACTCACCCCGAGTAGGTCCCTCGTCCGCTTAGCCAACTGTCGGGCCTGCGGTTTGTTACCGCTCACCGCTTACCGCTCACCGCTCACCGCTCACCGCTCACGCTGTTGCCGCCTTACTGCGCCACCACCCGCTTCACGTAGTCCCCCGGCTCCAGCTCCGCGCCCCCGTCCGCCAGCCCGTTGATCAGCGCCAGCTGCTCGATGGTGATCACGCTCGGGTACTTCCTGTTGAACTCCGCCAGCGTGGTCGGCTGCGTCACCTTGGTGAGCGCGATCCGGTTCGGCTTGACGTTGAGCGCCGCCGGGTCGGTGAGCTTCCGGAAGCTGCTGATGAACTGGTCGAACGCCGGCCCGTAGCTCCGCGCATTGGCCGCGGTGGTGATGCCGAGGAGCTGGTAGGTGGTGCCACCGTAGCTGAGATAGGCGACCTGCCCCGCAAGCTGGCTCCCGTCCTGGTTGGTGGCGGTGAATGCCCCCCGCGCCGCGGTGTTGCCGTTGATGGCCATCTGGCTGGTCTGCCCCGCCGTCACTCCCTGCTGCCCGAGGAAGGCCTTGAGCGCCTCGGCCGGCGCCTGCTGCCCGCCCAGCGAGAGCTGCACCTGGGCATCCTGCTTGTCGCTCAGCCCCACCACCGCCGACGGCTGGTTCGCCGTCTTCCACCCCGCCGGAAACTCCAGCTGGAAGGCGAGGTCGGGATGCAGGAAGGTGGTGCCCTTGAAGTAGCCCTGCCGCGGGTTGTCGCCGAAGACCATCCCGTCGACCAGCTGCAGGAACTTCGCCGCATTCACCTTCTTGTCGTCGAGCGGGATGGTGTTCCGCTTGAGCCGGGCCTCGGTGGCCGCGATCCGGTTGCCGGGATCGGGGTGGGTCGACTGCCACTCCGGGATCCGCTGCCCCGCGGTGGCCGAGACCCGCTGCAGGGTCTCGAACATGTTCACCATCTTCCGCACGTCGTACCCGTCGCTCAGCGCATAGCGGAAGCCGAGACCGTCGGCCTGGCTCTCGTCATCCCGGCCGTACTTGAGGAACAGCACGCCGAGCCCCTGGCTGATGGCGCCGAGGTTCTCCGCCACCTTGCTCGAGGCGATCGCGCCTGCCACCAGCCCGATCTGGGCCAGCTGCTGGCGGGTCATCTGCTGCACCGAGTGGCGGGCGGTGACGTGCCCGATCTCGTGGCCGAGCACCGTGGCGAGTTCCGCCTCGGAGTTCATGTGGGTGAGGATGCCGCGGGTGATGAAGATGTACCCGCCCGGCAGCGCAAAGGCGTTGACCTGCGGATCGTCGATGACGGTGAAGGTCCAGGGGAGCTTGGGCCGCTCGGTGCGGACCGCGATCTCCTTGCCGATGCCGCTGACGTACCGCTGGATGTTCGAGTCGGGATACGCGCCCATCTCCTGGGTCACCTGGGTCGCGTACTCCTTGCCCATGGAAATTTCCTGGCTCTCCGACACGAAGGAGAGCTCCTTCTTGCCGGTGACCGGGTTGGTGGCGCAGGTGGACAGCACGAAGCCGAGAAGCGCCGGGCCGGCGAGCGCACGGAGCACGACGCGGAAAGGACGAGAACGCACCCTGCCTCCTTGTGGACTGACCGGCGCGGCGGCCCCGTGTCAGGCCCGGGCGCGCGCGGGGGTAAGAAGCTCACGCACCCGGTCGAGCAGGACCGAGGGCGTGAACGGTTTCTGCAGGTACTCCGTGCCCGGCTCGAGTCCGCCGCGCACGTCCAGCACGTCGTTGGCGTAGCCGGAGACGAACAGTACCCGGATGCCGGGCCGTTCGGCGGTGAGCCGGCTCGCCAGCTGGCTCCCGTTCATCCGGGGCATGACCACGTCGGTGACGACGAGGTCGATCGGGCCGGGCGTCGCCCGGGAGATCGCCAGCGCTTCCTCGCCGTGGGACGCGACCAGGACATTGTAGCCGGCCCGCTTGAGGGTCCGGCAGACCAGGTCCCGCACCAGCTGCTCATCCTCCACCACCAGGGTGGTGACGCCCTGCACCAGGGCGGGCGCGGGGACCGGCGCGACCGGCTCCGGGAGCGGCGCCGGCATCATCTCCACCTTGGGAAGGTACACACGCACCGCGGTACCGGCACCGGGGGTGCTGTCGAGCTGGACGCTGCCGCCGCTCTGCTGCACGATGCCGTAGACGGTGGAGAGCCCGAGCCCGGTGCCCTTCCCCGGCTCCTTGGTGGTGAAGAACGGGTCGAAGGCGCGGGAGCGGACCGCCTCGTTCATCCCGCTGCCGGTGTCCTGCACGATGAGGCAGACGTGCGGCCCGGCGCGGAGCCCGTGGACCCGCGCGGTGGCGTCGTCGAGGACGGTGACCCGGGTCGTGATCGTGACGGTCCCGCCCTGGGGCATCGCATCCCGGCTGTTGAGGGCGAGGTTGAGGATCACCTGCTCAATCTGACCCCGGTCCACCCGGACCAGTCCCTCCTCGCCCACGTGCCGGGTGATGAGCCGGACATCCTCGCCGATGAGCCGCCGGAGCATGCCCCCCAGCTGCTCCACCACCTCGCGGAGGTCGAGTACGCTGGGCGAGAGAATCTGCTGGCGGCTGTAGGCCAGGAGCTGGCGGGTGAGGCCGGCGGCGCGGGAGGCGGCGCGGGTGATCTCGAGCGCGTCCTGGTGCGGCACCCCGCCCTCGGGGAGTGAGCCCAGCAGGGCGTCGGCGTATCCGGCGATGGCGGTGAGGAGGTTGTTGAAGTCGTGGGCCACCCCGCCCGCCAGCTTGCCGACCGCTTCCATCTTCTGGGCCTGTCGCAGCTGCTCCTCGAGCAGCTTCCGGTCGGTGATGTCCCAGACCGCGCCGTCGTAATACTGCATCGTCCCGTTGGGCCCGCCGACCGCGGTGCTGCTCACCAGCCCGATGAAGCTGCTCCCATCCTTCCGGAGGAAGCGGACCTCCTCCTGGGCCACGGCGCCGTGCTGTTCGACCATCCGCTTGAGTTCTTCCCTGCGCTCGGGATCGGCGTAGAGCGCCGAGGAGGGGAGCTGCAGCATCTCCTCTGGACTGGCGTAGCCGAACATGGTGGCAAAGGCCTGGTTCACGTAGACCAGGCCACGTTCCGGGGTGCTCCGGAAAAGGCCCTCGGAAAGATTGCGGTTGATCGAGGCGAGCAGGTCCTCCCGCCGCTCCCGGTCCACCGCGATGGCGGCGAGCGAGGCGGCCCGCTCGACCAGGATGAGCTCGCTGGTGAGCGGGCTCCTCACCTCGCGGTGGTACACGGCAAAGGTGCCGAGGACGCCGCCGGACGCGGAGCGAAGCGGGACCGACCAGCAGGCCCGGAGCCCGTGGGGCAGCGCCACCGCGCGGTAGTCGTTCCAGAGCGGGTCGCTCGCAATGTCGCTGACGATGACGGTGCGGTTGTGATACGCAGCAGTGCCGCAGGAGCCGGCCTCGGGCCCGATCTCGAGTCCCTCGATGGCGGCGTTGTAGGCCGCGGGGAGGGACTGCGCCATCGCCACCCGGAAGCGGCGTCCCTCGAGCAGGAGGAGGCTGCAGGCGGAGTTGTCGATCTGACTCTCGATGCCGAGCACGATCCGTTCGAGCACCAGCGCGGTCGGGTGGCCGGTCGCGATCAGTTCCAGCACCCGCGCCTGCCACGCCAGCATCTCCTCCGCCTGCTTCCGCTCGGTGATGTCGCGCACCAGGCAGAGCGCCTCGTCGTCGGTCACCCGGATGAAGCGCGCCTCCCGCGCCACCCGCCGTCCCTCGCTCCGCACCTCGTACTCGACCGGCTCTGGCGTCCCGCCGGCCAGCGCCGCCGCCAGCGCCGGGCGCATGCGGGCGGCGTGCTCGGGGAGGACCTCCTCGAGCGAGCGGCCCAGGATCCGATCGACCGGGATCGCAGGCACCAGGTTGGGCGGGATGCGGGCATCGCGATAGACGCCGTCGCGGCCGATCCGGTAGGTGAAGTCGGGGAGAACTGACTGGAACGCCTGGAGGGCTACGGCGCTCTGCTCCTGCCGGGCGATGGCCTCATGCCGCTCGCCCATCAGGGTGGCGAGGAGGAGCGGCGCCACGACCACGATCGCGATGAACGCCTGGAGGGCCAGGTCCCGGGTGGTGAACTCGGCGAGGATAAAGGGGCCTCTCGCGCCGATGGTCCCGGCTTCCACCAGGATCGCGAACAGCGCCGTGACCGTCGCGGCCCCGCGGGGCCCGAACCGCACGGCGGCGTAGAGCCCGAGCCCGATTGCGAGATAGGTGAGCGGGAGCCCCAGCCCCGGGTCGCTGGTCGCGAACATCACCCGCATGAGGAGGAGCAGCACCACCGTGCCGGCCCCCGCCTCGATCAGCTGCCACCGGGTGGGCCGCGGCCGGCCCCGCGCGATCCAGCTCAGGATCGCGGGAGTGATGACCAGGATGCCGAGCGCGTTCATCCGCCACCAGGCCCAGAACTCCTGGCCGATGACGTCGGAGGGGTGCTTGGCGATCGCGAACGAGACTACCGCGAGGAGGGCGCTGGCAAAGGGTGCCACCAGCGCGGCAGCGATCAGGGCGACGGCGTCGCGGAAGCGGCGGAAGGTGGGGTCGAAGGCGGCGTTGCGGAGGAGTACCCAGGCGACCGTCGCCTCGAGCCCGCTGCCCAGCGCCGGGAAGAACGAGCCCGGCAGCGTCCGGCCCAGCCAGAGGCGGTAGCTGAAGGCGGCGAGCGTCACCGCCGCCACCCCCTCCCAGCCGAGGAGCCAGACCCCCGCGACCGCGATGCCGGAGGGGAGCCAGAAGGCGGCATTCCGGAGGATCGCGTTGTCGGACCCATGGGCGTACGAAACCCCGAAGTGCACCGCCAGCAGCAGGGCACCCAGAATGCGCCGGGATCGCTCGGTCCTCATCACCATAGTGTCGGCCGGGGAGACGGTCTCCGTAGCGCCGCTGGCGCTGGCGCGCCGGACCACTCGCAGGGAGACATTCCTAGGATAACAAAGGGCCGGTGTCCGGGCGAGCCGGAAAGCCTTCATACGCTTGCGGAGGCTGGGTTTAGGGCCCCGACGGGGTACCCCCCGTAGCGGAGCGGCGGCGCCCGCCGCAGATTCTCCCCCTGCCTTCATACTCTTACCCAGCGAACGGCCCCCCTGATGACCACCCCCGCGTCCCTCGCCCGCTCCGAGCCGGGCACCGCCACCGCCGGCGCGCCGGCGGAACGGATGCCGATCGTGATCGGCGGCCACGTCGACCACGGCAAGAGCACCGTGGTGGGACGGCTCCTGGCCGATACCGGCAGCCTCCCCGAGGGAAAGCTCGAGCAGGTCAAGGCGCTCTGCGAGCGCACCGCCCGCCCCTTCGAGTACGCCTTCCTGCTCGACGCACTCAAGGACGAGCAGTCGCAGGGGATCACGATCGATGCCGCCCGGGTCTTCTTCAAGACCGCGAAGCGGCACTACATCATCATCGACGCCCCGGGCCACATCGAGTTCCTCAAGAACATGGTGACCGGCGCGGCCCGGGCCGAGGCGGCGCTCCTCGTCATCGACGCGAACGAGGGGATCCAGGAGAATTCCCGCCGCCACGGCTACATGATGTCGCTGCTGGGCATCCGCCAGATCGCGGTGCTGGTGAACAAGATGGACCTGGTGCAGTACAGCCAGGCCCACTTCGACGGGATCGTGCGGGAGTACTCCGAATTTCTCGGGAAGCTGGGCGTACACCCGGCGTGCTTCATCCCGGCGGCGGGGCGCGACGGCGACAACATCGCCCGGCGCTCGGACAAGATGGCGTGGTACGACGGCCCCACCGTGCTCGAGGCACTCGACCGCTTCGTGCCCTCCAAGCCCGCCGTCGACCAGCCGTTCCGGATGCCGGTGCAGGACGTCTACAAGTTCACCGCCCAGGGCGACGACCGCCGGATCGTGGCCGGCACCGTCGAGAGCGGGGCGATCCGGCCGGGCGACGAGGTGGTCTTCTACCCCTCGGGCAAGAAGAGCCGGGTCAAGGCGATCGAGGCGTTCAACCGTCCGCCCCAGACCGAGGCGCGCGCCGGCCAGGCGACCGGGTTCACCCTCACCGAGCAGATCTACGTCGGCCGCGGCGAGCTGGCGGCGCTCGCCGGCCAGCCGAGACCCGAGGTGACCACCCGTCTCCGCGTGAGCCTCTTCTGGCTCGGCAAGCAGCCGCTGGTCAAGAAGAAGGACTACCTCCTCAAGCTGGGCAGCGCGCGGGTGCCGTGCCGGCTCGAGTCGGTGATCCGGGTGGTGGATGCGTCGTCGCTCGCGACGGCGGAGACCAAGGACCGGATCGACCGGCACGACGTGGCCGAGTGCGTGCTGGTGCTAAACCGAGCGGTCGCCTTCGACACGACCGAGGCCGGGGCCGCGACGGCGCGGTTCGTGATCGTCGACGACTACGAGATCCGCGGCGGCGGCATCGTCCGCGAGGCGCTGGCCGACCGGCAGTCGGAGATCCGCGCCAAGGTGATGCTCCGGAACCTCAAGTGGGAACCGAGCATGATCGCGCCCGAGCGGCGGGCGGAGAAGTACAGCCAGCGGGCCTCGCTGCTGCTCATCACCGGCGAGCGGGAGTCCGACCGCAAGGCGCTCAGCAAGGACCTCGAGGCGCGGCTCTTCGAGGATGGCCGGGTGGTCTACTACCTGGGCATGGCGCTGGTGCTCTACGGCGTCGACGCCGACATCGAGCCCAAGGCCGAGTTCCGCAACGAGCATCTCCGCCGCCTCGGCGAGGTCGCCAACATCCTCCTCGACGCCGGCGCCATTCTCATCGTCTCGGCCCAGCGGCTGAGCCAGGACGACCTCGAGATCGTGAAGACCACGGTCGACCCCGAGCGCATCGAGGTGGTGTGGGTGGGCGACACCGTGACGACCGACATCGCCTGCGACCTCGTGCTGGGCGACGACGAGGCGGAGAGCGAAGGGGCCGACCGGATCAAGCGCCTGCTGCAGGACAAGGGCGTCCTCTTCCGGCCCTGGTGACCTGATGCGACCCTCGCAGGTGGGGCTCCAGCGCCCCGTCCCCGTCACCGTCTGCCCCGACGCCCTGGTCCGGCTGAGCCACCTCGCGGTGGCGGCCGGCCATGCGACGATGGTGCACTACGGCCCGAACGTCGCGGTGGAGAAGAAGGCCGACCAGTCGCCCGTCACCGCCGCCGATCGCGCGGCCCACGCGATCATCTGCGAAGGGCTGCATCACTGGGACCCGACCGTGCCGGTGATCTCGGAGGAGGGCCAGATCCCGGGCCCGGCGGAACGCGCCGGGTGGGACCGCTTCTGGCTGGTGGACCCGCTCGACGGCACCAAGGAGTTCATTCACCAGAACGGCGAGTTCACCGTCAACATCGCGCTCATCGAGTTCGGCGAGCCGGTGCTGGGCGTGATCTACGCGCCGGCGCTCGACCTCCTCTACTACGCCGGCAAGGGGCTGGGCGCGTGGAAGCGGGAGGGCTCGGGTGCGCCCGAGCGCATCACCTCGCGGCCGGCGCCGGCGGGCGCGGCGCTCCGGGTAGCGGAGAGCCGCTCCCATCCCTCGAAGGAGCTGGAGGAGTTCCTCCGGACCATCCAGGTGGCGGAGCGGGTGCCGGCGGGCAGCTCGCTCAAGTTCTGCTGGATCGCGGAAGGCAGGGCCGACATCTATCCCCGCCTCGGCCCCACGATGGAGTGGGACGTCGCGGCGGGCGACTGCATCTTCCGGAACTCCGGCGTGGGGCACCAGCGGGTGAGCACCCTGGTGTACAACCAGCCCGAGCTCCGGAATCTCGGCTTCGTGGTCGGGCTGGCCGATATCGGCCGGAGCGTGGATGGCGGGATGGTGCTCTGGTTCACCGGGCTCTCCGGCTCGGGGAAGAGCACCATCGCCACCCAGGTGGTGGAGCGGCTCCGGGCCACGGGGCGGCCGGTCGAGTACCTCGATGGCGATGCCATCCGGGACATTTTCCCCGGCACCGGCTTCACCCGGCCGGAACGGGATGCGCACATCCGGCGGGTCGGGTGGCTGGCGAGCCGGCTCGAGTCGCACGGCGTCATCGTGGTGGCGTCCCTGGTCTCGCCCTACCGGGATTCCCGCGACTTCGTCCGCGGCGCCTGCCGGGACTTCAGGGAGATCTACGTGGCCACACCTTTCGAGGAGTGCGCCCGCCGGGACGTGAAGGGGCTCTACGCGAAGGCGAAGGCGGGGGAGATCAAGCACTTCACCGGGCTGGACGACCCCTACGAGCCGCCGGCCAGCGCCGAGCTGGTGATGGACACGACGGAGATGACGGTACCGGACGCGGTGGATCGCGTGCTGGCGATGGTGACGCAGCGCTGACCTTCCGTCATCCCGAGCGCAGGGAAGACAGCACCCAGGTCTGTCATCCCGAGCGCACCGAGGGCGGCACCCAAGTCTGTCATCCCGAGCGCAGCGAGGGATCCCTGATTTTCTGGTAGCAGAACCCGGGATTCCTCGTCGCTTCGCGCCTCGGAATGACAGACATCACTTACGGACCAGACCATGGACTATCTCGACCAGCTCGAAGACCGGAGCGTGCACCTCTTCCGGGAAGCGTACGCCAACTTCAAGAGCCTCTGCATGCTCTGGTCCATCGGGAAGGACAGCACCGTCCTCCTCTGGCTGGCGCGGAAGGCCTTCTTCGGGCATGTCCCCTTCCCGCTGGTGCACATCGACACCTCGTTCAAGATCCCGGAGATGATCCGCTACCGCGACCGGCTGGCCGCGGAGTGGAACCTCAACCTGATCTACGGGCAACACGAGGAAGCGCTCCGGGAGAAGCGCACCTTCCCTGACGGCGCGGTCGACCGGATCACCTGCTGCTCCCTGCTCAAGACCGAGGCGCTCAAGAAGACGCTCTCGGGGGAGTGGACCCGCTACCGCTTCAATCACGCGAAGAAGGCGTACGAGAAGGACCGCAACACCGAGCCCTACACCGGCGTCATCGTGGGCGCGCGGGCCGACGAGGAAGGCAGCCGCTCGAAGGAGCGCTACTTCTCCCCCCGCAACCGCGAATCGACCTGGGATGTGGGCGACCAGCCCCCGGAGTTCTGGAACCAGTACAAGACCGAGTTCGCACCGGGCACCCACGTGCGGATCCACCCGCTGCTCGACTGGACCGAGCTCAACATCTGGGAGTACATCGAGCGGGAGAACATTCCCACCGTCTCGCTCTACTACAACCAGGGCGACGGGATCCGCTACCGCTCGCTGGGCTGCGGGCCGTGCACCAAGTCGGTCGAATCGGACTCGCGGAACGTGCAGGAGATCATCGCGGAACTGCGCACCGGCAAGTTCGCCAACATCGCGGAGCGGGCCGGCCGGGCGCAGGACAAGGACGATGGCGGCGGGCTGGAGACGCTAAGAAGGGATGGATACATGTAGGAAAGGGTGAGCGGTGAGCGGTGAGCGGGAACCTACCATGCGCATGGCCGCGCAACTCCCGGCGAAGTGACGCGGCGGAGCGGGGGGTTTCCGGAGCAGAACGTACGGGCCCAGCGCTATTCATCGCCGGTGGCCTCATCAAGGCCCGTCAGTTCTGCGGAGGAAGTCCCCCGCTCCGCCGCGTCACCTCACGCAGGCACGATCAGCGCGGCCATAGCCACCCGAACGCCCCGCCCATCATCAGCCCGTACAGCAGCCCATCCGCGGCCTCCTTCGCGGCCACGATCCACGGCTTCCCCATCCAGATCGACATCGGGATCTCGCCCAGGCCGTACGTCATGAACCCGACCGTGCCCACCACCTGGAACACCCGCAGGTAGTCGGTGCCCGCCGGCAACGTCCGCGAGGCGAGGTAGGCCACGAACACCGACACCAGCAGGTTGAACACGAACCACTGCCCCAGCTGCGGTCCCATCTTCATCGGGCCGGGAGGCTTGATCCACACCATCGCGATCGGCCCCTCCAGCATCTTCTTCTCGAACTCCGGCGTCTTGCACTCCTCCATCGACTGGGCCCACGGCAGGACGTACTGGCCCGGGCTCGCCGACCCGCCGCTGATCGCGGCCCGCACCGCATCCTCGTTGGAGAACTTGCGGTAGTCGGTGTTGTGCCACTTGAGCACCATGTGGATCAGGCTGCTCATCACGAACACCAGGACGGCGCTGAGCAGGATGGGAAAGAGCAGCTGCTGGAGGGTGACCATGAACGGAGCTCCGGGTGAAGGCGAGACCGGCAGGGCATGGGAACGGCCTTAGGTCTACACCCCGTCCTCCATCGGTCAAGATCCGGAGCACTGCAGTCGGGCTATTCCTGACACCCCTGCCTGTCAGGGCTTGATGACAGGCGCGACCGCCTCGCCCCGCCGGATCGCCATCTGCAGCAGGACCCACACACTGAACCCGATGGAGGTAAGCAGCGCCAGCAGCGCGAGCCCGCGGAGCACCGCCGCGATCCGGGTGTCGTACTGCAGCGCGTGCATCTGGCCGAGGAGAAAGGTCCAGTCGTGTTGCGGATCATCGCCGAAACCCACGAGGTCCAGCTCCTGCACCCGCGCGTCCGCGACGTAGCGCGCCAGGTCGAGCAGGCTCGAGCCCAGCCACATCCCCGCCACGCCGATGCCGAAATAGTCGCGGTAGTACCAGAAGAGCGCCGCGGTCGCCACCGGCAGCAGCAGCTGGTTGAGGCTGCCGCCCAGCACCGTCATGAACTGGCCGAAGAAGGCGAAGAGCAGGTGCCCGAACTCGTGCACGCCGAAGGTGATCCCGGCGAACAATCCCCCCGCCTCCGGGTCCTTGAGGTGCCGGGTCGCATCCCAGGTGAGGAAGAGGAGCAGCGCGAGTCGCCACTGCCACCAGCGTCCCGCCGCCCACGCTTTCACGTCAGCGAAGAAGCTCGCCACCCGCGTCCTCCTTGAGGTCGACTCCGGTGAGCGCCCGCCGCCGGGCCTCGGTCATGAGCCACGCCAGCTTCTCCGCCGCCCGCTCGATGGCAAGCCCCGCGGGACGGATGTTGGAGAGACAGTTCCGCTCCGCGTCGGTCCGCCCCACCCGCGGCTCCCAGGTGAGATAGACCCCGAGGCTGTCGGGCGACGAGAGCCCGGGCCGCTCGCCGATGAGCACCGCCACCATCCGGGCCCCGAGCCGTTCCCCGATCTCGTCCCCCAGCGCCACCCGCGCGAACCGCGCGACCACCACCGGTCCCAGCCGCCACCCCGCCTCCGCGAGCCGCGCGGTCACCCGCGCCGCGAGCGGGACCGCGTGGCGCTCCACCGCGAGCCCCGAGAGCCCGTCGCCGATGACGAGCACCGCATCGCACCCCGCGGCCGCCGCCCCCAGCCGTTCCGCATCGGCGGGATCGAGCCGCCGCCCGAGATCGGGGCGGGTCAGGTAGTCCACCGCGTCGGGGACCCGGCTCGACACCCGCATCGGGGCCAGCCCCGCCGCCGCGCAGGCGCGCTCCACCGCCTCGAGATCGGCGGGGTGCTGCACCGCGTCACGCGCCCGGGCATGGGCCAGCTGGAACGCGAGCACCTCGCCGGTCGGGAGCGACGCCCCGGCGCGGCCCAGGGCGATCCGGGCCGGCGTGAGGGCGCGAAGGCCCCGCCAGGAGTCAGGGTGCGTCATGCGATCATCCCTTCGTAGACGCCGCGCCTCTGCGGTCGCTGTTCAGGTGCTCGCCCCAAGCCGCGCCCCGTCGAGGAGCACCCGCGCGGCACCGGCCACGAGCCGGCCCCCGTCATCCACGACCCCCATCCGCTCGAGCCACGCCTCGAACTCCGGCGCCGGCCTGAGCCCCAGCACCTGCCGCACGTACAGGGCGTCGTGAAAGCTGGTGCTCTGGTAATTGAGCATGACATCGTCCGCGCCCGGCACCCCCATGATGTACGTGCACCCCGCCACGCCCAGCAGCGTCAGCAGCGCGTCCATGTCATCCTGGTCGGCCTCGGCGTGGTTGGTATAGCAGACGTCGCACCCCATGGGGAGACCCAGCAGCTTGCCAGCGCAGTGATCCTCGAGGCCGGCCCGCACGATCTGCTTGCCGTCGTAGAGGTACTCCGGCCCGATGAACCCCACCACCGTGTTCACCAGCAGCGGCTCGAAGGCGCGGGCCACCGCGTAGGCCCGGGCTTCGCAGGTCTGCTGGTCCACCCCGTGATGCGCCCCCGCCGAGAGGGCGCTTCCCTGCCCGGTCTCGAAGTACATCACGTGGCTGCCGATGGTACCGCGCCGGAGCGCGAGCGCCGCGTCGCGCGCTTCCCCCAGCATGGCCAGCGTCACCCCGAAACTCCGGTTCGCGGCCTCGGTCCCGGCGATCGACTGGAATACCAGGTCGACCGGCGCGCCGGCGCGGATCAGTTCGAGGGTGGTGGTGACGTGCGCGAGCACGCACGACTGGGTGGGGATCTCCAGCCGGAGCCGGAGCTGGTCGATCAGCTCGAGCAGCGCGCGGCCCGCCGCCACGCTGTCGCTGGCGGGATTGATGCCGATGACCGCGTCGCCGCTCCCGTAGAGCAGCCCGTCGACGATGCTCGCGGCGATTCCGCGGGGATCATCGGTGGGGTGATTGGGCTGGAGCCGCGTGGCCATGCGGCCGGGGAGCCCGAGCGTGTTCCGGAAACGGGTCGTCACCCGGCACTTGCTGGCCACGAGGACGAGATCCTGCACCCGCATGAGCTTGCTGACCGCCGCGACCATCTCCGGCGTGAGCCCCGGCGCCAGCGGCGTCAGCACGTCGGCGGTGGTCTCGTAGCGGAGCAGCCAGTCGCGGAACCCGCCCACCGTGAGGTGGCGGACCGGCGCGAAGGCCGCAGCATCGTGGCGGTCGACGATGAGCCGGGTGACGTCGTCCGACTCGTAGGGAATCACCGCCTCGGAGAGAAAGGTGGCGAGCGGCAGGTCGGCCAGCGCCATCTGGGCCGCGACCCGCTCCTCGGCCGACGCGGCGGCGAGTCCCGCGAGCTGGTCGCCCGAGCGGAGCGGTGTCGCCTTCGCGAGCAGCGCCTTGAGGTCGGGGAAGGTCCAGGTGACGGGGCCGATGACGTGGCGGTACATCAGCCTTAGCTAAGGCGTCCGGGCGGCCCCGGCAAGTGTGACGGACACCCTGTCGGAGCGGCCGGGGCGGTCGTACACTTCCTCGACTCCCTTCCCCACAGGCCCATGCGCTTCCGCTCCGCGACGCTCGCCGCCCTCCTGGTCACGTCCCCCGCCCTGCTGCACGCGCAGGCGCCCCTCACGCTCATGCCGATGCCCGCCGAAGTCGCGCTGGGCACCGGCCGGCAGCGGCTCGACTCGAGCTACGCCGCGAAGATCGAGGGCTTCACGGATGGCCGGCTGGAGCGCGCCGTGGCCCGCGCGATGGCGCGGCTGAGCCAGCGGATCGGCGTTCCGGTCAAGCCGCTGGGGGACGCCGCGACCCCGCGGCTCATCGTGCGGGTCAAGGGCGCGGGGGAGGCCATCCAGACGCCGGATGAAGACGAGACCTACCGGCTCACCGTCGGCGCCGGCGACGCCACGCTCGAGGCCAACACCGTCGTCGGCGCGCTCCGCGGCCTCGAGACCTGGCTCCAGCTGGTCGCCGCCGACAGCGCCGGGTTCTATCTCCCCCAGGCGACGATCACCGACCGGCCCCGCTTCCGCTGGCGGGGACAGCATGTCGACGCCAGTCGCCACTTCATGCCGCCGGCGATGCTCTACCGCACCCTCGACGGCATGGCGATGGTCAAGCTCAATGTCCTCCACTGGCATCTCTCCGACGACCAGGGCTTCCGGGTGGAGAGCAAGCGCTGGCCGCTGCTGCACCAGCTCGGCAGCGACGGCCAGTACTACACCCAGGAGGAGATTCGGAGCGTCGTGGCCTACGCCCGCGACCGCGGGATCCGGGTCATGCCCGAGTTCGACATTCCCGGGCACTCCACCAGCTGGTTCGTCGGCTATCCCCAGTATGCCAGCGCGCCGGGCCCCTATGCCATCGAGCGGAACTTCGGCGTCTTTGCGCCGACCTTCGACCCGACCCGGGAGCAGACCTACGTCTTCCTCGAGGGGTTCATCGCCGACATCGTGCGGCTCTTCCCCGACCGCTACTGGCACCTCGGCGGGGACGAGGTCGACCCGCGGCAGTGGAACCAGAGCCCCGCGATCACCCGCTACAAGCGGGAGCACGGCCTCAAGAGCAACGACGCCCTCCAGGCCCAGTTCAACAAGCGGCTGATCGCGATCCTGGCACGGCACGGGAAGCGGGTGGTGGGGTGGGACGAGATCCTCCAGCCCGACCTCCCCCGCACCGCGGTGATCCAGTCGTGGCGCGGCACCGAGTATCTCGGCAAGGCCGCGGCCCAGGGCAATGCCGGCATCCTCTCGGCGCCGTACTACCTCGACCACCAGACCAGCGCCCAGCAGCTCTACCTGGCCGACCCGCTCCCCGAGGGCACCACCCTCACCGCCGAACAGCAGGCGCTGATCCTCGGCGGCGAAGCGTGCATGTGGGCCGAGCACGTCAGCGACGAGACCGTCGATTCCCGCATCTGGCCCCGCATGGGCGCGGTGGCGGAGCGGTTCTGGTCGCCGGCGTCGGTGCGGGACGTGGACGACATGTACCGCCGGCTCGGCGTCCTCAGCATCCAGCTCGAGCGCGCCGGGCTGGGCCACGAGGCCCACACCTACCGGATGCTCCGGCTCCTCACCGGCCGGCGCGGCGTGCAGCCGCTCCACGACCTCCTCACCTGGACGATGACCCCCGGCTTCGGCGAGCGGGCCACGCTCCAGCGCACCACCCAGCGCACCCCCCTCACCAACCTGGTCGACGCCGCCCGCCCCGACGTCTGGGCCCGCTACCGGATGGTGCAGCTCGCCCGCCGGGTCATTGCCGACCCCGCCGGCGCCAGGAGCGAGCGCGACGAGCTGACTCGCATCTTCACCAGCTGGAAGCCGCTCGAAGCCCAGGTACTCGCGCTGGGCGACTCGCTGCCGCTCGCGCGGGACGGCGCCGCCGCCGCCACCGGCCTGCGCCGGCTGGGCGAACTCGGCATCGCGGCACTCCGCCAGCTCGATGCGCCCGTGAACGGCTGGAAGGCCGAGGCCACCACCGAGCTGGCGGCGCTCAACAAGCCGCTGGGGCTGCTGCGCCTGGCGGGGGTCGACGCGGTGACGATCCTGGTGGGCGCGCTGCCGGGGCCGGGGACGAAGTAGCCCCGGCCCGTTCGAGGAGAGGATCAGGGATCCCTCGCTGCGCTCGGGATGACAGAATTGGTCGCCACCGCAGGGACGTCTGTCATCCCGAGCACAGCGAGGGATCCCTGATCTTCCTCACACGGAACCGGTTCGTCATATTTGCCGCCATCCCACCTAACGAGGCATTGGCCCGCATGACCACGCCGGACTCCCCCTCCGACGCGCCGCTCGACTTCAGCGCGCCCGCCGCCGCCGCGAGCACCCAGAGCTGCGTCAACTGCAAGCAGCCCATCGCCGGGCAGTACTGGACGGTGAACGACGCCCTCCTCTGCGACAGCTGCAAGGGCGCGCTCGACCGGGGCCAGCAGGTCTCCACCGGCATCACCGCCCGCACCGGGCGCTTTGCCCGGGCGGCGCTCTACGGCGTGGGCGGCATGCTCGCTGGCGCGACGGTGTGGTACGCGGTCGCCAAGCTGGCCGACCTGCAGATCGGCCTGATCGCGATCCTGCTGGGATGGCTGGTGGGCAAGGGCGTCTTTGCCGGGTCGGGGAACCGCGGCGGCCGCCGCTACCAGGTGCTGGCGGTCGTACTCACCTACATGGGGATCGGCCTCGCCTTCGTGCCCTTCGCGGTCGAGGAGATGATGAAGAAGGAGACGCCGGCGGAGATCACCCGGTCGGCCGCCCCCGCGGCGTCCAAGCCGGCCGGCCAGCTCACCTCGGCGGAACTCGAGGCCGAGGGGGCCCGGCTCGACAGCATCGTGGCCGCCGGTGACTCCGCCGCGAAGGCCAAGGCGGAAGAACCCGGGCTCCTCAAGTCGTTCGCGATCATGTTCGGCCTCGCCATCGCCGGGATCTTCACCCTCCCGATCCTGACCATCTTCGGTGGCGGCTTCTCCATCATGAGCCTGATCATCTACGCCATCGCGCTCATGCAGGCGTGGAAGAACGCCCAGGCGGTGAAGCTCCCGGTCCAGGGCCCCTTCCAGGTCGGCGGGCCGGCCACGGCGTGACCCTCCCCGTCAGCACCGCGCCGGGGCGCTGTGCCCGGTGCGGCACCGAGCTCGCCGCCTCGCTCCTGCGGTGTCCCGGCTGCCAGACCCTCGTCCACGCCGAATCCCTCCAGCAGCTCGCCGCCGAGGCCGAGCAGGCGGAGCGCGAGGGGCGGGCCACCGCGGCCCGCGATGCGTGGCAGAAGGCGCTCGCCCTCATCCCCGCCGATGCACCGCAGTACGCCGGCGTTCTGAGCCGGCTCGAGCGGGCGCAGAAGCTGGTCGGCAGCACCCCCGAGACGCCGGCTGCGCCGCGCCCCAGGGGGCTCAAGGGCGTGTGGGTCGGCATCGCCTCCGCCGTGCTCCTCGTCCTGGGCAAGCTCAAGTTCCTGCTGCTGGGCCTCACCAAGATGGGGACGCTGCTCTCCATGCTGGCGTTCATGGGGGTGTACCTCAACCGCTTCGGCTGGGCCTTTGCGCTCGGCTTCGTGGTCTGCATCTACATCCATGAGATGGGCCACGTCGCCGCGCTCAAGCACTTCGGCATCCCCGCCAGCGCGCCGATGTTCATCCCCGGGATCGGCGCGCTCGTGCGGCTCAAGGCCCACCCGCCCACCCCCGGCCAGGACGCCCGCGTCGGGCTCGCCGGGCCGATCTGGGGCGCCGGTGCCGCGCTCGGCTGCTATGCGATCTACCAGCTCACCAACCAGCCGCTCTTCGCCGGCCTGGCGCACAGCGCCGGGTTCCTCAACCTCTTCAACCTGATCCCCTTCTGGCAGCTCGATGGCGGGCGCGGCATCGCCGCGCTCAACCGCACCCAGCGCTGGTTTCTCTTCGCGGGGATCGTGGCGGCATGGCTGGTGTTCCGGGAAGGAATCCTGCTGGTGATCGGCGCGGTCATGCTGGTGCAGTGCTTCCGTCAGGCGCCGGCGGAGGAAGACCAGGAGGTGCTGGCGCAGTTCGCGATCCTGATCGGGGTGCTGGGGTGGCTGGCGACGAGCCGGGGGTAGGAGAAAATCAGGGATCCCTCGCTGCGCTCGGGATGACAGAACTGGTCGCTGGTTGTAGAGCAGGGACTTCTGTCATTCCGAGCCGCCTGGGTGCACGACAGGGACTTCTGTCATTCCGAGCCGCGGAGCGGCGAGGAACCCCTGATCTTCCTTTCTCGGAACTCGAATCGAGAGACTAAGAACGAGGAACGAGGAACGAGGAACGAGGAACGCACCGCCTCACCCCCGCAGCAGTCGGAACGCCACCCAGAACAACAGCCCACCCAGCACCACGTTCACCACCCTCGCCCACCTGCGATAGGCCAGCTGCACCACTTCGAGCGAGAACCCCACCGCCAGTCCCCCATACCACAGCAGGCAGAGCAGCAGCACCAGGCCGCTGGCCGCGAACCGCACCCAGAACGGCACCGCCGGCGCGATGGTCACGCCCAGCAGCGTCAGGTAGAACGGCAGGGTGTTGGGATTGGTGAGACTGGTGAGGATTCCCGCCCGGTAGTTGGAACCCATCGGGAGCGGTTGCCCTTCCACCCGGACCAGCAGGTCGCCGCCGAGCCACGCCGCCCGGAGCGAGCGGTAGCCCAGCCAGGTCATGAAGAGCGCCCCCAGCACCCGGATGGCGACGCCCAGCGGCGGGTAGCGCTCGAAGAGGAGATGGGCGCCGCCCAGCGTCAGCGAGAGCCAGAGGAAATTCCCGGTGGTGACGCCGAGGACCGCCAGCAGCGCCGGCCGGCGCCCTTCCGCGAGCGCCAGCCGGGTGACGAGAAAGGTGTTGGGACCGGGACTGACCACCGCCGCGAGGTACACGGCCGCAATCCCGCCGAGCAGCGATGCCGGAGACGCCACGGACCGGGCGCTACCCCTCCACCACCGGCCAGGGCTCGCGGCTCTTCCAGCGGCCCCGCGTGAAGTCGGGCACCTCCTGCGGCTTCCCCTTCTGCGCCACCGAGCGGATCGTGAGCTCCACCATGCTCGAGATCGCCGCCGCATCGTACACGTCGAAATCGGTCGGCAGCCCCTTGGTGAGGCACTCGATCAGCCGGAAGTCCTCCAGGAAATCCATCCCGCCGTGCCCCCGGTCCATCTCCTGGATCCGCTTCGACTGCCAGAGCGGGTGGTCGAACTCCGGGTAGTACTTCTCCGCATCTTCCCACGAATGCCCCGGGCTCCGCCCCTCGATGTGCACCCGGTAGGGCCACCCCGACACGATCCCTTTCGTCCCCTGGAGCAGCTGGAGCCGGCTGTAGGGGCGCGGGTTGTTGGTGTTGTGGCCGAGGTAGATGGTGCGCCCCTTCGCGGTCTGGATCAGGCTGACGTTCACGTCGCCCAGGATGTACTTCTCCCGCCGCCGGGGATCGTCGGCCGCGAGCTGTTCCTGCTGCCAGAGCTGCAGGCCCCGCGAGGGCGACGAGAACGAGACCACCCGCTCGAAGCGGTCGCCCCGGTTGATGTCCATGCAGTTGGCGATCGGGGCGAGGCCATGCGTGGGGTAGAGGTTGCCGTTGTGATTGGTCGACCACGCCCGCCGCCAGAGCCCTTCCCCGTCGCCGCTGAACTTCACCCCGCGCAGGTCGTGGAAGTACGCCGCCTCGCCGTGGAGCACCTCGCCCAGCATCCCCTTCCGCACCAGGTTGAGCGTCATCAGCTCGAACCGGTCGTAGCTGCAGTTCTCCATCAGCAGGCAGTGCTTCTGGTGCTTTTCCGCCGACTCGACGATCGCCCAGCAGTCGTCCACCGTCATCGCCGCCGGGACCTCGGTGGCGGCATGCTTCCCGTTCGCCATGGCCGCGAGCATCACCGGCACGTGCCACTCCCACGGCGTCGCGGTGTAGACCAGGTCGAGCTCCTGCTCCGCGATCATCCGCTCGAAGTCGCGCGGGCCCCGGCTGTAGCCCGCCGGCTCCTTGAACCCCTTCGCCACCACCTTCGCCGCGTTGGCCTGGACCTTGGACTCGACGATGTCACAGAGCGCGGTGATCTCCGCGCCCGGGATGTCGAGCAGGTTCTCCACGTGGGTCGACCCCTGCCCGCCCACCCCCACGAACCCGATCCGCACCCGCTCCATCGGCGGGGCGCGGAACGGCACCGGGCCCGGCCCGGGCACCGGCTGGTGCAACTCCACCCCGCTCGCCGCGTCTCTCGGCAGCATGCCGCCAAGGGCCAGTGCCGCTCCACTGCGGATGAACTCTCTCCGGGATGTGTCCACGACGTGATCTCCAGGTGGGTGTGGCGTCCCTGCAACGAAATCGGTGATAGCCGTCTGGCCGTAAGGATGCTAGAATCCCGGCACGTAGGCTAGACAAGCGGGGCCCGCAGCACCATTTACCCGCGCTGGACCCTTTCGGAGCCGGACCGTCCTCCGCCCTCACAGCCCGACATGCCCGTGACCGCCGCCTGCTTTCGCTGCAATGCTCCCCTCGCCGACGGCGTGAAGTTCTGCCCGTCGTGCGGGTTGAGCGTGTCCGGCGAGCATACGGCACCCCTCCCCACCCTGCTCCAGGTGCTCCGCCAGGCGACCCTCGGCGAGTACGAGATCGTGCAGGAGGTCGGGCAGGGCGGGATGGCGACGGTCTACATGGCCCACGAGATCGCCCTCGACCGCAAGGTGGCGATCAAGGTCATGTCGCCGCAGTTCGTGCACGGCGACGAGATGATCGCGCGGTTCAAGCGCGAGGCCCGCACCGCCGCGGGACTCACCCACCCGCACATCATCCCGATCTACGCCGTCAAGGAATCGCAGCAGCTGGTGTACTTCGTGATGAAGTACATCCGGGGCCGCTCCCTCGACCAGATCCTGCGCGACGTAGGCCCGCTGCCGTTCCCCATGGTGCGCTCCATCCTCGCCGACATCGGCTCCGCGCTCGACTACGCCCACCGCCAGGGGGTGGTGCATCGGGACGTGAAGCCCGGCAACATCATGATCGACGAGGAAGGCTTCGCGGTCATCACCGACTTCGGTATCGCCCGCGCGATCGAGGGCGAGGCGCTCACCCGGAGCGGCACCACCGTGGGGACGCCGAGCTACCTGAGCCCCGAGGCCTGCTCCGGCGAGACCGTCGGCGCCCCCGCCGACCAGTACGCCCTCGGCGTGGTCGGCTACGAAATGATCACCGGCCAGCTCCCCTTCAGCGCCGACTCGAGCCTGGGGATGATGTACGCCCAGGTGCACACCCCGCCCCGCTCCTCGGAACAGTTCCGTCCCGACTGCCCGCCCGACCTGCGCGACGCGGTCATGCGGATGCTGGCCAAGACGCCGGGCGACCGCTTCCCCACCCTGCGCGAAGCGGCCCAGGCGGCCAGCGGCATCCGGATCAGCGGGGGGCACAGCCTCGGCGACGACAGCGTCCGGAGCCACATCGGGCTCCTCGCCGCCGCGCGGGCCAGCCGGCCCACCGGCGAGGTGAAGCGCACGCCGACGAGTCCCGTCCCGCTCCCCCGCGTCCTCCCCGGCCCGATTCCGCGGAAGAAGCGGGTGCACATTTCCCACGTGCTCATGGGCCTGTTCCTCGCCGGCCTCGGCGCGGGGCTCGCCTATGTCGGCATCCAGGCCCGGAACGACAATCTCGCCCTGCGCGACAGCGTCGACCCGCCGGCCCAGACACCGGTGCAGCCGGAGCAGCAGGCCCCGGCCCCGACAGCCGAGGAGGTCCGCGCCGACAGCACCCTCCTCGTCGCGCGGGGCGCCGCCGCCTTTGCGCGCCAGCGGGCGGTGGCGGTCGGCGGCGAGGCCGCGGCGATTGCCGCGGGCGACTCCCTGATGGTGCGGGCCGATTCGCTCGCCGCCAGTGGACGCAAGGCGGAGGCGAGCTCGCTGGTGTACCAGGCCGCCAACCAGTGGACCGCCACCGAGCGCGCCAAGGCGCCGGAAACCGCGGCCCAGCGGCCGGTGAGCCGGCGCGACTCGACCGGCCCGGGCCGCACCGAGACCTATGCCCCCGCGCCGCTGCCCGACTCGGCCCAGATCGTGAACTACTATGCCGACCTCGAGCGCGCGGTCGAGAGCAAGCAGCTCGGCGAGGTGAAGCGCCTCCTCCCCAACCTCTCCGAGGGGGACGAGCGCAGCTGGAAGAGTCTCTTCGAGGACAGCGATGTCGACCGGATCCTCGCGACCTTCCGGGTGGTGAACTACACCCGCGGCGACGGCCCCAAGGCGTACGCCCGGATCTTCAGCGAGATCCGCACCTCCAAGGGCACCAGCCCCTTCGAGCTCAAGCGCAAAGGCTACGAACTGGCCACCCTGACCCTGGGTCCCCAGGGCTGGCGCCAGATCGCATCGGAGAAAACCAAACCGTGACCACCTGTCCTCCGTTCCACCTCGCCTTCCCGGTCGACGACCTCGCCCAGGCCCGGGCCTTCTACGGCGGCCTTCTCGGCTGCCGCGAGGGCCGCAGCTCCGAGGCCTGGATCGACTTCGACTTCTACGGTCACCAGGTGGTGGCGCACCTCTCGCCCGAGGAGGTCCGGAAGGCGCGCACCAACCAGGTCGACGGGAAGGACGTTCCGGTGCGCCACTTCGGTGTCATCCTCGAGTGGAACGCGTGGCATGCCCTCGCCGACCGGCTGCGCGGCGCCGGCGTGAAGTTCATCATCGAGCCGGGCATCCGCTTCGCCGGGCAGGTGGGCGAGCAGGCGACGATGTTCTTCCTCGACCCCGCCGGCAACGCGCTGGAATTCAAGACCTTCCGGGACATGGCGAGCATCTTTGCGAAGTAGGGCCGGAGCCTGATGTCTTCCCTCACCGAACTCCACGCCGCCCTGCTCCAGGCCACGATCACCGCGGGTCTCGCGGTGCTCTGCGCCCTGCTCTATCGCCGCTACCGCAAGCCGTACTTCTTCTGGTGGGCCGTCGCCTGGGCGCTCTACCTGGGGCGCCTCGCCGCGATCTTCACCTACCTCGCGGCCCGCGATCCCTTCTGGCTCTTCACCCACCAGATGGCCACCGGGTGGACCGCCCTCGCGCTTCTGTGGGGCGCGCTGGTCTTCTCCCGGGGCGCCCGCTTCCGCCGGATCTATCTCCTCGCGGTGCTCTTCCCGCCGCTCTGGTCCGCCTACGCGATCTACCACTTCCAGGAGCGCGGTGGGTTCATGCTGGCGGCGGTGCCAGCGGTCGCCTTCCTCAGTGGCGCCACCCTCTGGACCGCCGGGGTCTTCTTCCGCTTCCGCCGCCAGACCGGGTCGTCCGGCGCGCTCCTGCTCGGCTGCGCCTTCCTGCTCTGGGGTTTCCATCATCTCGATTACCCGATCCTCCGGGCGATGGGCACCTGGAATCCCTGGGGCTACTACCTCGACATCCTCTTCCTCCTCTCGGTCGGCGTCGGGATCGTGACCCTCGTCATCGAGGATTTCGAGCGCGGCCTCGGCGCGATGGCGGCGATCTCCGGGGAACTGCAGCGGGGCCAGGCCACCACCGATGCGCCGGCCAGCCTGCTCGGCCGCGCGCTGGTGCTCCCGGGCGTCAGTGGCAGCGCCCTCTACGAGCGCGCCGGCGACCGCTTCGTGCAGGGCGTGGGCGCCTGCGACGGCTGGGGCGGCCAGTCGCCCACCAGCATCACCGCCCCGCTCATCAAGGAAGCGGTCGAGTTCAACCGCCCGGTCTCCTCCAGCGCCGCGCCGGCCTTCGAGTTCATCGCGGTGCTGCCGGTGGAGCGGGAACAGAAGGTGATGGGAGCGCTGGTCCTGGTGGGTGACGCGCGCGATCCCTTCACCGCGCTGAACGTCTCCTTCCTCCACGCCCTGGGCCAGCAGGTGGGCGCCGCCCTCGCCAACGCCGAGCTCAACCGCCGCCTCCGCCGCCGAACCGAGGATCTCGAGGTCCTCTCCGCCCGGATGCTGCGGCAGCAGGAGGAGGAGCGCCGCCGGATCTCGCTCGAGCTGCACGACGAGACCGCCCAGGTCTTTTCCGCCGTGAAGCTGCAGCTCGGCATCGTGCGCGAGGAGGTGCCCCCGCCCCAGGCCGAGCGGCTGGGCCGGGTGCTGGACCTGGTCGACGAGGGGATGGCGAGCATCCGGAGCGTCACGATGGCGCTCCGCCCCTCGCTGCTCGACGATCTCGGCCTCCTCCCCGCGATCCGCGCGCTCGCCACCGAGTTCGAGACCCGCACCGGGATCACCGCCAGCATCAGCGGGGTGGAGACCCTGCCGGAGTTCAGCGAGGATGCCGAACTGGCGCTCTTCCGCGGCGTGCAGGAGGGACTCTCCAACGTGGCCCGCCACGCCGAGGCCTCCCGGGTTACTATCGAGATCGGTCTCGATGGCCGTGGCGTGGCGGTGACCCTGGCCGACAATGGCGACGGGATCGCAGGCAATGACGGCGACGTGCAGCTCGACGAAGGCACCGGCCTCGCCGGGATGCGCGAGCGCTTCACCGCCCAGGGCGGACGGGTGGCACTCGCCCGGGCCGCCGCCGGCGGCCTCGAGCTCCGCATGTGGCTCCCCACAGGGAATGGAACGAGCGATGAGTGAGATGCGGGTGCGGGTGATGCTGGTGGACGATCACTCCCTGGTGCGCGAGGGCATCCGGCACGTGCTGACGGCCACCCCCGGCGTCGAGGTCGTGGCCGAGGCGGGCGATGCCCCCGAGGCGCTCCGGCTGGCGGAACAGAGCAAGCCCGACATCGTGGTGCAGGACCTGTCGCTCCCGGGCGCCAGCGGACTCGACCTCACCACCCGCCTCAAGGCGCTGCTCCCGTCGGTGAAGGTGATGATCCTGAGCGTGCACGATCACCCCGAGTATGTCCTCGGCGCGGTGCGCGCAGGCGCGCAGGGCTACCTGCGCAAGGACACCTCCCCCGCCGAACTGCGCCAGGCGCTGCAGGCGGTGGCGCGGGGCGAGTCGTACTTCTCCCCGCCGGTGGCGCGGCACCTCACCGCCGCGGTCCGGGGCGAGAACCTCCCGGAGGATCCGGCGGGGCGGCTCGCCCGGCTCACGCCCCGGGAACGCGAAGTGCTCGCGGGGATCGCGGCCGGCGAGACCAGCCGCGCCATCGCCGAGCGACTCGGCCTCTCCCCGCGCACCGTCGAGACCTACCGCGAGAGCCTGGCGCGCAAGCTCGATATCAAGACCGTGGCCGCCCTGACCCGGTTTGCCCTGGAGGCTGGGCTGGTCCGGGCCGAGGGCGACCGCTGACCTACTGGACCGAGTAGCCCTTCCCCTGCAGGCAGGCGACCATCGCCTTCCTGAAGGTGTTCGCCTGCTGGTTGCCCGCCGCCGCGGCCTCTGCCCTCGCCCGCTGTTCCGCCTGCTCCTCCGAGGCGCGCTTCGCCCGTCGGCCCCGCAGGGCTCCCGCCATCGCGCCGATCTTCGCCCCGTCCCCGGCATCGCCCGCGACCGCGCCGATCAGCGCGCCCCCGGCCACACCGCCGGCCGCTCCCTTGAGTGCCGCCCCCTGCTGCGCCGAGTCGGCCCGCGCCCGGCCCGCCTTCGCCGCCGAGTCGGCGTTCGGCGCGGTCGCAAGCGGATCGACCTGCTGCTGCGCCCAGGCATAGCACGCCTGCTCGTCCTGCGCCTGTTGCTCCGGCGCCTGGTTCTTCGCCGGAAAGACCACCAGCCCGAGCTTCTGCTTCGCCTGCGCGGTCGCATTCGCGAGCCGCGGATCCTGCTGTTGTGCCGCCATCCTGCCATTCACCAGCACAAGCGCCGTGACCATCCCCAGGACCAGCCGCTGCATTGTCATACTCCCCGTTCGTGTGAGTGCTGCCGTGGACGGGAGTGATGATGGGGATTTCGGGGAGGAGGGAGTATCCGGTGTTCGTCGCGCTCCGATCCATCGATCGGAGGACCCGTCCTTCCACCGTTCGTGAAAAGACTTCTCATGAAGGGCGTGAAAGTCTGCTTATGGAGCCCGGCCGACCGATTTCGATTCAGGGGCCTAACCATTGGTATCGCATCGATTTCCGACGAAGGTCGTAGAACTACGGAGGGTTGCACTTCCGGGCAAACCCGAATGTTCCCCTCATCCTTGAACGGCTAGCGTTGTCGCGCGTAATCCCGCGGCTCCTTCTCTAACTGTTCAGGACAGCGCTTATGCCGTCGCTCCGTAGTGCAACGCTCGCCGTTGTGGTGCTCATGCCCGCCACCCTGCTGGCCCAGGCGACTCCGCAGAAGCGCGACAGCGTCTTCGAGCTCCCGCCGATGACGGTGACCGCGACCCGCGACCTGCGCGAGGTCTTCAAGACCCCGACGCCGGTGAGCGTGATCGACTCGACCCGGCTGGCCCAACGGGCGCCGGCCAATGTCACCGACCTCTTCTCCGACCTGCCGGGCCTCGACGTGAACGGCATCGGGCCGACCCAGAGCCGCCCGGTGATCCGCGGGCTCCTGGGCCAGCGCATCCTCCTGCTGGAGGACGGTATCCGGCTCAACAATTCGCGGCGGCAGCAGGACTTCGGGGAGATTCCGTCGATCGCGGCGCTGGAGGCGCTGGGCAAGGTCGAGGTGGTGCGGGGTCCCGCCTCGGTGCTCTACGGCACCGACGCGATCGGTGGCGCGGTCAACCTGATCACCCGGCAGCCGGCCAGCGGCACCGGCACCACGGTGCGCGGCAGCGTGGGCTACCGCTACCAGAGCGCCGGCGACCAGCAGCGGCCCTACGGTCTCGCGACCGGCACGGTGGGCCGCTTCAACTGGCTCGCCTTCGGCTCGTATCTCGACGCGGGGAGCTATGACGCGCCCGCCGGGAAGTTCGGCGGGCTCCGGCTCAACCAGGACACCCGGGTGCATGGCACCGGCGTGACCGACAACAACGTCGCCTTCCAGGCCGGGTACAAGCTGGCGGACAACCAGCAGCTCTCGGCCCGCTACGAGCGCTACAGCGCCTTCGACCAGGGCTTCGGCTACGTGGCCAACAGCGCGGTGACGCCGCGCGACTCCACCTCGCCGACGATCAACATCACCTACCCCACCCAGTACGTGGACAAGGTGAGCGCCAGCTACAGCGGCAAGGGACTCAACCTCCCGGTCGCCGACCGGCTCGACGTCACGACCTACTACACCACCAACAACCGCACCCTCGACCTCGACATCTTCATCCCCTTCGGCGGAGGCGCGGGCCTCACTGCGATCACCAACAACTACACCCACCTCGGCACCATCGGGGCCCGGATCGAGGCGGCCAAGGCGCTGGCCGGCAAGCACCTCCTGACGTACGGCTTCGACGGCTTCCGCGACAAGAGTACCAATCTCGACAACCAGGTGCAGACCATCACCGGCTTCGGCCCGCCGACCGAGGTCCTGAACACGAGCGTGCCGCAGGTCCCCAACGCGACCTTCCAGAGCCTGGGCGCCTTCGCGCAGCTCGACCTCCATCCGGCCCAGCGGCTCAACCTGATCGCCGGGGCGCGGGTGCAGGACATCAAGGCGGAGACCCAGGCCACCCGCGGCATCACCCAGCCGCTGGTGAGCGATGACCGGAAGACCGTGGTCGGCACCCTCAACATCGGCTACGAGCTGACCGAGCACGTCGCCCTGATCGGCTCGGTGGGCCGCGGCTTCCGCGCCCCCAACCTGGTCGAGCGGTTCTTCGTCGGCGCCACCCCCGAGGGCAGCGGCTACCAGCTCCAGACTCCCGGGCTCAAGCCGGAGACCAGCGTGAACGTCGACGTGGGCGTGCGGCTCCGCGGGCGGCAGGGGAACTTCGAGGTCTTCGGCTTCCGCAACCAGCTCTCCAACGGCATCGCCATCCGTCCCACCGGCGACACCGTGCAGGGCCTCCCCGCCTACGAGAACGTGAACGTCGACAAGATCCGCTACCTCGGCGTCGAGGCCAACGGCCACCTGCTGCTGGGCGCGGGCTTCTCGACCGACGCGAACTTCACCGTCTTCGACTCGAAGGACATCGAGGATCCCAGCAACCCGGTGGGCTCGAGCTACGGGCTCAGGCTGGGCGGCGAGCTCCGCTACGACCACCCCAGCGGCCGCTTCTGGCTCTCGAGCGGCGTCCGGCACAACGGCCGGCAGAAGGACATCAGCATCAGCTCCGCCGTGGGCGAGCCGGTGCCGGCCTTCACGCTGTTCGACGCCCGCGCCGGGGCCCGGCTGTTCCGCGCCGGCCGGAGCACGCACAACGTGAGCGTCACGGTGGCCAACCTCGGCAACAAGCTCTACTCCGAAGCGAGCAACACCAGCTTCTTCCGGCCCGCGCCGGGGCGGAACGTGACGGTGGCCTACTGGGTGAACTTCTGAACTGCAGTGGGCTAGTAGGCTGGTGGGCTGGTGGGCTGGGGAACGACAGGGCAGTCACGAGCGGGTCCGGTTCCGCGACCTCCTAGCCCACTAGCCTACTAGCCCACTAGCCCACTTCTCGGCCCACCAGCCCACTAGCGCACTGAACTACCTACGCCGGTTGCCCAATGACGAACCCCGTCCACTACATCCCCATCTTCACCACCGTCCTCGCCCTCACCTTCGCGGTCGTGCTCTTCCGCCGCTACCGCGAGCGGGGCAAGGCCCACCTCCTCTGGTGGGGCATCGGAATGGTGACCTACGCCGCGGGGACCATCACCGAGTCGCTGACGACCCTGATCGGGTGGCACGAACCGGTCTTCCGCGCCTGGTACATCACCGGCGCGCTGCTCGGCGGCGCCCCGCTGGCGCAGGGGACCGTCTACCTGCTCCTCTCGAAGAAGGCGGCCGACCGGCTGACCACGCTGCTCGTGGCCGCGGTGGCGCTCGGTGCGATCTTCGTCTGGCTCTCGCCGATCAACTACGAGCTGGTCGAGACCCACCGGCTCTCGGGCAAGGTGCTGGCCTGGCACCAGGTCAGGTATCTCAGCCCGTTCATCAACCTCTACGCACTCTGCTTCCTCGTCGGCGGCGCGATTCTCTCCGCCATCCGCTACGCCAGGCGGCGGGAGACGCACCACCGGATGCTGGCCAACATCGCCATCGCCGCCGGCGGCCTGCTCCCCGGCATCGGCGGGACCTTCACCCGCTTCGGCCATGTCGAGGTGCTCTACGTGACCGAGTTCCTCGGGCTCTGCCTCATCGCGGTGGGTTACCGGCTCAGCACCGCCCCGGCCCTCGCGGCCGCCCCCGAGCCCCAGGCCGCCTGACCGACCCGCACCGCTACGGCTGTACCGCTGCGCAGCAGGCCGGGGATCACGACTGATTCCCGGCCCTGCCGCTAACCTCCTGCCCCCGCTCGGCTTACCCCGGTCACTACCCCACCTGCCACGTGGCAGGCCCGTTGCCCTTGCCCTTCGCCGTTCCGGGTCGCGCCAGCCGCGGCCTCCGACCCTCTCTCCTTCTCATGGGGCAATGATGAACCAGGCACTCTCACGCGCCGGCGCGCTGCTGTCGCTCGCGGCCCTGGCCGCCTGTGCCGACCAGCCGGATCCCGCCGGCACGGCGCCGAGCAGCACCACGCCTCCCGCCAGCGTGGTGGTCCCCACCACCCAGGCCGACGTGGTGGAGCGCCTGGGCTTCGCCGGCGACCCACTCAACGGCAACAGCATCAGCCTGGTGGTGACCATCACCAACCAGGGCAGCGAGAACTACGTGGCGCGCTCGTTCCTCTTCGGCCAGACCCGGCCGCAGGCGGTCTTCGGCGAGGTGCTCATCCCCGCGGGAATGAAGCGGCAGGTGCCGGTGGCGAACACCCAGACCGACAATCCGCTGATCCTCTGCGAGGCGTACCGCGGCACCCACGGCGGCCTCTCCGCGCAGATCTACAGCGACGCCTGCCGGGTCTGGTTCTACGGTGACATTCCCGCGGGCAGCAGCGTCACCGCGAGCATCCCGGTCAAGCTGCTCGCGGAAGGCGACTACACCCCGCTCGCCGCCTTCGCGGTGTACGACGCGTTCGGGAGCGGGACCCTGATCCCCATGGACAGCAGCTGGATCTCGACGGCGGTGCACGTCGGGCCGGCCGCGCCGAAGATCGGTGGTGGTGGCGGCGGCGGTGGGGGCGGAGGGGGAGGTGGTGGCGGAGCGGCGGGCGGCTCGCCCGATCTCCAGGCCGGGATCCGCACCAGCACCGGGTCGCCGGCGGCCGGCGCCGGGTTCACCCTGACCCTCACGGCGAAGAACAGCGGGAAGGTCGCGGCGTCGCGGCCCAACCTGACCAGCACCATCCCCGCCGGCGTCACGATCGGGGTGGCCACGCTCGACAGCGGCACCTGCGAGGTGGTGAGCCAGTCGATCACCTGCTCGAGTGCCGGCCCGCTCGCCGCCGGCGCCACCACGACCGCGACGATCACCCTGACGGCTCCCGTCGCGGCGGGCAGCTACGCCCTCGCGGGCACCTGGGAGACGCTGGATGTGGAATCGAGCCTGGCCAACAACACCGCCACGGCGACAATCACCGTGAAGTAATCCGGGCGGGTGCGCGTCAGATCGGCCGGGCCGCCGGGCGCGGGGGATGCGCCTGGAGGGTCCGGCCGACCTGTTCCAGCAGCTCGGGCGCGGTGAAGGGCTTCTGGAGGAGGTAGGCCGCCAGCGAGGCGATGCCCCGCTGCTTGAGGGCGTCGGAGGTGTAGGCCGAGACGAACAGCACGCCGAGTTCGGGACGCTCGCGCCGGAGCCGCTCCGCCAGCTCCACGCCGGAGAGCCCCGGCATCACGATGTCGCTGACCAGCAGGTCGGGCTCGGCGCCACTCGCCGCCAGCGCCTCGAGCGCCGCCTCGGCGCTTTCCCCGGCCAGCACCCGGCACCCCGCCGCTTCCAGGGTGCGGCGGATGAAGCGGAGGATCCCGGGTTCGTCCTCGGCCACCAGCACGGTCCGGCCCTCGAGGTTGGGCACCGCCGGGTCGGGGGCCGGACCATCGACCAGCGGGAGGAAGAGCGCGACCCGGGTGCCGCGATCGGGCTCGCTCAGCACCGCGATCTCCCCACCGCTCTGCCGCACGATGCCGTACGCGCTCGCGAGCGCGAGCCCCGAGCCCTGCCCGAACGGCTTGGTGCTGAAGAAGGGCTCGAAGAGCCGCTCGCGCGTCGCCTCGTCCATGCCGCGGCCCGAATCGACGATCTCCAGCATGATGACGGAGCCCTGCACCTGGGTGACCCCGTAGCGCTCGCGAAGCTGGTCGTCCGCCACCCGGGTGCGGAGCCAGAGCGTCCCGCCGAACGGCATCGCCTCCCGGCCATTGAGCGCCAGGTCGAGAATCACCTGGGTGATCCAGCGGCGGTCGAGATGCACCAGGTCCACGCCCGGCACCCGCTCCACCAGGAGCCGCACCTGCGGGCCGAGCAGGTGACTCAGCTCGTCGTGCAGGCCGGTGGCCAGGTCGCCGATGGAGAAGGTCTCCGGCTGGAGCAGCTGGCGCTGGCTGAAGGCGAGGAGCCGCGCCGTGAGGAGGCTGCCCCGCGCTGCCGCCCGGTCGATGTGCTCCAGCGCGTCGCGGGTGAGCGACGCCCCACTCTCCCGCGCCACGAGGCTCCGGGCGTTGCTCCGGATCACGGTGAGCAGGTTGTTGTAGTCGTGCGCGATCCCGCCGGCGAGCCGGCCCACCGCCTCGAGCTTCTGAGCCTGGCGCAGTTCCTCCTCCCGCTGGCGCAGCGCTTCCTCGGCCGCCTCCCGCTCGCGCACCTCGCCGATGAGCAGGTCGTTGGCCCGCTGGAATTCGAGCGTCCGCTCTCGCGCATGCCGGGCCAGCGCCAGCGAGACCCCCAGCAGCACGCCGACCAGCGCCCCCGCCGCCAGGGTGAGCGCGGGCAGCGCCGAGCGCGCCGAGGCCAGGGTCCCGGTGTTGGGCCACACCGACACCTCCCAGCGCCAGCGACCGAACGCCACCTCCGCCGCTTCCCCCCAGAGCCGCTCCGCCTTCGTGCTCTGCACGCCCCGCTGCAGCAGCGCATGCCCGTCACTCCGCAGCGCCACCGAGAACCGCCCCGTCACCGACGCGAAGATGGCGCTGATCGACGGCTCGAGGTCGTTCATCACCCACACGGCGAGAGGCGGCTTCGCCCCCGCGGCCTGGGCCAGGAGCCCGAGCCAGAGCCGATCGCCCTCCTCGACCAGCGTCGGCAGCAGCACGCCGGAGGAGTCCATCGCCGCCCGCGCCTCGCTGTCGGGCCAGCTGGTCCGCAACCACCCGGGGCCATCATCCCGCAGCACCAGCCAGCGCGGCGCCCGGCCCGGCTCCAGGATCCCGATGCCCCGCGCGCCTTCGTCGGGCCACACCTGGGCCAGGTCCGCCCGTTCCTCCGGCGGCACCCGCGCCAGCGTCGTCGCGAGGGTCCGGGCGGACTCCATCCGGGCGTGGAGCATCCGGTCCAGCTGGTCGGCCACGCCCTGGACCGCCACCTGCACCGTGGCGCTGATCTGGGACCGCTCGTTGGCCCGGAGCAGCTGCGCCAGGAAGACGCTCGCGACAAACACCACCGTGGCCACCCAGTACCCCACCCGCGTCACCGGGCGCTCGCCGATGCCCCGCTCGCTCCACCATCCGGCATGGAGCAGCGCGCCGCCGGCGACCAGGACGCCGACGGTGGTGTGCAGCGCCATCTGGGGAACGAGGAAGCCGTGGTTCCCGCCGCTCGCGAGGAGGTACGCCAGCAGGTCCACCAGGGCGATGACCAGCGCCGAGGTGGCCAGCAGCGCCGTCGAGAGGCGGCTGGGGAAGCGGTGCGAGCCCGCCAGCAGCAGCACCGACAGGCCCAGCAGGAGGAAGGCGATCGCCGAGTTCGGCGAACCCCGGACCACCGCGCCGGTCCCGGGCGTCGCAAGCAGGAGGGTGTCGAGGAACGACAGCCGGCTGAAGAGATGCTGCCCCAGCGTGACGACGCCGTAGGCCATCACCAGCAGGGCCGCCACGATCGCCGCGCGATGTCGGCCGAGGGCCACCGCAAGGAGCGCCACCCCGAGGCAGGCGAAGGTGAGCGCGCTGTTGAAGGTCATCGGGTCGAGCCCGACCAGCACCGTGGTGACCCGCTCGAGCCCGAACAGCCAGCCGGCCGACACGCCGAGGCCGAGCAGCGCGGTGGCCGCGCCCGCCGCCGTCAGGACCGGGGCGACCCGGGACCGCATCAGCGCGCGTCCCCCCGGGCCACCGGCATGCCGGTGGAGGCCCACTCGGTCCACGATCCGTCGTACAGGAAGGCCGGGCGATGCCCCACCCGGTAGAGCGCCAGCAGCAGGTTGCAGGCGGTGACCCCCGAGCCGCAGCTCGCGATCACCGGTCGGTCGAGGGTGATCCCCGCCTCCCGCAGCCGCGCCTGCACCGCCGGGACGTCGAGGGCGAGGCCGTCGGGCCCGACCAGCTCGTTGAAGGGAAGGCTGAGCGCGCCGGGCATGTGCCCCGAGGGCAGGCCGACCCGCGGCTCCGGGTCGCGCCCGCTGAACCGCCCCGCGGAGCGGGCGTCGAGCACCTGGGCGTCGCCCCGCGCCAGCGCCGCCTCGACCTCGGCCCGGTCCCGCACCAGCGACCGGTCGAGCCGCGCCGTGAAGCTGACGGGCGCCACCTCCACCGCCCCGGCCTCGAGGGGACGCCCCTCGGCCTTCCACCGGCCCAGCCCCCCGTCGAGCAGCCACACCCGCTCGTGCCCGAAGGCCCGGAACATCCACCACGCCCGTGCCGCGCTCAGGTTGTTCCCCGAGCCGTCATAGACGATCACCTCGCTGGCCGGCCCCACCCCCAGGCTCCCGGCGTAGCGCGCGAACTCGGCGTCGGTCGGCAGCATGTGGGGAAGGTCGCTGCCCGGCGCGCTGGCCTGGTCGAGATCGAAGAAGCGGGCCCCGGGAATATGCCCGGCGAGGTACTCGTCCCGCGCCGAGCGCCCCGTCACCGGCAGGTACCAGGAGCTGTCGAGGATGACCAGCTCCGGCCGGCCGGATTGGGCGGCCAGCCAGTCGGTGTTCATGAACGGGGACGGTGGGAAGGTTGCCATGGTGAGTGCGTACTATAGTAGTCAGACGAGTTCACCCGAGGGAGAGGAGTTCGCCATGCGCCTGACGAGCCTGACCGTGACCCTGGCCCTGCTGGCCGCCGCCTCACCGGCCGCGGGCCAGGCGCGCCATGTCGTGATCAACCAGGTCGTGATCCCCGAGCAGGACCTGCGGGCGTACGAGCAGCGCTGGAACAGCCGGGTGCCTGACGGCGAGTACTGGTACGACCGGGTGTCCGGGGCATGGGGCAAGGAGGGGGGACCCACCGCCGGCCTGATCGCGGCGGGGCTTCCGCTGGGCGGGCCGCTCCGGGCTGACGCCTCGCGCGGAAACACCGGCGTGTTCATCAACGGGCGCGAGCTTCCCTGGCCCGACGTGACCGGGCTGATGCAGATCGTGCAGGTGCAGCGGGGACGCTGGTGGGTGGACGCCCAGGGGAACTTCGGGCCCGAGAACGGGCCGGTGTGGGGCAACCTCGCCGCCATTGCCCGGCAGAAGAACCAGAAGCAGTGGTCGGCCTACTCCAAGGATGGCCACACCTTCATCGGCGGGGACGGCAACTGCAGCTACTTCAGCAGCCATGACATGAGCACCAGCACCGACTACAGCTACGCCAGTCCGGGGTGCTGAGGAGCACCCGGGCCC
Organism: Gemmatimonadales bacterium; assembly: GCA_046327735.1. GTDB lineage: Bacteria > Gemmatimonadota > Gemmatimonadetes > Gemmatimonadales > GWC2-71-9 > JADJOM01. The sequence goes on along the minus strand of JAXLXZ010000004.1, from coordinate 140,978 downwards.
GGTATCGTGTCGATCGCCGTCATCCCGAGCGAAGCGAGGGATCTACTCCGGGAGAGTAGATCCCTCGTCGCTTGTGCTCCTCCGGATGACAGCGGCGCCGCTTCCAGATCTATCGGCTCCCCAGCGCCTCCGCCGCCTTCCGGCGCACTTCCGGGTCCCGGTCCTTCATCGCCTGCACCAGGAAGGGCGTGGCCTCCTCCCCTTCGATGCTGGCGAGCGCCTCCACCGCGGCGCGCCGGGTCTCCACCGATTCGCTCTTCACCAGCGCGCCGAGGGCGGGGATCGCCGCCGGGTCGCCGATGCTCCCGAGGGTCGAGAGGGCCGCCTCGCGGATCTCCTCGTCCCGGTCCTGCAGCGCCGTGATCAGCGCGGGCGGCGCCTTGTGGATCTCGTCCAGCGCGCCGTAGGCGTGAATCGCCTGGAGCCGCACGTCCCGGTCGCTGTCGCTCATCGCCTTGGCCAGCGCGTCGGCCGCCGAGGGATCCTCGATCGACCCCAGCGCTGAAGCGGTCGCGGCGCGCACCTCGGCATCGCCGTCACGAAGGAGCGGCAGCAGCGAGCTGGTGGCCCGGTGATCCTCGATCGAGCCGAGCGCGTCCACCGCGGCCAGCCGGACCTCGCGGTCGCGGTCGCCCAGCACCCCGATGAGCGGGCGGGTGGCGCTGCTATCCTCGATCGAACCGAGCGCCGAGGCCGCGGCCGCCCGGATGGCCGGCTCGGAACGTCCCAGCAGCTTCACCAGCGCCGGCACCGAGCGGGGATCCTCGTACTCGCCCACCGCCCAGGCACTGATCCGCACCACGTCGGGATCGCGGTCGCCCAGCGCCTGCATCAGCGGCTGGTACCCCGCCGAGTCCTCGCTCATCCCGAGGCCGAGCGCCGAGGCCTCGCGCACCTTCGGGTCGCTGTGCCGGATCCCGTCGACCAGCGCCCGCGACGCGGCGGCGAGATCGGTCCCGCCGAGCAGCCGCGCCGACGCGCGGCGCACACAGGGCTCGGGCCGGCCCAGGCCCTGCGCCAGCAGCGGGATCGCCTTCGGGTCACGCACCGGGTACTGGAAGGTCCGCCGCCGGGTGCGGACCGCGTCGGTCTGGTCGCGCAGGTTGTTGGCGTTGCTGCGCCCCCAGCCCCAGCCGTTGCCCAGCATGTCGACCGCCAGCTCGCAGACCGCCGCGTCACTGGACGAGAGCGAGGTCAGGAGCGCCGCCACGCCGGCGGAGTCGGGGCCGGTGCCCTCCGGACGCGAAATCCGGATGCGGGGGATGCGGATATGCGGATGCACGTTGATGTGAGGAAGGCGGACGTTGACCGCCATCGGCGCCATCCGCGGAGCCGCGGGACGCGCCGGCGGCTCCGGTGCCGCCTGCGCCGAGAGCAGCGCAGGCAGGACCACCAGTCCCAGCATCTGAGAGCCCAGGCGGGTCATGTCACTCACCCCGCTGCCCCAGCGCCTCGGCCGCCGCACGGCGGACCTGGGCATCGTTCGACTTGAGCGCCCCGATCAGCGCCTCGAGCGAGGCGCGGTCACGGATCGACCCCAGCGCTTCCACCGCGCTCGAACGCACGTCGGCGCTCGAGTCGTTGAGCAGGTCCTTGAGCGTGGGCACCGACTTCGGGTCGCCGATGGTCCCCAGCGCGTTGGCCAGCGACTGGCGCACGTCGGCGTTCTTGTCCCGGGAGAGCGCCAGCATCGCGGCGGGCGCTTCCTTGAGGTGGCTCGCCGCCAGCGCCTCGACCGCCTGCTGCCGGGTCTCGGTCTGAGGATCGCCGAGGAGCCGGGTGAAGGCGCTCACGTAGCGGCTGTCGATCGGCGTGTCTTCGTCGTTGTCCTCCACCCGGCTCAGCGCCAGGCCGATCGCCGAGGACCGCACGTCCGGGTCGCTGTCGCCGATGGCGGTGAGGATCGCCTCGTCCGGCACGTCCTTCGGCATCGAGTGCAGCGCGTTGAGCGCGGCACGGCGCACGTCCTTGTTGCCGTCCTTGAGCAGGGCGACCAGCCCGGTCACCGCCCGCTTGTCCTCGAGCGACCCGAGCGCCTCGGCCGACGCTTCCCGGACCTCGGCGTCGCCGTCCTTGAGGGCATCGATCAGGCCGGGCACCGCCCGCGGGTCTTCGTAGTTCGAGAGCGAATGAGCCGCCGCGCGGCGCACTTCCACATCGTTGTCCTTGAGGGCCACGATCAGCGCCGGCACCGCGAGACCGGTGGTGTCCCGCTTGCGATCGCCCCACCGGAAGTCGCTGCTGAACGAGAAGTGGGGGGCGAGCGGGGCGACCGCCGGCCGGGGCATCGGACCGCTCCAGGACATCGCCCGCGGCGCCAGGGCGGCGGCCCGCATCTCGGCGCGCGCCGCCGTCATCGCCCGGTCGGCGTACGCCCGGCTCCGCGCGGTCCCGGCCACGTTCCGGGAGAGGGCCCGGACCTCCGCCCGGAGGCGGCTCCAGCGGGTACGGTCGCCGGAGTCGGACGCGATCACGCTGTCGGTGTCGGCGGCGATCTGCTCCTCCAGCGCGGCCAGGCTCTCGGGCGAGACCGCCCCCAGGCCCTCGGAGTCGTAGGTGAGCGAGTCGGCCTGAACCGGCGTCCGGGCGGGCGCCACGCCCGGCGCGGCGACCGCGGTGATTCCAAGCAGCGTCACGGCGCCGGTGGCAAGCCAGAGCGAGCGGGGTGCGGACGGCATGGTGCGGCCCTCGATGAGACGGTGGATACGGGTGACGAGCTGCGAGCGATGTTCGGCCATCCCGGCCAGCGGCACCGGCCGGGGCGTGGTGTCGACCCACTCCGCCACCTTCACGAGGCAGGTCGCCAGCGAGAAACCGGAGCCGGTGCGGTGCACCGCCCAGTCGTCACAGAGGAGTTCCGCCGCTTCCTGCATACCCGCGCGGGCCACGCGGTTGAGCGGCTGGAGGAAGAAGACCCGTTCGATCACGCAGGCCAGCGCGAGCCAGGTCGGGTCGCGCCGGGCGAGGTGGGCCAGCTCGTGGGCCAGCATGCTGCGCTGCTGCTCCGCGTCGAGCTCGACCAGCGCCGCCTCGGGCAGCACGATCTCGCTCGCACCCAGCGCCACCGGGCTGCCCAGCCCCTCGGCGCAGGTCAGGTGAATCGGGCGGCGAACCCCGCCGGAGACGCGGAGGGTGTCGAGCATCGCGGTCAGCGAGGCCACGGTCACCGGCCGCCGGGGCCCGATGTCGCGCATCGCGCGCTGACGGCGCACGAGATAGAGGAGCATCAGCACGCCGCCGCCGATCACCCACAGCCACACCAGGTTCGGGAGATACCGCTCCGCCACCGAGGGTTCCGGCGTGACCGGTTCGCTGGTCCTGACCGGGGCCGTCGCGATGGCCGCCGGTTCCGGGGCCGGGGCGGCAGCCCGGGAAATCTCGGCGCGTGCCGTGTGAAGCGCCGCGGGAGCCCTGGCTGCCTCAGGCGTGGCCGCGGGCTCGTGCACCAGCTGGCCCGCCCAGGTATCGCCGGCCGCGGGAGTCTGCGGCGCCGGCGACATCTCCGCGGCGCTCCGGCCGAGCGTCACGAGACCACCGAGCGGCTCCAGGCCGAGCCCGGTCTGCAGCGCGCTCGTGACCAGCCCGCCGACCATGCCGGCCTTCCAGAGCATGTCGCGGACGGCGGGAGTCCGGCGCCGGGAGAGCAGCCACACGCCAGCGAGGAGGAGCGTGCTGTGCACCAGGTAGGTGAGGAGCCAGCTCCCGGCGATGAGCATCGGGTCAGCGCGCATGCTTCGTCTCCTTCCGGCCGGCGTGCTCTTCGAGCAGCGCCTTCATCCGGTTGAGATCGCCGGGGGTGATCTCCCGGCCGGTGAGCAGGTGGGACATCATCTCGGCGACGTTGCCGTCGAACAGCCGCTCGGAGAGCTCGCTCACCATGGAGCGCTGCACCTCCGACTCGGTCACCAGCGCCCGGTAGACGAACTGGCGGGCGCGGGTCTCGTGATCGACCACGCCCCGCTTCTCGAGCCGGGATAGGAGCGTCGCCACCGTGGTGAGGGCGAGCTGCCGGTCGGGCCGGAGCGCGTCGCAGATTTCGGCCACGGTGGCCTGCCCTTTCTCCCAGAGCACGCGGAGGATCGCGATCTGGAGATCGGTGAGCTGATGGGTCTCGGACATGCGGACTCCACGAAGAGACGGACGCGGGACGGCGACTCAACTACAGCTGTAATATTACGCCTGTAGTGGTTTCGTCAAGACGGGACCCCCGGAAAGGGAGTTTCAGGGTGCAGCGATTGGGCCGGGAACGGCGGCGTATATTCCGGCATGGCATCGACTAACGAAGCACCGGGGAGCCGGCTCCTCGGACTGTGGGCGCGGCTCTCGCCGCTGCCCGGGGGCGGGTGGCTCTTCAGCCGAGTGCTGGGCTGGATGGTTCCGTACAGCGGCTCGGTGGGGGCGCGGGTGGTCCGGCTGGAGCCGGGATTTGCCCGGCTCACCCTCACCGACCGGAGGGGCGTGAGGAACCACCTGCGCTCGGTGCATGCGGTGGCGCTGGTAAACCTGGGCGAGCTGACCAGCGGCCTGGCGATGCTGGTGGGGCTTCCGCCGACGGTGCGGGGGATCGTCACCCGGATCGCGATGGACTACATGAAGAAGGCGCGGGGGACGCTCACGGCGGAGAGCCGGGTCGTGGTCCCGACGGTCACGGAACGGACCGACTACGAGGTCACCGCGGACATCCTCGATGCGAGCGGCGAGATCGTCGCCCGCGCGACGGTGACCTGGAAACTGGAGCCGGTGCCCCATGGCTGAGCCGCTCTCGCTCGACACCCCGCTCAGCCGGCATGCCGGCATCACGGTGCCGCTCATCTGCGGCGCGATGTACCCCTGCAGCAATCCCGAGCTGATCGCGGCGGTGTCCGAGGCGGGCGGGATCGGCATCATCCAGCCGATCTCGCTCACCTACGTGCACGGGCACGAGTACCGGGAGGGGATCCGGCTGATCCGGCGGCTGACCTCGAAGCCGATCGGGATGAATGCGCTGATCGAGCAGTCCTCGAAGGCGTATCATGAGCGGATGCAGCGGTGGATCGACATCGCGCTCGAGGAGGGGGTTCGCTTCTTCGTGACCTCGCTCGGCAACCCGCGCTGGGTGGTGGACAAGGTGTCGCAGGTGGGCGGGGTGGTCTACCATGACGTGACCGAGCGGAAGTGGGGCGAGAAGGGACTGGCGGGCGGGGTGCAGGGACTGATCGCGGTGAACAACCGGGCGGGTGGGCACGCGGGTGGGAAGAGTGCGGAGGCGCTGATCGAGGAGCTGGGCCCGCTGGGGGTACCGGTGGTCTGCGCGGGTGGGATCGGGGATGCGGCGGGGTTTCGCTCGGCGCTCGCGTTGGGTTACGCAGGCGCGCAACTGGGGACGCGTTTTATCGCCACCACGGAGTGCCGCGCCAGCGAGGCCTACAAAAACGCGATCCTCCACGCCTCAGAAAACGACATCGTCCACAGCGAACGGATCACCGGCGTCCCCGTCGCCGTCATCCGCACCCCCTACATCGACCGCATGGGCCTCACGGCCGGCCCCCTCGCCCGCTGGATGCTCCGCCACCGCCGCACCAAGCACCTCATGCGCACCATCTACGCCCTCCGCTCCCTCTGGCAGCTGAAGCGCGCCTCGCTCGACGAAAGCGGCAGCAAGGACTACTGGCAGGCGGGAAAGAGCGCCGGCGTCATCGACTCCATCCGGCCGGCGGGAGACATTGTCCGGGAGTTCGGCGCAGCCATCGGCTGAGTCGCGCCCGCAGGCTGGCAGCTAACACCGAGGACACAGAGGAGTACCGCTGAAGATCTGGATCGATGCCGACGCGGCACCGCGGGAGGTGAAGGAGCTGGTCTTTCGCGCCGCCAAACGGCTCGAGCTCCCCGTCGTCCTGGTGGCCAATCAGCGACTCCAGCCGCCCGCCGGCAATCCCCTCGTCAGCGCGGTCTGGGTGGACGGAGGTCCCGACGTCGCCGATCAGCATATTGCGGCGGAGGCGGCGACTGGAGACCTCGTCATCACCCAGGACATCCCGCTCGCGGCGCTGCTGGTCCCCAGGCAGGTGGCCGTGCTGGACCCGCGGGGAGAAGAGCACACCCCCGAGACCATCGGCGAGCGCCTCTCGGTCCGCGACTTCATGGAGCAGTACCGGACGGCCGGCGGCGTGACCGGCGGGCCACCGCCCTACGACGCCCGGGCCAAGCAGGCGTTCGCCGCCTCCCTCGATCGGATCCTGACCCGCCTGCTCCGCGCCCGGTGACCCGGGATCGTGGCCTGACGTACGCTCACCCCCGGCTGCCGACGATGCTCGAGTACGCAACCGGATCGGTGGCGCCCTCGGTCGAGATCACCAGCACCCGGCTCCCCGCGGTCACGCCGAGGCGTTCCGCCGCCGGCCGGTGACACTCCAGCATCTCGCACAGCCCCGCGAAGCCCGCCGCACCCGACTCGCCTGACACGATCCCCGCCGCCGCGAGCTCCCGCATGGCGGCGCGGGCCCGGTCATCGCTCACCGCCACGAAGGCGTCGATCCCCTCCCGCAGCATCGGCCACGCGGCCGACGACGGCGTCCCGCAGTTGAGGCCCGCCATGATCGAGCTGTGCGCCGTCGCCTCGAGCATCACCGGCGCCCCGGCCTCGATCGAGCGCAGCACACAGGGGATTCCCAGCGCCTCGACGCCGACGATCACCGGCCGGTGCCTCACGCCGGCATGCCGGAAGTGCCGGAGCACCGCACTCGCGAGCGTGCCGACGCCGATCTGCACCACCACCACGTCGGGCGGTTCCCGCTCCGCCGCGGCCCACTGCTCGTCCGCCTCGGCGAAGATGGTCTCGTAGCCCTCCCCCACCCATTGCGGAATCTCCTCGTACCCCGGGAACCCATGGTCCTGGATGGCGAGGACGTTCTCGCCCCGCACCGCGTCGGCCGCGGCGACCGCATCGTCATAGGTGCCATCCACCTCGATGACCCGCGCGCCCTCCGAGCGGATTCCCTCGATCCGGGCCGGGACCGTCCCGCGCGGGAGGTACACCTCCGCGTCGCACCCGAACCAGCGCGCGGTGCGCGCCACGCCGCGCCCGTGATTCCCGTCGGTCGCCGTGACCAGGGTGAGTCGCTGCTCGCCGGCGAGCCGATGCCGCAGCGCCTCGACCGACTGCCACGCGCCGAGTCCGAAGCGGCGCTCGAGCACCCGCCAGGTCGCCCAGACCGCGCCCAGCACCTTGTAGGCGGGGAGGCCCATCCGGTTCGATTCGTCCTTGAGCCAGACCGCGCCCAGGCCGAGGCGGCGGGCCGCCGCCGGAAGGGGCCGGAGGGGGGTCGGGGCGTACCCGGGGAGGGACCGGTGCAGGGCCCGGGCGTCGGCCGGCGGGGCCGGGGGCACGAAGTCCAGCCGCCGGTAGGGGTTAGCCAGCCAGACCCCGGAGCCAGATTCATCGCAGAAAGCCGCTGAGTTTTTGTTCATCAGGTCCTCATAGACTGATACAAAACGCTACAAATAAAGGACTTAGACCTAGGGCCTGACTGTTGCAATGGATGACAGAGACCTGTATTGCCCCGCGCGGAGGCGCACATGTACCGCATTCGATCGGCCTCAGGGAACGAGGTCTCCTACAACTCGCTGGAAGAGTTCAGCGCCGCGGTGCGCCGGGGAGAGGTACACCCCGAAGACGAGATCTTCCATACCCGGGCCAATCGCTGGCTCGACGTGAAGAGCCATCCGCATTACCGGAGCGCGACGACCTGGCAGCATCACGAGCCGGCCGCGGCGACGGCGCGTCCCGCGAGCCCGGTCCCCGCCGGCGGCACCGCGGCGCAGCCCTCCCTGGCCAGCTCCAAGGCGCAGGTGTTCGAACGCCCGGTTGTCCGGACCGCGCCCCAGACCACGGTGCGCCCGCAGCTCCAGGCCGAAGCGAAGGTGGCCCCGGTCGCACCCCCTGCGCCCCCCGCACCCGAGCCGCAGGCCGCCATCGAAGAAGAGCGCCGGCCGCGGAAGAGCAAGGAAATCGCGTTCATCGACGTGGGCGATGTCCCCGGCACCAAGCCGATGGCGTCGATGGCGGCACCGGCGAAGCCCGAGCCCCGGGTCGAGCCGAAGCCCGCGCCGCCGGCCCCGAAGGCCGCCGCGCCTGCGCCTGCTCCCGCGCCGGCACCCGCGCCCGCGCCTGCGCCTGCGCCTGCGCCCGTGCAGAAGAAGCCGGCGGTTCCCGATACCGAAGCGGAGTTCCTGGTGATGGACGGCGGCATCGAGTCGCCGGTCCGCACCTCGGCGGGATACAAGACGGTGCCCGAAGACATGGGCCTCCTGTTCGAGACGCCGCTCCCGAAGGAACCCGCCGTCAGCGCGCCGGCCAAGGCCGCCGTGCCGGTTCCGTCGGCGGTGAAGCAGGCGCCGCCGGCCGCCCCGACGGAAGCCGCGTCCGCCGCCACGACCGCACCGCTCCCGCAGGTGGCCGCCCGGGCCGCGGCCGAGGCGGACATGGAGGTGCTGCCCGCAACGCTGCTGGAAGCGCCGGTTCCGGAAGTTGAGCCGATCGACGACACCGATGTCGCACCGTCGTCGCCATCCCACTCTCAGCAGCCCTCGTCGGGCTCGCGCGGGATGCTCTTCGGCGGCGGGGCCGCGATGATCGTGGTGGTGGCCGGCCTCCTGGCCTGGCGTCCCTGGAAGAGTTCGGCGCCCCCGAGTGGGGAAGTCGACCCCGCCTCGTCGGCGGTGACCGCGGCGACCGCGGCGGTGCCGACGCCCAAGCTTCCGGTGCCGGTACCGGCCCCAATGCCCATCCGCACCCAGGCGGCCGCGACGGTGCCGGCCGGCAAGTCCGGGAAGCCGGCCGACAGCGCGGTGACCCCGTCGAATACCGACTCCGCGGATGAGGTGATCATCGCCGCGAGCAAGCCCTCGTTCCGTACCGACGTGGCGGTACCGGCGCCGACCGACTTCAACGTCGGGGAGGCCGGTGCGACGAGCACCGCGGTCGCGCCGAGCGAGCTGGTCCGCCGGCTGGGCGCGGCGGAGCGGCAGGCGCAGCAGGAACTGAGTTCCCGTCTCTCGGTGCTGGGCTTCCGCAACCTGCTGGCGCCCGAGCACCTCGGGAGCGCCGGGAGCGTGGCGTCGGCGAAGGCGGCGTGGAGCGCCGGGGCCGACGCGGTGCGGCAGTATCGCGGCAAGGTGGCGCGACTCGAACGGGCGTACGAAGACAGCGTGCTTGGCTCGCAGCGGGCCCAGCGGTGGCCGGGCGAAGAGATGCGGGCCTGGGCCTCGCACCAGAGCCTGGCGGAGCCGGCGGAGATTTCCCAGCTCGCCGACCTGATGTTCAGCCAGGTGAGCGAGGGGCTGGATATCCTCGCGGCGCTGTCCGGGGAATACAGCATGAAGGGACAGTCGATCGCGTTCAAGAACGCGGCCTCCGCGACCCGGTACACCAGCATCCGGAACTGGGTGGAGCAGCGGACCTCGTCCTGGGAGCAGATCCCGGAGAGCGCGCGTCCCTACAGCGTGAGCGCGATCCTGCGGGCGCTGGGCGAGGGATTCCCGGCGGCGCAGTAAAACGCGGCGTTCGAGTTCGCTCCAGGCGGAGAAAACGCAAACAGCGACTCACGACGAGCACGAAGTCACGAAGGGCACGAAGATTCGTCTTCGTGCCCTTTCGCTTCTCCAGGATTGTCCGACGTTCAAACCGCAACAGCTGCCACGGAGTACACGGAGGCACGGAGAACACGGAGAAGCGCTGCTGTGCTCCGTGACCTCCGTGTCTCCGTGATCTCCGAGTTTGTCTTGCGGTTTGGCTGCAGGAGTGAATGCCCGCCGAGCGAGACGAGGTGTTTTCCACAGCGATCCACACCTGTCAACACCGGACGACGGTCAGGCACGCCGCCCCTCCTTGACGAACCGGCCGGCGCGGCGCACCTTGGGCGCTCCTTTCCTCCCCCTTGGGAAAGCCACCGATCGCTCCGCTCATGACGATGCCGCTCGCCGAGCTCGCCACTGCCCTGCAGTGCACGCTCTTCCCAGTGCAGATCCTGCTCGTGGATGATGATCCCTCCGCCCGGTCCGCCTTCCAGCGGGTCCTCGAGCGGCAGGGCTACAGCGTCATCGCCGCCGCCGACGCGCGGGACGCGCTCCAGCTCCTCGAGGAGACGCACGTCCCCGTCGATGTGCTGGTGACCGACGTGCAGATGCCGGGGATGCTGGGAGATGCCCTCGCGATGGAGGTCCGGCGGGCCTGGCCCGACCTCCCGGTGCTCTTCGTCTCCGGCGAGGAGGCCTTCCAGCGGCTGGCCGGTGAGGCGGGGGGACGCGCTCGCTTCCTGCTCAAGCCATTCGGGCCCGACGAGCTGGCTGAAGGCGTTGCCGCCCTCCTCCGGCCCCTCGGGCCCGCCGACGCCCGCTGACCGCCCTCAGGGCCGCACGAAGAGTGTGGCCCAGTCCCGATCCGGCATCGGCGCCAGCTTGATGGTGAGCGTTCCCGCCCCCGCATCGTAGTAGTACTTGTTGCCCGCCCCGCTCGCGACCTCCGCCGCGTTCGCCGCCGCCGTCACCGGGTTCCCGTCCCAGTAGTCCCGCTGGATCTTGCTCGGCGCCGCCGGATAGAGAAACGTCAGCACGATCCCGTCTCCCGCCGCCGCGCTGTTGAGGTAGAAGCGCGGATTCGCCGGCGTGGCCTCGCTCCACTGCACCGTGTAGCTCCGCCCCGGAATGCCGGTGAAGGCCGCATGGGCGGTCCCGTTCCCGGTGCCGCTCAGGAGCAGCGAGGCGGCATCGTCGCGCACCACCGTCAGGGGCGCGATCACCTCGCCCTGGCTCGAGTTGATCGCCAGGTTCACGAACCGATTGGTGCAGACGTGGGCGTTCCACGCCGCCTGGAAGGTGCAGGCGTTGGTCAGGAGGATGGGGTTGTTCGCCGCGATCCAGCGGCCGGCGGTGCCGGAGACCGAGCCGCCCTGGTCGAGGAAGACCGCCGCCTTGTCACCATCCTTGTCGGCGTGGGGATCCTCGAGGTACACCGGGGTGGCGTTGATGAACGTCAGCGCGCCGGCGTAGTTCTGCGGGTCGATCGGGAAGGCGTTGTTCCGGTTGTACCCCAGGGCGCTGGCCGGGACGGTGGTGGCGGCGGTGTAGTTGATGAACTTCACCCCGTCGGCCCAGACCTTCCCGTCATAGAACTCGTAGCCGCGGAGGATGGTGTTCGACGGCAGCTTGGCGATCGCGCCCGACTGTCCGATGAAGGTGCTCTGGGTAACGTAGGTCTCGTTGGCCGCGAAGGTGGCGCCGATGGCGTTGTCGGCCAGGAGCGCATGGCTCAGCCGCAGGTTCCCGCCCCGCATCCACACCGCCCGCCCGAAGTGCTTGTAGGCCCGGAACCCGGTGAAGTCGGCCACGACCGGGTCGGACTCGTTGGCCGGGTCGAGCCGGGGCGCGTAGTAGGTCGTCTCGGTGTTGCCGTCGAGCATCGGGCCGTCGTCGACGTTGAGCCCGCCGCTGTTGTTGCTGTGGGCGACGTTGTCGGCGAATTCCCTGAGCGGGGTGGTGCGCGGCAGGTCGGGGTCACCGACCGACAGCCCGGTGGGAGACGCCGGGAAGGCGCACCAGTACCCGAAGCCCTTGCTCCCCGCCGCCACGTTGTCGTGGAAGGTGTTGTCGGGGTTCGTGATCCAGAACGTCGCCGGGCGGCTGTCGCTGCCGAGGAGGCGGTCGGCCCCCTGCGGCACACGGGAGGTGAGGCCGAGGTTGCCGCTCAGGAGGTTGCCCGACTCGGCGCCGTCCTCGAGGAAGTAGCCGTGCCCGGTGTGATCGTAGCAGACGTTGTCCTGCACCACCGAGTTGTCGGTGCCGTGCACGGTGACGCAGCGGTTGAAGGTCCGCCAGACACTGTTGTTGCGGAAATACTGCCCGGTCACGTTGCCGGCCATGTGCCAGTGCATCGGGTAGCGGGCCAGCTGGCCCCGCTGGCCCATCTGGAAGAGCTCGACCCCCTCGACGTGCGCCGTCGCGCCGCTGAGGATCATGATGTGGCCGCCGTAGCCGGGGGTGCTCCCGGTGTCGCCCTGGATGGTGATGTTGCGGGAGAGCAGTCCCACCTCGGCCCGCTCATCGACCGAGACGCCGCTCACGGTGACGATCTCGCCGTAGTGCTCGTACTTGAGCGGCGCCGCCAGGGTCAGCGTCCTCCCGCTCACCCCGCTCACCACCACCTCATCGGTCTTGTCGGGGCTGTAGTCGCTCGAGGCCAGCACCAGCCGGTCTCCCACCTTCCACCCCGGATTGGTCGCCAGCTCGATGCTGCTGGCGCCCGCCGCGGCGGTGGCGCTCAGGTGGGTCCACCCCTTCCGGGTCTGCCCGTGCAGCTCCAGCCGCCCCGAGACGCCCAGCATCTTGTTGCCCATGCCGAGGACGTTCGGGTTGTTGGCCGCCCCGGTCCCGGTCAGCGTGATCACGGCGCGATGGGTATAGGGCGCCGCCTCGGTGCCGATCTGCATGGCGCCGACCACCGCGATCCACCCGGTGGTGAGGGTGATGTCGCTGTTGCCGAAGACGAGAGAGCCCTCGACCGTGAGGCTGTGAAGCGCCGGGGGGCTCAGGTCGAGCCGCACGGTGGTGCCCGCGGGGATCACCACCGAGTCGCCCTGCGCCGGCACCACCCCGCCCGGCCAGGTGGCGGGATCCGACCAATCCTTCGCATTCCCAGTGGGGATGCCACCCGGGTCGGTGGGACCGTTGTCACGGGCGCAGGCGAACGCCGGAATGATCAGCGCGGCGAGAAGTGCGGCTCGGGTCAGGCGCATGAGGAGTTCCAGAAGGTTCGGATGGGGAGGAATACGCCCCTAATCTCAGGGCTGACTGAACTTCACACAATTCACAGCTTTTCGGCGGTGTCGTTGTTCGAGACGGCGTTGTGATTTTGCTCACACCTCTCATGAGCCGGCCGGGAGCGCACGCGGAACTCGGAATGCGGAACCGCCTCCGCTGGCCCGACCATTGCCCATCCCTGACGTGTAGAAGCGGAGGCGCGGTGCGTCTCCCGCGCATCTCCCTGTATCGTCGAGGGTTCAGTGCGGCTATTGCAGCTGATGGGGATCTCGTATGCCGCGGTTTGCGGTGCTCTGGCCCTGAAGGCCATGCGCGCCTCAGATGCTGCGCCCGTGCCCTCCCCCGTGAATACACCGATTGAAGCGCCAGCCCAGCCGCCCACCACGGCGGCGGGGTGGTTCCAGAGTGTGAAGCCGTTCTGCAACACCCTCGAAGTCGTGACCCGGGTGCGCGCCACCCCGCCTCCGGACGGCCTGGAGGGCGCGGGGTACGCGGCGGCCTGCTACGCCCTCGCAGGGAACATCGACAGCGCCCGCGCCACGATCCTGCGGCTCGCGCCCGACGCGCGGTCGGAGGCCGCGGGGATCGTCTTCGGCATCGGCCACCCGGTGGCGGACGACGGCGATGACCGCTCGGCCGGCCCGATCATGGAACTGGTCATCGAATTCCAGCCCGACAACTACATGGCGCTCTACCATGCCGGGATGTCCGAGTACACCCTCGGGCAGCACGAGCGTGCCCGGGTGAGCCTGAAGCGCTTCCTCGAGCTGTACCAGGAGAACGACGGGTGGCGCAGCAACGCCCTCGAGGTGCTCGGGCGCCTCAAGGGGGAATCGTCGTGAGCTTCGCCCCGGGGACGGTGGTCGACGAGCGCTACGAGATCCGCCGCGAGATCGGCCGGGGCGGGTACTCCATCGTCTACCAGGCGCACGACCGCACCCTCGGGCGGGATGTGGCGCTCAAGCTGCTGGTGCCGCCGCCGGCCGCGGCGCAGACCGCCCGCGAGCGGCTCCGCCGCGAGGTGCTGGCCGCACGCGACCTGGCTCATGAGCACATCGTGACGATCTACGACTTCCTCGAGGCGGGGGAGCAGGGCAGCATCGTCATGGAGTACATCGACGGTCCCGACCTGTCGCTCCGGGTGGCGGAGCACGGGCCGCTGAGCGCCGAGGCCGCCGCGGGGGTGGGCCGGGAGATCGCGCTGGCGCTGTCGGCGGCGCACCGGCGGGGCATTCTCCATCGCGACGTGAAGCCCTCGAACATCCTGGTCGATCCCGAGGGCCGCGCCCGGCTCACCGACTTCGGCTCCGCCAAGCTGGAGGGGCTGAGCTCGGTCACCGGCACCGGCACGCTGGTGGGCACGCTCGACTATCTCGCCCCTGAAGTCGTGGCGGGCACCCGCGGGGATGCCCGGGCGGACGTCTACGCGCTGGGCATGACGCTCTACTTCCTGGTGACCGGCCGGCTGCCCGAGCGGCCCTCGCCGCACCTGCCGCCCCCGCCCTCGCCCGACGGGCACCGTCCCTCGGTGTGGCGACAGGACCTTCCCGAGTGGTTCGACAACGCGGTGGCATGCGCCACGACCGCGCTCCCCGCCGATCGCTTCTCCTCGGCGGCGCTGCTGGCCGACGCGCTCGCGCCCGACCAGGTGAGCGAACGGCGGACGCCCAAGGTCTCCCACGACCTGACCTTCTGCCTCCTCTGCGGCGCCGACGAGCCGCTCGGGCTTGGCCTCTGCAGCGGGTGCGCCGGTGCCACGCCCCAGGCCCTCGACCGGCTGGTCCTGGTGGAGCGGCCGGTGTCGGCGACGGAGATGGAGCACACCCACACGCGGCTCCGGGCGCTGACCGGCCCGGCGGTGTCGCGCCAGGCCATCGAGGCGGCGGCACGGGGGGAGCGGGCGGTGGCGCGGGTGCCGCTCGCTGGTGCGGACCGGGTGCTGGAGCGGCTGGCAGCGGCGGGAATCAGTGCGCGAATTTCGCGGAGCGGCTGGGCCCCATTGCCGGCGACGCTCTATGGCGTGAGCGGGATGATGGTGGTGCTGGGTGGACTCGCGGGCGTCACGGCAATGCCGGCACTGCTCTGGTTCTCTCCCCTGCTGGCGGGCGTGGTGCTGCTCGAGGCGCAGCGGCAGGTGCGGCAGCCGATCCTCAAGGCGCCGGCGACGAGCGGCGCGCTCACCGGTCCGGCGCGCGATGCCCTGGCGCTGACCGTTGCCAAACTGCCCCGCGGCACGGCGCTCTCGCTCCTCGCCGACCTGGCCCGCAACGCCCAGGCGGTGCTGAGCCGGCTCCCGGCCGACACCGCACACGAGATCCGCGCCGACGTCGCCGACCTGGTCCTGCACGCCTGCGAGGCGGCGCGGGACCTGGCCGATCTCGAGGAGAGCCTCGACCGGCTGGAGCGCCAGCGGGCCCGCCCCGGGCGTCGCACCTCCGGAAGCTGGCATACCACGGTGGCCCGGGCGGAGCGGAGCCGGGACGCGCTGGTGCAGCGGCTCCTCGACGCGATCACCATGCTGGGCGAGGCCCGGCTCCGGGTGGTGGAGGCGACCGCCTCCGACGCCGACCGGCTGACGCAGCTGAGCAGCCAGATGCGCGCGGAGGTGGTGGCGTACGCCGAAGCCAGGCGTGAGGTCGAAGCCCTGCTGTAGTACCAAGTCTGTCATTCCGAGCCGCGGAGCGGCGAGGAATCCCTGCTTCTTCTACATCAAGATCAGGGATCCCTCGCTGCGCTCGGGATGACAGAACTGGTCGACATATATTTCGCCGCATGACCGCCCGCCTGTACTACACCGACGCCTATCTCACCCGCTTCTCCGCCCGGATCGTCGACCTGGCCGACGATGGGCGACGGGTCTACCTCGACCAGACCGCGCTCTATCCCACCTCCGGAGGGCAGCCGCACGATCGCGGGACCCTCGGCGGAGTGCCGGTGGTCGATGTGGTGGACGAGGAGGATCGGGTCGCCCACCTGGTGGCGGCGCCGATCGCCGGCGGTGAAGTCGAAGGGGTAATCGACTGGCCGCGGCGTTTCGACCACATGCAGCAGCACACCGGCCAGCACCTCCTGAGCGCGGTGCTCGAGGACCTCTTCCAGGCGCCGACGGTGAGCGTGCACTTCGGCGACGAGCTGTCGACCCTCGACCTGGCGCTCGAGGCCCTCTCCCCGGACCAGCTCCGCCGGGCGGAGGCGCGCGCCAACGAGGTGATCACCGAGAACCGGCCGGTCACGGTGGGGTTCGAGAATGCCGCGACCGCCACCGGCCTCCGGAAGGCGAGCGAGCGGGGCGGGACCCTCCGCATCGTCACCATCGCGGAGCTGGACCGGAGCGCCTGCGGCGGGACCCATGTCCGGGCCACCGGGGAGATCGGGTCGCTGCTGATCCGCCGGGTGGAACGGGTGAAGAAGCAGCTGCGGCTGGAATTCCTCTGCGGCGGCCGGGCCGTGCGCCGGGCGCGGACCGATTACGACCTGCTTTCCGAGGTTGCCACCGGAGCGTCGGCCTCGGTCGACGAGGTGCCCACGGTTGTGAGCGGACTCCGCGCCCAGCTCAAGACCGCGCAGGCGGGCCGAAAGGCGCTGGCCGAAGAGGTGAACGGCTACCGGGCACTCCGGCTGGTGAGCGAAGCCGCCGCCGGCCCGGACGGCGTAAAGCGGATCCTGGCGCAGCCGGCGGGCGCGACGGTGGAAGACCTGCGCGGCCTGGCCCAGGCGATCACCCAGCACCCGAAGGTCTTCCTCGCCGCCATTGCGGCGGAGCCGCCGACGCTCCTGCTGGCGGCCTCGGGCGATGCCGGCGTCGATGCAGCCGCCATTCTCAAGGAGATCCTGGGCAGCGTGGGCGGCAAGGGTGGGGGGAATGCCCGGATGGCCCAGGGTGGAGTCTCGGCGACCGGGGCGCTGCCGGAGATTCTTCGGCAGCGCGGCTTCACGGGGTGACCTCGCCGAGCCGTATATAAGGAACGGGCCCGGCTCCGGGAGGAGCCGGGCCCGTCTTCCTTCCGGCCGGCCTCTCTACTGCCGCACCGCTTCGAGCGAGATCGACAGCTCGACGTCGTCGCTCAGCAGCGCGCCCGACTCGACGATCTGGTTCCAGACGATCCCGTAGTCCTTCCGATTGATGTAGGCCGAGCCTTCGAAAGCCAGCCGCTCCTTGCCGTTGGCGTCCCGCTCGAGGCCCCGGTACAGCCCCTTGAACACCACCGGATGGGTGTGGCCCTTGATGGTCAGGAGGCCACTCATCTCGAAGTCCTGCCCCTTCTCACCGGAGGGCACCAGCCCGGTGCTCTCGAAGGTCATGGTCGGGAAGCTGTCGACCGCGAAGAAGCGGGGCGAGCGCAGGTCCTGGTCGCGGGCCGGGTTCCCGGTATCGATGCTCTTGGTGCGCACCGTCACGTTGACGGTGCCGCGACTCCAGTCAGCCTCCTTGGTGACGAGCACCCCTTCCCAGTCATTGAACTGACCGCGTACCCGGCCGACCAGGTGACGGATCCGGAAGCTGATCTCGGAATGCGCCGGATCCACCTTCCAGGTGGAACCGACAGGGATCCTGGTGAACGTCTTGCCCTGGGTGGCGGCCACAGCCGACTGGCCGGATGCCGCCGCCGGCAGGAGCGCCAGGCCAGCCAGTACGATGCTCAGCGTTGCCACACGCATATCCATCTCCCGTCGTAGGGGTTCTCGAGTGCTTGCCGGGGGAACATGAGGGGAGGGGTGGTAAGGGGGTGTGGATGGACTATGTGAAAGTCTTCACGAGGGGGCCGCAGGGCTCGCTTCGGACGGCGCCGCGCCGACGAGGACGGAAACACACCGGCATCATCGGCAGACTTCGACCGGCGGCACGGCGCCCCCGGTGACCGGCGTCACGCTCGCGTGAGGCTGACGGGCTCCACGACCGGCGCGTCGCCGACTTCTCACCCCGCCGAGAACGATTCGTCATCTCTCCCCGATCCGCACGCCATGATGCGCCCCTAGACTCTCATCACCCTCGCATCGAACGATGCGAGGGCTACCACTCACCCGAAGGGAGCACTGCCATGCGTGCGATTCACGGCCCGACCATGGGCGGCGCGTGGGTTCTGACCGTCCTGGTCGCCACCGCCTCCGCCTGCCACACCGATTCCCGTCCCTCCTCGCCCGGGCTGGAGCGCCAGCTCAACGAGATGGCGGTCACCGCCGAGCGCGACAGCCTGCTGATGGAGGTGGCGGCGAACGGCAAGCTGCTGACCGACATCCAGGCGGAGCTGGCGACGATCAAGCCGAAGCCGGGTGCGCCGGCCGCGGGGGTGGAGTCGGCGGCGCTCGAGGTGACCAAGGACCAGCGCACCTTCGTGCTCGACCGGGTGAAGGAGATCACGGCCCGGATCAAGGATGCCGAAACCCGGATGGCGGCGAGCGAGCGGCGGGCGGGACGGCTCAAGAGCGCCAATGACAGCCTCAAGACGGCGCTGACCGGGCTGACCGAGATCATGACCCAGCAGGCGACCACCCTGGCGGCGCTGACCACCCAGGTGGAGGGACTCACGACCGAGAATGCGGTGCTCGCGGACAGCGTGTATCACCTGACCGACGCCCGGAACACCGTTTATTTCGTGGCGGGGACGAAGCAGGAACTGATCGCCAAGGGGGTGCTGGTGGAGGATGGGGCCCGGTCGATCCCGCTGTTCGGGAAGCGGGCGGTGCAGCCGGCGCGGGAGCTGCCGCTCCATGAATTCACCAGCCTCAACCGGGCCAGCACCGAGGCGGTGTACCTGCCCCACGGCAATCGCCGGTACCGGATCGTGTCGCGGCAGAACCCGGCGTACCTGGTGGAGGCGGGGCGGCACGGGGAGGTGCGGGAGCAGTTCGTGGTGCGGGTGCCCGACAAGTTCTGGGAGCCGAGCCGGTACCTGATCCTGGTGGAGCAGTGAGCGAAGCGCTCCTCAACAGCGACAGCGTAAACCGCAACAGCGGGACACGGAGAGCACGGAGGCACGGAGGGCACGGAGAAACCTCCGTGCCCTTTGTGTTTCTTCGTGTACTCCGTGTCCAGTTGCTGGTTGGTACCGCGGTTAACTGCGCTTCTTGGCTCTCCGCGTGGGCTCGGCAGTCAGCGGGTCCTCCGGCCACTCGTGCTTGGGGTACCGCCCCCGCAGGTCCTTCCGCACGTCGAAATAGCTGGTCCGCCAGAAGCCGGCGAGATCACGGGTGACCTGCACCGGCCGGTGTGCCGGCGAGAGCAGGTGCATCGTCACCGGCACCTTCCCGCCGCCGACCCGGGGCGTCTCGGTGAGACCGAAGACCTCCTGGAGCCGTACCGCCAGCACCGGCGCCGCGGGATCCTCGTAGCTCACCGGGATGCGGGAGCCGGTCGGTACCACGAGGTGGGTAGGCGCGAGCTGGTCCAGCGCTCGGCGTTCCTCCCAGCCCAGGAGCCCGAGCAGGGACTCGACCAGATCGATCCTGGCGAAATCGGCGCGGCGGCGAATGCTGCCCAGCGCGGGACCGAGCCAGGCGTCGAGTCGCTCGAGCAGCGCCGCATCGCCGACATCGGGCCAGCCGCCGGCGACGCCGCCTGACGCCGCCAGCCGGTGCGCAAAGGCGAGGCGCTGGCGGAGCTCCGTGGCCGCGGCGCTCCACCCCAGGATGCCCAGCCCTTCGCGGCGCAGGACGTCGGCGATGCGTGCCTGGACCAGGGCGGCGTCCGGGTTGCGGAGGGCACGCTCCTCCAGCACGATGGCACCAAGCGCCGAGCGGCGGACGGCCTTGAGCACTCCCTCGGGCTCCGCCCACTCAAGGACCTCCGCGGTCTCCACCTGGTCAGCGAAGAGCGCGGTCAGCTCGGCGGGGTCGAGTGTGGCGCCGAGCCAGATGCGGCTCTCCCGGCGGTCGCCGTCGAGCTCCGCGGCGACGATGTACTCGGCCAGCTGAAGGGCGGGAGCGGTGGTGAAGGCACCGAGCCCGTTGCGCAGCAGGAAGCGCCCCGCCTGCCCCGCGCGGCGCTGGCCCACCCGGTCGGGATAGGCGAGTGCCAGCAACGCCGCGGCGGACAGTGGCGGGCGCACCGGCGTCCCGGCGCGGACCTGCCGGGTCCAGGCGCGGGCCTCGTCGCGCACCCGGTGCAGCCGACCCCGGTCGACCTCCATCCCGTGATACATCGGCGGCGCCCCACCCTGGGCCAGGAGATCGACCCGGAGCTGCAGGTCGGGATCGCCGGTGCCGTCAGGTGCCCTGAGGATGTCGCGCTCCTCGAGCAGCGCCACCAGCCGGCCGGCCAGGTCCGCCACCCCCGCCTCCCGTCCCGCCACCAGCAGCTGGCCCAGCCGCGGATGGGTGCCCAGCTCGGCCAGCTCGCGGCCGTGGGGAGTGATCCGCTCCTCCCGGTCGAGCGCATTGAGCTGACGGAGCAGCCCCCTACCTTCGCTCAGGGCCGCCGCGGGAGGGGGATCGAGCCACTCCAGTTCGCCGGGGTCGGCGATGCCGGCGGCCGCCAGTTCGAGCGCCAGCGGGGCCAGGTCGGCCTCGAGGATCTCGGGAGCGGGCGCCGGCAGGAGTCCGTGGTCCTCCTCCTTCGCCCAGAGGCGATAGCAGATGCCCGGCGCGGTGCGGCCGGCGCGGCCGCGACGCTGGTCGGCGGAGGCGCGGGAGACCCGTACGGTCGTCAGGCGGGTCATCCCGGTGACCGGCGAGAACCGGGGCACCCGCGCGAGTCCCCCATCCACCACCACCCGCACCCCTTCGATGGTCAGCGACGTCTCGGCGATCGAGGTGGCCAGCACGACCTTCCGGTGGCCGGGGCGGCTGGGCGCGAGGGCGGCGTCCTGCTGCTCCGCGGACAGGGTTCCGTGCAACGGGAGAATCGAGATTCGTTCCTCCCCTCGCTCCGCTCGGGGCAGGCTGTTCCGCGTTCCGCGTTCCGCGTTGTCGTTAGATGGAGATCCGAGACCTTCGAGGAGTTCCTCGGTGCGGCGGATTTCGGCGGCGCCGGGGAGGAAGACGAGGATGTCGCCCTCGTCGGTGGCGAGCGCCTCGCGCACCGTCGCGGCGACGGCGGGCTCGAGACGGGTCTCGGGCCGGCGCGGGCGGTAGCGGGTGTCGACCGGAAAGGCGCGCCCTTCGGAGGTCACGATCGGCGCGCCACCGAGGAGCGCCGCCACCCGGGCGCCATCCAGCGTCGCCGACATGATCAGGATGCGGAGATCGGGGCGGAGGAGCGCCCGCGACTGGAGCGTGAGCGCGAGGCCCAGGTCGGCGTGGAGGCTCCGCTCGTGGAACTCGTCGAAGGCCACGAGGCCCACGCCCTCGAGCGAGGGATCGGACTGGAGCATCCGGGTGAGGATCCCCTCGGTCACCACCTCGATCCGGGTGGCGGCGCTGACCACGCTCTCCCGGCGCACCCGGTATCCCACGGTGGCGCCGGCCTTCTCGCCCAGCATCGTGGCCATCCGGCGGGCGGCGGCGCGGGCGGCGATGCGGCGCGGCTCGAGCACCAGGATCTTCCGGCCCGCGAGCCAGGGCTGGTCGAGCAGGTAGAGCGGCGCGCGGGTGGTCTTCCCCGCCCCGGGCGGCGCCTGGAGCACGGCGCGGCCGGACCCGCCGAGTGCCTCGGCGAGGGCGGGGAGGATGGGCTCGATGGGGAGCGGGGCTTCGGGCACGCCGGAAGTTAGTGGTTCCGAGTTCCGAGTTCCGAGTTCCGAGTTCCTTGGCAGGAAGATCAGGGATTCCTCGGGACCCTCGCTCCGCGAGGGGTCCCTCGGAATGACAGAATCCCGGCGCTCGGCAACCAGGTCCCTCGGAATGACAGAATTCCGGTGCTTGGCAACCAGTTCTGTCATCCCGAGCACAGCGAGGGATCCCTGATCTCCCTGCTTCGGAGTTAACAACAGCGACGGAACAACGTCCAAGACTCAACCAACTCCGCTGAGGTACGTGTGCGCTTCTGCTCGGGAATCCTCCTGGTCAACCTCCTGTTCGCGCGGACGCTCCTGGCGCAGCACGAGGGGATGGACCACGCCCAGCTGGGCGACGTGAGCATACAGGCGATGGTCGAGCAGGGGCCGCACATCACGCTGACCCCGCTCCGTCCCGAGCAGCCTGGCGATCGCGCCCGGGCGGACAGCATCGCCGAGGTGGCCCGGGTGGCGGTGGCGAAGTACAAGGACGTGGCGCTGGCGGAGGCCGACGGGTACACCCGATTCGCCCCGCAGGTGAAGCAGCAGCGGATCTACCACTACACCAACCGCGCCCGGGCGCTCCGGGCCCAGCTCGGCTTCGATGCCGCGGCCCCGACCGCCCTGCTCTATCGCGACGGCCCGAACGGATCGCTGGTGCTGGTTGGGGTGATGTACACCGCCCCCGCGTCGCTCTCGCTCGAGGAGCTGGACCGCCGTATCCCGCTCAGTATTGCCCGGTGGCACCAGCACACCAACATCTGCCTCCCGCCCCGCGATGCCGACCAGGCCGCGGCGATCGCCGGCCGCCATCCCGAGTTCGGGCCGCGCGGGCGGATCGCCACCGAAGCGGCGTGTGAGGCGGCGGGGGGCCGCTGGAAGAGGCGGGTGTTCAGCTGGATGGTGCACGCCAACGTCTTCGAGGACCGGGCCCGGGTCTGGGCTGACGAGCATGGGGGGATGCGGCACCACTGATTCCGCAGTAGCTTGGCGGGTCGAGGATACCGACCCGTGACTACTCCGCCCAGCGACGTTCCCCTGCCGCCGACCGCGGCCGCACCCCGTCCCTCCAAGGACCGCTACGACTTTTTCGGCACCAGCCACCTCGGGATGGTGCGGACCGAGAACCAGGACTGCTTCCTGATCGGCAGCATCCACAAGGCGATGCAGGTCCACCAGACCAGCCTGCCGGACGACGCCCTCGGCGAGATGATCAGCCCGAGCCGGGGGTACGTCTTCCTGGTGGCCGACGGGGTCGGGGGGATCCCCGGGGGGAAGGATGCCAGCCGCACCGCCCTCACCGCGATCCTCGACTACGTGCTCCGCGCGATGGACCTCTACGTCCAGCTCGACCAGGACCTGGAGCCGGAGTTCCTCGCCGAGCTGCAGCGCTCGGTGGAGCGGAGCCACGAGGCGGTACGCAAGGCGGGGGATGCCGACGAGGAGCGTGTCGGCATGGCCACGACCCTCACCATGGTCTGCATCCGCTGGCCCCGGGGCTACCTGGTGCACGTCGGCGACAGCCGCTGCTACATGCTGCGCGACGGCGAGCTGATGCTCCTCACCAAGGACCAGACGATGGCGCAGGCGATGGTCGATGCCGGCGCCCTCTCCCCCGACCAGGCGGAGCGCTCCGGGCTCAACCACATTCTCTACAGCGCGATCGGCGCCACCCGGGCGGAGCCGATGACGCTCACCACCGACATCCGGGCGGAGGACGTGATGTTCCTCTGCACCGACGGGGTCACCAAGCACGTGTCGGAGGAGGAAATCCGCGACGCGCTTCGGGCCTGTACGTCGGCGGAGAAGACGGTGGGGGAGCTGCTGCAGCTGGTGCTCGACCGGGGCGGGTCGGACAACACGACGATGATCCTGGGGCGGTACAAGGCGGCGGGGGAGTAAGGCGGCAAAGCGGCAAAGCGGCAAAGCGGTAAGAGAAAAAACGGGTGAGCTCTGAAGAGAGCCCACCCGTTCTCATTTTGCCGCCTTGCCGCCTTGCCGCTCTGCCGCTTTTGCCGCTCTGCCGCTTTTGCCGCTCTGCCGCCTTCTAGCTCCGCTCGCTCGGCGGGGGCGGCTGCTTGCGCGGGAGCATCCGGCCCGGTCGGTCCAGCTGCACCTTCCACTCCCCTTCCTGCGCCGGCTTCCAGGTCACCGTCAGCTTCTTCTGCTTGCGCAGCAGGTCGACCTTGGCGCTCTCTCCCGGGCCGTAGCTGCCGAGGATGCGGCGGGCCTGCATCTCGTTCTTCGTGGCGCGGCCGTCGATCGCGACGATCACGTCACCGGCCTTGAGCGGGTTGCCGGAGTCGCTCGGCGCCCGGAGGACCAGCACCCCTTCCTTCGCGCCGAAGTACTCACCCAGGTCGGCATTGAGATCGGTCAGGTCGAGCCCGCCATCCATGCGCCGGCCGAAGACCCGGATCGCGCCGGAGTTGGGACCCTGGAAGTAGAACTGGTTGCCGCCGCCGGGCCCGTCGAGCTGGAGCCGCGGCATGCGGAACTCCCGCATCGTCCCGGAGCCCATCGGGTCGGGCGTCATCTGGAAGCCGCGGGTGGCCAGGGGGCCGTTCCCATCGGCGGCGATGATCTTCGCCTTCCGGCTCTCGCTGCCGCGGCGATACTCGACGTCCACGGTGTCGCCGCCGTCCAGCTTGCGGGCGAGTGCGATCAGCTTGAGGCCGGGACCCGAGGCATCGTCTTCCTCCTCGCTCTTGACCCCGCCGAGCGAGACGCCGTTGAAGCGGGTGATGATGTCCCCGTCCTTGAGCCCCGCCTTGGCGGCTGGCCCATCTTCGGTCACCTCGGCGATGCGAGCGCCGAGCTTGTCGGTCTCGGCGTTGGCGCGGACGTCGACCCGGACCCCGATGCGGGGGCGGCCGAAGGTGAAGACATGGACCTCGCCCGGCTCGTTATCCTGGGCCGCCAGCACCGCGGGCATGAAAGAGAGGGTGGTGAGGGCAGTGATCAGCGCCAGGGTGGCCCGGCTGCCCTTCTGGTACTGCGACATGGAATGCTCCGTGGGTACAGGGTTCGCCGGAGAGGATGCCCCGGCCCTTCGGAGCGTCGCACCGGCCATTCAGGGGGAGGCGCTACCCGCCTCCACCTCGACACGCTTCCAGCCATAGGCCGCGAGCAGGGCCTGCTCCACCGCGGCCGGTACTCCCTGGGGATAGCGGCTCATCAGCCGGAGCCGGTCCCGGGTCTCCTTCGAGAGCGGCAGGTCGAAGCCGGTCTTGAACGCCGCCCCGCTTCGGGCGGCCGCCGCCTCGACCCGGACCATCCGCGCCGGCTCCAGCACCAGGAACCCGGCGGAATCGATCGCGAGCAGCTCCCCCCGCACACTCCGGCCATCGCGCAGGAACAGCTCGATGTCGCTGCCCGCGGCCTGGCCGCTGGGCTTCCAGCGCTCGACCGAGCCGCCCAGGGCGCAGCCGAGAAGGCCGAGAAGCAGCAGGGCGGTGACGGCGTGCGCGCGGGTCATCGCACCGGGATCCGGCTGGCGTAGAACCGCGCCTCGAGCGAATCCTGCGCCCGGCGCCACTGGTGCATCGCCCGGACCAGGGCGGCATCGCCCGGGGTGAACGGCGTGGTATCGCGCGCCGTCGCCAGCCACCCGCCCCGGATCCACTCGGTGTAGTACCCCTGCGCCGCGAGCAGGTATGTCCGCTCGACTCCTGCGGGGGCCGTCCCCGTCTCCCACACCGCGGTGAAGTGCTGGCCCGGGCGGGTCTCGAGATACTGCCGGTCCCGGGAGCGCATCGCGGTGAGCGCCGAATCGTCGGGGCTCGCATCGCCACCATCCACTCGCGCCAGCGGGAGCACCCGCACCACCGGCTGCCGGACCCGGCCCGCGAGCCGGACCTGGTCGATCCGCCAGTTGTCGACAGCAAAGGCGAGGCGGATCCGGACCGAGTCGTTCCCCGGTCTCGTCAGTACTACGGCCACGTCCTTCCAGGCGATGGGTCCGGTGTCGCGCACCTTTCCCACCTCGCGGTATCCCGTATCGCCGGGCACCAGCACGCGCAGTCCCATGCGGCCGGCGTACCAGTTGCCCAGCGCGACCGCGGGAGCCATGCGATTGAGGTCGCGCCCCTGCCAGTCGAGGGCGCGCCCGGCGCGCGAGCCCAGCATGACGTCGTAGAGCAGGACGGTGTTGAGGAGGCTGTTGCGGAGACGGAAGACCAGGGCGACGGAATCGCCGGTGGCGACGGGAGGAAAGGTCAGGTCGATGTAGTCGCCGAAATCGCTCTCGGAGGCGGAGGCGAGGCGGGTGGTATCGCTCGCAAAGACCTCCCCGTCGGCGCGCGCGAGGGTCGCGGCGAGGGCCCGGCCGCCCCGGTCGGTGGCACGGTGCGGCGGCACCAGGCCGCCGAGCGCGAGCACGCGGCCGTCGCCATCGGGCAGCACCAGCTCATCCGGCGCATGGGTCGCCTCGAGCAGCTCGAGGTGGTTGATCTCGTGGGTCTCGAGCGCCTCGTTGCGCACCTCGAGGCGCAGCACCCCGTTGGCATCGGGCCGGGCCCGAAGCCGGTCCACGTCCCGGGCCTCGAAGAGCGGCGCAATGCTGTAGCTGAACCCCTCGGCTTCGAGCACGGACGTGCCGGCGCTGTCGCTGTAGACGGTGGGACAGGAGCCGAAGATCGCCGCGGCGGTGGCGGTCAGCGCGGCGGCGGTCACGGTGGTGGCCACGAACGACAGTCCCACCGTGGCGGTCATGTCGGTGCTGCTCCGGAAGGTCTCGAGACCGACGATGCTGTCGACCGGGACCGACTGGACCACCTCGACGAACTGGGCCCGGAGCCCGTAGCGCTGGCCCGGTCCCACGAGGCGGCCCTGCCGGACCAGCACGCCGTTGCCGTAGAGCACGGTCGACCCGTCGAGGAGGTGCGCCTTGACGGGGGTGCTGACCTGGAGCGAATCGGAGATCGGGGCGCGGACTTCGTCCACCCGGACCCGGCGGATGACACACCCGACGGCGAGCAGCAGTCCCACGGCGGTGAGCAGGCGGCGCATCGGGGAAAGGTGCAGGGCGATGCCTCCGGGGGGAAGGCGCGCGGGAGGAACGGAAGCGTTATACTCGACTCTCCGCCCTCCCTGGACCCACATGCTCAATTACATCTGGTCCGGACTCATCTTCCTGAGTCTCGGCTTCGCGCTCGTGGCCGATATCGGCGACCTGAGCCGCGACACCTACCGGAACGGCACCCCGCTCCCCGTCACCCTGACCTTCCCCGAAGGCTACACCGCGGGGGCCCGCCGGATCCCCGTCACCGTGCGGCTCGACAGCGCGGGGCTGTCGGCGTTCTACGGCCAGCCGGTGGTGCCGGCCGCCAGCTACCCGGGCGAGGTGCTGCAGAGCCGGGACGGGGCGGAGCTCCACTTTGCCAAGGACGCCGCGCTGCCGGAACCGCTGGCGACGATCCGGAGCATGACCTCCGAGCGCGACAACGATCTCCGCGGCCCGGTGACGCTGACGGCGCCGGGGGACTCGGGCGCGGCGGCCACGCTGGCGCTGGCGCCGGTGCGGTTCGTGAAGCTGACGGCCATCAGCAAGGCCGCCATCGATACCGCCAAGGCGGCGGTGACCCTGGCCCTCGGGCTGATCGGGGTCATCGCGCTGTGGATGGGGATGCTCCGGATCGCCGACAAGTCGGGACTCATCAACATCATCGTCCGGGTGACGGAGCCGCTCCTCGGGCCGCTCTTCCCGGAGATTCCCAAGGGCCACCCGGCGATGGGGATGATCGTCCTCAACCTCTCCGCCAACGTCCTGGGGCTCGGCAATGCCGCCACCCCGATGGGCATCAAGGCGATGGAGGAGCTGCAGAAGCTCAACCCCGTCAAGGACACCGCCACCAACTCGATGGTCATGCTGCTGGCGCTCAATACCGCCAGCGTGCAGATCGTCCCGCCGGTGCTGCTGGTGGCGATCATGGGCCTCCAGATCAACCAGCTCTACTTCGGGATCCTGATCTGCACCGCGTTCTCGATCGTGGTGGCGATCACCTCGGCGAAACTGCTCGGCAGGCTCCGGGGCTACCGCAGCTCCGACCCCATGCTCGCCGCGCCGAAGCAGGAGGGCTGATCATGGATACCCTCCGCAATGTCGTCAACACGCTGGCCGTCTTCGTGATCCCGCTGATCATCATCGGGTTCCCGCTCTACGGCCTCTTCAAGCGGGTGCCGGTCTACGAGGAGTTCGTCACCGGCGCCAAGGACGGCTTCCAGACCGCGGTGAACATCATCCCCTACCTGGTGGCGATCCTCTTCGCCATCGCGATGTTCCGCGCCTCGGGTGCCATGGACCTGTTCGTGAACGGCCTGCGGCCGATCCTCGGCCCGCTCGGCTGGCCGCCCGAGGTGCTGCCGATGATGATCACCCGGCCCCTCACCGGCAGCGGCTCGGCCGGGATCATGCTCGACCTGATCAACCGCTACGGCAGCGACTCGCTCATCGTGAAGACGGCGGCCACGATGTTCGGCTCGACCGAGACGACGTTCTACGTGGTGGCGGTGTACTTCGGGGCGGTGAACATCAAGAAGACCCGGCACGCGATACCGGCGGGGCTGATCGCCGATTTCGCGGCGATGGTGCTCGCGGTGTATGTGGTGCGGTGGATGTTCCGGTGAACGGACGGCGGGTAGGCGGGTAGGCGGGTAGGCGGGTGAGCGGCAGCAAGGCAGGAGAAGGTGAGGCGCGGCGGACCGGGGTTCTCCGGTCCGCCGCGCCGACTCACGTTCCACCCGAGAAACACGACAACCATTGACGCAATTCGTCCGCTTTCCTATAGTGATTCCATGAGCCACCGTGCCTGCACCTGCACCTGTTGTCACCCGTCCAACGACGGGAGGGCAGGCGCGCGCACCTAGGTTCCGATCATCGATCGTTGCTCTGTTGCCGTGGCCCCGGCCCTTCGCCGGGGCCTTTTGTTTTTCCCCTACCGGGAGGTACCGATGTCAGTCGTGGACGAGCTGGTCGAGGCCAATCGCGCATTTGCCAGGCGCTTTACCCGAGGCGGGCTGCCGATGCCGCCGAAACGGAAGGTGGCGGTGGTCACCTGCATGGACGCACGAATCCTTCCCGCCGAGATCCTCGGCCTCGAGTTCGGAGATGCGCACGTGATCCGGAATGCGGGAGGAAGGGCCCAGGAAGCGCTGCGATCGCTGGTGATCTCGGAGCAGCTCCTCGGCACCCGCGAAATCGCCGTCATTCATCATACGGACTGCGGGATGCTGACGTTCACCAACCAGGCCCTGCGCGACAGGGTGAAGCGGGAGCTGCACGCCGATGCGTCGCACATCGACTTCCTGCCCTTCAGCGACGTGGAGCAGAGTGTGCGCGACGACGTGACATTCCTCCTCGGATCGCCGCTCATCCCCGACGACATCCCGGTCCGCGGGTTCATCTACGACGTGCACACGGGGAGGCTCACCGAGGTGTCGCCGCCGGCGAAGGCGCGGTTGCGGGCGCAGGCGGCGGTGGGAGACATCCCGACGCCGATCGGGGGGCTGTAGGGGAGAGGGCCGGGGGTGTCATCCCGAGGAGCGAAGCGACGAGGGATCTGCTATCCCGGAGTTCATGGCCGGCAGAGTAGATCCCTCGCTGCGCTCGGGATGACAGTTGCTGCGCTCAGGGTGACAGGTGCTGCGCTCGGGATGACAGTCACGGCGCCCGTTACATCGACCCCAGCTTCGCCAGCACGCCGCCGAGGTCCGGCACCATCTCGATGACGGGCAGGCAGGGGTCAACCCCCAGGCGGTCGAGGCGGGCCAGCGCGTTCCTGATCGTGAAGTGTTTCGGGTCGAGCGTCTCGTTCACCTCGTCCCAGACGAGCGGCATGCTCACCGTGGCTCCCGGCAGCGGTCGCACGCTGTAGGGCGCCACGATCGTCTGGCCGAAGCGGTTCTGCAGGTAATCGAGATAGACCTTCACCCCCCGCCGCTCCACCTGCCGGGTGATCGTCGTGATCTTCGGCAGCTTCCGGATCACCAGCCGCGCCAGCAGCTCGCCCAGGACCCGGGACTGCTCGTAGGTGCACTGCCGCCCCAGCGGCAGCAGGATGTGGAGCCCGGTCTTCCCGGTGGTCTTCACGAAGTTGGGAAGGCCGATCTCCTCGCAGAGCTCGTGCAGCACCTGTGCGACCGTGATCACGTCGCTGAACGGCGCCTCTTTCGGGTCGAGGTCGATCACGCACCAGTCGGGCCGCTCCAGCGTCTCCACCCGGCTGGCCCAGAGGTGAATCGGGATCGAGCCCATGTTGGCGATGTAGACCAGCCCCTCGACGTTCTCCACCACGAAGAAGCGGATCTCCCGCTGAGTGTCCTCGCTCCAGATCCCCACCGTCCGCATCCACTCCGGCGCGAAGCTGGGCGCGTCCTTCTGGTAGAACGACTTCCCGTCGATCCCGTCGGGGTAGCGGGTCAGCACCAGCGGCCGGTCGAGAAGCCAGGGGAGGAGCCGGGGCGCGATGGTTCGGTAGTACTCGATCAGGTCCCCCTTGGTGTACCCCTCCGCGGGCCAGTAGACCTTCTTGAGATTGCTGAGCGCCACCGTGGGCGGCTCCGCGGAAGCTGCCTTCGGGGCCGGGGCGGGGGTCGCCTTCACCGGGCGGGGCTTCGGCGCCGGTGGCGGGTCGTCGAGGCCCACCCCCGGACCCTCCTGGCGGATCACCTCCTTCACCGCCTTGTCGTCGCGGAAGCGCTCGAACACCGGGTGCCGCAGCACGCCGTCCGGGGTCCACTCGGTGAAGCGCACCTGGGCGACCAGCTCCGGTTCGACCCAGGTCGTGCCTTTCATGTCGGGCAGCAGCTTCACCCAGTCGTGCTCGCCCTTCCCCTTCGGCGGGGCGGCCTGCTTCACCGTCTTCACCCGCTTCGGCTTCTTCGGCTCGCGCCTTTCGACCAGCGCGGTCCCCGCCGATCCCGCCTCGAGCTCGAAGCCGACCGGCGCATCACAGGGCGGCGTGTCCCGCGCGATCTCCTGCATCCTCGGCAGCAGCTCCCGGAGCATCTTGTCGCTGAAGCCGCTCCCCGCGCGCCCGGCGTAGACCAGCGCCCCGTTGACGAAGTCGGCGAGGTGGAGCGCGCCGAAGCCGTCGCGCGATCCCTTGGGCGGCGTGAAACCCACGACCACGAAGTCGCCGTTCTTTTCCGCCCGGATCTTCACCCAGTTGGGACCGCGCCCCGGCCTGTAGGCGGCATCGGCCTTCTTCCCGATGATCCCCTCGAGCCCGAGATCGCGGACCTGGTCCATCAGCTTCTTGCCGTGGGTCTCGAAGTGATCGAGGTACCGGAGTGCGCCCAGCGGAGGGAGGAGACGCTTGAGGAGCCGTTTGCGTTCGAGCAGAGGCAGCCCGCGCAGGTCGAAATCCTCGAACCCGAGCAGGTCGAAGATGAAGTAGGTGGCGGGGAGTTCGACCGAGGCCCGGGCGATATCGAGCGGGCGGGAGAGGCGGGCCCGCTGCTGCAGCAGCGAGAAGGATGGCTTGCCGTTGGCATCGAGGACGACGATCTCGCCATCGACCAGGGCGCCCGACGCCGGCAGCGCCTGCACCGCGCGCGCCACCTCGGGGAAGATGCCGGTATAGTCGGCGCCGTTTCGGCTGATCAGCTTGGGGCGGTCGGCGGTGCGGGCACCCAGCATCCGGTAGCCGTCGAGCTTGAGCTCGAAGATCCAGCCTTCCTTGTCGAAGGCCTCGTCCCTCGGCTCGGTGAGCTGGGGCTCGACCCCCTTCGGGTCGACGGCCTTCCGCGGCGCCTTGAGCCTCTCGAGCTCGGCCCGCACCACTTCTGCCGGCGTGTGGCCCGCCTTCAGGTCTTCAACCGTGAGCCCGGAGAGCACCGACTCCTGGGGAATATCCTCCCCGTTCTCCTTCCGGAGCCAGGCATCCTTCTCCTTGATGAGGAGCCACTCCTTCTCCTCCTTCTTGATCTTCACCAGGGTCCACTTGCCCCGGAGCTTGTAGCCCTTGAGCTCGAAGAGAAGCTTCCCTTTTCTCAGGCCCTCGTGCGGGTCCTCGATCGGGATCCACTCGCCCCGGTCCCATACCACCACCGCCCCGGCGCCGTAGTTCCCCTCCGGAATCAGCCCCTCGAAGTTGGCGTACTCCATCGGGTGGTCCTCGACCATCACCGCAAGCCGCTTGTCCTTCTGGTCGTAGGAGGGCCCCCGGGGCACCGCCCAGGAGCGGAGCACGCCGTCCAACTCCAGGCGGAGGTCCCAGTGCAACCGGCGGGCGGCGTGCTTGTGGACGACGAAGAGCCCCCCCGCCCCGACCGGGGCGAGGACGCCCGCCGGCTCCGGGGTCCGGTCGGCGGAACGCTTCGCGCGATATGCACTTAGGGGATCAGTCGCCACCGCTCTCTTGCCATGCTCCAGCAGGGGTCATAGCATACCCATCCACTTCTCTTCCCCAGGCGTTTTATGGCCGCCCGTCCCATCGCCAATGCCACGATCTCCTTCAATCTCGTCTCCATTCCCGTCAAGCTCTACAGCTCCTCGGAATCGGCGGCGACCGTCTCCTTCAACCTGGTGCACAAGACCTGCGGCACCCGGCTCAAGCAGCAGTATATCTGCCCCAAGGACGAGGTGATCGTCGAGCGCGAGGACATGGCCAAGGGCTATGAATTCGCCAAGGGCCAGTATGTGCTCTTCTCGCCCGAGGAGATCAAGGCGCTCGACGAGAAGGCCACCAACTCGATCGACATCAACGAATTCGTGCCCCTCGCCGAGGTCGACCGGATCTACCTGGAGAAAGTCTACTACCTCGGTCCCGACAAGGGAGGCGACCGGGCCTACCGCCTGCTGACCGAGGCGCTCAAGGAGACCGGCCGCGCCGCGCTGGGCCAGTACGCCGCCCGGGGCCAGCAGTACCTGATCCTGCTCCGGCCGATGAACGGGATGCTGGTGCTGGAGCAGCTCCACTACAAGGGCGAGATCCGCCCTGCCGATGAAGTGCCGCTGGGTGAGGGTGACGTGAAGCCGACGGAGCTCGCGCTCGCCAAGCAGCTGATCGACCAGACCTCGACCGATGAATTTCGCCCCGAGAAGTACCACGACAAGGTGAAGGGCCGGGTCCAGGAGGCGATCAACCAGAAGGTCGAGGGCCAGGAGATCACCGCCGATCCGGTGGAGGAAGGTGGCGGCAAGATCATCGACCTCATGGAAGCGCTGAAGGCGAGCCTCGCCAAGCAGAAGGATGGCGGCGAGGGCGAGGAGCACGGGGCGAAGAAGAAGTCGGCCAAGCGGGCGCCGTCACACGAGTCCGAGAAGGCGGAGAAGCCGGTAAAGAAAAGAGCCAGGGCCTAAGACGTTCCTTGAATCGTTCCTCGTGCACTCGTTCCTCGTTCCTCGTTGGTTCCGTGACGGGTCCGGGAACCTTCGGCAAATGGAGAGAGAACCGGAAGGAAGCCTGAGATGCCGCCTCGAGGAACGAGGAACGAGGAACGAGGAACGGCCTTATGAAGACCTACACCTCGCGCGATGTCGCCGACATCCTCGGCATGACCGTCCGTGAGGTCCAGGCGCACGGCCGGGCCGGGTACCTTGCCCCCGACCGCGGCCCCGGCAACCGCTACCGCTTCTCCTTCCAGGACCTCATCCTGCTCCGCACCGCCCGGGGCCTGACCAGCGCCGCCGTGCCTCCGGCCCGCATCCGGAAGGTGCTGAGCCGCCTCAAGCGGGAACTCCCCCGCGGCCGGCCGCTCAGCGAGGTGCGCGTGGGCGTGGCGGGTGACGACATCGTAGTGAAGGACAACGGCGCCGCCTGGAACCCCGAGTCGGGGCAGATCGTGTTCGGGTTCGCCGTGGCCGACCTGGCGAAGAGCGCAGCGCCGTTCGCGCGCCGCGGGATCGAGTCGGCCCGCAAGCTCGACCACACCCGCTCCGCCGATGAGTGGTTCGAGCTCGGCGCCGAGCTGGAGTCGACCGCGCCCAACGAAGCCCGCGATGCCTACCGCCGGGCCCTCGAGCTCAACCCCGCCCACGCCGACGCGCACGTGAACCTCGGCCGGCTGCTGCAGGAGGCGGGCGCGGGCCAGGCGGCGATCGAGCAGTACCGCGCCGCCCTCGACGCCGACAGCCGCCACGCCACCGCCGCCTTCAACCTCGGCGCCGCGCTCGAAGACCTCGGCCGCCGGGCGGAGGCGATTGCCGCATACCTGCAGGCGGTAAAGATCGACGACACCTTCGCCGACGCGCACTACAATCTCTCGCGCCTCTACGAAAAGGGCGGGAAGAAGCAGGCGGCCATCCGCCACCTTTCGCGCTACAAAGCCCTCACGCGGAACGCGGAACGCGGAACGCGGAACGATTCCTGAACCCAGAGATCCATGCGGATTCTTGCCGGTACGAGTGGCTGGTCTTTCAAGGAGTGGAAGGGCTCGTTCTATCCGAAGGGCCATCCCGACGACGCGATGCTCTCCTACTACGCCTCGCGCTTTCCCACCGTCGAGATCAACAACACCTTCTACCGGATGCCCAAGGAGAAGACCCTCCTCGAGTGGGCCGGGCAG
Organism: Gemmatimonadales bacterium; assembly: GCA_046327735.1. GTDB lineage: Bacteria > Gemmatimonadota > Gemmatimonadetes > Gemmatimonadales > GWC2-71-9 > JADJOM01. The sequence continues at coordinate 107,025 of JAXLXZ010000004.1, read as the reverse complement.
GTGCCGCCCTCATTCCGGTTTGCCATCAAGGCCTCCCAGCGCATCACCCACAAGGCCCGGCTCAACGACGTCGGCAACGACGTCGAGTATTTCACCCGGATGTGCAACTGCCTGGGCGAGCGCCGGGGCCCGTCGCTCTTCCAGCTCCCGCCCAACCTGAAGAAGGACCTGCCGAGGCTCGAGGCCTTTCTCGCGGTGCTGCCGCGCCGCTGGCAGACCACCATCGAGTTCCGGCATCCGTCGTGGTGGGACGATGCGGTCTATGCCGCGCTGAAGGCGCAGGACGTGGCGATGTGCATCTCGGAGCAGGACGACCTCGACACCCCGATGGTCGCAACGGCCAGCTGGGGCTACGTCCGCCTGCACCGGAACTACGACGAAGCGGCCCTCGCCGAGCGTGCGGCCCGGATCCGCACCCAGCCCTGGCAGGAGACCTTCGTGTACTTCAAGCACGACGACGACGTGGCGGGGCCGAACGCGGTGGACGGATTCCTCAAGGCCGTGCAGGCCGGGTAACGATCGAGTCTCTCTCCCCTCGGGGATATTGAATCCCGACTCTTTCTCCCTAGATTCGCACACCCCTCTCCCTCCCAGGTGTGCATGCGAATCTCCCGGCTCGGCGGTGCTCTCGCCCTCGTCCTGAGTCTTCCCGGCGCGCTCGCGGCGCAGGCCAGCGCAGCCAAGAGTCTCCCGGAGCAGATCGCCGATCTCATGGTGAAGGCCAACGGCGGGATCCACCAGGGATTCCGCTTCGCCCACGCCAAGGGGCTGGTGGTCACCGGCACCTTCACCCCGGCTGCCACCGCGAAGACGGTGAGTCGCGCGGCGCACTTCCAGGCCCCGGTCCCGGTGACGGTGCGGCTCTCCGACGGCACCGGTCTCCCCACGATCGCGGACAACGCCCCCAACGCCTTTCCGCGCGGCATGGCGATCCGGTTCCAGCTCCCCAAGGGAGGCATCACCGACATCGTCGCCATCTCCCACAACGGCTTCATCGTCGGGAACGGCGAGGACTTCCGCGACCTCTTCGCGGCGGCCACCAGCACCACCCCGCAGAGCCCGCATCCCTCCCCGATCGAGAAATTCCTGGGCGCCCACCCGCGGGCGCTCAAGTTCATCACCGACCAGGCCCAGCCGCCGGCGAGCTTCGCCAACCTGGGCTTCTTCGGGAATAACGCCTTTGTCTTCGTGGATGCGGCGGGGACGAAGCGGGCGGGGCGGTACTTCATCCTGCCGGCGGAAGGGATCAGGTCGCTCGACTCCGCCGCCGCGGCGAAGATGGGCCCCAACTACCTGTTCGACGACCTGGCCAAGCGGCTCGCGAAGGGACCGATCAAGTACACCCTCTACGTGCAGCTGGCCAACCCGGGCGACCAGACCAGCGATGGCTCACTGGTCTGGCCCGATGACCGCAAGAAAGTGGAGATCGGCACGCTCTCCCTCACCACGGTGGCGCCGGACAACGCCGAGGCGCAGCGGAAGCTGATGTACAGCCCGATCCTGCTGACCGATGGGATCCAGCTGGGCGACGATCCGCTGCCGGTGCTGCGGGCGGCGGTGTACGCCTTGTCGGTGGCGCATAGATAGTCGCGACAGAAAAAGCAGGGATCCCTCGTCGCTCCGCTCCTCGGGATGACAGAATGCCGTCGCGCCTGGCAACCAGTTCTGTCATTCCGAGCGCAGCGAGGAATCCCTGATGTTCCTCACGCCCGATCCGGTTCTCCGAGACCCATTTCCTTGAGGTACCGCTCCCCGCCGCAGGGCAGCCCCTTCCGCTCGTTCGCGCGGGTGAGCACCAGCCGGTCCTTCGCGCGGGTCATGCCCACGTAGAGCAGCCGCCGGCCCTCTTCCAGCTCCGCCTTGGACGGCTCCTTCCCCCCACCGCTCCCGGGCAGCTGCGCGTCTTCCACCCCCACCACGTACACCCGGGAGAACTCCAGCCCCTTGGTCGAATGCAGGGTGAGCAGGTTCACCCGCTGCCGCTCGACCTCCGGACCGCCGCGGGACGACGAGAGCGCCACCCGCTCGAGGAACTGCGCCAGCTGTTCCCGCAGCACCCCGGGGCCGATGCCATCGATGATCCGCTTGAGCCGGGCCATCGCCGCGGGATAGCGGTCCTCCGCGCTCTTCTCACGCCGGAGCGCGGCCAGGAGCTTCCGCCCGCCGAGCTTCTCGATCAGGGTCTCGATGTCCGGCACGCCGGCGGCACCCGGCAGGCTCCGCTCCGCATCGTAGAAGCCGAGGCACTGACTGTAGCGGCCCAGGGCGAAGATCTTCCCGATATCGAGGAACATCTTCTCTTCCTGGCTCAGCGCGGACGGCTCGCTGAGCGCGAGCCCGATGGCGAGGTGGTCGAGCAGGTTGACGCAGGCGGTCTTCCGCGCCCGGGCGAGCTTCTCCTGTTCCAGCCGGAGGAACACCTGCGCCAGCGTGCGGGTGTCATCCAGCGCGCGATGCGACTGGCCGGCATCGATCCCGAAGGTCCGCGCGAGGTCGACCAGCTTCCGGCTTCCCGGATGCAGCGCCCGTGCAAGCGGCAGCGTATCGTAGACCGCGAAGCGGTTCCCCGCGGGATGCCCCGCCGCGAGCCGCTCGAGAATCGGGAAGTCGAAGCCGTGGCCGTTGTGGGCGACCAGCACGTCCGCGCCGGCAAAGGCCCGGAACCGCTCCCACGCCTCGGCGAAGCTGGGCGCGCCCACCAGGTCGGCGTCGGTGATGCCATGAACCTCGCGCGCCCCCGCCGAGACCGGACGGAGGGGCGCGATGAAGGTCTGGAACTGGTCGACGATCTGCCCGTCCCGCACCTTCACCGCCGCCAGCTCGATCGCTTCGGCGGTCTCGAGGTCGAGCTCGTTGCTCTCGATGTCGACCGCGACGAAGTCCCGGAAGCTGGAGCGCTGGTGGCGCGTCTGCGCCAGCTGGAGTGCCTTGAACACCGCCAGCGGCCGCACCGGCCCGGACCGGCCCAGCACCAGGTCGTCAGCGCGGGGCGCGGCGCCCTCGTCGAGGTATTCCACCGTGGTGATCCCGGAGTTCCGGAGCATGCCCGCGAGCCCGATCTCCACCCCGCCGAGCCGGGGGAGCCAGACGGTGCGGCGCCCGTGCCGGGAGTTGAGGAGGGCGAGCCCGAGGTCGATGACCGCCGAATCGCTGTTGGGGTCGGAGATCTCGTCCGCGTTCTCCTCGAGCCGGGTCTGGTACTCGCCCACCCGCTGCGAGAGCAGCTCCTCCACCAGGCTCGCGAGGGTCAGGTGCCGGTCGGCCATGGCGGGGAGGTTGGCCAGCGCGTAGAGGCAGCGCCGCACCTTCTTCGCGTCCTCATCGGCCTTGGGAGCGGTCCGGCTCACCCGCCGGAGACGCTCGAGCAGCTCGATGTTCTCGCGATCGGCATCGGCCCGGAGCGCGAGATAGAGCGTCGGCGGCAGCACCACCCGGGCGAACTGTGCCTCCAGGATCGGGTCGCCGGGAGAGGCGATGACCTTGAGCGCCGCGAGGACGTACTGCACCACCGGGTCGTCCCCCAGCGCGCGTCCCTGCGCCAGCTGGCAGGGAATGCCGGCGTGCAGCAGCGCCGCCTCCAGCGTGTCTCCGATCTCGTGCCGCCGGTAGAGCAGCGCGTAGTCTCCCAGGGGGCGCCGCTCCCGCCGCCGGTCGGCCCGGATATCCTCGATGATCCAGCGGGCCTCGGCGAATTCGTCGTCGAACCGCTCCACCACCACCGGGAACTCCCCTTCGCGGGGGGCACGGAGGTCCTTGGCGAAGAGCGGCGGGTTGATCTCCACCAGCCGGCGCGCCTGCTCGAAGATCTGCCGGGAGCAGCGCTTGTTCTCGTCCAGCACGATCTCCTTCTTCGTCATCGAGAAATCGTTGACGAAATCGGAGATCACCTGGAGGTCGGCGCCCGCCCAGGCGTAGATCGCCTGCTCGTCGTCGCCCACCGCGAAGAAGTTCCGGTGCCGGTCGGCCAGCCGCTTGAGGATGGCGTACTGCGGCCGGTTCAGGTCCTGGAACTCGTCCACCAGCAGGTACTCCCACTGCGCCGCGATCTGGTCGGTGATGGCGGGGTGGTTGCGGAAGAGCTGGTCGGTGAGCAGGACGAGGTCGTCGAAGTCGAGCAGCCCGCGGCTCTTGAGGATCTCGCGGTAGCGCTCGTAGATCTGCCCGAAGCGGTCCTCGAGCGGGATCCCCTGGATCCGGTGACGGCTGAACTGCCGGAGCGGCCAGCTCTGGTCCTTCCGGAAGCCGGCGCGGCGGAGCACCTGCAGCTGGTACTCCTCGTCGGCGATGCCGAACGTCTCTGGCACGCCGATGGCGCTCCCGTGGCGCCGGAGCAGCTGGACGCAGAGCGCATGGATGGTGGAACGGGTGACGACCGAGGCCTGGTCGCCGAGGGTGCCGCGCAGCCGGCTCGCGATTTCGCCGGCCGCCTTGTTGGTGAACGTGACGGCGCAGATCTTCGCCGGGTCGTAGCCCAGCCGGTCGACCAGGTACTGGATCCGGGCGATGAGGCAGAAGGTCTTCCCCGCCCCCGGCCCCGCCAGCACCAGCACCGGGCCGGGCCCGGCTTCGATCGCCTCCCGCTGCCGCGCGGTCGGGACGATGGTGCCGTCGGTGAGGTGGGTGGTCACGCCCTTAAGCTAACGTCGCCACCCACGCCGCCGTGGTCCCCGCCAACTCGTCGAGGACCATATCGTTGCTGCGCCCCGAGCGCTTGAGCACCTCGAAGGCGTGGTTGGCCCCGTCCACGATGTGCAGCGTGGCGCGGCTCCCCACCCTGCCGGTCACCTGCCGGATCAGCTCCAGGTCGGCGAGGTCATCGCGGGTCCCCTGGAGAAAGAGCATCGGGATCGCCACCCGGTCGAGGTGATCGCCCCGGGCGGTGGCCGGTCGCTTGGGGGGATGGAGCGGGAAGCCGAGAAAGACCAGACCCCGCACACCGGCGAGCGGCGCCTCCGCCTGGGCCGTCGACGTCATCCTGCCGCCGAAGGATTTCCCGCCCGCGAAGAGCGGGAGCCCCCCCGCCAGCCGCTGCCCAACCGCGCACGCCGCCCGCACGGTGGCGGTGGCCACCGCGGGCGAATCGGGGCGCCCGGCCTGCTTCTCCATGTACGGAAACTGGTAGCGGAGCGTCGCGATCTCCTGCGCCGCGAGCCGCGCGCTCACCGCCGCCATGAAGGGGTGACGCATCCCCGCCCCCGCCCCGTGGCCCAGCACCAGCAGGGCCCGGGCAGCGGCGGGACGGACAAAAAGACCGGAGACCTCGCCCTCCGGCGTGGCGATCATCATCAGCTCTTCGGGCAGCGCCATGGCTGAACGGTGCGCGGGCGGGGGGACGGGCGCCAGTAGGGAGTGGCCGGAACCGTCTTACGGGGGGTCCGGTCTTTCCCTATATTGACCCGCCGCCTCGATCATCAAACGCGACTCCCGAACCCATCCCGTGGCAGAGATCCAGGACCGCCTGCAGCAGGCCCTTGCCCAGCGTTACCAGGTCCAGCGCGAGCTGGGACGCGGCGGCATGGCCACGGTCTACCTGGCCACCGACCTCAAGCACGAGCGCGAGGTGGCCATCAAGGTGCTCCACCCGGAGCTCGCGGCCACCATCGGGCCGGAGCGCTTCGACCGGGAAATCCGGATCGCCGCCAAGCTCCAGCACCCGAACATCCTGGGGCTGTTCGACTCGGGGGAGGCCAATGGCCTCCTCTATTACGTCATGCCGTTCATCTACGGCGAGTCGCTCCGGGACCGGCTCAACCGGGAGCACATGCTGCCGGTGGACGTGGCGGTCAGCATTGCCATCGAGGTCGCGGACGCCCTCGGCTACGCCCACAGCCTCGGGATCGTCCATCGCGACATCAAGCCCGAGAACATCATGATCTCGGGAGGCCACGCCCTGGTGGCCGACTTCGGCATCGCCCGCGCCGCCTCCGGCGCCAGCGGGTCCGCCAAGCTCACCGAGACCGGGATGGCGGTGGGCACCCCGCTCTACATGAGCCCCGAGCAGGCGGTGGGCGACACGGTAGGCCCCACCGCCGATCTCTACAGCCTCGGCTGCGTGCTCTACGAGATGCTCACCGGGCACCCCCCCTTCACCGGGAGCAATGCCCGCCAGATCATGGCGCGGCACGCGATGGATGCGGTGCCGAGCATCCAGGTGGTGCGCGACACGGTGCCCGACCAGGTCGAGGACGCGGTGATGGCGTCGCTCGCCAAGGTCACAGCCGACCGGCCCCAGACCGCGGCGCAGTTCATCGAGCTGCTGGGCGCGCCCGCCGGCGCCACCGCCCGCTACGCCGCGCAACGCGCCTCCCGGGCCGTGACGCCGCGCCGCTCGATCGCGGCGATCACGCCCGAGGGAAACGTCACCCTTACGCTCAAGAAGCGCTCGCTCGTGGGCGTGGGAGTGTCCGCGGTGGCGGGGCTGCTGGTGGTGGGGGGACTGCTCTCCTGGTGGCTCCTCCGGCCCAAGCCATCGCTCGCGGCCAACCCCGGCGGGCTCGATCCCCATCGCATCGCGGTCCTCTATTTCGAGGACAACAGCCCCGGTCACTCTCTGGGCTACCTCTCGGACGGCCTCACCGAAGCGCTGATCGGCAAGCTCGGTCAGGTTGCCGCGCTCCAGGTCATCTCGCCCAACGGCGTGGCGCCCTGGCGCGATCCGGCCATCGCGCGGGACAGCATCGCCCGGGCGCTCCAGGCCGGCACCCTCGTGCAGGGCTCAGTCGAGCCGGTCGAGGGGAAGCTTCGGGTACAGCTCCGCCTGGTGGACGGCAACAGCGGGGCCGACCTCTCGGGACAGCGGGCCAGCTTCGACCTCCCCGCCGCCGACCTCCTCAAGGTCCGTGACTCGCTCGCGAGCGAGGCGGCCAACCTGATTCGCGAACGGCTCGGACAGGAGGTGCGGCTGCGGCAGGAGCGGGCCGGCGCCGGGAACGAGCAGGCGTGGTCGCTGGTGCAGCAGGCCCGCGAGCGCCGCCGCCGGGGTGAGGACGCGGTGCGCGCCGGGAAGGACACCGCCTTTGCCGCCGCCTTCCGACAGGCAGACTCGCTCGCCGAGGCCGCCGCGAAGCTGGATGCACAGTGGGCGGAGCCGCTGGTACTCCGGGGCCAGCTCGCCTACCGACGTGCCTACCTCTACGGCCAGAACGATCCCCAGGTCGCCCAGCTCTGGATCGATTCCGGCATGACCCAGATCGGCCGGGCCACAAAGGTGAATCCCGGCAGTGCCGACGCGCTCGAGGTCCGCGGCAACCTGCAGTACTGGAAATGGCTTCTCGGCCTGGAGCGGGACGACGCCCGGTCCGCCGCGCTGCTCAGGAGCGCCGAGAGCGACCTGATCCAGGCGACCACGATCAACCCGGCCCAGGCCGGCGCGTGGGCCACGCTCTCGCACCTCAAGAACCAGACGAGCGGCGCGGTAGAGGTCGCGGTGGCGGCGCGGAACGCGCTGGCCTCCGACGCCTATCTCGACAACGCCGACAAGATCTACCAGCGGCTCTTCAATGCCACGTACGACATCGGCCAGTACGGCGATGCCCAGCACTGGTGCGAAGAGGGTGCCCACCGTTTTCCGGGCAACACCCAGGTGACCCGCTGCCGGCTCTTCCTGCTCACGATGAAGGCCGCCAAGGCGGACGCGGACAGCGCCTGGCGCCTGGCCGACTCACTCACCCATGTCACCCCGGAGCAGACCCGGGCCTACGACTCGCTCTATTACCGGACCCTGGTTGCGGCGGTCCTGGGCCGGGCCGGGCAGGGGGACAGTGCCAGGCGGGTGCTGCGGCAGGCCCGCGGGAGTGCCGACATCGACCCGCAGGGGGATCTCTCCCTGGTGGGAGCCTTCGCCGCGCTCCAGGCCGGCGACCGGAAGGAGGCCCTCCAGCGGCTCAAGCTCTACTTCATCGCGAGCCCGGCGCGGCGAGAAGCCTTCAAGGACGATGTGGGCTGGTGGTTCCGGAGCCTGCAGGACGATCCCGAGTTCAAGCGGCTGATCGGTTCCTAGCGTCAGGCACCACCGGTTGTGGGGGGATCACCACAGCGGCGGCGCCCCGTCACCGGATCCGGGGGTGCACTGCTGGAGGGGGTCCGTCAGCTTCAAGTTGCTGGCCAAGCCCTTGGACCCGAAGCGCTTGGCCCGGTGGCTCCGGCCGGCGTATCGCGGCGCCGCCAGCGGAGCACCAAAGATGCAGCAGGAGTTCCGGTTCTCCCCTGCCTGACCTCTCCGTTACCTCCGTTGCTCGACCTGGCACCGCCGTTCCGGCCGGACCTTTCCCCCGAGGAATCCCCGAATGCGTGCACGCTGGTTACCCGTCGTCGGCGCCCTGGCGCTGCTCAGCGCCTGCAGTGGCAGCGAGGCCCCGACCGCTCCTGAAGCAACTCCGGCACCACCCGCTGAACTCAATCTCGCCCCACCAGGTTGCCCCAGTACCCTCTCCCTCCGGGCAGACCTGACCGCACTCTACACCCAGCCGGGCCAGATCCTGATCGTCAATCTCAAGTACACCGGGATCGAGGTCGCCCTCCTCGCCCGGAAGACTGAGCTGGCCCGAAGCCTGATGTACTCCCTGGTTCAGTACACCCTCGATCGCTACCAGAAGGGTGAGCTGCGCGGCGGGCAGTCGAGCGCCACGCAGACGAAGCTGGTGAACGTGATCAAGGGACTGTACTGCCTCGTCGGGTTGACTGCGCCCGCGATTCCGCTGGGATCACTGACCCCCGACGGTGCGGTCGAAATCGTGCAACCCGGCGAAAACACCACCGTCGCAACCGACACGAAGTTCGCCGGCGTCCAGGTCCCCGCCGGGGCGGTGACATCCCCGACGCTGGTGACCATCACCCGGCTCCCCGACTTCCCCGGGCCGCTCAACACCCCGCTGGACCAGTATCCAGCCTACTACCAGTTCACCTCGTCGAACGGCGATACCTTCGCCTCCAACGTGGTGGTCGGCACCTGCCAGGTGAAGGACTTCACGCCACCCGACTACAACCGCCTGGTGCTGGGCCACAACGTCGGCACCGGGATCGAGCTGCTCGCCCGGGTGCCGGCACCGTTCCTCGATTGCAGCGCGCTCATTTCGCTCCAGGACCCGGCCAACAGCTGGTTCCGGCTGGTGAGCCGCGGGATGCGGTCCCTCGAGCCGCTGGCCGCGCGCATCTTCCTTCCGCAGAAGGCCTACGCCGCCTCCGCCGTTGGCACCTGCTGCCTCGGCGGCAGTTCCAAGAGCTTCAGCCCCTTCGGCGCAGTCGATCCACTGACGGTGGCGACCGCCGTGTCCCCCACCTCCTTCGTGGGCCTGGCGGGTGGCGCGGTCGGGTCAACCCAGCTTCCCACGGTGAAGGTGCTGACCCCGCAGGGGAATCCGCTGCCGGGGCTCACGGTCACCTTCTCGGTGAACGCTGGGGGCGGCGCCCTCACCGGCACGACCCAGACCACCAACGCCCTCGGTGTCGCGACCCTTGGCGGATGGACGCTGGGCAGCGGCACCGGCGTGGTGACGGCGACGGTGACACCGCTGACCGGCACCAGCGTCAGCAACAACGGGCTCACCTTCACCGCGCAGGCCGCCACCCAGCCGGCGGTGTCGTACCTCGCGCCCGGGTATCAGTACCTGAAGATCTGGGATGAAGCGCCCCCGTCCGGCTTTGCCCTGCCCGATTTCACCGGCGCCGCCAGCTGGCCGGTGGGCACCGCCGGATTTGGCAGCGGGAGCGACTCGCCTGACAACTGCCCGCTCAACACCGCGGTGAACTCGCCCTGGCCCGCCGCCTCGGCCAGCAACCTCATCACCTCGGACCTGCTGCTCCGGCACACCTTCCTGGTGCCGACCGGCTGGACCGCCGGCGCGTCGGTGCGGGTGGCGATCGACAACGATATCCAGGTGTTCGTGAACGGCACCGACATCACCGCCAGCGCCGGCAGCGCCTCGCTGGTGGACGGGTTCCAGCGCCATGAAGGCTGCGCGACGCGGGGCTCGTTCACCTTCCTGGTCCCCAACTCCCTGCTGGTGCCCGGCGGCTCCAACCTCGTGGCGGTTCGCGCGCGGGACCGCGGCCGCACCAGCTACGTGGATGTGGAGGTCCGCCTCGGGGCCGAGTAGCCCGGCCGCCATCCCGAGCGCAGCGAGGGATCTGCTCGAACCGGCTTCGGGGCCGGGGAGAGCAGGTCCCTCGTCGCTTCCACCCCGGCGGGAGCCTTTCCGACCCCGCTCGTAACCGGTTGCCGGACGTCGATTTGACGCCTGTCGCGACCGAGCATCACCCCCGCCTGTGCTCTGGGCCACAGCCGGCCCCGTCCCACCAGCCGTACTAAGCAACCGTTACGCGCGCATTCGCGCGCGATTCCCCCATCGGGAGCGTCATGAAGAAAGCCGCCCAACCCAGCGGAGTGCTGGGGAGCGCCGGGAAGTGGTTGACCGCGCTCATCACCACCTGCGCCGCCGTCGCCGGCCTGCTCGTGAACGCCCAGAACCTGGGCCTCACCTCCTGGCTCGGCTCGGTCGATCTCGGCATCACCGCCAGCGCCGCCCGGCGCATCGTCGTGGCGCCGCGGGCCGACACGCTCCTCGCCATCGGGGACACCGCCGTGCTGGCGGTGACCATCACCGACCGGCGGGGCGCCGTGCTCATGGGCGCGCTGGTGAACTGGCAGAGCGACGACAGCAGCGTCGCGGTGGTCGACACCACCGGCGCGGTGGTGGCGCGCGGCCCGGGCTCGGCCCAGATCACCGCCTCGCTGCGCGATCTCCACGCGGTGGCGCGCGTGATAGTCATCCAGAAGCCCGAGCGGCTGGTGCTCCAGAGCGATACCGCGCTCCGGGCCCTCGAGGGCGACACCCTCCGCCTGCTCGCGAAGGCGCTCGACGCCCGGGGCCACACCGTGCGCAACCGGGCGGTGCGCTGGCAGAGCGGCGACAGCAGCGTGGCGGTGGTCGACTCCACCGGGCTCGTCACCACCCGCGGGCCCGGCCGTGCCGTCCTCCGCGGCACGATCGCCGGACTCGAGTCCAGCGTCGCGCTCCAGGTAGACCTCGCCCCCGCGACCCTCGGCATCCTGAGCGGGGCCGGCCAGCGCGGCCCCGCCGGTCGTCCCCAGGCCGAGCCGATCGTGCTGCTGGTGCTCTCGCGCGGCGGCCTCCCCGTGCCCGGTGCCACCGTGGCGCTCAGCGCCGAGGCGGGCGCGGTCGAGCCGGCGTCGGGCAGCACCGACAAGACCGGCCGGCTGCGGGCCAACTGGATCCTCGGCCCCCGTCCCGGGCCGCAGCGCCTGCGCGCCCGGGTGCTGACGCTCGACAGCACCATCACCATCGGCGCCGAGGCCGATCCGGTCCCGGGAAACACGAAGGTCGAATTCGTCGGGGCCCCGCCCGCGGGCGACGTCACCGCCCAGCTGGAAGATCCGCTCGTCCTCCGGGTCACCGACTCGACCGGCACGCCGCTCTCCGACGTCCCGGTGAAGCTGGTCCCGCTCGACAAGGGCAGCATCGCGGCGCAGGCGGAGCGGACCGATTCGCTCGGCCAGCTCAGCGCGAAGTGGACCCTCGGCCCGCGCTCCGGGCCGCAGCGGGTCCGCGTCGAGGTCGGTAACCCGCGCACCCTGCCGGCATTCACGCTGACCGGTACCGGCCTGCCCGGCCCGGCTCACACGATCGTGGTGAAGAGTGCCGCGGTCGAAGGGGTCGCGGGAAAGCTGACGGCGCAGCCGGTCACGATCTCCGCGGTCGATGCCGGCGGCAATCCGGTGCTGGAGGGGTTCGTGAAAGTGCGACCCGTTCAGGGCGCGGTGTTCGACACGCTGATCAAGTTCGACACCCAGGGACGCGCCCTGGTGAAGTGGACCCTGGGCGACACTGCCGGGGTGCAGACCCTCGAAGTGCGGATGGACGGCGTGGACTCGGTGACCCGGGTGCTGGCGACGGCCATGCCCGGTGCGCCGGCCAGGCTCGAGCTCAATGGCGAAGCGGGCAAGCCGGGTGGCGTGGTGGCGCTGAGCGCGGTCGTGACCGATGAGCACGGCAACCCGGTGCCCAAGGCGTCGCTGACCCTCAGCGCCAGCTCCGGGAAGGTGGCCAACGCGAAGCACGTCACCGATCGCGCCGGGCGGGCCAGCACCCGGTGGACCCCGGCTCCCGGCAACAAACCCGCGACCGTGACCGCGAAGGTCGCCGGGACAAAGCTCTCGGCGACGTGGTCACCCGCGCCCGCGGCCGCGACGGCGGGGACGGCCTCGGCGGCCAGGGCTCCCGCAGCGGCAGCCGCAAAGAAGCCGGCGGCCACGACCGTGAAGAAGCCGGTGGTGACCGCCGTGAAGAAGCCCAAAGGGCGCTGAGCGCGTCGGAGGAAGAGCAGGGATTCCTCGGTCGCTCCGCGACCTCGGAATGACAGAGTTCATCGCAGGGCTTCTGTCATCCCGAGCGCAGCCCTGCTCCAAGACCCAACTCTGTCATCCCGAGCGCAGCGAGGGATCCCTGATCTTCCCCTCGACCAGCCCCGCCTTCTATCGCAACGAGCTCAGCAGGCTCTCCAGGTTCAGCGACTTCGCCTGGGCCTGCACCTGCTGCTGCAGCTTGGGGAACAGCGTCTTCGCTTCCTCCTGGAACCGCGCAAAGAGCTGCTTCAGGTCCGCCGCGCTGAGGGAGCGTCCCTGGGCGTAGTACTGCTTCGCCACGTGCCCCAGCGCGTAGGTCGAGCCGAACGTGACCGCGGCGCCCGCCGCGATGCCCGCCACGCCCCCCACCATCCCGCCGAAGATCCCCTTGGTGAGCCCACCGAAGAGCTTCCGCACCGTCCCTTCCACCACCTGGGCCGCGGCGCCGATCCCGAGGGCGCCGGCCAGGTCCTTCACCTGGTTGGCGTCGAGGACCTGCCCGTAGCGCTGCCCGATCCGGTAGACCATGCGAAGCTGCACCGGGAGGATCGCGAGGTTGGCGAACCGCTCCGGCAGGAGTTCCAGCGCCGCGGCGATGATCGCCTGCTGCTGGATCCAGGCATCGAGCCCCTCGCCCCCCGGCGGGTCGCCGCTATGCACCTCGGCGGGCGCGATCGTGGGCGCCGTGGCGTTCCGCGCCTTCTCGAGCAGCGCCGTGGCGGTGGACGACTCGAGCCGGAGCGCCTCCCGGAGCTGCTCCAGGAAGCCGGTCTCCACCGGGTTCACCGGGCCGTCGCTGTGACAGACGATCGCGGCGGTCTCGTAGGCCAGCTGGCGCGCCTCGTCGTCGGAGAGGCGGCTGGTGACATCGGTGAGCCGGGCCTGGCCCGCGGCCACCTGCGCCGCCATGTGCTCGGCGCTGCTGACCCCGAGGTCCGTGAGCGAGCGCTCGAGCTGGGCCTTCTCCTGGTCGGTCGTGGTACCATCGCAGAGCGCGGCGAGGAGGGCGATGGTGATGATCGGTTCGCGGTCGGACTCGTGCATCGGGACGGCTCCTTCATGGGTGAACACCACCGGCTGGCGCGCGCACGGCGGCACGCCGCAAGGTAGCGCGGCTGCCGCCGTGATGCCCGACGAAATCCGACTGCCGGAGGTTACTTCGCGAGGCCCAGCTGCTTCAGGAAGCCGTAGGCGTCGTAGTAGTCACCCTGGTAGGCGATCTTGTCTCCCCGGAGCCGGATCAGGGTCGCTCCCTTGAAGGTGAAGGCCTTCCCGGTCGCCTTGGTCCCGTCGGCGAAGGGACCGGTGTGCGTGCCGCTGAAGGTCCAGGTGAACGCGATGCCGTCGGGCCCGACGATCGGGGGCGTGGAGTCGCGCACCCAGCGGCAGTCGGGAGCGGCGGTGATGAACGCCTGGATCACGTTCTTCCGCGCCGAGTCTCGGCTCACCTGCGGCACACCAACGGTGGCGTCGTAGTAGATCACGTCGTCGGTCAAGCTGGACGCGGCCTGGGCGGCGTCATGGGCATTCCATCCCGCCATGTAGCGATCGACCACCGCCACCGGATCCACGGTGGGCGCGGCCGGCGTCTGGGGCGGCGCCGCCGGGGGCGCCGGCTTGCAGGCGGCCAGGGTGAGCAGCAGGCAGGCGACGAGGGACGATCGGCGCGTCATCAGGGGCTCCGGGCTGTGGGGAGAGAAGAGTAGGCGGCTAGGCAGGGCGAAGGTAGTTGAGGCGAGGCGCGGCGGACCGGGGGATTCCCGGAGCGGAACGTATGCGCCCTCTCTTCACATGGACGCCAGCCCGTCCGCCGAGCGCATCAGTTCCGCGGAGGGAATCCTCTGGGACGCCGCGCCGACTCTGCGAAGGGGATCCTCCGGGACGCCGCGCCGACCACCAGTTCCCAACCTCCGGATTCGGGGTTAATTGATATCCGTCGCACGACCGCCCACACCCTCTGCGCCTCCGCGCCTCTGCGCTGATTTCTTGCCAAGGTGTCCATGAGACGAATCCTGCTGGTCACGTCAATGATCGGGCTCAGCATGTTCACCCCAGGCTCCGCTCAAACTCCTGCTCCCCGCCCCTCCACCATGGCCGGCCGCTCCGCGGTCTACGCCCCGCACGGCGTCATTGCCACCAGCCAGCCCCTCGCCACCACCGCCGGCCTCGCGGTGCTCGAGCGGGGTGGGAATGCCTTCGATGCCGCCGTCACCGCGGCCGCGGTCCTCAACCTGGTCGAGCCCCACATGACCGGGATCGGGGGCGACATGTTCGCCCTCTTCTGGTCCGCGAAGGAGAAGAAGCTCATCGCCCTCAACGCGAGCGGCCGGGCCGGCGAGGGAATGACCCGGGAGGCGCTGCTCGCCCGCGGGCGCACCGCCGTGCCCATCAACGGGGCGGAGCCCATCACGGTCCCCGGCGCCCTCTCCGGGTGGGCCGCCCTGCTGGAGCGCTACGGCACCATCACCCTGGCCCAGGCGCTCGAGCCCGCCATCCGGCTCGCCGACGAGGGCTTCCCCGTCTCTCCCATCATCGCCGCGCAGTGGGCCGCCGAAGTGGAGCGGCTCAAGCAGGATGAAGGGGCGAAGGCCCTCTTCCTGGTCGACGGCAGCCGCGCTCCGAAGCCGGGTGAGTGGTTCAGGAACCCCGACCTCGCCCGGACCTTCCGCGAGGTCGCCAAGGGTGGACCCGCCGTGCTGTACGGCGGCCCCCTCGGCCAGAAGATCGTGAGCCGGGTGCAGCAGCTGGGTGGCTTCCTCACCCTCGACGACCTCAAGGCCCAGAAGGCCGAGTGGGTCACCCCGATCAGCGTTCCCTTCAAGGGCTACCGGGTCTGGGAACTGCCGCCCAACAATCAGGGGGTCGCGGTGCTCGAGATGCTCCGCATCCTCGAGCACGATGATCTCGCCGCCCTCGGCCACAACAGCGCCCCGTACTTCCACCGGCTCATCGAGGCAAAGAAGCTCGCCTACGCCGACCTGGCCCGCTATGTCGGCGACGCCGCCTCGATGGACCATGTGGCCACCGAACTCCTCGACGACCGCTTCATCGCCCAGCGCCGCGCCAAGCTCGACGTTGCGCGCGCCGCCGAGCGGCAGGATCCCGGCGAGGCGATGACCCGGAGCGAGACCATCTACCTCACCGTGGCCGACGCCCAGGGCAACATGGTCTCCTTCATCAACTCGCTCTACGAGGCCTTCGGCTCGACCGTCGTGGTGCCGGGCACCGGCTTCGCCCTGCACGACCGGGGCGCGGGCTTCACCCTCACCCCCGGCCTGCCCAACACCGTCGCGCCCGGCAAGAAGCCGTTCCACACCCTTATTCCCGGGTTCGTCACCCGTACCACGCCCGCGGGCGAGGAGCCGTACATGAGCTTCGGGGTGATGGGCGGGTCGATCCAGCCGCAGGGGCACGTGCAGGTCCTGCTCAACCTCTTCGTCTTCGGGATGGACCCGCAGGCCGCGGTCGACGCCTCGCGATTCCGGCACTTCGAGGGACTGCGGGTGGGACTGGAGGCGCCGGTGCCGGACGGCGTGCGCGCCGGGCTCACCGCCATGGGCCACCAGGTCGAGGAACTGCCCCCGGGCAACGCCGGTGGCAGCCAGCTCATCATCAGGTTGCCCCGGGGCTACGTGGCCGCGTCCGATCCCCGCAAGGACGGCATGGCCGCCGGCTACTGATCACTCTCACCGGATCTCATCGCGCATGCGTCACCGCCTCGCACTTCTCGGCGCGCTTCTCGGAGCCGCCGCACCGCTCACCGCGCAATCTTCCGCTCGCGACCAGGAGGCCCGGGCGATCTTCGCCGAGCTGATCGGCATCAACACCACCCAGGAGCACGGCTCGACCACGCCCGCGGCCCAGGCCATCGCGCGCCGGCTCCTCGCGGCGGGGTTCCCGGCCGCCGACGTCGCGGTGGTGGGTCCCGACTCGCTGCACCAGAACGTGGTGGCGCGGCTCCGTGGCACCGGCGCCCGCAAGCCGATTCTCCTCCTGGCTCACCTCGACGTGGTCGAGGCGCTCCGCTCCGACTGGACCATGGAGCCGTTCACCCTCACCGAGCAGGGTGGCTACTTCTACGGCCGGGGAACGAGCGACATCAAGGACATGGCGGCGATCTACACCGCGGTGCTGCTGACCTTCAAGCGGGAAGGCTTCATCCCCGATCGCGACATCATCCTCGCGCTCACCGCCGCGGAGGAGGGAGGCGATGGGAACGGGGTGCAGTGGCTCCTCGCCAATCGCCGCGACCTGATCGACGTGGCCTACTGCATCAACGGCGACGGGGGCGACCCGCTGCTCCGCAACGGGGTCGTGTTCGCCCGCAACGTGCAGGCGAGCGAGAAGGTCTACACCGACTTCTCCTTCGTCGTGCGGAATCCGGGCGGGCACAGCTCCCAGCCGGTCGCCAACAACGCCATCTATCGGCTCTCGGCCGCCCTCACCCGGCTCGCGGCCTACCGCTTCCCCGCCCGGCTCAACGAGGTCAGCCGCGGCTACTTCGAGCGGGCCGCCGCCAGCGAGCCTCCGGTGGTCGCGCGTGAGATGCGCCTCGCGGCGAAGGGAAGCCCCGCCGCCATCGAGCGGCTCTCCCGCAAGGACCCCTGGTTCAACGCCCTTTTCCGTACCACCTGCGTGGCCACCCGGCTCGCCGGCGGGCACGCCGACAACGCCCTCCCCCAGCTGGCCCGCGCCACGGTGAACTGCCGCATGCTCCCCGACGAAAAGCCGGAGGAGGTGCTGGCGACGCTGCGGCGAGTGGCGGGAGATACCGCGGTGAAAGTGGAGGTGCAGTGGCCGGCGGTGGCGAGCCCCGTTTCGCCACTGGTGCCGGAAGTCATGGAGCCGGTCGAGTCGATCACCCGGGCGATGTGGCCTGGCGCCACGGTCGTGCCGAGCATGGAAGCCGGCGCCACCGACGGGCTCTATCTCCGCAACGTCGGGATTCCGGTCTACGGGGTGTCGGGAGTGCCGCTCGACGCGGACGACAACCGGGCCCACGGGCAGGACGAGCGGATCCCGGTGAAGTCGTTTTATGAGGGACTGGAATTCAGCGTGCGGCTGGTGAAGGCACTGTCAGGGGGGAGGTAGACCGGCGGTGTTCCTGGGGCTGGGGAGAGTTGCCTAACGCCGGAACCACATCCAGAGCACGCTCCACCCCGCCGCATGCCCCACCAGGGCTGGCGCCACTGGCACCTTCCGGAAGAGCCCGCCCAGCCACCCCGGCACGATCCCATGCCCGTCGGCGTGCGCCCGGTAGCGCTTGAGCGCATCCCGGAGCGCCGCCGCCGAGCGCCAGCGCTTCTCGGGATTCCGCGCCAGGCAGCGGTCGATGATCGCCGCGAGCACCGGCGGCACCTCCGGCGCGAGCGCGCGGAGTGACGGGGCGTCCTTGATGGTGCGCTGGGCCGCCAGCGAGATCGCCGACTCACCGGTGAACGGCAGCCGGCCCGCAAGCGCCCGGTACGCCACCAGCCCGAGCGAGTAGACATCGGTCCGGGCATCGGCGTCCCACCGGCCCAGCGCCTGCTCCGGCGACATGAACGCCGGCGTCCCGAATCCCTTGTAGACCTCCGACCGGGAATGCTCCGAGGTGCGGAGCGTCGCGATCCCGAAGTCGGTCAGGAACGGCCACCCGCCGTCGGCATGCAGCAGGATGTTCGCCGGCTTCACGTCGCGGTGCACCACCCCGCCCGCGTGTGCGTGCGCCAGGGCGTCGGCGATCGCGATGACGATGCGAAGCACCTCATCCACCGAAAGCCGCTGCCCCTCGGGGAGGAGGTCGCCGAGGGACTGCCCCGGGATGTAGCGCATCACCGCCATCGCCAGGTTGTTCCGGTGCAGGAAGTCGTGGCACGGGACGATATGCGGATGCGCCAGCCGGGCGGAGATCATCGCCTCGCGCCGGAACCGCTCCCGGTTCTCGAGCACCGCCCCCTGCTTCGGATCCAGCAGCTTGAGCGCGACCGGCTTCCCTTCCATCCGGTCGAATGCCAGCAGCACCACGCTCATGCCACCTCGCGCCACCACCCGGTCCACCTCGTAGCGCGTGCCGGCGAGCACAGCCACCTGCCCCTGGAACTCGGCGAGTTCCCGGGCTTCAATCTCGGTGCTGGATTCGAACAGGCTCACGCTCATGGACATACCGGTTTGGTCGGGGCCGAAAAAAGCACGACCCATGCCGTCTGGAACATTGACGCTTCACCTTGCGCTGCAACAACTTACGTCCTTGAATCGGGGCCCTGCCGCTCACTTCCGGGATTGGGCATCCCATATCCGGACACGCATTCCCCGCCGGCCCAGCCCCCCGTCAGCTACACTGGTAAGACACGTGAGGCACGCGAAGGGTTGCGATCGGTAACGCCACTGCGACCATATATTCCCGTCCCTGCCCCGCTATTCCTTGGACCCTGTCTCTCTTGGACGCCCCCGTGTCTCTCCGCGTTGCCCTCTTTGCGACTCTCGTACTGGTCCCCGCCGCCACCCTCGGTGCACAGGCGCCCAAGCCCCGCGCCCGCGCCCTCGGTGTCGCACCCGGCACACTCACCACCGGGCCCCTGAATGCTCTTACGGATGTGCCCGGCGTTCGTGTTGGGCAGGTCACGGTCCGGCAGGGCGACTCGGTGCGTACCGGGATCACCGCGATCCTCCCCCACGGCGGCAACCTCTTCCAGGAGCGCGTGCCTGCCGTCATTCATGTCGGCAACGGCTTCGGCAAGCTGCTCGGCGTCACCCAGGTGCGGGAGCTGGGCGAGCTCGAGACCCCCATCCTCCTCACCTGCACCCTCTGCGTCTGGAAGGTGGCCGACGCGCTGGTGACGGAGCTGCTCGCCCAGCCCGGCATGGAGGAGGTGCGTTCGATCAATCCGGTGGTGGGGGAGACCAACGACGGGTACGTGCTCAACGTCATCCGCCGGCGGCTGGTAACCCAGGACGACGTGCACCGGGCCCTCACGACCGCGACGAGCGGTCCTATAGAGGAAGGCAACGTCGGCGCCGGCGCGGGCACCATCGCGTTCGGCTGGAAGGGCGGAATCGGGACGTCGTCGCGGCTGGTGAAGGCGGGCGACAGCACCTGGACCGTGGGGGTGCTGGTCCAGACCAACTTCGGTGGCGACCTCACGATCCTGGGAGTGCCGGTGGGCCGCGCCCTGGGGCGGCGGGGCGTGAGCAAGGAAGGGGCGGCCCAGGGGAAGAAGGGCTCGATCATGATCGTGGTGGCCACCAATGCGCCGCTCTCCACCCGGAACCTCGAGCGTCTCGCCTCCCGCGCCATCATCGGGCTGGGCCGCACCGGCTCGGTCGGCGACAACGGTTCCGGCGACTACGTCATCGCCTTCTCCACCAACCAGGCGGTGCGCCGCACCCGCAACGCGAAGCTGGTCCCCGGGCTCGACCTCGGGAACGACGAAATGTCGAACCTGTTCGAGGGAGTCGCCGACGCCACCGAAGAGGCGATCTACAACTCGCTCTTCGTCGCCACCACCGAGCGGGCCAACGGCTACGTGGTCGAGGCGCTGCCGGTGGAGGAGGTGATGCGGGTGCTGAGGGAGCGGGGGGCGATTGGCCGTTAGCTGTTAGCTGTTAGCTATTAGCTCTTCCGATGACGAGCGACCCTCCTTGCATTGCGCAGGGAGGGTCGTCTTTCATCGAGAGAGCTAACAGCTAACAGCTAACAGCCAATAGCTAACGGCTAACGGCTACTGTCTACACGCCCCCTTCGGATCCGGCTTCTCGTGATCGACCACCACCCGGTGATCGAGGTTCGCGAGGTGCGCCGCCACATCCGCGACCATCCGGTCCACCTTCGTCATGTGGGCGTAGTCGATGTACTCCGGCTCGTCGGTCACCTGGTGATAGTCCGAGTGACCGCCGGTGGTGAAGAATGCGATCGGGATCCCGTACCGGGCGTACTCGTAGTGGTCGCTCCGGCAGTAGATGTTCATCGGGTGGCCGTTCGCATCCATCGCGTAGTCGAAGGTCAGGTTGTGCCCCTTGTCCTTGTTGACCTTCTCGATGATGTCGCCCAGCTCGGTCGAGAGCCGGCGCGAGCCGACGATCTGGAGGTACCCCGGGCTCCCGTGCAGCACCGCGCCGTCCTTGGAGGCACCGGTCACGTCCCAGGCGTCGCCCCGGCCCACCATGTCCATGTTGAGCTGCGCCACGATCGAGTCGCGCGGCACCGTCGGGTGGTCGGTGAACCAGGCCGAACCGAGCAGCCCGCGCTCCTCGCCGACGTGCCAGACGAAGATCACCGAGCGCTTGAGCTTCTTCTTCATCGACTGGAGCTTCTCGGCGATCTCCAGCACGCTCACCGAGCCGGAGCCGTCGTCATCCGCGCCATTGCTGATCGAATCCAGCCGCTCGGTGCCCGGGTGGGCACTGCGCCAGGCGGCGAGGTCGGCGTTGATCTGGGCCTGGTCCTCCGGGGTCGCCTGCTTGGCATTGTCCTCCGCCCCGCCCGGCCGCACCCGGTGCAGGAAGATCCGCATCGAGTCGTGATCCACCGGGTTCGCCGTCATCCCGATGTGGTCGTTGTGCGCCCCGATCGCGATGTACTGGCCCTTGAGCGCCGGGTCGTTCCCGGGGATCACCGCCACCACGTTGCGCGCCGGGAACGGCACCGGGGTCACCATCATCTTCAGGTCGACCGACACCGTCTTCCCGGCCGCGCCCGGCTGCAGCGCGGCGACGTCGCCGTCGAACACCTTCGCCGCCCCTTCCTGGGTCAGGAAGATCGTCGGCGGGGCGCCCGCCGCGGCGGCCGGCGGCGGATTGGCGGGATCATCCACGAAGCTCTGCGGCCGGCGCAGCTGGCCCATCAGCTGGGGCGGGCCGATCACCGCGATCGCGGCGACGTTGGGAAAGCGGCGCGACGGGTTGCGCAGCGCCCGGTTGCCGCCGCCGGTCGGGAAGCTGACCACGATCATCTTCCCGGCGGTCTGCTCCGGGGTGAGCGTGCTGGTGGTGTCGGCAAGGGAGCCGGCGTAGATCGTCGCCAGGTCCTGCTTGCTGAACGACTGCGCGCCCCGCCCCACCCACTCGCTGCCGTAGCTCAGCGCGGTGCCGCCGGCGGTGAAGCTCGACGCTGGATCGGCCGAGCGGGTCTTGAACGGCAGCGTCTGGAAGAAGGTCCCGTTCTCGCCCATCGGGACGAGGCCCATCCGCGCCACCTCCCGCGCGATGTAGTCGGTGCCCCGCATGTTCCCCGCCGTGCCCGCATCCCGCCCCTGCATCGAGTCGTCGGCAAAGATGTAGAGCCGGGTCATCAGGTCATCGGCGGTAATGTCGGACTTGGTCTGCTTCGGCGCGTGGGTCCGGGGCAGCTTGGTGGCCGGCGCCGGGACGATCGTCGGAGACGCCGGGCCCGCGACCGGCCCCTGGGCCTGAAGGAGGGTGGGGACGACAGCCAGCAGGATCAGACCTGTAAGAGAGCGCATCGCGCGGAACCTGGGGTGATGGGGAGACTGGGGAAGCGAAACCGCACACCTACTTCTTACGCGTTACACCACTGAAACGCTGCGCCGCGGAAATCCGTCGGGAACTCGAGGCGAGGATCGTACAACCAGAGACGCCCATCCGGTGTCTAACAGGCTGACTCAATCCCCGGTCGGACCCGTGCTCCAGCTTCCCGCGCTGCTCCTCGCCCTGCAGGCCACCCAACTGGCCAGCGCCACGCCCGCCATGAGCCATGTCGATCCGCTGCCCGCCGGGATGTCGGCGCTGGCCGCGGTCCGGGCCGAGTTCCCCCCGGTGCTCGACGGCAAGGACGACGACCCGGTCTGGGCCGTCACCCCGCTCATCACCGCGTTCCGGGAAGTGCGGCCCCGGGAGGACGGCGAGCCGCGCCAGCGCACCAGCGCCCGGATCGCCTACGACGCCCGCAATCTCTATGTCTTCGTGCGGGCCTACGATACCGCGCCCGACAGCATCATCAAGCTGCTGGCCCGGCGGGACGCCGATAACCCCTCCGACCAGATCATCGTGATGGTCGATTCCTACCACGACCGCCGCACCGGGTACGAGTTCGTGGTGAACCCGGTCGGGGTCAAGATGGATGTCGCCATCTATGATGATGGCAACGAGGACCCGGCCTGGGACGGCGTCTGGGACGCGGCCACCCGGGTCGACTCGCTCGGGTGGACCGCCGAATACCGGATCCCACTCTCCCAGCTGCGCTATCCCGCCGGCGCCACCCGGAACTTCGGGATCCTCATCTGGCGCAACATCCAGCGCTACACCAGCCAGATGTCCTGGCCCCTCTATCGCCAGTCGAAGACCGGGTTCGTCTCCCAGTTCGGCGAGCTGACCGGCCTCACCGAGCTGGCGACGCCGCGCCGCGCCGAGCTCACCCCGTACGTGGTCGGCAAGAGCGAACCGATCGGGAGCGGCTCCAGCTACGACCGGCGCCAGAACGCCAATGTCGGCGCCGACCTCAAGTATGCCCTGGCGAGCAACCTCACGCTCAACGCGACCATCAACCCCGACTTCGGCCAGGTCGAGGCCGATCCCGCCGTCCTCAACCTCTCCGCCTTCGAGACCCAGTTCGAGGAGCGGCGGCCGTTCTTCGTCGAGGGCCGCGGGATCTTCAGCCGGGACGTCAACTGCAGCGCCGTGAACTGCAATGGCGAGGGGCTCTTCTACTCCCGCCGCATCGGCCGCGCCCCCCAGCTCGGCTCCCTCTACGGGAGCGACGCCTCCGCCCAGGCCACCACGATCATCGGTGCCGCCAAGGTGACCGGCCGGCTCCCCGGCGGCATCGGCCTCGGCGTCCTCGACGCGGTCACCGACCGGGAGACAGGCCCCCACAACGCGACCATCGAGCCCACCACCAACTACTCCGTGGTCCGGCTCACCCGCGACCAGGAGAAGGGGAACGGCTCCGTCGGACTGATGCTGACCGGGGTGAACCGGTCGCTCGACCGGCTCAGCCGGCCCGAGCTGCACGACCAGGCCTACACCGGGGGCCTCGACTTCCGGCAGCGGCTCCTCGGCAACCGCTACGAGGTCGGCGGCTCGCTCAACTTCAGCCGGGTCCAGGGCAGCCGCGAGGCGATCTACCAGACCCAGACCAGCAACGTCCATCTCTACCAGCGTCCCGACGGGTCGCTGCGCGCCGACTCCACCCGCACCAGCCTGGGCGGCGACGCCGAGGAGATCCGCTTCGGGAAGCTGGCCGGCAACCGGCTCCGCTTCGAGTCCAGCTACTCCCGACGCTCCCCCGGCTTCGAGATCAACGACCTCGGCTTCCTCCTCCAGGCCGACCAGCAGAGCTGGAACAACTGGGCCGGGCTCCGCTTCTTCCAGCCGACCGCGCTCTTCCAGCGGCTCAACTGGAACTTCAACTGGTGGCAGTACTGGAGCACGGCGGGGCTCTCCACCGAGCGGGCCGCCAACACCAACATGCACATGCAGACCAACGGGCGCTGGTGGCTCCACGCCGGCGGCACCCTCGGCCAGCTGGGCAGCACCTACTGCGATCGCTGCGCCCGCGGCGGCCCGGCGGTCCGCCAGGACATGTACATCTCCCCCTGGATGGGCTTCGAGGGCGACTCCCGGAAGAAGCTGGTCCCGTTCATGTGGGTGAACTACTCCCGCACCGACGGCGGCCGCTCGCACCGGCTCAACCTCGGGCCGGAGCTCGATTACAAGTTCTCCAGCCGCTTCAACACGTCGCTGTCGCTCAGCTGGACCCGCAATCACAACGACGCCCAGTACTTCGGTACCTTCGGCGACACCGTCGCGGGGATCACCCGCTACACCTTTGCCCACCTCGACCAGACCACGGTGGGGATGACCTGGCGGCTGGACTACACCTTCACCCCGACCACGACGCTCCAGCTCTACGCCGCACCGTTCATCACCAAGGGCACCTACAGCAGGGTGCGCGAACTCTCCGCCACGCCGCGGGCCGCCAATTTCAACGCCCGCTACCAGCCGGTCGGCGATACCGCCATCGCCAACAACCCCGGCGGCTTCAACTTCAAGCAGTTCAACTCCAACGCGGTGTTCCGCTGGGAGTACCGGCCCGGGAGCACCCTCTTCCTGGTCTGGAGCCAGGGCCGGAGCGACTTCACCAGTCTCGAGGGCGGCCGGAACTATGGCGGCGACATCAAGGATCTCTTCTCGCTGCCGGCCCGGAACACCTTCCTGGTGAAGCTCAGCTACTGGCTGACCCGGTAAGCAGGCGGTTCATCCGTCCTTACCGTTCCTTTAACCAACGGAGCGGCATCGTCCCGGCGTAGCAGGTCGCATCCACTCGACGCCGAGGTCCCGATGTCGCTCCGCCTGTCGTTGCTCACCGCCCTGGCCTTCGCGGCCGGGAGCGTGTCGCTGGTGCACGCCCAGTCCCAGCCCGCCAAGCCCGACGCCCCGGGCTGCTGCGCCGCCAAGCCCGCCCCCACCACCGATTCCGCCGGCTGCTGCGGGATGAAGTCCGGCCAGGCCAAGCCCGACTGCCCGATGATGAAGATGGGCGCGGGCGAACCGATGCAGGGGATGCAGCACCGCATGGGAGGAGGCATGAACATGGGCGGCATGGACGGCATGAAGGGGATGAACATGCCGATGCCCACCGCCGCCGATCAGGCCCGGCTCGACAGCCTCGTCACCCTCATGCACCGGAGCAAGGGCGACAAGAAGGTCGCGGCGATGGAGAAGCTGCTCGATGAGCTGCTGGCGCACCGGGCCGCGATGATGGAGCACATGATGCACATGCAGCACATGATGCAGGGGATGGACAGCGGCCAGTAGTCGAAAGACCAGTTCTGTCATTCCGAGCGCAGCGAGGAATCCCTGATCTTCTGAAAAGAAAAGCAGGGATCCCTCGTCGCTTCGCTCCTCGGGATGACAGAATCAGTCGTCGCGCGCCAACCGCCGCGGCCTAGTCGTACCTGAGCGCCACGTTCGGGTCCACCGCCACCGCGCGCCGCGCCGGAATCCAGGTCGCGAGGAGGCTGGTGAGCCCGAGCGCGAGGCTCACCCCGGCATACATGAGCCAGTTGGCGGTGTTCACCTGGAAGAGGACGATCCGCAGCCCCTTCGCGAGGAACACCGCGAGCACCGCCCCCGCCGACAGCCCGATCAGCGCCTGCAGCCCCCCCTGCCGCAGGAACATGCCCACCACGTCCCGCCCGCTGGCGCCGAGCGCCATGCGCACCCCGATCTCCCGGGTGCGGCGGGAGACCGAAAAGCTCATCACGCCGTAGACCCCCACGGTCGCGAGAAAGAGCGCTGCCCCGCCGAACGCCACGAAGAGGGTGCCGAAGACTTCGTAGAACCAGGCGCTCCGCGAGATGGCGTCCTTGAGCGTGCGGGTGAAGTAGATCGGCTGGTCGGGATCGAGGCCGCTCACCACCTGCTGCACCGGCCGCGCCAGTGCCATCGGGTCGCCCCGGCTGGCCACCGCGATACTCAGGAAGCGGTAGTCCCCCTGGAGAATCGGGGCGAGCACCGCGGTGCGCTGCGGGTTGTCGGTCTCGTTGCCGTCGAACCAGACATCGGGAATCACCCCGACGATCGTGAGCCAAGGCTCCTTCGTCTCGAGATTGCCGATCCGGATGCGCTTGCCCAGTGCCGAGCCGGGGCCGAGGTGCTCCTGCACGAAGCGCTGCGTCACCACCGCGACCGGAAGGCTTCCCCCCACGTCGCCGGGGCCCAGCACCCGCCCTTCGACCGGCTGCAGCTTGAAGGCCTCGAACCACCCCGGCGATACGGCGACGAACCGGGTGGAGGGGAAGTCCTGTTCCTTGGCGTAGCTCTTCCCCTCGAGCCCGAAGTTGACCCAGTTACCCCACAGGCCCGGGAGCGCCGTGCTCAACCCGACTCCCGACTGGCCCGGCATCGCATGCAGCCGCTCCTCCAGCGCCTGCCAGAAGCGGAGTCGGCTGGCGCTGTCCGGATAGGTGCTCTCGAAGAGCCCCAGCCGCGCGGTGAAGGTGCTGGCGGTCTCCACCCCGTAGTTGAAGCGCGTGAGGGTCCAGACACTCTCGATCATGAACCCCGCCGCCACCAGCAGGCCCCCCGCCAGCGCCAGCTCGGCGATGACCAGCCCGCGGCTGAACCGCCCGATCCGGAGCGAGGAGGCCCCGCGGCTCTCGTCCTTGAGGACCTCCTGGATGTTGCCGCCCGTGGCCTGGAGCGCGGGAAGCACGCCGCTCACCAGCGCGGAGAGCACCGCGATCCCCGCCGCGAACCCGAGCACCGCACCGTCGAGATGGATATCGATCCAGAAGGGCGGCTCCGTCGGACGGAGCTGCTCCATGAACCAGCGGCTCCCCACCCAGGCCATGCCGGTGCCGAGCAGCGCGCCGATGGAGGAGAGCACCAGCGATTCGGTCAGGAGCTGGGAGACGATCCGCCACCGGCTCGCCCCCAGCGCGGTGCGCACCGCGACTTCCTTGGTGCGGGTGACCGCGCGGGCCAGGAGCAGGTTGGCGACGTTGCTGCACGCGATGAGCAGCACGCCGAACACCGCCGCCATCATGGTCCACAGCATCAGGACCGGCTCCTCCCCGATGTACTCGTCGGTGAAGGGCTTGATGACCGCGTTCATCCCCTCGTTCTCCTTCGGATGCTCCACCCCGATCTGCCGGGTGATGCCGGCGAACTCCTCCTTGGCCAGCGCGAGCGTCACCCCGTCGCGGAGCCGCCCCATGATCTCGTAGCCCTCCCCCTCGCCCCAGGGCCGGGCCAGCGGGTTGATCTCCTCGGGGAGCCAGATGCCGGCGTTGGTGGGGAACATGAAGCCCCGCGGCATGATCCCGATGATCTCGCGGGTCACGCCGTTCGCGCGGAGGGTGCGGCCGATGACCTCGTCGCCGCCGAAGCGGCTCTGCCAGAGGTCCCACCCGAGCAGCGCCACCGGCGGCGCACCGGGCTGGTTGTCCTCGTCCCGGAAGAGTCGTCCCTTGACCGGCTGGACCCGGAGGAGCCGGAAGGTCGAGGCCGTGAGGAAGGCGCCCTCGAAGCGCTCCGGCTTCCCCTCCGTTCCACTGACGTTGACGGTGCCTTCGCGGAAGGCGGCCAGGTCCTCGAAGCTCTTCTGCCGCTCCCGCCACGCGGCGAAATCGCTCTGCGGGACCTCGATCGATTCCTGACCCTTGTCCGGCCGGGCCCGCTCGAGATGCATCAGCTGCGCCGACTTCTCGAACGGCAGCCCCCGGAGGATCCCGCCCCAGGTGATGCTCCACATCGTGGTGGTGAGGCCGATGCCGAGCGCCAGGGCGATGATCGCGATGCTTGCGAGCCCGGGATGTTTCACCAGCATCCGGAAGCCGTACTTGAGGTCGGCGAAGAACACACTCATCGGGGCGGTCCGCGTTGAGATGGGGGGTCCGGCGAATTTCCCGGTCATACGGGCGCGCATTTGCCAGAGTTTCAGGATGAAACACCCCTGAAACGTCCGCCGTAACGCACTCAACGACAATCACTTCGACCCCGGAGCAACGAATGCCCTTGGTGGCTGCGGTCGTCTTGAGCGCGCTGGCCAGCTACTGGTCCACCAGCATCAACCACGTCTGGTGGCTCGCCTGGCTCGCACCGGTACCTCTCTTGATCGTCTTGCCGCGGGAAAGGTTGGGACGGAGCGCCGCGGCCGTCGCGATCGCCTCGATCGTCGCCTCCCTCAACCTGGTCCTGGCCTATCCCGCGCTGCCCACTCCGGTCAAGGCGTCGATCGTCGCCTCGATCGCGGTGGCGAACGTCGCCGTGTTCCTGCTCTGGCGCCTGGTCGCGCGCCGGAGCGGCGCCGTGGCGGCGGTCCTCGCCTATCCCGCGATCGCCACGGCGCTCGAGTTCCTGAACGCGCAGCTCTCGGTGCACGGAAGCGCCGGGGCCGTGGGGTACTCCCAGACCGACCTGCTGCCGCTCATGCAGGTGGCCGCCGTCACCGGCATTCACGGGGTCTCATTCCTGGTCGCGCTGGGCGCGTCGATGCTGGCGGGGCTCTGGCGGTTCCGGAATGAGCCCGCGACCCTGCGCCGGGTCCTGGTCCTCGGCGCCCTTCCGATCGCCCTGGCACTGGTCGGCGGGGCGATCCGCCTGCTCCGTCCCGCGGGGAGCGAAGCCACCAGCATCGGGCTGCTGGCCGAGGATGCCGCGATGCGCCATTTCGACGAGGCCGACTCGGCGCTCGCGCTGCCGCTCCTGCGCCGCTACGTCGCGCGGGGCCGGAGCCTGGCGGAGCGGGGCGCAACGGTGCTGGTCCTCCCCGAGAAACTCGCCGGGATCGCACCTTCCTATGCCGCGGACGCCCGCGCCATTCTCGCGGAGCTCGCCCGCAGCGAACGGGTGACCGTCGTGGCAGGGCTCAACCTTCTCGACCGGAAGGCGTCGCCGCGGAACGTGGCGCTCGCCTTCGGGCCCGATGGCTCGACCGTGGTCGAGTACGACAAGCGCCACATGGTGCCGGGGCTCGAGTCCCGCTATCGCCTCGGCGCGGGCCCGGGCCTCTTTCCGGAGAACCACGTCGGCGTCGCCATCTGCAAGGACATGGACTTCGCCGGGCTCGGGCGGGAGTACGCCAATGCCGGCACCGGCCTGATGCTGGTACCGGCGTGGGATTTCACCACCGACGCCTGGATTCACAGCCGGATGGCGGTAGTGCGCGGGATCGAGGGGGGATTCGCGGTGGCGCGGAGCGCGGCGGAGGGGCGCCTCACGCTGAGCGACGGCTACGGCCGGGTCCTTGGCGAGACGGCGTCCGGCCCGGAACCGGGAGTCCTGCTGGGATGGCTCCCCTCCGGTCCGGGCGCCACATTCTATGCGCGCTGGGGCAACTGGTTCGGATGGGTGACAGTCGGGCTCGCCGGCGTGCTGCTGGCCGCCGCCGCGATCCGCCCCCGGGCCGCCTGACTTCTTATTATCCGGCATGACCGCGAACCTTCCCACGACCCTCGAGCCCGCGCCGGCGCCCCCGGTTCCCCAGCCGCCGGCGCCGCCGGAGCTCGCGCCCCGCAAGGACGAGGCGACCCGGAAGGCCGAGCTCAAGCGGATGAAGCGGATGGCGAGCGGCCTGCTGGTGGTCGCCCTGCTGATCTTCCTGGTGGCCCTCCTCCTCGAGGCGCGCTATCCCTGGCTCGGCTTCGTGCGGGCGACGGCGGAGGCGTCGCTGGTCGGCGGGCTCGCCGACTGGTTCGCCGTCACCGCGCTCTTCCGCCGCCCACTCGGTCTCCCGATTCCCCACACCGCCATCATCCAGACCCAGAAGGAGCGGATCGGGAAGGTGCTGGGGAACTTCGTGCAGAATCACTTTCTCTCGAAGGACGTGCTGGCGGTCCGGCTCAAGTCGATGCACGTGGCGGAGCGGGCAGCGCGCTGGCTCAACGAGCCGGAGAACGGGACCCGCATGGCGCGGCACCTCGCCTCCGGGGTGGCGCGCACCATGGACGCCGTCCCGGACGAGGCGGTGCGGGGGCTGATCCAGGACGCGGCGGTGAGCCGGATCAAGTCGGTCCCGGTCGCCCCGATCCTCGGCACGGTGCTGTCCGCGGTGGCGAGCGAGGGACGGCACCAGGCGCTGCTCGACGAGGCGCTCCGCCTGGCCGGCGACCTGATGGCGAAGAACCGCGAGGAGCTTCGCTCCCGCATCAAGGAAGAGAGCCCCTGGTGGGTGCCGGGCGCCGTGGACCAGGCGTTCCAGAAGAAGATCGAGGGCGCTTTCCAGCGGCTCTCGGACGAGATCCGGCTCGACCCGCACCACCCGCTGCGGCTCAAGTTCGACGAGGCGTTCACCGACTTCGTCGAGCGCCTCAAGACCTCGCCCGAGCTGAGCGCCCGGGCCGAGGCCATCAAGGCCGACCTGCTGGAGCATCCGGCGGTGACGGAGTTCGCGAACTCGCTCTGGGAGAAGGCGCGGAACACGGCGGAGAAGCTCACCACCCAGGAGGATGCGAGCTCGCTGGAACCGCTCTCACGGGGGATCAGCTCCATCGGCACGTCGCTGCTGTCAAAGCCGGAGCGGCTGGAGGAGCTGGACGACTTCCTCACCAGCTTCGCGGCGTCGGTGCTGGAACGGCACCGCCACGAGGTGGGGGCGCTGATCGCGGAGACGGTGCGGCAGTGGGACCCGGAGGTGGCCGCCGAGCGGCTCGAGCTCGCGGTGGGGCGCGACCTGCAGTTCATCCGGCTCAACGGCACGCTGGTGGGTGGGCTCGCGGGGCTGGTGATCTACACGGTGTCGCTCTTTCTCAAGTAATCCAACAACAACTGCGAACCACGAAGAGCACGAAGCCACGAAGAGCACGAAGATGTCTCCTTCGTGCTCTTCGTGAACTTCGTGACCTTCGTGACTTGCTGTTGCTGGTTCCGGGTGCGTTTGTGGAATTCAGTCGCCCGAGCCAAGAGCGGAAGGCAGGTTGACCCGCGCGGCGCGGCGCCCCGGGATCCAGCAGGACACGAGCGCCACGAGCAGGAGGACGAGCAGCACCGCCGCAAGCGTCAGCGGGTCGCGCGCACTGACCCCGAAGAGCAGCTGCTCGATCCACTTTGCGCCCGCCAGCGCCAGCCCCAGTCCTACCAGCGAGCCGGCAAGCGCGTAGCGCACTCCCCGCAGCATCACGTCCGCCGTCACCTGTGAGGGCGGTGCTCCGAGCGCAAGCCGGATCCCGATCTCCCGCCGCCGCTGGCGCACCAGGTAGGCCATCAGCCCGTAGACGCCGAAGCTCGCGAGACCGGCGGTGATCAGCGCGAAGGCGGCCACCAGCGACATCCACCGACGGGGATCGGCGAGCGAATCGCGCACCCGGCTCTCCAGCAGCAGCGGCCGGAGCGGCAGTTCGGGATCGAGCGCGCCCATCGCCGATTGCAGGGTGAGGGCGGCGGCCCCCGCATCACTCCCCCGCACCAGCAGGTTCACCCGGTTGGGCGCCGCCTGGGTGGATGGCTCGTACACCGCCTCGGCCGATCCCGAGAGGCCGAGGTACTTCACGTCGCCCACCACCCCGACCACGGTGACCGGGGGACAGTCGTGACATCCCCCGGAATAGAGCTGGTGCCCGACGGCAGAGCCGTTCGGGTAGTAGCGGTTGGCCCAGGAGCGGCTCACCACCGCCACCGGGGCCGGGCCCCCGGTATCGAACGGCTCGAAGCTGCGCCCCTCGAGCAGGGGAATGCCGAGCACGGTGAAGTACCCCGGGGTCACGACGGACCAGGCCGCCACCGGTTCGGAGGTGCCGGGCGCCACCGGCTGGTCGAGCAGGTCGAAGTTGTTCACGTCGCCCGGATCATCCGGCGGCAGCGCGGTGGTCATCCCCGCCTGTCCGGCGCCGAACAGCTCCACCGCACGGCTCTCCGCCTGGGACAGGAACCGCTGGGTCGCCGCGGGATCGGGATAGCGTCCCCGGGGCAAGGCGAGGTCGAGCGCGACCACGCCCACCGGGTCGAAGCCGGGATTCACCCGGCTCAGCCGCACGAAGCTGTGCACCAGCAGCGCCGCCCCGAAGAGCAGCGGCAGCGCGAGGGCGAATTCCCCCGCCACCAGCCAGCGGCGCACCCGCGTCACCCCCGGCGAGACGCCGCTCCGGACCGATACCGGGCCACCGGGCTGCCGGAGCAGCAGCGTCACGATCGGCGAGAGGGTCACGAACAACCCCGACGCCAGCGCCAGTCCAACCGCAAGAAGCAGCGTGCCGGGATCGAACCCCACCTCCGACACCCGCGGCAGGGACGCCAGCTCCCGCTGCAGGAAGGCCACGCCACCGGCGGTCACCAGCAGCGAGACTGCAAGCACGCCCAGCGAGAGCAACCCGCTCTCGGCCAGGAGCAGGCGGACCAGCCGTCCCCGCCCCGCCCCGAGCGCGTTGCGCACGGCGAGCTCGGTCCCGCGCGCCGACCCGCGCACCAGCATCAGGGTGGCGACGTTGGCGATCGCAACCAGGAGGACCAGCACCACCGCACCGGCGAGCAGGAGAAGCGCGTTGCCGCTGTCGCCCACGATGGTTGTCCGGAGCGGATAGGGCGTCAGCTTCGCTTCCTGGTCGCGAAAGCTCGCCGCCCACTCGGGATAGACCTGCGCGCTCACGCCGGCGAGATCGCGGGCCGCCGCCTCCAGCGAGACCCCGGGGCGCAACCGGCCGATCCCGCGGAGGTAGAACGGGCCGCGGCGGGTCGGCGGGGCCAGCCGGAGCGCCGGCCAGACCGAGGCCGTGACGCCGCCCAGGTCGGCGCCGCCCGGCGGCAGCACCCCGATGACGGTGTGCGCGATACCATCGAGGAGGAAGCTCTTCCCGATGGCCGGGCCGGCACCGCCCAGCGAGGGCTCGGCGAAGGCATGACTCACCACCGCCACCGGCGGCGCACCGTTCGCGAGGTCCCCGTCGGTCACCAGCCTGCCCGACTCGGCCCGGAGCGAGAGGGCCTCGAAGAAGCCGGGAGTGACCCGCGCGACCGGGATCCGCTCCGGAGCGCCCAGTCCCGAGAGCGCCACCTCACCGCGCTGCACCACGCCGAACGCATCGAAGCTGTGCTGCCGCGCCAGGATCGCCTGGGCGTCGACGGTGGAGAGGCCGAAGAGATTGTCGGGCCGGTTCTGCTGGTAGACTCGCACCAGCCGGTCGGCGGCGGGATAGGGGAGTTCGTTCCAGACCACGGTGCGGACCAGCGAGAGCACCGTGGTGGCGAGGCCCACCCCGGTGCCGAGCACGAGGATCACGGAAAGAGTGAAGCCGGGATTGCGCCGCAGCGCGCGGAGCGACTGCCTGAGGTCGAGCCCCAGCCCGGCGACGAGGCCCAGGCCGCGGGCTTCCCGCGTCGCTTCCTTCCAGCGCTCGACCCCGCCGAACGCGAGCAGCGCCTGGCGCCGCGCCTGGTCGGTGGTGACGCCCCGGTTCCGCCGGGCGGCCGTCTCGAGCTCGAGGTGCGTGGCGATCTCCTCCTCGAGCTCCGCCTCCACCGCGCGACGGAAGAGGAGGGCGCGTACCCGCTGGACGGCGTCAGAGAAGAGGCTCACGCGGTGCCTCCCGCGGGCCGGGTGCGGAGCACCCCGTTCATGGCCTGCGCCACCCGTTCCCAGGTCCGGGTTTCCTGCGCGAGCTGCTTCCGCCCCTCGGCGGTCAGGGCGTAGTACCGGGCCCGGCGCTTGTTCTCGCTGCTCCGCCACTCCGCCCGGATCCATCCGCGGCGGAGCATGCGCATGAGGGCGGGATAGAGCGACCCCTGGTTCACCTGGAAGACCTCGCCCGAGAGCTCCCCGATCCGCTGCCCGATACCCCAGCCGTGCATCGGCTCCAGGGAGAGGGCCTTGAGGACCAGGAGCTCGAGGGTCCCCTGGAGGAGTTCCGACCCGGAACGGTCCGGCGCCATTCTGTCTCCTTTAGACTGTCTAGAAGACGATGCCACCCCTCCTCTAGACTGTCAAGAGGAGCGTGGCCGCGCGGCAGGACACCGCGTCCGCGCCGGGAGACGGGGACGGTGGCGATTCCGGTGTCTTCAGGGCAGAATCCGTTGCATCCGGGCACGGCGACGCGGGGAACGAATCCTGCATCCTCGTGATGGATACACAGTCACGTTCGACCGGAGGATCCGATGTTTGCCCCCCTTGCTGCCGCGCTCCTCGCCACCCCCGCCGCCCTTCCTGCCACGGCCCGCCCCGATGACCCGCCCATCCGGGTCAAGCTCAACGAGGAGAACTACGTCCAGGGCGATCGCGCCAAGGTCCGGGTGCGCGCCGCGGAGGACGGCTACCTCGTCGTGCTGCGGGTGGACGGCGATGGCCGAGTCCGGGTGCTCTACCCCCTGAGCCCGGACGACGACGGACAGGTGCGCGGCGGGAAGGACTTCGAGGTCCGGAGCCGGGGCGATCGCGAAGCCTTCGTGGTCAACGAGAACAGCGGCACCGGCGCGGTGCTGGCTGCCTGGTCGAGCGAGCCGTTCGTCTTCGACTCCTTCGCCCACAACAGCCACTGGGATTATCGCGCCCTCGCGGCGGAGAAGATCACGGGCGATCTCGAGTCGGGCCTCCTCGACCTGGTGGACCGGATGACCGCGGGGCAGTACGACTACGACGTGGCCCAGTACAGCGTCGAGACCGAGCGCTACGTCCGGCACTACACCGGCGGATGGTACAGCCCCTTCTACGGTGGCTGCTGGGGCTGCTGGCCCTACTACGGTCCGAGCTGGCGGGTGGGCGTGAGCTTCGGCTTCGGCGGCGGGCACTACTTCCGGCGGGGGCGGAGGTGGTAGGAAGGCCCGTGCATGGAACAAGTGAAACAGGATTGAAGGATCATGATGGATGACAGGATTGGGCCGGTGGAATGCCGGTCCAATCCTGTTCATCCATGGAAATCCTGTAATCCTGTTCCCGCCGTCGATGGGTGGTCCCGGGGGTGCGGAGTCAGTAGCTTCGAAGCTGACCCCAACGCCCGCTGGAGCACTTTCGAATGCGGTTTCTCCCCTGCCTGACCGTACTGACCCTTCTCCCCACCATCGTTGCCGCCCAGTCCCCCGACGCCATCGCCCGGGCCGACAGCCTCCGCGGCTTCAACACCCCGGAGCGGGCCTGGTGGGACGTGTCCTACTACGACCTCTCGGTCAAGGTGAATCCCGCCGACAGCACGGTCCGCGGGGTCAACCGGATCACCTACCGGGTGAAGGACGCGGGGCGCACGATGCAGATCGACCTCCAGAGCCCGCTCCTGGTCGACAGCTTCGTGCAGCAGGGGAAGCGGCTCAGCTACCGCCGGGACGGGAACGCCTGGCTGGTGAACCTCGAGGCGGCGCAGCCGGCGGGCGGCACCGGCGTCCTCGCCGTGTACTACAGCGGGCGGCCCCACGTGGCCAAGCGGGCGCCCTGGGATGGCGGCATCGTCTGGGCGAGCGACAGCCTCGGCCGGACGGTGATCGCCACCGCCTGCCAGGGGACCGGCGCCAGCATCTGGTGGCCCACCAAGGACACCCAGATGGACGAGCCCGACAGCCAGCGGGTCGTCGTCACCGTGCCCGACCCGCTGATCAACGTCTCCAACGGCCAGCTCCGCTCCACCACGAAGAACCCGGACCAGACCACCAGCTACGAGTGGTTCATCAGCGAGCCGATCAACAACTACGACATCGCGATCAACGCCGCCAACTACGCCCGGCTGAGCGACGTCTATGACGGCGCCGCCGGGAAGCTCTCCCTCACCTACTGGCCGCTGGACTATCACCGCGACGCCGCGGCGAAGCAGTTCGCCCAGGTGAAGTCGATGCTGGCCTGCTTCGAGAAGTGGTTCGGGCCCTATCCCTGGTACAAGGACGGCTACCAGCTGGTGGAGACCCCGCACCTCGGCATGGAGCACCAGAGCGGGATCGCCTACGGCAACCGCTACCTCAACGGGTACCTGGGACGCGACCTCTCCGGCACCGGCCAGGGGAGCGACTGGGACTTCATCATCGTCCACGAGAGCGCGCACGAGTGGTGGGGGAACAGCATCACCACCGCCGACCTGGCCGACATGTGGGTGCACGAGGGCTTCGGCGCCTACAGCGAGGGGATCTACGTGGAGTGCCTGCGGGGGAGGGAGGCGGGCGCCCAGTACATCGTGGGCACCCGGCGCAGCATCCGGAACGACCGGCCCATCACGCCGGAGTACGGCCGGAACCAGGAGGGCTCGGGGGACATGTACCCCAAGGGCGCCAACATGCTGCACACCATCCGGCAGGTGATCAACGACGACGAGAAGTGGAAGGGGATCCTGCGGGGCCTCCAGTCCACCTTCCGCCACCAGGTAGTCACCGCGGCGCAGGTGGAGCAGTACATCAGCAGCCAGTCGGGGATCGATTTCACCCGGGTGTTCCAGCAGTACCTCACCACCACCCAGATCCCGGTTTTCGATTACCGGCTCGACGGCAGCACCCTCGCCTACCGCTGGACCGGCGCGGTACCGGGGTTCGACCTGCCGGTGAAGGTGATGCTGGGGAGTGCCTGGGTGGCGCTCAAGCCCACCAGCGAGTGGCAGACCGTCAAGCTCGACAGGCCGCAGGAGAGCGTGACCGTCGACCAGAACTACTACGTGCTCACCCGGCGGGAGACCTCGGCGACGCCATGACCAGCGTCCTTCCGATCGCCGCGCTGGGTTTCTTCCTGGGCATGCGGCACGCCACCGATGCCGACCATGTCATCGCGGTGAGCACGATCGTCTCGCGCCACCGCACCGTGGGCCACGCCGCGCTGATCGGGGTGCTCTGGGGCATCGGCCATACGCTCACGATCTTCATCGTGGGCGGCGGGATCATCGTCTTCGGCTGGGTGATCCCGGAGAAGGCGGGACTGTCGATGGAGTTCGCGGTGGGCCTGCTGCTGATCCTGCTCGGGATCATGAACCTGCGCGGGTTCACCCAGTTCCTCGCCCAGCTGCGCTCCACCGATCCGCACGGGCACGGCACGGTGCACGACCATCACCACGCCCACGGCGACTATATCCATCATCACAGCCACGGGCACGCGCCGGAGCGCCATCCGCACGACCCCGAGCGCACGCCGCTCAACTGGATCGACCGCCACCTCGGCGAGCTCGGGCTCTACCAGGCCCTCCGCCCGGTGGCGATCGGCGTAGTCCACGGGCTGGCCGGATCCGCGGCCGTCGCCCTGCTGGTGCTGGCCACGATCCAGGATCCCTCCTGGGCACTGCTCTACCTCCTCATCTTCGGCCTCGGCACCGTGATCGGGATGATGGTGATCACCTCCGCCGTGGCCCTGCCCTTCACCTACACCCGCATCCGCGCGGAGCGCCTGAACGCCGGGCTGCGCATCGCGTCGGGCGTGATCAGCCTCGTGTTCGGGCTCCTGATGGCATGGGAGATCGGCGTGCGGCGCGGCCTGTTCGGCTGACCACCGGGAGGAATATCCGTGGACTGGATCGGCTGGATCGCCACCGCGACGTTCGCGGTCTCCTATTTCTATTCCGACCCGATGGTGCTGCGCCGCTGGCAGGCCGCCGCGGCGCTGCTGTGGATGACCTACGGCATCACCATCCACTCGGCCCCGGTGATCGTCGCCAACATCATCGTGGCGACGATCGCGCTGGGCTCGGTCATCTTCCGGCGCACCCGCTCAGAACCCGCCGCCCCCGCCCCCACCGCCCCCACCGCCGGACGACCCACCACTGAAGCCTGAGCCGCCCGAGCTCCGGGGCGCGGAGGCCATGGTGGTCGCGGCCTGGGTGCTCATGCTGGAGAGGCGGTTCGAGAACGACCCCATGTCGAAGCGGCCATTGGTGAAGCTGGAGCCGCCGCTGTACCACTGGGGCGGCTCCCGGTAGATGTCCTGGAAGGCATGGGCCCAGCGCTTCTCCACCCGGAATGCCATGGCGTAGGGCAGGTACTTCTCGAACATCTCGG
This sequence comes from Gemmatimonadales bacterium, assembly GCA_046327735.1. Classification (GTDB taxonomy): domain Bacteria; phylum Gemmatimonadota; class Gemmatimonadetes; order Gemmatimonadales; family GWC2-71-9; genus JADJOM01. Next base: position 69,350 of record JAXLXZ010000004.1, on the reverse strand, counting down.
GCGTCTTGATCACCCGCTCGAACCGCTCGCCGTCCACCCGCCGCAGGAACTCCTCGAAGCCGAGCACCTTCTCCAGGGTGCGGGCACCCTTGATGGTGCGGGCCGGCATGATCCGCCCGAAGATGTTGATGACCAGCCAGCTCGCGCCGGCGGCCACGAAGAAGGGGAGCGGGGTCATGCTGAGCCGGGCGGACACCAGCGCACCGAACAGCACGAGCAGGAATCCCAGTACCACGCTCCAGCCGAGCCAGGCGGCCTTCACCTTGTCGGGGCGCTTCCGGTACAGCCCCTTGCTCACCAGCGCATCGAAGATGCCGGTGGCAATGCCGGGGACGTTCTTGTAGAACTTGTTCTCCAGCTCCGAGAGCGATACCGTGGTGGCGCCGCCGAAGATGCCGCTGAGCACCGAGAACTCGTGCGGGGCCAGGGCGGGATCGGGGGCGCGCTCCAGCCGGTGAAAGACGAACTCGGTCTTCTTGATCAGGCCGAAGAGGTGCTCGTCCTGGCGCTCCTCGATCTTCAGGTGCCCCCGCACGGCGAGGTCCACCACGGTGGCGGTGATGTCGCGCATGTCGGCGGACTCGTCGATCAGCGTCCCCGCCTCCGCGGGGGTGAGGCCGGCCGGGGGCTCGTACTGCACCACCACCGGCAGCTGGCTCGGATCCTTGCCCACCCGCGACCAGAGCCAGAACATCAGCCCGAAGACCAGCAGCGGAATGCCCAGCGGCCAGTTGCTGGCGCCGAACTCGGCGGCACGCGCCGCCTGGCTGGGCTCCGGGATGAGGCCTTTGTTCCACCCCACCACCGCGGTGACGCCTTCGTGGAAGCCGAGCCCCTTCGGCATCCGGACCGTGATCGTGGTGCCGGCGGTGTCGACGATCGCATCGCGCGAGGTGGAACCGTAGGCGCCATTGAAGGCGATGGCGCGGAGCCCGGTGGCGCCGGCGGGCAGGGTGATGACGGCGCTGGCGGCCTCGAGGGGCACGTCCCACTCGTCGCCGGTGATGTTCCAGTAGAGCTCGTCGTGGTCGGCAAAGAAGCGGAGGCCGTTCTTCGCGCGGTAATGCAGGTTGATGGTGCGGGTGACATTGTCGGCGCCCGGCACCCAGACCTTGTACTTCATGTAGTGCCGCTCGCGGCTCGCCTCGACCTTGAGCGGTGTCGCCTCGGGGCCGCTGGTCGCGCCGAGGAAATCGAGCCGGAGGGTCCAGTTGAAGCCCTGCGGGGTGTGGTACTCGACGGGGATGGTGCGGTAGAGCCCGTTCCACGAGCCGCTGAAGTGCACCGTGATAGTCTCGGTGACGTCGACGGTCGCGTCCTTGTTGACCGTGATGGTGGCGTCGAACTGCCTGATCGCAAGGGACCGCTGGGCCGCGGCCGGCGCGGCGGCGGCGAGCGACAGCAGCAGGCCGGCAACGAGGCGTCGCATCACTTCCCCCCGAAGTCGACGGTGGGCGAGGCCCCTTCCCGCTCGTCGGACAGCCCGAAGAACTCGCGGGGCCGGAACCCCATCGGGCCGGCGACGAGGTTCACCGGGAACTGCTGGATCGTCGTGTTGAGGTCGCGGACCACCGCGTTGTAGTAGCGCCGCGCCTCCTGGACGGTGTTCTCGATCTCGGCCAGGTTCTTCTGGAGTTCGAGGAAGCTCTGCCCCGCCTTGAGGTCGGGATACGCCTCGGCGAGCGCCACCAGCTGGCGTACCGCCCCGGCGAGGTCCTTCTCCGCCACCCCGGCCGCGGCCGGTCCGCCCGCGGCCAGGGCGCGGTTCCGCGCGTCCACCACCGCCTCGAGGGTACCCTTCTCGTATCCGGCGTGGCCCTTCACCGCCGCCACGAGGTTGGGCACGAGGTCATGCCGGCGCTTGAGCTGGACGTCGATATCGGCCCAGGCGTTGGCGGCAAGGTTCCGGAGACCGGCCAGGCTGTTGTACGCGTAGACGCCGAACCCGAGCAGCACCACAAGGGCGATGACCAGGACGGTCATGGGCAATCCTCAGGAGGGGAAAAGGATGCATGGAAGGGTAATGGAACCGGGGGGTGCGGCAAACGTAGAGGAGAGCGTCCGACTTCCCCGCCCCGGAGCACCCATGGCATTTCCTTCGCGATCTATCGCCCTGCTTGCCGCAGCCCTCTTGCTGCTTCCCCGGACGCTCTTCCCCGAACCGGTCCCGATGTTCCGCGGCGACCCCGCCCACAGCGGCGTCTCGCCCGCGCCGCTCTTCGGCGGACAGGGCGGCGTCGTGTGGCGGTATCACACCGAGGGAGCGATCCGGAGCTCGCCGGCGGTCACGGCCACGACGGTCTTCGTGGGCAGTGGCGACGGAAAGCTCTACGCCATCGACCGCCGCAGCGGGATGCCGCGCTGGATCTTCGACGCCGGCGATGCGGTGACCGCGTCGCCGGCGGTGAGCGGCGGGCTGGTCGTCGCCGCCACCCACCATGGCCGGATCTTCGCCGTCAGCGAGACCACCGGACGGCTGGTGTGGTCGCGCCGGAGCGGCGCGGCGCTGCCGCTCAACACCTTTCCGGCGGGCGGGTGGGACCTCTGGGCAGGTTCCCCCTGTGTCACCGGAAGCACGGTGGTGATCGGCGGGCAGGACGGACTGGTGTACGCCCTCGCGCTGGCGACCGGGAAGGTCCGCTGGACCGCGCGTACCGGCGGCCGGATCCGCGGCACGCCCGCGGTCGCGGGGGGCCAGGTGGTGATCGGCTCGTGGGACGGGCGGGTGTACGCGCTCGACCTGGCCAGCGGGAAGGAGCGGTGGGTGCATCGCACCGTCGGCGACACCCTCGACTCGCGGAAGGCCGGCTTCGACCGCCGGGCGCTGCAGAGTTCGCCCGCGGTGGTGGACGGCGGGGTCTACATCGGCTCGCGCGACGGCGGACTCTACGCCCTCGACGCCACGACCGGCGAGCGCCGCTGGCGCTTCTCGCACCGGGGCTCGTGGGTGGTGGGCTCGCCGGCGGTGCAGCGGGGCGTGGTGTACGTCGGGAGTTCCGACGGCCATTTCATCCAGGCGGTCGACGCCTCCAGCGGCGCCGAGCGGTGGCGCTACGAGGCGGGCTCCAACGTGCTCTCCTCGCCGGTGCTCGCGGCGGGACTTCTCCTCGTCGGGACGATGTCCACCGAATCGCCCTACGGCGACCTCCTCGCGGTGGACCAGGCCACCGGTGCCCTCCGCTGGAAACTCCGCATGGAGGAGGGCTTCCTCAGCACTCCCGCCGTGGTCGACAGCATGCTCTATATCGGGAACGACAGCGGCGATCTCCTGGCGATCGGCCAGGTGAACCCGGCCGTGCCCCACCTCGCGGTGTTCTACGACTCCACCCTCGCGCCGCGCGACCCGATGCCCGGCTCCCGGCTGGCCCGGGAGTACTTCGCGGGACTGGGCTACGAGGTGCTCGACGGCCCGGCGCTGGGCCCCTTCCTCGAGCGCCGCATCCAGGACGAGGCGCCCAGCGTGGTCGTCTTCGCGATGGAGGCGCTGCCCGCCGCCCTCCTCGCCGACACCGGCGCGGCCGGCGCCTGGCAGCGCTACCTCCGGAGCGGGGGCAAGATCGTCTGGCTGGGCACCATCGCGGGCAGCGCCGTCTACGACTCCACCGGCCAGTTCCTCGGCAACGACCTCCCGCTCGGGCGGCCCCTGACCGGGCTCCCGATCGACAGCATCGACTTCAACGAGGATCCCGCGTCACCCACCGAGGAAGGGCGCCGCTGGGGACTCACCGGCACCTGGCGGGGTGACATGCCAGCGGCGCCGGGCGCGGTGACCCGGGTGCTCGCGACCGATGTCGGCGGCTGGGCCACGGTGTGGCAGATCGAGTACCGGAAGGACCGGCCCTACGCGGGATACCTGCAGGTGTTCGGGCTGGGCGCGACGGTGGAGCGGCTGCCGATGATCCGGGCGGTGGCGGAGTACGGGCTGACGCGGAGGCGCTGAGATCCTCGCGTGAAAATCAGGGATCCCTCGCTGCGCTCGGGATGACAGAACTGGTTGCCGAGGCACCCGACTCTGTCATTCCGAGGAGCGGAGCGACGAGGAATCCCTGATCCTCCCAGGGGAAAAAAGAGGGATGACAGAACTGACTGCCGAGGCACCCGACTCTGTCATTCCGAGGAGCGGAGCGACGAGGAATCCCTGATTCTCTGGAGAGAAAACCAGGGATCCCTCGCTACGCTCGGGATGACCGCTACGCGGTCAGTCCTTGTACGGGTCGAACTCGTCCGCACCGGCCATGACCACGATGAGCGGCCGGAGCGTATGCAGGACCTCGATGGTCGGGCCCTGCGCCGCCAGGACCTCGGGGAGGCGGCGGTAGACATGCGGGCTCTCATCCAGCCCCCCGCCGCGGAGCACCACCCCCTTCTCCCCGACCCACGCCTGCATCATCTCAGGCGTGATCCGTCCCTCGCTCAGGACCTTGCCGGTCTTGCGGTGGCGCTTCCCGGCGGCCGCGGTCCGGCTCATCACCCGGCCGGCACCGTGCACCGTCGAGTAGAGCGCTTCCCGCTGCACCGCGGTCACCGCCTCGTCGCTGGACGTGGCGCCGCGCACGATCACGGCGTCGTCACCCATCGACCCGCCGATGAAGCCGAGCTGGCCGGGAAAGGCCGGCGTCGCGCCCTTCCGCACCACCACCAGCTCCTCGCCCTCGTGGGTCTCCTTCCAGGCGAAGTTGTGATGGTTGTGCACCAGCTCCAGCTCGTTCGCGTTGAGGATGGACACGACCTTCCGCGCCACCCACTCGCGCCCGGCATAGGCGTACCGTCCCGCCAGCTCCATCAGAGCCCAGTAGTCGTGGCCGATGGGCTGGTCCAGCCCGAGCAGGACCTCGGTCTCGGGCACGCGCTCACCCCACGCGGCGCCCTGCCCCAGCGCCAGGAAGTTGGAGGCCACGGTATGACCGAACCCGCGGCTTCCGAAGTGCACCCCCACCCAGAGCGCCCCCGCCTCGTCGGCGAAGACGTCCACGTAGTGGTTCCCGCTTCCCACCGTCCCGAGCTGCTGGCGGGCCTTCACCTGCAGCGCCTGGCGATGCTTGGGCGGCACCGCGTCCCACGCCGGATCCTCGAAGAGCGGGTCGTCGACCGGGGCGTCATCGGCCCGGTTCTTCCGCCCCACCCCGAAGCTCAGGGACTCGCTGATTTCGTCGGCGAGGTTGATCAGCCGGCGCGACACCTGGTTGGCGGTGTTGCCGAGGTCGGCCACGGTCTTGTCGGTCCGGATCGCCGCGTTGCCGCAGGCGATGTCGAACCCGACCCCGACCACCGAGACGGCGTTCTGGTAGGCCGCCACGCCCCCGATGGGCATGACGTACCCGACATGGCCGTCGGCCATGAGCGCCACCATGCGGGCCCGCTCCGCCACCTTGGCGAGCTGCAGCCGGGTGTTCTCGTCGTGCTGTCCGAAGATCCGCATCGGTACCTCCCTCCCCAAACGAAAAAAGCCGCGTGACCCGGGCCGGACCTCCGGCCGTTGGGACGCGACTCCCGTGCAGCGGCGGACAGTCTAACAACGGGCCATCGGGTGCGCAAGACATTTCATCCCGAGTGGCGCCGGTGCACGTCCGGGGGTGACGGGGCGCACAAGGCTGTCAGCGGCCACCCGCCAATTCGTTCCACCCGGCTCGGCTGCCCGGATCGCGGCATGGCAACCTGCGCCGGATTCGAGCCGGGAAGCGAACTGGCGGCTTACGCGAACTCCTGTGATTTCAAGCAGTTAGGGAGATGGGTCCGGGAGTTGCCATACTGGATGGCGACCGCCATTCAGGGTGCATACGTGACCGAGATCAAGGTTCGCAACGCGGCGCACAGCGAGTTCAGCTTCAGCAGCGCCGAAGAATTCAAGGAAGTGGTGGAGAGCGGCGGGATCACCGCGGAGTGGGAAGTGTACCACGTGACCGCGAAGCGGTGGCTGCCGATCAGCCGCCACCCGGTGTTCGCCTCGCTCAACCGCTAGGAGCTATTCCCGGCGCAGCGCCGTCATCGGTGACATCCGAGCCGCCCGCCGCGCGGGCACCAGCCCGGCCACGCACGCAACCACGATGAGCAGGACGGTGGTCGCGAGCAGCGTGACCGGGTCGGTCGTTCCCACCCCATAGAGCTGCCCCCGGATCAGCTGGGCCGCGGCCAGCGCCGCCGGAAGACCGATGGCGAGCCCCACCCCGATCAGGACCAGGGTCTCCCGCAGCACCATCGCGATGATGGAACGCCCCTCGGCGCCGAGTGCCATGCGGATCCCCATCTCGTTGGCGCGCCGGAGCACCGACTGCGACACCACCCCGTAGAGCCCCACGCACGCCAGCACCACCGCCAGCGCCCCGAAGACCGCAACCAGCCGGGCGAAGAGCAGCTGCTGCCCTACGGCCCGCCGGACCTGGTCCCCGATGGGGGCGAGGGAACTGATCGGCAGGCGCGGGTCGACCGCGGCGATCGCCGCGCGCACCGCCGGCCCGAAATCCGCCGGGTTGCCCGTGACCCGGACGGCCAGCTCGGCGGTGTGGGCCTGCGGGCTGTCGTTCTGCAGCAGCGGGAAGAAGACCAGGTTGCCCGCCGGCTCGCTCACGCCGTCGAACCTCGCATCGCCCACCACCCCGACGATCTCCCAGCTGTCGGACAGGCTGGGAGTGCCGCCGCCCAGCCCGAAGCGGCGCCCGATCGGGCTCTCGCTCCCGAAGTACTGCCGGGCGAAGTGCTCATTCACCAGCGCGACGCGCCCCGCACCGAGGCGGTCGGTCGGGAGGATGTCGCGGCCCAGCTTGAGCGCCATGCCCATCGTGCGGGCGTAGTCGGAGCCCACCAGGTCGATGCCGGTGGACATCGATTCGCCCGACGCGGGGGTGTACCCCGCGATGCTGAACGAGCTGGACTGCGAGAAGTCACCGAGGGGCGCGTAGGTGGCGACCGTGGCGGAGGTCACGCCCGGAATGGCCCGGAGCTGATCGAGCAGCCGTTCGTAGAGCGCGGGAAGCTCCGCCGGCTTGTACCCGGCGATGCGGGTCTGCACCCGCGCCAGCAGCAGTTGTTCCCGCTCGAAGCCGAGCTCCTGCCCGCGGAGGTTCATGAGGGTGCGGGTGAGGAGGCCCGCTCCCACCAGCAGCACCAGGCAGAGCGCGACCTGGACGCTCACCAGCGCCGGCGCGATCCCGATGCGCCGCCCGCCGGGGCCGGTGGAGGCGCGAGTCCGGAGCGCCGACGCAAGATCGAGCCGCCCGCCACGAAGGGCCGGCGCGAGACTGAAGAGGACCCCGGCGGCGAGCGTCACGAGCGCGGTGAAGCCGAGGACCGTGCCATTCAGTTCCGGGGTTGCCGGCGTGGTGGGTGCCACCGCGGCGACCAGGAGCTGCGCACCCCAGGCGGCAACCACCAGTCCGACCACGCCGCCTGCTGCCGCGAGCACCAATCCCTCGGTGAGCAGCTGGCGGGCGAGCCGGCCGCCGCTGGCGCCGAGGGCCAGGCGGACGGTGATCTCGGTCTGGCGCGCCGCGGCCCGCGCGAGGAGCAGGTTCGCGACGTTGGCGCAGGCGATGAGCAGCACCACCGCGACCACCGCCCCGAGCACATAGAGGGAGTCGGCATACCGCTCCCGAAGACCCGACACGCCCCGGAGGCCCGGCACCAGGGTCACGCTGCTCCGGGCGATGTTCTCGCGAACCTCGTCGCCCGTGTCGTTGGCGGTCAGGTCGGTGAGCACCCGCTGGAGCAGGGCGTTGGCTTCACGCTGGGCATCCGCCAGGGTCTGGCCCGGCGCGAGCCGGCCGAGGAAGCGCAGCCCGAAGTGGGTGAGGTCGTCGAACGCCGGGGCGGTCAGCTGGATCTCGGGCTGCAGCGCCAGCGGCACCCAGAGCGCGGGGGGCCGGCGCACCCGCTCGCCGAAGAACTCCTTCCCCATCACCCCGACGATGGTGACGGGAGTGCGGTTGACGGTCAGGCTCCGGCCGATCACGGCGGGATCGGCGCCGAGGTGCGTCTGCCAGTAGCCGTAACTCACCACCGCGACCGGCGCCGCGCCCGGCTGGTCATCGGTCGGGGCCAGGGTCCGGCCCATGAGGGGGCTCGCCCCGAGCACCGTGAACCAGTTGCCGCTCACCAGCTGGGCCCCGCTCATCTTCGCGCTGCCGTCGTCGCTGCCGGCTTCGCCGGTGATCGCCACGGTCGACTGGCTGCTCGCCATGGCCCCGAACGCGCTCAGGGTCCGGAACTGACCCTGCGAGGCGCGGTAGACCGGGTAGGGGAAGTACTCCCAGCGCCCGCTGGGGATGCTCCCCCCCATCGAGCCTTCGCTGGCGTTACCGGTCCACAGCACCAGCCGCTCGGGCTCGTGCACCGGCAGGGCGCGGAGGAGCACCGCATCGATCACCGAGAAGATCGCGGTGTTGGCCCCGATGCCGAGCGCGAGGGTGAGCACCGCGACCGCGGTGAAGCCGGGCTGGTGGAGCAGCCGGCGCAGGGCGTACCTGAGATCCTGGGAGAACACCGACACGACGACCCCGGCGGGGAGAGGATGGTTCGGGAAGGGCAATGCCCATGCCGGGTGGGGTATCAGGCGAAGGGCAAGCGGGGCAAAACGTTAGCCCCGGCGGGGAGAGGCCCGCCGGGGCTGACGTGTCCGGTTGTGGGACCGGGTGTTCGGTCCCGAACGGTCAGGCCGCGACCGGCTGGGAGGCCACGACCTGGATCTCGAGGGTGAACTTCACCTCGTCGCTCACCAGCACGCCGCCGAGCTCGAGGGTCTGGTTCCAGGTGAGGCCCCAGTCCTTGCGGTTGAGCTTGCCGGTGGCGGTGCCGGCGATCCGCTGGTTGCCCCAGGGGTCCCGGGTGATCCCGCTCTGCTCCAGCGTGAAGCTGACGGGCTTCGTCACCCCGTGCAGGGTCAGGTTGCCGGTGATCACCGACTCCCCCGCGCCCTTCGCGGTGATGCCGGTGGAGACGAACCGGATCTCGGGGAAGGCGGCGACATCGAAGAAGTCGGGCGAGCGGAGGTGCCCGTCGCGCTGCTCCACCCCGGTGTCGATGCTGTTGGCGTCGATGGTGGCCTCGATCGTCGTCAGCGTCCCGTCGGCGCCGGCGGCGACGTTGGCGGTGAAGGCGCGGAAGCGGCCCTTCACGGTGGCGATGCCCAGGTGCTTCACGCTGAATTCGACGGCGCTATGGGTCGGGTCCAGATTCCACTGCATGGCCTGCTCCTTCACGAGGTGATGGTCGTATCGGTGGTCGAAAGGGAGACGGCGGGACGCTCGCGCGCCGACTCGAGCGCGCTGATGAGCCCCGCCAGGGTAGTGCTGTCGAGGTGCCCGAGCTGCCGGAGCTGGAGCTCGTGGATGACCGGCTCCAGCTTCGCGAGCAGGTCGAGGCCCGCCCCGGTGATGCGGACAGTGACCACCCGCCGGTCGGCGGGGGCACGGCCCCGCTCGACCAGGTGCATCCCGGTCAGGCGGTCGAGCAGCCGCGTGATATCGGAATCGCGGGTGACCATCCGCTCGGCGATGGCGCCGCAGGGCAGCCCATCGGCGCCGGCGCCGCGCAGGATGCGGAGCACGTTGTACTGGGTGGTGGTGAGGCCGAAGGGCCGGAACGCCTCCCCCGCCTCCCAGGCGATGAGCGAGGCGGTCCGCATGATGTTGAGCACCGCCTCTTCCCGGAGGGAGGCGAAGGGCTTGTTCTGCTTGATCTCGTCGCGGAGCGACATGGGGCGGCCTTACCGTTCAGTTTGACTGGTCAAACGATAGTCGTTATCACGCCTATTGTCAAGAAGAGCACCGCGCGCCCCACCGCCCCTGCCCCGTCCCCGCCCGCCCGCCCCCGAACTTCCCCACCCGGATGGCCGTAGTCGCCCGATGACCATTCTCCTCCTCCTGGCCGCCCTGACACGGCCCCCGACCGATCCGGTCCTCGTCATCGTCAACAAGCCCACCGCCACCGTTTCGCTTCTCAACCTTGCCACCGGCCTCATTGCCGCCGCCCTCCCGACCGGCGATGGCCCGCACGAAACCGCCGCCTCACCGGACGGGCGCTGGGCGGTGGTGAGCGACTATGGCGCCAAGACACCGGGGCACACCCTCACGGTGGTCGACCTCACCGAGCGCAGGGTCGCCCGCACCATCGAGCTGGGCTTCCAGCGGCCCCATGGCCTGGCCTTCCTGCCCGACGGAAAGACGGTCGCGGTCACCTCGGAGACCGCCGGGATGGTGGCGCTGGTGAATGTCGCAACCGGCACCGTGGTCTCCAGCCACCCGACCTCCCAGGCGGTGAGCCACATGCTGGCGGTCACCCGCGATGGCGCCCGCGCCTACACGGCCAACATCCGCTCCGGGTCGATCAGCGCCGTCGACCTGGCCGGGGTCGGGCCCGCCCGGTCGCTCCCGGTGGGCACCATGACCGAGGCGATCGGCCTGACGCCCGATGGCGGGGAGGCCTGGCTGGGGAGCAACAACACCGGGAAGGTCTACGCGGTGGATGTGGCCGGGTGGCGGGTGGCCGACTCGATGCAGACCAGCGGATTTCCGTACCGCATCGCCTTCGCTCCCGATGGCAGGACGGCGATCATCACCAACCCGATGAGCGACGAGATTCACCTCTACGACGTGGCGACCCGGGCGCGGAAGGGTACGGTCGCGGCGCATGGATCGAGCGGCGCCCAGGGTGAGCCGCTCGCCGCGGTGTTCACCCGGGACGGCGCGACCGCCTACATCTCGCTCGGTGGCGCGGGGGAGATCCTCGAGCTCGACGTGGCCGGGATGCGGGTACGCCGGTACTTCCCCGCGGGGGAGGGACCGGACGGACTGGCCCTGGTGGAACCGGCCCCATAAACCCCGGGGCGGTGGCCGGCATCTCACTCCCGAACCTCAACGGGAGGCGGTATGCCGGTGTTGCCGAAGCTGGTGCTGGTCGCGGGGCTGGGCGTGGGTGCGAAGGTGCTGGTGGGGGGGTGGGCGACGGTGACGATCACGAACCCGCCGGCCTATCTCGAGTCGGGGCAGAGCTACCGGCTGGAGTACATGGTGCGGCAGCATGGGCGCGACCCGCTCGCGGGGCTCAGCGGCACCGTGGAGCTCCTGCCGACCGGGGCCGCGCCAGCGGGGGGGCCGATCTCGGTGGCGGCGAGCGCCGGGAGCCGGCAGGGGAGTTACGTCGCAACCTTCCGGGTACCGGAGGGTGATCGCCTGACGCTCAAGATTCGCAGCGGCTTCAGCGGAGGTGGCTGGGGGGATCTCACCGTGACCGGCATTCCCCTGGTCCGCCGAGGGGAGCGGGCGCCGGTGCTGAGCCCCGCCGATCGGGGACGGCAGCTGTTCGTGATGAAGGGCTGCGTCCGGTGTCACGTGAATGGAGACCTGTCGGAGCTTCCCGAGGAGAACCGGGTGCTCGAGCGGGGCGCGGCGCCGGAGCTGACCGGGCGGAAGCTCGAGGCGGCGTACGTGCGGCAGCGGCTGACCGATCCGGCGAGCCTGCCGGCGATCGGGCCGGGCCCGCTCCGGATGCCGAACCTGGAGCTGGCACCAGCCGAGGTGGATGCGCTGGTGGCGATGCTGACGGGGCGGTAAGCTCGGCGCTCGGAACGGGGCGATATAACGCGTGGCGCGCCGAGTGAGCGCGCCACGCGTTTTGTCGAGCCGAACGCGTCTTACCGCCCCCCGAAGCGGCGGCCCCTCAGCGTGCCATCGGCAGGTAGTGACGCGCCTCCACCGTCAGGTTGCCGTCGACCGCACTTCGCGGCAGGGAAAGCGCAGCCCTGGTCGGGAAGCCGGCGGCCCGGTCGAACCGCGCCGAAATGCTCGCATACTGATCCGAGGCATAGGCATCACGCAGGATCGAGAAGATCCCGTCGACCGTCGGCCAGGAGCGCCACTCCTCCCGCGGAACCGAGTCGCCTGAGACCAGGACCAGGGCGACCACCGAATCATGGCGCACCTCGAGATGCGCCCACTGTCCCGCCGGGCAGAAGCAGGAGATCCGGACTTCGACGGCGTAGTGTTCGCGCGGGAGAGACTTCCAGGTTGCATACGCCGCGGAAAACTCCGCCGCCTGGTTGAGCGACCAGGCCCGGTCGGCACTGCAGCCCAGGCCGGGCAGCAGGGCCAGGAACAGGAGCAGGACGGTCGACGACGAGCGGGACATGTGCCCTCCTGGATGCGTGACCCGGACTATCCGCGTGACGGCGAGGCTCCGGCCCGCAACGCCGCAGTGGTCCCCTGGAAGTACCTGACCAGCTCGGGCCCGAGCTCGATGAGCGTCGGGTACCGCCCCCGGTCGCCGGCGTAGCGGTCGAGTACGCCGAGCAGGCCCCGGATCCAGAGGAAGCCCGCCTGCTCCTGCGCCGAGATGTCCCGGGCTTCCGTCGCGGCATCCCTGGCCTGATACCGGATCGCGACCGCGCGGACCAGCGACTCATAGAGCAGGTACTGCCAGTTGCCATAGAAGGTGTCCTTCACCCGCGCATGCACCTCGGGGAGTGCCAGCAGCGATTCCGCGGCGGGCCGAAGTGCATCGGCGTAGCGGTCGATCACCTGGTTGGTGTACGCATGCACCAGCTCGTGGACACTGCTCCGGGTCACCCACTCCTTCCACTGAGCGCCCGGCAGGCCGGCACTGTCGTACGCGCCCGCGACGACGATCGTGTGGGTGTTGCGACGGCCCGCGCCGAAATTCACCCGCAGATAGTCCCCCGCCCCGAGCGCCATGAGTCCCGCGATGGGTGTGTAGCGCTCGGTCGGCTCGAGTCCGGTGAACTCCCGGAACCACGCCGGATCGACCGGCGTGAATCGCTGGCGAAAGGCCTCGTTGACGGCATCGAAATAGCCCCGTTGTCTCCGGAAGAAGTCCTCGGCCCGGGCCTCCCGATAAAACGCGCGCAGGAGTGAGAGAAAACCCGGATCGAGCAGGGCGCGGTCGTCCCAGCCGTCCGACGTGTCGGCCGGGGCGCGCGACACGAGCGGCGCAAAGGCGGGGGGAGGTCCCAGGTGCACCGCCAGCGAGGGAATCTCCCATGCGCCGAGGTCACCACCGGCCTGCGCGGTGCTGTCGGCGAGCTGCCGGAGCCGCTGGAGAAAGGGGTGCGAGCGGACGCGCCCGAAGTGCCGCTGGACGGCGTCCCGGTAGGTAGCGGGGAGCGACTCAGCTGGGAAGGTGTTCGTTGCCAGCCGGTAGGCGATGCCGAGCAACTCGAGACGCACATCGAGCTGCGGGACGACCGGAGCCGCGGCCGGCGGGGCGCCCTGCTGTGGCAACACGGCGAGCGCCAGCAGCAGGGTGGCACAGCTGAACAGCGATGGCAGCACCAGGGCTCCGGAAGGGAGATGCTCTATGGTGCTGCCACCACCGGGAACTGGGAAAGATCCATTCCCGGCGGGGGAATGGGACCATTCCGGGACTGGTCAGCTCTTGCCGGCCTTCACCCGGTCACGCAGGGCACCGATCGCGCGGATGCACTCGGACGACGCGACACCGTACGTCGACGCGCCCGTGACCAGCTTGTCTCCCTCCTCCTTGCTCACCCCCGCGGCTTTCGTGATGGTCTCGGCCGCGACCTTGTGGAACCGGGTGTGCACCTCCCTGAGCTTGCTGAATTCCGGAAGACCTCGCTCGGACAGGCCGGCACTCTCGATCCACTTCCCCAGGTCGCACTGATTGTCGAGTACCACCATTTTCGGATCGAGCCGCTCGCCGCCGGCAAGGCTCTTCCTGATGCGATCCTTCCATTTCGAGTGCGCCACAATTGCAGCATCGAAGTCCATTGTCCCCCTCCAATAGTCATGGCCGCAGTCGGGAATCCCGCATCCATTCGGATGCGATGACCGACTTTGATCCTCTATCGGCAACATGGCACTGAGGGTTGAGCGGGGCTGACTAGCGATCAGGAGGACACAGCGGCTCCAGAAAGCCCGAGCTGACTATCCGGAATTCACGGCGGTGGCGTTACGAGGGCGGGAACGGCGTCAGGTTTTCGTCCGGGTCAATCGCTCCCCTGGGAAGGCACGCCGAAGCAGTGAGAGTACCCATCGTCATCGGTGAGGAAGAACTCGGTCTGTCCGTAGTCCCGGTCGACGATAGGCGACACCGCGTAGCCGAGCGCGGTCAGGTGGCGATGCAGGTCGTGGAGGTCGGGTGGCGCCCAGTAGAGCCGGATCCCCTCGTACTCCTCCGGCGGAACCACGGGACCGGCGCGCTCATTGAGCCAGAAGTGCATGTCGCCCTGGTGGAGCATGCAGCCGACGAGGCGGCCGTCGCGGCGCATCTCCCGGTCCCGGGTGAACCCGAGACCGTCTTCCCAGAACCTGAGGCTCCGGGTGAGGTCGGCGCTGGGAATGATGGGGACACAGCCGGCCAGCCTCATCGCGATGGCTGGGTCAGCGGCAGCGGTCGGCGACGGTGATCTCCGGCTGCCGGCTGAGCCAATCCACCACGGCGCCAAGGTTGTCGGGGGAGAGTCCCCGGCGCACCACGACGAACCCATGCTGCGACCCCAGCTCGAGGCCGACGCCGGGCTCCGGGGAGCCGGCACCATGCAGCGGGATTCCTTCCGTGGCCGCGGCGATCAGGAGGTCGGTCAGCCACTCCTCGTCGCCGTTGTGGTGGATCAGGTGGAAGACCGGTTCGGCGGGTGGTGCGGGGTGATCCCAGCGTCCCAGCGGGCGGTAGGAGATCGGTGAGGCCGGTGACATGTACCGCGAGGAGACCGGCGCGGGGGGACGGGACGGCTCGAGCGCGAAGGGGCGGACCAGGGGCGCGGGGGGCGGCGGGACCCGTGCGGGCTGGGGCACGCGGGGGCGGACCGGCTCGGGGCCGGGAAATACATCGGCCCAGCAGGCACCGACCGGCAGGGAGCGGAGGCGGGCCAGCAACCCCGCCACGTCCGCAAGCCAGGCCGCGAACAGTCCCGAGGGGCCGTTATCCAGCCCCAACCGCCGCAGCTCGGCGGCGACTTCGCGATGTAACTCCGGACTGTCCATGACCCCGCCCTGAAACCGAGCCGCCTGACGAGCCGGAGAAGGTGTGGTCCGGGACGCCGATCCGCAAGAAGGTGCCGCCGGCCGAGAGGATCGGGCGCGGCTCCCGGGCTACCGAGGGATGGGGGTGCGGGTGGAGACCCGGTAGTGCCCGGAGGAGTCGACCGCGATGACGACGGTGCCATCCCGGTCGGTACGCAGCACCGTGCGCTGTCCGGTGCGGTAGTAGCGAAGCGCGGCCTCGTCGGGGTGGCCGTAGGCATTGCCGGCGCCGACGCTGATCACCACGACCCTGGGCCGGGTGGCGTTGATCCAGCCGGGAATGACGCCGTTGCGCGAGCCATGGTGCGCCGCCTTGAGGACATCCACGTGGGGCACCTTGCGGGAGGCCAGCCAGGCGGAGAGCTCCTCCTGCTGGCTGTCCCCGGTCATGAGCGCCTTGAAGCTCCCCCGTTCCACCAGCACGCCGATGCTGCTGTTGTTCTCGAGGTCGCCAGGGTTGAGCCCGGCCTGATCGACGGCCGGGGGAGCCCAGAGGGTGATGCGGACGTCACCGAGCCGGAGCGGCTGCCAGGGCGGGGCCGGCGCCGGCGTCTGCCGCTGGCGCAGCTGGGCGGCGACATCCAGGTCGGTGGCGGTGACGGGCGGATGCCCGTTGCTGTACCAGGCGGCCACCGGCCAGCTGTCGAGGACCGCGTCCATCCCGCCGATGTGGTCGGCGTGATTGTGGCTCGCGATCGCGGCGAGCAGCGAGTCGACCCCTTCCTCCTCGAGGTACTGGACGATGTCGTCGCCCCGGCTGGCGTCGACCAGCACGGCCGTGCGCCCGAGCTGGATCAGGATGGCATCGGCCTGCCCGACGTCGAGGAACTTGATCCGGAGGGAGTCATCGGACGGAGCCTGCTGCGCGGCGAGTGGCGCCGCCAGCAGGGCCAGGGCGAGCGACAGGACGCCCGCGGGCCTGCGCCTCACGCCCCGGCGTCCCGCTCGAGGATGTCGCAGGCGAGGCGGATGCCGTTGACCTCGGCCAGGCGGGCTCGCCATTCCGCGGCGCGGTGGGTGTGTGCCTCTCCCTCGAGGAGTTCGCCCAGCTGGGTCGTTACCCGGCCGGCGGTGAACCGCTTCGGGGTGAGCATCCGGCCCACGCCGAGCCGGCTCAGCCGCATCGCGTTGTCGGGCTGGTCGAAGCCCATCGCCATCACCAGCTGGGGCACACCGGCGGCGAGACCCTGCGCCACGGTGCCGATCCCGCCGTGGCTCACCAGGGCCGAGGCGCGGGGGAGCACCAGGGAGAAGGGCGCATAGCCCCGGTGCAGGATGGTCTCGGGGAGCCCGGCCGGTATCTGCTCGGGATAGCCGGTGAGGAAGAGGCCCCGGCCGCCGAGCTGCTGGAGCGCGGCGGCGGCGGCCTCGAAGAAGGGCCGGGCGTGCCGGTTGGCGCTCCCCGGGGTCACGACCACCGGTGGCTGGCCCCGCCCGAGGAAGGCGTCGAGCTCCGGGTCGATGTGGGCCTCGGTGGGATCATCCCAGAGCGGGAACGAGGCGTGCGTGAAGCTGGCGGGCCAGTCGGGCTGGCGCGCGCCGAACCACTCGGGAAAGAGCCCGATCACCCGCCGGGGGGCGTTGAGCCACTCCTTGAATACCCGCCGCACCGGCGGAAGGCCGAGGGTGGCGCGCCAGCGGTTGAGGTCGGGGGCAATCCGCGGATCGATCATGAACCGGTCGATCACGACCCAGAGCAGGCGCTTGAGCCAGAGGGGCCACCCCCGGATGTCGAGATCGGGCGGCAGGGTGGGCACCTCGTACGCGGTGCGGAGACTCGAGGGGGCGAGGTGGATCGTGGCCGCGGGAATCCCACGCTGGTCCTCGAGCACCCGGGCGGCAAAGCTGAGCGGGTGCCCCACGATGAAGGTCCGGCCGGGGAGACAGTGATCCTCGAGCACCTGCCGGCTCCGCTCCAGGTGCGGAATGACGAGCTGGAGCACCGTCTCGAAGCCCTTGCGCGGGTGCCAGAGATCGGGGTCGCGGGTCGCGGCGTGGTAGTCGTCCGCGCTCGCGGTGGAGATGAACGTGAGGCCGTTGCGGGTGGCGACCTCGTGATGCACCTCGGCCCCGAAGAGGAGCACCTCGTGGCCCCGCGCCTGGAGCTCGCGCCCGATCCCGATGTAGGGATGCACGTCGCCGCTGGAGCCGACCGGGCAGAGGAGAAAGCGCATAGGTGGGGCGAAGATAACGAGGGGGACGCGCGCCGGGAGCCGGGCGGGCGCGTCGCCCGGGAAAACAAAGCGGGGAGTCCTGGAGGACTCCCCGCTTCGTGTCGAGCAACCGCGTGGGTTACATGCCGCCCTTGGCCAGGTCGCCCACGGCCGAGGCCAGCATGTGCGCCTTCGCCTGGTCCTTGGCGGAGGTGGCATCCTTGTGGAGCTGGGTGCTCAGGGTGCTGAGCGCCTCGCTCCGCGCGGAGCCGGAGGCCTTCTCGGCCGCGGCGAGGGCGGCACGCACGGAGGTGATCCGCGCGGCACCCATCCCCTTGTCGCGATCGAGCTGGTCGAGGTAGGCGCGCGCCAGCGCGAAGCTCGCCGGCCAGACCAGCTTCTGCTGGCCCTGGACGTTGAGGTAGTCCTGCTTCACCGTCTTGGCGGCGTCGATCTCGTTCTGCGACAGCATCGGGCTCGGGGTGAGCTCGAGGATATCGAGGCCACGGGCGATCTCGGAGCTGACGATGCGGCCGTTGTACCAGTAGACCGACCAGGAGCCGCCGTTCGCCATCCTGGTGCTGTCGACCGGGCCGCGGTCGAAGAAGGCGATCTCCTTCGGGTTGCTGGCGTCGGTCCAGTCGAACACCGAGATGCCACCCTGGTACCAGGCCTGCACCATCACGTCCCGGCCGGGGATCGGGATGAGCGAGCCGTTGTGGGCGACGCAGTTCTCGTTGCTGGTCTGGGCGGCCGGCATCTTGTAGTAGCTCTTGAAGACCATCTTCCGGTTCTCGATCGTGAAGATGGCGTCGGCGCCCCACTCCTTCTTGTCGGTCACGCGGCAGCGCGGCGCGCCGCCCCCGCCCCACTCATCGCTGAACAGCACCTTGGTGCCGTCGTTGTTGAAGGTGGCGGAGTGCCAGAAAGAGAAGTTGCTGTCGGCGGCGGCCCCGATCCGGACCGGGTTGGCCGGATTGGAGATGTCGAGCAGCAGGCCGTAGCCGCCGCAGGCGCCACCGGCCAGGCCGATGGCCGGGTACACGGTGATGTCGTGGCACTGGTTCGGGCCGCGGCGCGGGCCGTTGGCCGGGCCACCGCCGACCAGCTTGTCGATCAGGGGCTGGAGGTCGCGGCGGAGCTGGGCGCTGTCGGCGCCGGTCGCGGGGCCGGTGCCGCCGCGGGTCTTCACGATGCTGTCGAGCAGGTTCTTGGAGAAGCCATCGGGGAGGACCATCTCGTTGCCGTTGATCTTGGCGACGAAGCCGCCGCGGGCCTTCGCGTCGGCGACGGCCTTGGCCTGGCGGGCCTTGTCCTCGGGGGCCTCACCGTGCGAGGTCACCGGGGCAAGGTCCTGGAAGATCTTGGCGCCACCGATGACGGCGGCCTGCTCCGGATGGGCGAGCGGCACCTTGATGACTTCGATCCGGAAGAGCGACGAGTTCGGGTCGGTCTCCGGCATGGCGCTGGAGCAGCCCGGGAGCTCGGTGGGCGAGCGGACCGGGGCCGAGCCGGAGATGTAGACGTAGATGTTCTCGGGATCGGCCGGGCTCGCCACCACGGTGTGGGTGTGCGACCCGCGGCAGGTCTGGACGTTGGCGAGGTACTTGGGATTGCTGATATCGGTGATGTCGAAGATCCGGATGCCGCGGAGGCGGTCCTTGCTCACCGTATCCTGCACGCCCTGCGCGCCGCAGTCGGTCCGGCCGCCAAAGCCCTCACCCGAGACGAAGAGGAGGTTCTTGTAGACCGAGACGTCGCTCTGCGAGGCGGGGCAGAGATAGCCGATCTTGAGCTGCGGGGCCGCCGGGTTGGAGATGTCCCACACCTGGAAGCCGTTGTAGTTCCCCTGCATGACGTACGGACCGCTGAAGGCGAGGTCCGAGTTGGTCACGCCGGCGAACTTGCCCGCCGACGGCGTGTTGGAGACCATCTTCAGGTTCCAGAACGCCGTGCCGGCATCGGTCAGGCCGGCCTTGAGGCCCACCCGCGGGTCGGCCTTGGGAGCCACGGCCGCGGCCTTGGTCGCGCTGGAGGAAGTGGACCCACCGCACGCGCCGAGCGCCAGCACCATCGCGGCAAACGGCAGCGCACGGAGCGCCCGGGGAAGGACAGGGACGGAAACAGGAGGCATGGACGATTCCGGGATGAGAGGAAGATCAGTACGGCCAGCGGATCGCGATACCACTACTTCAGCTTCTCCAGCATGCCGGTCATGCGCTCGATCTCGATACCCTGATCGGCGTTCATGTCGGAGACGAACTTGAAGACCCAATCGTCGCGCGCCGCGCCGGGCGTGGCGAGCAGGTCCTTGATCATGGTGAGGGCGCCCTGGTGGTGCTTGATCATCGACTGGATCCAGAGCCGGTCGAAGTCCTTGCCCCGGGTCTTGTCGAGCGCGCGGAGCTCGTCGCCGGTGAGCATCCCGGGCATCATCTTGTGGGCCATGCCCTCCATCCCCGGCATCATGTCGTGGGAGGCATCGGCCGAGGGAACCGGCATTCCCCACTCGCGGAGCCAGCGCTGCATCAGGTTGATCTCGTCGGTCTGGCCGACGACGATCCGCTCGGTGAGCGCCTGGAGTGCGGGGCTCGCGTCGTGGGTCTTGGCCCAGCTGGAGATCAGGACCGCCTGCGCGTGGTGACCGATCATGCCGGTCATGAACGCGGCATCGGCTTCAGTATGGGAGGGAGAACCGGCAACGACCTGCTGGGTGGGGGCACTCTGGGCGGCGAGGACAGGGGCCAGGCTACACCCCATGACCAGGCCGGCACCAATCGACCGAAGCATCTTGGACACGATACTCTCCTGGAGGGACTGATGCCGGGGCCCCTATAAAGGAAGGGCTCCGGCGGGAAGCAACCTACGGGTCCGGGACCGGCTTGTGAAGAGCGCCCCTGGGGGGGCATCCGGGATCCGCCACCGGCCAGTGGGGCGGCGTTGCATCCGGCGCAATGTACGGGGTCGGTACCCGGCGGGATTCGCCCGGCGTATCCTTCAGCATGTCCACCGCTTACCCGGCCTCGAGCCGCCCCCTGCCCGTGCTGGGACTCCTCGTCGCCCTGGCGACAGGTTGTCACCACGCCGCTCCGCCGCCCGCTCCCAACCCCGGGGTCAACGAAACCGGGCAGCAGGACCCGGTGCCGGCCCATGAGAGCTTCACCGTCGAGTCGCGGGCGGTGGGGGAGACCCGCCGGATCAATGTGCATACCCCGAAGGGCTACACAGGTTCGGCCCGGTTCCCGGTGCTGTACATGCCGGACGGGGGTGTGGAGGAGGACTTTCCCCACGTAGTGAATACGCTCGACTCCCTGGTGGCGCTGAAGCAGGCCCGGCCGTTCATCGTGGTGGGAATCGAGAACACCCAGCGACGCCGGGACATGACCGGGCCGACCCGGATCCGGAGCGACAGCGCGATCGCGCCGCGGGTGGGCGGGTCGGCGGCGTTCCGGGCGTTCATTCGCGACGAGCTCTTTCCCGAGATCGACCGGCGCTACCGCACCACCGGGGAGCGGGCGATCATCGGCGAGTCGCTCGCGGGGCTCTTCGTCGTGGAGACGATGTTCAGCGAGCCGGGGATGTTCGACCGCTACATCGCCTTCTCGCCGAGCCTCTGGTGGAACGACGACGGGCTCCTGCGGACCGCGCCGGAGCGGCTCGGCGCGCTGGCCGGCCAGGGACGCACCCTCTATCTCTCCGCCGCCAACGAGGAAGGGATCGCGCCCCAGGCCGATACCCTGGCCACCCTGCTCCGGCGGGCGACCCTCGGGGGCTTCACGCTGCACTACGATCCCCGGCCGGGCGAGAAGCACTCCACCATCTACCGGGCGGCCGGCCCCGCAGCGATGCGGCGGGTGCTGGGCAAGCGCTGACGGGACATCGATGCCGACCTACTCCGAATACCTCAAGATCGACGAGCTGCTCCAGCTCCAGCACCCCCTCTCCGACGGGCCGGAGCACGACGAGCTGCTCTTCATCACGATCCACCAGGTGTACGAGCTCTGGTTCAAGCAGGTGCTGCACGAGGTGGACTACCTCGAGCAGCTGCTGGCGCGGCGGGACCACTCCCGGGCGCAGCACACGATCAAGCGGGTGCTGACCATCCTCAAGGTGATGGTGGCGCAGATCGACATCCTCGAGACCATGACGCCGCTCGAGTTCCTCTCCTTCCGCGACCGGCTGGAGTCGGGGAGCGGCTTCCAGTCGTACCAGTTCCGCGAGCTGGAGTTCCGGCTGGGCCGGAAGAGCCCGCGTGCACTGGAGCGCTACCCCGCGGGGAGCGCGGCCCGGCGCCGGCTGGAGGAGCGGCTGGAGGCGCCGACCCTCTGGGACAGCGTGCTGCATTTCATGGCGGCGTGCGGGGTCCGGATCCCCCGCGACCAGCTGGAGCGGGACGTGACCCAGCCGATCGAGCCGAGCGAGGGAGTGCGGCGGGCGCTGGTGGAGCTCTACCGGCACAACTCCGAGATGGCGAGTCTCTGCGAGCGGCTGGTGGACCTGGACGAAGGGATCATGGAGTGGCGCTACCGGCACGTGAAGATGGTGCAGCGGACCATCGGGACGAAGCGGGGCACGGGGGGAAGCGCCGGGGCGGAATACCTGATGACCACACTCAATCAGCCGCTCTACCCGGACCTGTGGGCGATCCGGTCGGAACTCTAGAAGAAGCGTGAGCGGGAACGGCGACTGCGTGAGCGGTGAGCGGGAACGGCACCAGAGTGAGCGGGAGCGGGAACGGCACCTGAGTGAGCGGGAGCGGGTGGGAGCAGGGCGAGGTCTCCGCGACGGACGTTCGCACGCCGGGTGAGACCTCGCGCGGGATGGGCTCACTGACGTCGCTCCGACCTCACCCCGCTCCCACCCGCACCCATATCACCCTCGTGCTGTTCCCGCTCACCGCTCACCGCTCACGCAGTTCGCGCACACTCCGGTACGCTTGCCATTCTCCTGGTTTGACGCAACTTCCCTCCCGTGAACCCCACCTCCCTCTACACCGCGCCCAACGCCCTCGCGCCGCACTACACCCGATTCCGCGTGGCCGAGCGGCTCCTCCTGACCGGGCACTCGCACCAGGCCTGGCCCGACGCCGGCTTCGCCGCGCAGGCAGACTCCTGGAACGACGCGGCGGAGCTGGTGGACGACAAGTGGGAGCGCGCGTTCGCCAAGGCCGGGGCGGTGAAGGCGGGCTTCGCCGCCCTCCTGGGCGAGCCGGGCGCGGCGATCGCGCTGGCCCCGAACACCCATGAGCTGGTGGTGCGGCTGATCTCCGCCCTGCCGCTGCGCGAGCGGCCCCGGATCGTCACCACCGATGGGGAGTTCCACACGGTGCGGCGCCAGCTCGATCGTCTCGCCGAAGCTGGACTCGAGATCGTGCGGGTGCCGGAGGCGCCGCTCGAGAGCATCGCCGAGCGGATGGCGCGGGCGGTGAACGGCCGGACGGCGCTCGTGATCATGTCGGCGGTGTTCTTCGACACCGGGCGCATCGCCCGCGGGCTGGGCGTGGTGGCGGAAGCCTGCCGCCGGGAGGGCGCCACCTTCCTGGTCGACGTCTACCACGCGCTCAACGTGGTGCCGTTCCCGCTCGCCGAGCAGGGGCTGATGGACGCGTACGTCGTGGGCGGCGGCTACAAGTACTGCCAGCTCGGCGAGGGGAACTGCTTCCTGCGGATCCCCCCCGACTGCGCGCTCCGGCCAGTGATCACCGGCTGGTTCAGCGAATTCACCGCGCTGGCCTCGCGGGAGCGGGAGGGACGCACCGCCTACGGTGAGGGAGGCGACCGCTTCGCCGGTGCCACCTACGACCCGGCGAGTCACTACCGCGCCGCGGCGGTGTTCCACTTCTTCCGCGAGCAGGGATTGCACCCCGCCCTGCTGCGCGAGGTGAGCCAGCACCAGGTCGGCGTGCTGGCCGCGCGCTTCGACCAGCTCGACCTCGATCCGTTCCGCATCACGCGCGACCGGTCCGCGCCGCTCGGCGAGACCGGTGGATTCCTGGCGCTGCGAAGCCGCGAGGCGGTCGCCCTCGCGGCGCGGCTCCACGCGCTGGGTGTCCTCGTCGATGCCCGCGGCGACGTGCTCCGCTTCGGCCCCGCCCCCTACCTGTCCGACGCCCAGCTGGAGTCCGCGATGGACGCGTTGCGCGAGGCGTGCGCGTAGCCTCTCACCCGACCGGCCTCCGGCTCTTTCCTTCGTGACACAGCGCGATAGAATCCGCTGGGAGGCCCAGATCCTCGCCACGCTGCCGACCACCCAGGAAACCGGGAGCTGACCCTGCCCGCACCCCGCGTCACCCGGAGGACCTTCCTCGAGACCACCGCGCTCTCGCTGGCGGCCGCCGGCTTCTGCCGTCCGCCGGCGGATGCCCGCGCCGCGGGCCCGGACGAGGAACGGCTCGCCACCTGGGCCGGCGCGCTCCGCCACGAGGGCCTCGCCCGGCGCGAGCGCGCGATGGGACCGGCGGTGGTGAGGGTCGGTGAGCTGGCCGCGGGCACGCCCTATGTCGCGGGGACGCTCGATGCCTATCTCGGCACCGGCGGCAGTGCCCGCGGCCCCGAGCCGCTGGTTGCCTCGCTCACCCGCTTCGACTGCGTCACCCTGGTGGAGTCGTGCCTCGCGGTGGCGCGGACCTCGCTCGAGGCGCCGGCCTGGGATCGGTTCCTCGCCCACCTCTCGACGATGCGCTACCGCGGCGGCGTGCGCGCCGGCTACGCCTCCCGGCTGCACTACTTCAGCGAGTGGATCAGCGATGGCATGCGGCGGGGACTGGTGCGCGACCTGGGGGCGGAGCTCGGCGCCATCGACGACGACCGCCCGCTCCGGTTCATGACCGAGCACCGGCAGAGCTACCCTGCCCTCGCCGACGGGGAGACCTTCGCCGCGATCGCCGCGATGGAACGCTCGCTCGACGGCGCCGCGCGCCACCTCGTCCCCACCGACCAGGTGGGCTCGGTGGTGAGCCGGCTGGAGACCGGCGATGTCCTCGCCTTTGCGACCTCGATCCCGGGGCTGGACGTGACCCACGCGGCGATGGCCTACCGGGATCGCGACGGCGTGATGCGGGTGCTGCACGCCCCGCTCTCGGGCGGGGTGGTCGAGGTCGCGCACCGCCCCCTCCCGGAGTACGTCGCCGCCATCCGCCGCTCCACCGGGATCCTGGTGGCGCGGCCGCTGTGGGGCTGACCCCGCACATCGCTCTACCCCCGCGGGCGGTTCGGGATAACATTGAGATTCGCCCACCCCTCTCCCCGTGAGCCTGACCGACCCCACTTTCGCCGGCGCGCTGGCGGACCGCTACACGATCGAGCGCGAGCTCGGCCGCGGCGGCATGGCCACGGTCTACCTGGCCCGCGACCTCCGGCACCAGCGGCTGGTCGCGCTCAAGCTGCTCAACCCCGACCTCGCGGAGCAGATCGGGACCGAGCGGTTCGAGCGGGAGATCCGGCTCGCGGCGCGGCTCCAGCACCCCCACATCTGCTCGGTCTACGACTCCGGCGCGGTCCGGGACCAGCTCTGGTTCACCATGCCATACATCGAGGGGGAATCCCTCGATGCCCGGCTGGAGCGGGAGCGGCAGGTCCCGGTGGACGAGGCGCTGCGGATTGCGCGCGAGGCGGCACGCGCGCTCGGCTACGCCCACGAACACGGGGTCATCCACCGCGACATCAAGCCGGCCAATCTGCTCCTCGCGAAGGACGGCACCGTCCTGGTCGCCGACTTCGGGATCGCGCGGGCGGTGGCGTCCAGCGCGAGCGCCGCCGACGCCAAGCTCACCCAGCCCGGTTTCTCCCCCGGGACCCCGGCGTACATGAGCCCGGAGCAGCGGGCCGGCATCGCCGACGTCGATGCCCGGAGCGACATCTTCAGCCTGGGCGTGGTGCTCTTCGAGATGCTGATCGGCGAGCGGCCCTTCGGCTACGGCGCGCTCGCCGCCTTTGCGATGGCGCTGAGCGACCCGGTGCCCAGCGTACGGGCCCGCCGGGGCGAGGTGCCGGCGGCAGTGGACGTGGTGCTCAAGCGGGCCCTCGCCACCGACCCCGCCCAGCGCTACGCCACCATGGCCGAGCTGGGCGAGGATCTCGACCGGCTCCGGCGGGGCGTGCCACCCGCGGCCGGTGGCGGCGCGCGAGCAGGTGGCTGGCGTCGGTGGCTGCTGCCCGCCGGACTGGGGCTGGTGGTGCTCGCAGCCGGCGCGATCGCCATCCGGAGCCGTTTCAGTGCCGCCCCCGCCTCGCGCTCGACCGCGGTCCTTCCCTTCCGTGACCTGAGCCCGGAGCACACCGACGCCTACTTCAGCGAGGGACTCGCCGAGGAGCTGACCACCACGCTCGCGAAGATCCCCGGCCTCCGGGTGGCGGCGCGCTCCTCCGCGTTCCAGTTCCGCGACGCGGCCGTCGATGTGCGGGAGGTGGGACGAAAGCTCGACGTGGGGACGGTGCTCGAGGGATCGGTGCGGCGGAGCGGCACCCGCATCAAGGTGAGCGCGCAGCTGGTGAGCGCCCGCGACGGCTACGAGCTCTGGTCGGAGAGCTACGACCGGGAGCAGGGAGACGTCTTCCAGGTGCAGGAGGAGATCGCCCGGGCCATCGGGGCCGCGCTCCGGGTGCGGCTCGCCTCCGCCGCCGACTCGGCGCTGCGCCAGCGCCCCACCGAAGACCTCGAGGCCTACGACCTGTACCTCCGTGGCCGGTTCGCCATCAACCAGCGCACCGAGGCCACGATTCCCGAGGCCATCCGGCTCTTCGAGGCGGCGGTGGCCCGCGACTCGGACATGGCCCGCGCCTGGGCCGGCCTGGCCGACGCCCGGCTCCTGCTGCCGCTCTACTCCAGCGTCGCCGACCCGAAGCAGTCCTGGGCCGCGGCCAGGTCCGCCGCGCTCCGCGCCATCGCGCTCGACAGCACCAGTGCCGAGGCGTACACCTCGCTGGCGTACGGCACGATGCTCAACGAGTGGGACTGGGCCCGCGCCGACTCGATCTTCCGGAAGGCGCTGGCCGCCGATTCCACCTATCCGACGGCGCATCACTGGTACGGGGATTATCTCGCGGGACGGAACCGGCTGCCGGAGGCGCTGGCGCAGATGCAGCTCGCCCGGCGCTACGACCCGCTCTCCCGGATCATCGCCACCGAACTCGGCTGGACCTACAACTCGCTGGGGCGCCAGGCCGAGGCCGACTCGGTGCTGGGCGAGGTGCTCAAGCTCGACCCCAATTTCTCCCAGGCGCTCTTCGTGGTGGCCCAGGTGCGGCTGGAGCAGAAGCGCTACGCCGAGGCGCTCGACCTGATCCGGCGGTCGCTGGCGGGGGGAGGATCGACCAGCCAGGGGTACGGGGTGCTGATCACCGCGCTGGCGCGGAGCGGCGACCTCCGGGGCGCTCGTGCCATGCTCGACTCGCTCACCCGGCTCGCCCGCACCACCTACGTGCCGCCGTTCACCTTCGTGATGGCCTACGCCAACCTGGGCGACTTCGACCGGGCCTTCGCGATGCTGGAGAAGGGCATCGCCGAGCGGGACATCCTGCTGCCGGAGAACTTCTT
This sequence comes from Gemmatimonadales bacterium, assembly GCA_046327735.1. Lineage (GTDB taxonomy): Bacteria > Gemmatimonadota > Gemmatimonadetes > Gemmatimonadales > GWC2-71-9 > JADJOM01. The sequence continues at coordinate 42,676 of JAXLXZ010000004.1, read as the reverse complement.
CGAGCCGCTCTTCGATCCCCTCAAGCCGGACCCGCGCTACCCGGGCATCGTCCAGCGGCTCGGCGGGGTCATGCCACCACGTACGCCTCCATCGCGAAGTACTCCGCCAGCCCGAGGCGGTTGAGCTCTTCGGCGGTGCCCTTGTTGCGGGCCTCGACCCGCTGCCAGAACTCCCGCTCGTCCTGCCCCGGGAAGGGCGCGGTGTCCTTCTGCGACTGGTGCTTGAAGATCGCCTGGATCTTGAGGCGTAGCTCCTCCTGGGAGAGCGGCACCAGCCAGGTTGCCTCGGTCACCGGCCACTCCTGCCACGCGCCCCGGTAGAGCCAGACCTCCGGGCGTGAGGCTGACGGGCTCGCCGCCAGCCGCTCCGCCAGCGCCTGTTCGATCACTTCCTTGCACATCCGGTGGGTGCCGTGCGGGTCGCTCAGGTCGCCGGCCACCAGCACCAGGTCGGGTGCCAGCTCCTCCAGCAGCTCCCGCACGATCGCGACGTCGGCGGGGCCGACCGGGTCCTTCCGCACCCGCCCGGTCTGGTAGAACGGCAGGTTGAGGAACCGCGCCTGGCTGGCCGGCACGCCCAGGACACCCAGCCCGCTCACCGCCTCGGATTCGCGGATCAGCCGCTTGAGGTCGAGCACCTCCGGGATGTCGATCTCGCCCGGCAGCTTCCGGAGCAGGTGCCCCTCGACCGTCGTGAGGATCTCCCGCACCACCGGTTCCGCCAGCCGCCACTCGTGCGAGAGCCGCGCCAGGAAGTCGAGATGCCGCCGCACGTCATGGTCGAAGACCGCGATGTTCCCGCTGGTCATGTAGGCCACGTGGACGACATTCTCGTTCTGGGCCAGCTTCCGGAGCAGGCCCCCGGCGGAGATCACGTCGTCGTCCGGATGGGGTGAGAAGCAGATCACCTTCTTCCCCCTCGGCAGCTTGCTCCGTCCCCGGATCTTCGCCCCCAGCGCGTTGAAGACCAGGCCGTTGAGCGCCCCGGCCGACTCGTGCCGCGCCACCAGGGAAGAGAGGGAATGCTCGGCGTAGTCCCGCTGGGTCAGCTTGAGAATGGCGCGGCCGGTGACGTGCGAAAGCCAGGTGACGGCCCGGAGCGTCAGCTCGGGAGTCCACTCCACCTCGTTCACCAGCCAGGGGGTGGCGACCGGGGTCAGCAGCGCCGCGGCGGCCCGGTCGACGTAGCAGGTGGTGTTCGGGTGCCGCTGCAGGAACGTCGCGGCCACCTCCAGGTCGACCTCGCCCTCCACCGCCTTCCGGATGATCTCCGCCTTGTGCTCGCCGGTGGCGAGGATCAGGATCTCGCGAGCTTCGAGAATGGTGCCGACCCCCATCGTGATCGCCTCCCGGGGAACGTTGTCCTCCCCGAAGAAGTCGGCGGCGGCATCCTTGCGGGTGACGGGGTCGAGGGAGATGCGGCGGGTGCGGCTGTCGCCGCCGGAGCCGGGCTCGTTGAAGCCGATGTGCCCGGTCTTGCCGATGCCGAGGAGCTGGAGGTCGATGCCGCCGGCGGCGGCGATGGCCTGCTCGTAGGCGGCGCACTCGGCGGCCACCGCGTCGCGGGGAAGGTCGCCCCGCGGGATGTGCACGTTGCCGCGCTCGACGTCGATGGCGTCGAAGAAGTTCTCCCACATGAAGCGATGGTAGGAGTGAACACTCCCCGGAGCCATCGGGTAATACTCGTCGAGGTTGAACGTCACCACCCGGCGGAAGGACAGCCCCTCCTCGCGATGGAGCCGGATCAGCTCGCGGTAGACACCGATGGGGGTGGAACCGGTGGCGAGCCCCAGCACCGTGGGGCGGCCCGCCCGGTTCCGCTCGGTGACGAGATCGGCGATCCGCCGGGCGACCTGGCGGGCCAGCTCGGCGTGGTCCTCGACGACGACGGTGCGGAGGCGGGCTTTCACTGCCGGCGCTGCTGGGCCGGCGACACCGACTGGCCCGCGGCCTTCCATGCCTCGATCCCACCGCGGTACCAGAGCACGTTCCGGTAGCCGAGGTTGATGGCGCGGAGGGAGGCGTTGTAGGACATCCAGCAGTGGCTCGAGAGACAGTAGAAGACCAGCGGTGTCTCGGCGTTCCCCTGGGTCACCTGCTGGAGGTACTGGCCGAAGGCCTGCTGGTTCTGGTCGTTGAAGCTCCCCGGCTGCGCGGCCGGCACGGCGTACTCCGCGCCCGGAATGATCTCCGGCCCGCCCAGCACATCGAAGATCTTCGCCCCGAGCTGGGTGTTGGCCAGCAGCGCCACCAGGCCCTTGGTGGTGATCACCTGGCCACCGGGAATCGTGTTCGGCGTCGGCGCGTGCATCGGCCCGGAGTGGAGCTCGCTGGTGGCCGGCACGCCGAAGTCCTGGCGCTCCGCGGCGACGGCGGGATCGACATCGGCGGCCGGGGCAGCGGGCGCGGCGGGAGCCGGCCGGGCGGGCTTCACCGGCTTGGCGGGCGCGGCCGGCTGGGCCGGCGCCGGTGCGGGCCCGGCGGGATAGCCGAAGCTGTCCTGGGCGGCGGCGGGTCGGACCGCGACCAGGATGAGGCCCAGGGCCGGAAGCACAAGGCGAAGGCGCATCATCGGGCTCCTCACTGCACGGGTTTGAGCCGCACGCCCTCGACACCGAGCGCGCGGTTGGGGTCGAAGTTCACGTCGTCGGTCAGGACGTAGCTCCCGTCCTTGAGCTGCCAGGCATGCTGGTACTGGTTGCTGAGCTGGACGGTGCCACCATAGTGGGGATCGCTGTAGGTCTCCACCCCGCGGATCGACTCGATCCGTTCCCGCTGGGTGCGGTCCATCGTGGCGCTGGTGTTCTGCCAGGTCCCCATCTGGATCGCGTTGACGTCGTTCGCGGTCTGGGCGATGATCGCGGAGCGGTCGGCGGCGCCCTTGATGTTGTCCATCGCCATCTGGTGGTTGATGTCGGCGATCTTCCGGGCGGTGGCGTCGTTGTCGGCCTGGCGCTGGGCGGCGGCGCGGTCCTGGAGGGCCTTCCACTGCGGCGCGGGCAGCACCGACTGCCGGAGCGCCTCCACCATCTTGAAGTTCAGGGTTCCCTCCGGCATGCGCATGCCGAACGCCGGTCCGGTGAAGCCGGCAAAGCTCGTGAAGTTCGCGTTGATGCCGGCGAACTCCGATTGCACGAAGAAGATCAGGATCGAGATCGCCTCCCGCACCGGCTTGCCGTTCACCTGGTAGCCGACCAGGATCTCGCCGCCCTCCGACCAGGCCCGCATCCCGTTGTCGTTCCGCTCCATCGCCTTGTAGGGCGCGCTCAGGTCGGCGCGGGTGCGGTAGTCGAAGACCCGCGCCCCGGGACGGTTCCGCTGGACCCACGACTCCAGGTAGCCCCGCACCGTGGTGATCTGCGGGTGGGGACAGTTGTCGTTCGCCGGCATGTTGCTGAACGTCCACTTCTCCTCCGGCGCGATGGTGATCGCCCCGACGCCGTCGGGAGCGGCCGCCCGGTACCGGATGCGCCGCTCCATGAGGCAGGGGTTGTTGAGCACGTACTCGATGTCGCCGTCGCCCTTCCACCCGGCGGGGATGAACATCGTGTACGCCACCATCGGCTTGTCGAAGCCGTGGCGGTCGAGAATCTCGCTGCGCTGGACCCGGAGGTGGGCGGGCGCCTGGGCGGTCATGCGGCTGGCGGGAACGAGCGCGCCTGAGAGCGCGAGGACCGCACGGAGGACGTTCGGGTGCACGAGTGATGGGGTTGAGGAGCTTGGAGAATGGAGACACGCAGGCCGTTGCGGAAGGGCGGCCGGTTCGGGGACCGTAAGCGACGAGGGATCTACTGTCCCGGCCTTGATGGCGGTGAAAGTAGACCCCTCGCTCCGCTCGGGATGACACCCTGCGGTGTTCCCGCTATTGCCGCCTTGCCGCCTATTGGAAGCTCGGATGCCCCGGGTTCACCCCGCACTGGCCACCCTCGTCCACCACCGAGCCCTGCCCGTTCCAGTAGAAGGTGCTCTGGCCCGGCGCAATCAGGTCGCTGGCCAGGTCGATGACCTGGTGGGTGCTGAACCCGCGCGCGATCGCCGCGGCGGTGTCGCGGGTCATGACGATCGTCACGTGGTCATCCACCGGCACCGAGTCGGTGCCCGACCCGATGATCTGGTTGAGGTCGATGTCCTTCCAGTCGGTCTCCCCAGCACGGTAGATGTCGCCCGGGTACTCGGTGCCCGCCACGCAGGCGCCGAAGCTGCTGTCCGGCACCACCCGGATGACGTCCGACATCTTCACCGCGACGCACTGGTAGGCGCCCGGATCGGCCGCGCCGGAGAAGAGCGTCGGGTTGGCCACGAAGTCCTTGTCCGCCGGAGTCGACCCGTAGCTCTGCACCAGCACCGGGCTGGAGCAGTCGGCGTTCGGGCTGATATAGAAGGCGTACATGCCGATGTAGAGGTGGGCGGGATCGCCGGTGGTGATCAGGTTGGCGGTCCGGACGCTCGACAGGGGCGAGCCGGCATTCCCCATGACCGTCAGGAGGTTGTCGGTGGCCGACGTGCCCGAGTCGCACGCGGCAACCAGCAGGATGACCGGCAGCCAGCGGAGACGTGAGGAACCCATGGAAGACTCCGATGCGATGGTGGAATGACGCGAAAGGCTTCCCCACAGCATCGGCTGGACACCACCGAAAACTTGAGTCGGGATTCGGAACCCCGAGCTCGGAGTTACCGGCTCATCCCCTGCCCCTCCGCCGCCGTCATCCGCCTGGGGCCCGGGTAGGGGCGGTCGCCCTTGATGGCGAGCCAGAGCACCCGGTTGAAGGCGTCGTCGTCGGCCAGGTCCTCCACCCGGAAGTCGAACCGCATCGACTGCTTCGCCCCCGGACCCTTCGGCGGGTTCTTCTCCTCGAGCGACACGGACGGACGCAGCGTCCGGTAGCTGGTCGTATCGGGGGAGTCGGCAAAGATCCCGTGCAGGGGACGCGCGTAGGTGTCGAACTGGGAGAGATGGGTGAGCGAGAGGATCGACTCGATCGTGGCCAGCACGTCGGTGGTGTTGGTGAACCGGTGCCAGGTGCGGGGCCGGTTGTAGGCCGAGATCACCAGCAGCGGCGAGCGGTGGGAATCGACGTGGTCGGTTCCGTCCTGGGCATCATCTTCCAGGACGAACACCACGGTGCTGGACCAGTAGCGCGAGCGCGAGAGCGCCTCGATGACCCGGCCGAGGGCCAGGTCGTTGTCGGCGGCGTAGGCGCGCGGCGTGGGCGCGCCCGGACGGGCACCCTGGGTGTGGTCGTTGGGCAGCCGGAGAATCTGGAGCGCCGGCATCTGGCCGTTCCGCTCCCACTCCGCGAACACCTCGAGCCAGCGGTCGGCGCGGCGCTGGTCGGGGATGCCGAGGTCGAAGCCGGGAAAGAGCGAATCGGTGTTCGCCTCGAGAAAGGGCTTGAGGCCGCGATACCAGGTCGGCAGGCCTCCCTCGCCGTCGTCCTCGTCCAGCACGAACTCGCCGAAATTCCGGAAGCTCAGCCCTTTGCGCTGGGCCAGGTCCCAGAGATACCCCGCCGCGGGAGCGGCGACATCGTCATCCACCTTCCGGCCCTTGTTGGTCCCCTCGAAATCGTAGGACCGCCCCCGGCCGGAGTAGACCTGCGGCAGCGTCTTCTCGGTGTAGTCGGAGACGTACGCCGCCGTGGTCCAGTTGTGCCCGTCGGCACTCACCTCGGCGTTGACGAAGAACCGGTCGAAAATCCCGAACCGCTCCGCCAGCGCGTGGTGATTGGGCGTCACCGCGCGGGGGAAGAAGACCAGCGAGGTGTCCCCATCGGCATGCGGCAGGTCGCCGAGGATCTGGTCGTAGGTCCGGTTCTCCTTGATCAGGTAGATGACGTGGGTGAACGGCGGCCACTCCGCGCGGCCCGGCGTGCGGGTCCACCCGTTCGCCCGGGCGACCCGCTCGGAGAGCCTCGGCAACATCGCGCCCTGGGCCAGCGCCAGCGGAATGACGGAGAGCGTGCCGCTGGTCTGGTCGAGGGTGTACCCCAGCGAGTCTTTGCCGGCGACCCCGGGGTTGGGGCCGCCGGGATTGGGCGCGGTGCTCTTTCCCTTCCCGTTGAGGACGAAGAGCGACTCGCGCTGTACCAGCAGGCTGGTGGGATACCACTCGACCGGAATCCGCCCCGCGAGCGTCGACTGCGCCGGGTTCTCCGCGAGATCGAAAATCGCCACGGCGTTGTTGTCGGCCTCCGCGACGTAGAGCCGCCGCTCATCAGCGGAGAGCGCGAGCCCGTTCGGCGTGCTGCCTTCGGCGGGCCCGGACGGGGCGCTGTCGGCAAGCTCGGCGACGACGGTTCCCCGCTTCGTGTCGATCACCGAGACCCGGTCGGTGCTGGCCGAGGCCACGAACAGCCGGGAACCATCGCGGTTGAGCAGGAGCGCGGAGGGATGGCGGCCCGCGGGAATCGCGGCGGCCGCCGAGAGCCGCCCATCCCGCCAGTTGAAGCGCTGCACCACATACCCGCCCCAGGCACTCACGAACACCCCGCCGTCCGCCGCCGCGGCGACTGCATAGGGATACGGACCGGCGGGAAGCCGCTGCACCACCTTGCCGCTGGCCACGTCGATCACCGCCAGCGAGTCGGCGAGGTTCTCGGCCACGAACAGGAAGCGCTGGTCGGCGGAGAGTGCGAGCCCGGCGGGGTAGCGCGATCCCGGCGTGCTTCCCGCCGGCGTCAGGCGGAGGCTGTCGGAGAGAACGGCGCTGTGGCCCAGCCAGCGGTATCGGTAGATGACGTCCTGGTTGCCGCCGGAGGCGAAGACCTCGTCCGTGGAGCTGACGGCGAGGCCGACGAAGGCCGCCGGCTGCCCCAGCGTCTGCAGCACCCGCCCCGAGCCCGGGTCGATGACCTGGATGCCCTGGGCCCGGCTCCCGCCGAGCAGCGCCAGCAGCTCGTGGCCGCCGGGTGCCGGCACAAGGGTGGTCGGGAACGAGCCGAGCAGCGTGCTCCGTCCCACCGGGTCGAGGGTCGCACCGGTGGGGAGCTGGCTGCGCGCGCTGAGTCGCTCGGCCTCGGGAAGTTCGCCGGCTCCGCCGGCCCGGCAGGCGCTGACGAGGGCAAGCCCGCTGAGCAGCGTGCAAAGGCGACGGGACCACGGCCGCGGCAGGGAGAACCGCACGGGGATCGCTCCGGGAAGGAGGTCGTTCAAGGTAATGCGCGCTCTGACCGGACGCGCTCCATGTGCCATCATTTCGGGCCACCGAATCCCCAGCCGCTACGGCCAGTTAGCCGGGCCCCGAAGCTTCACCGGTAACACTCTGGCAAAATCTACGTATTGTTGGTCCGCATCAGTCGGGCATATGGACCTCTATACCTTCTGTCTCGTCCTCGGTGGTGCCGGACTCGCCACCATGGGCCTCTTGAGCCTCGGACATCACGCCGGCCATGGGCACCACGGCCGAGCCGCGTCCCACTCCCACTCCCATCATCATCACGGGCACGCGCGGGCGAAGGTGAGCGTGCAGGGCGCGCACGGCAAATGGTCGCGCGCGGCCCTCAGCATCCTCTCTCCCCGCACCCTGTTCAGCCTCCTGCTCGGCGTCGGGCTGGTGGGCCGGGTGGCGGAGTCGCGCCTGGCCGGCGTGCCGCTGGTCCTCACCGCAGTGGCTGGCGGCATCCTCTTCGAGCTGCTCCTGGTGGGGCCGCTCTGGAACTTCCTGCTCCGCTTCGCCTCGAAGCCGGCCCTGACGCTCGAGAGCGTCGTGACCGACCACGCCACCGCCGTGACCGCCTTTGACCGGGACGGCCGCGGGCTGGTCGCGGTCGAACTCGACGGCCAGGTGGTCCAGCTGCTCGGAACGCTCCAGTCCGCCGACCAGAAGGCGGGCATCCGCATCCGCGCCGGGGACCGGGTGCGCATCGACGAGGTCGATGCCGCCCGCAACCGGTGCTTCGTCTCTATTCCCTAGACCAGGACTGTCGTTGCCCCGGCGAGACGCGGTCCGGCGATTGCCGGTCCCGCGGGGCTCGCCGCACCTCAGCCGCTTGGAGGAGTGGCGTACATGTTCGACCTGATTCCTGGACTCTCGCAGTGGCTCCTGATCGGTGGCACCGTCGTGTTCGTGCTCATCGTCATCCCCGCGATCGTCGCGAGCGTACTGCGCAACGTCGAGGCGGGCAGTATCCGGCTGGTGAGCTGGCTGCACGGCGGGACGGTGATCTACCGCGGCCCCGGCAAGTCGAAGGAGATCCCGCTCCTGACGACCGGCACCACGATTTCGAGCAAGGTGATCAACGTCGACCTGGACATCACCGACCAGACGGCGGACATCGACGAGCACGGCGTGCCGCGCCCCATCAAGGTGCGGGTGCTCGCCAGCGCCATCGTGTCGGTGGGGGACAGCGACCAGCTGATCAAGACCGCCGCCAACCGGTTCTTCTCCAAGGCTGAGGGCGACCAGGTGAACACCCTGACCGACCTGCTCTCGAGCTCGGGCCGGCGGGCGATCAACCTGCTGACCCACGACCAGCTCTTCTCCGCCAAGACGGCCCCGACGTCGACCGCGCTGGTGGCGCCCGTGGCCAAGAGCACGGACATGGCGGTCATCGAGGATGAGGACGACCCGCTCGCCGTGATCATCCGGAAGGCCTGCTCCCGGGAGCTGACCGACCTGGGGCTGATCTTCAATTCGCTCAACATCAAGGTGGTGATGTCGGAGGTGGCGGAAGCCCGGCGCCGGCAGTCCGCGGCCGAGGCCCAGGCCAACGCCGAGATCGTCGCCGCCAACCAGGCCCGGCGCGCCAAGGAGGCCCAGCTCGAGGCCGAGCGGGCGATCTCCGACAAGCAGCGGGAGCTGGAACAGACCCGGGCCGCCAACGCGGCGCTGATCGCGCAGGCCGAAGCCAAGCGGCAGGAAGCGGCGGGGCTCCAGCGCGAGGCGGAGCTCGACGCGACCCAGATCGCCCAGGCCAAGGCCGACGCCGCCCGGGTGCGCATCGCCGCCGAAGCCGGCGCCGACGCCGAGGCGATCAAGATCCGCCGGCTCGCGGAAGCGACCGCGGAGAGTATCCAGAAGGTGAACCAGGCGATCCAGGCCGGGGGCGAGAGCTACTTCCGCTATCGCCAGATCGAGCTGCTGCCCCAGATCGCCCCGGCGATCGCCGATGCGCTGTCGGATGCCAGGCTGGTGACGATCGCGGGGGGCGATGTGGGCGCGCCCCAGGTGACGGCGAGCAATATCAACGGGGTGATCCAGACGGTGCTCGCGGCCCAGCTGGTCAGCAAGACCGGGCTGCTCGAGGGGGCGACGTCACAGCCTGATGGGGTGAAGCGGACGAAGGGGTGACCTGAACAGGGGAACAGGATTAGGGGATTTGGATGGATTAGGGGATTAGACCCTGAGCAACAGTGAATCCGTACACAGGGTCTAATCCGCCGTTATCCATCCGAATCCCCTAATCCTGTTCTCCCAATCCTGTTCAGTCGCCCCGCAACGACTCGATCGGATCCACGCTCGACGCCCGCCGCGCCGGCAGGTAGCTCGCCAGCAGTCCCACCGCCAGCATCGAGATCGACATTGCCGCGAACGTGACCACGTCGAGCGGCTGCACCCCGTAGAGCAGTGTCGCCAGGGTATGCGTCGTCCCCAGCGCCACCGCCAGCCCGATGGCGACCCCGGCGAGGACCACCTTGGCGCCCTGCAGCACCACCATGCCGCGCACCTGGCCCGCCTGCGCCCCCAGCGCCATGCGGACGCCGATCTCGCGGGTGCGCTCCGCCACGATGTACGACAGCACGCCGTAGAGTCCCACCGCGCCGAGCAGGAGCGCCAGCGCCGAGACCACGCCGAGCGTGAGCATGGTGAAGGAGAGCTGCACCATGCTGCGGCGGGCCAGGAAGTCCATCGTGTAGATCCGGTACATCGGCGCTTCCGGCGCGATCTCCCTGACCAGCGCCCGGACTTCCGGCGCGATCGTCTCGGCGCGGGTGGTCTTGAGGACGTATGCCGGTGACGACACCGGCCGGTTGGACCCGGGAGGCACCAGCGGGTAGTAGATCACCGCCTCGGGCTTCTCGCCGATCCGGTTCTGCATCACGTCGCCCACTACGCCGACCACGGTCTCCCACACTGTCTGGCCCTGCCGCTGGATTCGCTTGCCGATGGGATCCTCCCCTGGCCAGAGCAGGTTGGCAGCGCTTCGGCTGAGCACGATGTTGCCGGGACTGCCGGTCTGGTCGGTGAGGTCGAAGAGGCGCCCCGCCAGAAGCGGAATCCCCATGCTCTGGAAGTACTCGCCGGCGGAATAGGTGAACTGGAGCAGCGTGCCGTCGGTAGCGCCGCTCTCCACGCCCTCGGCGCGGACCCGGAGGCTCGAGGTACCCTCGTCGAGGGGGACGTTCTCGATCAGTCCGACCGACTGCACGCCCGGCAGGGCCCGCAGCCGGTCCATGAACTGGAGATCGAAGTCGGCGAACGTCCGGGGATCGTTGAGCGACGGACGGGACGGCGCGATCTGGAAGGTGAAGAGGTCCTTCGTGGCGTAGCCGGGGTTCACGTGGCGCAGCCCCCAGAAGCTCCGCACCAGCAGCCCCGAGCCGATCAGCAGCACCAGCGCGAGCGCCGTCTGCCCCACGACCAGCCCGTTGCGGAGCCAGTGATGCGCGCGGGTCGCCCCGCGGCCCCCTTCGCGGAGGCGGCGGAAATCGGGGGCCGCACCCCGAAGCGCCGGCACGAGACCGCAGGCGACGCCGGCCACCAGCGCCAGCAGGAAGGCCGCGGCCAGCGTCGCCGGGTCGAGGTGGACCTGCCCGATCCGGGGAATGCCGTCGGGCGCGGCGCGCAGGAAGATCGGGAACGTGGCCGCGGTGAGTCCGACGGCCACCGCCCCCGCGACCCCCGCGACGACCAGCGCCTCCGCCAGCTGGAGCCGCACCAGCTCCCGCCGGCTGGCGCCGAGGGCGCGGCGAACGGCGAGATCGCGCTGGCGGGTTTCGGAACGGACCAGGAAGAGGTTGGCGACGTTGGCACAGGCGATGACGAGCACGATGCCCACCGCCGCGAGCAGGACCCAGAGCGGCCGCGACACATCGCCGAGCATCTGGTCGGCCAGGGGGCGGACCACCGCGCGGTGCTTGGCGATCAGCGCGGCGTAGGCGGGACTGCCCCCGAAGCGCTCCGGGATGCGCTGGGCCACCCGGTTGAGTTCGCTTGCGACGCTCTCCAGCGTGGCGCCCGGCGCCATCCGCGCGATGAGCCCCTCGCCGAAATTGCCCACCTGCACGTCTTCCGGGCGTATCGGGTTGGGGAACCAGAGCATGACGCCATCATTGGGGAAGCTGAACTGCGGCCCCATGACGCCGATGATGGTCCGGTCCTCGCCGGCGATGAAGAGGGCGCGTCCCAGCACGGTCGAGTCCCGCCCGAACCAGGAGGACCACATCGCGTAACTCAGGACGGCGACGTTCTCCCCGTCCTCCGCCACCGGCAGGCGGCCGAGGATCGGCGAGGCACCCAGCACCTGGAACATGTTGGGCGTCGGCGCCGACATCCGGATCCGCTCGACCCGGTCGGCGGTGCGCGCCGTGCTGGTGAACGTATTCCAGGTGGAGACCCCGGTCAGCTGCTTCGCCTGCTCCCGGTACTGGAAGAGGAATTCGCTGGAGGGGTCGAACTCCTCCGGCATGTCGGAGCCGGGCGCGGTGGCGCGGATGCTGATGAGCCGGCCCGGCTCGGCGAACGGCAGCGGCCGGAGCAGCACCGTGTTCACCACCCCGAACATCCCGGCGGAGGCGCCGATCGCGAGGGCCAGCATGCCCACCACCAGGACGGTGAACCCGGGGGTGCGGCGGAGGGCGCGTCCTGCCAGCCGGAAATCCCGCAGCCAGTCGTTCAGGGAGCCAAGCATCGGTTCGTCTCTCCGGGCGAGGGGATGCGGCGAGGCCGGTTCAGCCGCTGGCCATCCAGTGCTCCCAGATCAGCACCATCGCCAGGGTATCCAGGCGGCAGTACTGCCGGAGCAATTGGCTCCAAGTCGTACGGGCAAGTTCGTCATTCCGTTCCAATCCGTACACCATCGCCTCGTAGGCGCGGATGGCGCCGGTGCCCTCGGCCACCTCGACCGGGGTGCCATTGATGGTGGCCGGGGGGAGCGCGGCATAGGGACCGAGCGACGGGTCGCCCTCGCGGCCCTCCAGCTCGGCGAAGCGGGCCCGCATCCGGGGGGAGGCGGCCCAGAGCGCGTCGAGCACCACCTTGATGGAGGTCCGCCCGCCCATGCGAGGATGGAAGTAGTACCGGCGGCAGAGGTCGTGCAGGTCGAGGAGCCGCGCCCCCGGCACCTCCTTGGTGCCGGTCACGCGCAGGAGCCAGGCCCCCAGCCCCGGGTCATCGACCGCGAAGCGGGTGAGCTCATCGGCCACAGTGACCAGCGTGGTCCGCTCGAACGCCGACCAGGTGAGGATGGTGCCCTCCTCCCCCACCGCCTCACGGAGGGAGCGCGCAAAGGCGACGTTGGGCCAGACGCGGTCGGTATTGAGCCACTCGCGGTGCTCGAGTGCGCCCCCGGGAGCGCGAAGTGTGTGGCAGCTCCACTGGAAGGCGAGCTGGCCGTAGGGGCTCATCCCCCGGTGATGCGGGATGGCATTCTTCGCGACCTCGAAGTCGACGAAATGCAGGGGCCAGGTCGCGGCGGAGAGCGCGGCCGTGAGCGCCGGGTCCTGCCAGGGGAGGTCGTCCTGGGTATGCCGGATCTGGATCAGCTGCCGCTCGCCGATGACACCCAGTGCCCCATCCTTCCTGCGCAACCGGTCGACCGGCACGTCGAGCAGCGAGGAGATCCCCTCGGAGATGAACTCGTCGGTCTTTGCGCCTCCCTTGTAGAGTTCGAGCACGCTCGGCCGCACGGCGGCGCGCGCGCCCCAGCATTCGTGGAAGCCGCTCGGGGCCGTGTCGGTGCGGAACTCGCAGTCGCGGCAGGCGCCGCTGAGCGGGGCGGCGAGCCGGGCGGGCTCCGGGAGCAGCGAGGCGAGGAAGTGTCCCGCGTCGCGGGCGATCTCGGGGAGAAGCTCCTCGACTTCGGCGGTCACTTCGTACGTGACGGTGAGGGAATCGCGCCGGGCCGCCTCGGCGTCGCCGGTGAAGCGGACTTCGCGGATCCGCATGGCGCCATCGCGCGCGGGACGCTCCTCGAACTCGAACCAGGCGGGGAGACCCTCGATGGTGGTGCGGTGCTCGCTCCGCACCAGGACGAGGTGGGCGCGAACCTCGAAGCCGGGCAGCACCTGCCGGGCGACGAAGACCTGGTAGGCGGCGTCGAGGAGGTAGCGGGTCCAGTCACTGTGGATCGGGTAGGTGGCCGCGCCTTTCGCCTTGCGGAGCTGGCGGAAGGGGCTCCCGGTCTTCTGCAACCGGTCGGCGGCCTCGGTCTCGTCGATCGTCCCGCTCTTCACTTCGATCAGGTCGATGACCCTGCCCCGCTTCCGGAGAATGTCGGCGCGGGCGAGGTATCCCTCGTGCAGGAAGGTGGCGTTGAAGAGGGTGACGTCGCCGGCGGCGAGGCGCTCGAGCGTCTCCGCGGCGGCCGCGACGTGATTGCCGCCCTGCTCGATGGCGATGCCCTCGGGGTACTCGAGCCGCGCCAGCGCCTCGACCATGTAGCCGCCGAAGGCGAGGAGGCGGAGGTAGGGGTCGTGGGTGTTGGTGTCGGGGTAGCCCATCTCCCGGTAGTAGAGCTTGGACGGGCAGTCGCAGGCGAGCTTGAAATCGGACTTGGAGAGGGTGCGGGGGGCGGGCATGGTTCGCAATCTACTCCCGTGCCTGTGGCGCGATACCTCAAGGCCCAGCCAAGGGCAATACGACAGTCACAGCGAACAGCAACAGCAATTCACGAAGAACACGGAGACACGAAGGACACGAAGTGAAATCACGGAGGGTATTCCTTCGTGATCTTCGTGGCTTCGTGCTCTTCGTGATTCGCTGTTGCTGCTGCGGCTCAGGACGGCTCCCCGGCCGGCTCCGGAGGCCTGGTGACGAAGAACCGGTCGTACCGCCCGGTCGCGAGTGCCGCGTTGAACCGTCGCGCAATCTCGAGGACGATCCTGGTGTCGGTCCCGCTGTCGACCCACACTCCCACGTGGCCGTCAGCCTCGCTCCATGAGAGGTAGACCACCTGCCCGCGGACCCGGACCTCCTCGGCGTACGCGCCGGAGTCGACCGGGAGGCGCTCCCCCTGCATGGCGTTCACCAGCCAGTCGACCATGGCCGTGCGGAGCCCCTCGGTGGCGAGGTGCAGCCGGTACTCGCGGTACCCGGGATCGTTCGAGCTCATCACCCCGGTGTACGGCCGCGGAACCGGGTGCGCCCGCGGGACCAGGCGATCCCGCCCGTCAGCTCCACGCTTCCACTCGAAGGACCCGGCGACATCCGCCGGGGTCAGGTCGTCCGCCTCGCCCACCCGCATGCGGTAGAAATCGAGGGGCAGGCGATAGCGCTCCGCTCCATCGGTGGAGAAGACCTCGAGTGTCTTCTGGTCGCTCGAGTCGGGATCGTACCCGACCCGCACGAAGCTCCGCTCGTCGGGGCTGAGCCCCAGCGGCGGCAGGTGGTCGAGAATGTTGTAGGACCCTTCGCTCTCGAAGGCGTGGGTGAGCCGGGTGCGGGTATCGAAGAGCACGCCCGGAAAGAGGTAGAGCCCGGGCACCGAGAAGCGGGTCTCATCCACCCTTCCCTGCAAGTCATTCGGGCGGCTGCGCGCAAAGAGGGCGGAATCACTGGTGACGAGTGGAGCGCTGGCCCAGTTCCCGCCGTGGGCGATGTAGCGGGTGCGCACCTCACTCCCCCGCCCCTCCACCAGCCAGACCTCGCCCGACCCGCTCACTCCGTTCACCAGCACCAGCAGCGCGGTGTCGGCACCCGGCATCAGGGCGACGGCGTCGACCTGGGGGTACTGGAACACGCGCCCTGGGTCGCTGCTGTCGGAGGCGATCACCACCGGGGTCCCGCGGTAGCCGATCGCGAACTTCGCCGACGCACTCCAGGTTCTCGGCTCGCCACTCCAGGCGTAGGCGCTCACGGAACTCGCGATGGTGGCGACCTCGAAGTCGCCGAACCGCTGGGTGCGGACCGGCTGGTCTTCCGGCACGAGCCGCCAGCGATAGGTGACGCCTCCAGCCGCCGACGGCACGCCGGGCCGGAGCTTCGGGAGCCACTCGCTCCAGGCGAGCGCCTTCCGTCCCGGCCACGCCGGCACCGGGACCTCGAACCCGGTGGGAATCACGCCCTGGGGGTCGACCATGATCAGGCGGTAGCCCCGGCTGGTGTAGAGGTCGACCGCGCCGGGGACGATCCACCGGCCCCCTTCCTTCCGCGCATCCTCGCGCCAGAGCGGGCCATTGACCGTCTTGCGCACGGTACCGCCGCGCCCCGAGCCGAGGGCGAGGAACCACCCGCCGGTGCTATCGGCGGGAAGCTCGGCCCCTTCCGGCCAGCGCAGTTCCACGTTGAGCAGGAGGGTCTTCCCGTCGATCGTCGGGCTCACGTCGGCCAGGAGCCGGGCCGCGCCGCCGATGACGGTCACCACGCTCACCAGCGCCATGAGGCTCATGCCGAGCGCCTTGAGGAACCCGGGCTCGGGCCGGCCGGCCACGATGCGGCTGGTGACCACCCCGACGATGAGCCCGCCGATCAGGCCCAGGACGACGAAGCCCAGGACGAAGAAGCCGGAGCCACCCTCGCGGGAGGGGATGTGATACCAGTCCACCGCCATCGACGCGACGATACCGGCGAGCGCGCCGCTGGCGACGGAGGTGAGCAGGGCGACGAGCGCGGTGAGGAGCCAGGTCATAGAGCGCTGTATGGTATTCGGGCGTGGTGCGAGGGCAAGGCGCGGGGGAGCGTTCCGAGTTCCGGGTTCCGAGTTCCGAGCGGGGTCGTGGCGGCGACCCGGAAGCGGGCACGGATGTCTTGCGCGTCCCGGCCGCTCGTCGCAGGTTATCGCTTCCTTTCCGTCACCCCCAGCACAGGACATCGACCCGCATGCCCTCCGCTCCGGCGACCCCCGTCGCCATCCGGAGCCCCTGGTCCAAGGAGATCGTGGGCCACGCCACCCTCGTGTCCCGGAGCCAGGTGGTGTTCGCCATCGACCGGGCGGCGCAGGCGGCGCGCGCGGCGCGGACGATGCCGTCGCACCAACGGGCCCAGGTGCTGCTCCGGATCGCGGACGGGCTGGGGGAGGCGCGGGAGGAACTGGCGCGGCTGCTGGCGGCGGAAGCGGGGAAGCCGGTGGCGCTGGCGCGGAGCGAGATCGACCGGAGCATCTTCGTCTTCCGCCAGGGTGCCGAAGAAGCCACCCGGATCGGCGGGGAGGTGATCCCCATGGATCTCGCGCCCCAGGGCGAGGGCCGCTGGGCCGTGACGCGGCGCTTTCCGCTTGCGCCGATCGCGGGCATCATCCCGTTCAACTTCCCGGTCCTCCTCACCGCCCACAAGCTCGCGCCCGCGATCGCCTGCGGGGCGACCATCATCATCAAGACCCCGCCGCAGGATCCCCTCGCCACCCTCCGCGTCGGCGAGATCGTGGCGCGGAGCGGCTACCCCGAGGGCGCGGTGTCCTTCCTCTATTGCAGCAACGAGGACGCGGCTCCCCTGCTGGACGACCCGCGGGTGCGGATGGTGACCTTCACCGGCTCGGGCAAGGCGGGCTGGGCCATCAAGCAGCGGGCCAACACCAAGAAGGTCACCCTGGAGCTGGGCGGAAACGCCGCGGCCATCATCGAGCCCGACGCCGATCTCGACCATGCGGTGAGGCGCTGCGTCGCCGGGGGCTACACCTACGCCGGCCAGTCGTGTATCTCGACCCAGCGGATCCTGGTGCACCAGTCGCGCTACGACGCCTTCGTCGAGCGGTTCCTCCCCGCGGTGGCGGCGCTCCGGAGTGGTGACCCGCTGGCCGAGGGAACCGACGTCGGCCCGATGATCGATGAGGGAAGCGCACAGCGCGCCGAGGCGTGGCTCGCGGAGGCGGTGGCGGCGGGCGCCACCGTTCCGGTCGGGGGGAAGCGGACGGGGGCGCTGCTGACACCGGCGGTGGTGCTCAACAGCTCCGGGCAGATGCGGGTGAACTGCGAGGAGGTCTTCGCCCCGGTGACGACGGTGCGGCCCTACGGCACCTTCGACGAGGCGGTCGCCGCGGTGAACGATTCCCCCTACGGGCTCCAGGCGGGACTCTTCACCCACGATCTCCGCACCATCCTGCGCGCCTTCGACGAGCTCGAGGTGGGCGGGGTGGTGATCAACGAGGTGCCCGGGTTCCGGGTGGACCACCTCCCCTACGGCGGCGTGAAGCTGTCCGGCCAGGGTCGGGAGGGGGTGCGTTATGCCATCGAGGAGATGACCGAGCTCAAGGTCATGATGCTGGGCGGGTAGGTCGTGAACGAACTCTCACTGGGAGATGTAATGCGCGCATTGGTCGTGTCGGCGGGACTCTGTCTCGCGCTCGCTACCGCGGCGGCGGGACAGGGAACGGGCTCGGCGCCGTTCCGTGACAAGCAGATCCCGCATGAGGCCGGCTTCCGGGTCTTCCTGGTGCCGGATATGGAAGGGATGGGGAGCACGGTCGACGGCCGCGAGGTCCTGGCCGGCAACGAGACCCCCGCCTACAAGGATCGCTCCAGCCCCGACTACTGGAACATCTTCCGGAACCTGGTCACGAAGGAAGTGAACGCCACGATCAGGGGCGCCCGGCTGGGCGGCGCCGCGAGCTTCGTGGTGAACGAGGGCCACGGCGGCAACCTGTTCGCCAACGTGCTCCCCTTCGAGCTCGACAGCCAGGCAATCCTGGTGCGCGGCTTCCCCAAGCCGCTGGTGATGGTGACCGGGATCGACTCGAGCTTCGGCACCCTGATGTTCACCGGGGCGCACGCCTCCGCCGGCAAGCCCAGCGTGATGGCGCACAACTACGCCTTCGATGCCTTCACCGTGAACGGCACGCCGCTCAACGAGGTCGGCATCAACGCCCTGATCGCCGGGGAGATGGGGGTCTCGGTCTCGCTGGTGAGCGGCGATGACGTACTGGTCGAGGAGACCCGGCAGATCCTCGGCAACGGCTTCATCGGGATCGTGACCAAGCGGGCGGTGGGACGGAACGCGGCGATCACCTACAGCCCCGCGAAGGTCCGCGCGATGCTCCAGGCGGGCGCGGCGGAGGCGGTGCGGCGGGAGCGGCGGGGGGACTTCAAGCCCTTCACCCTCGCGAAGCCCTACCAGGTGGAGTTCACCCTGCGGAAGAGTTACGCCGACAGCGTGGTGGAATCGATCGCCGGGATCACCGAGTTTCCCCTCGAGCGGACCGCGCCGCGGACCTTCCGCTACACCACCGACAGCGCCAAGCAGATCGGCTGGCTGCTCGACACCATCGAAGAGCGGGTGCTCCGATGAGGGCGCGCCTCGCTGCGGCGCTTCTCGCGCTGCCCGCCGCGCTGAGCGCGCAGGGCCAGGCGGCCCCTGCCCCGCTCACCGCCCCGCCGCGCGACACCACCCCGCCCGGCGCGGTGTTCGGCGTGACCGAGTACCAGCTGGCGCGGGAGAAGCTGACCCTCGACATGCAGAAGCACGGGTTCAGCGTCTATATCATCGGCGACATGGAAGGACTCGCCGGGGCGGTGCGGAACGCGACCGAGATGCGCCCCAGCTACCGCGACGGCTCCCCCGAGCACGACCGGTTCCGGGAGGAGCTGACCGACGAGGTCAACGCGGTCATCGCGGGCGCCCGCGCCGCCGGCGCCACCCAGTTCATCGTGAACGAGGGGCATGGCGGGACGCTCTTCCGCAACGTGATCGTGGACAAGCTGGACCCGGAGGCGATCCTGATCCGCGGCTACCCCAAGCCGATCGTGATGTCGACCGGGCTCAACCCCATGGTCGATGCGATGATGATCGTCGGCGCCCACGCCAATGCGGGGAGCATGGGGATCATCGCGCACAGCTACGCGGTCGATTCCTTCACCATCAATGGCCGCCCGCTCAACGAGACCGGCATCGCCGCGTTCATCGGCGGCGAGATGGGTGTCCCGATGGCGCTCGCCAGCGGAGACGACGTGCTCACCAGCGAGACGAAGGAGATGCTGGGTCCGATCGAGACCGTCACCACCAAGGTGGCCTTCTCCCGCTCCGCCGGGGCGGTGCTGCCACCGGCGACCGTCCATCGCCAGCTCCGTGCCGCGGCGGCGCGCGCGGTGCGGCGGGTGCGCGCGGGGCAGCTCACGCCGCTCCAGCTGGAGAAGCCGTACCAGGTCCGCTTCTGCCTCCGGCGGAACTACGCCAACGATGACTGGGTGCGGGAGACGGTGGGGAGGTTCGAGGGGGTGAGCGCCAGCGGCGGGAAGGGGTGCTTCGACTACACCACCGACTCGGCGGAGAAGGTGGGCAACCTGCTCAATCTCATCGAGTGGACTGTCTTGAAGCCGTAGCCCGCAGCAACCGGCCACCGCAGAGGGAACAGGATTGGGAGATCTTGATGGATTCGGGGATTGCTGCACTGCAATCCCCAGATCCGTCGTTCAATCTCCAAATCCTGTTCCCTTTGTACTTTGCATCGCCGCTGGGGGGGGCGGTGCCGCCGTCGCCGCACCCGGGCACACCTGGGACCTCAGCGGGTTACGACGACTTTCCCGCCCTGCATGACGAAGCGCACCTTCCTGGCCGCGGCGATGTCCCTGGTCGGGTCGCCCTGCACCGCCACCAGGTCCGCCACCAGCCCGGGCGCCACCCGGCCCACCGTGTCATCGAGGTGCAGGATCTTCGCGTTCACGCTCGTCGCCGAGCGCATCGCGGCCAGCGGCGTCATCCCGTACTCGACCATCGTCTCCAGCTCGCGGACGTTCTCGCCGTGGGGGAAGACCCCGACGTCGCCGCCGAAGCAGATGGTCACCCCGGCATCGAGCGCCGCCTGGAAACTCTTCCGTTTCTGCTGCAACTCGGCGTTGGGCGGCATCCGCCCCTTCACCCAGCCGGCGAAGTAGGTCTCGTAGGCCTCCGAAGTCGCGACGGTGGGACAGAGCGCGACCCCCTTCTCCTTCATCAGGCGGAAGATCTCCGGGGTGCCCTTGTCGCCGTGCTCGATGGTCTCGACGCCGGCCATGATCGCCCGGCGCATCCCCTCCGGCGTCATCGCGTGCGCCGCGACCGGCCGGCCGGCATCCTTCGCGGTCTCCACCGCGGCGTGGAGTTCCTCCTCGGTGAAGGTCGGACGGATCTCCCCGCCCGGTCCCCACCCGTAGTCGGCGTAGAGCTTGACCCAGTCGGCGCCGTGCCCGATCTGGCTCCGCACCACCCGGGCGATGGCCTCGGGGCCGGTGGCCTCCTCGGCGCCCTGGGGCGGGTCGAAGGCGTAGCGGGTGCGGCTCGGCCCGTAGGCGCCGGTCGCGACGATGGCGCGGGTCACCACCAGCAGCCGCGGCCCCGGGACGATGCCCTGCGTGATGGCCCGGCGGAGCTGGACGTCGAAATCGCTCATCCCCTCGGTGCCGAGATCGCGCTCGGTGGTGATCCCCGCCTCGAGCGTGGCCCGGGCGGCCGCCACCGCCCGCGCCATCCGGATCCCGGCCGGCTCCTTGAGCACCTGGTCGTCCCAGAGGGTCTCGTTGTAGGGATGGAGGAAGAGGTGGGAGTGGCCCTCGATCATCCCCGGGATCAGCGTCGTGCCCGCCAGCTCGACGCGGCGCGCCCCGCGGGCCGGCACGCTCGCCGCCGGCCCCACCGCCTCGATCCGGTCCCCCTTCACCAGCACCACCCAGCCGATCTTCGGCGCATCGCTGACCCCGTCCCAGACCGCGCCGGGCGCGAGGAGGGTGAGCGGCAGGGAGTCGGGTCGGACCGCGGCCTGGGCGCCGGCCGGGCTCGCGGTGGCGAGCCGGGCAAGCAGGAGCGTGACGAGGGCGACAAAGCGAAGCGCGAGGCGCATGACCGGTCCGGGCTGGCAGGTGGAGGAGGATCGTGTCCAGCGAAGTTGCACGGGGAGGAGACGGGCGTCCAGCGGGGACCGCGGGAGAGGAGCGGCTCAGGCCCCGCCCTGCGGCCGGGCCCGGGCCTGCTCTACCAGCCGCCGGATCTCGGGGTCGGGAGTGATCTCCAGCTCCTTCCTGAGGAGCGACATGTGCCGCTCGGCGTAGCGGATCGCCCGGGGGCGGTCACCGTCGGCGAGACAGGCGTGCAGCAGGCCGCTGACCGCGCGGACGTCGTAGGGATCGTGCTCGGTGACCCGGAGCCACCACTCGGCGGCGGCGCGGGGCTGATTCCGGCCCATCGCGGCGAGCGCCAGCATCTCCATCGCGCGGGCAAAGCGGCGGGCCAGCCGGTCGCGCTGGGTGTCCACCCAGTGCTCGAAGCCGGGGGCATCGTTGAGGTGGACGCCGTCGAGGAAGGGGCCGGTGTAGTGGCCGGCGGCGTCCTCGAGCCGGCCATCGTTCAGCGCCCGCTCGAAGTCCCAGAGGTCGGTCTCCACCCGCTCGGGATTGAGCCGGAGGTCCTGGTTCCCGGTGACGATGTCGTCGGCCTCGAGCTCCTGGCGAATCGAGTAGAGCGTCTGCTTGAGGACACCGCGGACCTTCTCCTGCTCCCCCTCGGGCCAGAGCAGGGAGGCGATCTTGTCGCGGGTTACTCCCAGCTCCCCGGCAACGGCCAGCACCGCGAGCAGGGCGAGCGGCTTGCGGCGGGTGGCCCCGAGCGACTCGGAGGTCGCCGTCCCGACCAGGGCGAGACCGCCGAACATCCGCAGCCTGAAACGCATGCGCGCGCTCCGCCTGACGTGGAAATGACCGGAGTATGACGGGTGAGGCAGTAGAGTACGCCAGAACCAGGTGCCTCGCAACAGCTCACACGGGGAGCGGAGATGACCGGCCGGGCGCAGCTGAGCAACGGTGCCGGCCCCGTCAGGCGCTTGCGACGCTGGCTTTCGGGCTGCACGTTAGGTGGTCCCGGGCATCGACTTGGACCACTGACCGCGGCGGACAGGCCCGTGCACCTGGACCTGCTCGACTCACTCCGTCAGGCTCTCGCCGACCGCTACGAGATCGGCGGCGAGCTTGGTCGCGGCGGCATGGCGGTCGTCTGCCAGGCGCGCGACCGCCGGCACGACCGTCCGGTGGCCATCAAGGTGCTCCACCCCGACCTGGCCAAGGCGGTCGGCGGCGAGCGCTTCCTCCGGGAAATCAGCATCCTCGCGCGGCTCTCCCATCCCAACATCCTGCCGCTCCTCGATTCCGGCAGCTTCGAGCTGGTGACGGGCCTGCCGGTCCCGTGGTACGTCATGCCGCTGGTCCGGGACGAGACGCTCCGCAACCGCCTGGACCGGGAGGGGCCGCTCCCGGTCGAGGTGGCGCTCCGCTACACCGGCGAGCTCTGCGCGGCGCTGGCGCACGCGCACGCGCAGGGATTCATCCACCGGGACATCAAGCCGGAGAACATCCTGCTGCAGGGCGGGCAGGCGGTGCTGGCCGATTTCGGGATCGCACGCGCGGTCACGGTCGCGGGGGGCACGACACTCACGTCGACCGGCCTGGTGGTGGGGACGCCGGCCTACATGAGCCCGGAGCAGTCGATCGGGGGCGAGCGGCTCGATCCCCGGAGTGACCTGTACAGCCTTGGCATCGTGCTGTACGAGATGCTGGCGGGCCATCCGCCGTTCACCGGGGCGACCCCGCAGGCCATCAGCGCGCGGCACCAGTTCGAGTCGCCGCCGCCGCTTTCGGTGGTGCGGCCCGGGCTGCCGGCGGGGGTGCCGGCGGCGGTGGACCGGGCGTTGTCGAAGGTTGCCGCCGACCGGTTCCAGTCAGCGGAGGAGTTCACCGAGGCGCTGCGGTTTCCGGACGATCCCTCGCGGTCCACGCGGACGCTGGCACGGCGGACGGCGCGGTGGTGGCGGCCGGCGGCGGTGGTGCTGCTGGTGGTGGCGCTGGCGTGGGCGCTGGCGCCGCGGCTGTCGGGACGGGTGCGCCTCGACAGCAGCCGCTACGTGGTCCTTCCGTTCGAGGTCCGGCTCGAGACTGGCACCACGCCGATCGATGGCCGGAGCGCGCAGGACGTGGTGCTCACCGCGCTCGACCACTGGGACGACGTGAAGCTGGTCAGCCGGCTGACCGTTGCGAGCCGGCTCGGCGACGGGAGCGCTCCGCTGGCCCTGCCCCGGGCGCTCACGATCGCACGCGGCGCAGGCGCAGGCCGGCTCCTCTGGGGCGAGATCACGCGAGTGGGCGACAGCATCCTCGTACGCGGGGTGCTCTATGACGTGAACTCGGAGAGCGAGCTCCGGACCCGCGCGGTGCGGCTGGCCCCGGAAGAGGCCAGCATCAGCGTGGTGACGAACCAGCTGACCGAGCTCGCCCGTGGTCTCGTGGTCCCCGGCAATCCCACCCCCGAGAACGCAGCCGAGGCGCTGGGTGCCAAGAGCCTCGAGGCGTACCGGATCTACCAGCGCGGCGATTCGGCCCTCGACCGCTGGAACCTGCCGCTCGCGCGGCGCTACTACCGCGAAGCGCTGGATCTCGATCCGCCCTACCCCAACGCCAACCTGAAGCTGGCGATCGTGGGCGAGTGGCTGGACGAGTCGCAGGACAGCTGGCGACCCTTTGCCGAGCGCGCCCTCGCGACGAAGCAGCGGCTGTCCAAGGCGAACCGCCTGATGGCCGAGGGGCTGGTCCACCTGGGCAACGACGACCCGGCGGCGTGCGGGAGCTTCCGGGCGGTGCTGGCACTCGACTCCCTCGATTTCGGAGGGTGGTACGGGCTGGGACAGTGCCTGCTCACCGACCGGCGACTGGTACGGGATGCGGCGAGCCCGTCGGGCTACCGCTTCCTGGCGAGCTACACCGAAGGGATGGCCGCCCTCACCCGGGCGCTCACCGTGGTGCCCGCGTCACACCTCGCCTTCGGTGGCGCAGCACTGCAGAAGATTGCCCACACGCTGGTGACCGAGCCCGACCTCGTCCGGCTGGGTGTCACGCCCGATACCCAGGTCTACCTGGCCTTCCCCGAGCTCCGGGGCGACTCCACGGTGTTCATTCCCTGGCCGGCCAGCGAGGCCGCCAGCGACCGGCCCCCGCCGGCTACCTGGCTCCAGGCGATGCAGGCAGGGCGTGAGCGTCTGCTGCAGGTGACCTCCGCCTGGTTGCGCCAGTTTCCCGAGTCGCGGCCGGCCCTGACCTCCCATGCGCTGGCGCTCGAGCTGGCCCGCCAGGTCGATGGACCGGGTGAGAGCGCGCTCAAGGTCCTGGAGCGACTCCGCGCCGCCCCCGAAGGCGCCACCGATGTCTCCCTCGCCAAGCTGCATGTCCGGCTGCTGCTCAAGAGCGGACGGGTCACCGCCGCTCGTGCGCTGGCCGAGTCGGTGCTGGCGGTACCGCCGACCGAGGAAGACGACGGGCTCACCCACGCCGGCCTGGCCGCCCTGATCGGAAGGAAGGACCGCGCCGCCGACCTGATGGCCCAGTGGTACCAGGAGGCGATGTCGACCTCCGACGACCGCCCGATCACGCTGCCGGTCGCGGTGCGACGCGATGTACAGCGGCTCCTGGTCTATGCCGCCTTCGGGGAGCCGGAGGACAGCATCCGCCTGATCGAGAAGCGGATCCGGGCGGGGATCACGTCCGCGGTGCCTGCGACGGAGCGGGGTGATCATCTCGATGCCGCACTCCTCAAGGCCGGGGTGCTGGCGTATCCCATCATCGAGTACCGAAGCGTCGGCGGCTACATCTTTGCCCAGGTCGAACGCGATCTCCGCCTGTCCCAGCGGGACAGCGCCCGGCTCCGGCTCCAGGGCCTGCATCGTGGAGTACCGGACGCTATCCTCGCGGGGTACCCGGCGGACTTCTCACTGCTCGAGGCCCGCCTCTGGCTCATGCTCGGCGATTCGGCCCGGGCGGCGAGCCGGCTCGACCTGGTTTTCCGGGCGCCGGCCGAATGGAACACGGCGCTGTTCCGCACCCCGACCGAGGCGGCGAGCATCGGCCGCATGATGCGACTGCGGGCGCAGCTGGGAAGGAACCCGCCGCCGGGCCTCGACACCGCGGCGGCGAAGCTCTGGAACGAGACGCGATAGGGATGTCACGCTGGTTCAACCCGGGAGGGGCAGCATGAACGCAAGCCGCTTGTCGCTGGTCGTCATCGCCACCGCCATCACGGCGATTGCCGTGTGGTTTGTCGTACCAAGGCATACGGGGCGCTCACCGAATTGTACCTGGAACGCGGTGTACAACCCCAGCGCCAGGGGCTTGCGCTGGTCGGAGCAGTCCGGCGCCGAGATCGACAACTGGTCTGCGATGGGGTTCATGAACCCGGCCAAGCCGATTCAACGCGGCAAGTGGGTCGGTGTGGTCCAGCGGGTCGGTAACGGTCCCACGTCGCGCCTCTTCCCGGCCGTCAAAGCGAACGACTACGGCTGTGTCTGGTTCGAGGTCGACTACACGGCGCCAAAGGTAACGGCGGTCTACCGCACGGGAGGAACCGAGCAGGGGTTCCCCACCGCCATGTACTGCGCCTTTGCGCATGGCGGAAGCCACAAGGATGACACGCCGCCGAAGTCGGTCCCAAGCAATGACCACTGCGCCGCGTACGATACCGTCATCGTGTCCTTCAATGACCAGCCCGCACCGCTCGACATACGCTTCATCTACAGCGGTCCTGCCGACACGATCCAGCAGAGCCTGCGCGATTCCCTGATCAGCCGCGCCATCCCTGTCGGCAACGTCGCCGCCCTGGTCCAGCGGGTGGTCGCCGGCCCGGGGATCTGGTTCCCCTGCAATGCCACCGGCTGTTGCCGGGTATTCGGCGCCTGAGCCGCGCTCCCCAAAGCCCGCGTCATGAACCGCTGCCTGACAATTAACCCGAGCGAATAGTCAGACATTCTTCAGCTTCTGGCCGATACGCCGACACTCCCTCTATAGAGAGAGGTACAACGGTCGGCCAGGAGCGGCAGAATGGTTGGACAGACACGGATGTCGTGGCACAGCATCCGGGGGCGCATGGCCGCCCTCGTGGGCCTCGCCGTGGTGGCGCTCCTCCTCGTCGCGGGGCTCAGCCAGGTCACCCTCTCCCGCCTCAAGGTCAACGGGCCCATCTACCACGAGATCGTCCGGAACAAGGATCTCGTGGCCGACATCTTCCCGCCACCCGAGTACATAATTGAAAGCGACCTGGTGGCCCACCAGCTGGTGCGCGCCACCGATCCCGCCGAGGTGGCCCATCTCGCGGCCAAGCTCGACAGCCTCAAGAGCGATTACACCGTCCGGCACGAGTACTGGGTCGGCGCCCTCGCGAACGACAGCCTCAGGCAGACCCTGCTGGTCCAGTCGTACGAACCCGCGACCCGGTTCTTCGCCGCGGTCGACCGCGAGTTCCTCCCCGCGATCAAGGCGGGGCAGCGGGCCCGGGCCGGCGAGATCCTCGACCAGACGCTCCAGCCGCTCTATCACGAGCACCGCGCCGCCATCGACCAGGTGGTAGCGCTCGCCAACGCCCACAGCGCCGAGGACGAAGCCGCCGCGGCGGTCACCATCCGGCGCCAGACGCTGCTCCTGCTGGCGGTCGCGGCGGTGGCCTTCCTGGCGCTGCTCTTCGTGGGCCGGGCCATCTCCTTCGGCATGCTGACGCCGCTGGAGCAGACCGTCAGCGCACTCGAGGGGGTCGCCACCGGGAACCTGGCCCCCGTCGTTCCCCGCTCGACGCTGAGCGAGGTGCGCCGGATGAGCGAGGCGCTGGGGCACACCCTCGACGGGATCCGCACCGCACTCGCCACCGAGAAGGTGGACTGGGCCGATGTGGGTCGCCAGCGGGCCGAGATCACCCGGATCCAGCAGCTGGTCGAGTATGCCCCGATCAACATCATGTACGCCGACCGCGACCTCGCCCTCCGCTACCTGAACCCCGCGGCCCGCCGCAACTCGGCGACCCTCGCCGGCGCGCTCGCCCGCTCCGGCGACGCCCTCGTCGGCGCCCCGCTCGACGCCTTCCACGCCGACGCGGAGTATCGCCGGGTGCTGGCCGACCCGGGCCGGGCACCCCACCCGATGCGCTTCACCATCGGCGGCGAGACGATCGACGCCCTGGCCTGCGGGATCCGCGGCGCCGACGGCACCGGCACCGGCGTCATGCTCACCTGGGAGATCGTGACCGCGCGCCTGGAGGCGGAGCGCAAGGTGCGCGAGGCCCAGGAGGAAGCGCTCCGGAGCGCCGAGGAACGGCGCCGCGTCGAGTCCGAGGCGGCAGGCCAGCGCCAGCGGGAAGCGGCCGCGCGGGAAACCGAGCAGCGCGAACGGGCCGAGGAGGAGCGGCGCCGCACCGGGGAACTCCAGGGCAAGGTCGACCAGATCCTGTCGGTGGTCGATGCCGCCGGCAGCGGCGACCTCACCCGCGAGATCCGGGTACGCGGCACCGACGCGGTGGGACGGCTCGGCGAAGGGCTGAGCAGCTTCTTCCAGAACCTGCGCCAGAGTGTGGCCAACATCGCGCGCACCGCGGAGACCGTGGCCGCCGCATCGGGCCGGGTGCGCTCGGTGAGCGACCGGCTGGGCGCCTCCGCCACCCAGAGCTCGACCCAGGCGGGCGTCGTGGCCGCCGCGGCGGAAGAAGTCTCCGCCAGCGTGGCGACCCTCGCCTCCGGCACCGAGGAGATGTCCTCCTCCATCCGGGAGATCGCCCGAAGCGCCAGCGACGCCGCCAACGTCGCCGCCCAGGCGGTCACCAGCGCCCAGCGCACCGACGGGATCGTCACCCGGCTGGGCGCCTCGGGGGAGGAGATCGGCAAGGTCATCAAGGTGATCGGGTCGATCGCGGAGCAGACCAACCTGCTCGCGCTCAACGCCACCATCGAGGCGGCCCGGGCCGGCGAGATGGGCAAGGGGTTCGCGGTCGTGGCGGGCGAGGTGAAGGACCTGGCCCGCGAGACCGCGCGCGCCACCGAGAGCATTGCCCGGCAGATCGAGGCCATCCAGAAGGACACCGGCGACGCGGTGCACGCCATCCGGGAGATCAGCGAGGTGGTCGGCCGGATCAACGGGCTGCAGACCACCATCGCCGGCGCCGTGGAGGAACAGACTGCCACCACCAACGAGATGAGCCGCAACGTGAGCGAGGCGGCGATCAGCGCCCGCGAGATCGCGGCGAGCGTTCACCATGTTGCGGCCGCCGCCGACGAAGCCGCTTCGGGAAGCACCGACAACCAGGCGGCCAGCGCCGACCTCGCCCGCGCGGCGGCGGAGCTCCAGGCGATGGTGGGCCAATTCCGGATCGGCGATTCGTCTTCACCCTCTCTTCATACCCCACCAGCCACATTTATGGGCAGTTCTTCAGACCCGCGCTTCTGAAGCGCGGGTCTTTCACGCTCGACCCGGGATAACTCATGCTGGCTGATACGCTCCCCCCGATCATTCAGGGGGGGATGGGCATTGCGGTCTCCGACTGGAAGCTGGCGCGCGCGGTCTCGAGCCGCGGGCAGCTCGGTGTAGTGTCGGGCACCGCCATCGATTCGGTCCTGGTGCGCCGGCTCCAGGATGGCGACATCGGGGGACACGTCCGGAAGGCGATGGAGGCCTTCCCGATTCCCAGTGTTGCCCAGGACGCGCTCCGCCGGTTCTTCCTCGCCGCGGGGGAGCGGCAGGAGAAGGCCTACGCGCTCCTTCCTATGTACAGGCAGAAGGTGGCGGAGTGGCGCTCGGCCTTCACCGTGCTCTCGAGTTTCGTCGAGGTGCACCTGGCCAAGCAGGGCCACAGCGGCCCGGTCGGGATCAACCTCCTCACCAAGATCCAGCTCCCCAACCTGGCGCTCCTCTATGGTGCGCTGCTCGCCGGTGTGGATGTGGTGCTGATGGGAGCGGGGATCCCGCGGGAGATTCCCGCCGCCCTCGACCAGCTGGTGGAGCACCGCCCCGCGACGCTCAAGTTCGAGATCGAGGGGCCGGCGACCGAGACCCCGGAAGTCATCCGCTTCGACCCGATGGAGCTGTGGAAGGGCGCGACGCCGCCGACGCTCCGCCGGCCCGCCTTCCTCCCGATCGTGGCGAGCAACTCGCTGGCGACGATGCTGGCGCGGAAGAGCAAGATCGACGGGTTCATCGTGGAAGGCCCCACCGCCGGCGGGCACAATGCCCCGCCCCGGGGCGACCCGGTCTTCAACGAGCGGGGTGAGCCGATCTACGGCCCGCGCGACGAGGTCGACCTGGCCAAGCTCAAGGAGCTCGGCCTTCCGTTCTGGATCGCGGGGGGCGTGGGCTCGGCCCAGGGACTGCGCGATGCCCAGGCCGCGGGTGCCCGGGGTATCCAGGTCGGCACCCTCTTCGCCTTTGCGGAGGAGTCGGGGCTCGACCCGGTGCTCCGTCAGTCGGTGCTGGATCACGCGGCGAAGTGCGCGGTCGACGTGAAGACCGATGCCCAGGCGTCGCCCACCGGCTACCCCTTCAAGGTGGTGCACTGGGCCGATGACCCGGCGCTCATTGCCCCGCGCACGCGGATCTGCGACCTCGGCTACCTCCGCACCGCCTACCGGGAGCCGGATGGCGGGATCGGCTACCGCTGCGCGAGCGAGCCGGAGGACCAGTACGTGGCGAAGGGGGGAGCGCTGGAGGACACCGTCGGGCGCCAGTGCCTCTGCAATGGCCTCATGGCGAACATCGGGCTGCCGCAGGTGCGGGAGGAGGGAAAGGTGGAGACGCCGCTCCTCACCAGTGGCGATGACCTCAAGACCATCGCGGGGTTCCTCAAGGGTCGGAGGTCGTACACCGCGGGCGATGTGCTGGATTCGCTGTTGGGAGTGTAGGGCGGCAAGGCGGCAAAGGGCGGCAGGACGGCAGGGCGGCAGGACGGCAGGGCGGCAGGGCGGCAGGCGACGAGGGTTAGTCATCCCGAGGAGCAAAGCGACCGAGGGATCTACTTGCCTCAAGTAGATCCCTCGCTGCGCTCGGGATGACAGGGTGGGAGCGCTCGGGATGACAGGGTGGGAGCGCTCGGGATGAGGCGTACACCCTCCTCGACTCCTGCCGCTTTGCCGCTTTGCCGCCTTGCCGCCTTCTAGCGCTCGAGCGGATTCCCCCTCACCCGCCCCGCAAACCCGCTCTCCACGAACCGCGCCGCCAGGCACCCCGGCTTCCGCCTGCCCTGCGCCTCGAAGTACCCGATCATCTCCTCCGCGAACCCGAGCCGCGGATACGCCGCCAGCACATCCCGCCTGAAGTCGGGATCGATCAGGTCGGTGCTCCGCCCCGAGACATCCATCGCGGTCGAGAGCTCCAGCAGGTGCCCCTCCGGGTCCTCCCCGACGTCGACCGTGTCCCACATGTGCCGGATGATGACCTCGCTGGCCCGCTGGCGGCGGGCAACGGGCCACCCCGCCGCCGCGCCGAAGACCCACGCGAGATGCCCGCCCGCATCCTCGAACGGGATCTTGTAGTTGTCGAACGCCTCGACCAGCCCGATGTCGTGCAGCAGCGCCGAGACGTAGAGCAGCTCCGGATCGAAGTCGATGCGCTCGCGCTTCGCGTGGCCCGCTGCCCAGAGGTATGCCCTGATGGAATGGTTGCGGAGCGCCGGGGTGCAGTAGGTGGTAGCCACCTCCAGCGCCGCCCGGCAGGCGCCGGAATCCGGGATCGTCAGGTCTGCGAGTCGCATGGGCGTCAGGTCCCGAAGCTGTGAGTGTACTTGACCAGCAGGGTCGAGCGCGCGGTCTCCGGCATCGTGGGCACCAGCCGGTGCCGATCGAGGTTCAGGTCGTGCCCGTAGACGATCCAGAGGTCCTGCCCTTCCCGCACGTTGTACCGCAGCCGGAAGTTGCCGGTCGCGAGGTCGGCCAGCGAGTTGACCTGCAGCGTGGCGCTCAGCGAGAGCCGGGGCGAGGCCGACGCCAGCACCCGGAGCCGCGCCAGCTTCGACCACTCCCCCTCGTCGCGGCGGCTGAACTCGACCCGGTCCACCTGGAAATCGGCCGAGAGCCGCAGGTGCGCCGAGGCGCGCCACTCGGGGGAAAGGAGCAGCGAGTAGAGCATCCCGTCAAAGTACTCCCCCGCGCGAGCCGACCCGGAGACCACCGCCTTCGGGCCGGTGGAGGCGGTGAGCTTGAGCTCGCCATAGAGCGCGGTGTAGTCGCCCACCGGCACGGTGGTGGCGGGCGTCGGCGCAAAGGCGACGGCGAGGTCGTCCTTCTGCCGCACACCGTTCAGGGTCCAGGTGTTCCCGTTGGGCTGCTTGAACTCGAAGGCGAGGGTGTTGGTCGACTGGTCGAAGGTGCCGGCGGCATTGTGCCAGGCATAGTCGGACTTGAGCGCGGCGCGGAACTCGTGCCCGGCCGGCGAGACGACGGCGCCGTACCCAACCTCGCCCGCGGGCCGGATGGCGTCGCTCCGCTCCACATAGCCCAGCGCGGGAGTGTAGCGGGAGCCGGTGGTCGCCATGGACGCCCGGTACCAGAGGCCGCGATTCCGCCGCCGCTCCGCCAGCAGCCGCAAGGCGCCGCGGGGAAAGACCCCATCGCTCGCCCCATTCCCCACGTCACCGGCCAGCGCCACCGCCGCAAAGGCGAGATAGTCGTCGCCCCCGAGGTTGAGCTCGCCGTCCCCGGCGAGCGCCACCTGGCTCGAGTCGGGAGTGGCCCAGGTCGTCGCCATGACCCCGGCCCACGAGTTCCGGTTGAGCACCCCGCGGCGCACCCGCAGCACGCCGAGGTTCTCGCGGAAGCCGGCGGGAGTGCGGCCGGTCTGGGCATCGAAGAGCCCGACATCCCACCCACCGATCCGCCCGACCAGTCGCGCGCCACCGAGGAGGCGCACCGGTTCACCCGTCGCGGTGAGACCAACCCGCCGGCTGTTGAAGAGCAGGTCGTTCTCGCTGGTGTGCACCTCGAAGGTGCCGGCCCGCTCGACGAAGAAGGCGCGCCGCTCGGGATAGAAGAGCGGGAAGCGGGTGAAGTTGACCCGCTGGTCGTCGACCTCCGCCTCGGCGAAGTCGGTATTGGCGGTGAGGTCGAGGGTGAGGCTCTTGCTGACGCCGATCTTCAGGTCGCCGCCGGCCTCGAACTTGTCATCCCGCGACCAGGGGGAGACCGGGTCGGGGGCGTGCCGGCCTTCGGAGCCGGCCAGCGCGTAGGGCGTGAGCCGGACGTAGTGACCGGGGTTGATGTTCGAGACGCTCACCCGCTGCCAGCGCGACGGCTTCCAGAGTGCGGTGGCTTCGTTGGGCTCGATGGCGGGAAAGGTCACCCGCTCATTGCTGTGCGCGGTCAGGCGATTGAGGCTGAGCCCGAACTCGATGACATCGCCCTTGGCATTGAAGCGCAGGGTCGAGAACGGGATCCGGTACTCGGCGTGCCACCCGTCCCGGTCGCGGCGGACCACCAGGTCCCACACCCCGTTCCACGCGGGGCTGAAGTTGGCGGTGCTGCGGGCGTCGTTGCTGATCGACCAGTCGTTCCGCTGGCCCCCGGGCGTGGTGCTGAAGTTGAGCGCGGTCTGCCGGTCGCCGAAGGTGTCGAGCAGGAAGTTGAGGAAGTCACCGGGCGCGTCGTCGTCCCGCACCATCGAACTGGCCCGCACGTTGCCCGGATGGGTCTCCCACGCGTCGACCATCACGTACATCGCGTTCTCGTCGTACGCCACCCGCGCATCGGTCCGCTCGGTGGCAGGAGAGCCGTACGCCGGGAGATACACCGTCAGCGGAAGCGTCGGCACGGTCTGCCACGCCGCGTCATCGCTCCGGCCATCGACCACGACGGGACCGGTGAGCCGCGGCAGCGGCAGGACGGTGTTGCGGTCGGGCTGCTGGGCCCCGAGCGCCGGCGCGAGCAGGACGCCCAGCGCGAGCGCCGCGAGGCTGGCCCGGCCCGGGAAGAATCGGTGGATCATCGGGCGCCGGGACTCGACGGGGTGGGAGACGGCACTGCGACGGCGGGAGCGGCCGCCGGCCGGGCACCGGCCTGGGCCCGGTTCATCACCCACGCCCCCGCGAGACACACCGCGCCACCGGCCACCGCGAGCGGGGCGACATGCTCGTGGCGCACCAGCAGGCCGAGCAGCAGCGCGACCGGGGGAAAGAGGAACGCGGTGGAGGAGGCCCGCGCCACCCCGATCCTGCCGGCGGCGTAGGTGGTGATCACCAGCGCGATCCCGCTGCCGAGGGAGCCCAGCGCCAGCAGGGAGAGGAGCGGCGCGGGACTCCAATGCGCGTGCAGCACCTCCGGCACGCCGAGCGGCGCGGTGAGGACGACGGCGACCATCAGCGCCCGCCAGATCACCGGGAGGGCGCCGTGCTTGCGCTGGAGCGGCCGGGCGATGTTGAGCGAAATCCCGTACGAGACCAGCGCGGCCAGAATCATCCCGATGCCGGCGGCGCTGCTCCCGCCTTCGCCGATCGAGGGCAGCGCCATGAGGGCCGCGCCCACCATGCCGAGCGCGATGCCGCCGAGAATGGCTCGGCTGGGCCACTGGCGGGCGAGGCCGGCGGCGATCAGCGCGGTGAAGAGCGGTGTGGCGGCATTGAGCATGCCCGTCACCGCCGACGAGACCCGCTGCTCGGCGAAGGGAAACATGGTGAAGGGGAACGCCATCCAGAAAAAGCCCAGCAGGGCGACGGCGAGCCAGTCTTCGCGGGGCACCTTCTTCCAGGCGCCGGGAAAGAAGGAGAGGGTCGCGCAGCCGATGAAGATCCGGATGAACGTCACGCCGGTGGGCCCGGTGGCTTCCAGCCCTTCCGCCATAAAAAGGAAGGAGGCGCCCCAGATCAGTCCGGGCACCCCGATGAGGAGCCAGGCGGTGAGCCGGGATTCGCGGGCTTCAGTCATATCGGTTTCCTTTCGGCTTGCCCCTACGGGCTGGCGCGGGAAAGAGCTACAGTAAAATTCTATTGCTTTTCTGCGCAACTCAGCCGAAATTCTTTCGGTCCTGAAACCCACGGTGCCCCATGTCGCTCGACCCCATCGACCTGATCCTCATCGACGCCATCCAGCAGAACGCCTCCCGCCGGCTGGAGGACCTGGGACGGATGGTGAACCTCGCCCCCTCCTCGGTGCACGAGAGACTGCGCAAACTGGAGCGCGACGGCGTCATCCGCCGCTGGACGGTGGACCTCGACGCCCAGGCGGTCGGACTCGATGTCTGCGCCTTTGTCGGGATCCGGGGCGGGAAGACCAAGGTGTCGGTCGAGGAGATCGCGAAGATCCCCGAGGTCGAGGAGATCCACTCGGTGGCGGGCGACCTCTGCTTCCTGCTCAAGGTGCGGGTGCCCGACACCACCGCGCTGCTCGCGCTGATCGGGCAGCTGCGGGAGATCCCCGGGATCGAGGCGACCCACAGCACCATCGTGCTCAAGACCCAGCTCGACCGCCCCTTCGCGCTCCCGCACGTGCCGGCGCCGAAGCCGAACGGCAACGGACACCTGGCGAAGAGCGGGAGGCGCTGAGGGAAGAGGCGGACGGCGGGACCCCACCCGGGGTCGAGCGAGCCCGTCGGGACCAGATGATCCCGCGTTCAGGCAAACAGCAAATCACGAAGAGCACGAAGCCACGAAGAGCACGAAGAACAGCACAGTATCAATGCTGTCCTTCGTGTCCTTCGTGGCTTCGTGCCCTTCGTGATTCGCTGTTGCGGTTACCCGGGACCCGCCCTGCTACCGGCCGAACTCCGCCAGCAGCTCCGGAACAGCCGAGTCGAACCCGACCACGTCGAGCATCCCGGCATCGGCGGGGTCCGCGATACTGAACCCGTTCGACGCCATCCCCACGACCACCAGCTTCGCGGGGATGCCCATCCGCTCCCGGTAGAGGCGGAGCGCCTGGGCGGGATGCACCGCGCCGGCCCAGGTCTCGTTGTCCGTGTAGATCACGAACAGGTCGATGGCCCAGCGGTGCTTGAGCGCCTCCAGCATCGGCAGCGCGCAGTCGGTTCCACCGAACGTGAGCCCGGTGATGCGCCGGACCACGTCATCCAGCCGCTGTCGCGGCGAGATGGCGAGCGTCGACAGCCCCGCGCCCAGCTGCGGTCCCCAGCGGGAGGGATGATTCCCCGCCGTGAACGCCGTGAAGCGGTGGTGCGGCTCGGTGGCCGCCGTGACCAGGGCCATCGCGGCCGAGGCCTCCCGGCAGGACAGGTACTCCATCCCCAGCACGCGGCTGGTCATCGACCCTGACACATCCAGCGCCAGCATGACCCGGCGACCGGTGCTGGGCGCGTTCCGGAACGCCAGGTAGAACGCCCGGTCGAGCGCATCCACCACCTGCGCCACCGGCTGCCAGCTGTTCTTCCCCTTCATCCCGTGACCCTGGGCGTAGGTCTTGAGCGCGGCGAGGATCGCCACCGGGTGCACCCGCGCCTTCCGGATCGCCGCCGTGTCACCCAGCCGCTCGACCACCCGCTTCGCGGCCCGGCTGTAGGGCGCCAGCAGTCCCACCTTGGTCATCGTCCCCAGGTTCCGCACCAGCGCGGTGAGCGGCATCCGCTCGAGCAGCGCCTCCCACACCACCGCGTGCTGCAGCAGCGGGGTCGGCACCATCTCGCGGGTGAGCCCGTGGCGCGCGATGGTCTGCGCGGCCAGCCCCGGCGCCTGGAACTGGAGCGACTCGACCGCTTCCATGGTCTGGACCACGGCCATGTCGCCCACGCCCGCGAGTGTCACCACGCCCTCCCACCCCTTGGTGGCGTAGCGGAAGACCAGGTCGTGCGCCACCGTCGGCGCCTTCGGGTGCGCCAGCCGCAGCGCATCGCGCTGGGCCCAGCCGTCGCGGCTCGGGTACTTGAGCACCTGGTAGAGCAGCTCCTCCGCCGGCTTGGCGGTGTACCACGCCGCAACCGCCCGGCGCACGCTCCGGCCCCAGCCGCGGAACGCCTTCAGGTACTGGAGGAAGTGGAGCAGGTGCGTCCCGGTGCGGGCCACCGAGGGCAGCACCTCCCAGGCCTTCGCCTGGGTGGGAGCATCCCCCACACCCGCGGCGATGGCGAGCGCGAAGAGCGCCGGGTCGTTCTTCGGGGCGCGTCCCGCCACGCTCACCTCGAGGATACGCTCCACCGTGCGCAGGCCGTCCTCCGCCAGGCACTCGACCACGGCCTTGGCGTTCTCCTGGGTGAGGGTCCGCTCCCCGATGTAATAGGTCCCCCCCTCGCTTCCGAGCACGAGGAAGCGATCCAACCGGCTCCACCGGTCGACCGGGAAGGCGTACCCTCCCGCCGAGTTGGGGACCTGGCTGGTGTTCGGGATCGGCTCGTGCTGCGGCGTGAAGAGCCGCATCAGCCGGGTGGCGAAGTGCCGGGTGTAATCCATCGGGGACCTCCTTCCTGTCGGGACTGCGCGTATGAGGCGCGCGGATGAACAGTGCGGCAGTGGGGATTCGGCTGTAAGCGATAACCCACTGCCTGCGACCCGCACGCCTTTCCTTCGTCGTCACTCGTCTCCGGAAGATCAGGGATCCCTCGCTGCGCTCGGGATGACAGAACTGGTTGCCGTCGCTCCCCATTCTGTCATTCCGAGGAGCGACGCGACGAGGAATCCCTGCTTCTCCTGCAGACGCACTGGAGGGAGACCGGCTGGATTCGAACCAGCGACCCGCGGCTTATCGATAACCCGTCGCCCGCGGCCCGGATCGGGCAAGGACTCGGCGAGGGTTTCCGCTGCTCTACCCACTGAGCTACGGTCTCCGTTTCTGCTGCACTGCATCGTCCTTCTGTCATTCCGAGGAGCGAAGCGACGAGGAATCCCTGGTCTTACTTCAGGAGGATCAGGGATCCCTCGCTTCGCTCGGGATGACAGACATCGTCATCCCCGGCCCGCGAGGCGGCGCGCCACCAGCTCGCTCCGGGTCGGCACCCGCGGGGTGACCCGCGGCACCTGCCCCGCCTCCTCCACCAGCCGGTCGTTCTTGCGGTGATTGCACGAGCTGCATGCCGTCACCACGTTGAGCCAGCCATCGGCTCCGCCCCGTGAACGCGGCACCAGGTGGTCCCGCGTCAGCCGCTCGCGCGGGAGCAGTTCCCGGCGGTGGCGGCCGCAGTAGGCGCAGCGGTGCCCGTCGCGCAGGAACAGGTGCTCGTTGGTGAGCGGGGCGACCCGCGAGCCCACCCGGCGGTGCTGCCGCAGCACCACGCTCGCGGGGAGCGGGAACGTCAGCCGCTGGCTTCGCGCCACCTGCCCGGGCACCGTCTCGAGGATCACCGCCTTGCCGCGGAGGTGCAGGACCAGCCCCCACAGCGACGGCACCAGCTCGAGCGGCTCGCCCGTCGTGTTGTAGACCAGGCACTGCATGATGCGCTCCGCGTGTGTTCACCTCCGTTGTATGCCGGCAACCGATGGATGCATGCCCTTCCCCGAGAGAAGCCCCGGCGAGACTCACGCGCAGCGGAACCGCAGGTTCCGCAAGCGGGAGCGTCGGGCGTCGCTGCAAGCGGCGGCCGACGTGCAAACTCGCAATCTCCCGGTTCGTAGCCGGGCGTCGTGTTCGTTGGACCACGGGGCTGTGATAGAGTGCCTCGGACTCGAACCGAGAACCCCCGCCGTCCGAGGGCGGTGCGCGGCCGTTGCGCCTGCACTCTGTCCACCAACTGCAACTGCCAATTCACGAAGCGCACGAAGAGCACGAAGGTCACGAAGCTCCAGAGGGGAATCGAACCCCTGTCGCCAGTTTGGAAGACTGGTGCCTCGGGCCACTCGGCCACTGGAGCGGTTGCTGGTTCAGGCGGTCCGGCGGGCCCGCAGTCGCGCGAGCGCCCGTAACCTGCCCTGGTACTTGATCCGGCACGCTTCACATCCGCGCCCGCCGTCACAGCGGGGTGGATGCAACCCATCGTACCGGTCCGCGTCACGACACTTCTGCATAACGACCTCCTTGAGACTGAGACACACGGAGCGGGTGAGACTCGAACTCACAAGACCGTGGGGTCCGACGGTTTTCGGGACCGTTTCCTCATCCAGCCGGATCCGCTCCGGATCAGGTGGGGTGGACTCGACGCGCAGCCAGACGGAACGTCTGGCCAGCGGGACCATTGGGCGCAGCTATCGCTGCGGCCAATGGGCAACTGCCGCCTCGGGGCCACATTCCCGCGCTCTGCCACTTGAGCTACGCACCTGGATCCACGGAGTGGAGAGGAGTCGAACCTCTGCGGGCGTCACCCGACGCCGTTGCCCGGTTAGCACCCGGGTGCCTTACCGCTCGGCCACCACTCCCTTCGAGTGCTCCCGGTCGGCCCCGACCCGACGACCTCCCGCTTACGAGGCGGGTGCTCTGCCATCTGAGCTACAGGAGCGAACCGCCACTGAGTACCTCATACCGCCGGAGGGATTCGAACCCTCATGGGTGGGAACCCACGACGTTCTGAGCGTCGCGCGTATGCATTCCGCCACGGCGGCGTTGCGATGGCTCCGGCGGAAGTCGAATCCGCTGCGCGCTGGGTTTCAACCAGCCGCTCTACCGGTGAGCTACAGGAGCCGATCAGGATTAGGGGATGTGACTGGACAACGGCGGATTACACCTCATCCGGGAAGGGCCATCGCGCGCTTTCGGTTGAGACTCGAAGGGACCAATCCCCAAATCCATTGAAATCCCCCAATCCTGTTCCACGAAGCCGATGGGACTCGAACCCACACTCTCCCGAGCGACAGTCGGGCGCGCTGGCCAGTTGCGCTACGGCTCCAATACCACTGGGCGTGCCGGCGGCGTGACCTGACGAACGAATGACGCCCCCACCCGGGAGTCGCGTGTCTCGTGTGAGAACGCCATCCGCCCGCCGGCCACGCGACCGGCATCGCCCTGCTGCATGCATCCTTCGGTTGTCAAAGAGCCGGGGCATTGCCCCGAAACGCCGATCGCCCCACCGGCGGTTTGCGCAGGTGGGGCGATCGAGAGATCCCCTCGGAGAATCGGTCCGTGCGGGGCTAGACCCCCGGATCCGCTTCCCTCCCCTGCGCTGTGTTGTCTCCCGCGTACCGCGCCGACGATTCACTCCTGGTGAGTCGATCGGCGGAGCTACCGCCATGAATCCCACCCGCGACCACGGTCGTGGCCGCCCACGCGGCCAGCTGGTCGCGGGACATGAATCGGGTAGGCAACAGGGCGTTCGCGGACATGGAAATCGTCATAACTCCGTTCGGGTCAACCAGCTACAAGGGCCAAGCAACAAAAAAGTCGCGTCTCCTGTGGGTGCGCAGCGAGCACTTGGGCCCGTCTGCCTCGGCCATGGCGTCTGTGCCAGACACCGACCGACCACCTGTGGGACGCGACTCCCGTACGACGGGGGCAATCCTACAACACGCTAACGATTCGCGCAAGCCCCCGCGCTCATGAACGACGTGAGAATGCTCACAGGAGCGGTGCGTACATTACGTAACGTCCCCCTCAACCCAAGCGCGGAGCTGGTCCGATGGAAGGCTGTCTCGCCCCCAGCGAGGTTCCCGGCATTTCCTCGAGCGAGGCCTCGGTCTTCGGCGGTGTCGCCGAGGAAATGATCTACGCCGACTTCTGCACCAGGTACGCGCGGACCGGCATGCAGGTGTTCCAGGACTCCAACAACCCGGCCGCCTACCTCCTGTTCCTCGCCGCCAACAACCCGCAGTTCACCCAGGCGCTCCAGACCGACTTCTACGCCCGGCTCGGCGCCGAAGGGCTGATGCGGATCCCGGACCTGATGGTGCACACGCCGGCGGAAAAGGCCTTCTACGAGATCAAGCCCGATTCGCCGAGCGGCATGACGGCGGGGATCGAGAAGGTGGGGATCCTGAGCGCGGTCTACCCCTTCTACAAGCTCCCCTACGTCGCCGGGACGATGTACACCCCGCGCGACTTCAACGTGGCCAGCCTCGGCGGGATGCTGGGGGTCACGATGCGGGTGCGGCGTGCCGCGCCGGGGCTCCTGCTCTACAAGCTCTGCGTCGATGCCAACGGCGCGATCGAGCTGGCTACGCTCATCATCCTGCTCCGCTACATCATCCGGCAGATGAACGCCCAGAAGGGCTCCGGGCGCTTCCGCCCCATCGACCTCCAGCCGGCGTTCCGGAACAACCAGCAGCTCGCCGACCTGGCGCGCACCCTCGGCATCACCCTCGCCGTGACCGCCACGGCCGCGGTCGGGTGGCGCTTCTTCTGGAAGGCGGTGGCGAAGCGCTTCGCGGTGCGGGGCGCGACGGCCGCGGCCCTCGCCGCCGCCGACGGGCCGCTCCCGATCGGCGACCTGGTCGCGGCGGGGATGGCGCTCTGGACGGTGGTCGACATCATCCGCCTCAACGACGAGCTCTGGCGGGATGCCGCGCGCATCAAGCAGCAGGGCGCCTAGACCAGCAGGCTCTCCACCAGTTCCCGGCCCATGCCGCGCCCCACCAGCCGCTCCACCTCGGTGACCGCGCGGTCGATGAGCTCGCTGCGATAGAACGCCGCGAGCTCGGGGAAGGCGTGGAACTCCTCGCGATTCCAGCGGGCGAGGGCCCGCCCCTCCCGGCGGTGCATCACCTCGGAGAAGCGCCGCTGCCAGGTGACCAGCCGGTCGGCCCATTCTCCCTCGGTCGGCACCCGCCAGTTCTCCCCGGCTCGCAGCTGCCCGACGATCAGTGTCCGCGCCACCTCCTGGAAGAGCTCCCGCCGAGACCCGAAGTACTGTCCCAGCACGGCGTCGCTCACGCCGGCACTCCGGGCAATCCGGGCGAGCGAACCCTCCCGGAACCCGTGCCGGCCAAATTCGTCCGCCGCGGCGCGCAGGATCTTTTCGCCCCGGGCATCGATGGGCCGCCTGGCCCGACTCGTGGTCATCATGCCAGGGAGCAAGGCAATCGCCGCGCCGCCCGCGGCGTCTCTCTCCCCAGGGTCAGGCGCCGATCCCGGCCGAGCGACGAACCCGTTGTGGAACAGACACTTGCCGCCCGGCAGGTGGCCTGCGAGGGATCTCCGAGTGCTCTTGCCGACTTTCGGACCGGCCACGAGATTCAGCGATCTTGCGAAATCTCGCGGCCCCTCTCCTTCGGAGATCCCGGTGACGTCGCTCAACCGGCATCAGGACATGCTCCGCGCCATCACGCGGAACATGGCCTCCACGCAGGACCTCTCCGCGGTGCTGGCCTCGGTCGTCAACGCGCTCGTGGAGCAGTCGGGGATGGTCACGAGCCGGATCTGGCTGCTCCAGGACGACGGCGAGTGCGATTTCTGTCTCAAGGAAGGACCGGTGGGACTGGCGCAGTCGTACGGCGCCCGGGCACTGCACCTCGCCGCCAACGCCGGCATGGTGAAGTTCGAGCGCGAGCACCACATCATGCCGGTCGACTTTCCTTCGCCGCCGGCCAGGGTGATCTCCACCCGCGAGGCCATCCGGCTGAATGGTTTCCTCGATCATCCCAGCACCCAGCTGCCGCCCGACGTGGTGGCGGTGCTCCGGAAGGCCGGCGCCCAGGCGGCGGCAGCCTATCCCCTGATCTATCACGGCGAGCTGCTCGGCTCGATCGGTCTCATCAGCGCCCGTCCCCTCGACGACGACGAGTTCACCCTGCTCGGCATCTTCGCCGACCAGGCGGCGATGGCCATCCGGAGCGCCCAGCTCTACCGCCAGGTAGCGCGCTACCGCGACCGGCTGGAGATCGAGAACGCCTATCTCCAGCAGCAGTTCAGCGAGGATCGCGGCTACGAGGGGATCGTCGGCACCAGTCCGCAGCTCAAGGGAGTGCTCCGCAAGGTGCAGCAGGTGGCCCCGGTCGATTCCACCGTG
Source organism: Gemmatimonadales bacterium (assembly GCA_046327735.1). Classification (GTDB taxonomy): domain Bacteria; phylum Gemmatimonadota; class Gemmatimonadetes; order Gemmatimonadales; family GWC2-71-9; genus JADJOM01. The sequence goes on along the minus strand of JAXLXZ010000004.1, from coordinate 1,042 downwards.
CTGCTGCTGGGCGAAACCGGCACCGGCAAGGAGCTGATCGCGCGGGCGCTGCACGAGGGAAGCGGGCGCAAGGACCGCCCCCTCATCAAGGTCAACTGCGGCGCGATCCCCTCGGGGCTGGTGGAGAGCGAACTCTTCGGGCACGAGAAGGGCGCCTTCACCGGCGCGATCCAGCGGCGCATCGGCCGGTTCGAGCTGGCCGACCAGGGCACCCTGTTCATGGATGAGGTGGGCGAGCTCCCGCTCGACACCCAGGTGAAGCTCCTCCGGGTGCTGCAGGAGAAGGAATTCGAGCGGCTGGGCAGCACCAAGCCGCAGCGGGTCGATGTGCGGCTCATCGCCGCGACCCACAAGGAACTGGAACAGGAAGTGGCGGACGGGCGCTTCCGGGCCGACCTCTTCTACCGGCTCAACGTCTTCCCCATCCGCATCCCCCCGCTCCGCGACCGTCCCAAGGATATCCCGCTGCTGGTGCAGCACTTCCTGGCGCAGTTCCAGCGCAAGCTGGCCAAGCCGCTCAAGGGCTTCACGCCCGAGAGCATGGCGCGGCTCTGCGACTATCACTGGCCGGGCAACATTCGCGAGCTGCAGAACGTGGTGGAACGCGCCTGCGTCCTTGCGGAGGAACCGATCGTCGACATCGGCGACGCGCTCCGCAGCAGCCCCGGGCGGCCGACGGGTCTCCAGGTGGTCTACGGCAGCACGGCACCGGCCAGCGCGGCACCAGACGAAATTATTCCGCTGGAAGACAACGAGCGGCTCCATATCCGCCGCGCGCTCGACGTCACCAAGTGGAAGATCCACGGCCCCGGTGGCGCCGCCGACCTCCTCGGCATCAACCCGAGCACGCTCCGGTCGCGGATGCAGAAGCTGGGGATTGTGAGGAGCTGAGTTCGTCTTCGGGAAAAGCAGGGATCCCTCGCTGCGCTCGGGATGACAGACTTTCGTCTCCAGGGCAGACTTTCTTCTTCAGGGATGACAGACGTTCGTCGGGACGGCAACCGATTCTGTCATTCCGAGGACGCAGAGCGTCCGAGGAATC